>NZ_PQCD01000053.1:189971-438321 GCF_002964705.1 Pseudoalteromonas sp. T1lg75 | reverse complement strand
TTCGGTATAGGCCTGGGTTCTTTTCTTTTTAGTCATGAGACACCTCTTTTTCTAACTATAGAAGGTGTCTACTTTTTTTGGGTAAGTCCTAAACATAACGCCGCGTTAAGAGGCAACAAATTGTTGGCTAAAATTAGCGAGGAACGAGCAAAAGCCAACTGTTTTTTGTCCGTTCTTGAGCGCCTTGTTAGGAATACTTACCCACCACGTTTGATTCTATAACCTGTTGAATAGATAACGTCATCTCCAATGCACTGGTTATTTTTAATAGCACTTATTTCCGAACAATGTCCATCCCCAGTTTCTAAGCAAAACTGAAATTGAGTACTTGTTTTAATAGGTTCTTGGATAATGTTTTTAGGTAAAGCAGACCATTTCCACTTTTTGACATTAAGTTTTGCTTGTTTAGCAAAATGCTTGCTAGTTGAGGAAACGATTTTGATATCTTTGATTTCGTTATCGGGAGTAATAACATACTCCACAGAAGCACAACCTTCTTTTCCTGCTCTTGCATCTTCGATGGGGTATAGAGGAGGAAAACGCTCTAAATTTTCCCATTTTTTTGAAAGCAACTCAGCTTCAGTTAATTGTAAACCTTGATATTGTTCCGTTGGTGTCGTTTTGCAACCAACTAAAACAAGTGCCCCTACTATTCCTAAAATATATCGATTCATATCAAACTCCTTTTGTATTCCTAACAGCTTATTAGTGTGAATTCCTGGTTAAGGAAGTTATCCACAACCCCAACTTTTCCCACCAATAAAATTTTTACTTAATAATAACATCAAGTTATCAGGTGTTTTTCTCATGCGCAATCAAGAAACGAGTCAGAAAAAACGAGCCTTTACTTATTCGAGCCTTATGTGGCTCGCTATGTAAATTATTTTCTCATTCAACATCAAAAGGTTAGCATAAATCATCACATAACCGAGCCGGTTTTGTGTGTTACATAGCGTGCCAAAACACCCATAATAGACAGGTTTTTACTTATCCGTGTTTTTAGTGCGATTGGCACTGATCAATCGTCAGGCCCCACTATTGTGTCGGTATAACACTTTCTTTCTCTTTAAGAGCAGGTGTAAACCTCCCCTAATCTCAGGTAAAAAAAGAGCAGCCGTCGGCTGCTCTTTTTATATTGCTAAGCTTAATTTTGCTGAAAAGGATATACCGAGCCAATGGACAATATCTGAGTCAGTTCATCGAGCGCCGTTTGGCTTTCAGTCATCAGGCTGGGATCGGCCAAATCCGTCTCAGAGACTCTGTCACGGTAGTGTTTTTTAACCCAGTCAGACAAAACAGCGTAAAGGCCGTCATCCAACAGGCAGAAGGGATTAACCGCTGCCAGCTCCTGCTGTGACAGTGCAACACGCAAACGCAGACAAGCCGGTCCGCCACCATTTTGCATACTTTGCTTCAGGTCCAGATAGATCACCTCATTTATCGGGTTACTGGCCTTACAAAGCAGTGACAGGTAGCGCTCCACCCTGCCTATGGTCTGGCACTCGCTCGGGGCGATAATGGCCATCCCACCGCTTGGCAGGCTCACTAATTGGCTGTTAAATATATAGCTCTTGATCGCATCGTCCAGGGTCACGTCTGTTGTTTTTACTTCTATCAGGTGCAGAGGACGTGAACCTGAATATCCGTTGCGGATCTGCTCTATCACCGCCTGCTGCTGATAAAACGCCTGCTCATGAAACAGAAACACATTTTCGTTGCCAATGGCTATGACATCGTTGTGAAACACCCCCTGATCGATAACGTCGGGGTTTTGCTGAATAAACAAGGTGCGCTTCGGGTCGAGCTGATGACTGCGTGCTATCGCTTCACTCGCCTGGCGGGTTTGTCTGGCAGGAAACGCGGCGGGCCTAACATTGGAATTCATGTCTTCGCCATAGACAAACAAGGCAAGCCCACTATGACCGTAACTGTCGACCAGCCTGGTGTAGTTTGCCGCCCCCTCATCACCAAAGAGTGAGTGCTGGGGCAAAGGCGGATGATGCACAAAATGCGTATCATCATTAAAGGTGGCACATAGAATTTGCCCCGTGGTTTTCGCCTCGATGGCCCGATGCAGCTTATTATTGAGGTTGGCCGGCGTAAAGTGCACCTTGGCGTCTTGCGTATCACACCCGGGAGAGACGGTCGCAGCGTTGGCTGCCCACATGGATGATGCCGAATAGCAGGCCTTCAACAACATGGGCTCGGTTTTCGCTGCCTTGTCGATCACCGCCGCATCCGAGCCGCTGAAGCCCAGGGCTCTTAGCGTCGCTAAGTCAGGGCGGGCATTGGGCGCCAGCACCCCTTGATACAGCCCCAGCTGTACTAGAGACCACATTTTTTCCAGACCCTGCAGCGCCGCTTGCCTGGGATTAGCGACCTTATTGGCATTGGATTTAGATGCAATATTACCGTACGACAAGCCTGCATAGTTGTGGGTCGGCCCTACCAGGCCATCAAAATTAACCTCGTAATAACTCACTGCTGCCCCCTTTTGGTGCGTGATGCACTATGTTGGTTTTGATTGTTCCCGCGTTGTCGCCCGCTGTTTACTAGCCCATCCCCCCCAGCTCTCCTACACTAAGCGAGCAAAGCGAATTGGGTGTAAAACGTATCGGCGCGATAAAGAGTAGGCAATCAAGTCCTGTGCCAAGGTGCGCAAAAAAGGAACTGGGTGGTTAGGCCGGTGAGCAACTCCCGCAGGGAACCAAGTTCAACACCCGCTAACGGACTTTACCGGCAAGCTGTTCAATGTCCCGATTCAGTCCGCGGTATAGGCCGAGCATAAACAACAGCTCCACCACCACAAACAGCGGGCCTATGATTAAACCGATCAAATCGTCGACGAACGCCGGTTTCTTGCCTTCAAAATAGTGACCAACAAATTGAAATAGCCAGCCGAGCAGGAAGAGCCCAACGCCCCACCCCAGCCATTGTGGCCAGGGTAAGGCGGCCAAGGGTGCCGCGCCCACCAAGGCGGCGGCCATCAGCACCGACATGATTAACCCCAAAGACAGGGATAGAAACAAATAATAAACACAGCTAATGGCAACGACGAGCGCTGCGGGAGTGAGTGTGAGCTCGGGCGTGATCGTAAAGCCATGGCGCGATAACAACACCGCCAAGGCATACACTATCAACGGGATGCCAATAAAGTGAGTGTAAATATTGCGCTTATCCCTATGATAGTGAGCGTAGTTAGCCAGTTGGCTGACAAGTGATTTCATCGTCTCTAACCTGCTTTACGTATATTTCTATAGGTAAAAACCAGTTTAGAGTAAAAAATCTAATCTGCCTACGCCTTTTCCGCCTGGCCGCTATTCACCTGATATTTAAAGGTAAAATAGCTTCTTATCAGCATAAAGATAAGTGTCGCGCCAATAAAGGCCGCCATCATATGATGCAACACCAGGTGGCTGGCAATAAACATGGGGACCTCCTCCCATGACTCCAGCAGCAGGAGTTTAACCAGCAGCAAGGCGTACACAAGGCAATGCAGCCCAAGTGCCAGCTTAAATATTTTCGCCGCCCGCCGGTGCGCCCAGGGCCGAGGTTGACCCAGACCTAAACGCAGCAGTAATAAACCCAGCAATGCCAGCACGATTGAAAGCATACCCAACCCCAACAGTGACGTTTTTACCAGGATCAGGCATAGAATAATGTATAGCCACATGCGCTTTATCCTTGCAGCCGCTGGTAGAGCCCGGAGGCACGACTAATGGGCTGGTTAATGGCAAAAGACAAGGTGCGCATATCGCATATGAGCTCAATATGCTGCTTTGCCCGGGTAATGCCGGTATACACCAGTTGTCGGTTAAGGCGCTGCCCGCCACGACCCAAAGGTGGTAACACCATGGCGGTATGGGCAAATTCAGAGCCTTGCGACTTATGTATGGTCATGGCAAAGACCTTATCGAATCCAGGCAGGCGCCCCGGATCAATGGCCCGGATAGTGCCATCGCTGCCGATAAACATGGCCTTAAGGGTGCCGTCCTCGCCCGGTAAGACAATGCCGATATCGCCATTAAAGAGGCGCAATTGGTAGTCGTTTTGGCTGATCATCAAGGGCATACCAAGATAAAAACGCTGCCTCAAATCGATCAATCCCTGCTGCGCCAAACGCTGCTCAATGCGTTGATTAAGCTGTTGCACGCCAAAGGGCCCCTCGCGCAGCGCCGCCAGCAATTGATACTGAGCAAAGGCCTGATGCACGGTTTTGGCATCCATCCCCTCGCCGGCCAAGGTTAAATAGGCGCTATAATGCTGTGCGGCTCGGTCGATAAGCTGGGAATAAAAGCCCTCGTGCAAATCGAAATAGCTGATGTCGTTGGCATCGCTTTGCAACAGTTGTTTGGCGGTGCCTTGCTCGGCGCGGTTGACCGCGTAGGCCAGACGGCCAATGCCACTGCCCTGGGCAAAGCGGTAACTGTGCTGCAAAAAGGCAATATTGTCGCACAGTAGATAGGAGGTTTGCTGCTGGCTGTGATACTGGTGCTCCCCGCACAGACTCGTCAAATGCTGCGCCCAGGTGGCGCTGTAATTGGGTAACTGACCAAGCTGACACTGGCAGCACAGGTCGGCCATGATATTACCACTGTCCACCGAGCTTAATTGATCTTTATCGCCAAGCAAGATCAGCCGGGTGTGTGGCGCCAAGGCATCGACCAGCTTGGCCATCAAGCTGATATCTATCATGGAGGCCTCATCGACTACGACCAAGTCCGCATGCACCGGGTTGGCGCGGTTATGACGGAATTGATTGGAGTATGGCAAGGTACCGAGCAATCGGTGCAGGGTTTGTGCCTGCTCGGGGATAAGCGCGGCCACATCCTCACCCACCTGAGGTAAGTCCAATTTAGCCCCCTGAATGGACTCGCTTAAACGCGCTGCGGCCTTACCCGTGGGCGCTACCAGCTCGATATGCAGCGGCGCCTCACGATACAGGGATTGTAAAATGGCCAAAAGCCGGGTCACTGTGGTTGTTTTACCTGTGCCCGGACCGCCGCTGATCACACAGAACTTGCGCATCGCCGCGGTGGCACAGGCGACCTTCTGCCAATTTGGGCTTTGCTCGTCGTCGGCGCCAAAATACAGCGCAATCAGCTCCGCCAAACGTGCTGTATCTAACGCTAGTGGCGCGCTGGCCAAGCTACTAAAGCGCTGTGCCAGTAGCGCCTCATACTCATCATAACGAGCCAGATACAGGGCGTTGTCGCGCAGACGCAGGGGCATTTGCTCGCCAATACAGCGTAATTGCGACAGCCCCAGCTCTATGTTCACGCAGAGGTCAAGATGCGGCTCAAGAGATCTAACATCAAGAGCGAAAGGATTGGCGGCATCGACTCTGCTTAAGTCCAGACAAGAGTGTTGCTCGTTCATGGCCTTAAGCAGCAATAAAATCACATAGAAGCCCATTTCATTGCCGCCGTGCAGGGGCTCGCCAACCAACAGCTTGGCTAGCTCGATATCTACGGTACGCACTTTATCCTGCGCTTGTAATAACTCAATCACCACGCTCTCCTTGGGCGAATAAGGCATCCAGTTGCTTAATTTCATTTATGCTAAAGGCTTTGCCGTACACCCCTTGTTGCTCCGGCATGGCGCGCATAAAGGTGTAGATCATCCCGCCCAAGTGACGCTCCGGATCATAATCCGGCAAACGTTTTTGCAATAAGCGATGCAGGGCCACCATATAAATGGCCCCTTGGACATGATAGCTGTGCGCATTCATGGCATGCGTGAGCGCATTCTGATCATAATCAAGGGCGCTATCACCCAGGTAATTTGATTTATAATCCAGTACATAATAACGACCTTCATAGCAAAAAATAAGGTCGATAAAGCCCTTTAAGACGCCCTTCACGCGGTCAAAATCAAAATCGAAATCATAGCCAAACAGACTTAACATGGTGTGGTTAAAGGCCGTTGGCTCCAGCTCAACAAGGGGTAAATGAAATTCCATTTCCACCAGACAGTGCCCGTCTTGAAGCGCCCCCAGGCTGAGGCCGCTGTCATTAAGGGGGCAACGGACTATATCCACCATCCACTGCTGCACGAGGGGTAACCAGCGTTCATCCAGGGCGTACTTGTGCAGGCTCTGCTCACACACCTGCTCCAGCTGAGCTAGCGCCGATATCTCGCCATTGGCGACTCCAGCGAAGGAAATTTGCTCGAGAATATCGTGCAAACAACTGCCCGGCCCCGGGCCTTTGGGGAATTCATAACTGCTGAGCCCAGCCTCATCACCTCTACTGCTTGGGTATAAATACTGCTCCATGCGATGGTCTTCATCGTCGTCGCCACCTCCGGCGCCAAAACTCGGCGCTTCATGGCGTTTATAGCTTAAGGCACTAAAGCTGGTCGCCCGCCAATGCCGCTCTATACCCGCCGGTGGCGTAGCAACCTCCAAGGCAAGCTCATTACTGTGCGCCAGTGTCACCTCGGACTCGGGTACCTGCTCGGTGTTTATCAAGGCCATATCGGCGTTAGTGGCGACCTTGTCCGCCAATAAGGCATAGAAGTCCGCCTGCGGCTCGGCCTCACTAAATAGCAAATAGCCCAAGGCGCAGCTTTGCATCTGCGAGCGTCCCCACTGGCCTATGCCGTACATTCCCAAAGCGCAATGATAGATGGCGCGGGTCAGCGCCACATACAGCAAACGCAGGTCTTCGGCCAAACGCTCACGTTCGGCGGCTACCATGGCCTGCTCGCCCTGGGCCAGATCCAAGCGTAACTCACCGTCGCTATGATAATAAGCCAAGGCGGCATTGCGATAACTCTGCGCAAAAGGCATAAAGACGATGGGGTATTGCAGGCCCTTAGAGGCGTGCATGGTAACGATTTGCACCAGCTGCGCATCGGTTTCCAGGCGCAGCTGGGCGCTGTCGCCCTCACCATGTTCGCTGCTTAGCTGCTGATGAAAATAGCTGAGCAGGCGCGTGGTGCCATCGAGTTCGATTTGCTTATGTTGGAGGATTTCGCCGAGATGACGAAAATCCGTTAACGCCCGTTGCACATCCCAACCCAGGTCGTGCCAGCGCTGAGGGAGGTTATTTTGCCATAACAGCTGCTCAAGCATGGCCAGGGCGCCGTCGGCATACCAACGCCGTCTTAGCTCGGCAAATTCTTGTAATAACTCGCTCCAGCGCTGCTGATCATCACCCAGGGCGTAGATCTCTGCCGCCGAAAAGTTATAAAAAGGTCCGCTCAACATACCGCGTAGCAAGCGTTCATCGTAAGGTCCGTGCAGCACGCTTAACAGGCGATACAAGTGCTGCGCCAGGGGCTGCTTAAAGACACTCTCACGCGCCAGATAAACACTGGCCACCCCAGCCTCGGCCAGGGCTTTTTTCATCAGCGCCGCCTCACGACGGTCGCGCACCAGAATGCAAAAGTCACCGGCACAGGGAGACGTCTCACCCAGGGTTAAACGCCCCTGCTGCGCCTCGGCCAGCAGATAATGGATACGCTTGGCAAAACTTTCCGCCAAGGCTCCCTGCCCCTGCTCCTTAGAGAGGATCTCAGCGCCGCCGCCATGCCAGATAAATTCCATCGCCGCCAATGGCTTGCCATCAAGGCATAACTGCTCTTTCTTGCCCTTGGCTTTAACCTTGAAAAACGGAATTTCATCGTTGTAAATAAAGCTCTGGGGATGACCGCTGAAAAGGTCGTTCACACAGCCCACCAGCTCTGTACTGGATCTGTGATTGACCGCCAGGGTATACAAACGCTGCTTATCGAGTTGTCGCTTAGCATCGATATAGGTAAAGATATCGGCGCCACGGAAACCATAAATGGCCTGTTTGGGGTCGCCTATCATGGTCAGGCCGCTCACCGCCGAAGTCAGGGGGCGATAGAGGGTATTAAAAATGCCGTATTGGACGGGGTCGGTGTCCTGGAACTCATCGATCATCGCCACCGGATACTGGCTGCGTATTTGCCGGGCCAGCCCCCCCTCGCTGTCGTTGCCCAGGGCCTGATAGAGACCGCTAAGCAGGTCGTCCGGAGCCAATAATTGCTGGCGTTTTTTCGCCGTTTGCACATGCGTACGGACATAATCCAAGGCATAAACACACAATAGCTGGGCCAAGGACCTGCCAAAGCCGGCACTGAGCTGGCTCAAGCGTTCGAATTCCGGCACCAACTCATGAGTAAAAAGAGTGCCATTTTTCTTGTAAATTCCCGGGTCTTGTAATGACTCGCCGGACCAGAGTTCAAAGGACTGCTTGGCCTTACCCAGCGCCAGCTCAAGGTCGTCGCTGTGGGCAAAAGCCTGCAGACCGGCGACATTGGCCTTATGTTTGGGTTTGGCATTCCCCTTGATATCGCTGGCGGCCAGGGCACTGAAGAAATCGCCGTTGCGCAGCGCGTGCTTAAACGGCTCAAGGGCCTCAAGGTATTGCGCTTGCTGCTGCCAAACCTGCGCTAATGCCTGCTGCGGGTCGTCAAAGGCGGGCTCCAAAACCAGTTGCTCGCGGTTAATTAGCGGGCTCAGGGTTTTTAGCAAGGTGTAAGGCGATGGATAATGCGCCAACACCGCTTGTACCTGCTGCGCCGATAAGGGATAAACGAATTGACGCCAAAAGTCGAACACCGCTTGTTGTTGCAGCTCACTTTCATCCAGGACGAAATGCAGGTTAAAGGCCATATTCGAGGCAAAAGCGTGCTGTTTTAACATCCGCTGACAAAAGCCATGAATGGTGAAAATGGCGCTGTCATCCAGGGATTTGGCCGCCGCATCCAAAAGGTTATAGGCCTGCTGCTTCTGCTCTACCTGAGCCAATAATTGCTGTACCAGCTCATCGCTACTTGCTTTGCCTAGCAGCACTTCCTTAGCCTCGGTGATACGGGCACGGACCCTGTCTTTGATCTCACTGGTGGCCGCCTCGGTAAAGGTCACCACCAGGATTTGTTCTACGCTTAAAGGCTCGCCGTCACTGCCATCGGTCTGCTGGTACATACCCAACAAGTAACGCAGGTATAAGCCGGTAATGGTGTAGGTCTTACCCGTCCCGGCGCTGGCTTCAATCAGCTGCTGCCCGAGCAAGGGCAAGCTGAGGGGATCAAGAATCTGCATATTTTTCTTCCTCAGCCAATTCATTGATGGGGGCTAATAACTGCTGCGCCCAGTCGCAAAACTCCTGCTCGCATTGATATAAATCTCGGTAGTCGGCGCTAATATAGGGGTCGGCGCGCTCCGGCACGCCGATATAGGCACCGACAAATTTTGTATTGGCCTTGCCGATGTCACCCTGTTGTAACCATTCCCAGGCACTGATAGGGAAAAATGCCGGGCTGCGTGTTTGTGCCTCACGGTATAGCGCCAGCCAGGGCAACAGCAGTTGCTCGGCATGACCCACCGTGACCGGTGCAAAACGCACCTGCTCGTCCAGGCCCATCACAATAGTGGTGACGGCCTGGCCACTTAATTGCGCCAGTAGGTGATAAATAAAGCCCTTGATGCGGTCTTTGGGTTTAATACTGGCGCTGCGATAAAACACCTGCTCGTTGGCATAGATATGGCTCAGCCAGCCCTGTATCTGGTGACCGCCGACGTTGACATCCACTTCCACCAGCTGGGGTTGTTGTGCGCCGAGGCGCATCTGCACCTGCTGCGCTAACGGCGTAATGCGGGTTTTTAACTGCCCCAGCGTCACCTCAGCCATGATCCCCTGAGGTAACACGCCGCGTTGAATTAGCTCAGCATCGTCCACCTCCGTGCCGTTAACGGCGCATTCAAGCAGCTCATCGAGCAACTGATAACGGGCCAGCGCCTCCAGGGTGAAATGTTCATTATCATCGCTACCCTCATCTATATCGGCAATGCGCACCGCCAGCACTTGCTGGTAGAAAAATTGCTGGGTTCGGGTGGCACAATGGACTAAAGCATCGAGCTCGATAATGGACTCAGCGGGAGCGGCAAGCGGCTGTGGCTCACCCTGCTCTTGCCCCTCTTTATAGGCCAAGGCCCAAATGGGATTGAAGCTTTGCCAGCTTCCCTGACTTTGGTAGTAGTCGCTGTGAAACGGCTGCAAATGATGCACCGCGGTCAGCGCGGCGCTTACCGCCGTTTCCTGATCGGGATAATAAAAACAGCGATCGATATATTCACATAACTCGCTTAACAAAATTGAGGGCATGCGCTCACTGTTATCTCGGCTTGAACGGCCAATATAGCTAAGGTACACGCTGTCACGGGCACTCAGTAGCGCCTCTAAAAACAAGTATCTGTCATCCAGGCGCCGCGAGCGGTCGCCCTTACGGCGCTTGCTAAAGGGCACCAGATCGAAGCCGATAGGCTGAACGTTACGGGGATAATCCGCATCATTTAAGCCAAGAATACACACCTTTTTAAAGGGCACAGCCCGCATCGGCATCAGGGTACAGAAGTTCACCTGCCCCATCAAAAAGCGCTGACCCACGCCCTTGTCGTCAATGCCCTGTTGCAGCAGGTTCACAAACACCCGCTGCGAAATAGCGCCAAGATAGTCACCGTTGTAATAATGTTTATCTATGCTGGTAAACAGGCTGTCCATGGTCGCCAAATCCACGGCGCTAAGGCTGTCGCCGGCAAACATTTGCTCCAGTACCTGGCGCATGGCCGTGACTTTTTGCGCCAAGTCGGCGTCTGGGCTAAGCAAGGCTTTGGCGTCAAGCAAAGCATTGATAAAGCTCAGCAGCTTGCTCAGGATTTCGCTGTTCATGCCCTCCACCGCATCGGCGGGATACAAGCCCATATAGGAGTGTGATTTGGTGGCCATGCCCAGCAACAGGCGCTGCAACCCCAATTGCCAGGTATTCAGTGCCAGCGTAGGCAGCGCAAATTCACTTTTATGCTCGCCGTCTATGCCCCATTTAACGCCGACCTGCTCAAGCCAGACATGGCATTGCTGTAATTCCTGCTCGGACAAGGCAAAACGCTCGCTGATGGCCCCTATTTGCAGCAGGTCCATCAGTTCGCTGACGCCAAACCGGCTAAAGGGTAAGTTCGCCAGCACCAAAATGGCATTGAGTAAGGGACGCTCCTGGGCGATGGATAAATCGGCGATGGCATAGGGAATATGACGGGCGCCCTTGGCACCGCCAAAAACCGCTTCGATAAAGGGGCTGTACTGGCCAACATCTGGCATCATCACGATAATGTCTTTGGGCGTGAGGCTCGGGTCCTTGGCAAATTCCCGCAACAAATGGTCATGCAAACATTCCACTTCCCTTAGTTGCGTATGACAATTGGCCAGCTGCACCGAGGTGTCGTCATCGCGCACCGGCATCTTGCCGTCATCGCTGACAAACCACTGGTTGTCTTCTGCCAGGCTTTGGCCCTTAAAGGCCAGCTCATACACTTCTTTTTGTAACTGACCAAGCAAATGCGGGGCAAATTCATCGTCGAAACCGTCTAACCATTTGCCATCCAGTTGGATTAACTGCTCCAGATAATCCCGTCCCAGCTTGCCCCAGGACGCTAATAAAGGATTGCCAACAATATAGTAATGGGCGGCCTCGGCGGCGTCGAGTTGTGGCTTGACCTGATAGCGGCTGTTGATCTTGGCCAGGGTTTTCTCATCAACCAGATCGCCCCAATAATGCTCGCTTGGGTTAAAAAGAAAGATCAGCACCTGGGTGTGTTGCGCCAGGGCGTTAAACACCTCTAACTGCGACTGAGCCAAAGCCGAGATGCCAAATAAACAGATACGCGGTGGCAATTGCACTTTGCCGCCTTCTAGCGCAGTCATCAAGGCATCATGCATATTGGCGCGATGATAAGGACTTTGCTGACGCTCGGCCACGGCCGCAACCAGGCTGCGCCATAAATCCGGCTGCCAGGGGGCATGGGCGATGTCCACTTCCTCCAGCTCATCCTCGCCCTGCTCCCATATTTGCAGCCACTGGGGCCGATACATCAAATAATGGTCAAAAACGTCGGCAATTTTTTCACACAAGGCATGGCGTTTACTGCCATCGCTATCATCCTCTAAGTAGCTAGCGAGCGCCTGATAAAGAGGCTGAGACAGCTTTTGCTCCAGCAATTCATAGAGTTTCCAGGCCATATTGGCCTTATTAAAGGCGGACTCTTCTGGCACCCCCGGCAGCACCTGCTGGTACAAAGACCAGATAAAGCTTGAGGGTAAGGGAAAGTCGACCTGAGCGCAGACACCCAGTTGCTTGGTAAGCTCGAGCTTGAGCCACTGCGACATACCTGGGGAGTGCACCAACACCAGCTCCCGAGCGAAAATATCCTCGCTACTGGGGGTTGCGAGCAACGCACATAATTGCGCGCTGAGGATCTCCATGCGATTAGACTGAATGATATGCAGCATGCGTAACGGCGGTTAAGGGATAAAGGCCCAGTGTACGCAATTTTTTATCGATACTCTAGGCCACTGTAACATAAGGTGAATTAGCCCCTTAGGTTTGCAAAAAACGCGATTATGCAGTACCTTTCAAGCTTTCTCGGTGAAATTTTCACAGGGTGTGAATATGCGTTTAATCGTCTCCAGTTTACTGTGTGCCGGCATCTTGGCCTGCGCCGTTTTATTTTTTACGCAAGCCAACTCCAGTCGCACGCCGTTGTCGCAACTCCTGCTCCAGGCACAGACCCTATCACCGCAAATCCAAGGGCGAATTGCCATGGGCGATACCCGCCTTGCCAATGTAAAAGTCACCCGGACCTTATCCATAGGCGAGCAGCATTTTGTCAGCCAGGCGATCACCGACGAGCAAGGCCAGTTTAGTTTTGCCGCCCTCACTTCGGATGAACCCCTTTTAGGGCGCTCAACAGACAGACTGTGGCAGGACATTAGTCTTTATTATCAGGGCCAGCAATATGTGCTCTGGTACACCGCCATCGACCATGAAATGGATAATTTTGTTGTTCAAGAAACCCTGTCACAGCTTGATTGCAACCTGTTGTGGGGAGAGGATGAGTTCAGCATTAATGACAAGCGCCGCCTAGGTCTGCCGGTCAATGTGTATTCTATCTGCGACTTAGCGCCGGAGCAGGTACAAAAAAAGCCGCTCATTTGAGCGGCTAAGTCAGGGTTGTCTAATCAGAATTCAAGCAACAAGCAGGTCATTACTTGCCGACTAGCTTAAGTAATTGATATTGCAGTTTAATGACATCCGTCATAAAAATGAGACTTAAATCACCACCGCTTTATACCCGTTACTTAAGATCGATTTGCCACACGCTTACCGAACCGGAAATTTCATTGCCCACCACCAATAGCGGCATACCATTAGGGCTGTGCTCGGCGCTGATAAAACGCATACCCTCCGGGGCCAGATCACCGGTGATATCGGCGCCTTCAACCAGGCCGCGGTTGCTGACGTAGTTTTTAAACTTTACGTCGAATGGGTTGGTGATGTCATACACCATGATGCCACTCATGCGCTCCAGGCCGACAAAGGCATAGGTACGACCCTGCACTTGACCCACGGCCAGGGCTTCGGGCTCCGCGCCTTTGGCGTCTGAGCGCGTATCCCCTTCGTTTTCGTCTTCATTGTTGTTAAAGGCACTGCCGTGAATCGCCGCAGTAATACGACCGACATCGTCACCTGAGTCATACACCAGGCCGGTATTGGCATCCCAGATAGAGAATGAACGGGCACCATAGGCATACAGTTGCTCATAACGACCATCCATGTCGGCATCACCGCGCACCGTGGTCACCAGCAAACGACCAATGTCGTCATCATCGTTATTTACATAGGCAAAATTATCGGCCAGATCTAAGTCTTCAACACGGGACTCATCGATATAGGCCAAACAGCCATCGTCTTCATCAAACTCTAAACCGCCCTCTGCCAAACAGCTGGCTGCATCGGCAGAATCAAAGAAGTATTCGCGACCATCGCCCTCATTTGCCGAGACCACAAAATCGGCGCCCTGCCACTGGTAGGTGGCAATGGTATCCGGTTGATACATGCCATACAGGCCCGGGTATTGTTGGAAGTTAATGCCGCCGTCTTTATCCGAGGCATCAATTAACAAGTTACCCCAGTCCTTAAAGCCCAGAGCACGTACTTCCAATGTCATATTTTCAAGGTCCAACACGGCCAAGGCATTGTTTTCCTGCAAGGACACATAAGCGGTTTTACTGTCGGCGCTCACGGCCACGTATTCTGGCTCGAGATCCATGGCCACCGTGGTATTGATCAACTGTCCTTTGATGGTGCGCCCGGTTGGGTTGGCAAACACCACACCTTGGGCTTCAAGTTCCGCTTGTTGGTCATTGAATTGACTAAAGCCTAACATGCTGGCCTGCTCGGCAGGTTTACCGGCCTCGATGGCGATCACTGAGATTGAGCCCTCGGGGTCGATGCTATAATCGCCCGCCGGCTCACCTTCGTTGGCCACCACCACCTTGGTGCCATCCGGTGTAAAGGTCACCATGTCCGGCAGGTAACCCACCTCAACATTGTGCAAAAACTGCGGCGCATCACCGCTGATATCATAAAAGGCCACCTGACCCTTTACCCCGGTCTCGCCGGCCATGGCCACGGCCAATAAATCGTTATTGGCATCGATGGCAATGCTGTTGGCATCACCCGCTGTATTTGCCGACACATCTATCGTGGTGGTGATGTCCAAATTGGTGTTACTGATCACCCCTTCGTTATCGGCCACCAAGGCAGCGGTATCGAAGTTATCCGCGGCAATAATTTCCACTGTAGCGGTATCGCCCGAGCTGTTAATAGCATAAATTTGTTGGGTGCGGGCATGGTAAGCGACTATCTCCGCCGCTCCTTCCGGTGACTCGGCGTTAAGTACCGCACGACCCACTAGGGTTAGCTCCAGATCACCGCTGATACTAGCACCTGACTCACCCTGCTCACCCTGCGGCCCTTGTGGTCCGGTTGCACCCACGCTGCCGTCATCACCATCAAGTGAACAGCCCGCCAATACGCTGGCCAAAGTTAACGCTATTAATGTTTTTTTCATAACCCTGTCTCAATTGTTGTAAGAAATAGAAAGGGCTAAGTAAATAGTCGGAAGGTGACAATACAATGGCATCGCCATGAAAGGAGGATGACGATTTTATGGCAACGCCTCAACACTCAGGCGTTGCCAGTGGGGGTTAGATTAGTTCAGCAAGCATGTCTTCACTATATGGAGTCAGCGCCTGCTGGCCCTTGACCTTGGCTATCAAATCCGGATTGGCGATAAAGGGGCGGCCTATGGCCAACAAGTCAAAGCGTTCATTGGCAATGGCCTCGGCCCCCTGCTCCGGGGTATAACTACCGACACCCACCAAGGTGCCTTTATAGCGTTTGCGTAAATAATCCGAAGCGCGTCCACCGAGATAATCAAATTCCATGGCATCATCGAAAATACCCAGATGCAAAAAGGCCAGCTCCCGTTGATTGAGCTCCTGCAACAGATAATCAAAGGTCTGGGTGTCTTCGCTGTCGCCCGGCTCAAGCAGGAAGTAGGCGCCGGGAGAAAGGCGTAAACCAACACGCTCGCCACCAATACGGGCGCTAGTGGCATCAACCACTTCTAAGGCAAAGCGAGCGCGATTTTCGGCGCTGCCGCCGTAGCGGTCGTCGCGTTGGTTAACGCTGTGATGCAAAAACTGATCGATAAGATAGCCGTTGGCGCCATGGATCTCGACACCGTCGAAACCTGCGGCAATGGCGTTTTCTGCCGCTTGGGCGTAGTCGTTAACAAGTTCGGCTATTTGCTCCAAGGTAGCCGCTTTCGGAGTCTGGTAACTAAGCTCTCGCATTCTTGGTACCGTGCCTTCAATCCCGATGGCACTGGCACTTAACACCTCGCCATCAAAAAAGTGCGGATGGGCAACGCGGCCAACATGCCATAACTGACAGAAGATTTTCCCGCCCTTGGCATGCACCTCATCGGTCACCTTACGCCACCCGGCTATTTGCGCCTCGCTAAAAATGCCAGGCACATTGGGATAGCCTTGGCCATCGGGGCGAATAATGGTGGCTTCGCTGATGATCAACCCCGCATCCGCCCGGCGCCCGTAGTACTCGGCCATGGCCTGAGTGGGAACCAAATCATCATCGGCCATACAGCGCGTGAGTGGTGCCATCAAGACGCGATTGCTAAGGTTCATTTCCGAGGATAAAGAATAGGGTTGCAACAATAAATCCGACATAAATGACTCAATAGTTATTTGAATATCCAATCAAGATAAGGACTCTTGAATGAACATTCAAGTATATCCGGAAAATAAATGATACTATCTTATGCATCATAAAAATAAGGGACCTCAACGCCCATGCGCAGTGCCGAGTTCGACCGCTCCCATGTCTTAGAACAAGCCATGCATACCTTTATGGAGCATGGCTACGCCAAAGCGAGTATGCAGAAGTTAACCCAGGCTACCGGTTTGCACCCGGGCTCTATTTACTGCGCCTTTGGCAGTAAAAAGGGGTTGTTTATCGAGGCGGTTAGCTATTACCACCAGCAAAAATTGCTGGCCTTTGAAGCTCTTTTTAGTGATGACCAAGCGGTGTTGGCGAGCCTAAAACAATTACTCGCTAATACGGTGCAGGAGTGTGTGCAAAACACCTGTGCCAAGGTGTGTCTGTTAACTCGCTCGCTTAATGAAATTGAAGGGCAAGACCCGGAAATAGCACAACTACTCGCCACTAACTTGCAACAAATTGAGCACAGCCTTGGCGAGCAAATCGCTCGCGCCCAGCGCCAAGGTGAGGCCATTAGCGACGAAGCACCCTTAGCCCTCGCGCGCTTTATCACCATGGGTATTTACGGTATGCGCACCTACGCCTTTACCAACGCCGATCAAAACATTTTAGAGCAGATGTCGGCTCAGCTACTGCGAGCCATTCAAAAACACTGACTTGATATCAGCGTGATGCGCCCTTATTGCTATACTAAGGGGTAAGCGCATATCCACGGAGACAACTCCAAGGCTATTCTCTTAATCAAGCGTCGGCCTTGCTCGGCGCCCCACCCGATTCCCCATAAAGGCGATCGGAAGCCTCTTCACAGTGACGTTAATAACAACAGTAGAGGATGAAACGCATGATAAATTCTGCATTGGTTGCCGAAGGTGGTGGTCAAAAAGGTATTTTTACCGCCGGTGTGTTAGATGCATTTTTAGAACAAAAATTTACCCCCTTTGATTTAAAGGTCGGCGTCTCAGCCGGCGCTCAAAACCTCGCCGCCTACTGCGCCAGAGCCCACCAGTACGCACACACGGCGATCTCTCAACTCACCACAGAGCAAAATTTTTTTCGCCCCGCCCGGTTTTTTACCGGCGGCAATGTGATCGACCTAGACTGGTATTTTCATCAGATACAGCAAGAAGGCAAGGTGCGCTTTCCCACCACGCCGACCAACTTGACACCGCAGAGCAACTTTTATGCCGTGGCCAGTCACTTTGACTCCTTTGCCCCCCACTATTTGCATACCTGGCACGATAATATTTTCGATCACCTTAAGGCTTCCAGTGCCATTCCGTTTTTATATCGACCCGGCGTTGAAGTGAAGGGGCATGGCTTGATGGATGGTGGCGTGGCCGACCCCATCCCGGTGCGCTGGGCGCACGAACAAGGGGCAAAAACCATCTGGGTGATCCGCACGGTGGAAGCCCATGACGATGGAAAAATGCCCATACTCGAGCGCTTAAAACCCATTATGAGCCGCATCAATCAATCGCCGCGCATGTTTGCCATGTATCATCACTATCAGCATCGTTATGCCGATGCGGTAGACTTTATGAAGGCACCGCCAGAGGGCGTCAACATAGTGCAAATAGCCCCCACCCGGCCATTGCATTCCATGACTCTGGGCTCGGATGCTAAAAACCTGCAAGATGATTACCGCCTTGGTTTTGAATTGGGCATGCAGGCGGTTAAAAAGTGGAGTGTTGCCCCGGCAGACGCGGGCTAAATGGCAAACGATATTAGTCGAGCTCGATAAGCACCTGCTTTATGTCTTGCCGCACACCATGTAAGGTTTCGATCAGCTCATCGGCCTTTTTATCATCACGACCCAGGTCCTGCCAATGTGCGGCCCAAAGGCGTTTTAATTGCTGAGTTTGGCGTTCAATATCACCGCTGATCAAAACACTTAAATCGGTGATAAGTCCGACCTGAATCCAGCCCTTTCTTGGGTTACCTTCGACTTCATCCTCGTCATAATGGGCTGCATAAATGATGCGCTCTAGCTCCCACAATTCCTTGAGCACCTCGAAGGAAGCGGTGCGAACTATGTTATTATCCTCTGAAACCTCTAACCGCCAGGCATTATACGTAAAGCCAATAACGGCAAAAACGAGGCTGAGCACCGCGGTAAAGTAATAGCTTCTTAGCTTGGCTTGTGTATCCATAGGAACCCACCGACATTGGCATAGGCCTGCTGCCTTTAAAACCCGTGTATCCAGTGTAGTCTTTTTTATCGATAAAGGCTTTTGCCGAAACGCTCAGACCTGGGTAAATAATGCTCGTCATAGTCCAGCGAATAAGCCACATGGTGCGCCTTGCCCTTGAGCTCGCTTCGGGGCACTAAACCATAAAAGCGCGAGTCGGCGCTATTGCGACGATTATCCCCCATCATCAGGTAATAGTCCGCGGGAATAAGCACAGAAGCAAAGTTGCCGCTAGCGCCTGAGCGTGTTTTATCAATACGAATAGCATGCTTCACTTCACCGAGTTGTTCTATAGCCAACAGCGCGTTGGTATTATCAGAGGTGACGCTGTAGCTCAGCGGCTCACCATTGATCGTCAGTATTTCATTTTCCATGGTGATGGTGTCTCCGGGTAAACCGATAACCCGCTTGATCAACAACTCATCGGCGGCGGCGGACTGAAACACCACAATATCGCAGCGCTTTGGCTCACCGGTGCGCATCAGCGAGTATTCGGTAAAGGGAATACGTAAGTCATAAGCCATCTTATTGACCGTTATCTGATCCCCTATTTCTATGGTCGGCAACATGGAGCCGCTCGGCACCCTATACCAATCAGCAAAGGAGCTGCGCATGGTAAATAAACACGCAAGAAAAAGGATCAAGCCCCAGTTATTTTTAAGGGCCTTGTGCGAAATAAGAGATACGTTAGAAAGGGTTAGGGATGATGTTTTGGTCGCTTCTTTTTTCGCCATGGTGCGCTCCAATTAGGATTTTATATTCCTGGTTAGAGCGCCCCATATAAGAAAAGTTTAGCCGCAAATGTAACAACTTATATAGTCGTCACATTATCCTTCAGACAAATGCCGCGACACCCACCAGGTTGCCAACTGAAATACCAGGGCACAGACTAGGCAGGCCAGCAAGCCACTCACCTGATAGAGCCAACCCGACAGCAAGGTGCCAAGCAAACGACCACTGGCGTTAGCCATATAATAGAAGCCCACATCCAAAGACACGGCGTCACGGTCGGCCAGCTTAACCACCAGATAACTGTGCAGCGACGAGTTAATAGCGAATACGGCGCCAAACAGCAGCAAGCCCACGACCAAAACCCAGGTTTGTGCACTGATGCTGTCTGCCAGCAGGGTCAGTGCCAACAGCAATAAGGCGGTGACCGCAGCCAGCAAACCACTGTATCGTTTCGCCTGCACAAACACCGAGTGTGCGGCGCTGCGGGTAAACTTGGGCGCCATGCTTTGAACCACGCCATAGGCAATGATCCACAGCGCCATAAAGCCGCCCACCTGCTGATGCTGCCAACCTAACTGGCTGATAAAAAACACCGGCAAGGCCACCACAAACCACACATCCCGTGAGGCAAACAGGAGTAAACGGGCTACAGACAAGCGATTTAAGGCCGCGCTTTTAGAAAACACATCCCTAAATTTGGGCTTAAACTTGCTACGCCCCAGGTCTTCACCAAGCAGCAAGGAGCTCATTATAAAGCCGAGTGTTACCAAGGCAATTAACGACCATACCGCACCTTGAAACGACAACAGGGATAACAACAGGCCGCCAAGAAAGTAGCCTAAACCCTTAAGCGCATTTTTCGAGCCGGTAAGCAGCGCCACCCATTGATATAAACGCCCCTCCTGTTGCTCCTTAACCACCAGCTTGATGGCACTTTTAGCACTCATTTTATTGAGATCCTTGGCGATACCGCTGAGCGCCTGCGCCGCCATCACCCAGGGCACGGTCAACATGCTCTTATCCACCAAAAGCATGGCCAGGGCTCCAATTTGCAGTGCCATTCCCAGCTGCATGGTACGGTTAAGCCCGATGCGGGCACCCAGCCAGCCGCCGACCAAATTGGTGACGACGCCAAAGAACTCATAAAACAAAAACAGCATGGCTATCGCCAAGGGCGTATAACCAAGCTGATAGAAGTACAGCACCACCAGCATTCGCAGGGCGCCGTCACTTAGGGTAAAGGCCCAGTAGTTGGCGGTGATCACCCCGTACTGCTGCAAGGGCGTTGATTTCATCATCATAGGGCCCTAATTACAGACTGGCCGCCACCTTGTGCACCAACTCGGCGCTGCGGTTGGCATAACCCCACTCATTGTCGTACCACAGGTACATTTTCGCCTGGGTGCCGTTCACCACCATGGTTGAGAGCGCATCAACGATGCTCGAGCGTGGATCGGTGCGGTAGTCGATGGACACCAATGGCTTTTCCTCGTAGCCCAAAATGCCTTTTAGCTCGCCTTCTGCGGCAGCCTTAAACCAGGCATTTAGCTCCTGCTCCGTGGTTTCGCGATTAAGCTCGAACACACAATCCGTGATTGAGGCATTGGCCAGTGGCACACGAATGGCGTGACCGTTAAGCTTGCCCTTAAGCTCGGGGAAAATATGGGTAATGGCGGTCGCCGACCCGGTCGTGGTGGGGATCAGGCTCATGCCGCAGGCGCGGGCGCGGCGCAGATCCTTGTGCGGTGCATCCAAAATGGTTTGCGTATTGGTGATATCGTGCACCGTGGTCATTGAGCCGTGTTTAATGCCTATTTTTTCTTGTAGCACCTTAACCACAGGCGCTAAACAGTTTGTGGTGCAAGAAGCGGCGGTCACAATATCATGCTCATCGCCCTTATAGAGGTGATCGTTCACCCCCATCACGATATTGAGCACGCCCTCTTCTTTAACCGGCGCCGTTACTACTACTTTTTTAACTCCTTGATCCAAGTATTGCTGTAACAGAGCTCGGGTTTTCATTTTACCCGAGGCCTCAATCACAATATCGCACCCTGACCAGTCGACCTCGGCGATGGTTTTATATTTTGAGCAGCTTAGACTTTGGCCATTAACCTGCATCTGCCCATCGCTGGCGCTTGGAGCGTGATGCCAACGCCCGTGCACGGAATCAAATTCTAATAAGTGCGCCAGAGTAGCCGCATCGCCGGCGGGGTCGTTGATCTGTACAAACTCGAGCTCGGGCCAGTCGAAGGCGGCGCGCATAATCAGCCGCCCCATGCGACCAAAACCGTTGATCCCTACTTTGATTGTCATCTCTGTCTCCTTTGGGTGTATTAACCCTAATTGCAGCATGAAGCCTGGCGTTCAGGCCTGGCTCCCATATTGTCTAAACCGGTTAAGGCCGCCGCCAACAGGTGTGGATTCTCGCTTAATGTAGTGTCTAATACCTGACGTTGCCACGCAGGCATATGCTCATTGATACGGTAATACACCCACTGTTTATGTTTGCGTGTACGCAACATCTGCGCCTCTTTTAACAGCGCCAAATGACGGGATATTTTGGGCTGGCTCAGGGCTAAGGCACTGACCAGTTCGCACACACACAGCTCCTGCTCGTGGAGGATCAACAAGCAGATAAGTAGGCGGGTATCGTCGCTTAGGGCTTTAAAAAAGTTAACGGCCATCGTGTATATATGAAAATTCGTATATAGCGAATACTAGCCCAGGTTTTGTATATACGCAATAACGTATATACATAAGCTATTCAAAACCCGGGCATAAAAAAAAAGCCGCTCGAGGCGGCTTTGACATAACAACAATGGAATTATAAAAACTTGGCGAGGTTTTGCACCTGATCCAACATGCGGTTAGAAAAACCCCACTCGTTATCGTACCAGGCCATGACCTTAACCAATTTGCCATCCACTCGGGTTTGAGTGGCATCGAATACCGATGAGGCCGGGTTGTGGTTGAAGTCGATAGACACCAGCGGCAGCTCGTTATACGCCAACACCTCGGCCATGGCGCCTTCAGAGGCGGCCTTCACCGCGGCATTGACCTCGTCGATACTGGTTTCGCGCTTGGCAATAAAAGTCAAATCAACCAAGGAGACATTAATGGTGGGCACCCGCACCGCCATGCCGTCGAGCTTACCGGCCAATTCCGGCAACACCAAGCCCACCGCCTTAGCGGCGCCGGTTTTGGTCGGGATCATCGACTGCGTGGCACTGCGCGCCCGATATAGATCCGGGTGATAAACGTCTGACAGATTTTGATCATTGGTATAGGCATGAATGGTGGTCATACTGCCCTGCTCTATACCGATGGCATCGTTTAAGGCCTTGGCAACTGGAGCCAAACAGTTAGTGGTGCAGGACGCATTGGAAATAATGGCACATTGGGCGTTCAACACTTGGTCGTTCACACCGTGCACCACGGTGGCATCCATGTCGGTGCCCGGAGCGGAGACTATCACCTTCTTGGCACCCGCTTCGATATGCTTGGCCGCCGCTTCGCGACTGGTAAACAGGCCGGTACATTCCAACACAATGTCGACGCCTAGTTGCGCCCACGGCAAGTTTGCCGGATCGCGCTCCTGCACCAGCTTGATTTCATCATTGCCAATCAGCATCACATCATCTTGCAGGCTCACCTTTTGCGAAAACTGCCCGTGTACCGAATCAAATTGGGTCAGGTGTGCATTAACATGAGCCGGCGCCAAATCATTGATGGCGACGATGGCGATGGATTCATTGCGACCCGATTCATAGAGCGCACGTAGGGTGTTACGACCGATACGACCATAACCATTGATAGCTACTTTAATCATCTTCACTCTCCCCATTAATTATTTAGTTGGCTGGCTTGGCGTGCAAGTTCTTCGATGGCTTGCCAGTCCTTATTTGCGATTAATGTTTTATCCAGCATCCAGGTTCCACCGACACAGACCACGTTGTCTAATACTAGGTACTCGGGCGCACTGGCCAGGCTGATACCGCCGGTGGGGCAAAATTTAACACCGGGTAAAGGGCCACCGATGGACTTAAGCATGGCCGGACCACCGGCTGCGGCCGCTGGGAAAAACTTTAAAAAAGAGAAGCCACGTTCGGCGAGCCTCATTACTTCGCTTGGCGTGGCCGCTCCGGGCAAGAAAGGGGTATCGCTTTGGCTGGCCAAAGCCAATAATTCATCGTTAACGCCCGGGCTCACCATAAAATCGGCGCCAGCGTCGATTGAGGCTTCAAAGGTGGCCTTATCGATCACCGTCCCTGTGCCCACGTAAGCCTCAGGGACTGTTTCCTTCATGATTTTGACCGCCTCTGCCGCCACCGGTGTGCGCAGGGTAATTTCTAAGGCGCGCAAGCCACCATTGTAGAGGGCTTGTGCCAGCGGTGCGGCGTCTTCAAGGCGCTCTATCACCACCACAGGAACCACGGGGGCCGATGTTAAAATCTTTTCTATTGTCATGTTAAATCCTCATTCCCAGTGACGGTTATTCTTGTTCGTAGGCCGGAGCGAAGGCACTGGCCCCTAAATCAGCACTGCTGACAATATTCCTAAATCCGGCAAACAGCTCACGGCCGGTGCCAAAGGTGGCGCCGCTGTGCACCAATTCGATATGGCGCGCCGCCAACTCTTCATCGCTAACATGCAGTTTGAGTATTCCGTTTGGCGCATCTAGGGTCAGTAAATCGCCATCTTTGACCTTGGCTATCATGCCCCCTTCAACCGCTTCTGGCGCCAGGTGGATGGCCGCGGGCACCTTACCGGAGGCACCGGACATACGCCCATCGGTGACAATGGCCACCTTAAAGCCTTGGTCCTGCAAGCTGGCCATAACCGGAGTGAGCTTATGCAGCTCCGGCATGCCCTTGGCTTTGGGGCCCTGCTCTTTAATCACGGCGATAAAATCCTGGTTGAGTTCGCCGCGGGCGAAGGCGCTTTGTAGCGAGCCCTGATCGGCAAACACCTTGGCCGGGGCACTCACCACCTGATGCTGTTCTTGCACCGCGGAGACCTTGATCACCGCCTTGCCGAGGTTACCGGTCAGCAGTTGCAAGCCGCCGCTGCGGTTAAATGGGTTGTCTGCAGGGCGCAAGACCTCTTGATCGTGAGACTGCTCGGCGCACGGTACCCATTTCACCTTGGCCGGGCCGGTGTTGTCGGAGACGATTAAGTTCACGTCTTTGTCCAGGCGCGGCTCAGTGGTATAAGCCTCAAGGCCCTCACCCAAGATGGTTTTGACGTCATTGTGCAACAGGCCCTTAGCCAGCAGTTGCTTCATCAAATAGCCCATGCCGCCGGCGGCTTGGAAATGGTTCACATCGGCCGAGCCGTTAGGGTAAATACGGGTTAATAAGGGCACCACTTCCGAGAGATCAGCCATGTCTTTCCAGGTTAGTTCAACACCTGCGGCCTTGGCCATGGCCACCAAATGAATGGCATGGTTGGTTGAGCCACCGGTGGCCAACAAGCCAACCAGACCATTGATAATGGTTTTTTCGCTCATCACCTCGGCCATGGGCACCGCATCCTGGGCGCCTTGTAACTGTTTAAGCATGGTCTCTACCGCATGTGCGGTCAAACCATCACGCAATTCGGTGTAAGGATTGATAAATGAGCTGCCCGGCAGGTGCAGGCCCATGATCTCCATGAGCATCTGATTTGAATTCGCGGTACCGTAGAAGGTGCAGGTACCGGCGCTATGATATGACTCGCTTTCGGCCTTTAGCAGCTCTTCACGACTGACCAGACCCTGGGCGAATTTTTGTCGTACGCGGGCCTTTTCTTTGTTGGGAATGCCTGAAGGCATGGGCCCTGCTGGCAGGAAAAATACCGGTAAATGGCCAAATGATAAGGCGCCGATAACCAGTCCAGGGACGATTTTGTCACACACGCCCAAACAGAATACACCATCGAAAACATCGTGAGATAAGGCGATGGCAGTCGACATGGCAATCACATCGCGAGAAAACAGTGACAAATCCATGCCGTCACGGCCTTGAGTCACGCCGTCACACATGGCCGGTACACCACCGGCTACTTGCGCTGTGGCGTCATATTTTTTCGCAATGTCTTTAATTAAATCCGGATACTCTTTGTAAGGCACATGCGCAGAAAGCATGTCGTTATAGGAGTTAATAATGGCTAAATTCGGTTTTTCGTCGCCGCTGAGGCGGGCCTTATCGTCGCTACTGCAGGCTGCCATCACATGGGCGAGGTTACCGCATCCGATACCGGCACGAACGCGCGTTTGTGATTTAGCCGCTTGCATGCGGGCCAAATAGGCGGCACGGCTTGCTTGACTGCGTTCGATAACCCGTTCGGTGACTTCTTTAATGCGCGGATGCAACATAGTTCTGCTCTTTCTTACCAGTTATAGGGGATGAATACCAATTCTCTTAAATAGCCAAATATCTGCTCACATACTTAACAGAATTGGTATAAAAGGCTCAGCACTTCAGTACAGACTCCCCGCACTGAGGTACTGAGCAGCTTTGATTACCCGTTCAAAGGTACGCTGCCAACTTGTCTCTCACAACCAAGCTGACACCGGTGTCAGAGCATTAACTCACAACCCTGACACCGGTGTCAACCCTCCTTGTAAATTTAGTCTAAAAAATCTATGTTGCGAGTAATTGAACGCAGAAAACAAAAAACCAACACCTGGGTTAACCCGGGTGTTGGTTTTTAATTTCCGTGCAATTGGGATTAAATCGTTAGGATTTCGGCGCTGCGGTAGACTCACGACAAATCAGTTTGGCTTCCAAGGTGATCTGCAGTGGCTCTTTTTGCTGCTCCTCATCACCGTTGTCACCCTGATTGATCTGCTCAATAAGGTGCTCAACCGCCAACCTTGTCATTTCTTCTACCGGCTGGGCTATGGTGGTCAGCCCCGGCCAGATATGGCGCGCAATCGGGGCATTGTCAAAACCGGCAATGGCAATGTCGTCGGGCACCTTTAAGTTCATCTGCGTGGCCGCCTTGAGCACCGCCGCCGCCATGTAGTCGTTCGACGCAAACACGGCTGTCGGTCTTGGGTTTAAATGCAAAATGGTTTCGGCACTGTCGGCACCGGAGTGATAGGAGAAGTTCCCCTCCTCCACAAGCCGCTCCTGATACTCGATACCATGTTGAGCCAGGGCTCGGCGATAGCCATTAAAGCGCTGCTCGGTGGCACTGTGATCCGGGTGACCCTTGATAAAGGCGATGTCTTTATGGCCAAGCTTAATAAGCAGCTCGGTTATCTCAAACGCGCCCTGCTCATCATTGCTGCGCACCGAAACCGAATCATCATCGAGTTTCACTGACGCAACACGGGCAAAGGGCACCTTTTTCTGGCGCAAAAATGCCACTAATTCGCCATGATCGGAAAACGGTGGTGTTAACACCAAACCGTCAAGTCGCGAGGTTTGCAATAACTGTTCTATATTATCGAGCAACGCCTGGCCACGCAGTTCACAAGGGTGGATCAACAAATTGAAACCATGCTGATGACAGGCCGCCAAGGCTCCGCTTTGTAAGCGGGTGATATAACTCTTGGACGGGTTATCATACAGGCAGGCAATAATAAAGCTGCGATTACGGGCCAGTCCGCGGGCAATAGGGTTCGGTGTATAGTCGAGCTCTTTAAATGCCTTTAGCACCTTTTCCCGGGTTACGTCACTGACATTGGGCTCGTTATTAAGCACCCGGGAGACGGTCTTTTTCGATACACCAGCATAGCTAGCAACACTGTTTATAGTTATCTTTTTCATCGTTGACTAGTATCTTCCTTAATCGCCTTGCCCGGTTGGGGAACCCATCGGGGACCCCATTTGGGAACCCGATTGGTAACCCTGATGGATACAGGCGGCGGCCCCAATAAAGGGGATATGTTCTTGGCATACCAAGGTCACAGGGATTTGACTGTTATACTGCGACATCACCCCTTTAGCAATAAATCGTTCATTAAATCTGCTATTTAGCAGGCGCTGTTGCATTCGAGGTAAAATGCCACCGCCGATAAACACTCCGCCTAGGGCACCAAAACTTAAAGCAATATCGCCGGCAACGCTGCCGAGCCAATCACAAAAATGGTTCAAGGTGCGATCGGCAATCATGCATTGTTTATTTTCTGCCAATGCCGCTATCTGCGCCGCATCGATATCTTCCACCTGCTTTCCATGCACCTTGGCCATGGCTCGGTATAAACGGGCAATACCCGGGCCGGCAAAAACATTTTCCACCGACACATGCTGCAGATCTTCACGCAGTACATTATGCAGCTGACGATCCAGTTCGGTGACCGGAGCCAAACTGATGTGCCCCGCTTCACAACTCATGACTGCCTGTTGACCTTGCGAGCGCACCAGGCAAGCGGCGCCAAAACCGGTGCCAGGGCCGAACACGGCGATATTGGCATGCGCCTGGGCAATGCCCTGTTTCACGCAGATATTATCGCGTTCATTCAAGTAAGGGGCGGCATAAGCAAAAGCGGCGAAATCATTGATCACCTGTAAATTGGCAAAACCAAAACGCGCCTTGAGCTGGTTGACGTTAAATTGCCAACCCAGGTTTGTGAGGGTGACCTCTTCGCCCTTAACCGGACCGGCTACGGCAAGACAGGCTCGGGTAATGCTGATGGCGTTAACCTGAGATAAATAGGCATCGACCGCATCTTCGAAAGATTTAAATTCGCAGCTTGGAAAGGTGTGCTGGTGATCGATAGCGAAAGCGTTACTGCTACTGCAATAATCGGTAATTAACGCAAAACGGGCGTTCGTGCCGCCAATATCGGCGACTAAAATAGGTGCAAAAGCCACCTTGCTACCTGCCTGTGGACCTGATGAGCTCATTGTCGTTTCTCTTTTTTAATTTATACCAAGTCTTGGGGTCGTCTGGGGTTATCCAGTGACATAGCTTGTACCCACCATTGACTTACTTGGTATAAACTTATTAAGTTTATGTTAGCAGTTCTTTTTTCGCGCTACTGAAAAAAGTGCTGCCCGGGCAGCGGGCAGCCAAACCGTTTTGTGACAACAAAATGATAAAACGCCAACATTATGACACCGGTGTCAGATGAGGATCAATAAAAATTTTCAGTTCGCCGGAAAAATAATGCAAAATGCGCCCCCTATTAAATCCGTAGGCTGCGTGCTGAACGCACAACTATCAGTTTTAACTGGGTTGGTTACCAACCCATGAGGAAGTACATGAAAGGCAAAGCCACCTCTTTCGATATCGCCCACTATGCAGGGGTATCGCAATCAACGGTCTCTCGGGCACTGCGCGGCAGTCCCCTGGTCAATGAAGAAACCCGCCGCCGGGTGGTCGAGGTGGCGCGTAAGCTCAACTACAAGGTCGACAAAAACGCTAGCAACCTAAGGGCGCAACAAAGCTCGACCCTGGCCGTGCTGCTGTTCGAAGACCCGACGTCAGACGAGTCGCAAATCAATCCCTTCTTCTTGTCCATGCTCGGCTCCATTACTCGCGCCTGCGCCAAGGCCGGATATGATCTATTGGTTTCATTTCAATCCAGTAGCAACGATTGGCACGCCGATTATGCCGAAAGTCACCGCGCCGATGGCATTATCCTGCTCGGCTATGGCGACTATATTGATTATCAAAGCAAGTTTGACCGCCTGCTTGAGAGCAACACCAAATTTGTCTGCTGGGGTGCCAATGTTGAGGGGCGTCCGGAATTAACCGTGAGTTGCGATAACAGTCGCGGTGGCACCCTGGTGGCCGAACACTTTATTGAATTAGGGCGGACCGACTGCGCCTTTATTGGCGATACGTCGCATCATAGCCCGGAATTCAGCGCCCGCTTTAATGGCTTTGCCGAGCGCCTAAAAGCCCATGGCGTGCATGTGAGTGAGCGCAAAATTGCCACCGCCATTTCCACCGAGGAATCAGGCTATCAGGCAACCAAGTCTTTGCTGGCCAATAACATTAAATTCACCGCCCTGTTCGGCGCCAGCGATTTAATCGCCATTGGTGCCATTCGCGCGCTGCAAGAGGCGGGGCTCAGGGTGCCTCACGATGTTTCTGTGGTCGGTTTTGACGACCTGGCGGTGGCTCGTTTTTGCACCCCGCCACTGTCTACAATTCAGCAAAACACCACCTTGGCAGGACAAATGTTGGTGGCTAATTTACTTAACCTGATTGCCGATCAAGAGGTAGATGTTGCCAGCAGCGTGCTGCCGCCGCAATTAATCGTCAGGCAGTCAAGCAAGTAGGTTATGCGGTTTTGTCTAAAAGAAACGCATAGTTAAAGGATAATAACCTTTGCTTTTAGCCCTTGCGGCAAGGGTAAACCGAGTTTACTTTTGCCTCTTATCTCCCATATCTCATCCACATCGGCGGCATCGACCTCTAATATAAAGCCATCTGATAGGCTTATAAATCCTAGTCTCGATGCAAGCTGTTCATCATGGGTTATTAAACCAAATGCTTTGGAAAGAGAACGATATCCGCAAATGATAAACTCTTGCCCCTTGTAACGCCCTCTTGTTTCTACTTCATAAGCATTGCTCATATCTGCAATTTTGATACTTTTACAATAGCGGTCTTCCTTCTCTTCCAGTGTAAACCCTCTGATATAACCTAACTTTTTTGCATAGGAGATTTCTCTCATCTTGTCTATTTCAGGGTCTGATATGCCATGCCCATAATACTCCCTGACCAGCATATGGGTATTATTATACAGGGTGTAGGTCCCATTTCTTATTTCCACACCATTACCTCGAGTAAACCTGGTTCCTCTCGTTTATATCTACGCCAGCTTACACCAGGTAAATTCATTACGCCTAGTTTAAAGACCGCAACTTAAGAGCTAAAGAGTAAACAACGAAGAATACTAGCAGGATTATAAAGCACACTTTGATACATATGTTAATTAACTGCCTGTTTTATTTACAATAATAAATCTAGGGCTATTATGAAAATGACCCTCTTAGTCAATAACAAAAAAAGAAGGAACTTGTCCGATGTATCGCAGCTTTATCCTAAGTGCATTAAGCATTGCCGTGTTAGCCGGTTGTGGTGGCTCAGGCGATTCTAGCTCAACAAAAACTCCTGAGCCCAGCGGTAAAACGTTAACCATTACCGCTGTGTACAGGGACGCCTGTGGCAACGAAACCCCGGACAGGGATGCAGCCCTGATCATACATAATGCCGATTATTCCAATAAAGCCACGGTTTATGCCGATGATAATGGCGTCATTAGCTACCCAACCACGAATGGCTCTGAAACATTTTCTTTAGTCAGGCTAGTACAAGAGAAAATCGATGGTATTACGCCCGTAGATTTGCTCACCTTTGTTGACCACCCTGTGATTGATCTAGGAAAAAACGCTTTCCAAACGGGTGATTCCAGCGCATGTGAATGTAGGACAAGCAATGTACAAGTAGACGTCCCCGCACGCGTTAACAGCTAGGTAGAAAGAAGCATGTTGCGTGGCGCAATGTTCGACACCTACCTGAAAGGGACTGGTTCAGTAACGTATCAAGCAGTTACTCAGTGTAAACAAAGTGGTTCCGAGCAATGGCCGCAGCTTTCTGTGGTGAATCAGTTTAGCTCGCCTGAGCAAGCGTATGGCGCTTTATTCGCCGACCTCAATGACGGTGGCACAACAGAGGTTGCAGCGGAGCTTATCGGCACCCCTGTTGTCATCAATTCTTATATGTCCTACAAACAAGTCTCTGCTATCGTGGATAACGGAAACCACTTGTACAATTATGCATTTAACGGCTCAAACGATGTCTACGCTTTCACCCATGAGAGCATCGAAAATCACAGCATTACTGCTTACGAATATGAGAATTTAGACAATTCAACCGGTGATGGATACATATTCACCTCATCAACTGTCAGAACAAAAGAGGTAAATCAAACATTTGATTTACCTCCCATAGCTCTGAGTGTAGATGACCTGGCCTCTGTACTGACGCTTGACGGTCAAGATTATGATATAGCCGAAAGCGGAGTAGACTACGCTTTCATTTTCATTGGCATGGAAGCTTCTTACAATAATCGTCCACTTCTTGCGTGGAGTATTTTTGCGCCTCCAAGCGGCACAAGTGTAAATATCGAAAATTTAAACCTTGCTGAGTTTATAGATGAGTCAGCACTTGAGTCTAAAGTGAATTCACTAAGTTTGTCCGTAACTGCTCGAGATTGGGGTGGCATAGCCGGCTACGAAGATTATATGAGGCGACGTCCGACTAGACAACTCAGTACCTTTAATGACCCTGAATATGCGCGAGCTAAAACAAAGACAGTTCAATTGACAGTAAATGATCTTAATTACTCACAATCAGCCTTGTCTAACCTAATACCGACACAGTTTTAAACGACTCCACACTAAAAAGCCGCCTAAAAATATAGGCGGCTTTTTTTAGCCTAATTGGTCGCAGCCCTATTAATCTTGCTTAAGTTTTTGCTCCACCAGCGGATAGTGATCCCACACCCGTTTATCGCTTAGCGAGCGCAGCAGTTTCACATATTCTGCATGGGTCCAGGCCAGTGGTGTAGCCGAGTTAGTGCCCTGCCCTAATTCATAGCCAAAGGGGTTGACGCCAACGCCATCCCACACCTGCTCGGGTAGCATCATGCCCTTATTGGCAAAACCTTCCATGCCACGCACGTATGTGTGTTGGATATCGGCGTACTTCTGCGCTGCCGCATCACCTGTTAGCGATTGTGCCGCGGCAATTTCATAATGACCGCGCTCGCCGGTAAAGAAAGGCCACACGCGACCGCGCTGACCGTCGGTATTCACTCCGCCCTCGGCGTAGTTGGTTCCGCGTTTTTCATCCTCACCATAGCCATCGTTACCGTAACGGCGCCAGCCCGGAAAGGCCTCGCCCTGAGCGTCGGTAAAGGTGTATTTAACGCGCAGGTTTTCCGCCAAGGATTGATCATCGTACTCTGGCAGAGATTCGAGTACCGAGTCACTGCTTGCGGCGCGTACGCCATAACGCACCAGCTCCAGGAAACCACCATCGAGGATTTGCTTTTTATCCATGCCCTGACGGCCATTGTTGGCGGCCAGTTTAGTGTCGGCGTTAGCATCCAGATCCTGGGCAATACGGACAAAATAACGGCCATCGACGCCATCGCCTTTAAGTGTCCCTTTAGTAGTAAACATCAGGGCTTCAACATCCTGGTTATATTGTTTGGCCGTCGCCAGGTAACGTGCGGCATTCTTCTCATCGCCGCTTAGCTTGGCAATTTCGCCAGCGCTAATAAGGCCGGCAATCACTGCTGCCGTGGTCGAAGGCGAGTATCCAGCCTGCTCTTCCCAGCGCTCTTGCTGCGTCAGCGGAGGAGTGATCTGGGTATCATTCCAAAGAATTTTGGCCAAACCACCGTCGACAAGGAAATCGGCGGCGGGTTTAAGCATCTGGGTATACCAGGTGCTCAATTCTTCCTTGGTGAGTACCTCACCCTGGTAAAGTTTCCACGCCAGCATAATAGGCATGGCGGTTTGATCCAGCTGGACACCCACCCATTCCAACTCACCATCAACATGGGTCTTTTGTAAAAACCAACCACTGTCGCCCTGATTGCCGGGCGTGTTCTCACGCACCTGAACCTTAGGCAAGTAGTTGAATGCAGCCTTGGCGGTATCGCTATCGCCCATGGCCAAAAACGCCATGGCAACCTGATAGAAATCACGCACCCACACCGCCTTATAACCTGTGTGGCCCTGCTCCGCTTTCACCGTATCGCCCCAGGGGTTCGACAATGACGCAATCAGTGCACCGGCGTGCGTCTTATCTTCCTGCGCTTTGAGTACCAGGGCACTGGTGTTAAGCAGCTTGCCGCCATCCTTTGTGGATGGGTATAAGTCCGTGATAGTCAGGCTTTGCAGATAGTCCTGCCAACCGATAAAGTCGCCTTCGCCGTTGTAATGCGCCAATACTGTGTCATAGCCTCGGCTCAGGGTTTTTTGCCCCTCGGCCAACGCGCCTTGCTCCGTGCTGCCATAGCTCAATACCAAGTCAAACTCGGCACCGTCCTTAATGTCGCCCAGGGTTGCACTCAGGGTGACGTTACCAGTTTGCTCGCCGGTGCTGGTGTAACGTGAAAAGGTATTTTCCTTATTTAGCTGGGTTAGGCGATCACTTTGACCGAAAAAGCCTACCGAAGCATCTTTTAAGCCTTGTTTACTTTGCAGGCTTAGGAAGTGTTTGTCTTCGCTATAGGCAAGCAGTGCATCACCAGCGACCTTGGCACTGTCGTTTAAGCCATCGTTGTTTACATAGGGGTTAACCTGCACATGCGCCGTTAGGCCAGGCTGGTTTGCTTCAAAGCGCACGCGCACCATCAGCGACTGGGCATCCGGATCGGTAAAGATATCCTTGATAATACGAAAACGCCCCTGCTCGTCTTCACTGGTTACCCGGTAGGCCAAAGAAAGCGGACGGCCTTGCTCGTCGGTGTCCAGGTACTCCACCGTGTTTTTTAAGCCACCTTGTTCGCTGACCACAAAGTCATCGCCGGTGACAATAAACTGCATATCGCGAATTTGCGCCTGGTGGATAAGGCCAAACATGGTTTCAGTGATCATGCCTTTAGCCAGGGAGAACCACACCTTAGACACGGGGCCGGTCGCAGCCTGCTCGCTGTATTGGCCGTTATGATAGGCCTCAAACGAGGTGCCTATGCCGGTTTTGCCCGAATAGGCCCAATAAGGCGTATCGCCAGGGGCGCCCGGCGCAGCCTCGGAGGAAGCCACAACCGCAGTTGTTTGTTGCTCGGCGCTGTTACAGCCCGTCAGCCCTGCGACCAACATGGCCGCCATAATTGAGTTTAAAACTTTCACTGAGTGTCCCCTTATTATTTTACTAATTTGACTCGACTAACCGCGATGGCACCCAGGACAAAGGAAATGCCGCCAATCACTAAGGCGTAAATCGGCTGATTGGCGAACCCATGCTTGAGAATAAGACCCAGGACGCTGGCCGCGAGCAATTGTGGAATTACGATAAAGAAGTTAAAAATACCCATGTAGACCCCCATTTTTGCGCTCGGCAAGGTGGTCGATAGCATGGCGTAAGGTAAAGAGAGAATCGACGCCCACGCAAAACCTATGCCCACCATGGGCAACATGAGCCAGCTGGGATCTTCAATAAACATAAAGCTAATTAGCGCCGCCGCGCCTAAGATTAGATTCAGCGCATGGGTCAAACGTATGCCCATTCGCTTAACCATGATTGGAATAACAAGCGCTGCGAGGGCGGCAAAACCATTGTAGGCGGCAAACAGCACACCCACCCAGTCGGCACCGTCGTTATAATCCTTGGACGTCACATCCAGGGTGTCGTAGTGGTAACTGGTTACCGCTGCGGTGGTATAAATCCACATGGCAAAGAGTGAGAACCAGCTGAAAAACTGCACCCAGGCCAATTGGCGCATGCCCGTCGGCATGGTGAAAACATCGTACACCACGGCAAAAAAGCCGTTCTCTGTGTATTGCTTGGTTTGTTGCCACAGGGCAATGCCTTGGAGCAAGGCAAAGGCCAATAGCCCGGCGCCCAGCAGGTACAGCTCTTTTTCCAGGCCCATCAGGGTAACCAAAGCGACAATTGCCAAGCCAATCACACCGCTGATGCTCATGGTGCGACCAAAGTTAATCACCTGTTTTTGTGTTTCAACCTCAAGGTGCGCTTCGCTCTTTTCAAACGCCGCCAACTGCTCTGGACTGTATTCCTTGGTGGTAAACACGGTCCACATCACGCACACCAATAAGAAGGCACCGCCGATATAAAAGGCATATTGCACCGACTCTGGGATCACCCCTGCGGCGGCTGTATTGCTGACATCGAACCAGTTACTCAAGATCCAGGGCAAGCTTGAAGCTACCACGGCACCGACACCAATAAAGAAACTTTGCAGCGAATAACCCAGGGCGCGCTGTTTATTCGGTAGGTTATCGCCTACCAGAGCACGAAACGGCTCCATGGTAACGTTAATGGAGGCATCCATAATCCACAGCATACCGGCTGCCACCCACAGAGTTGGCGAGTTCGGCATTACCAACAATGCTGCCGTGGTAACTATGGCACCATAGAAAAAGTAAGGACGACGACGGCCTAAGCGACCCCAGGTTTTATCGCTCATATAGCCGATGATCGGCTGTACGATCAAGCCGGTCAAAGGCGCTGCGACCCAAAGAATGGGAATATCATCGATATCGGCACCCAGGGTTTGGAAAATACGACTGACATTGGCATTTTGCAGGGCAAAGCCGAACTGTATGCCCATAAAGCCCAAACACATGTTCCAAATTTGCCAGAAGCTCAGGCTCGGTCTTTCAATATTCATCTACTTGGATCCCCATCTGAAACACGGTAACGCCCTGATATGGCAACTTGATTGGAATTTGCTTATCTAAATACAGAGGATCCGTACCCAGGAGGGTTTTCCCGACCATGGCTTGCTCCGGCTCAATATCCACAAACACCTGATGCTTGCCAAAGTTAGCAACCACAACAATACGCTGCTCGCCTAGCCTGCGCTCAAAACTGATCACTGAATGGGGCGCCGAGTTTGGCACTGGGATCAGCTCACCGGCGACAATCGCAGGAAGAGAATTAAGTGCCATCAAATCAATATAAAACTGGCGCAGCGCACGCTGCTCATCGTTAAGCGCGCCGCCGTCGAACTTGCCGCCATTCATCCACTGCTGATGCGCGGGCACGCCGATATAATCAAAAATACTGGTACGTGTTGGGTCGCCGAATCCCGGCTCTTCAGAGCCGTCTTCGCCCACGGTTTGGCCGAAATACAACATGCTAGGTGAGCGCCCAATTAGGGTTGAGACCGTCATCGCCGGCTTGCCCCAATTCATATCACCGGCGAAGTCCGGGCTCGCCAGGCGCTGCTCATCGTGGTTTTCCAAAAAGTGCAGCATATGCTGTTCAATATCTGCCACCTCTTGGTGCGTTGCCAGCAGCTCGCTGGCCTCTGCTTTACCTTGAATAATGGCCTTAAGGCTGTCGTAGAAACCGACCTTGTCGTACAGGTAATCCATCTTGCCTAAATGAATATAGGGGCGGTACAGCTCGGGGTTATAAACCTCGGCCAGCAAGAAGGCATCCGAGTTGCTCATCTTGATGGAGGAGTTTAAAAAGCTCCAAAATTCCACCGGCACCATTTCCGCCATATCGTAGCGGAAGCCATCTACACCCTTCTCGAGCCAGTATTGGGTGATATCGCGGAACTTATACCAACTATCAGGCAGCTCCTGCTCCTGCCAAAAGGCATAATGGGCACGATAATCCAGCTCGGCGTAGTTATCCGGCAAACGCGGGAAGTCATAGCTACCGTCCGGCTTGACGCCGTAATTGATCTTTACCGTTTCATACCAGTCGTTAATATCCGGCTGAGCCTTGCGAGCGCCATTGCCGGTCCATTTCGCCGGGCTTTCGGCAAATTTACCGTCCGCAAGCGGGTGGCTTTGGCCGCCCAGCACCTGGTAATTGGCATCTTGGGGAACAATAAAGTCCTCACCCACCACATAATAGAAATTATTGTCGCGCTTATAGGCAACGCTGGTATCGTCCTTGGCACCAAAGTCTTCAACGCCCTGTGGCTTGCTGACGGAATGATAATCACGGGCCACGTGATTGGGCACTATGTCGATGATCACCTTCATGCCATGCTTATGAGTGCGTTCAATGAGGTCTTCAAATTCACGTAAGCGGTCGGCGGGCTTGGCAGCCAGGTCGGGGTTTACGTTGTAATAATCCTTAATGGCATAGGGCGAGCCGGCGCGGCCTTTGACCACATCCGGATCGTCACTTGGCAAGCCAAAGTCGCTGTAATCGGTCACCATGGCATGATGTAAAACACCGGTATACCAGATATGCGTCACACCCAACTCTTTAATGCCTTCAAGGGCCGCGTCATTGAAATCTGCAAATTTACCGACACCGTTTTGCTCCAGGGTGCCCCAGGGCTCATTGGTGGTGTTGGTGTTACCAAATAGGCGGGTGAATACCTGATAGACCACAGGCTTTTGCAGCTGCTGCTGGCTCTGCTGTTCGCTGCTCTCACTCTTTGCGCTGGGCTCTTGCCCCTGCTGGCCACAGGCCACCAGCGCCGCACTCAGCGACAATGCCAATAACGGCGTTTTCAACTTGCTATTTATCATTCGCTTACTTTATTTATCTATTGTTATGACAAAAATATTACGTGCTCTGCACCAACTTGGGTATGGCGTGCATACGTATTCAAGCCATGCCAAAGCCATATTCCTTGCCTGTTCAGGTTCGGATCAGCCAGCTTCTTTGGCACTGGCAACCATGGTATCAATATATTCCTGATGGCTTGGCATTTGCGCCACGGAGCGCTCTATCAAGGTGCGTAAACTGGCGAGTAATTCGCTGCGCTGCTCGTCGCTGAACTGCTCGGCCAAAGGATGACGCTGCTGCGGCCAGCAATTTTGCCCAAGCAAAACTTGCTGCCAGGCCACCTCGGAAAATAATTCGTCCTGCTGGCGAAAGACAGTGCCCGTTTGCGTAAACAGCGCCAGCTTTTGGCTGAGCGACTGGGGTAACTCCATGCTTTGACAGTGGCGCCAAAAGGCGCTGTCCTGACGCTGATTCAAGGCGTAATGGAGAATAATAAAATCGCGAATTTGCGCCATTTCGGTACTGAATTGCTGGTTATACGAATCTCGCGCCGCAGTGCTTATTTGCTGATGAGGGAAATGCTTAATCAAGCGAATAATGGCCGTTTGAATAAGGTGGATACTGGTGGACTCCAGCGGCTCCAAGAAGCCACTGCTGAGGCCAATGGCCACCACATTGTTTTGCCATTGTTTGCGGCGCTGCCCGGTACGGAATTGAATAACCCTGGGCTCGGTAATGGCCTTACCCGGCAGGTTTTCCAGCAACTGAGTCATCGCCTGCTCCTCACTCATATGGCGCGAGCAATAAACCAGGCCATTGCCCATGCGATGTTGCAGCGGAATTTGCCACTGCCAACCGTATTCACGGGCGATGGCTCGGGTATAAGGCTTAGGGCTGTGTCCCTCGGGCAGTTCGCTTTGTACGGCAATGGCGCGGTCGCACGGCAGCCAGTGGCTCCAATCCTCAAAGCCCACACCCAGGGTTTGCTCGATAAGCAAGGCGCGCAGGCCGCTGCAGTCAATAAAGAGGTCGGCCTCCACCTCGGTACCATTATCAAGCACCAAGGCGCGAATATCACCGTTATCGTGCTGACTCACCTCGCTCACCTTGGCGTCGATACGCGTCACCCCAAGTGCCTCGGCGCGCTCGCGCAACAGCTGGGCATAAAGGGATGCATCGAAGTGGTAGGCATGTTGGGTGCCTGGTAATTGCGTGCCGGGAATGTGCACCATGGGTTTAAAGCGCTCGGCTTTGGCGGCCTGGTAATTGAGCGAGTAATCCCAAATTGAGCCTGGGTGCCCCTGCTCCTTGGCGGCATGAAAGATATGGTGAAAATCACAAAAAGGAAACGCCTTACCGAGCGAGCCAAAGGCATGCATATAGCTATCGCCCACCTGCCCCCAGTTTTCGAACTGAATGCCCAGTTTAATGGTGGCGCTGGTGCGGGCCATCAGGGTTTTCTCGTCGATACCGAGCGCCTGGTTAAAGGCAACGATGGGCGGTATGGTGGCTTCTCCTACCCCCACGGTGCCAATGTGCGTCGACTCCACCAGGGTGATATCCAGACGTGAGCCCATGAGTTTGGCCAATAAGGCTGCGCTTAACCAACCGGCGGTGCCACCGCCGAGGATCAGCACCTTTTTCACTTCCGCCATTTTTCTACTCCTGTGAAAAAGCCCTTGAAAATTCAAGGGCTTTTTTTACTTCATTTAAGAGTTATAGCTCATACTTGAAGCCCAGCAAGTAAGTACGACCATAATCCTGGTAGTCGCGTACTTGCAGTGAGTTGTCACCTTGTAAAGACACAAACGGCTCTTCGGTGATGTTTTGCACCTGGAAGGTCATTTCCAGGCCTTCTAGGCCGGCAATACCCGACTCACCAAAGTCATAACCGATTTGGGCATCCCAAATGGTTTCACCTTGGATTGCAACCTGATCGGTCGCAAAACCCGGTCCATATACATCGCCTTTAAAGTCGCTACGCTTACGCATGCTGGTGCGAGCGCTAAAACCATAACGGTCATAATATAGGGTCAGGCTTTGAATGCTATCAGAAAGGCCTGGCAGTTCATATTCATTACCATTTTGGTCTTCGATATCCTGCTCCACCCCCGTGTGGCTGGCCAATAAACCAAAGCCTTCCAACTCATCGGCAAACAGGTTGAACGGCAGTGCTACCGATAGCTCGTAACCCCATAGGTCACCGCCGCCGCCATTGACCTTACTGCTGCGTGATGCAGTTTGTCTGTCCGCCGGAGGCACGATGCCGGTGGCCGGATCGGGGCGGTCACCCATGTCGACAAAGTAAGTCTCGTCGAATGTCCATTGTTTTAAGTCTTTATAGAAAAGAGCCGCTGAAAAGTAACCCTCGGCGCTGAAGTAGTTTTCATAGCTCAGATCAAAACCAACCGCTTCTTTAGGCTCCAGCTTGGTGTTACCGCCTGAAACCGACCAGAAGTTACCGTTTTCATCCGGCTTATCCGTGGCGTTGTAGCTGATCGCCACCGATGAATTCATCTCATCCAAACGGGCACGAGAAATGGTCTTAGCCGCACCGAAACGAATCGTTTGGTCATCGGTGATCGCCACATTCAAGTTCACGCTCGGTAGGAAATGTGAATAATCATGGCTCACATCGATTGGCGTAGCCACCACTTGGCCATCAACCGTCGCGGCTTCGAAGCCCTGAGATGATTGCTCGGTTTTAACATAGCGGGCACCAATATTACCGGTCACCGGAATGCCACCTAGCTCTGCATTAATGTCGGCCTGAACAAACATCGCCGTCACTTCTTCTTGAACCGTCCAAGAACGGGTCTTGTGCTTAGAGTCATTTAAACTCTCTTGCAGCAGGTCGTAGTAACCATCGTCAATCAGGGCGCGGGTATCATAGGCAATCATGTCGCCCATACCGATAAAGTCGAGATTAGCCGAACCTAAACGGTACTGCTCAGGCACCATCATCATGCCCGGGTTATCCAAAGAGAAGCTTGAAAGCGTCATAAAATAGCCTTCAGACAACTTGCTCTTTTCGCGGTCCCGGTAAGAAATACCAAAGCTCACCTTGTTGAAGTAGGCATTGTCCAACAGTTTACTGGCGGCAAGCTTTAAGGTGCTTAGCTCGTCTTCAATCTCAGGGGCGTTAATAAAGCCATCCTGCGCGGCATTTTCGTATGGTGAACCGATCAGGCCGTATTTCTCATTGAGTGGTTGGCTGTAACCCCAGGTCAATGGACCACCGAGTTGGATCAGGTTAAAGTCGCTGTAATCCAGGCCATGGCTAAATTGCGCACCCGTGTTACCGCCGTTAAAGGTATAACCCAGATCATCGGCTACGCCATTGTTGTCACCGCGGCCGGTGCCCGAGTAGCTTTCAATACTCCAGACCTGACGCTCGACTTCAGAGCGGCTGACGTCAAATTCCACCGACCATTCGTCGCTGATAAGGTATTCAGCATTAAAACCAAACTGAGTCAGCTCGGCCTTACGCTCTTCAAAATCGTTACGTACAACGACACGCTGACCTTCGGTGATGGCGCTGGTAACAAATCCAGTTTCATCATCAACAGTCAAAGGAGTTCTTGAACCTTGGCCCCAGGCGAAAGGTACCTCGATACCACGAAGGATCTTTTCATCTGAAAAATCAACGTATAGAGCATCGAATGCCATATTTAGATCGCTGGTCGGTGCATATTCAAGCACCAACATGGCCGAGTCACGCTCTAGCGTAGAAGAGCGAACGAAAGGTTTGGCGCCGCCCAAGATAGAATAGGTGTTGCCATCAGGCGTTTCAACATCCGGGTAACCCCATGAGTTCCAACGCTTTTCCTGATTAGGCGAGCTCATTGATGTGTACGCAAAGGCCACGCCGAAGGTGTCATCGGCAAATTGGTCAATATAAGAAAGGGTACCACGGAAGCCTTTATCGTCGCCGTCCGGGTTTAGTTTATCAAAGCTGGTCTGCTCGAATTGACCATTAAACTGGATAACCTGCTCACCTTTACTAAGTGGGCGTACGGTTTGCATGTCGATAACGCCGGCAATGCCTTCAGCTTCAATCGAGGCACTCGGTGTTTTATATACGGTTACACCGCTCATGATCTCGGATGGGTAAAGGTCAAATTCAACACCGCGGTTGTCGCTGATGGAGACCTGCTCACGACCATTAAACGTTGTGGCGCTTTCGTTTTCGCTAAAACCACGTACGCTTACACGTGATGCACGACCGTCAAGGCGCTGGGCCGTCAGGCCGGGTAGACGCGCGATTGACTCGGCGATCGATGAATCCGGTAGCTTACCAATGTCTTCGGCAGAAATAGACTCTACTACTTCACTGGCGAAACGCTTGGTGTTGATTGACTCGGCGACGCTGCGACGAAAGCCGCGTACTTCGATCACTTCAACCTTTTGTTGCTCTTCGGCGCTTGACGCTTCATTTTCTTGTGCCAACGCAACATTGCTACTGGCAACCCCGGCGCTGATCAGCGCAAGAGTTAGCATACTTGGTTTGAACATAGACATACTGTTTTACCCCAATTAACCATAATTTGTGGCCAAACGAGGTGGTAGTTAGCGCTGCACCAAGTTGGCTCATGTTGTTGTCGCAAAAAATACTAACTCCCGTGCTAAATTAATAACAAATTTATGCATACGTATTCAGCGCCTATCATGGTTGTTTTGTTAACATTTGGCTTACATGAAAAATAACACCGATATAGGCACAGCGCCAGTTGACGCAGCATGCAGCGAGGGCGCATTTATAAAAGTGTTAAATGCTGACCGAAGGACCGGCGTAATAGAGTAAATGTTAACAAAAGCACGGCCTTTGTCATCGCCTAAGTCACCCCTTGGTTACACTGCTGTTTTTACTCTAAGCACGATGTTAATTGGTCAGACCAAAATATAATAACACCATGCTGGTGCAAAACCCAGCCGCAACGCCCTAAGTTAGTGCATTTTGATTATTGCCCTAACAGCAACTAAGTTGTGCTCATAGTGCATTGGTAAGCTTACCTTAACTCTGCTACTCCACCCTAAACCCAGTTTAAAACAAGCCATGCGCTCCCCGCTGTGCATACGTATCCAGCATGCATACGTATGCAGTTCTTTTACAAGCCTTTGTGGCTTGCCGTATTCTTTTCTCAGTTTGACTAATTAGGTTTTCATCTGGAGTGCGATATGGCAAACCCACAGTGGTGGAAAGGTGCGGTTATTTACCAAATTTATCCCCGTAGCTTTCAAGACACCAATGGCGATGGAATTGGCGATCTTCGCGGTATTATCAACCGCTTAGACTATATTAATGACTTAGGCGTGGATGCCGTGTGGATCTCGCCGTTTTTTAAATCGCCCATGAAAGACTTTGGCTACGATATTAGCGACTATCGCGATATCGACCCCTTGTTTGGTAACCTGGCCGACTTTGATGAGCTCATCGAAGAAGCCCATAAGCGCGATATTAAAATTATTATCGATCAGGTTTTAAGCCACACCTCGGATCAACACCCCTGGTTCTTAGCAAGCCGCGAAAACAAAGACAATGACCTGGCGGATTGGTATGTATGGGCCGACGCCAAAGAAGACGGCACCCAGCCAAACAACTGGCTGTCTATTTTCGGTGGCCCGGCCTGGCAATGGGAGCCCCGCCGCGGACAGTATTACCTGCATAACTTCTTCACCGAGCAGCCGGATCTTAATTTCCATAACCCGGACGTGCGCAAAGCGGTGCTGGATAATGTCGAGTTCTGGTTGAAAAAAGGCGTCGATGGTTTCCGTTTGGATGCCATTAATTTCTGTTATCACGATGCCCAACTAAGGGATAATCCGGCTAAGCCGAAGGAAAAACGCCAGGGTCGCGGCTTCAGTGAAGACAACCCGTATGCGTTCCAGTACCACTATTACAACAACACGCAGCCGGAAAACCTGGAGTTTATGCGCGATATCCGTGCCCTGCTGGACAAGTATCCGGGTACCGTGGCGCTGGGCGAGATCTCTTCGGAAGACTCCTTGGCGACCATGGCCGAATACACCGCAGGCGGCGACAAGCTGCATATGGGCTACAGCTTTGAGCTGCTGACCAACGACTACAGCAGCGAATACATTCGCACTACGGTAGAAACCTTAGAGGCACGTATGCTTGAAGGCTGGCCGTGTTGGGCCTTTAGCAACCATGATGTGGAGCGCGTTGCCAGCCGCTGGTCACCGAGCGGTGAGGTACAGCCACAGCAAGTGAAAATGCTGACCGCCCTGCTCGCCTCTTTACGTGGCAGTGTGTGTATGTATCAAGGCGAGGAGCTGGGCTTAGGTGAAGCCAGTGTGGCGTTTGAAGACCTGCAAGACCCATATGGCATTACCTTCTGGCCGAACTTTAAAGGCCGTGACGGTTGCCGTACGCCCATGCCCTGGCAGGACGGTGAGCAAGGTGGCTTTAGTAGCGCCAAACCCTGGCTGCCTTTGAGCCCTGACCATTTGGCATCCAGTGTCGCCGCCCAGCAGCAACAGCAAGACTCCACTCTTAAGGCCTATCAGGAGTTTATGCACTGGCGACGTACCCAGAGCGTCTTACTTGAAGGGGACATCGCCTTTATTGACAGCGACGAGCCGATTTTAGCGTTTCGACGAGCGCACCAGGGCGACACCCTGCTGTGTTACTTCAACCTGGCTGCATACAGCGCGCAGATCACCCTGGAGACGCAACCGTCAACGCAGTTTAGCGAGCTCAGCCATCATACCGGTGTGCTGGAGGGCAATACTCTGACCCTGCCTGGCTTTGGTTGTTGGTTTGCTAAGCTTTAAGTACGCTTTAAGCAAGTTTTAAATACGCTTACGATATTCACAGTTACAAGCGTTCATCACGAAAGAGCACCATTAGGTGCTCTTTTTTTGTCTCGTGAATCGAGCGGACCTGGGCCGAGATTGTCTTTCGCCACCTCTTCGTTTGTTTATCCTGACGATAAAAATAACTCACTTTTCTAAGTGCCAACACTGAGCTAAAAATACAGCCATGTTGAATGGTCTTGCCCAAGGCAACCATGGCAACAATATTAATTCCTAGAGGATAAGAATATGAAATGCCAAGTTTTAAGTGTGTTATTTGCTATTAGCTTAAGCAATGCTTACGCCAGTGATGATTTACCAGTCGCCCCCGCGGAGACTATCAAGGAGTACACGCAGATGTGCCTAGACTGGGCCAAGGAAGATGACATCGACGAGCAAGGCTTGTATCAGTACGTCTTGGACTGCGTCAACGATGAGTTGACCTCTGCCGGTTACCAAACCGTAGAGAAAGTGGATATCAAATAACCACTTAGCTTATTCATAGCAAGCGCGTTCAAAGGCTTGCTATAAGCCTAGGGGAAAATAAAAAGCCGCCTCAACTTAGTTGGGCGGCTTTTTTATACCTAAACCTTATTTGGCTTTTTTAGCCGCGGCTTTTTTCTTTTCTTCAACGACCCACTTGCCATGCTCGTAGGTCGCCTTCCAGCCCGTTGCCTTGCCATCTACCTCGGTCATCACATATTGTGACTTGGTTTTACGGCTAAAGCGTACAATTGCCGGATTACCGTCCGAGTCCTCTGCAGGCGCATCGGCAAGGTAATAGAACTTAGGCGAAATACGGTCTCTGAAGCGCTGCAACTCTTCCACCTTAGGCGCTCGCGTTTCCCGTGATTTCGGGAAGGTCGAGGCGGCAAGGAATACCCCGGCGGCACCATCGCGCAACACAAAGTAGGCGTCCGATTTTTCACAGGCTAATTCCGGCAAATGGACGGGATCTTCTTTCGGTGGCGCCGGCTCGCCGTTTTTCAACAGCTTACGGGTGTTTTTACACTCTTCATTGGTACAACCAAAATACTTACCAAAGCGACCGTTTTTAAGCTCCATATCGTTGCCACATTTATCGCACTCGATAATGGGGCCATCATAGCCCTTCAGCTTAAACTGCCCCTGCTCGATGATATAACCGCTACAGCCCGGGTTATTACCACACACAGCAGTTTACGGTTTTCGTCGATCAGGTAGGAGTCCATGGCGGTTTCACACTTAGGACAACGCTTCATCTGCATCAAAGTGGAGGTTTCTACGTCTTCCACCTCGTCGGCGTTAACCGCTTCCTCACCCGGAGTAAGGTTCATTGTGGTAGTACAGCGCTCTTTCGGCGGCAGGTTGTAACCGGTACAGCCTAAGAACACGCCGGTCGAGGCGGTACGAATACCCATTTTACGACCACAGGTCGGGCAATCTATATCGGTCTCGACCATCTGGTTTTGACGCATGCCGCCTTCGGCCTCTTCGCCACTGGCAATGTTTAGCTGGTTGCTAAAGTCGGTATAGAAGTTATCCAGTACCTGGGTCCACTGACGCTCGCCCTCGGCGATATCATCCAGGCGCTCTTCCATCTTGGCGGTAAAGTCGTAATTCATCAGCTCGGTGAAGTTCTCCACCAGACGATCGGTGACGATCTCACCCATTTTCTCGGCGAAGAAACGGCGATTTTCAACGCGCACATAGCCGCGGTCCTGAATGGTACTGATAATGGCGGCATAGGTAGAAGGTCGGCCAATGCCACGCTTTTCAAGCTCTTTAACCAGGCTGGCTTCGCTGTAACGTGCCGGCGGCTTGGTAAAGTGCTGCTGCGGATCAAGTTCGACCAAGGACAACTCGTCCCCCACTGCCAATGCCGGCAGGGCCTGCTCTTCTTCGTTCTTCTTACGCACCGCTGGTTGCACCCGAGTCCAACCGTCAAAACGCATTACTCGGCCCTTGGCTTTGAGCTCAAAGTCACCGGCCTCAACGCGAATGGTGGTTAAATCGTATTGTGCCGGCACCATCTGACAGGCCACAAACTGGCGCCAGATCAGCTCATACAGCTTCTTAGCATCGGCATCGACGCCTTCAACATGCCCTGAAAGCACCTTCACATCGGAAGGACGAATGGCTTCGTGCGCTTCCTGGGCATTGCCCTTGGCGCTGTAGATATTGGCTTTTTCCGGTAGGTAATTGGCGCCGAAGTTATCGTTAACATAGTCGCGACACATGTTGATGGCGTCTTGTGACAGATTGGTCGAGTCGGTACGCATATAGGTGATATAACCGGCTTCGTACAGACGCTGCGCCAACATCATGGTTTTCTTTACACCATAACCCAGGCGCGTACTGGCGGCCTGTTGCATGGTCGAGGTAATAAAGGGCGCACTTGGGCGGCTTTTACTTGGCTTTTCTTCAACTTCGCTAACCACATAGCGGGCGCCTTTTAACTGCGCCGTAGCGGCTTCGGCCTGCTCTTTATTAACAGGTTTGAATGCCTGACCTTGTTGTTTGCTCACCAGCAGGCGTAACGCTTCTTCTTTAGCGCTGACATCGGCATGGATATCCCAAAACTCTTGCGGGATAAAGGCCTTAATTTCACGCTCACGCTCAACCAATAAGCGCACCGCAACGGACTGCACACGACCGGCAGACAAGCCACGAGCGACCTTTTGCCACAGCAGCGGCGACACCATAAAGCCCACCACCCGATCAAGGAAACGACGCGCTTGCTGCGCTTGGACCATATCGGTGTTGAGTTCGCCGGGAGCGGAGAAGGCTTGTTGAATGGCGTTTTTGGTGATTTCGTTAAACACCACACGCTTATATTTGTCTTTGTCGCCACCGATGATCTCTTCCAGGTGCCAGGCGATGGCTTCCCCTTCTCTATCCAAATCGGTTGCGAGATAGATTTCATCAGCATCTTGCGCTAGCTTTTTCAGCTCCTGAACCACCTTCTCTTTACCGGGAAGGATTTCATAATGGGGCTGCCAGCCTTTTTCCGGATCGATACCCATGCGCGCAACTAGGTTTTGGTAGTCTCGCTTCTTTTTATATGCCGCCTTTTCTTCCGGCGCCATTTTTCGTACTTCTGCCGGAGACTTACCTGCAGGTGCTTTGGCTTTACCCGAGCCAGACGTCGGCAAGTCACGGACGTGACCAACGCTGGACTTAACGATGTAGTCCTTACCCAGGTATTTATTGATTGTTTTTGCTTTTGCAGGAGACTCTACAATGACTAGCGATTTGCCCATAATAGCCTAAGTTGACCCATCTCTTGTATATAATGACTGCCCTTGTCCTGGGCACGAATAAATATAGGTATATCTACTATCACCCATTGTTACAAGCTTTAACACTAAACTTTTATCCAATCAGTGATTTTTTAACCAGCGCTTGCTGCGCTTTTAACCAGAGGCGAATTATGTAAAATAGCGCCCGCTGACGAAATCCGGGCAAATATATAGGAATAAAAACAAAATTGCCAACCGCGACCCCTTCATTTACCACCAAAGGCTAAAAATAGCCTGTTTATTCGCTGTTCGGTGCCTGGCAAAACGTTTCTGACCGCCTGCTTAATTAGCGCGCAGATTGATAAAAAGTTATCGTTTTTCGCTGCATTAAAGCCGGTTCGCTGATAGGCTATAGCAAAATTATTATAATGAAGTTGATTGTTACTTATGTCTTCACAAGGTTCATTAAGTCTCACCACGCGCATTATGCTGGGTATGGGACTGGGAGTATTTGTTGGCTTCCTGTTTAAATTCATACTCGGCGGTGAACAAGAATTACTGTTGAATTTAGGGCTTTTCTCCCTGCCGGTTAAAGCATTTTTCGTTGATGGACTGTTCCATATCGGCGGACAAATCTTTATTGCCAGCTTAAAGATGTTGGTAGTTCCCTTGGTGTTTGTGTCTCTGGTTTGCGGTACCTGTAATCTAAGCGATCCAAAAACCCTGGGACGCTTGGGCGGCAAGTCCATCGTTCTGTATCTGGCCACCACCGCCGTTGCTATCACCGTTGCTATTACCCTGGCGTTGCTGTTTAACCCAGGTGAAGGCATTGCCCTGCCTCACGATGCCAGTTTTGATGCCAAACAGGCACCGACCCTGGCGCAGGTGATCATCGGCATGTTCCCGACCAACCCCATTGATGCCATGGCCAATGGCAACATGCTGCAAGTGATCGTGTTTTCATTGCTCTTTGGTGTGGCCATGGCGCTTAGCGGCGAAGCGGGACAGCGCCTCAGTGCGATTTTCGAAGACCTAAACAATGTTATTCTTAAGCTGGTAACCCTGCTTATGAATATTGCCCCATACGGCGTGTTCTTCTTAATGGCGAAATTATTTACCACCATTGAAATCGACGTGATCTGGAGCCTAGCTAAATACTTTGGAGTGGTGCTCTTGGCTCTGGCTATCCACGGCCTCTTTAACTATTCCGTGCTCTTTAAACTCTTTACCGGCCTCAGCCCGGTAAAATTCCTGTCGCAAATGAAAGACACCTGTTTATTTGCCTTTAGTACCTCAAGCTCCAGCGCCACCATGCCGGTCACCCTTGAGACGGCCACTAAGAAACTCGGCGCCAGCAACTCGGTGGCCTCGTTCACCGTGCCATTAGGCGCCACCATTAATATGGATGGCACCGCCATCATGCAAGGTGTGGCTACGGTGTTTATCGCTCAGGTGTTCGCCGTTGATCTAACGATTTCCGATTACCTTATGGTTATTCTGACCGCCACCCTGGCCTCGGTAGGCACCGCTGGTGTACCCGGTGTTGGTCTGATCATGCTGGCCATGGTATTGAACCAGGTTGGCCTGCCGGTAGAAGGGATTGCCCTGATCATAGGTGTTGACCGCTTGCTGGATATGACCCGCACCGCGGTTAATGTGACCGGCGACTGTATGGTGACCTGTGTGGTTGCCAAATCGGAAGGTCAGCTCGATGAAGCCGTGTTTAACGACTTAGAATCGGCCAAGGAACTTGAAGAGTACAACCCCAAGGCCAAGAGCTAACGGCTCAGGCCAACGGGCTGTTATCCGCAATAAAAAAGCCTCGCAATACGCGAGGCTTTTTTAATTACACTATAAAATTATGGCCTTAGGCCTTTGCTCTTGCTCCAAAGGCGCATTCCAAGCTGCTCTATGGTAATGGCAAAATTCTTCGCCACCTTCTCAGCCAAGCCTGTTTTTTGCTTATAGGTGACCTTGTAGGTCTGATAGTCCTTCACCAGATTTAACAGTTCATCGTCACTGGTGCTAATTCTGTCCACCAAGCCCTTGTTATACGCATCCAGGGCAAACCAATGCTCCCCGGTGGCCACTTGCTCCATATCCAGCGCGGGACGGTGCTCGGCAACAAACTGCTTAAATAGGGTATGCGTTTGCTCTATTTCTTCACGGAACTTTTCCCGCCCGGCATCGGTATTTTCGCCAAACAGGGTCAGGGTACGCTTATATTGACCGGCGGTGATCTGCTCATAATCAATATCGTGCTTTTTGAGCACCTTATTAAAGTTGGGGATTTGCGCAATCACACCGATGGAACCGACAATGGCAAAGGGGGCGGCGATGATCTCATCGGCCACACAGGCCATCATATAACCACCGCTGGCAGCGACCTTGTCTATGGCCACGGTCAGCTTAATCTCAGCGTCTTTCAGACGTTGTAACTGAGACGCTCCCAGACCATAGCCATGTACCACACCACCACCGCTTTCTAGGCGCACCAGCACCCTGTCCTTATCTTTATCGGCCAAACTAATAATGGCGCTCACTTCCTGGCGCAGACATTCGACTTCATGTGCATCCATAGAGCCTTTAAAGTCGATGACATAAAGCCGGCCCTTAGGCTCTTTATCCGCCTCTTCCTTGGCCGCCTGCTTGCGCTCTTTATTAAGTACCTTCAACGCTTTTTTATCCAGCGTATTGTCCAAGAAGTCATCCTTTATCTGCTTCATTTGCTTTGATAAATCATCAACTTCTAAAGAGCCTGGTTTACTTTTCGGCTTGGCCGCAGCGCCAACGATAAGCGCTATGACCACGCCTATGGCTAACACTATGGTCACGGCTTTAGCCAAAAATAGGCCGTATTCAAACAAGTATTCCACTGAAATTCCTCTTAAATTAGCTATGCAGGCAATGTAACACAGCGTACAGGCATAAAAAAAGCCGCACCCAGGGGTACGGCTTCTATCTTTATTATTGGGCTTACTGAGCGATCACAGAGGTGTCGGTAATCGGTAATACCGTACCCTTGGTCGCCAGATAGGTCGCAAATTGACGCTGCATTTCCGCATTAGCCGCCGCACTGTTTTGCGCGTCTTCCTCGGCTGAAGAACTCAAGCTAGCCGACGGATCTGGCGCTGGCGTGAGTAGCGAACCATGGTGACCCTTGGCATAGCGCACCAGGTAGCTTGCCGGCTCTGGCGTCATTTGCATTTCGGTGGCCACAGAGGCTCCCATCAATAACGACAGCGGGATCGTACCGGCAATTGGGTTGGTCGCCACTTGCACCGGAACTACTGTGTCAGGTTTTGTTGTCATACCATCGCCGACAACCGCAGTCGTTAACACCGGCGTGCCCTGAGCATTGACGCGCATGGCGTAGTTGGTTGGGTCGCCGGCATCGATAATGGTCTGGGCCGCAAATGAGAATTCACTGGCCAGGCCTTGAATGCTCGCCAGGCTGGCGCTGTCGCCCGTAGCGTTAAGCGAAGCCAGGAAGGCCTGATAACTACAAGTTACATAGGCTTCTTGGTTTTCTACATACTGAGCACAGCTGGCCAAGGCACCGTCTTGCAAGAAGGCATTAAAGGTGGCCGATTCTGCGGTACCTGCGCCTAATAATACCGAGCCCTGGATAAAGGGACCAAAGGTATCGGAATTAAGTAAGATGCTGGCGGCACCGCCACCACCACTGCTCAGCGCTGCGGTATGCACCTTGAATAATGGGTCTACCTGAGGTGCCAGCGGCGTATTGGTTGTTGCCAGGAACGAAGGCGACACGATGGAGCCCATGGAAATGGCACCCAGGCTAACGTCTTGGGCATTTAGTTCAGGGTCGCCACTGAAGTTTAAGGCCAAACGCAGACCCAATAGATCCGCTGTTGACTGGCGTACATTATCACGGCCCACCAACAGGGATTGCAAGTTCATATAGGCCAAAATAGAGCCGGTGGTGGCATTGAAATCGTCTTTACCATCATGGTCAACGTCAATACCGCGCTCACCGTGTGCCGGTAAATCGATGGCCACGGTTGCCAAGCCTTGCAGGCTAAGCGCACCAGTTAGTGCCAGCATGTCTTCTTTTTGACGGGTAATGCCGTGTTGTAAGATAACCACGGGCCAACCGCCTTCTGGCATCGTCATCGCCGGTAAACCTAACTGACCACGAATGGCGTTAAGAGTGGCCAAATCGCTCGGCTTGGTGATCTGCACCGGAACATTGGCGTAACTTTGTACTTTCGGGATCTTGTTGTACTTGGTGAGGTGACGCTTCTCATCAAGACCCAGATCACGCAGTAACCCGCCACTTAGGGAATGACAGAAGGCATCCTCGGTCGTTTGTGGTTGCTCAGGGAAAGCTTCACCGACACTGGCTCTATAAGCCATTACCGCAACGGCATTATCACAGGCACCCTGCCAGTAAATGTCGCTCAAGTCGCTGACTTCTTTACCCTGTGGTGTTTTCAGGTAATTAGGAAGCAGCACGCTGCCTTTTTCATAACTGACCGCGTTAAACATCACAGGCACATCTTGCATGCCTTGCATGGCGAAGACCTGACCAACGGTGAGCAACGGCTGCTCAGGAATTTGCACCGCAGGCGTCGGCAGGCTTGGCTCTTGGAGTGAGGCCGCCAGGATGCTCTTAATCGTATTCAAGATTTCGCCGGCCGATTGCATGGTCATGGCCGCCGAATAAACAATATCGTCCTTGCTTAAATCTGTGCTGCCAACAATGACATTTTCATAGCTGTTGAGCACAGCTTGCAGTGATTTTTGCTCTGGCGTCACCAACGGCTCTTCGCCACTGGCCAAGGCGTAAGTTGACGAAGACGCGATGGCGCGACCTTCACTGTCTTTGAGACCGGTTGTTAATACCGTGATGTAAGAGCGGCCTTGCGTGAAAGGTTTCAACGGCACTACGGCCACTGCGTCACCACTGCCTTGGGTGATAAAATCTACGCCGAAGCTCAGTTCTTTAACAAACTCACAGGCGATACCAGCGGGCACGGCTGCACAGGTTTGTGAACTTTGATCTGCGCCCATTACTACTTCAAAAATACGCACGCTGCCCGGAGTCGCCGCCGAGGTTGCGTCCAGGCTCACGCCCGCCGCAAAGCTTAAGTCGATTTTAAAAGGCGTTTGTGTCGACCAGCCATCCAAAGCACCGAGTGCCAACTGTGGACTGCTGTAATCATCTCCCTCGCCAGGAATAGCTAGAGTACCGTCTTGGGTACCGCTAAATAGCAGGTCGTTAGGAACCGACACCTTGCCGTTACTTGGGTCAAAAACCACGGTGGATTGCGGTATTACAGTCGGGGTCTCAGTTTTGATTTCTTCGAGCGTGTCTTCGCTGCCACAACCAGCGAGAGCAGAAGCTACAGCGAGAGAAAGTAGCATTTTTTTCATTGTGTTGGCTCCAAACCTATTCTTATTGTTCTGCGCAAATAATGTTAATCAAAAGGGTAAAAAATCGTTAATGACACATTAGACCAGTTTAACTTATCGTAAACAGGTACGTTTCGCTACTTAAATTTGTAATAAATCACTTACTTGTTTATTGACTGTGGTAAAATCCCGCAAAAATCATGCACTGGGTGCTACAGTTATGCAAAACTACAATGCAAGTGCGAATGCATTAGACCAAAAAGTAATCCTTGTTACGGGTGCAGGCGATGGCATTGGCCGTGTCGCCGCCCTATCTTACGCTAAACACGGTGCCACCGTGATCCTGCTGGGTAAAACCACCAAAAAGCTGGAAGCCGTGTACGACGAAATCGTCGAAGCCGGTTACCCGCAGCCGGCGATTGTACCTCTTGATTTAAAAGGTGCAACCAAACAAAACTATCGCGACCTGGCTGCCACCATAGAACAGCAATTTGGCAAGCTTGATGGCCTGTTAAACAACGCTGGTATTTTAGGCTCTCTGGGTCCCCTTGAGCATTTCTGTTCATCGACCTTTGAAAGCATTATGAAGGTCAATGTCACCGCTCAGGCAATGTTAACCAAAGCCATGTTCCCGGTCCTGCGTAAGGCGCCACATGCGTCGATTATCTTTACCTCATCTGGCGTAGGCCGCGAGGGCCGTGAATTTTGGGGTGCCTACTCTATCTCGAAATTCGCCACCGAAGGCATGATGCAGACCTGGTCTAAAGAAGTAGCTAAAACCAATATCCGCATCAACTGCATTAACCCGGGCGCAACGCGCACCAGCATGCGTGCCAGCGCCTTCCCAGGTGAAGACAGAGAGAAATTGGCCACCCCTGAAGATCTCATGCCGACCTACCTTTACCTGATGAGCGACGACTCAATCGGAGTAAATGGTCAATCGCTGGATGCGCAAACAAAAAAGTAAGCCAACAATTAATTTTGGCTTAGACATAAAAAACGCCGTATCAAACGGCGTTTTTTATTCTTTGCGGTTGCATGCTGATTATCTGCGTTTCTTTTGCTGCTGCACTCGTTGATTGTGCTTTTTCACCGCTTTGCGAATACGGTTCACCTGGGCGCGCTTGTCCTTACGCTTGGGCTGCATCTGCTCAACGGTCAGCTTGGTTTGCTTCTCTGGACGCAGGCCAACACTCTTACGCAAATAGTTTACTCGGCCTAACTCCAGCTCTACCCAGCCGCCTTGCGGCAAACGCTTATCCAAATCCAGCTCGCCGTAACGCACGCGAATAAGACGGGATACTTCCACGCCCTGTGATTGCCACATGCGACGCACCTCACGGTTACGGCCTTCACTCAGGGTGACATTAAACCATTTATTGATCCCCTCGCCACCCATGGGTTGAATGCTGTGAAAGCGCGCGGGGCCGTCATCAAGCTCGACACCCTTGGTCAGGGTACGCAAGGTGTCATTGGTGACATCACCAAACACACGTACCGAGTATTCACGTTCAATTTCATAACTTGGGTGCATCAGGCGGTTGGCCAATTCACCGTCGTTGGTGAACAACAACAGGCCCGAGGTATTGATGTCCAAGCGACCAATGGCAATCCAGCGATCACCCTCTACACGCGGCAGACGGTCAAACACGGTGCGACGGCCTTCCGGGTCTTTACGGGTACACAACTCGCCCTCGGGCTTATGGTACATGAGCACGCGGCAAATACGCTCAGCCGGTTGCTCAATCTTGACGATATGACCGTCAACACGGATCACCTGGGTCGCTTCAACCCTATCGCCCAAGCGCGCCACCTTGCCGTCAACGCTGACGCGATTGGCTTCGATGTACTTTTCCATCTCACGACGGGAGCCAACACCGGCACGGGCTAACACTTTTTGTAACTTTTCATTCATTAAGATGGTTCTCTCACAGAAGGATCATGTAATAGCTTTTCAATCTGGCTTTGCTGTTGCGCCGGTAAGGGCGGCAATTGATCCAGGCCAGATAAAGAAAAATAGTCTAAAAATTCATTGGTGGTCGCATACAGAGCCGGCCTACCCGGTACTTCTTTATGCCCCACTACTTTTACCCAACCCCGCTCCTGCAGGGTTTTGATGATATTACTGGCCACGGTGACACCCCGTACCTGCTCTATCTCACCCCGGGTAATGGGCTGGCGATAAGCGATAAGCGACAGGGTTTCAAGTAACGCCCGCGAATACTTGGGAGCGCGCTCCACAAACAGCTGACTAAGCCAGGGGCTAAGGCTGCTGCAGGCCTGAAAGCGGTACCCCGACCCCACCTGAACCAGACGAATACCGCGGGTTTGATAATGGTTTTCGATGCTTTCCAGTGCCTGGTTTAGCCGCTTGGGCGTCACGCTGATATCACTGAGTACGGTTTCTTTTAATTGTTTTTTTGTCAGTGGTTGTGGTGATACAAAAATAGCCGCTTCTACAAGCTCGACCAGTTGCTCATCACTAATACGTCTGCTGCTCATGACTGCACCTCCGTCGCAGCGGCTATTATGGCAGAGCCTCGGCCGAAGGCAAAGGAGAAGATGCCGCGTCTTGAGGTTTTAGGCGCACATGAATAAGCGCATCGCTAGTAGCCTGCTGGCATAAAATCAGCCCCTCTTTGGTCAGCTCTAAAATCGCGATAAAGGTGACGACAACGCCGGCGCGGCCCTCGGAGACGGTAAATAAGGCATGAAAGTCAAGGTAGCCCGGCGCCTGTTGCAGTCGCGCTAGGATATCGCTCATGCGCTGACGAGTAGACAAGTGCTCAGGACTAATATGATGATGCTCAAAGGTTTTTGCTCGCGCCATAACATCGCTCAGGGCCAACATAAGGTCCTGCATGGCGACATCGGGGAACAGCGGCTCGGGTTTTGCCTGCTCGTCGACCAAGGCATGGGCGGTAAAAATATCCCGCTCCAGCCGGGGGATTTCGTCAAGGCGCTCGGCGGCCTTTTTAAATTGTTCGTATTCTTGCAAACGACGCACCAGCTCGGCACGGGGATCTTCCTCGTCCTCCCCCAGCTCCTGGTGCACCGGCAGCAACAGCCGTGACTTAATTTGCGCCAGCAGCGCCGCCATCACCAGGTATTCTCCCGCCAACTCAAGCTGAAACTCGCGCATCATCTCCACATACTTCATGTATTGCTCTGTGATGCTAAACACCGAGAGTTCCAGCACATCGAGCTTGTGCTTTTTGATCAGATACAACAGCAAGTCGAGCGGGCCTTCAAAGGTCTCCAACACCACCTCTAAGGCATCCGGGGGAATATACAAGTCCTCCGGCTTTTCTATTACGGCTTCACCGCGAATAAAGGCCAGAGGTAATTTTTGTTGCTGGGGGGCGAGTTGCTCTGTCATTGAAATGGACTTGGGTCGCCACAGCCGACGCGCAACACCTCGATCTCGTCCTCAGACATATCCACCACAGTGGTAGCCTGCTCGCTTAAATAGCCGCCGTGAATAATCACATCCACCTGTTTTTCCAAACGCAGGCGAATTTCATCCGGGTCCGACTCGGTAAATTGCTCACCGGGTAAGATCAGCGAGCAGCTCATCAAGGGCGCGCCGAGCTCTTCTAATATGGCCTGGCTGATAGGATGGTTGCTGACGCGAATACCTATGGTTTTCTTTTTTTCATTTAGGACTCGGCGCGGAACCTCTTTGGTGCCTTTTAAAATAAAGGTATAGGGCCCTGGGGTATTGTTTTTAATGAGGCGGAACATCTGGTTGTCGACTCGGGCATAGGTGGCAAGCTCGGATAAATCGCGGCACATCAGGGTAAAATTATGGTGCTTTTCGATGCCGCGAATGCGGGTAATGCGCTCCTGCGCTTGTTTTTCACCGAGCTGACAGCCAATGGCATAACCAGAGTCGGTTGGGTAGACCACCACCCCACCTTGGCGAATAATGTCCACCGCCTGTTGAACAAGGCGACGCTGCGGGTTTTGCGGATGGATATGGAAAAACTGACTCATTGCTATCCTTGGTATTAATTTAAGCGTGTGACTGCCAGCGTTGCCATACGCCTTCACAGTCTTTTGGTAAGTATAGGTTCTTTCCTAATTCTATGTAAGGTAAAGGGAAATGGAAATCAGAACCCTGTGAACCTAAGAGCCCATGCTCGCGCGCCAACTGGCCCAAAAACTGCCGCTCGCAAGGCGCCTGCTGGGTTTGTGCCACTTCCATGGCATCACCGCCAAGGGCGCTAAACTCGCCAATGAGCTTACGCAACCACTTGTTTGACATCTTGTAGCGCCCGGGATGAGCCAATACCGCCTGACCGCCGGCGCTGTGAATGGCGTCGATAGCCGTGCCCATATCGCACCAGGTGCTTGGTACATAACCTGTGTTACCGCGGCTGAGGTATTTTTTAAACACCCCCTGCATGGTTTTCGCCGCCCCCTGTGCCATCAGCACCCGGGCAAAATGGGCACGGGTTACCTGAGCTTTTTCGGCCAGCGCCAGGGCCTCTTCATGGGTATTTTCAAAACCGGCCTTATCGAGACGCTCACCTATTTTAGCGGCACGTTCTCTGCGTTTTTGCTGCTGTTGACCGAGCAACTCATTGAGTTGTTCTGTTTCTGTGTCGACCTGCAAACCAACGATATGAATTTCAAAACTATGCCAGCGGGTGGAGATTTCAACCCCAGGCACTAAGGCCAGGGGCAGGTCCAACTCGCGAATGGCCGCCTGCGCCGGAGCGATGCCGGCCAGGGTGTCATGATCGGTCAGGGCCAATACATCCACGCCCTTGTCTGCGGCGCGCTGTACCAACTCAGTAACGCTAAGCTTGCCATCGGAAAATTGACTGTGGCTGTGGAGATCATACTTCAACGCGGTTATCCCATTCGGTCATACTGTTAACTCCAGGCCAGTGTACCATTTTATGCCGGACCTTGGGGCAACAAAGTTTTCTTTGTACTTTTATGCCCTTCGGGGTTGACACCAATGCCGAGGTAAGTTTTACTAATCGGCACAATTAATCGGTTCTAATAAGTAATAGATTATGCGCTCAGCAAAACTAATTCATATCACTTGGTGGTGGCACTCGAACTAGCGGGTGGGATTAGTCGTGGCTGTGGCCAGCAAAGAACTGATAACAAACCCGCCCATGCAGCGGGTTTTTTTGTAACTAAATTTGGTAACTAACAATGATTTTTACTCAGTCTAAGCATATTAACATTTGGTGGTGGCACTCGAGATAGCGGGTGGGCCTAATCGTGGCTGAGCAATTTTCAAACCCGCTGCTTATTCTTAAGTTAGCGGGTTTTTTATTATGGAGCGTTTAAAACCAAAACATCGCGTTTTAAGCCTCTGAAAATACTAGGGAATGAGGACCTTTTTATGATATTTAGTCACATCTCGACAAACGCCGGGCAAGTGACCAGCATTAGTCAGCGGCGGGATTATATTCCGTCCGCGCTAAGCCTGTTCGCCAAACTGGACAAGCACAATGCGCTGTTGCTGGAGTCGGCGGAAATCGACTCCAAAGCCAACTTGAAAAGCCTGGTGCTCGTCGATGCGGCGCTGCGTATCGAGTGCAACGGCAACCAGGTACAAGTCAAGGCACTGTCCAACAATGGCGCCCAGTTGCTGCCTTATCTGCAGCAACAACTGCGCGACGCCCAGACCGAGTTACACCAAGATACCTTGAACATAGATTACCCGGGCGTTGACCAAAACCTTGACGAGTATGCCAAGCTCAAGGCTGCCAATGCGTTTGATGCGCTAAGACAATGTATCAAAGGTATCCACAGCAACGGCGACAATCCCTTCTCGATCTTTCTTGGCGGTGTCATGGGCTATGACATGGTCGCCAATGCGGAGGATTTACCCAGCGTTCCAAGCAAGGAAAATACCTGTCCCGACTATGTTTTTTACCTTGCCGAAACCTTAGTGGTAATAGACCATCAACAACAAAGCACAGAGATCATCGGCAATGTCTTTAATGGCCCCGAGGTTCACGCCAATTGTTTCGAAGTAGGACAGCAGGTTGAGCGCCTTAATGCACTGTGTGACGACCTGAACCAATTCACGCTAACGAGCACACCCAATCCAGTAGCGCCAAGCCAGGCTCAGGTCGATATCGACGATGCCCACTTTATGGCCCAGGTCAGTCAATTGCAGCAACACATTATCGATGGCGATATTTTCCAGGTCGTGCCATCGCGCACCTTTACCCTGCCCTGCACCGATCCTTTGGCCGCCTATGCCAAGTTGAAGGAGCAAAACCCCAGCCCTTACATGTTCTATCTGCGTGATCAAGATTTCAGCCTGTTTGGCGCTTCGCCGGAGTCGGCGCTTAAATATTGCGCCAGCAGTAATCAGGTTGAAGTCTATCCCATTGCCGGCACTCGGCCGCGCGGCAAAAATACCGATGGCAGTATCAATCTCGACCTCGACTCACGCATCGAGCTGGACTTACGTAATGATACCAAAGAGCGCGCCGAGCATATTATGCTGGTCGACTTGGCTCGTAACGACGTGGCCCGTATCAGCCAAGCCGGCACCCGCTATGTTAAGGAGTTGCTGAAGGTCGACCGCTACTCCCATGTGATGCACCTGGTATCTCGCGTGGTCGGTCAATTGAAGGAAGACTTGGATGCCCTGCACGCCTATCAGGCCTGCATGAATATGGGCACCCTGGTCGGCGCCCCCAAGGTCAGTGCCGCCCGCCTAATTCGTGAGGTGGAGCAAAAGCGCCGCGGCAGCTACGGCGGCGCCGTGGGTTATCTTACCGGCGATGGCTCCATGGACTCCTGTATTGTGATCCGCAGTGCCTTTGTTAAAGACGGTTATGCCCATGTGCAAGCGGGCGCAGGCGTGGTTTATGACTCCAACCCGCAAAGCGAAGCGGATGAAACCCGAGCCAAGGCCGGCGCCGTGCTCAGCGCCATCGCGGCTAGCCAATCGGCCAACCAAGTGGCAGGTAACCAGGAGACAAGGGCATGAAATATAAGATTTACTTCTTAGATAATGTCGACTCATTCAGTTACAACCTGGTAGATGAGTTTGCCCAGCTAGGACAAGACCTGGTGGTCTATCGCAATACGGTCGATGCCGAGAGCATTTATCAGCGCATGTGCGCCGAAACCCAGCCGGTAGTGCTGGTGCTCTCCCCCGGCCCGGGCGCGCCAAACGATGCCGGTTGCCTGATGGCGTTAATTGAGTTGTGTCGCGGCCAATTTCCCATGCTGGGCATTTGCCTTGGCCAGCAGGCCCTGACTCAGGCCTATGGCGGCACTATCGGTCACGCCAAGGAAACGGTGCACGGTAAGTCATCGGCTATTTCCTTGGCTCCACATCTGGCGTTTAGCGGTTTTGGCGATACTTTAGTGGTGGCCCGATACCACTCCTTGGTAGCAACCAGCGTACCGGCTGAACTTGAGGTGATCGCCGACTATGACGGTATGACCATGGCCATTTGCCAGGGGCAGGATAAGGTGCTCGGGTATCAATTCCATCCGGAGTCGATCCTCACGCCCAATGGCGCCCAGTTGCTGCGCCAAAGCCTAGACTATTTAACCGCTAAGGAGTGAGCCATGGACGCACTAACCCAACTTTACCAACAACAGGACCTGAGCTTTGCACAAACCCAGGCGCTCTTTAACGACATTATGCAAGGGCGTATGGATGATATTACCCTGGCAGCCCTGCTTACCGCGCTCAAAATCAAAGGTGAAAGCAGCGAAGAAATCGCCGGTGCGGCGGCTGCCATGCGCGCCAATGCGGTGCCCTTTCACACCCAAGCCACGGACTTAATCGACAGCTGCGGTACCGGTGGCGATGGCGCCAATACCATCAATATCAGTACCACCGCCTCATTAGTGGCGGCTGCCTGCGGCCTAAATGTGGTCAAGCATGGCAATCGCAGTGTCTCCAGCAACAGCGGCTCGTCCGACTTACTTACAAGTCTGGGCGTCAATATTAGTATGACCCCAGAGCAGGCCGCCAACTTGCTGGAACAAACCGGTTTTACATTTTTATTTGCCCCTCTGTATCACAGTGGTGTAAAACACGCCATGGCGGTGCGCACCACCTTGAAAACCCGCACCCTGTTTAACCTGCTTGGCCCCTTGGCTAACCCGGCTAAGCCTCAAGCGCAACTGCTTGGCGTGTACGACCCGGCTTTGTGCCTACCCATGGCGAAAACCTTGATGCAACTCGGTTGTCAGCGCGCCATGGTAGTGCACGGCAGTGGTACCGATGAAATTGCCCTGCACGGCGACACTAAAGTCGTAGAGCTAAATGATGGTCAGTTACGCGAATATACCCTGACCGCAAATGACTTTGGTCTCCCCCACTTTAGTCTGGATGAGCTAAGCGGTCAGGGTCCAGAATATAATGCCCAGGCGGCCCGTGCCATTTTCGCCGGACAAGGAAGTGATGCCCATAACGCCGCCATCATTGCCAATGTCGCCGCCCTGCTGGTTATCAATAATAAGGCGGCAAATTTTAAGGACGCCGCCGAGCAGGTGCGCCAAGTCCTGGCTAGCGGCCAGGCACAACACACACTTAACGCCATAATCGAGGTGAGTCATGGCTAATGTTTTAGAGAAAATCGTCGCCGACAAGCGCATCGAGGTGGAAGCGCGTAAACAGGCGCGCCCGCTGGCAACTTTTAGCGCGCAAATCGAGCCAAGTCGCCGTGATTTTTATGGCGCCCTAAGCACGGCGCCGACCAATTTTATTCTCGAGTGCAAAAAAGCCTCGCCCTCAAAGGGCTTGATCCGTGAGGTGTTCGACTTAGAGGCCATCACCTCTGTGTACAAGCACTATGCCAGTTGCATCAGCGTACTGACCGATGAAAAGTATTTTCAAGGCAGCTATGACTACCTTGCCAAGGTGCGATCTCTGGTAGAACAACCCCTGATCTGTAAGGACTTCTTTATCGACCCCTACCAGGTTTATCTGGCGCGCCTGTACGGCGGCGATGCCATTTTACTCATGCTGTCGGTACTCGATGACGATACCTATCAAGAGTTGGCCGCACTGGCGCACTCGCTGAATATGGCGGTGCTAACCGAGGTCAGTAACGAAGAAGAAGTGACTCGCGCCCTGGCGCTAGATGCCAAGATTATCGGCATCAACAACCGCAACCTCAGGGACTTGAGCACGGACTTGGCCACCACGGAGCGCCTACGGGCACTTATTCCTGAAGATACCCTGGTGATCTCCGAGTCCGGCATCTACAGTCATCAGGATGTTAAGCGCCTAAGCCCACTGGTCGATGGCTTCCTGGTGGGCAGCTCGCTGATGGCCCAGGCGGATTTAGAAGGCGCCTGTCGCAGTCTGATTTTTGGTGAGAACAAGGTCTGCGGCCTGACCCGCACCCAGGATGCCGAGGCCGTGTACCAGGCCGGTGCCTATTATGGTGGCCTTATTTTCTACCCGGGCTCGCCCCGTTATGTTGATATAGACTGTGCCTCGGCCATCGTCGACAGCGCGCCGTTGCGCTATGTTGGGGTGTTTGTCGATGCCGATATTGCGCAGGTCAGCGAGTACGCCAATCGCCTTAAATTAGCTGCGGTGCAGTTACATGGTCATGAAGATGAGGCTTATATTCGCACCCTGCGTAACACCCTGCCGCTGACCTGTCAGATCTGGAAGGCCCAGGCGGTGGCCGACACCCTCCCCGTGGGTATTCAAGGGGTGGACCGAGTGCTGTACGACACCTATAGCAAAACGGCCAAGGGGGGCACCGGCGTGCAATTTGATTGGAGCTTACTCGGCGGCGCCACTGCGCCCTATATGCTCGCCGGCGGTATTCAGGCCGACAATATCCAAAGCGCCCAGCAAAGCCGCGCTCTGGGCTTAGATTTAAATTCCGGGGTGGAGTCCTCACCCGGAAAAAAATGTATTTATAAGATTAACGCTGCCTTTGCGGCAATTCGGAATTACTGAGGTGGTTATGAAAAATCCAGCCTATTTTGGCGACTTTGGCGGCATGTATGTGCCGCAACTTTTGGTCCCGGCGCTTAAGCAGCTAGAAGATGAATTTAACAAGGCACAACAGGATGCCAGCTTCCAGGAAGAGTTTCACTCCCTATTAAACGAATATGCCGGCAGGCCAACACCCCTGACTCTAACCCGCAACCTGGTCAAAAACCCTAAGGTAAAGCTGTACCTTAAGCGAGAAGATCTGCTCCATGGCGGCGCCCATAAAACCAACCAGGTGCTCGGGCAGGCCCTGCTGACCAAGCGTATGGGCAAAAAAGAAGTGATAGCGGAAACAGGTGCCGGTCAGCATGGCGTGGCCACGGCCCTCGCCTGTGCCTTACTGGGGCTTAAATGCCGTATTTATATGGGTGCCAAGGACGTCGAGCGCCAGCAACCCAATGTGTTTCGCATGCGCTTAATGGGCGCCGAAGTGATCCCCGTCACCGCTGGCTCCGGCACCTTGAAGGATGCGGTCAATGAGGCGCTGCGCGACTGGTCTGCCAACTATAAAACCGCTCACTACCTGTTGGGCACGGCGGCGGGACCACACCCCTTCCCGACGCTGGTGCGCGAATTCCAAAAAATGATCGGCGAAGAAGCCAAGCAACAGGTGCTGGCCGCAGAAGGTCGTTTGCCGGATGCGGTGATCGCCTGCGTTGGCGGTGGCTCTAATGCCATTGGCATGTTTAACGACTTTATCGATGAGCCTAGCGTCAAATTGATTGGCGTTGAGCCTGCGGGTAAGGGATTGGACAGCGGCGAGCACGGTGCCACCTTGTGTAAGGGCACCAAGGGTGTGCTGCACGGTGCCTACACCTATATTATGCAAACCGAGCAGGGGCAAATTGAAGAGTCCTACTCGGTATCCGCAGGCCTGGATTACCCTGCTGTGGGACCGCAGCACGCCTATTTACATGAAACCGGGCGCGCCCAGTATGTGGGAATAACCGATGACGAAGCCCTGGATGCCTTTAAGGCATTGGCCCGCAACGAAGGGATTATTCCCGCGCTCGAGTCCAGTCACGCCCTGGCCTACGCCTTAAAATACGCCGAGCAGCAAGAGCAGGACACCATTTTAGTGGTGAACCTCAGTGGTCGCGGGGATAAGGATCTAGCCCATGTCCACAGTGTGTTACAAGCAAAAGGAGAGCAGTAATGAATCGCTATAGCACCACCTTCGCCAATCTAAGTGCCAACAACGAAGGTGCCTTTGTACCCTTTGTCACCATAGGCGATCCCAACAAGGAGCAAAGCCTGGCGATTATTAAAAGTCTGATCGATGGCGGCGCCGATGCGCTGGAGCTGGGCATTCCCTTCTCCGACCCTATTGCCGATGGTCCGGTGATACAACAGGCCAATATTCGTGCCTTGGCGGCGAATATCGATACCGATGCCTGCTTCGATATCATCAAGCAAGTGCGCGAATACAACGATGAGATTCCCATCGGCCTGCTGCTTTACTCAAACCTGGTCTTTGCCAAGGGCATAGAAAACTTCTACCAGTTGGCCAAGGACGCGGGTGTGGACTCCATTTTGGTTGCGGATGTGCCTTTGCATGAGTCCAAGGTCTTTCGCCGTGCGGCGATGAGCCAGGGCATAGCGCCTATTTTTATCGCCACGCCCAATGCCGATGATGACACCTTGCGCCAATGTGCCTCCTATGGCCGCGGCTACACCTATTTGCTCTCTCGCGCCGGGGTCACAGGCACAGAAACCAAAGCGCAGATGCCGCCCCAGGAGTTAGTCACTAAGTTGAGCGAGTATCACGCCGCTCCAGCCTTGCTGGGCTTTGGGATCAGCACCCCTGAGGATGTAAGGCAAGCACTGCAAAGTGGTGCTAGCGGTGCTATTAGTGGCTCGGCCGTGGTTAAAATCATTGCCCAGCACCTAGATGATGAAGCGGCCATGTGCCAGGCACTGCGTGAGTTTTGTCGTGAAATGAAGGCCGCGACCCGTTAAGCTTGTAATCGGTCTTTAAGTGCCTTGGCGCACTTAAAGGCCACCTTGTTTTGCCCGGTAATTTCGATTTGTTCGCCGGTTTGCGGGTTACGGCCCATCTTGGTCGGATGATAGCTCAAAGAAAAGTTGCCAAACTTGGGAATAAACACCGCATCCCCTTCATGCAGTGACCGGCTGATAGCCTTGACCATGGCCGTTAGCGCCGCGCCGCATTGCTTTTTTGTTAAACCGCTGTGTTGCCCCATGGCATCAATAAGCTGTTTTTTATTCACTTGAATCCCTACTAAAAACTTTAAAGGCGCGCAGCCTAAAAGCGCCGGCTGTAAATGTCAAACACAGCCTTTATCCTTGAGCTTAGGCGCCGTTACTGGTAAAACACCAGCTACCAGAAGTAATGGATGTGGCTATGAGCACACTAATCGAATATATCCCGCTAATTTTATTTTTTGCCGTTTATAAAATGGTCGATATCTATTGGGCCACTGGGGTGTTGGTCGCTGCCAGCGCCATACAAATGGCCTACGCCTATTTTAAGGAAGGTAAAATAGGCACCCGTCACTGGGTGTTTTTCGCCATCGCCCTGGTGCTCGGCACCATGACCATCTTGTTTCGCGACGAGCATTTTATTCAGTGGAAGGCGACCTTTGTCTACGCCATACTGGCGCTGACCTTGATTATTTCAAGATGGTTTTTTGATAAAAACCTGGTGCAAAAAGCCCTGCTTGGACTTTTAAACTCGGTTGCCGAAAAGCAAAATGAGGGCGAGGCTGGCACTAGCGCCGAGAGCATATTGGTACCCAAAAAGGTGTGGGAGCAATTGAATATATTTTGGGTGGTACTGTTTAGCGCCATTGCCGCGCTCAATATCTATGTGGCCTATAATTTCTCTCTTGATTTTTGGGTGAATTTTAAGGTCTTCGGTCTGATGGGGATCACCTTTGTTGCCATCATTTTCACCATAGCACGCGTCTACCCTTATTTTCCTGACGAACAGTCATAACCCTGCCTTAATCCATTGCTACACTTAATACATCGCGGTGTAGCAATGGAGCGTCTCCTTGACTAATACCCAGTATCGCTGGCTTGAGCTTTTCTGCGTTTTTATACTCCTGCCCCTGGCCGGCTTAGGCCTGCGTGAGCATTTACAAAACTGGCTGATCCCGGCGCTGATCATCCTCACCGCCGTGTGCTGCTTTATTCTGTTAACCGACCCCCATTTTAAACGCTTTCGCATTACCTCCATGGGCCAGTTTCCCGTGGTGAAAAAGCGCATGGCCACATTTTTTCTCACCGGCGCCCTGCTCTCCGGCGTCTTGTACGGCATCATTAACCAGGAGAACTGGTTTAGCTACCCGCTGCAATCACCGGCGAGCTGGCTGATGCTGCTCATTCTCTACCCCTTGCTCTCGGTCCTACCCCAGGAATTAATCTTTCGCACCTATTTCTTTCATCGCTATAAACCGATTATTCCCAACAAGACCAAACGCGTGTGGCTGAGCGCAGCCGTATTTGCCCTGGCCCATGTGGTCTACGGCAATGTGGTGGCCGTACTGTTGGCGTTCTTTGGAGGCTTATTGTTTTCTTACACCTATGCGCATTCGCGCTCGACCATAGCTTGTGTGCTTGAACACAGTTTGTGGGGGTTGTGGATGTTTACGATTGGGGCAGGCAGTTATTTGGATGCGGGAGCCATTTAGGCTCCCGCGCTTGGTTTAGAAACCAAAGATACTCACGGCGAAGAACTTGGTCGCCACGGTATTGATAAAGATCAGCAATAAGATGGCTGGGATAAAGGTCGACAGCGAAAAGTTCACGTACTTCTCCATAAAGCTGCCGGCGTAGCCTTCACAGCCTTGCGAAAGCTCGGCGCTTAGCTTGGCTTTTTTCCAACGGTACATCACAAATAAACAGACCATCAAACCGTTCAGCGGCAATATGGTGTCATAGAAAACATCATAAACCACATCGAACATGCTCTTATCGCTGCCACCGTAATGGGTTAATTGCGTAAGCCAATCAACCATGCCGAATGACAAGGTACAGCCCACGGTCAAAATACCAATGGCACCGGCTAAGACGAGCAGGGCCTTTTTACGGCTGTAGCCACGCTCTTCGATTAAGGTAGCGGTCGGTACTTCGACAATAGACACCAAAGAAGTGATAGCGGCGAAGAACACCAATAAGAAGAAGATAAAGGCGACGATGGACGCACCGACATAGCCGATGTCCGTTTGCAGGGCGAGCAGGATTTTCGGCAGGTATACGAAAATCATGGACACCGAGGACTCGGATAACTCGCTTGGGTCGGTGCTTGGGTTAAAGCTAAAGATAGCCGGTAACACCATAAGACCGGCGGTAAAGGCCACCAAGGAGTCGGTGATCGCCACCATTTTGGCGCCGCTAACGATATCGTCTTTTTTCGAGATATAGGAGGCGTAGGTCATCAGGATACCCATGCCCAGGGACAAGGAGAAAAACGCCTGCGATAGCGCCCCGTTTAGCACACTGGCATTCATCTTAGAGAAATCGGGTACCACATAGTAACGCACCCCAGCCATGGCATTGTCCAAGGTCAATACATACGCTACCAGGGCAATCAGCAACACAAACAACGCGGGCATTAAAAACTTCGCCGCCTTTTCAATGCCGTCCTTAACTCCACCGACTAGGATCAGGTTGACCACCACGGCCACCACCAGCATATAGGCAAAGACACTGTATTCATTGATAAAGAGACCAAAGTTGCCGGGATCGGCCAAGGCTTCTAGGTTACCAAAGGCGGTTTGCGCCAGATAGCCGAAGATCCACACGGTGATCACCATGTAGAAAACCGCAATCATAAAGGGGGTCATTACCGCCAGCGCACCGGCACCACACCAACGGGGCGAGTTTTCCGATAACATGCGATACGCGCCGTAAGGGTCTTTTTGAGCCTTACGACCCATGGCCATTTCCGCCATCATCACCGGCAGACAAATAAAGGCCACAAAAAGTGCATAGACAAGTAAGAAGGCACCACCACCATTTTTGGTGGCCGAAACAGGGAAACCAACCAGGTTACCGATACCGACCGCCGAACCGGCGGCTGCGAGAATAAAGCCCAGGCGCGAGCTAAAGTGTTCACGTTTTTCGCTCATAGAAAAACCTTGTTATTGTTTTAACCCGACTCTAGCAGTGTTAAACCGGCCTTTTCAAGCTTTATAGACGTATTTGCCCGAGTAAATCGGTGTGCATTTGTTTACAGCGTAAATTACGTGCATTCGTGTTAATACATGCCCTTTTATTCGTCAAGCGACTATGTCATTGCACGATAAAAATTTACAAGCGCCCTCAATGCTGGCTATCATAAAAGTAATTCATACCAAATACTTGGTTTTATTTATGTTGTACATGATTTACTCAAGCGATGTCGAAAACTCGCTGGAAAAACGCCTAGCCGCCCGCCCCGCTCATTTAGCCCGCTTACAAGAGCTTGAGAGCCAAGGCCGCTTGCTTGTAGCCGGACCGCTTCCCGCCGTCGATAGCAATGACCCAGGTGAAGCCGGCTTTACCGGTTCGCTGGTTATCGCCGAGTTTGAATCGCTGCAACAAGCACGGGAATGGGCTGCCGAAGACCCTTATATTGCTGCCGGCGTTTACGACAATTCCATCGTAAAGCCATTTAAGAAAGTACTAGGGGCCTAAGTTCAGTAAAGGTTAATTGGTGTTCCGTATGCTAACCATATGTCACTGCCTATGGGTATGCCCACAGATTAGTCTAAGTATTAATCCAAGGGGTAAACCAGAGGTTAACCCATATAAGGTTACCGAGGATTCACCGGGAGCTCTTTGAATCATGTTAAGACTAATCGCAGCCATCTTAATCACATTTACACTGTCTATCTCCGCGGCCTATGCCGCACCGGCGCCCGCTAAGGTGATCGATAAGAAACAGGCAGTGACCATTGCGAAAGAAGCCGAAAACGGTAAAGTTTTAAAAATTTCGGAACAAAAGGATAAATTTGTTGTTCGAATCCTAAAGCCCAAGGGCCGAGTTATCGACATTATTGTCTCTAAACGCACGGGGCAAGTTGAGAAGGAAAATAATTAATGCGTATTTTAGTCATCGAAGACGATTTGCATTTAGCAGATAACTTACGTAGCGCTCTGGAAAAAGAGCGTTATAGCGTGGACCTATGTAACGACGGCGAAGCCGGTTTGTTCCACATTTGCGAATACCCGCTGGACATGGCGGTGGTAGACTTAGGCTTACCAAAAATTGACGGTATTGAGGTCATTAAGCAAGCCCGTAAAAACGGCGTTGATATTCCTATTCTTATTTTGACCGCTCGCGACCGCTGGCAGGACAAGGTAGAAGGCCTGGATGCCGGTGCCGACGATTACCTGACCAAGCCTTTCCACGTGGAAGAGCTGATCGCACGTTGTAACGCCCTTATTCGTCGCAGCGCCGGTCAGGCCAACCCAGAAATTAAAAACGGTCCAATCCGTATTCATACTCGCTCTCAGCAAGTATGGGTTGAAGATCGCGAGCTGAACCTAACCGCTTACGAATACAAGGTACTGGAATACCTGATGGTTAACCCGCAAAAGGTGATCTCAAAATCGGAATTGACCGAGCATATTTATGACCAGGACTTTGACCTAGACTCCAACGTCATCGAGGTCTTCGTCCTACGATTACGGAAAAAGCTTGACCCCGATGGCACGCTAAACCCTGTTGAGACCCTGCGTGGTCGAGGATACAGGTTGCGTTCGCAGTGGTAGGAAATCAGGTTTCACTGAAAATAAGACAAGGATTTATCCTTGTCTTTTTGTTGATCGTGGCCATGCCAACGCTCTTCGTTTCCATCGGCAATGCCTATCGTGCCTCCTTAATTGAGGCCACCGAAAAAACCCTTGAAGCGCACCTCTACTCACTGATTTCCGAAGTCGAATATTCGGAGCAAGGCGTAGAAATGCCGCGCAGCATCCTGGCCCCTGAGCTCAACCGCGTCACCTCTGACACTTATGCAATGATCTATAACGGCGATCAGCAGTTATGGCAAAGCGAGTCGGCACTGAATATCGACTTTAAACCCGACCTTTTTATCGCCGAAACCGGTAAGTCAGACTTTCGCATGGTCACCCATAAGGGTAAGAAATATTGGCAGCTCTCGCTGACCGGTATTCTCGGTAACCTGGATCAAGACATAGAAGCACGCTTTATCCTGGTGAAAAGCAATGAGGGCATTTTGCGCCTGATGGAGGGCTTTAAGGAAACCTCCATCAACTGGATGCTGATCATGGGTGTAGTGATCACCGTCTTGATGATTATCGGCTTTATTTGGAGTTCTCGGCCCCTGCATCGTCTCGATAAGGAAATTAAGGCTATCGAAAGCGGCGACAGCATGAGTATTAAGGGCCATTACCCGGTGGAGCTACAAACCATTAAGGCGGATTTGAATCTGCTATTGGAATCGCAGCAGCGCCAAAAAGAACGCTATCGCGCCTCATTAAGTGACCTCGCCCATGCCCTGAAAACCCCGCTGGCGGTGTTAAAGTCGAGCCCGCTCGCACAAGATAGTGATGCCCAGGAGCAACTCGACCGCATCAATGTGATGATCGAGCACCAATTGAAACGGGCCGCCACCGGCGCCTCCGATACCTGGAAAAAGCAAACCCTGATCAAACCCGTGGCCGACTCCATCTTTAATGCCATGAGTAAGGTGTACCGCGATAAAAATATCCAATTTAACGTCGAGGTGAACGACAAGCACTTTTTCCTCGGCGATAAAACCGATTTAATGGAATTACTTGGTAACCTGGTGGATAACGCCTGTAAGGCCTGCGAGTCGAAGGTGAGTCTCAAGGTAGTGCAGATGAAAAAACGCCTGCGTTTAATTATTGAAGACGACGGCCCAGGCGTGCCCGAGCATAAACGGGAATTGCTATTACAACGCGGTACCCGCCTGGACAGCTATGAAAGCGGCCACGGTGTGGGTATGGCCATTGTTGCCGATTTGGTAAAAGGTTACCATGGCCACTTGACCATAGGCGACAGCCCCCTGGGCGGCGCCCTATTCGAGCTAGAATTTGATTATCAGGAAACCACTTAGCGTGATAACAACATATAAAAAGCGCTTTGTCGCCATAGCGCTGCTTGGCAGCGCCTTCGTAACCCATGCGGCTCAAGCGCAAGAGAGCGCCTGTGAGCTTACCGGGACAACGCCTGAGGCACACCGAGATTACCTGCAATGTTTGGACTCGGCCCTCAAAGGCGCCGAGCGTCAATTACAGTCCTGGGCTAATAAGCGCCGCTTGCAGCTGGAAACGGAAGCAAAACACTCTGGCCTGACTCAGGCCCTGGATATCTTTTTACGCGCCGAGCAAAGCTTTGAGACCTACCTGGAAGACAATTGCCGCTGGCGTTATGTTCGTCTGTTGCCGGACAGCCAAAAGGCCGCCGGCGTCTACAAGCAATGTAAGCTACATATGTTTGCTCAGCGCACTGCCAGCCATAAACAGGCGCTGGAATAAGGCTCAGCTTTTAGCTGGGCTTATTAATACTTTCGGCATCGCTACCTAGTAAGGTGGCGATCCAGCGCCCTTCCTCACTCTCTTCCAGCGCTATTTTAACCACCATGGTCAGCGGCACAGATAACAACATGCCCACGCTGCCAAGCAGCCAGCCCCAGAAAATTAACGATAAAAACACCACCAATGCCGACAAGCCCAAGCCTCGGCCCATAAAGCGGGGCTCAATCATATTGCCCATTACCATGTTGATCAGCATATAGCCGCCGCCAACGAGCGCCGCGGTGACCGGGCTTTGAGTGATCAAGGCCAACAACACCGCGGGAACGGCGGCAATAATGGAGCCAATGTTGGGAATATAGTTAAGCATAAAGGCGACTACACCCCAGAGCAGGAAGTAATCGATATCCAGCAGCCATAACATCAAGGTAACCAAAACACCGGTGGCGAGACTTACCAGGGTTTTAATGGCCAAATAGGAATTAATGGAGGCAAGAAAACGGTCGATTTGCGCCATTTTCATGTCCGGGTCGTCCATCGCCAGGTGAATTTTATTACCTATGCTTGGTCCCTCGAACAGCATAAACACCACGGTGACTATGATTAAAAACAGGTTGGCCATTACCCCACCGAAACCGGTAAGCATATTGGTGGCCACATCTATCATCTTGGCCGGGTCAAACATGGCCATTATTTGCGCCTTATCAAGAAAGATATTGTATTGCGCCAGGGTATTGACCAGCCATTCAAATTCGTTTTTAAGCTGCTCTTTATATTGAGGCAGTTGCGCGGAGAAATCATTGACCGACTGCCCGACCAGTCCGGCCAGGCTTAAAATCAAGCCAAAAACCAACATGATCACAAGGATAATGGCCAATCCCTTGGGAATGCGATAGCGCCCCAGGGCATTAATCAAAGGACTGCAGATCACCGCGATAAACACAGAGAGAATAAACGGCACCACCAAGGGGCTGGCTATTTTTATTCCGGCCAAGACGATGACCAGGGACGCCAACACCATTAAACTTTTACTTGCTCCAATAAAGCTAGGCACACTTCATTCCTTTTTATTTTTCTGGGGTTAATTTGCGGTATTTTAGGGCTAAATCGAAACAAAGCTGATCGCAACGCAAACTCGGCCCGTATGCTTATTTTTCTAATTAACGCCTAGTTTAGGCGACTTAATGATGAAAATAAACTCTTGATATGGGACAAAAAACAGACGTAATCGGCACTGTGCTGGAAATGTCCTACACTTGTATAGAGCGGCTTGGCGTTATAGCGACATGAACATTCTTATTACCGGGGCCACCGGCTTGATTGGCTCCGAACTTTATAAACACCTGTTAAACCATCACAGCGTGACGGTACTCACGCGCACGCCTGCAAAGGCTTACCTTAAACTCGGTCATCGCATCGAGGCGGTGCGCAGTCTAGACAAGGTTAACTTCAACGATACCGACGTGGTGATTAACCTCGCCGGTGAGCCCATAGTCAATAAACGTTGGTCCCCCGAACAAAAACAGCGGGTCTATGACTCCCGTATCGCCCTCACCGAAGAGATTGCCGAGCGCATAAACCAGGCAGAAAAAAAACCAAAAACCCTGATCTCCGGCAGCGCCATCGGCTATTACGGCCGCCAAGGTGAGCAGGTGATAGGCGAAGACTATGAACACTGTTACGACGAATTTAGCCACCGTTTGTGTAAAGACTGGGAGCAAGCGGCGCAAAAAGCGCAAACCCGAGTGTGTCTGCTGCGTACCGGCATAGTGCTCTCGGCACGTGGCGGCGCCTTATCGAAAATGCTGCCGGCCTTTCGCTTTGGTTTTGGCGGCCCCTTGGGTGATGGACGCCAATATATGTCCTGGATCCACCTTGATGACATGGTGCAGGTGATCATGTATCTAATCAAATACGACCATATCAGCGGCCCCATTAATGCCACTGCCCCGCACCCGGTCAGCAATGAAGAATTCAGCAAAACCCTCGCGGAAATACTGCGCCGTCCGGCGTTTATGCGCATGCCTAAAGCCGTGCTCAGGCTGTTGATGGGAGAAATGGCCGATCTCATGTTGTATGGGCAAAATGTGCAGCCCAAACGCATGCTCAAAGAAGGCTTTCGTTTTCGTCATCCCGAGCTGAAACCGGCACTGTCGCAAATCCTAAGCCGCCCTTAGCGGCCTAGGCAAAAACAAACCCACTAGATTATCTTACGCAGCAGGCCACTGGTGTTTTTGTTCAGTGTGCGTGCAATCATGGTGTAACCCAGTACGGCCACAAACAAGGCACCGGATACGGGCCCTATGAGCCAGATATCCGGGTGCAACTTGCCCGGCAGTTCAAACAGGGTGCGCTGCACTACAAACAAGGCTAGATCGCTGGAGAGCGCCGCCACCACACCGGCCACCAAGCCGAGCAATAAGAACTCATACAGGGTTGCATGGCGAATAAGTTGTCCACGCGCGCCCAGGGTGCGCAATATCACCACCTCTTGCATGCGTTCGCCCAAGCTCGCCTGCACCTGGGAGATAAGCACCAGGGCGCCACAGACCACAACAATGGCAAGCACAAAGCCGATGGCCAAGGAGACCTGCTCTATGGTCGAGCGAATTTGGTCAACAAAGTTATCGACATCAATGGCGGTGATGGTCGGATACTGGCGCAGCAACTGGGTAAAAGCCTTGCTCTCCCCCTCGTCGATGCGCGCCGCAGCAATATAGGTTGCGGGGAAATCCGCCAGCACATCCGGGCTTAAAATCATAAAGAAATTCGGCTTTAAGGTAGACCAGTTTACCTCTCGGAAGCTGGTGACCTTGGCCTCAAAGCTTTGCGCGCCAATTAAGAAGCTCAGGGTATCGCCAAGTTTTATATCCAAACGTTCGGCCATGGACTGCTCCACCGACACCTCGCCCCGGCTTTCGTCGCTAAACCATTGCCCACCACTCAAGGTATTATGGCTCGGCATCTCACTGACCCAGGTCAGATTGAGCTCGCGGCCCACGCCGGAGCGCGCTTCCTCGTCTTTTTTCTCATTGTCCTCTAACGACACCTCACGGGCCACCAGCTCGCCATTAATGGCATTAACACGACCGCGAATGGTGGGATAAAAACGCGACACCTCAATGTCTTTAGCCGCCAAATAGTCACTGACCGGCTGTTTCTCTTCCTCGGTGATGTTTACCAAAAATGCGTTGGGCGCATCCGCCGGCAGCTGAGATTGCCAGTCATTGATCATGTCGTTTTTAAGCACGATTAGAAACAGCAGCAGCTTGATGGCCAGCGCAAAACTGATCAGTTGCACCGCATTGGCATTGGCCCGCTTTTGGATGGAAGCAATGGCCAAAGACCAGCTATTTCCAGGGCTTAAACCTAGCTTACGACCCCCGCCAAAGATCAATTTAGAAAGGATAAAGAGCACCAGGACTACGGCCGCCGAGGATAAGAACAAGATAAGGGTGATCATAATCTTACCGCTGAACAGCCACATCAAGGCAAAGACGGTGAATGCTGAAAGCGCTAGGTGAATCTTGCTCACCAATAAACGGTCACCCAGGTTACGGCGCAAGACCCGCAGCGGTGGAATATCGAAAAGATCAAGCAGCGGTTTAATGGAGAACATCACCGCACACACCACGCCGATAAACACCGCACTCAACCAGGGGCGCAACGATGCCGGCGGCAATTGTACATCCATGTTGGCGGCCATGTAATTGCCTGCCGCATACTGCAGCCCATAACCTACCGCCAAACCAAGCGCCAGGGAGAAGCCACACACCAATGCCAGATGCAGCAGATAGATATTACGGATTTGCGAGCGCGCTCCCCCCAAGGTTTTCATCATAGCCACTGGGTCGTACTGGCGCTCACAATAACGCTTCGCCGAAACCGCGATAGCCACCGCCGCGAGGATAATGCCCAGCAGGCCCGCCAGCAGTAAAAAGCGCTCCGAGCGCTCCAATGAATTGGAAATGGGCGACTGTCTGTCTTTAACCCCATACCAGCGTTGGTTCTCGGCCAACTGCGGCTTTAACCACTGATAAAAGGCCTCGACCTTGTCGCCCTCCCCGGCGTATAGCTGGCGATAAAACACCCGGCTGCCCGGCTGAATAACCTTGGTTTTTTCTATATCCGCTTCATTGAGCAGCACGCGGCGGCTACCGGAGAAGATATTAAAGGGCGCATCCGGTTCTTCACTGAGAATGGCACTGACCTCAAAGGTCGCGGCACCCAGCTCTACGCTATCACCCACCGCCAAGTCCAGGGAATACATCACCGACTCGTTGAGCCAAACCGTGCCTGGCTCTGGACCGCCTTTGGCCACCTGCTCCTGGGCATCGAAATCACGCTTGATCAGCAGTTCGCCCTTAAGGGGGTAGTCATTTGATGCCGCCTTGATGGCCGCCAGTTGCATGCGCTCATTGGCAAACAGCATGGTATCGAAAAAGGTTAAACGAGCGGTTTGCAGGCCCATGCTCTGCGCCTGCTCTAGATAATTCTCAGGCAAGGCATGATTACTGGCCAAGGCTCGGTCGGCGGCGATAAAGGCGTTGGATTTTTGTAATATGGCCTGGCCGATGCGGTCAGTGACCGATGACAGAGTAAGTACCGTCATCACCGCCAGGGCAATGGCGGCACAGATCACCGTCAGTTCGCCGCGGCGCAATTCCCTAAAAAATAATCGTATCGCTAACTTAGCCCACATGCGCGCGCTCCTGTGGCTCACGTAGCTGGGTGAGCTCACCGCCTTCGATATGTAAAATTCGTTCACAGCGCTGCGCCAGGGCTTCATCGTGGGTTACCAAGACTAAGGTGGTGCCCTGCTGCTGATTAAGCTCAAATAAGAGCTCTTCAATCAGCTTGCCATTTTTGCTGTCGAGATTGGCCGAGGGCTCATCGGCAAACAGGATTTTTGGAGTGCCGACAAAGGCGCGGGCAATGGCCACCCTTTGCTGCTCACCACCGCTCAGTTGTGACGGGTAGTGCTCTATACGATGGCTTAAGCCCACTTTTTCTAACAGCGCCAAAGCCTGCTCTTTGGCATCCGGCTGATTGGCCAGCTCCGCCGGCAGCATTACGTTCTCAAGAGCACTTAGGCTTTGTACCAGCATAAAAGATTGAAACACGAAACCGACCTTTTGCGCCCGCAGCGCGGCGCGGCCTTCTTCATCTAGGCTCTCTAGGGCATCACCATCAACGATAATGCTGCCGGAAGTGGCTCTATCAAGCCCCGCCAACAGGCTCAGCAGGGTTGATTTGCCCGAGCCGGACGCGCCCACTATGGCCACCGACTCGCCCGGCTTGACATTAAAGCTGATGTCGCTGAGGATCGTTAAATCGCCGTCAAGCGTATTAACGGACTTGGTTAATTCTTTGACTTGAATAATGTTTAATTGAGATAACGCTGACATATGAATGCTTTAATCCTACGTATTTTGCTCGTCCTATTAGTTGTCACTAAACCATTTATGGCTTGGGCTGACAACCAAATCCTGATCCTAGGAGACAGCTTAAGCGCTGCCTACGGTCTAAAACAACACCAAGGTTGGGTGCAATTGTTACAAGATACGTATGAAGAACAAAAAAAGCCCATTAAATTAATCAATGCCAGTATCAGTGGCGAAACCACCGGTGGCGCACTGCGACGCCTGGAAGGCATTTTGGCCAGCCACCAGCCCAGTCATGTATTGATTGAATTGGGCGGCAACGATGGCCTGCGTGGATTCCCTATTCCCAAGATGCAGCAAAACCTCAGTGCCTTAATTAAACAAAGCCAGGCGGCCGGCGCCGAAGTGGCGGTGATGGCCATTCGCATCCCCCCCAATTATGGTCCCCGCTACACCCAAATGTTTGAGGCCAGCTTCGCCACAGTGGCCGAACAACACGGTGCTCACCTGCTGCCATTTTTTGTCGAGCAGGTCGCCACCGACAGCTCCTTGATGCAAAACGACAATATTCATCCCAATGCCGAGGCCCAGCCGCTGCTGCGCGACATTATGGCCGAGCATATCGAGGCCTGGTTGGCCGCCCCGCAATTAAGCGCAACCAACACGGCTAAATAAGAAGCAAAAGGCGCTGTCAGTGCAGCGCTTTTTTAGAAAAAAATAAGAAACTTCATCGATATGAATAATTTATAGGCAAACGATTCAACACCCACTTGCAATTAAAAAAATTATCCGTACTATTGCAGTCCTAGTCGGCATATAGCGCAGCTTGGTAGCGCACTGTCATGGGGTGTCAGGGGTCGCAGGTTCAAATCCTGCTATGCCGACCATTCTTTTCTCTCCCCAGTCAAATCTTAATTCGTTCTCGCACCTAACGTGCCCTTAATTTCCTAAGTAAACTTTTTTAAACACCACAAAACCATTTTCTTAGCGAAAACCTTACGTCCTTGTCTGTGCTTCCGTTTAGCCTTATTCCGACGTTATGCTCGTGTGTTGCAAATCCGCACCAGGGTACCGACAAAACAATCCACGCCCTTGCATCATTAAGTTGGTACGCTTAAACGGTCAATTTTACTCCAAGGGGATCATGATGCGTTTACCTAACTTACTGTTTCTACTCTTAACGCTATTTTTAGCGCCGCTGTTTTGCTCGCAGGCTTTGGCCACTGGCTCGGCGCAGCAAGCAGAGGACGAGGCCGCTATTAAAGCCCTCTTCTCCAGCTACATGAATAAGTACAATGGCTATATACAAGGCAAGTCGCTGGAACATGTGGAGCAGTTATATATGCCCCAGGTCATGCTGATGTCCAGTGCCAACCCACCGGTGGCCATGAGTGCCGACGAGTTTGGTAAACAGGTGGTGGTCTTTCTCGATGGTTTAAAGTCCAAGGGAGTGACCTCGGTCAACTGGCAAGAACTGAATATCAGGCTGTTGGATAACAATATTGCCATCGCCACCATATCGCCACCCGTTATCGCGCCAATGGCGAAATCTATAACCGGGTCGGCGCCACTTACTTTTTATATAAACCGCAATCGCAGTGGCGTATTGCTAGTTTTGCGGTACACGAGCATACTGGAGTGCAAACTCTTTAACGTAACACGTGATTATGGAAGATTGGGATGCATATCGCCTGATATTGGCAATTCACCGGGGGAAAACACTGCGCAACGCGGCAAAAATAATGGCCGTGAACCACAGCACGGTGGCAAGGCGATTAGCACAGCTCAATCACAGCCACGGCCATACCCTGGTGGAGTCCACCCCCTCAGGGTACGCACTCACCGTGGCGGGCCATACCTTATTGCACACAGCGCAGCAAGTTGAAGCGCTGGTACTGGCAGACAGGCATGCACAGCGCGCTGATAACCTGGATCAATGCGGTCAAATCACCCTTTCAGTGCCCCCTGCCATTGCGCACTATCTGCTTCTGGATGACTTAGCTGCCTTTGTTAAACGCTACCCCAACATTCGCTTGGTTATGCAGTGTAGTTATCACATCGCCGATATCGACAACTGCGAGGCGGATATTGTCATTCGCGTCGCCAACGCGCCATCCGAGCACCTGGTTGGCCACCGCGCCGGCGTTGTGTCCGTGAATTACTATGCCCAAAAGCACTACTTATCGCATACGGCCAGTAAGCAATACACCTGGCTCGTTAGTTCAGCCGATGCCGCCCACAGCGAATGGATCAAACAAAGCCCCTACCCACACGCCCCCGCGGGCTTAGTGATTGATGATTTGATGGTACGCCATGAGGCCGCACATAAGGGCTTGGGCCTTATTCGCGGCGCCTGTTATATCGCCGATACCATGGAGCAGCTGATGCCAATCGGTGATGCTGAGCCGCAGGAATTTGCACAGTTTTGGGTGCTGACACACCCCACACTCATTGAAGTCCCCAGAATTAAACTGCTGATGAGCGAGCTCTATACCCTATTAAAACACCGACAACATCAGTTAATGGGGTGCACTGATGAGTTTATTGGGTAGCACCCTTTATTTATTCGTTTTAACCCAAAGATAGCTAACTAAACTAACAGTAAGTCACTTTGCCAGCGAGGCCACACAATCCACTATGCTATTGCTCATTGCATTCGCCGTACTGTCTATTGCCGTGTCATTTATGTGCTCCATTTTAGAAGCGGCATTACTCTCCATTACACCTAGCTATATTGCCAAACAAAAATTGGAGAACCCGGTTCGCTATCAGGCACTAAAAAATCTCAAAGAAAGGATTGATCAACCGCTGGCGGCGATTCTCACGCTTAATACGGTGGCCCATACCGTGGGGGCTGCCGGGGTTGGCGCTCAGGTCACGGTCGTTTTCGGTAATGGCTATCTGGGTATCGCCTCGGCGGTCATGACCATTCTTATTCTCGTACTATCAGAAATAATCCCCAAAACCATAGGCGCGCAATTTTGGCGCCAGCTTGCCGTGGTCTTACCGCCAATACTTAACGTCTTGATCTGGATACTCAAACCCTTTATTTGGATCTCGGACAAAATTACCCGTTTACTCGGTGGCAGCACCAGCGAAGAGGACCTGCGCTCAGAAATTAAAGCCTTGGCCTCCCTTGGTACCGAGCTTGCTTGTGTTGATGAGACCGAGTACAGAGCGATCAGCAATATTCTCGATTTACATACTATTAAGGTGCGCGATGTGATGACGCCCCGTATTGTGTGTGAAACGCTAAAACCGGACTTGCCGCTGGACGACATTCGTACCAAAGTCGTCAAAAGTCAGTTTACCCGGTTTCCCATCATAGATGAGGACGAGGCCCCCCACGGCATCATTTTTAAGTCGGATTTGATTATGGTGGGCGACAAAAAATACGCGATTGAGTTTGCTCGCCCGGCTAAAGTCGTTTCTAACAACACCAGCTTGGAGCATTTGCTTACCCAACTCATCGAAGAGCAAAACCACATGTGTTTGGTGTATGACGAGTACGGCTCGTGGCAAGGATTAATCACCATGGAAGACATTATAGAAACCATTATCGGCCGTTCGATTTTGGATGAGACCGATCAAATAGCAAACATGCGTCGCTATGCCCGACGACGTTGGATGAAGCAAAAACTGACACAGAAAAAAGAACAAGAGTAATGTTTTAGGTCGGTCAAGCGGCTACCAAGTGCTGATTTAAGTCGCTGTCCAGAGCCTTTATGTGGTGGAACTGAAATTTAAAAAACCTTTATAAAACAACAGTCGTAACCTATAGTGTCGTATTGGTTACGTAATGATTTCGGGTGCATGTCGCAGCCCTAACGTATTGCTGGAGAGGGTCTATTGCTAATTTAAAATCCAGTTAGCAAGGAGACCCGCAAGATGAAAATGAAAGTAAATGTTCAGGTCATTAAGACCCTGCGCGATAGCCGCTGTTACTCACAAGAGCAGCTGGCAGAGATGTCGGGGTTAAGTTTGCGCACGGTACAAAGAATCGAAGCCAAGGGCGTTGCCTCATTGGAGTCGATTAAAAGTATCGCCGCGGCACTGGATATCGATTGTCAGCAATTGTTGGCTCTGGATCACAGTGTTCATGTACAAGGCAGCGCCTCAGCGGCGGCTGTGTCTGAACACATTCAGATCCCTGCCACAAAGACTGACTCAGAGACCGCCTCAGCACAGGCTCCACAGGAGCAAGCGGCCGCTAAACCTAAAGCCAATAAGCACAGCTACCTGTGGAGTATGCTACTGGTCATCGCCGCCAATGGCTTTGGCTTCTGGGGCATTTTTGATGCTTATCATGGCGGGCGCATCGATCACGAGACCATGAGTTTACTCAAAAACCTGGTGTCGCTGGCGCTGCTCTTTTCGGTGGGTCTGCTGGCCTACAAGGGCTATAAAGAAGGTATCTTTAAGTAATAGTCAGTTAACCAAAGCATCGGGGTTCTCCTTGCTAACTCCATTTTAACCAAAGGAGAAAACCCATGTTTAGCAATAAATTAGATATTAAACTTATCAGCGTAACCATCGCCGCCTTTTTCATATACGTGCTTATTGCAGGCATAGTATTGGTCCAATTATGGCTCCCCGATGGTCTAGCAACAGAGCAAGCCACGATACTGGCGGAGCAGGACTTAGGCTTGCAAATTCAGAGTATGTTCGCAGGGCTCATTGGTTGTCTGCTGGTTGGCGCGATGAGTGTGCGTTTCGGTAAGGAGTTGGGATATAAAAACACCCTGGTGTGCGGCATTTTTCTCACCCTGTACGGTGTTTTGGGGGTATATTTGCACCCACAACACGCTGTTTGGGCGCAATTTATAAAGGTGCTAACGCCACTGCCTATTACCTTGCTTGCCGCCATGCTGCTGTGCAACATGCGTAAAACCTCCCTCAAAACAGCATAATACTTTATCCGCCCAACTAGGTGGCGACACAAGATGGCATAGCCATGTGTCGCCCCGCTCACACACCCAGTACCGACGTTAAACCGTAATTCTCGTTCATTCACCGACATTTGGTTAATATTAGTAGTGAAATAAGGTAAAAAGGCGCAACTTTGCGAATCTAGGAGAGCAATATGTCGCGTATTTTTAGTCTTAGTGCGGTTGCCGCCACACTCTTGAGTGCTCATGTTTATGCAGCAGATTTTAATTTTACTGGCCTAAACGGCGCAAAAACCCTGGTGGTTATGCAAACCAAAGGGCAAGACTTACCTGCAGGTCAATTACCTACAGCGACTCAGGCGCAATTGAAAAAGGCTGCGGACGCTGCTCAATTTGATGCCAGCCAAGGCAGCACCCTCGAGCTCCTAGCTCCTGTTGACTCCGACTATGAGCGCATTTTGGTTGTGGGTTTGGGTGACAAGGATGAGTTAAACGCCGCCAACCTGGCGAAGCTCGGTGGCAACGTTCATGGCCAGCTTAAAGCCAATAAAATCACCGATGTTGACCTGGCTTTTGCCGAGGTACAAGGCCAGTTAAGCAATGCCCAACTGGCAGCTCAGTTTGCCCACGGCGCCAGTCTTCGCGACCACAGCTTCGATGTCTACAAAAAAGACGCCGAGAAAACCAGTGTCAGCTATCACTTCAATGTCGCTAACGGCGAGCGCGCCGAAGCGGCTTACCAAGCCCTGGCTCATATCGAGAAAGGGGTGTTTTTAGCCCGCGACCTAACCTCGGAAGTGGCCACAGAAATGACCCCGGTCGAATTTGCCAAGGCCGCCAAAGAGCTTGAGCAATACGGTGTTGAAGTCACCGTGCTGGGTCCCAAAGAGCTTAAAAAGCTGGGGATGGGTGCCTTAGAAGGCGTTGGCCGTGGCAGTGAGCATGGCGCCCGCCTTGTTGTTGCACACTACAAGGGTTCCGACAATGCGCCAATCGCCCTGGTGGGTAAAGGCATTACCTTTGATTCCGGTGGCTACAGCATTAAAAGCGGCCCTTCCATTGCCCGCATGAAATCGGATATGGCCGGCGCTGCTGCGGTACTGGGCACGGTTAAGGCCATGGCGCTGAGCAAGGCCGATGTTAATGTCGTTGCCGTGATGGGCATGGCCGCCAACATGGTGTCCCAATACGCCATTGCCCCGGGTGATGTACTGCGCACCGCCGAAGGCTTAAGCGTGGAAGTGGTGAACACCGATGCCGAAGGCCGTTTGGTACTGAGCGATGCCATGTGGTATGCCCGCGAGTACTTTAAACCAGAGATCATGGTGGACGTGGCCACATTAACCGGCTCTAAGGTGCGTGCCGTGGGTAACCGCTACAGCGCCATTTTCTCTGAAGACGACCAACTGGTTAGCGAGCTGACCGCCGCCGGTAAGGTAGTGAATGAGCAGGTATGGCGCCTGCCACTGGGCTATAAAGACATGCTGAAGTCGGATATCGCCGATCTGCAAAACATAGGTTCTGGTGGCCCGGGTGCAACCACGGCCGCTTCTTTCTTGCAGCACTTTGCCGGAGACACCCGCTGGGTGCATATCGATATCGCCGGTAATGCCCTGGCCAGCAAGGCCAAAGGTGAAGTGAATGTAGGTGGTACAGGTTATGGTGTGCGCCTGCTGAGCGAATGGATTTTAAAAACCAAATAAGCGCACAGATGAAAAAGGTGGCCTAGGCCACCTTTTTTGTTGGTTGGAAAATCTAACTCGGAATACTTGGGTTAGAAAAAGCCGAGGGCATTGTCCGAGTAACTCACCAAGAGGTTCTTGGTCTGCTGATAATGTTCCAGCATCATCTTATGGGTTTCTCGCCCTACCCCAGATTTTTTATAGCCACCAAAGGCCGCATGAGCCGGATAATGGTGATAGCAGTTGGTCCAGACGCGCCCGGCTTCGATGGCGCGGCCCATGCGATAAGCGCGGTTCATATCCCGCGTCCACAAACCGGCCCCCAAGCCAAACTCGGTGTCGTTGGCGATGGCAATGGCCTCGGCCTCATCCTTAAAGGTGGTCACACTGACCACGGGGCCGAAGATTTCCTCGCGGAACACCCGCATCTGGTTATTACCCTTAAACAGGGTTGGTTGAATATAGTAGCCTTGATTAAGCTCGTTATCGAAACGCTCGGCATCGCCGCCAATGAGTACCTCGGCACCCTCGTCGCGGCCTATGGTGAAGTAGCTCATGATCTTATCGAACTGCTGCTGCGATGCCTGGGCACCGACCATGGTCTCGGTATCGAGCGGGTTACCGCGCTTAATTTGCTTGGTGCGATCGATCACCTTGGCGATAAACTCATCATAGATGCTCTCCTGCACTAACAAGCGGGATGGGCAGGTACAGACCTCGCCCTGGTTGAAAAACGCCAGTACCGCGCCCTCCACACACTTATCGATAAACTCATCCGATTGCCCAAGCACATCCTCAAAGTAGATATTGGGAGATTTACCACCGAGCTCCACCGTTGATGGAATAATGTTTTCGGCGGCGCACTTTAAGATATGAGCCCCCACCGGGGTGGAGCCGGTGAAGGCGATTTTGGCGATGCGGGTACTGGTGGCCAGGGCTTGCCCCGCCTCGGCACCATAACCGTTAACCACGTTAAGCACGCCGGGAGGTAACAAATCGCCAATCACCTCAACCAGCTTTAAAATCGACGCCGGGGTTTGCTCGGCGGGCTTTAACACCACACAGTTACCGGCGGCCAGGGCTGGCGCCAGCTTCCAGGCCGCCATCAGCATCGGAAAGTTCCAAGGAATGATTTGCCCTACTACGCCCAGGGGCTCATAGAAATGATAGGCCACGGTGTTTTCATCGATATCACCGATGCTGCCCTCCTGGGCGCGAATACAGCCGGCAAAATAGCGGAAGTGATCCACCACCAAAGGAATATCCGCATTGAGGGTCTCACGCACCGCCTTGCCGTTATCCCAGGTTTCCGCCACCGCCAATTGCTCTAAATTAGCCTCGATGCGGTCGGCAATTTTCAGCAGCAGATTACTGCGCTCGGTGACCGAGGTTTTACCCCAGGCTACTCTGGCCTGATGCGCCGCATCCAACGCCAACTCGATGTCTTTGTCGTTTGAGCGTGGCACCCGGCAAAAGACTTCGCCGGTCACCGGCGTGGTATTGTCAAAATAGGCGCCATCGACCGGCGGCACCCAGGCCCCTCCAATATAGTTTTCATACTGGGCGGCAAAAGACACCACCGCGTCGGTTGAATTAGGCTTTGCATAAATCATTGTTATTGTCCTTCTTTGCTGCAATCCCTTTAACGCTAGACCAGTTTGGTGATAAAAACTTGATTGGCATTCCATCTTGCTTGACTCCACGTACACTTTTTGGCCATGCTAGAGCAAGCCTTGAACAAGCTTTGGTCACAGCAAAGGAGCCTAGCGATGCAAGCAGCAACCCACCCAGATGCACTCGAGCGCCTCGATACCCTAGTCGATCACCGCTCGGTGTTTAACGCCGACGGCGTGCAATTGTGTTTATACGACACCTATGAGCACAGCGACGGCATACCCTTTAAGGCCGACGAAATCATGTTTTGTGCCATGATCCAAGGGCGTAAGGTGATGCATCATCCAAGCTTGGAGCAGGGGCAGAATTTTATCCCCGGGCAAAGTTTTGTGATTGCGCCCCAGGAGCATGTGGCCATCGATTTCCCCGATGCCACATTGAGCACGCCGACCCGATGTTTGACCATAGAAATAGACACCCAAAAGCTGCATCAAGTAGCCCGGCAAATGCGTTTGCATAGCGATAGTGACGCCCCTGCGCAGACAGCCACCTTGCAACTGAATCACAGCGCCAGCACCCAGGGCGTGTATCAAAGATTAATTGAAGCATTCAGTGAAAATGAAAAGGACAGAGGCTTGTTCATCGAGCTCGCCAGCACCGAATTACTGGTGCGTTTACTGCGTGAGCAAGAGCATAAGCAGTTGCTTAGCTGCGCCCAGCAAGACCCGCAAGCGACGCTCTGGCATGCTGTGGTGGCCCATATCGAACACAACCTCGGCAACCTGATTGATGTCGATACCCTGTGTGGCTTGGCCTGCATGTGCCGAAGTAAGTTTTTTACCGCCTTTCGCCGGCGCTTTGGTATCAGCCCGCAGGCCTATATTCTTAAGCGCCGCCTCGAGCGCGCCCAGTTACTGCTTAACCAGGGCAAGTCGGTGACCAATGTCTGCTTTGAAACCGGCTTTAACAGCGTCAGCCATTTTAGCCGCAGCTTTAAAGGACACTTTGGCGTATCGCCGCGGGGCTATCGCCAGCAAGGAGTGAGTTAAACGAACAAAGGCCGCATATGCGGCCTTGTGAGAGAAAATTAGTGCTTAGCTTAATCAACCAAGTCTTCGGTGCCAACAATCAACCAAGGCGCCGAATCAGCGTTTTTACGCTCCATATGCCAAATTTCATCGATACGCTCTTTCGCATGAGCAATGCGGTCCTGATACTGGCCGCTAAAGTGGATGCTGATAGCCCACACATTATTGTCGCAGCTGGCGCGAACAATATTGGCATCAACAAATAACACCTCGGTGAGTACCTCGCCCTGCTCGGCGCGCAGCGCCTTAAATTCATCGATCAGCTCGGGAGCTAAATACTCCGACACCAGGTCCAAGTTATTGTCATTCCAAGCCTGTTGGATGGTGACATAATGCTCTTTGGCCGCACGTATAAAGCCAACCTGATCAAAGTTCGGCGGCAGTTGCATGGGCACAGAGCTCGGTTGCGGCCGAGATTGAGCCGAGGCGCTGCTTTGCTGCCACTGACCCTGGCCCGCATAGGCCTGGCCTTGCGGCGTTGCCATCATGGGCCGCGGCTGGTTTTTGCGCATTGCCGAGCGAATAAACTTGAAGAGTAAGAAGCCAAGCCCCGCCAGCAATAAGATTTCCAGCAGTTGCACGCCTTCAAAATCATCGCCCATCATGGCAGCAATTAAACCACCGGCGAGCAGGCCGCCAAGCACACCGGCCATAATGCCTTTTTTGCTTGAAGTTTTCTTCGCCGTCACGGTATTGGTGTCCGTAGTTTGCTGCTTTTGTGTGGTCTGTGTTTGTTCGGTCTTACCCGTCGTGCGTTTTGAACCAAACTTTTTACGCGCCTGGGCATCGAAGCTGGCGGTAAATAATACGCTCAATAGCGTTAGCATAATTACCAGATTTTTCATGGTTATCCTTAAAAATAAATACTGGCGGCAGTGTACCTTAGCCCTGGTCTAAGGCAAGCAATTCGGGATATTGCGCGCCCTAACTGCCCAGTTTTTAGGCATAAAAAAGGCCCGTAAAATACGGGCCTAATTGCTGATTTAAACGTTGCCGAGCTTACTCAAAAAACAGCGGTGTGCGTGCTTTTTTACCCACTTCCGTCATGGTTTCGGCGTCAAATAAACGACCGTTTATCATGGTGTATTGCACCTTATCGGACTGACGAATGTCGCTGAGGATATCGCCGTCAATCACAATTAAGTCCGCCAGTTTCCCTTCTTCCAATGAGCCGAGATTTTTATCTAAGCCTAGGGTCTTAGCCGGATCTAGGGTGGCGGTGCGGATCACCTCAAGGGGCGTCATGCCGCCTTGGGCAAACATCCACATTTCCCAATGCGCAGCCAGACCTTCACGTTGACCGTGCGCACCGACATTCACTAACACACCCTGATCTTGCAACTCGCCGGCAACACGGGCGTTGTTGAAGTGGTTGTAGTGATGTTCAGGCGCCTTGGTGCGACGCATAGAGCGCGGCAACAACTGGTTTTTAGGGACAAATTTACTTAGACGCGGGTGGTTCCACACCTCGGTTTTATCGTACCAGTAGTTCTCACCCCAGATACCACCGTAGGCCACGCCCAAGGTCGGCGTATAAGCCACGTCACTTTGCGACCACAGCTGGCGAATATCATCATAGATATTGGCCACCGGAATCGAGTGCTCTATGGTGGTGTGGCCATCGATCACCATGGTGAGGTTATGCTGCAATAAAGAGCCCCCTTCTGGCACTACCATCATGCCGAGTTCACGGCCGGCTTCCACCACCTGCTGACGCTGATCGCGGCGCGGCTGGTTGTAAGACTTAACACTAAAGGCACCCACCTTTTGCAGGCGTTCAAGGTGGAATTTAGCATCATCCAGGGAGTCAACGTGCGAGGTATACCCCGGCATATTGGCACCATAAAGGATAGTCCCGGTGGAGAAGATACGCGGACCGACGATCTCGCCCGCTTTTTGCATTTCGCTGGCAGCGAAGATTTCCGTGGTGTCGTTACTTGGGTCGTGAATCGTAGTGACACCTAAAGATAAACCGGCCAGGTTTTTCCAGTTCTGCTCGGGAATAATTTCATCGCTACCCTGACCACCATGGGCGTGGGCGTCGATGATCCCAGGCATAATGGTTTTACCACTGACATCAATCACTTCGGCGTCTTCAGGGATCTGCACGTCGGCCTGCGCACCCACGGCTTTAATATGCTTGCCATCGGTTAGCACGACCCCATTGTCGATAACCTGCTCACCCTTCATGGTGATCACCTTAGCGCCAACCAGGGCAATCATCCCCCTAGGCTCGGCCATGGCTTTTTTGAAACCAATATTTTCGCCGCTTTTCACCTTAAAGTCGGCATCGGCGTCGCCTTTAATATTGAACATACCGTCGAGAGAGGCATGGTACAACTCAGGGCCCAGGCTCCAATACAGGCGATCGCTGGCACCGCTCCAACTGATGTTCTCGCCGGCGCGTACAGAAAGCTGTTCAACCGGAAACTGACTGTCTTTCGGGCCTATGCTGATGGTTTTGCCACGCTCAACAAAAGGCGTCACAAACACCTTAAAGCGCTCGGCAAATGCCAGGTACTGGCCATCGGGCGAGATGCGGAATTCGGTGGCATGCTTAGACTCGTACAACTTGCGAATTTTCTTACTTTCAAGTTCAACCACGCTGAAGGTCGGCTTAGGCCAAGGGCTCATGATATACACGCGGTCATTGTCTTTACCGAATTGCGGCTGATAACCGTGCTGGGTAACAAGCTCAGGCTTTTCGGGATCGTCTATGTTCACCGCGTAGATACCCGGTTTCAACGACCACTCCGGCGCCAACAAGCTGCTGCCGGATGACTTTCTAAAGACCAGGGTTTCACCATCTGGACTAAAGGCCGGCTCAACGTATTTGCCCGGCTCTGTGGTTAGGGTATCACCGCGGCCCGAGCGTGCAGAAACAACACGCACACTGCCCTGCTTCTCGTCGTCCCAGGTGACATAGGCGATTTGCTTGCCATCACGTGAGAAGGTCGGGAAAAATTCAAAATGATCGTCTTGCTTGGTCAGGCGTTTGATCTTGCCCGACTCAAGGTCGCGCTTGTAGATATGGCCCATGGCTTCAAAAATGGCGGTTTCACCGTCCGGCGATACCTGTACGTTGCGCAGCATTTTTACGTCAAATTCATCGGTATCCAGGTTTTGCTCAAAGCGCAGCGCCTTTTGAATCGACTTGGTGGTTTCAACCTCAAAAGCGATTTCTTCGCTCTCGCCATTATCTACGTCCAGCTTATGGATTTTACCGCCGGCCCAAAACACCAAGGACTCGTTATCCGGGGTCCAGGCCATGGTCGGATAGACGCCGTGAATGGCCCAGGTTTCCTGCATATCACGCTCAAGCTTATCGTACAGCTTGGTTTCTTTACCAGACTCTAAATCATACAGATACAACGTGCTTTGGAAGTCGTCACGCTTGATATAAGCCAATGTCTTACCATCGGGCGACGGCGTTGGGCGAATGGCGCCACCGGTGCCGCTTAGGATGGTGTCGATTTCACCGGTTTCGCGGTCATAGCGCTTAATTTTGTAGATGCCCTGCACCGAGTCTTTGGAATAGTGGAAAGTTTTTCCGGGGGTGTCATCCTGAGAAAAATACACATAACGGCCATCCGGTGAAAACGCCGGCTCGCCTAGATCTTTTTGGTCGTTTGGACGCTCGGTCAGTTGCACACCCGAGCCACCGGCCTTGTGGTACATCCACACCTCACCGGCGCCCAATGAACGACTGGCGGTAAAGTGTTTACGGGCAACGATAAAGTCACCGTCCGGGCTCCAGGCCGGGCTGTTCAACAGGCGGAAAGATTCTTTGGTCACTTGGGTTTGCTCTGAGCCATCGACCTTCATCACCCAAATATTGTCGCCACCACCTTGATCTGAGGTAAAGGCAATATGTTGGCCATCCGGGCTAAAGCGCGGCTGCATTTGCCAGCCGATATCCGACGTTAACTGAGTGGCCTTGCCGCCACTAATCGGCATGGTGTAAATATCACCGAGCAGGTCAAATACCAGGGTTTTGCCGTCGGGGCTGATATCCACGTTCATCCAGGTGCCCTGGTTGACACTGATCTTGGCATCCAGGAATTCGCCTTGTGGGCTGTCTACTTGCCATTTTTGTTCTTCTTTTGCGGCTTCCTCGGCAAACGCACTAGGCTGCGCCAAGGGCAGCGCCAGAGAAATAGCCAGTGCCAGCGCACTGTATAATGGAGTCTTCATAGAGTTCTCATCGGATTTAGTTATTATCACCCCCTACTAAAGCAAAATGTGTGACAAAGGGAAAGTCAGTTGGGGTTAATGGGCGAAAATGAGGGATGGATGAAAATCCGAAAACCTGAAACGGGAAAACTGGAGGTACAGGACTGAAGCTAACAGTGGGATAACGTTTGGCTGCTATGAATCGCAACCAAACGCAAGTTTTGCTGTATCTACGCGCTAGGCCTTAAAAATCAAATTTAAGGGCCACGCTCACTGCATCGGTGCCGTCAAACTGCTCGTATGACAGCTCAGCAGCCATGGTTTTGCTAAACTGATAGCCCGCGCCACCACCGAAACCAAATTCCCAGTCATCTTCAGACTCAGAAACGCCACCAGCGGAAGCGGTTACTTCTAGGTTGGCATAAGAAGGCGCGGCATATAAATAGAAGCCGTTGTCAAAATCATATTGACCGCGTACCGATAAAGCAATGAAGCTGTCCATTTCAATTTTAACGTTCGTGCCGAAGACATTAACCTTGTCATCGCCGATACCCGTACCAATACGCAGCTCAGGCATAAAGTAAAAGTCGTTGCCTGAGTCAAACTTGTAACCGATAGAGCCATAGATACCATCTAAGCTGATATCGATACCCGCGTCGTCATCCGATAAGTTCATATAGCCCGCGCCCGCTTGCCAGTTTGCTTGCGATGCGAATGATGTGCCAGCCAAAACAACGGCTAGTAAGGTCTTTTTAAACATTGTTATATCCTTTAATGTTTTGTTTTACATGAGGTTAATGTGCGAGGTGAGTGCTACTGCATCTCCTCGTACTGCAATACAATTTGAAATACCTGGGGGTTTTCGTCGAAGTGCCTAAGCACTATGGGATAGATTTGTTGTTGGAGCTGCTGTACTTGGACATCGGGAGCAGTATCGGCGGCAATGTGCACCGAAACTTGTGTCAGCACCCCATTATGGATATTCCAGCTTAACTGAGCATCAATTCCTAGCTCGGAGCGCAAACTGGCCTGTACGGCCTCGGTTTTATTGTTCATGTCGGCAAAGGTGGCGGCCATGTCACAACCGCTCAGCAAAAATACCGTAATTAATGCCACAATCCTTATTATCATCGCGCCCCTCCTTGGTTTATTACTCGTTATGGCGAAGTAAGATACGGTATGTTAATAACAATTAAATTACAATAATCACATTAATTAACACTCATCCTTAATCGGGCAAAATGTAAGCTTTGCTTGGCAAGGGGGACCCTAGCGCTGCCAGTCACTGGGATCAAACTGATAGTAGTCTTTAAGGACATTAAAAAGCTCGGCATCAAATTGGCGCATGGCGGCGGGCTTCTCGATAAAGGTTTCGGTGGCCACGGCAAAGAACTCCGCCTCATTGGTGGCACCATAACCGTGCATCACGTGCGGCATATTGTAGGCGATATGGCTTTTAAGCTTGTTGTAAGCACGCGAACACACCTCACCCCAACGTCGATAGCTTTGCCTGTCTGCCAATAAGGGGGTGCCATTGGTTTGCCCGGTCACCTGGTCGAGTTGATGGGCAAATTCATGAAACACTAGGTTGTGGCCATCACCAGGCAAGCGGTTACCCTCAAGCACGTCATGCCAGCTTAATACTAAGGTGCCGCCGGGCCAGGATTCGCCCTCGCGCACCACCTGGTGATAACTCACCAGACCCGCCATATCCCGCTCGGTCACATCGGCATAATAGGCACTGGGGTACAGCAAGATCTCTTTGACATTGGGATACAACGGCCAGGGTTTATTGAGCATCAGTAGGCTAGCATTGGCCGCCACCACCAGCTTCATGGCGTCATTAACCCTAAGGCCATCGCGACCTAAAAAACGTTTTTCCCCTAAAAACCAACAGATATGGCGCTCAAGCTTGGCCCTGTCTGCATCCGTCATGGCGCGGTATATGGGCATGGCCCTGAGCAAGATTTGCTTTTGCGCCTCGTTTAGTGAGGCGTTATGGTATTTACGCCGCCAATAACGCAGACGCAACGTATCCTGCTGCCAATACACAAGTACAAAAGCCACCAACAGGCCTATCAATGCGACATTTATCATCTGTTAATTCCTTGACATAGTTACTTGTAAATATGACCCTTAGCGCGCTAATTCAATCTCAACGACACATATTTACGAATAAAAACGCATCATGACGCTTCCCATTCAGGCTTTAGAGCAGGACTTTTTAGCTGCGCTTAAGCAACACCATGTCATTGTTCATGCCCCCACCGGCAGCGGTAAGTCGACCTGCTTACCCCTTTGGGCAGCTACAGCAGGCCGCGTGCTGGTGATCCAGCCAAGGCGCATTGCCGCGACCTCCTTGGCAGAGTATCTGGCAACGCAAAGACAACAACAACCTGGAGAAGATATCGGCTTCGCCATTCGTTTCGAGGCTCAGCTAAATGAGCAAACCCAGGTGGTTTTCGCCACCCCAGGCGTTGCTTTGCGGTGGTTTTTCGAAACTAAGCTAAGCGATTATGATGTGGTGATGCTTGATGAATTTCATGAGCGTCGCTGGGATACCGATCTGCTGTTAGGGCTGCTCAGGCACCACAACAGCCATCGCCTTATTGTCACCTCGGCCACCCTCAATGACGAGCTACTGGTCAGCTATCTAGGCGCCAAAACCCTGTACAGCAAAGGCCGACTCTTCCCCATCAGCAGCGAATATCTGGTCGACGAACGCCAGAGCATGCCCTCTCGCCTGGACTTAGCACCGCGAGTGCGCGAGGCCTGTGTCTATGCGCTAGAGCATAGCAATAAAGATATCCTGGTGTTTTTACCCGGGCGCGCCGAGATAGCCAGTTGCCTCAGTGCCTGTCGTGATTTACCCGCCGAGGGCGTTGCCTTACATGGTGCCAGTCCGGTTGCCGAACAACGCCGCGCCATGCAAGAAGGCAAGCAGCGGCGTATTATTTTCGCCACTAACGTCGCCGAAACCTCGCTGACGGTACCGGGTATCGAGTGTGTGATAGATTCCGGCCTGGAAAGGCGCACCCATCTGCGTAAAGGCAAAACCGTGCTCGGCCTTGACGCCATCGCCAGAGATTCACAAAAACAGCGCCAGGGGCGCTGCGGACGCACCGCACCGGGGCTGTATATTGCGCTCTTTGGCGAGCATGCCCCCTTGTTGGCACAGACACCGGTAGAAATAGAGCGTGAAGCCCTCGATGAGCTGGTATTGGCCAGCGCCTGTGCCAATATCGCTATAGATAAGCTTGAATTATTAACCCCGCCTGCGCCGTCAAGCCTAGCCCGAGCCAAGCAGGCTCTAACCAGCTTAGGCGCTATTGATGAACAGGGCGTGGCCACCGAACTTGGGCGGCGCATTTACCCCCTGCCCGTGGATGCAGAGCTCGGCTACCTGATAGAAAAAATGCCCAGCTCCACACTGCGTCAGGCCATGATAGATCTGGCCAGTGTTATCGTTACGCCGGCACAGCTTTATGCCATGCCAAGCCCGGACGCTCTCACCGAATTGGCCAAGGCATTGGGCGAGCACCTTGAACACAGTGATGTAGCCATGAATATAGCCGCACTGCGCGGTCAATGTGGCGACTATCTGCAAATCGATGACCTCGCCCTAACGGAAGCGCAAACCTACAGCAATTATTTGCGCCAGGCCTATCAGCTCCCGGAACTATCACGCAGCGCCCGTTTCGACTACGACGCGCTGATACAGGCCATTGCCACGGCTCGCCCGGATTGCATTTTTGTAAAACGCAGCAACCGCCGTGGCGGTTTTGGTAATGGCGAACAAGAAATTCGTCCCGCCAAAAACTCCTTGCTCGGCGAGCATCAGGATGCAGCCCTGGTCTTGGCCACATTTTCACTGGCGGGCAAAGGAAAAAAGCACGCTGATACCCTGGCAACCCTGTGCGCACCTTTAACCTTAAAACAGGTGTTGAACTGTGCCCCGACAACGCAGGAGATAGGCGAGTGTTATTGGCAGCCCAAGGAGGCAGCGGACCCCGAGGTGCTAGATGGCGAAGTCCGAGCCAAGCTGACCTACAGTTATGCCCAGGTCACCCTGGCCAGCATCGAGACCCGGGTACCCAATGAACTTTTACTGCCAGCGGTCACCGAGCTCATCCTCAATGGGGCGCTATTTCCTGGGCTGGCACAACAGCTCAACGATGCCCTTGCCTACCATGAGCTTTATCTGCTGTATCACCAGCAGGAGCAAAGCGTCCCAAGCGCCGCCGAGCATTTACACACCCGACTGGTTGAGCTTGGCGTGCAAAACCAGGAAGACTTGACGCTCATTGAGCAAGCAGATTTACATTACCAGGGGCTTGAACCCTGGCAGACCAAGGAGTTTATAGAGCGCTTTCCACTGCGAGTAACGTTGCCGGGCATGACCCTCGCCATTGAGTATTTATTTAAGGCCAAGCGAGTCATAGCCCATTATCACAGCGGCGAACGTAAGGACCCACCAAAACGCTGGGAGCTACCCAGTTGGAGTGGCCTAAAAATTCGCTACAAAAAAGCCAGTAAGGTGGTGGATATTCGCTAAGACAGCTCTTCACACAAGAGATAATCCCTGCGGTGTCCCAGGCTGCGGTTACGGCCCTGCTCTTTGGCCAGATACAGGGCTTTATCGGCGTGCGACAATAGCCTATCGGCGTTAACCGCGCAGTCGATATCGGCGGCGCCAATACTGACACTCACGTGCAGGCCATTGGCCAATACCGAGTAATCGTAACTGGCTACTTGGTGACGAATGCGCTGTGCCCATCGCAGCGCACCGTCTTCATCAAGACCGGGGAATAGGATGGTGAACTCTTCTCCCCCCCAGCGGGCAAACAGCGCCTCGGGTGGTAAACAGCGGGCAACCACCTGCACCACGGTGGCAATCACCTGATCGCCAACCAAGTGAGAGTAATGATCATTTATATGTTTAAAATGGTCGATGTCGATTAACAACAGACTAAGCGGCTGTTCTTCACGTTGAGCCTCTGCAAAGTGCGCCACCAACCATTGGTCGAAGGCACGACGGTTGGCTATGCCCGTCAGTTGGTCGTGGGTAGCCTGATGCTCGAATGCCTGAGCCTGCTTCGCCAATACCTGAGTTTGTTCTTTCACCCGTTTTTTCAGCTGGGCTTCGGAGCGTTTAAGGTGATAAAAACGCAGACGGTAGACAAGTAAAAGCAGCAAGAGCAACATCACCACCACGGCAATTTTAAAACTCAAGGTCTGCCATGCCTTCGGCGCCACTTTAATATCAACGGCGGCGCCACTGGGTTGCCAGCTTCCATAAGGGTATCGAGCACGGACCTCGAAGCGATAATTGCCCGGTGGCAGGTTGGTGTACTCGGTGATATGCAGGTTGCCGCGATCGACCCAATGTTTTTCATAGCCTAATAAGCGAGTCTGATATTCGATACGCTCGGTCATCACATAGCCTAAACCGGCGTAGGTAAAAGAAATACGATTGTGCTTCGGGGGCACATTGACCACTGTGTTTTGATAGGCCTGTTGCGGGTGATTATCAAACTGCACCGCCTCTATGCTCACCGGCAATGCCACATTAGCCATACGGGTAAGTTTATTGGGGTCAACCATCACCGCGCCGCGAGCAGTGGCCACCCAGACATTCTGGTCGTTATGAAAAATGGCCGGGTATTGCGAGCCGCCATTCGCTTGTGAGCTAAGCATACCATCACCCTGATCAAACAGGGTGTATTCCAATTGCCGCGCCGGTTGCTTCATACTGGCGAGGACACTTTCGCGGCTGACACGAATGACCCCACGGTTACTGCTGAGCCAGAAGTGATCAAATTCATCCACCACCACGGCAAATAATTTATCTACGGGTAAGCCCTGTTCTTTGCCAATCTTATGCAACTGTTCGGTCTCACTGTTATAGCGTACCAACCCTCGATCGGTGGCCATCCAAACCACCCCTGGCTCCATTAAAAAACCGAAGGCATACTCGGCATCGAATTGCTCGGTCAGCGGAACCTGATAAAACTGGCCTTGCTCGAAGTAACCCACACCCACCCCAGTGCCAACCCAGATACGATCCCGATCATCTTCACTCAGAGCCATAATAAAGTTGCCGGGCAAGCCGTCTTCATCGGTGAAAAACTGCAACTGTCCGCGCTTTTCACGATGCACCAAACCGGCTGCGGTACCCACCCAGACACCGCCATCTTCCTGCTCTAACACGGCGCGCACTTCATTGCTTGGCAAGCCCGTTTCGCGGTTTAAAAAGCGCTTTAATTTAAAGCCATCGAAATACATGAGGCCGTCGGTATAAGTGCCAACGAAAATACCGCCGTCACTCGCCGAGGTTAAACTGAGCACCGAAATAGGTGCTCCGGAGCGCTCTGCCAGAGGCATTGCATGACCATTCCGATAGCGATTAAGGCCGTTACTGGTACCCAAATACAAGGCGCCATCGCTGTGGCTTAACAGGGTGCGCACATAATCACCCGACAGTCCGCGTGATTGGCTTAGGGTGGTAAAAGGAGCCTGACGCAGTCGGAACAACCCGGCATTGGTGCCAATCCAAATGCTCCGCTCCTGGTCTTCCAATAAGGAAAGAATACGGTTACTGGGCAAACCGACATTGGCATCGAGCTTTTCCAGACCAAACTCGCTGTAGCGAAACAGACCGTGGTTAATGGTGCCAAACCACACATCACCACGGTAGTCGACCATCACAGCCGACACCGATTCATATGCCAGGGCTTCATCCAAAAGATGAAAGCGTCCATTATCATCACGCCAAATACCCTGCTCAGCGCCCACCAGAAGACGCTGCTGGTGATCAAGCGCAAGCTTAAAGGTCATCCCCTTTAAGGCGCTATTAGCCGCCTCTGGGCGTTGCATTTGCCCGTCCTGGTATACATAAAGGCCATCACTGCTGGCCACCCACACCTTATCGCCTTGCTCGAGAACATGATAGGTGCTGGTGCCGCTGAGAAAAAGCTGCTCTTGTCCCTGATGGCGACGAACGACTCCCCCGTCCTCAAGCGCCAGCCATAAAGCGCCATCGCTGACACGCTGGGCGAAGTTGATCATGTATGCGGCGGCGGGTAACGCCTGCCAGGAACTGCCATTAACTACGCTGACGCCGCCACGGGAGCCGGCGACATACAACTCGTTCGTTTGACTATCCAGGCTAAGGCTACGTATCCCTGAGTCGGGCAAACCGGTTTCTTCGCCTCGGGTAAACAGGGTGAATTTGCGGCCATTAAAGCGCGCCACCCCTTCCCAAGTACCGGCCCAAATATAGCCGTCGGTGGTCTGGGCCAGGGCATTAATGCTGTTATGAGGGAGGCCATCTCGGGTGTCCCAGGTTTCGGCAAAGTAATGACTTAGGGGAACATTTTCGGGTTGAGATGCAATCGCGGATGCTGGCGAGGGGTAAGGGGCTGGTTCATCGGCCCTGCTTGGCGTGATGGTCATCAATAATACATAGCAAACTATGCTGACCATCAGCGTCATGGGAATCTTTAAAAACCGCACCTTGCCCATCTGAACTCTTAGTTATAGTTATTCTTAACACAGTATGAACATATAACTTTACACGCTTGCGGCTCAATTACAAAGGATTACCTTGTTATTTAGCGCCGCCCACCGCATTTTTACTGGCGTAGCAGCCACCTATTCGGCTAGCGAGTCGGTCAGCTGGCCGCTAAGGTAGCGCTGAGGATCACGAAATTTCTGTTGCAGCTGCGCGATAAACTGGCCGCTGTGTAAGCCATCCATCAGCGCGTGATGAACATCGAGGGACAGTGTCATGCTGCCTGAGCCCCTATCGTACTGGCCAAAAACCAGTTTTGGCACACCGTTGGCGTTACCTTCATGGGTGGCATGAGAAAAGGCGGAGAAATTCAGCCAGGGCAGCACAGACACATGAATTAAGTCGCAACGCCCTTCACTTTCGGCAAAGCCTTCGCTAAATAAGGGTTGCTGCAAGGCGCGGGTCTTGGCTCGGCTATGTTGCTCACAATAGTCACTAAAGCTGAGCGCCGAAGGTAAATAACTAAAGCGAAAGGTATTATCGTCCGCTAGTTGCACCACACTGATACAGGGGTCCGCACAGTGGACCGGATGGCCATCGACGATACGCAGGCCCATGGGCCAATATTGGGCGGCACTGATGTGCGCCAGATAGAGATAAGCCAAGAAAAATGATTTTTTATGGGCACGACAATAATCATACAGGGGCTCAGCCCTGAGGCTGACGCATACATTAAAGTAAGGCTGCTGAAAGTCTTTAAAAAAGGCGAAATGTTGCTGCCTTTCCCAATTATCTAGATCGACTGTGGTGTAGGGTGTTGACATAAGGTGACTGCTTATAAAAAAGGCACGCTCTGGAGCATGCCTTATTCATTATTGCGACGCAATCAATTACGCGCAAGTTAGAAGATATTACAGCCCTTTGGCAATAATTTCTTCTGCCAGTTCGTCGGCAACAACGTGCGTAGACACCTGCTCTTCATCAGAACGCTGGAAGATTTCGATAAGCGTATCGTAAATGCCTTCCACGTGCTTGGTGGCCGCCTCGGCGCTGTAACCTTCCGGCTTGGTCTCGTAGTATACGTTGATGATACCACCGGCGTTAATCACGTAATCCGGTGCGTACAGTACGCCCTTCTCACGCAGAATTTCACCATGACGAGGCTCGGCTAGCTGGTTGTTCGCACAACCGGCAATGATGCTTGCCTTAAGACGTGGGATGGTGTTGTCGTTTACCGTTGCGCCCAGGGCACATGGTGCGTATACGTCTACGTCCAGGTCATAGATTTCATCGATGCCTACCGCTGTGGCATTGAAATCGTTAACAACGCGAGTAACCGACTCTTCGTTGATGTCTGTAACGAACAGCTCAGCACCGGCATTGTGCAGGTGTTTACACAGATCATAAGCAACCGCGCCTAAACCCTGAACCGCAACCTTAACGCCCTCAAGGTTTTGGTGACCATGCTTATGCTGGAACGCCGCTTTAATGCCTAGGAAAGTACCTAGAGCGGTGAATGGCGAAGGGTTACCGCTTTTGCCTTCAAGACCCATTACATAATTGGTCTCTTTGTGCATCATCATCACGTCACCCGTGGTGATGTTTACGTCTTCGGCAGAGTAGTAGCTACCGCCTAAACGCTCTAGTTGTTTACCAAAAGCACGGAACAATGCTTCTGACTTAATCGCTTTCGCATCACCGATGATCACAGACTTACCACCGCCGAACGGTAAACGCGCTACCGCGTTCTTGTAAGTCATGCCCTTAGACAGGCGCAAAACGTCTGTTACTGCGTCTTCATCACTGGCGTAGTTCCAAAGGCGACAACCACCTACCGCTGGACCTAGTTTGGTGCTGTGAACTGCGATAATTGCCTTAAGGCCTGATTCTTTATCACTGCAAAATACCACTTGCTCGTGGTTATCGAAGTCAACTTGATTAAAAACAGCCACTATTATTCTCCGAACTTTATACCCGAGATACGGGTGCGCTGAAATTGCCGCAGACTCTATCACTAAGTCGCGCCCCTTGCCACTGAATGAGATGATAAAGTCGCAGCTGGTTAACAATGTGGATATTATATCCCCATGCAAACTTTATTTAGAAAAATATATTCATCAAAGTCTCTTGAAGCAGATTCTGGAACCACTTCATGCCTGCTAAATTATAACATCTAACCCTCACCTTGTGACGTTTACGTCAACGGCAACAATTATGTAAATATTTTAATACGCGTGGGGAAAATGTCGAATCCAGTGATGGTGGGAGCTGGCGCCGAAAAAGCGCCAGCCAAGGGTTACTGGTCAGAGCTGCCAGTGTATTTCGCCATCCAGGTAAATACTTGCTCATACCAGTGCTTCAAGTTGTCTGGATTGCGGATCCAATGGTTTTCATCCGGGTAAACCACCAGGCGCGAGTCGATGCCCTTGCGCTGCAAGGTGGTAAAGGCACCCAGGCTTTGCGCATAAGGGACGCGATAGTCCTTCAGACCCTGAGTTACTAACATGGGCGTTTGCCAGTTTTCAACGAAGTTCGCTGGGTTATAACGGCTATAATCCGCGTCTTTGGCCCAGAACGGCCCACCCATTTCATGCTCGGCGAACCACAGCTCTTCGGTGCTTTGATGGAAACTCGGCATATCGAACAAACCGGCGTGGTTTACCAGGCAGTTAAAGCCCGTTGGCCAGTTGCCGGCGATCCAGTTCATCATATAACCGCCGTACGAAGCACCCAGTGCACAACCGTTATCGGTATCAAGCCACTTGTAGCTGCTCTTCACATACGCCAGACCTTTTTGTAAGTCTTCCAGTGGTTTTCCGCCCCAATCCCGGGAGATAGAGTCGGTAAATTCCTGGCCATAGCCAACCGAGCCGTGGAAATCGATCATCACCACGCCATAACCTTGTGCCGCCCACAGCTGCGCATTCCAACGGCTATGGAACATATTACCGAATGAGCCCTGTGGGCCACCGTGCACTAAAAACGCCAGCGGATAACGCTGCTGGGGATCGAATAAGGCCGGTTTAACCAGATAACCATACACGGGATCATCATTGGCGCCGGTAAAGGTAAACTGCTCCACCTCACCCAGTTGCAGGGTATCAAGGCTAGACTTGTTCACCTCGGTAAGCTGGCTTAGGCCGGCGCCATCGCGGTTAATGCGATACAGCTCTTTGGGTGAATTAAGGGCGTGACGCGAGAAGATGATCTGCTGCCCCTGCACCAGCACATCGCCGACGTAACCGTCGGAGAACAGGCTGCGCACATCACCAAAGGCGGTGCTCACCTCAAATAAGCTGGTTTGCCCTAGATCTTTAGCGGTAGCATAGATGGCACGGCCATTGGCGCCAAAGCTAAAGCTGCCGACGCTTCTGTCCCACTGCGATGCCAAGGCCTGGCGCTCGCCGCTGCGCAGGTCAATCAATTGCAGAGTGAATTTATCCGACTCGAAGCCCGGCTTACTCATGGCCTTGTAGGCCAGATAACGACCATCGCTGGAAAATTGCGGGCTCGAGTCCCAGGCTTTATTATCCTCGGTAAGGTTACGAACCTCACCGCCGTCAATGGCTACTTCAAACAGGTCAAAGTTGGTGCTCCAGGCATTATCCTTGGCTTTCACCTTGGCGCTAAACACCACCTTTTGCCCGTCTGGGCTGATCGCCACCTCTTCCATCCCGGAAAAAGGCTTCGCCGGAACATCGGTTTGCCATTGTGGGGTCAGGTCCTTGGCATCTTTAATAAGATCCTTGCCCATACCAGCAACAAACAAATGTCTGACCTTATCGTCATTCCAGTGATCCCAGTGACGCACCATCAGGCTATCGTAGACCTGGGCGTTATGGGCCACCTCTTGCTGCTGCTTGTCTTTTTCCACGGTGCAGGCGAGCGAGTCGCACTCGGGATAGACGTCAAACGTCACCACCAAAGAGCGGTTGTCCGGGCTTAGACGGTAGCCTTCAATATCCAGTGGAAATTGGCTGATGGGTTTGGCTTCACCGCCGGCTAATGGCAAATACCAAAGCTGCTGCGAACCCGAGCGCGGCGATAGAAAATAGATACCCTTGCCGTCGGCGCTAAAGCTTACATCCGACTCGATACCGGCGCTGTAGGTTAATTGTGTGATTGGCTGCGCCTGCCCTGCTGCGCCAGCGGCATTTAACGCCTGCGCATAAAGCTCGCTGCCCTTTGGCGTTTTAATGGCGTAGACCAGGGTGTTGCCATCCGGTGACAGCGCCACGCTGTGAATTTTGTTTAGGCTGTTAAGCTTATCTACCGTCAATACATCGGCTTGAGCGCTTAGACTGAGACCACTTAGCGCCAATGCGGCGGCGATACGAGTTGTTGTTATCATTTTTTACTCCATAAAAAAGAGCGCCAAAGCGCTCTTTTTCTAAGGTTTAGACATTACTTTAAAGCGCCGTCTAATTCTTCGATTTTTGCTTTCCAAATAGCTGGACCCTGGGTGTGCGCATTGGCACCTTCGCTGTCCACCGCTACGGTTACCGGCATGTCTTCTACTTCAAATTCGTAGATGGCTTCCATACCTAGGTCTTCAAACGCCACGACACGGGCTTTCTTGATTGCTTTAGCAACCAGGTAAGCGGCGCCGCCGACGGCCATCAGGTAAACCGCTTTATTTTCTTTGATTGACTCAACGGTTGCCGGGCCACGCTCTGCTTTACCTATCATGCCGATAAGGCCTGTTTTTTCCAGCATCAGGTCGGTGAACTTATCCATACGGGTAGAAGTTGTTGGGCCTGCCGGGCCTACCACTTCATCGCCAACCGCATCAACCGGGCCCACGTAGTAGATAAATTTGTTAGTGAAGTCCACGCCCTCTGGCATGCCTTCGCCGCTTTCGATCATGCCTTGCAGGCGTTTGTGGGCGGCATCACGGCCAGTGAGGATTTTACCGCTTAGCAGCACGGTCTCACCCATCTTCCACTCTTTGATATCTTCTTTGGTCAAGGTATCAAGGTTTACGCGACGGGTGTCGGCACCCACTTCCCAGGTCACTTCTGGCCAGTCTTCAAGCTTTGGCGCTTTAAGGTCGGCCGGACCGCTGCCATCTAGAGTGAAGTGTACGTGACGGGTCGCCGCACAGTTAGGGATCATCACCACCGGCTTAGAGGCCGCGTGCGTTGGCGCAGTTTTAACCTTGATATCAACAACCGTGGTTAAACCGCCCAGACCTTGTGCGCCAATACCTGTTTTATTAGCGCGCTCGAAGATTTCCAGACGCAGTTTTTCTTCTGTAGTCTCGGCGCCACGCTCCATTAGCTCGTGAATATCAACCGGGTCCATCAGGGATTCTTTTGCCAGTACCGCGGCTTTTTCAGCGGTACCGCCGATACCTATACCCAGCATACCCGGCGGACACCAGCCAGCGCCCATGGTTGGCAAGGTTTTTTCAACCCACTCGGCGACATCATCCGACGGGTTCAACATCGCCATCTTGGTTTTGTTTTCAGAGCCGCCGCCCTTGGCCGCGATCATCACTTCCACTTCCGCGCCTGGTACCAAGTCGATGTGCACAACAGATGGCGTATTGTCCTTGGTGTTCTTACGTGAACCGGCCGGATCGGCAACGATAGAGGCACGCAGTGGATTATCCGGATTTAGGTAGGCGCGACGGGTACCTTCATCAACCATTTGCTGCACCGTCATGTCCGTTTTGTCCCACTTCACGTCCATACCGACTTTAACGAAACAGGTTACGATACCCGTGTCCTGACACAGTGGACGTTTACCTTCAGCAGACATGCGTGAGTTAATTAGGATTTGTGCAATGGCATCTTTTGCCGCTTTGTTTTGCTCTTTGTTATATGCCTTTTCAAGCGCCTGAACAAAATCCAATGGGTGATAAAACGAAATGTACTGCAACGCATCGGCAATGCTGTCGATGAAGTCTTGCTGACGAATAGTGCTCATAATTCTTCCTTCATACTGGGTCGTGGTGCCAAAATAAAGTGATGGCAAGCACGACAACTCGGTGACGTGCGCACGGTGAGAGACCGCGACTTCTGAAAAAGTGTAACTTATGATACCCTCCCAGCCCGTTTCGGGCTAGTTCTTCGAGTTGAAGATAATGACAAAATCGCAATTGCACTGCATCAAGGCGCCAATACAGGCACAACCCTGTGATGTTTTTACCCATTTTCACCATTTGCCGGGCGCCATTTTCCTCGACTCGGCAAGCGATAACCATGTCAATAGTCGCTATGACATCATCGCCTTTGCCCCTAGCAAATGGCTCAGTGTCGAAGATGGCAAAGCCATGTTGGACGACCAGCCCCTAGAGCAAGACGTCTTTGTGCAGATGCAGGCCGAGATCAACGAACTTTGTCAGGACAAAGCCCCTTATGGCCTGCCCTTTAACGGCGGTTGGCTTGGCTATTTTGGCTACGACCTGGGTCGCTTATTGGAGCGCCTGCCCGAAACCGCCGAAAAAGATATTAACCTGCCCGAGATGCAAATCGGTTTGTATCTCGATGCGCTGATCTTCGATAAGGCTGCCAAGCAATGGTATTACCTGGCGCAGCCTAGTATCGACGCCGAAGCCGGATTACAAAAATACCTCGATCGGCTTAATACTCCCGCTAAGACCGAAGAATTTGCCCTGAGCTCAACATGGCAATCGAATATGAGCTATGCCTTTTATGCGCAGCAATTTGCTAAGATCCAGGACTATTTGCGCAGCGGCGATTGTTACCAAATCAATCTGGCGCAACGCTTCTGCGCCCAATATCAAGGCTGCGAATGGCAAGCGTATCAGCGTCTGCGCGAGCATAACCGAGCACCTTTCTCCGCCTTTATTCGTCTAACCCAAGGCGCCATCCTGTCCATCTCGCCGGAGCGTTTTATCGAGGTAAAAGACAAGCAAGTGGAAACCAAGCCCATTAAGGGCACACTGCCACGCAGTAAAGACGCGCAAGAAGACAAGGCCCTGGCCGAGCAACTTGCGAGCTCGCCAAAGGATCGCGCCGAGAACGTCATGATAGTGGATTTGCTGCGCAACGATTTAGGTAAAGTAGCCAAGCCCGGCAGCGTCACCGTACCCTCGCTGTTTGCTATCGAGAGCTTCCCGGCGGTGCATCATTTGGTCAGCACGGTGCAATCCCAACTGGCGGAAGGTAAAACCGCCATTGATCAATTGCGCGCCGCCTTCCCCGGTGGCTCTATCACCGGCGCGCCGAAAATCCGCGCCATGGAGATCATCGAAGAGCTGGAGCCACACAGACGCAGCGCCTATTGCGGCTCCATCGGTTACTTGAGCGCCTGCGGCGATATGGATACCAGCATCACCATTCGCACCTTGGTGGCCCACAACCACCAACTCTATTGTTGGGCCGGCGGCGGCATAGTGGCCGACTCAAACGTTGATTTGGAATACCAGGAAACCTACCATAAGGTAAATAAAATCTTACCCGTATTAGAGTGAGTATCGCCTTTTGCCAGCCAGTACCTGTGCCCAGTTGATCAGCCGCTTTAACCTCTCTGTGGTTAAAGACCCGCAGCCCAAGCGCCACCCAAAACGGCGTAGCGCCGTGGTTATGCTGCTTAGCGACTCGCCCCACGGCGCCCAGGTACTGCTGTGTAAACGCCCGCGCCATTTACGCAGCCACCCCAGTCAGTTGTGTTTCCCTGGTGGCAAACAAGAGCGCCAGGACGCCAGCTTAAAACACACCGCACTGCGCGAGTTGCACGAAGAGCTCAATATTGCTGCGCGCGAGGTAGATATTATCGGCCACCTCGCCGACATAGAAACCCTGGGTGGCATGGTCATTACCCCCTATCTGGCCTATTTGCACCCCGGTGCCCATTGGCAGCTGGACCGCAATGAAGTGGATGCCGCCTTTTTTATTCCATTTGCCACCTTGGCGGTACAGGAAAACTGGTACCCGCTGGTCGTCGAGCGCCATGGCCAACCCTTGGAATTTCCGCTGCTCAACACGCCCTATGGGGTGTTGTGGGGCGCCACCGAGCGCATCATCAACCAATTCGTAAAACAACTTGGTCTGATCAGCTAAAAAACCGATCCCTGGGATTACATCTATAATTATTTAACGTTATCATGGCCGACCGTTCAAAGGTTATGTGAGTAATAGGTTATATGATCAGTGCATTCGATATGTTCAGCATTGGTATTGGACCCTCATCGTCGCACACAGTAGGCCCAATGCGCGCCTCGCGACTGTTTGTCCAATCTCTTGAGCAGCAAGGTAAGCTTAAGGACGTTACCGAAGTCAAAGCCGAGCTGTTTGGTTCGTTAGGCCAAACGGGCGTCGGTCACGGCTCGGGTAAGGCGGTGATCTTAGGCCTGGCCGGCTATGATCCAGAAACCGTTGATGCCCACGCGGTACCGGATATCCTAGACAAGATTGAGCAAGAGCAAATCATTCACCTCGATAAAAAGCATCAGGTCAAATTTCCCAAGCAAGGGGCGATTGTTTTCCACCGCCGTAAAACCTTGCCTAAGCATTCTAATGCCATGGAGCTGATCGCCTTTAAAGACAAAGAAATTATCGCCTCTCAGGTGTACTACTCCATCGGCGGCGGCTTTATCGTCAGCGATGAAGACTTCGATAAAGAAAAGCAGGCGGCACTGGATATTCGCGAGCAAAACCCGGCCCCTTATCCCTTTGATAGCGCACAAGAGCTGCTTGAGCTGTGTAAGGAATCGGGGCTCAGCGTCTCCAGCCTGATGATGGCCAATGAAAAAACGCTGCGCAATGAAAGCGAGATTCGCGATGAGCTTTTCCATATCTGGGAAGTCATGAAGGCCTGCACCGAGCGCGGCATGCGCACGGAAGGCATTTTGCCTGGTGGCCTTAAGGTACGCCGTCGCGCCCCTAGCCTGTACTTAAAGCTCAATGTTGAGAGCAATAACGACCCGCTGCGCGCCATGGACTGGGTTGATTTATTCGCTCTGGCCGTAAATGAAGAAAACGCCGCCGGCGGCCGCGTGGTGACAGCGCCGACCAATGGTGCGGCCGGTATTTTGCCTGCGGTACTGATGTACTACCACACCTTTATCAAGGAAGTGGATAAGGAAATTGCCACGCGTTACCTGCTAACCGCGGCGGCTATCGGCATCTTGTACAAGAAGAACGCTTCTATCTCTGGCGCCGAAGTTGGCTGTCAGGGTGAAGTGGGCGTGGCCTGCTCCATGGCCGCCGGTGCACTCACCGAAATCATGGGCGGCAACGCAACTCAGGTTGAGAATGCCGCGGAAATCGGTATGGAACACAACCTGGGCCTAACCTGCGATCCGGTTGGTGGTCTGGTGCAAGTACCCTGCATCGAGCGTAACGCCATGGGCGCGGTAAAAGCCATTAATGCCTCTCGCCTGGCCATGCGTGGCAGCGGCGAACAAAAGGTCTCACTGGATAAGGTGATTAAAACCATGTGGGATACGGGCAACGATATGAAAACCAAATACAAGGAAACCGCCCGCGGCGGCCTAGCGGTTAATATTATCGAGTGTTAATTCGGCTTCGAGTTACAAATAAAAAAGGCGACCCAGGTCGCCTTTTTTATTGCGTCATTAAAGCGCCAAAGATAGCGCGAGCGCTTAGCGTATGGGCAGTTCAATATTAGCAAACATGGCATCCACATCATCCTGGTTGCGCAATAAGCAGGCCTTTTCAACCCTGTCCTTAGTCAGGTGCGGAGCAAAACGCTCTATAAAGTCGTACATATAACCGCGCAAGAAGGTGCCCTTTCTAAAGCCAATCTTAGTGGTGCTGGCTTCAAATAGGTGACTGGCGTCGATACAGACCAGATCTGTGTCGCTCACCTGATCTATGGCCATAGAAGCCACCACACCGACTCCTAATCCTAAACGCACATAGGTCTTAATCACATCTGCATCGGTAGCGGTAAAGACTATATGAGGTTCGTGACCCTGGGCGTTAAAGGCCTTATCCAACTCGGAGCGACCGGTAAAACCAAATACATAGGTGATCAGAGGATACTGAGCCACATCGGCGATGGTAAGGTTATGGGCCTTTTTTGCCAAGGGGTGATCTTTGGCTACCACAATACTGCGATTCCAGTGATAGCAAGGCAACATCACCAAATCCGAATACAGGTGCAGCGCCTCGGTAGCAATGGCGAAGTCGGCATCACCGCGAGCGGCGGCATCGGAGATTTGCTGTGGTGTGCCTTGATGCATATGCAGGGACACCGCCGGATACTTGTTCATAAAGCCTTGGATCACACCGGGTAAGGCGTAACGGGCTTGAGTATGGGTAGTAGCAATGTTGAGCTTGCCCTGATCCGGCAAGGTATGCTCGTTGGCCACGGCTTTAATGCCCTCGACCTTGGAAAGAATTTCTCGAGCAATGTTGATGATGTCGTTACCGGCGCTGGTAACATGAGTCAAATGCTTACCACTGCGGCCAAATATCTGCACACCGAGCTCGTCTTCAAGCATGCGTACTTGCTTAGAAATCCCCGGCTGAGAGGTATAGAGGCTCTCTGCGGTGGCGGACACATTGAGGTTGTGATTAAGCACCTCAACTATGTACTTTAGCTGCTGTAATTTCATGATATTTACTTTCTTTTATTATTTTACTTAAAAAACAAACACAAGCAGCGGCCACTAGGGACAGCGCTCAAAGCGCCGCTAGGCGTATGCACAAAACCAGGTCGCCAAAACGACAAGTCGATAAACGCCAAAAATGAGCCAACTATTGCGGAGGGTTAGGCTAGCATATTTAATTGGTGCTCGGTACTGTTGATTTAGCTCCACCCCCTAGAGGTCTTACCATTGCGCTCAATTAGGGTGTTAAACGGGGCAAGGTTATTTATTGAATTTAACCTGAATTACTACCGCGTCCCCGGTTCTTTAGGTAACATGGGTCCACAACAAAGAATAATAACCACTAAGAGAGCCTGTGCATGATTGCCTCTATCATAATCATGTTGATTGTTGCGCTAATCGTTATTGCGGTGTGGGTCAGCGCCGTACAGCAACATAGAGAAAAACAAGAAGCCTTGCGACGCCAGGAGTTGAGCAAGCAAAAGAAAATCATCGAAGACACCGAAGAGGCTTTGGTTAACAGTGTAAATATTCCCCTCTCCAACAGTTTGCTGACCATTTTGTATCGCCGTATCTACAATGCCCTGGCGGTCATGGTGGAAATGTCGCCCCAGTCAAAAGAATTAAAAACCCGCCTTCATGATGCCAAACAGCGCCTTATCAATGGCAGCGACGATAAGGTTAATAATGGCGACACCTTTGTCTTACCCGAGCATGATAAACAACTGATCAGCCTTATTCAGGGGATTAAAAAGTTGCGCAGTATTCTGCGCTCGGAGCACAGTAAGGGTAAAATAGACACGCCCACCTTCACCAAAGAAGACAAGCTGTTTGAGCACCTGCAACTGAAGATTAATATTGAAAGCCTGATCAAACGCGGTAACGCCGCTCGTCATGCCAATATGGTGGGCTCGGCGCGTCAGTATTTCGAAAAGGCTTACGCCACCATTTGCGCCCTGAGCTACAAGGATGACTATGTCAACGCCAAGAAACAACAGCTGGAGCAACTGCTCAATGAGATCAGTACACATCTAAAGGCATCCAATGCCTCGGCACGGAAAAAGCGCGAAGAGCAGGAAAAAGACGACTTAGACGTGTTATTTGCACCTAAGAAAAAGTGGTGATGGCATTAGCCAAGACGAGCTAGTCTAAATAAATGGCACTTTTTCTATAGCAAAATCACCCTTATTGTTGCTGCGAAGTGATAACGGGTGGGGAAAATTGCACGCGCTCAAAATAAAGTTCACCATCAAAGTCTGAGCTCGCTTTAGGAAATAAATACACCCCCTCCCCCTGGAGGTATTGCGCCGCTAATTCGCTTTTAGTTTGAATTTCCTTAACGCCGCAATCAAAGGTTTTTACCGGGTGGGCAAAACAGGCCCAATAGCTTCCTTTGTTGGCCACCATGTTTACGCTGGTCACCCGATGTACATCACTTAGCTGGTTCGCCAGGCTTGGGATATCGCCAACATACACAAAGTTTTTTTTGGCATGCACTCTGCCGGTCACAATAAAGGTGGTGTCCGCTTTATTTGCTTTAAGATAAGCACTGACGTTATTGACCATGATGTTTTCACGCTCTAAGCCCTGCTGCGAGGGCCGCTGTGAACCATCCCGTTTTCTATCGTAGCCGTAAACCTCTACAACGGCGCCGTTATCACGGGCCACTTTGACACTTTCCAGAAAGTCCACAATGGCCTGACTACTTCGCCCATCCTGCACTTTTCGATGCCAAAATGGATGCCGCACAAGCGCATCTTGCGCTGACTCTCCTTTGAGATACAGCTCAATGAGTGGATTTAAGTCCGCCGGCAGCTCTAATAATACGGCCGTGGATTCGGCGGGTCTGTGTTCACTCTTGATGAGCTTGGTTAGAAAGAGAAGCACTTCCTGGGTGCCATGTGTCTCGCCAATGATCAGGGGCGAATGGTCTTTTATCTTATTCGGAGGCACATAGATTAATTGCGAAGAAGAAGCCGGTGGCAAGGCCGCATCAGCGGTAGACCCTCTTTGGCGTGAATGCTGCTCGTAACAAACGCACACAAGAATACTATCAAATAATTCATAACTAACTTGGCTAATCCCTTAGGCTATTGAGAATATGCAAGGTACAACCAATGGGTTATTCGACGCAAGCAGCTGATATACAAACAAAGCTGCTTCAACACGATTTGCCGCAGGTCCACCGGAACGACTAATCGCATCTCCTGCTCACATCCAAATAATATCCATTTCGTTCAACGATTTTTGATACCATGATTAAGATAATGGTGAGTAGCAACATAATGTAGGAAGTCGATTGAACATCAATCAGGGGTTTGTTTTAACCCGACAAGCAAGAGACAGAGGTAACAAAACCATTATCGAACTCTGGGTATCAACCCCTCAAGGGCCGGTGCAGCTGGATATTGAGGGTGAGCGTCCAACGTTTTTCATCGAAGTCAGCAGTACCGAGAAAACTAGGGCCTTGTTCATTAGCCAAGGGCTTAAATTTGAACTCAAGCCTCTGCCACTCAAGACTTTCCAAGATTACAAGATAGCAGCCTGTTACTTCACTACGCTTGCAGATGCCAATACGGCAATCAAGCTACTAGAACAAAATGACGTTGTCGCTTACGAAAGTGATATTCGCCTCGCTGACCGCTATTTGATGGAGCGTTTCATTAAAGGCAGTATCGAGTTTACCGGGCATCAAGTCGCACGTCGTAATCACTACTATCTGCCGACGGCTAAGTGTCGTCCTGGTCAGTACAAGCCAAGTTTGTGTGTGTGTCACTCGATATTGAATGCTCGGAAAACGGAGTGCTGTATTCAATCGGCCTTGATTGCGAGCGAGATAGCCGTGTGATTATGATAGGCCAACCAACCCCTGCGGACACACCGATTCAATGGGTCGCCGATGAAAAAGCCCTCCTGCTTGCTCTCAATCAGTGGTTTCAACAATTCGATCCTGATGTCATCATAGGCTGGAATGTTATCGATTTCGACTTTCGCTTATTGGATAAGCGCGCTCAGTGGAATAATGTTCCGCTCGCCATTGGTCGTAATAAGCGCAATGCCTTCTTTCGCTTGAGCAACAATCAGCAAGGCTTTATTTCGATTCCAGGGCGAGTGGTGATTGATGGCATTGATATGCTCAAAACAGCGACCTACCAATTCCGCTCTTGGTCGCTTGAGTCTGTCTCACAAGAGTTGTTAGGTGAAAGTAAGCTCATCCACAACGTTCACGACCGAATGGAAGAGATCAATCACATGTTCCGCTCGGATAAGCCTGCTTTAGCTAAGTACAACTTGCAAGACTGCGTTTTGGTTAGTCGAATCTTCGCTAAAACCCATCTACTCGATTTTGCCATCGAACGCTCATGCCTAACCGGGCTTGAGCTAGAGCGCTTAGGTGGTTCTGTTGCGGCTTTCACTAACCTTTACCTGCCCCAGTTACACCGTGCAGGTTATGTGGCACCCAACCTGCACCCTGAAAACTGGATAGCCTCCCCTGGTGGCTATGTAATGGACTCCCTCCCTGGCCTTTATGATTCGGTCCTTGTCCTTGACTACAAGAGCCTTTATCCGGCGATCATTCGCTCATTTCTGATAGACCCACTTGGGCTTATAGAAGGACTGCGCTTGCCAACGGGTAATACACCGGGTAGTGCTATCGAAGGGTTCCGAGGTGGACAATTCCATCGAGAAAAACACTTCTTACCGAAAATGGTTGAGGATATTTGGCAAGCACGCGATCTAGCTAAGAAAAACAATGAGCCCGCCTTTTCTCAAGCCCTAAAAATCATTATGAACTCCTTCTATGGGGTACTGGGGTCTTCTGGCTGTCGTTTCTTCGACACCCGTTTGGCTTCGAGTATCACGATGCGTGGACATGAAATCATGAAAACCACTAAACAACTGATAGAGGAACAAGGTTTTCAAGTCATCTATGGTGATACCGACTCTACTTTTGTGTCACTTAATAGTACTTATTCAGAGCAACAAGCCGATGAAATTGGCAAGAAGCTCGTTAAGGAAATAAATGCGTGGTGGAAGCATGAACTAAAACAAGATTTCGGGATCGACTCCTTCTTGGAGCTGGAATACGAAACCCACTACCGTAAATTTTTGATGCCGACCATTCGTGGTTCAGAGACTGGGTCAAAGAAACGCTATGCAGGACTGGTGGTCAAAGACAGCGAGGAGAAAATCGTATTTAAAGGTCTTGAAAGTGCGCGGTCCGACTGGACCCCACTCGCTCAAGAATTTCAGCAAAAACTTTATATGATGGTATTTCGCGGCCAGGACCCATCTGGGTATGTGAGAAACATGGTTGAACGCACTCAAGCGGGTGAGTTTGATGACATGCTGACCTATCAAAAGCGATTGCGTCGACGACTCCACGAATACGAAAAAAATATTCCCCCTCAAGTTCGAGCTGCGCGTATAGCCGATGAGAAAAACGCCAGCCTGGGACGACCGCAGCAGTACCAAAACCGTGGCCGCATAGAGTATTTAATTACGGTCAAAGGCCCAGAGCCTAAAGAGTACTTGGAAAGTGCGATTGACTACCAGCATTACATTGAAAAGCAACTAAAGCCGGTTGCTGACGCCATCTTACCTTTTGTGGGATACGACTTTAAGCAACTCAGCGAGCCTCAGTTAGGACTGTTTTAAGAGAACCGCTTTGTAGCTCTGTCTTCCTATATTATTTGGCTAATACAATGATATGCCGTGTTTCTTTGTTGAGAGGTTGATTGACTTTATTAACTGCCTGTTTTTTTCGCGCAGCTCAGTCACTTGGTGGTATAAAGCCAGGTTTTGTGACTTCATGCCGCCAATTAAGCACCTATCTTTCTGTGAGTTCTAATTAAACTAGCACAGCGAGCGCAACATCAATAAGCAAGGGACAGCACCGGAGATACAAAAAAGCCGCTTAACAGCGGCTTTCTGAACTAGGATAAGAAGATAAACTTCAGCACAAACAGGATACTGAGTATCCACACACTGATACTTACCTCGTTGGCCTTATGGCAGACCACCTTGACCGCGGTGTAGGCGATAAAGCCAAGGGCAATACCATGGGCTATCGAGAAGGTCAGCGGCGTCATCAGTAACACCACGGCGACCGGAATGGCGTCTGTCATATCGTCCCAGTCAACCAGCTTCAGGTTTTGCAGCATCAAAATGGAAACATACAAAATTGCTCCAGCGGTGGCATAGGCGGGCACCATGGCTGCCAAGGGCGCGAAGAACATCATCAATAAGAAACACACACCGACCACAACGGCGGTTAAACCCGTGCGTCCGCCGACGGAAACACCGGCCACCGACTCAATATAAGATGTGGTGGTTGATGTACCCAGCATGGATCCTGCAATAGTAGCACTACTGTCGGCGCTCAGCGCTCGACCCAGTCGTGGCATGCGACCTTCATCATCGGCTAAACCCGCTTTTTGCGTTACCGCAACTAAAGTGCCTGAGGTATCAAATAAATCAACGAACAAAAATGCAAAGACCACGCTGAGCATTGACAGCTCCAAGGCGCCGGCAAAATCCAGTTGCATAAAGGTCGGCATAATTGACGGTGGTGCGGAAACAATGCCCTGATATTCGACCAATTCAAGGCCTAGGGCTACAAGGGTAACCAACATAATGCTGATCAAGACACCACTTTTGATATCGCGATACAGCAGCGCGGCAATGATAAAAAAGCTCAAAATAGCCAACAGCGGACCGCTGCTGGTGATATCACCCATCTGCACCAAGGTCGCCGGGCTGGCAACGACAATGCCGGCATTTTTTAAGGCGATCAAGGCTAAAAATGCACCGATACCCGTGGCGATGGCTCTTTTAAGCACCAGGGGAATGGCGTTAATAATCCATTCCCGGACCTTAAACAGGCTCAGCAGTAAAAAGATGCTGCCTGACATAAAGACCGCACCCAGAGCCGCTTGCCAGGTATAGCCCATGCCTAATACCACACCATAAGTGAAAAAGGCGTTCAACCCCATTCCCGGTGCCAAGGCCAGCGGATAATTGGCCCAAAAACCCATAATAAAACAGCCGATGGCCGCAGCAATACAGGTAGCAACAAAGGCTGCGCCTTGATCCATACCCGCTTCCGCCAGCATCGCTGGGTTAACAAAAACAATGTACACCATGGTGATAAAGGTAGTGATACCGGCAATCACCTCACGTTTCACAGAGCTTCCATGCGCTTTGATCTTAAAAACACTCTCTAGCATTGGTCTTTTTCGAGCTAACAAACAAGCCGGCAATGCTAGCACAAATACGGACAATGACCGCATAAATAGCGGCTTTCACTCATATTTCCATGCAAAATTTTAATGCCAACAAAAAGGCGCAGTTTAAAAAAGAGGCAAAAAAAGCTTGCACCCAACAACTGTATAAACTACTGTATATTAACACTGTATAAAACACTGTATATCGTTCACTTTACCCCCAGCGAGGCAATTATGTTACATACAGCAACGGTTCGACGCGTAAAAAGCTATCAGCAAGACAACCCCACGGCCATCAACCTGGTGCACACAGACGATGAGATCTCGGCATCGTTTGAGTTGCTAAAAATCATTCACCGATACAACAGCAGTAATGGTTGGACCCTGCTGGTTGCACCGGATCATATCCCCAGCCGCGACTTGCTAGATTCTTGCTCTATCGACACCAGCAAGCTGTTAGTGATCCGCCGTAAACACATTGTTGATTGCGAATATATGCTCAATTGCGCACTGCAAAATGGCCGTTTTGCCGCCATTGTTACCTGGACGGATATTGTTACCTTGGCACAACTCGACACCATGCAACTCAATACCCATCAGGCCAAGGCACAATTATATTGTTTTGCCTCCGACACCTATGATGAGCAGGCGACGCTACCCCAAGCCATGCAAATTTGCTAATACTAATTCTGTTAACTATGTGCCCAGGTAGAGCGCCGTAAGCATGATATTTAGCCCGCTAGAACGATTAGCTATTTAAGTGAATTGGTATAAAATGCTGCTTTTGCCTTTGTGAGTGCATGTATGTGTTATTGTGGGTCTGAAAAGCAGTATGCCGATTGTTGTGGTCGGTATATCGATGGGGGGTTACACGCTGGCGATCCCCTCACCCTGATGAAATCGCGCTACAGCGCTTTTTGTACCCAAGCCACAGAGTATCTGGTCGCCACTTGCTCGGCATCTGCACTGCAGAACAATCAGGCCGACGAGGTAGCCGAATTTGCCAAAGCAGCTAAATTTATTAAGCTTGAGATAGTCGACACCAATCTCAACACTTACCCCGGCGAAGTGGAATTTAAAGCCTTCTATCTATTTGCCAATACCCTGTGCTGTATTCATGAGCGCTCAACCTTTATTGAGCAAAACGGTCAGTGGCTTTATGACTCGGGCACCCTGATGCCGACGCCGGAGCACAAACTCAGCCGCAACGACGCTTGCCCCTGTGACAGTGGTAAAAAATATAAAAAGTGCTGTGGAAGCTAGAATAAAAAACGCCCGTGCAAGTATTGCCTGGGCGTTGATAAGAGCACTTATTCTCTCGGGCCGACCGGCACCATGATATGCGCATAGGGGGTTCCTTTCCACATAACATAGGGGCCACCTGCATAAGGGTCTGTGGGCAAACTATCCAGTAAGGCATTGTCCGGCATAATAATCATTAAATGCGGACCTTCAACAATCCATTGATTATCTTCCGTCTCCCCTTCGGCGTACGGGTCGGTATTACTGGCGCCACCGTCACCGGCCAACATATAGGAAATCCCTACCGCCTTGGCTTGAAATGGTTTTTTATTGGTCCAGGCATCGGCCCACTCCATCCAAGGCCCGTCCATACACATGGGGGCGGTACCGCTTAGGCTCGGCGGTGTGGGGAAACAGGTGTAATTACTGGTGCCTTCTTGCAACACATTTTGTTGCCAGTCCATCACCGTGACCTTATCTCTTAACGTCGGCGGCGCGGCGCTCAGGGCATCCTCTAGTAGGGCCTGTGTATCTTCATTAGCAGTGGCTGAGCCGGCCACTGCGGCCAGTGAAGCACTCAGCACTAGAGCGGTTGTTTTGTTCATAACACTATCCTCAGGTGAGTTTTACTACCTTAAATACTGCCTTAAAGAGTATAGACGCCCTGGGCCCTGTGCCCAGTATTTATGGCCTATGCCGTGGTGTTATGCGCTGGCAAACAGCTTTTGTGCTTTTATCTCGCTAAGTTGGTCGTAGAATGCGGCGGCATCCATTTGTGCTTCACTAAGCGACATGCTCTGCTGACCTTGCTTTGCTTGCACGTTGGGCGCACAATTGGTGATAACGGGCAAGGGTATATGGGTGGCATCATCACGTATGGCAAGGGGGGTGGGCGCCAAGCAGTCCTGTAGACGCAGGCTGGTTAAGGAACTCAACGCCAGGGTTTGGCGCTGCCCCTGAGTTAAAACAACATCATAATGAGGGGGCGCGCAGGGCCTGTGCTTTGCTGCCCCAAGCTCACGACGCAACTGCTGCTCGCCAACAACGGGAGATTGATTGCGAGTCTTAGGCAGTTGAAACTGAGCAAAATCCAGGGCGTCATAAGAGAGCGAAGCCAACAGCAAGGCAAAGTCATTACGACGTCTTTGCGTAAGACTGCTATTAAGTGCTGTTCCTAATTGTGCCTCATTGATGAGCACCGACTCGATTTGCATAAACTTTCGACAAGCTGATTTATATCTATGCTGTTATCGGCAAAATTTAGTATTTCTTTAGTTTTTTTCTTTACTTGAATGCTCAGTTTGCTATTATCGCCGCCGTTGCTTAGGAGGGGTTCCCGAGCGGCCAAAGGGATCAGACTGTAAATCTGACGGCATTGCCTTCGCTGGTTCGAATCCAGCCCCCTCCACCACTTTTATAAAGTTTCATAAGCACGCATCCATTTTTAGTGGAGGGGTTCCCGAGCGGCCAAAGGGATCAGACTGTAAATCTGACGGCACTGCCTTCGCTGGTTCGAATCCAGCTCCCTCCACCACTTCTTTCTTACTTGTTTCCAGTAAATAAAACCCAGCTCATCGGTAACCTGCTATAACGCATCGAACCATGGCATGGCTTGGTATTAAAATTCCAATTCTAAACTCGCTCCTTGCTCTCGCAGCCACGCCTTAGCTTTGTGTGTATGCTCGTAATGCTGATTAACCAGGTGCCAAAACATTGGACCATGATCCATATGACAAATGTGCGCCAGTTCATGTACCACAACATAATCAATCACCCAGTGTGGCGCTCCCGCCAGCAGTGTATTAAAGGTCAATCTTTGCCGACGATCACAGCTGCCCCAACGGCGTTTATAGACACGTACCTTCACACCCTGTGCCTGTACGCCCAAACGCGGCTGCCAATAGTCCAAGCGAGATTCAATAAAGCGCCCTAGCTTATCGGCCATAAAAGCCAATAACAGCTCCTTGGCTTTTTCCTGTCGGTGTTGAACCCGAGTGCCCAGGCTCACCTCAATGCGGTTATCGAACTGTCTAACCGAGCTGTTCCTGGCGCTTTTAAGCGCCAGGGGCACAGGCTGACCGAATAAGCTTAGGGCGCCATCCACAAGGGGGCGACTTTTAAAGCTTCGCAGCGCTCCCTGGCGCACTAGCTGTTTGGCAATCCAATCCCGTTTACTGGCGACAAACTCGGCAATAAAACGCTCACAGGTGCCCGTTGGCGCCTTGACCTGCAGTTGCTGCGCTTTGATGATAATGGCCACAGTGGAGCGCTTCGCACTGTAAGTAATTTGATAGTCCATCGGCACATCGGCTGCCACTTGTTGATGCACAATAACGCCTTATTTCGTTGCTTGGGTAGTTCGATTAGGTGAATGGGCTAAGCCTGAGTCGCCTTAGGCTTTGCCTTAGGTTAAAGCAGTTTCTGCACGGCCTCGTATTCAAAGCAGGTGATCTCGTGCATATTGGCACTGGGATCGCGAAAATAAAGGGAGTGAGAAACCTGATGATCCGCCAAGGTAGTCTTAACGCCCTGCTCTTCAAGATGACGAACCCAGTGAACAAAGGCCAGAGCATCGGCGGCAAAGGCAATGCCATTGCTGATGCGGTTGCCCATAAACAATGCCAGGCAAATCGTTTTAGCCTGATCTTGCAACATCAATGGACCATCGTCCTGATGGTGATACCAAAACTCCAGCTCGGGCACAATTTCAAAGCCCATCACAGTGCGATAGAAGGCTAACGCCTGCTCCATGTCTTTTACCTGTAGGTGACAATGGTGCACTCCTCGCAACAGCGGCGCCTTAGTCATAGCTCATTCCTATCTCTTTCCCCAGCTGACGTAGAAAGTCCTGCATATACGCGGTACGCTGCTGCGCTTCAACGCGCGCGCTGTGGGTATTCATAGTCTTGGCCAAGCCAAGTAACTTTACGAAAAAATGATCTAAGGTGTACTTGCCGTCATCGGCCTCACGCGCTTGGCAAAACGGGTCGCTCGGATGATACAGGCCACGACAAATAGCGCCGCCCACCTTCATGCAACGGCTTATACCTACCGCGCCTAGGGCATCCATGCGATCGGCATCTTGAACGATTTGTGCTTCCAAGGTCACCGGGGTGATATTGGCACTAAAACTGTGAGCCACAATGGCATGATGAATGCCTTCTAAATATTGTTGTTCATAGCCGATGCTGTGCAAAAACGTGAGCGCCTTATCGGCGGCAAGCAAAGACGCCTTGGCACGATCCGGATGGTTTTTTGCCACCGCCACACAGTCATGCAGCCAGGCCGCCGGCAACACCACTGCCATGTCTGCCTGCTCTTGCACACACAGGTGTTTGGCCACCTGCACCACGCGCTCAATATGGGTAATATCATGGGCCGAATCGGCACTGCCGCATTCAAGGATAAAGTCTCGGCATTGTAGTTCTAATTGCTGCATCGCTTCGCTCAGCAGTGGGGCCTGATAATTCACAGTTTCTCGCTCTATGCTTGGCTGGGTTTACGCTTAACTATACGCTTACTAGGCACCTAATAAAATCAGCGCCAGGGTCATTGTAACCGACAATAAAGGACTGATACCAATTCTGTTAAGTGTGTGATCAGAGATAGCGCTGGATAAATGATGTGATAACAAGGCGGATTTTTTCTTATGTAGTTATTCTACATAGAAAAATTCCAACACAGTTAGCATGATATTTAGCCCGCTATAATGATTAGCTGCTTAAGTGAATTGGTATGATAGCCAATTGGCAAAATTAATTTGAGTATCGGCCCTCGACTACCTAGAATAGCGCCTCAATTTACTATCAGGAGCTGCTATGGCCGGCGCAATTTATCTTCAACCTGGGCGCGAAAAATCACTTAAGCGCAAACACCCTTGGATTTTTTCCAAGGCCGTAAAGAAAGTGAAAGGCAATCTAGCCCTTGGCGATACAGTTACTGTCTACGACAGCCAAGGCAAATTCCTCGCCACCGCAGCGTACAGCCCTGAGTCGCAGATCCGCGCCCGTGTTTGGAGCTTTGACGAGCGCGAACAAATCGATGTGGATTTTTTCCATCAGCGCCTACTGCGTGCACTCGACGCACGTCAACATACCATAGCCGAAGGCGGTCTAACCGGTTTTCGTTTGTGTGCGGCCGAGTCCGACGGACTGCCCGGTATTACCATAGACAAGTTCGCCAATTACCTGGTGTGTCAGCTTCTCAGTGCCGGCGCCGAGCGCCATAAAGGCGATCTTGTTGCCGCCTTGCAGCGCATCTTCCCTGATTGTGCTATTTACGAGCGCTCAGATGTGGATGTGCGCAAAAAAGAAGGCCTGGCTCCGACCACGGGTCCTTTAGTAGGCGACGCTCCAACGACTCCGGTACTGATTGAAGAAAACGGCCTCACCTGTGAAGTGGATATCATAGGTGGCCATAAAACCGGCTTTTACCTGGATCAACGTGACAGCCGCGCCGCACTTGAGCGCTTTGTCAAAGACAAGGAAGTACTGAACTGCTTCTGCTACACAGGCACCTTTGGTCTGTATGCCCTGCGTGGCGGCTGTAAGGAAGTCACCAATGTCGATGTATCACAAAATGCCCTGGATATAGCAAAACGCAACGTCGAGCATAATAAGCTGGATATGACTAAAGCGCATTTTGTAAAGCAGGACGTATTTAAGCTGCTACGTGAGTATCGTGAGCAAGGTCGTACCTTTGACACTATCGTCATGGATCCGCCAAAGTTTGCCGACTCCAAGGCACAGCTAACCGGCGCCTGTCGTGGCTATAAGGACATCAATATGCTGGCAATGCAATTGCTGAAGCCCGGCGGCACCTTGTTAACCTTCTCGTGCTCGGGCTTGATGGAGCAGAATTTATTCCAAAAAGTGGTGGCCGATGCGGCGCTGGACGCGCACCGTGATCTCTTGATTGTCGAACGTCTCAATCAGGCCGCCGATCACCCTATTTCAGGCCCCTACCCGGAAGGCTTTTACCTTAAAGGCCTGGTGTGTAAGGTTTACTAATCCTAGTCACCTCTGAGTGAGTGCAGCCCTGCACTCACTTAATTAATTTCCAACATTTGCACGCCGACACTGTATTGACCATCGTCCTCGCGGGTACAGCGTACCACTCGAGTGAGGGCATTTAAGGGAGCCACGCTGGCGGTGGCGGATTGAATACGGACCTTGATGGTTGCGCCGGGGTCGACGGCGGTATCGAGAAATAATTGCATGCCGGAAGCGCTCAAATCGTGGCAAATAGCCGTTCGGCTAAACACCTCGTGGCCTTGATTGACTTCAACGGTGGCGTGGGCGTCCACCAACATGCGCCGGAAGTTGCGTTGCTCTTGATGATAAAGCATAAGGATCTCCTCAAGCTGCTTTAAATCAGTGTCTGCAAGCTCTCCATTAGCTCATTCAGCGCCAGAGGTTTAACAAAAAACGCATCACAACCAACCTCATAGGCGTGTTTTTTAGCTGCCTCAGACTCCAGTCCAGACACCATCAATATAGGGATGTCTTTGGTTTCTGGCGTGTTTTTCAATATGCGACAGGTATCGAAGCCGTCCAGCCCGGGCATGCACACATCCAGCATGATGGCATCGGGACGAAATATAAGCGCCTCTTTTAAGCATTGCTCACCTGACTTTGCGTATTTCAACTCAAACTGCTCACCTAATACATGAGTGTAGAAGGTAAAGTTAAAATACTCATCATCAACGACCAGTAGCCTAGCTTTATCTTGTGTACGCAACGCTATCTCACTCCTTGTCTATGCGCTCTCATAATTGTAATTATAACTCACCTTAGGCCAAGCTCACAGCCGCTTAGCCATTGCTAAGGTATTCATTTATAACATTAAGGACGCGTTTGGCTGACACCGGATAAGGCGTGCCCAGGGTTTGCGCAAATAAAGAGACGCGCAGCTCCTGCTGCATCCAAAATATTTCTTTTAACGCCTCGGGTTGCGGCTCCCCTTTAGGGTGCTTGGCCAGGCATTTTTTATAGGCCTCAGCGACCTTATCCAGCTCCAAGGTACACAAACGGTCACGATTCGGATCCACTGGGAGTTTTTCCAAACGGCGCTCAATGGCCTGCATATAACGGCTTAGATCGGCCATTTTATCGGCACCATGGTGGCTGACAAAGCCTTTAAAAATCAAACTTTCAAGCTGCGTTTTGATGTCGCCATGGGCGGTGATCATGCTGAGATCCACCTTGCCGCGCATGCGCTTATGAATGGCATGGGCGCGACTGAGTACCTGCTCCACCTGCAAGGCGATGGCCACTACAGTGTCGCCAAGTTCACCGCGGATGTGTTCTTTTGCGCCATTGAATTGCTCGGCGTCTCGAATATCGCCGAAATCCGCCAAGAGCTTATCGACGGCGGCGGCAATACAGTCATCAATCAGTAACTGCACCTTGCCAAAGGGATTAAAGTACAGACCCAGCTTGGCCTTATTCGGCAGGTTTTGCTGCAGGTATTTTATCGGCGAAGGAATATTCAGCAGTACCATACGGCGCAAACCCTGTTGATGGGCCACTTGCGCCTTGGTTGGCGAGTCGAACAACTCGATGGCGGTACTGTCTTTTTTATCCACCAGGGCAACATAGGCTTTAACCTCATACTGCCCCTGTTTCTTCACGTACGACTCGGGCAGAGCGTCGAATTGCCACTCGGTTAAGCCCTGACGCTCTATACCCTCATCGGCCACCTGAGACAGGGTATCACTCACCTGATCTGCCAGCTTGGCTTTGAGGGCATCCAAATCATAACCACGGGCAACCAATTTGTTTTTATCGTCACGCACCTCAAAGGCCATGCGTAAGTGCTCATCGACACTCAGCAAGTCGAACTGTTCGGCCTCAACCTTGGCGCCGGTCATACGGAATAGGCGCAGTGCCAGGGCATCCACCAGCTTACCCTGCAGCGGCTGCACCGAACTCAATACCGCATCGGCATAGTTAGGCGCAGGTACAAAGTTTCGGCGCTGGGCCTTTGGTAAAGACTTAATCAGCGCACAAATAAGCTCATGCCTGAAGGCGGGAATATGCCAGTCAAAGCCCTCACTTTGCACCTGGTTAAGCAGTGCCAAGGGTATTTGCACCGCCACACCATCGATATCCTGTCCCGGTTCAAAGCTGTAGCGCAGCGGCAAAACCAGGTTGCCCTGCATCCACACATCCGGGTAATTATCGGCGGTAATATCATCGGCGCCGTGGCGCATCAGCGCCTCTTTGCTCATATGCAAAAAGCGTTTATCTTTGCGCTTTTGTTCCTTATACCATTTCAAGAAACTGACGCGGTTACAGACATCCGCCGGAATGTGCTTATCGTAGAACTCGTACAGGGTATGCTCGTCGACCAAAATATCGCGACGACGCGCCTTGTTCTCTAAGTCCTGCACCTCTTCAATGAGTTTACGATTCACCTGCAAGAAGGACTCGTTGGCGCCTAACTCCTGCTCCACCAAGGCGGTGCGAATAAAGATTTCACGGCTGACTACCGGGTCAATTTTGTCATACTGGCTGCGCTTTTTCGCCACTATGGTGAGGCCATACAGGGTTTGCTGCTCAAAGGCGATGACCGCCCCGGCTTTTTTCTGCCAATGGGGTTCGCTGTAGCTGCGCTTGACCAAATGCTGTGCCAGAGGCGCCAGCCAGGCAACATCGATTTTGGCATTGATACGGGCGTAGAGCTTGGAGGTTTCCACCAGCTCCGCCGACATCAGCCATTTAGGCCGCTTTTTAAATAGGTTAGAGCCTGGGAAGATATGAAACTGACTGTTGCGCGCGCCCTGATAGAAGGCGTTTTTATCGTCCTTTTGCCCCACATGACTCAGCAGGCCACTGAGCAGGGCCTGATGCAGGGTCTCAAAACTGGGCTCATTGGTCGCATCCTTTAAGCCCATTTCATCGCAGATGGTCGATACCTGATAAACGATGTCCTGCCATTCGCGAATGCGCATATAGGCAAAGAATTCCTGCTTACAAAGCTTACGGAATTGATTATTGGTCAGCGCTTTTTGTTGCTCTTCAAGGTAGTTCCACACATTTAAAAAGGCGATAAAGTCCGAATCATCGTCGTTAAAACGACCGTGTAACTCGTCCGCCTTGCCCTTTTTATCTTGCGGGCGCTCGCGCGGATCCTGGATAGCTAAGGCGGCGGTGATGATGATCACCTCACGCATGGCGCCAAGCGGCACACTGGCCAGCACCATTTTCGCAAGACGAGGATCAAGCGGAATGCGCGCCAAATCACGGCCCATTCTGGTGAGCTCGATTTGATTACGTTGCTTTGCCGGTTTAACCGCTTCTAACTCTTCGAGTAAACGTACACCGTCATTAATATTGCGGCTATCCGGCGGCTGCACAAAGGGGAAACGGCTGATATCACCCAGTCCAAGGCCAAGCATCTGCAAAATAACCGAGGCCAGATTCGTGCGCAGGATCTCCGGATCGGTAAACTCGGGGCGCCCTAAAAAGTCTTCTTCTGAATAAAGGCGAATACAAATACCCGCCTCCACACGTCCACAACGGCCCTTACGTTGATTGGCACTGGCCTGGGACACGGCTTCAATAGGCAGGCGCTGTACCTTGGTACGATAACTGTACCGGCTAATGCGGGCGGTGCCCGGGTCGATAACGTAGCGAATGCCCGGCACGGTTAACGAAGTTTCCGCCACATTGGTGGCCAGGACGATACGGCGCTTATTACCGGGGTGGAAAATACGGTTTTGCTCGGCATTGGATAACCGGGCATACAAAGGCAGTATCTCGGTATGCTTGAGGTTACGCTTGCTAAGGGCATCGGCGGTGTCGCGAATCTCCCGCTCACCATTCATAAAGATCAGGATATCGCCCGGGCCTTCGTCGTAGAGCTCATCTACGGCATCGAATATCCCTTGCAACTGATCGTTTTCATCCTGTTCCTCGTCGCTGCCGCTAAGCTCTGTAATCGGTCTGTAGCGCACTTCAACCGGATAGGTACGCCCAGACACCTCGATAATAGGCGCGTCGTTAAAGTGACGAGAAAAACGCTCCGGATCTATGGTGGCCGAGGTAATAATGACTTTGAGGTCTGGGCGCTTGGGCAGGAGATTCTTCAGATAGCCGAGAATAAAATCGATATTCAGGCTGCGCTCGTGGGCCTCATCGATAATGATGGTGTCGTACTGGTTGAGATAGCGGTCGTTTTGGATCTCGGCGAGCAAGATACCGTCGGTCATCAGCTTAATATAGCTGCGCTCGCTCACCTGATCGCTAAAACGAATTTTAAAGCCGACGGTTTGGCCAATTTCACTGTCTAATTCTTCGGCGATACGGGCGGCCACGCTACGTGCCGCGAGACGCCGTGGCTGAGTATGACCGATTAAACCTTCGACACCCCGACCAAGCTCTAAGCAGATTTTTGGTAGCTGAGTGGTTTTACCCGAGCCGGTTTCACCGGCGACAATCACCACCTGGTGGTTAGCAATGGCCGCTTTAATGTCTTCGCGTTTTTCACTAACGGGTAAGGCCGCTGGGAAGCTGGGCTTAGGCAGCTCGGCCAGGCGTTTGGCGCGAGCGGCAATACTGGCATCAATAGCGGCGGCTATTTTGGCTATTACACCCTGCTGCTTGTGGGCGTCGGTTATTTTTTGCGCCCCTTGTAGGCGTTTTTTGAGTATAAACTGATCTTTTTTCAAACACTCATTGAGCTTGGCATACAAGGATTTGCTGGCAGACACGCAGGCCCCTAATTAACGGCATAAAATGGTCGGCCAGCTTAGCAAAATATTGCTCTAAAGTGTATCGTTAGACAAAGCGTTTCCCAGGTGCATAATTGTCATGTAAGTGCTTATCCAGCGCCAACAAAATATGAGCCCGAGTGATTATGCCAAGCAACCTGCCTTGCTCGTCGCACACCGGATACATTTTCGGCTTATCTATCTTCATGTTTTCGGCGAGCGTCATCACGCTGTGCTCAGGCGAAACACACAAGGGATCCTTGGTCATCACATCACCAATGACACAATGGGCTTCGTTTTGATAAGTTGAATTAAGCATTTGTTGCAAGCAGTCTTGCTCGGAGACAAACCCTATGACGGTGCCGAGATCATCGACCACCGGACCACCGGTTTGACAGCTTTGAAGTAGTTTTTCCACCGCGCTTTCAATGGACATATTGGCTTTGAAAGTCACAGGTCTGTGGTTATAGTAATCAGCGACTTTGATAGATTGCATACGCACCCCCAAAATTATTAGCGCCAACATACTAAATATAGTTGGCGCCAGGATTTTTGCGTAGCTAGGGGAGTATTTATTCGTCTTTAAAAATAGCCACATAGGTTGGGGTATTGCTGCTCTTACTGGCACGATACATGCCTTCGGTATTAAACGGCATGCTGATGTTGCCCTTGGCATCGACGATGATCACCCCACCTGTGCCACCCGCTTCAAACATGGGTCCAAAAATAACCTCATTACCCGCCTGCTCAATGCTCTTTCCTTGGTATTGCACCCGGGCGCAAATATCGCTCGCCACCTGGTAACGGATAAAGTATTCACCATGGCCCGTGGCAGACACCGCACAGGAGGCATTATCGGCAAAAGTACCCGCACCTATCACAGGTGAATCGCCAATACGACCAAAGCGCTTGGCCGTCATGCCGCCGGTACTAGTGCCTGCGGCGATATTGCCGTGGCTATCGAGTGCCACCGCGCCCACCGTGCCCATCTTGTATGATGTTGGCAAGGCCTGATGCAGGGCCTGGTAATCTTTTGTGGCCGGCTTGGCCTTATCCAACTTTTCCTTGGCCTTAAGCAAAGCTTTATAACGATTTTCGGTATCAAACAGGCTGTTTTCCACCAGCTTCATGCCCTGCTGCTGAGCAAATTCTTCAGCCCCAGCGCCGCTGAGCATCACATGCACGGAATTGGTCATCACCAGGCGGGCTAAATCGATGGGGTTTTCAATATGCTTCACCCCGGCAACGGCACCGGCTTCCCGGGTGCGACCGTCCATAATCGAGGAGTCGAGCTCATGTTCACCCTCGTAGGTGTACACCGCACCTTTACCGGCATTAAAGTAAGGCGAATTCTCCAGCACATTAATGGCCGCATTGATGGCATCAAGGCTGGCACCCCCTTGGTCTAACACCGCATAGCCTGCTTCCACCGCTTCGCTTAATTTGGCGCGATACGCCTTTTCTTGCTCCGGCGTAAAGCGCGCCTTTTCAATGGTGCCGGCACCGCCGTGAATGGCGATGGCGATTGGATTTGCAGAAGTATCTGCGAATGCCGAGAAAGAAGACATGCTAAGAAGTGCTAACGCACCGAGTAAAGACGATTTCATACCTTGCCTTAATGATGGGGATAATAGAATTCCACTATGCGCAATGTTCATGTTGTGCGCAAGTGCTTGCGATGGGCCGTGTATGTTTCAACGCCGCTGGCAACGCCTTTAGTTTGATTTTCTCGCCACCACGGAGAATATATGCCAGTGATGCGGCTCGCCATTGGCGGTTTCACCGGATACCCTGTGTTCTTGCCAACGCAGTATGTCAAACCCTAGCAACTTATGTTTGATTTGCGTTTCATCCAACACCAAAACCTCGGGCCAATAGGCATCCCTGCTGTAGTGCTCGGAGGCCATGGTGTCTTCGGGGCCGACAAAGGAGCCACAAAATAGACCGTCCGGCAACAGGGCGCCAGTGAGTCTCTCCCAAACCCGATCGAACTCAGCTACCGGGCAAAAAAATAAGCTGGCATCGGCAACAATGAGGTCGGCCTGAGGATAGGCAAAACTGGAAAAGCTCGCTTGGCTAAGGTGAACGTGCGGGTCATGACTAAAACGCGTTTGGCAACGCGCCATGGCTTCGGACTCTATATCAAAGGCATGCACGGTAAAACCCTGTGCGCGTAAATAGGCAATGTCGGCACCCGCACCACAACCACAATCGATAACCACCCCATGTTTAGCCACGCACGTCACAGCGAAGCGCAAGTCATCTCTCACGGCGCTGTGCTCGGTTAAGTCGTAATAGCGACTTTTCTCTGTGGTTGTCATCCCCTATTCCTTGTTTTGACAGGCATCTAGGTGTCACTGTTATTTCATCACTCTGGCACGTAACCAAAGTAAAACCACAACAACCAATGGGCACTTTGGGAAGCTTATCGAATTATTATAAGAGTGATATCCAGCACTATTAATACCGCAAGAAAGGTCGCAAAAAAAGAAGCGGTTTTGTCTTTAATCGCTTTTTGCGCATAACCAAAACAACACGCTAACAAGATGCCCGGAATAAAAAAGAATAAAATTTTTTTGTGGGAACGTTCTTCAAACTTATTATATTTATCACTCCATAGTGGTAAGGCTAGATACCTAAAGAAAGCCGGAGTTTTCTCTTTAAACACCTGTTTGTCTAAGTGCTCCGAAAACATCATCATAAAAACAAAAAAAACTGGATAGATGAGCGCTGAGATTATAAAAATCATAACTAACAGAAAGTCTTGCATTTTTCATCCTTGAAATCATTTAGTTAGAAAAGAACTCCCCTAGTCTATCTTATGTAATTTATGGAAATCACTCGATATCTCATAAAAAAAGCCCGAGTGGTTAGCTCGGGCTCAAAGTTGGGATTTTTTACTTGTTACTTGCTTAAATCCAGCATCAGCTTATTCAGGCGGGTTACAAACCCGGCCGGGTCTTTTAAGCTGCCGCGCTCGGCAAGCAGAGCCTGGTCCAGCAGTACCTCTGACCACTGAGTAAACTTGTCTTCGTCCTGCTCGTCGTTAAGGTGCTTAACCAGCTGGTGCTCAGGGTTGAGCTCAAAGACCGGCTTGGTTTCCGGTGCCTTTTGACCGACGGACTCCATAAGCTTGATCATCTGTGAGCTCATATCGTGCTCATCGGCAACCACACAGGCCGGTGAGTCCGTTAGGCGATGGGTAAAGCGTACTTCCTTGACCTTATCGCCCAGCGCCGTTTTAATGCGCTCAAGCAAGCCTTCCACTTCCTTCTCAGACTCTTCTTGGGCCTTTTTGCTCTCTTCGTCGTCAAGGTCACCTAAGTCCAAGTCGCCGCGAGTGATCGACTGGAACTGCTTGTCCTGGAACTCGGTGAGGTGGCTCATCATCCACTCGTCGACACGGTCGCTCAGTAGCAAGACTTCGATGCCCTTCTTGCGGAAGATCTCAAGGTGTGGCGAATTTTTCGCTGCTTCAAAGCTGTCGGCCACCACGTAGTAAATCTTGTCCTGGCCTTCGCTCATACGCTCGATGTACTGCTCGAGTGACACATTCTGCGTGGCTTCGTCCGTATGCGTTGAAGCAAAGCGCAGCAGCTTGGCAATGGCTTCTTTGTTCGCCATGTCTTCCGCCGGACCTTCTTTGATCACGCTGCCGAATTCATCCCAGAAGGTTTGATACTCTTGCGGTTTGTTCTTACCCATGCGATCCAGCATTTTCAACACGCGAGAAGTACAGCCCTTACGAATTGTTTGGGTGATCTTGTTGTCTTGTAAAATCTCACGAGACACGTTTAGCGGCAGATCGTTTGAGTCCAACAGACCTTTTACGAAACGCAGGTAGCTTGGCATAAACTGCTCGGCGTCATCCATGATAAATACGCGTTGTACATACAGCTTTAAGCCGCTTTGACGCTCGCGGTTATACATATCAAAGGGGGCGCGCTTAGGAATGTACAGCAAGCTGGTGTATTCGGTTTTACCTTCCACCTTGTTGTGTGCCCAGGTCAGCGGCTCTTCCCAGTCGTGACCTACATGCTTGTAAAACTCCTGGTATTCTTCATCGCTGATCTCTGATTTATCACGAGTCCACAGCGCCTCTGCCTTATTAATGGCTTCCCAGTGACCCGGTTGCGCTTCGATTTTCTCGCCATCCGGGCCTTCTGATTCTGGTACTGGCTCACGGTACATCTCTACCGGAATGGCGATATGATCCGAGTATTTATTAACTATGCCGCGCAGGCGGAAATCATCGAGGAACTCTTTTTCATCGTCGCGCAGGTGCAGGATGATTTCGGTACCACGGCTGTCTTTGTCGATCTCGGCCAGGGTGTAGTCACCCTCACCTTTTGATTCCCACTCGATAGCATGCGCTTCACCGGCTTTGCGCGTGCGCACGGTTACTTTGTCGGCCACAATAAAGGCCGAGTAGAAACCCACACCGAATTGACCGATCAGCTGAGAGTCTTTGGCTTGGTCACCGGTCAAGTTTTTGAAAAATTCTGCGGTGCCTGATTTAGCAATGGTGCCTAAGGCGCTGATCACTTCATCACGGGTCATACCGATACCATTATCGGCAATGGTTACCGTGCCCTTGTCCTTATCGGCGCTAATACGCACCTTGAGTTCTGCATCGCCTTCGTACAGATCGCCATTTTCAAGGGCTAGAAAGCGCAGTTTATCTGCGGCATCAGAAGCATTCGATACCAGCTCACGCAGGAAGATCTCTTTGTTTGAATACAAAGAGTGGATCATTAAGTTAAGCAGTTGCTTTACTTCAGTCTGAAAGCCAAGCGTTTCTTTTTCTGATGTTGCTGTCATTTCTCTCTCCGTTAGCAAACAGGTTCAACTGAGTAGGTTGATAACCAGATATGCTCTTGTATATGGGGTGATGCGGTTGGGATTCAAGAGATAAAAAACGAAAAAAGCGCCAAAAGGCGCATTTTTGCTGGATTTTAGAGCAAATCAATCGTCGAAGGTGACCTGCTTACGGCCATTAAAGGCATGGGATAAGGTCATGCCATCAACCAGGTCCAGCTCGCCACCGACAGGCACACCATGGGCGATGCGTGAGGCACCCACCTGGTATTGCTTGCACAGCTCGGCAATATAATGGGCCGTGGTTTCGCCCTCTACCGTCGGGTTAGTCGCCAGGATCACCTCGTTAATGTCTCCCGCGGCCAGCTTCTGCTCGAGCACATCCAGGCCAATTTCTTTTGGGCCAATGCCATCAAGGGGCGACAAGTGACCCATTAAGACAAAGTATAGGCCCTGATAATGCCCGGTTTGCTCCACCGCTAATACGTCGCTGGGCGATTCCACCACACACAGCAAGCCGGAATCCTGGCGTTTAATATTGCCACACAGCTCGCACTGCTCTTGCTCGGTAAAAGTACGACAACTGTTGCAATGACCAATATCCACCATGGCCTGGCTTAACGCAGCCCCCAATTGGCTGCCGCCCTCACGGTCACGCTCCAATAAGTGAAAGGCAATCCGCTGAGCCGATTTCGGGCCTATGCCCGGTAAACAACGCAAAGCATCAACAAGTTGAGTTAATTTTGGCGAAAGCTGCATGTAAATTCCGATTAAGCTGCGACACTGTGTAATTCAGCGCTCTATTATGTGGCGTTAAGGTATCAAAACCAAGCGCAAAAGTATAAGGGAGTTGTTAGCCCTACTTTGAGGCCGACTCGATTAGCTCTCGATATGGCGTAACTTTAAGTTCTGACTGAGCACTGTGTTTCTCGTACAAGAAAGTGGTCGAGCCGCCGCCCTCTTTGTAGGCATTTAAAGGGCAATCATCGGAAAGGTTACTGCGAGTGCCGCTCAGCAGCAAGTCGGCCTTGCCATCGCCGTTAAAGTCGGCGATTAATTGCACAAACAATTTAAGCGTATCCTTTACCACGCCACACTCTCGCGTGTGTGAACCAAGCACGGCCTCAAACAAGCGTGGGTGACTTTTGTTATTAACAAGCGAGAGCTCACCCAGGGTCTTGCCTTTAACCAGGGTTTCAAGCTCACGTTGTGCTTGCTGCTTCATTTCGTCGCTCTCAATCCCACCTGGTAATGGAATGATGCTGGTGGGAATATGGTGCCACCAATTGGCAGAGTCCATATCAAAATGATTTTCCTTGGCCACCTTGACCTGTTCAAGCAGGGTCAACTCGGCGCACGCTGCACCGTAGACGAGTTCCCGCCCAAACTCCTCTCGTGATTTGCCATAGCAACCGCGCTTGAGCAAGGCTGAATACTCATCGCAACTGGCATATTTTCTTAGGCTTCCCTGTGTATCCGCGTCCGGGCAAAAAAATTCACCACCGTCCTCAATCATATGTATAAAGGGTTCTTTAAATTCTTCTATTGCCTGGAGGGCTTTCAAGCTTTGGTCGCCGGCTTGAACGTGCATCGAGCCAAGCGCAAGCAGTGTCGTCGTCATTAAAATTGGGGTTAGTTTGAACTTCATAGCCGAGTATCCTTTCTCTTGGGGTTTTCTGAGGGGTCTTATTGTGATGCCAATGATAACGCATCTGAGTATCTAAACGTATTGCTCTTAGGGACTAATGAGCAAAAAAATAGCGCCCTAAGGCGCTATTTTTATATGGTTCTTAATTAGAACGGCATTTTGAAACCAGGAGGTAAGTTCATACCACCGGTTACTTCGGCCATGCGCTTCTGGCTTTCTTCGGCTACACGACGTACGGCGTCGTTACAGGCAGCAGCCAGTAGGTCTTCAATCATATCCTTGTCGTCTTCCATCAAGCTCTCATCCAGCTCAACGCGACGCACATTGTGGCTACCCAGCATGGTTACTTTAACCAGGCCGGCACCGGCTTCACCGGTTACTTCTAAGTTAGCGATTTCTTCTTGGGCTTTTTGCATGCGCTCTTGCATTTGCTGCGCTTGCTTCATCATGTTGCCCATTCCACCTTTAAACATAGTGTTCTCTCTTCATTTAAATCTATGCTGGCAAAGATAAGGCCAGCGAGGAAAAATTACAATGGCTGCACCGAGTTTTCATCAAGGATCGCCGAAAATTGCGTCATTAAACGCTGCACATTGTTATCACCGTGCATCGCCGCCACCGCCTGTTGCAAACGCTGAGCGTCGAGCGCTTCTTGGATCAGTTTTGGCGTACCCGCTACCTCTGGGCTAAACGCTATATGCAATTCGATAGGCTCGCCCAGTTGCTCGCTAAAACATTGCGCCAAGCGTTCGCGTAACGCCGGTCCATCGAGATGTTGCTGACTGGCATCAACCTGCAAAAGCACCTGCCCTTGTTCCTTACGGTAACAGCTTTGCAGGGCAAACTGACGGGTACGCCCACCTAAATTCATCTCGTCTATCAAGGCCGCCCAGGCATCTTGCTGATGGGCAAATTTGATGTCGCTAATGCTGCTGGTAAAGCCTTCGGGCACGGGGATCACCAAGGGCTGCTCTTGCGCCTCGGTATTTGTCGCCGGTGCCTGCAACTGTTGCAGCAACTCGGGGGCCAGCTTTTGCGGGTCCGGCTGGTGCCTGTCGAGCAGGCGCTGCGCCGGCGTTTGCTTACGCTTGGCCGCTTCTAGCTGCTGTTGCTGTTGCTGTTGCTGTTGCTGTTGCTGAGCAGGCTCAGGCATGGCAACTGCAGTTGCAACAGGGGTATCAAAATAACCTGGTGATGCGCTTAGTTCGGCCCGCTCACCCCGGGCCGCTGCCTTTTTTACGTCACCGCCACCTTGGATCACTTCATTGCCGCTTTGCGCCCTTTGGCCAGGTGCGGCTGCAGGCGCAGGCTTTGCCGAAGACGTTGCCGAAGGCGTTGCCAACTTACGGTTTTGCAGAATACGGGCGATGGCCGATTGAGTTTGCTCTTCCAAGGCATGAAGCTGCTCGGCCGGTGCCGCCTGAGCTTGATTGTCCGGCTCTGGACTTACTGGCTGCATTTGCTCAATGCGGGGTTGCACTTGGTCTTGTTCTTGAACGGCGCCCTGATGTACTTGCTCTGGTGCGGCTTGGTGCTGGAATACAGGCTCTGCTGTATTAGGCTGCACTGGCTCGCTGCCCTGATAACCTAACTCTTGAGCCTGTTGTAACACGGCATCAAATTGCGCCGCTGCTTCTTGCTCCTGCGCCACTTCCTCATCCATTTCTACAGCTAGTGCAGAGGATTCAGAAGGCACTTCAGGTGCAGCGACAGGCGTTGTCGCGGGTGTAGCCGCAGGTGCGGACACAGGCTCTGGCCTAGCAGCTTTTGGCGCTGAAGCCAGATCATTATTATTGCGGGCCAGCATGGCGCGCAGGTTAGCCGCTTGCTCTTGGCCCGAGGCCTTAGGGCTGGCCATCTCGCTCACATTGGTTTGCGCTGTTGGCATGGATGCCAAGGCCGCCGGTTCAAAGGCAAGTAGGCGTAACATCAGCATTTCAAAGCCTACCTGTGGTGAGCTGCTCCATTGCAAGTCACGTTTGCCGCTTAACAGCAATTGGTACAGAGTATGAATATGCTGAGGATCGGCGCTGCTGGCCGCCGCAATGACGTATTGGGCATCGCGCTCGCTAAGCGCCGCGGCGCTGGGCACCAGCTGAGTCAGCTGGATGCCATGCATCAGGTTAAGTAAATCGTCTAACACCGCAACATAATTAGGGTTACGCTGCGCTAAGGCTCGGGTTTGTTGCATCAGCTCGGCGCCATCGTGCAGGAGTACGGCACTCAGTAGCTGCTGGGCAAAACGTACATCCATTAGGCCGAGCATGTCTTTGACCGCCTCTTCCACCAGCCGCCCATTGGTTTGAGCTATGGCTTGATCGGTCAGGCTCAAGGCATCACGCATACTGCCGTCGGCTGCCTTGGCCAGTACCGCCAGGGCCGAGTCTTCGTAATGGATTTGTTCCTGGCCGAGAATGTGCTGCAACTGGGTGCTGATCTGCGGAACCGATAAGGCGCTGAGATTAAACTGCAAACAGCGAGATAAGATGGTCACCGGCAATTTTTGCGGATCTGTGGTCGCCAGCAAGAATTTCACATGTTCGGGGGGCTCTTCCAAGGTTTTTAACAGCGCGTTAAAGCTGTGTTTGGAAAGCATGTGCACCTCATCGATAAGGTACACCTTGAATTGTCCTCGTGTCGGTGCATATTGCACGTTATCGAGGATTTCCCGGGTGTCTTCAACCTTGGTACGTGAGGCCGCGTCGATTTCGATAAGATCTATGTACTTACCCGCTTCGATATCTAAGCAGGTGCTACATTGGCCGCAGGGCTGAGCTGAAATACCCTGCTCACAGTTCAGGCTCTTGGCAAAGATTCGGGCGATGGTGGTTTTACCCACGCCTCGCGTCCCTGTAAACAAATAAGCATGGTGTAAACGCTGTTCATTCAGGGCGTTTACCAGTGCCTGTTTTACATGGTCTTGACCAACAAGTTGGTGAAAGGTTTGCGGTCGCCATTTCCTGGCAAGAACCTGATAGCTCATGCTTAATCGCCTTCGAATTCGACTAGTTTAAATACGTCAATTCCCTGTTGGCGCACGCGTTGCTCACCGCCTAAGTCCGGTAAGGAAACCACAAAGGCCGCATGAGTTGCTTCGCCGCCGAGCTTGGCAACCAATTTCGCGGTGGCTTCAATGGTGCCGCCAGTTGCCAATAAATCATCGACTAACAATACCTTATCACCGGCCACTATGGCGTCTTGGTGCAGCTCCAGGGTATCTTCACCATATTCTAACTGGTAGCTTTGTGCAATGACCGCACGAGGTAATTTGCCCGGCTTACGCACCGGAATAAAAGGCACACCTAATACATAAGCCAAAGGTGCGGCAAAGATAAAGCCGCGCGATTCGGTACCAATGATCTTGGTAAAACCAAGGTCTTTATACTTATTAACCATATGATCTATGGTCAGTTGTAATGCCTTAGGGTCGGCTAATAGGCTGGTAACGTCACGGAACATAATGCCCGGTTTAGGATAATCGGCAACCGTAGCAATGGATTGCTTGATGTAATCAAGATCAGCAGCGCTCATATTTCATTTCATATTTTGTTTTGTTTAGCGCTGCATTATAGCAAGTTGTGAAAAACAAAAAAGCCACCCGGCTAGAGAATAGCGAGGTGGCTCAAACACGGAAGTATTTAATTACAGAGCAGCAAAAACCGCGTCTGTTTTGGCAGCACAAATGAAATCATTCTTGTGCAGACCCTTGATAGAGTGCGACCACCAAGTAACGGTCACTTTGCCCCATTCGGTCAGAAGACCCGGGTGATGACCTTCTTCTTCGGCCATGGCGCCTACTAGGTTGGTGAACTCCAGTGCTTGCTTGAAGTTTTTGAACTTAAATACTCGCTCAAGCTGCATAATGCCATCACGTACTTCAGGCACCCACTCAGGGATATCTCTGATCAATACTGCCAATTCATCATCTGACACCTTAGGCGCATCCGCACGACACGCTTCACATTTTTGTGCGCTTAATTCAGACATTACTAATTCCTTAACTTGCTATCTTTTCTTTAGGGGGAAATTTGGGCTCAAACAAGCCTAATTCTTTTGCCTCGGCTACCAATGCCATCAGATCCATCTGTGAAATATCAAATAAATCATGGATGGAGTTAATGGTGTAGTACACCGGTTGCATAATATCGATTCTGTACGGTGTGCGCAGCACATTCAGTACATTCATTGGATTAATTTCTGGCTCATCACCATACACGTACTGGGTTTCGCCCGGGCTCGATAAGATGCCGCCGCCGTATATACGCAGACCTTTTTCGGTTTGCATCAGGCCGAACTCAACGGTGAACCAGTATAGACGTGCTAGATAGACGCGGTCTTTTTTATCTGCCGCATAGCCTAGCTGACCGTATTTATGAGTAAACTCGGCAAAATCCGGGTTGGTCAGCATGGCGCAATGACCAAAGATTTCATGGAAAATATCCGGTTCTTGCAGATAATCGAACTCTTCACGGGTACGAATAAAGGTCGCCACAGGAAATTGTTTGTTCGCCAATAAACGGAAAAACTCATCGAAGTCGATAAGCGCCGGCACAGGGGCAACCTGCCAGCCGGTTTCGCGCTCTAACACTTCATTCAGTTCGTGTAATTGCGGAATGCGATCATGTGGCAGGTTAATTTTCTTTAACCCTTCCAGGTATTCGTCACAGGCCTTGCCTTCAATACAGGCCAACTGACGCTCAACCAATTCTGACCAAATTTGGTTCTCTTCATCGCTCCAGTGGATCACCCCATTTTCATCGGGGGTCTTGGAGACATACTTACTTGACTTAGCCATAATAACCTTTACATCTTCGACCAATGAACGTACCTAAACGCTCAACTGGTAGCTAATCTGTGTTAACCAGATACTAAGTAAAAGTACGCAGATTTGTAATAGATGGAGCTAACAAGGGCTATCGTCAAACACAATCGTTCGTAAACCTAAAATTACACGCACATAAACAAAAATAGACACCCCTTTAAATTAAAGGGATACCTATCAAAACATTCGTACAATATTAATTACACCTAACTAAATGGATGCCAACCCCATTTCTAAATCCGCAATAATTTCGTTAACATCTTCGAGGCCAATGGAAATGCGCACCAGGCCATCGCTTATCCCGGCGGCGCGGCGCTGCTCAGGCTCATAGGTGGAGTGTGTCATTGAGGCCGGATGTTGTATTAGCGTTTCGGTGTCACCTAAACTCACCGCCAGGGTGCACAGTTCAAGGCGATTGATAAAGGATTCCGTTTTTTTCAACGAAGCTTTGAGCTCAAACGCAATAACACCGCCTGCGTCTTTCATCTGCGTGCCAATAAAAGCATGGCCGGGGTCCCCTGCCAGACCTGGGTAATACACCTTTTCAATTTTTTCGTGGGCGGCCAAGTACTCAGCCACCGTATGTGCCCCTTGGCAATGCGCCTTCATGCGGACCGACAAGGTTTTTAAACCACGCAGGATCAACCAGGCGTCGAACGGGCTCATGGTCGCGCCTATATCCTTAAGCACGGTAAACTTAATAGTTTGTATATGCTCGGCGCTGCCGCACACCAGCCCTGCCACCACATCACCGTGGCCGTTTAGGTATTTGGTGGCACTGTGCACCACTAAATCCGCCCCCAGGGTAGCCGGTTTTTGCAACAGCGGCGTCAAGAAGGTGTTATCGACAACACTTATTAGGTTATGCAGTTTGGCAAAGGCGCAGATCTGCTCAAGATCATACACCTTCATATTTGGGTTGGCCGGGGTTTCCGCAAAGACCATCTTGGTGTTGGGCTGGCGCGCCGCCTTAATAGCGTCCAGATCGCTAAAGTCGACAAAGGTCACTTCAACCCCGTAGCGAGTGAGCAGATGACTAAATAAGGCATAGGTGCAGCCATAAACGGTCTTGGATGCAATCAGATGGTCGCCGGCGCTTAAAAAGCTCATGACCGCCGCCGAAACCGCTCCCATCCCCGTGGCACAGGCCGCCGCATCTTCACATTGTTCAAGTGCCGCCAGTCGCTCTTCAAGCTCACGGACAGTAGGGTTGCCTAAGCGAGAATATATATAGCCGGCTTCTTCGCCAGCAAAGCGTGCTGCCCCTTGAGCAGCGTTGTCGAAGACAAAGGTAGAGGTTTGATATAAGGGCGCCGCAAGCGCTCTGTGGGGATCCTGTCGACCTTGCTCGCTGTGGATGCAAAGGGTTTCGTCTGTGTATGTGTGTTTGCTCATATTGCCACCTTTTTTCTTTTAAAATAGGGGCATAATTGTTTTAAAAACAAGCAAGCTAGCCGCTTGGACGGCCATGAAACACTATTTTAGGGCCAAAAAAGCGTCAACCTTAGTTGACGTTTTTTTGCTCTTCATTGGTTTGTTTGTCGACTCGCGCCAACCGACTGGCCAGACTTTTCACCGTGGCCCTAAGCAGCGAAGGTTTCGCTTCAAGACGCGGCAAGGGACGACATAGCTCCATGGTTTTATAGCCTATGCGCGCGGTGAGTACGCCGGCACTGAGGCCCTGCGCCGCTCGCGTCGACAACACGCTTAACAACTTGCCACCAAAGGCGGTGGCGGCCAAATCGGCCAGCAATTCGGTTGAGCCCACGAACAGCATTTGCTTGAGCAGACTGCGATATAAGCGCACCCGACTCATATATCCCAGAGCCAGACCATAGTTATTAGCCAATACATCCACCAGCTTTAAGCCACGCCACAGCACCGCCAGCATATCGACCACCGCCAGTGGACTCACCGACACCAGTACCGCAGACTCCACCGCATAACGATTGATCAACTGCTTGGCTTGTTGGTCCTGACTGACCAGCAGTGTATCGCGATATAAGATCATCACCTCACGGTCGCTTAAATGATCGCCAATGCGCGCCTTAAAGGTTTCAAATTCAGGATGAGTTTGTATCTGATTAACGCTTTGCAACCAGGGCAAGGCCTGACCTATTTGCTCGCTCTCAAGCAAACGCTCGGCCTGCTGCTGATGATGTTGATTGACCTTCAAACGCTTTAAATTCACCAACTCACGCCATAACAAGCGCCCCATTAATAGTACAGCCAAGGCGATCACGGCGCTGTATAAGGCGCCTAACCACCATGCGGTGGCAAAGCTGGCGACAATGCTCAATCCGGTCTCCACCAGGATTAAACTAAGTAACAATAATACAAATAACCGCTTTAACAGCGAGCCCTTGCGACCCTTGATGGTGCTCTCGATGCTTTGTTCAAGTTCAGAGTCATCACCAAAGAGGGCTTCCTCTTCGCTGCTAGGGGCTTGTTCAGAGCGCGCCACTATCTGCGCGCCTTGCAGTTGCTCGGCCCCTGGTGTGGGGCCTTGCTCTTGTATGCGGCGTCCGGCGCTCAACTTTACTTCGTCGCTCATCGCAGCTTATCTCCCAATAAAAATTCTAAGGCATGGTCGAGGCGCATATGACGCAGCTTGCCGTCATTACCTGGCAGCGGCGCAAAATCGATATAATCAAAACCTTGTTTTGGCCACTGCCCTTCGTTAAGGCGATGCCGTGGTGGCTGTGGCGGTAAATAGGTAAGCCAGTTTTCCTCGCTTAGGGGTTTACCATATATACAGTGCAAATTACGGCCTTGCTCACTGACCGTCTTGCTTTGAGTGGCGCACACCCCGGCCATAGCCATGGTGTCGACTTCGACCCCGGCAAAAGCGAGTTCATTGGCCTTGGCCTTCACCAAGTCATGCAACAGCAGGGCTAAGTCCTGGTGGTAGTTCACCCCGACCTGATCGGCCTTGTTCGCTACAAACAGCAGCTTATCTATGTTGGGGCGGAATAAGCGTCGCAGCAGGTTGCTTTTACCGTATTCAAAAAACGCCAGTAACTCGGTAATGGCTTCGGCCTGCTCGGCAAAGATCTCCGGACCGAGTTTTAAGGCCTGAAGTAAATCCACCAACACCACCTGACGGTCAAAGCGGCAAAAATAGTCTTTATAAAACGGCTTCACCACCTGGCTTTTATAGGCCTCGAAACGCGCTTGCAGTTGGGTATACTGGGTGTTCTCACCAGATTCCTGCGGCGTTGGGCAAGGGAAAAATGCCAACAAGGGTGCCCCTTCCAATTCACCGGGAATAAGCATGCGCCCTGGCTGTAAATTGGCGGCATGGGCATTGGCTTTAATGGTCATCAACGCCTGTTTATATTCATTACTCAGGGTCTTTAGTTGTGCTTCATCCACTGGGGCCTGGCTATCAAAGCCTGCCAGTTGCGCTAAAAAAGATTCGCTATGGGCGCGGCGGACCTTGGAATTAAGCATGGTGATCTGACGTTCGCTCCAGGTAGCGTAATCCATATTCAGCATCGGCAAGTCCATTAACCATTCGCCGGGGTAATCGATTAGATCTATGGTCAAGGTGGCGGTGTCGCCAAGTTGCGCCCGCAGCCCGCGGTGGGGGCGATAGCGCATGGCCAGGCGCAAGGTATTAATGCGCTTGGTAGATTGTGGCCACTGTGGCGGCTCCTGAGTAATGCTTTCGATGGCATGGCGATAGCCGAAAGTCGGAATGTTCAGGGCTTTTTGTGGCACCTGGGTGGTCGCTATATGGCGCCCTTCGCGCATGACGCGGAAAAAAGGCAGATTCTTATCGTTGGCCTGCTCACTTAAATGGTGTACCAAGGCAGTAATAAATGCGGTTTTACCGCTGCCAGACAAGCCGGTCACCGCCAGAGTGATATGACCATCGAGGGTGCGCTGCAGTGTTTTTTTAGCTTTGTCTTTGAGCGTATCAAGGCGAGAGTAGGACAAATTAGCTCCTTTTTCCCTAAAACAATAAAAGGATAAGCCGACGAGGTCAGCTTATCCATTGGGCAGGATGGGATTATTAAAGTTTGTTTATTTCTCGGCTCACCGTAAAGGTTGGCGAGGTCACATGGGTTTCCATGCGCTGAATGCGCCCATCTAAATCGGTCATAAACTCTTTTAAATCTTTCAGTGCCTTGCGTGGCGGCTCACCCCTTTGCCAGACCTTGGCTTTAACCTCACCCACATGTGCCGCTTTTTGCGCGTCTGCTTGAGCCACGTCTGCGGGCTTGGTATCCAGAATAAACCAGGCGGCAATATAGGCAACGATAAACAGTGGGCCACCGGCAAGTAGAACGGCGGTGACGAAAACAATGCGTACCAGCCACAGTTCGATATTAAAGTAATCGCTGATCCCCGCACATACCCCGGCTAATTTACCGCGTTTGGGGTCGCGATAGAGTTCGCGCTTGGTGCTCATACCTTATTCCTCCACTGTGGCGATTCCTGATCAAGCAGCGTTTCTAGCGTATGAATACGCTCGGCCATCTTCTCGGCCTTGTTCGCCAGCTCAACCAATTGACGATGCTCGTGCTCGCTCAACCCCTGGCTTACTTGCTTTTTACTGCGATAGTGCAGAATAAGCCACAGCGGCGCCACCAACACCAAAAATATTACGATGGGGGGCAATAATAAATCAAAATCAAACATCTTCCTCTCCTGCCTGTTGCTTCGGCGTATTATAAGTGTGGGCGTAGCCGTGAAACTTGTCGAGCTCGCCCACTAATCATTGTTATTCTGCTTTTTCACTTTTACCCATTTTCGCTTTAAGCGCCGACAATTCGTCGTCGATCTTTTCGTCTTTTTCCAACTGTTCGATCTCGTCAGACAATGACTTTTGACCTAGCTCGTACGATTCAACCTGGGCTTCTAAACCGTCGATTTTAGTTTCGTAACGCTCAAACTTATCAAGCGCGTCCTGTACCTTGTTGCCATCAAGTGTTTTCTTGACATCAAGGCGCGATTGTACCGAGCGTTGACGCAAAATAATGGCTTTTTGACGAGCTTTGGCATCGCTCAGCTTTTCCTGCAAGGTACTGATCTCTTGCTGCAGCTTGTTGATGTGCTCTTCAACATGCTCCATCTCGCGCTCTAGAGCAACTTGGGCTTCCGCCGCCTTATTCTTTTCGATAAGCGCCGCTCGAGCCAGGTCGTCACGGTCTTTCGACAGCGCCAGCTCGGCTTTTTCCTGCCACTGCTCAACCTGCTTGTTCAGTGTTTCCAAGCGACGGCTAAGATCTTTCTTTTCCGCCAAAGTTTTTGCCGAAGTAGAACGCACCTCAACCAAGGTGTCTTCCATTTCCTGAATAATCAGGCGTACCATCTTTTCAGGATCTTCGGCCTTGTCTAAAATGGCATTGATATTCGAATTAACGATATCTGCAAAACGTGAGAAAATTCCCATAATCTTATACCTCAAATGTAGAAGTCTTCGTTGACTACTCTACGTGGTATCAAGTTGCTTGCCAACTTTAAAATAACTTAATAAAGCCATACTTTTCATTCAGTTACACCACTTTTAACAAACCCCTTTCTAATCGTCAAATAATGAAATACACTAAGCTTTAGCAAAAATTACTAAGAGTTAGTGTAAATGAGTCAGTTTCGTAAAAATGACAATCTGCTCGGCCAATCCGACAGCTTTTTAACCGTGCTCGATCAGGTTTCTCAACTGGCGCCACTGGATAAGCCGGTGTTGGTGATTGGCGAGCGCGGTACGGGTAAAGAACTTATTGCCGCCCGTTTACACTATCTCTCGCGACGTTGGGATCAAAGCTATGTGAGCCTCAACTGTGCGGCGCTGAACGAAAATTTGCTGGAAAGCGAGCTGTTTGGCCATGAAAGCGGGGCCTTTACTGGCGCCAGCAAACGCCATGAAGGGCGCTTCGAGCGCGCCAATGGCGGTAGCCTGTTCCTCGATGAATTAGCCAATACCCCGGCCGCGGTACAGGAAAAACTGTTACGGGTAATAGAATATGGCGAGTTTGAGCGCGTCGGTGGCCGCGCGCCAATTAAGGTCGACACCCGGCTCATTTGTGCCACCAATGAAGACTTACCCGCCCTGGCCGACCAAGGGCATTTTCGCCACGACTTACTCGACCGCCTCGCGTTTGATGTGATCACCTTGCCGCCACTGCGTGAGCGCCAAGAAGATATATTGCTGTTGGCAGAGCACTTCGCCATAAACATGGCCCGTAATCTCGGTTGGGAACTCTTTAGCGGCTTTACCACCCGAGCCAAACAAGCCCTGTTGGAATATCACTGGCCCGGCAATGTGCGTGAATTAAAAAACGTAATTGAACGCAGCCTCTATCGCCATGGTAATGAAGACCTGGCGGTGCACAGCATTAACCTTGATCCCTTTGCCAGCCCGTTTCGACCACAGGCATCAACTAACCGCCCGATCGCCACGCCATCAATAGGCGCTCACGACTCGGCCCAAAACAGTGACTCAGGAAGCGCTGGGACGGTGGCCAACAACACCAGCGAACCAAGCTTTAGCTTCCCGTGCGACCTGAAGCAGTTATCCGCTGAATACGAAACCGAGCTGTTACGCCAAGCGCTTAAATTTAGTCAATTTAATCAAAAGAAAACTGCACAAATGCTCGGATTAACGTATCATCAACTGAGAGGATATTTAAAGAAATACAATTTGCTTGATTCGCAGCAAAAACAAGAGGCTTAGCCCGTGTATAAATGGTTGTTGGGCACCGTGGCGTTAGTTCTCGCCGGGTGCCAAAATGAAGATGCCCACTATGCGCCCATAGAAGGCATGGTTTATTGCGCCGAAGCCAACCCGGTGTCGTTTAACCCTCAGGTGACCACCTCCGGCTCCACCATAGACATCATTTCCAAACAACTTTACAACAGACTGCTGCGTATCGACCCGGTCAGCGGCGAATTTATTCCCGAGCTGGCGACCAGTTGGAAAATAAGCCGAGATGGCACCGAAATCACCTTTAAACTGCGTGAAGACGTGCATTTTCATAACACCGCCTATTTCTCACCCACGCGCCTTTTCAACGCCGACGATGTAGTCTTCTCCTTTAATCGCTTGTTCATGTCTATAATCCTTATCACTTTGTTGGTGAAGCCAATTACCCGTATTTTCAAAGTGTCGGCTTGGATCAGTTGATCCGCAATATTCGCAAGGACTCGGAATATCAGGTGACCTTTGAGCTCTTTAATGCGGAAAGCAGCTTTTTAGCCAACCTGGCCACCGACTTTGCCGCCATCACCTCGCGCGAGTACGCCATGAAACTGATGGAAAACGAGCAAATGGAGCTGTTCGACCAATACCCAGTGGGCACCGGACCCTTCGTTTATCGCGAGTATCAACGAGACCGCTTTATTCGCTATTACAGCCACCCGGATTATTGGGAGCACCAGGTCAACCTCGACCAGCTGGTGTTTGATATTACCCCCAACGGCACCACGCGTATCGTCAAGCTGTTAACCAAGGAGTGTGATGTCACCCCGCACCCCAGTGCCACCCAGCTCGATGTATTACGCCAGCGCAGTGACATAGACTTACAGCAGCAGGATAATTTAAATATTGGCTACTGGGCCTTTAACACAGAGCGTGTGCCCTTTAACAACCCCGAGGTGCGTCGTGCCCTCGCCCACGCCATTAATGTGGATAAAATCATGCAGGCGGTGTATTACGGCCAAGGTGTGAAGGCGACCTCCATGCTGCCGCCCATTAGTTGGGCCTACCAGGAACAAAATAACTTACCCGGATACAACCCGGATAAGGCCCGCGAGCTACTGGCCGAGGCCGGCTATGAAAATGGCTTTGAAATGAGCATTTGGGCCATGCCGGTGAGCCGGATTTACAACCCCAACGCGCGTAAAATGGCGGAGCTGATGCAGAGCGACTTACGCGAGGTGGGCGTGAAGGTGCGCATAGTCGAATACGAGTGGAACACCTTCTTGCAGCGCGTCGATGAACATCGTCACGACAGCGTGTTATTGGGCTGGGCTGCCGACACCCCGGACCCAGATAACTTCTTTAGTCCCTTACTCAGTTGTGCCGCTACCTTTAGCGGTAAAAACCCAGCCAACTGGTGTAACCCGGAATTCGACTTTTTGCTCACCCAGGCACTGGCCACCACGGATCAAGCACAGCGCAAAGAGTTTTATGTTAAGGCCCAGCAAATGATTGCCGAGCAATTGCCGCTGCTGCCTTTGGCCCACGGTAAACGCTCACAGGCCAATGATGCCAATATCCAAGGCATTACCCTAAGCCCGTTTGGCGGTATTTCCCTAGCCCACGCGAGTAAAGAGCCATGATGTTTGAATTTGCCATTCGCCGGTTCTCGCTGCTGCTGTTTATGCTCTTTACCCTGAGCCTGTTTACCTTTTCCCTGGGCTATCTGTTTCCCGGAGAGCCGCTCACCAATTTCAGTGGCATAGAAACTGCGGGCTTTTCACAAAGCGCCGAGCTACGCGCCAAGTACCATCTCGATGAGGGCTATATCAGCCAATATCTGGCCTTTGTCGGGCGTATTCTCCAAGGGGACTGGGGCTTATCCTTTGCCTCAGGGGATCCGGTTTTTAGTCATGTGCTTACCTTGGCACCGGCCACCTTCGAGCTCGCCGTGTATGCCTTGTTGGTCTCGGTGATTGTCGGCGTTCCCGCCGGTATTCTCGCGGCGCTGTCGCAGGGTCGTTGGCCCGATAAGCTGATCAGCGGCATCACCCTGGTGGGTTACTCGGTGCCCATATTTTGGCTGGCGCTGTTATTGATCATGGTGTTTTGCCTGCAATTGGGCCTGTTCCCCATGTCCGGACGCATCAGTTTATTGTATGAAATACCCGCCAGCACCCACTTTATTCTCCTTGATGTGATGCTTGCCGGTTTCCCCTATGGCGGTCAGGCCTTTACCGATGCCCTGCATCACCTGGCATTGCCGACCCTAGTGCTGGCCACCTACCCAACCACGGTATTGGTGCGCTTTACCCGTGATTCCATGCTCAACGTACTAGAACAAAATTACATCAAAACCGCGCGCGCCAAGGGTCTGAGTCGTCGCCAGTTGATTATTCACCACGCCCTGCGTAACGCCTTGCTGCCGGTCATTAAGCAAATTGGTTTGCAGTTTAGCGCCTTGATCACCCTGGCGATGATCACCGAAGTTATTTTCTCCTGGCCGGGTATAGGCCGTTGGCTTATCGACAGCATTTATCAGCGTGACTTCCCGGCTATTCAGGGTGGCCTGTTAGCTATTTCCATGTTTATTATTTTTGCGACTATTTTCACCGAGTTACTCTATACCCTGCTCGACCCGATCTCACGGAATCAAGCGCATGGCAAACTTTAAATTATTTACCGAACAATCCAACGTCTCGCCGCTTTTCAGGCTGTGGCGTAAATTTAGGGCCAACCACGTTTCCCTGGTTGGCTTGTGGTTGTTCCTGGCGCTTACCGTGTTAGCGGCCACCGCCCCCCTGTTGGCGCCTTATGGTATCAATGAGCAACATGCCGACGCGCTGTTGATCCCGCCATCTTGGCACGAAGACGGCGATGTGCGCTTTATTCTCGGCACCGATGATCTGGGCCGTGATGTGCTCTCCAGGCTAATGAATGGCGCCACCTACACCTTTGGCCTATCTATCGTGGCGGCGCTGGTGACCACGCTCGTGGGCGTGTTGGTGGGTACGGTTGCTGGGATCAGCCGCGGACTGCGGGCCAGCTTTTTGAATCACCTGCTTGATATCACCCTGTCCATCCCCTCGTTGCTGCTGGCCATTATTATTATTGCCATACTCGGTCCGGGTCTGATGAATACCGTCTGGGCCATTATTTTCGCACTGCTGCCGCAATTTATTCACTCGGTACGCAACCTGGTGGTGGAAGAGCTGAGCAAGGACTATATCAGCGCCTTTCGTTTGGACGGCGCTAACCATTGGCAAATTTTAGTGCGCGGTATTTTCCCCAACATTTATGAGCGCATCGTGGTTATCTTCACCATGGCCTTGTCGCTGGCAATCCTCGATATTGCTGCCCTGGGCTTTTTAAAGCTCGGTGCCCAGCCCCCGACCGCAGAATGGGGTGCGATTTTGGCGGAAAACCTCGGCTTAATTTATCTGGCGCCCTGGACCGTAGCGCTGCCGGGGATCTTGCTATTTTTAGCCGTGCTGTCCACCAACCTGGTTGGCGATGGCCTGCGCAACGTACTTAAAGAGCGACGGGCGGACTAATGCAGTTACTTGATATTCGCAACCTCACCATAGAGTTGAAAACCTCGGACTCCATTATTCGCGTGGTTGACGGTGTTAATTTCAGCCTTAAAGAAGGTGAAGTGCATGCCCTTATCGGCGAGTCCGGCTCGGGGAAGAGTCTGATTGCCAAAGCCTTGGTGGGTGCCCTCAATAAACGCTGGGAGGTGCGTGCGGATCGTATGCACTGGCGCGGTGTGGACCTAATGCGCCTGTCCGATGAAAAGCGCCGTAAGCTGGTGAGCCAAGACCTGGCGATGATTTATCAGGAGCCAAGCCGCTGCCTGGATCCAACGGCGAAAATCAGCGACCAGATTGAAGAAAGTATTCCCGAAACGGATCAAAGCGGTAATATTTTCCAGCGCCGCCGTGCCAAGAAAAAACGCGTACGTGCCTTGTTGCATAAGGTCGGTATCAAGGAGCACTCAAAGGTGCTGTCCAGCTACCCTCATGAACTCTCCGAAGGGGTGTGTCAAAAGGTGATGATCGCCATGGCCATCGCCCGCTCACCGCGCTTGCTTATTGCCGATGAACCCACCACGGCGCTTGAGAGTACCACGCGCGCCCAGGTATTTAGGCTGTTAAAGAGTTTAAACCAGCTCAAAAACATGTCCATCTTGATGATCTCCCACGAACTCGAAGAGCTCACAGACTGGACCCATGGCATGCATGTACTGTATTGCGGTCAGATGGTAGAAGCAGGGCCCACCGAGCAGGTATTTGCTCACCCGCGCCATCCTTACACCAAGGCATTACTGCAAAGCCTGCCCGACTACGATATGGCCCTGGGCCATAAGCAACCCCTGTACGCCCTCAAAGGCACCATTCCGACCTTGCAGCACCTGCCAATAGGCTGTCGCCTGGGTCCCCGCTGTCCCAACGCACAAAAAGCCTGTGTGGTGACACCTAAGCTGGAAAAAGAGCATGGCCACAGCTACGCCTGCCACTTTCCGCTGCATAAGCAGGAGAAAGAACATACGCTAGAGCAGGAATTACAGGAACATAAGCAGGAGCAAAGCTGATGCAACCCCTACTGAAAGTGCAAGCACTGAATAAAATGATCAATGTCCGCGCCGGTTTGCTCAGCCATAAAAAGGTGTCCCTGCTCAAAGATATTTCCTTTTGTATTGGCCAAGGCGAAACCCTGGCGGTGATAGGCGAAACCGGCGCGGGGAAAAGCACGCTCGCCAAGGTGTTGGCCGGTGCCGATGAAGTCAGTAGTGGGCAGATCATTCTTGAAAGCGAGCTGATTAAGGATGGCCCCAAGCATTTGGGTGATAGCAGTGCTATCCGCCTGATCTTTCAAGACCCAACGACCTCGCTTAATCCGGCCCTGACCATAGAGGAAACCTTGGACGATTGCCTGCGTTTTAATACTAAATTAAGCGCTGCCGAGCGCCTGGAAAAAATTAAGCAGACCCTCTCCAAAGTGGGCTTGTTAGTTGAGCACCGCCACTATTATCCGCATATGTTCTCCGGCGGGCAGTTGCAGCGAGTGGCGCTCGCCAGAGCGCTTATCCTCGACCCCAAGGTGTTGGTGCTTGATGAAGCCTTATCCTCTTTGGATCCTTCGGTACGGGCACAGACGGTGAATCTGCTGTTGGAGTTGCAACGCGAGAGCGGCCTAAGCTATGTATTGATCACCCACCACCTGAGCCTGGTAAAGCATATGAGCGATCAGGTGATGGTGTTGGATCACGGCGAGGTTGTGGAGTACGGTAACACCCGGGAAATCTTCACCAACCCGCAATCAAAAACCTGTCAGCGGCTGCTGACCTGCTAGTTACCCTGGATAAAACAAGCTTAGGGTTCAAGTACGGACTCAGGACACACTTAACCTATTAAACACTCTGCCCTTGCTCACCGAAGAGTCGCGCACAGCAATAAAAAAGGCCGCAAATGCGGCCTTTCTTTTATGCTTTAGCGATGATTATTCGCCTTGCGGTGCCATTGGCTTACGTACCACTTCCGCTTGCGCTTCTAGCGCTTCTACGAAGGTCTGGTAGTTTTTATTAGCAAGTTGCATGGTTAGACTTTGCTTAACCTGATCGTCCACCTCGGTTTCGCTCGGCGTATTTACCGACTTAAGCGCTACCAGGGCCACGTTACCGTTATTAAGCTCTACCAGGTCAACCACAGGAGTCGCATCCGGGTGAGCCAGCTTGAACACCTGTTGAGTCAACGCTGGCGGCACACTAAAGGTACGACGCGTTAGTTTATCTTCGCTTAGCAGTTCAACACCGGCTTGCTCCGCTAGTGTAGCGATAGCCGTGCCAGCTTCTAGCTCGGCGAACAAGGTCTCGGCCTGCTCTTTAGCAAGCGATGAAGCTTTTTCTGCTACCAGGATATCTTGAATTTGCTCACGTACTTGTGCCAATTCTTTGGTAGCCGCTGGCTTGTGCTCATCAACACGTACCACTACTACATGTTCGTTACCCAGCTCTAATACTTCTGAGTTAACACGATCTTCAAGCAGTTCAGGCGAGAAGATAACGCTAGCAACGTTGGGCTGATTTAGCGGTGCAGGCAGTTGTACACGTGCTAATAGGTCTGTAGTTTGCACCGTGGCGCCAATTGCCGCTGCCGCATCTTCCAAGCTATCCGATACTTCAAACGCCAGCTCTGCCAGCTCTGTTTGTTTTTCGTAATAGATGTCGGCTTTTTCAACTTTCTCAAGCTCGCTGCGGATCTCAGGCTCAACATCGGCCAGGGCCTTCATTTCACCCGGCTGCAAGTCGGTTAGTTTGATGATGTGATAACCAAACTCAGATTGCACTACCTCTGACAGCTGACCTACGTCCTTCAGTGCGAACGCCGCATCTTCAAAGTCAGGGTCAAGCATGTCGCGCTCAATCCAATCAAGATCACCACCTAGTTCAGCACTGACGATATCGTCCGACTGAGTTTCGGCCAGTTCGGCAAAGTCGGCACCCTGCTGCAGTTGCGCTAATAACTCCTCAGCCTTTTGCTGTGCTGCGGCGTCATCTTCACTGTTCTCAATTAAGATATGCGCAACACGGCGTTTTTCCGGCTCGCTGTACATGGCCTGGTTCTGCTCGTAGTACTCTTTGATTTGCTCTGCGCTGATAGGCTCGGCCAACTCAAGGGTGTCGGCATTAAGCTCAACGTACGCCACCTTAACCTGCTCAGGCGCTAAGAACTGGGCTTGGTTTAGGTCATAGTAATTTTGAATTTCTTCATCGCTAACGGTGACCGTTTCTTTAAACTTGTCGTTATCAATGACTAAATAATCAATCGCACGCTCTTGTTGCTGCAAGCCAACCGCTTGGTTTAGCTCGTTGCTCAAGGTGAAATCGGTACCTGCCAGGGCGCTGACCAGCTGTGAACGCGTCATTTCTTTACGAAGAAACTCGCGGAAGTCATCGGCTTGGAAACCCATTTGACGCATGACCTGAAGGTAACGGTCGTTGCTAAACTTGCCGCCAAACTGGAAGGCTGGCATGTCTATAATTGCTTTACGTACTTCTGCATCACTTACGCGTAAACCCATTTCTGCCGCTAATTGCGATTGTAGTTCTTGTTGGATTAAGCGATTGGTAACGGACTGGCGAAGTTGAGCCATAAAGGTTGGGTCATTGGCTAATTGCGCAAAGTATTCACCGAATTGCTGCTCTTGACGAGCGCGTTCGTTGTCGAATGCTCTGGCAAAGTCGCGCTGCGTGATTTTTACCCCGTTCACCTCAGCGACGGATTGCTCGGTAGTCTGACCTAAGTAGCCCCCGATCCCTGCCAAAGCAAAAGATAAAATCACTAGCCCTAGAATAATTTTGGCCGCCAAGCCTTGCGAGCCTTCTCTGATTTTTTCTAGCATTTATCTTTATCTCTATTTATTTAGTACCCCCTTCACTTCTCAGTACGGTTTTAACCTTACAATAAAGTGAAGGATATAAAAAAAGCGTATCTTAGCAGATACGCTTTTTCACTTGAAGCTAACAATCGTTTTCCGTTTGCTAGCAATTCAAGCTTCGCAAATTAATTAACTGCGTCTTTAAGCGCTTTGCCTGCTTTGAACGAAGGAATGGTTGCAGCAGCAATTTGAATTTCTTCGCCAGTTTGTGGGTTACGGCCGGTGCGAGCAGCACGCTCACGTACAGAAAAAGTACCGAAACCAACTAGGGCAACTGAATCGCCTTCTTTAAGTGCATTTGATACTGACTCAATGAATGAATCCAACGCACGACCGGCAGCCGCTTTAGAGATATCAGCATCAGCTGCGATTTGATCGATTAATTGAGACTTATTCACAATATCATCCCCTTACATTGTTATTATCCAGAGCGACTCAGCTTGTGAAAAGTGTACAGCTTGAGAGCATCTCTGTGCTATTAAATTTAGAAAAGAACGCATCCTTTCCAAACGCCTTAATCGTCTTGAAACCTAGGCCACACAAGGCCTAGGCTCAAATCCAGTGCCTAACTTATCACACCTTAGTGATTTGAAAAGCCCTTTACGATATTTTTTTACTATTTTTACTCACTTTTTGCGCAATCAAGGCTAAAACGCTCGATTGGCTGGGCTAAAGCAAGCTCCAACACCTCGTCAATCCATTGCACAGGGTGAATAGCTAGGCCTTCGCGAACATTCTCAGGGATTTCTTTTAAGTCGCGTTCATTCTTTTGCGGAATGATCACCGTCTTAATGCCGCCTCGGTGTGCCGCCAGCAGCTTCTCTTTTAAGCCGCCGATAGGCAATACTTCACCGCGCAGTGTAATTTCACCTGTCATGGCCACATCCGAGCGCACCGGGTTCCCTGTGAGACTAGACACCAAGGCAGTCACCATAGCGATACCCGCACTTGGGCCGTCTTTCGGCGTTGCCCCTTCAGGCACGTGCACATGAATGTCACGCTTCTCGTGGAAGTCCGAACTAATACGCAGCTTTTCGGCACGATAGCGTACTACCGTCATGGCCGCTTGAATCGACTCTTTCATGACATCGCCCAAGGAGCCGGTGTAACTTAGTTTGCCCTTGCCTGGTACCGCAGATGATTCTATGGTTAGCAAATCGCCGCCCACTTCGGTCCACGCCAAACCGGTTACCTGACCAATGCGGTCATCACCTTCGGCCTTACCATAATCATGACGCTGCACCCCGAGGTATTCCTCCAGGTTATTATCGTCTATGGTGATATGCTCCAGGCTCTTATCAAGTAGAATGTTTTTCACCGCTTTGCGACATAGTTTAGAAATTTCACGCTCGAGACCACGTACGCCCGCTTCGCGGGTGTAGTAACGAATAATGCCGATGATGGCGCTGTCGTCTATGGTCAGCTCTTTTTCTTTTAAACCATTGCGCTTAATCTGCTTAGGAATAAGGTGCTGCTTGGCGATATTAAGCTTCTCGTCTTCGGTATAACCGGACAGACGGATCACTTCCATACGGTCCAACAAGGGGCCAGGAATATTAAAGCTGTTGGAGGTCGCCACGAACATCACATCCGACAGATCGTAATCCACCTCAAGGTAATGATCCGCAAAGGTGCTGTTTTGCTCTGGGTCTAATACCTCAAGCAATGCCGATGACGGGTCGCCACGCATATCCGATGACATCTTATCGATTTCATCAAGCAGGAACAGCGGGTTGCGTACGCCGACCTTGGTCATATTCTGAATCAATTTACCTGGCATAGAACCTATGTAGGTACGGCGGTGACCACGGATCTCCGCTTCATCACGAACGCCACCTAAGGCCATGCGCACATACTTACGACCGGTAGCGCGGGCAATACTCTGCCCCAGCGAGGTTTTACCTACACCCGGTGGCCCTACTAAACACAGAATCGGCCCTTTGAGCTTATTGGTACGCTGCTGCACCGCGAGGTATTCGATGATGCGGTCTTTAACCTTTTCTAAACCGTAATGGTCAGAATCGAGGATCTTCTGCGCCCCGGCCAGGTCTTTTTTCACCTTCGACTTTTTCTTCCACGGCACATTGGTGATGGTCTCGATGTAGGAGCGCACAACCGTGGCTTCGGCCGACATCGGCGACATCATTTTCAGCTTTTTCAGCTCGCCCATGGCCTTTTCTTCGGCCTCGGCCGGCATGCCCGACTCGGCTATTTTCTTTTGCAGCCCTTCGAACTCGTCTGGCACATCTTCCATCTCACCGAGCTCTTTCTGAATGGCTTTCATCTGCTCGTTGAGATAATACTCACGCTGCGATTTTTCCATCTGCTTTTTCACCCGGGCGCGGATTTTCTTCTCGACCTGTAATAGATCGATTTCACCTTCCATCATCGCCATCAGGTATTCCAGACGCTCGGTCACATCGCTGATCTCAAGCACCTTTTGCTTTTCCGGCACCTTAATCGGCATATGTGCTGCCATGGTGTCGGCCAAACGTGCCGGCTCTTCAATGCCGGACACCGAGGTCAGTACCTCGGGCGGGATCTTTTTATTCAGTTTGACGTAGCCTTCGAATTGGCTCACCGCACTGCGAATAAAGATTTCGTGCTCACGCTCGTCGATATCGCTAGAGGGAATGTACTCAACCTCGGCAACAAAGAAGTCATCTTCTTGGGTGTATTTTTCGATGCGCGCACGCTGGGTGCCTTCAACGAGCACCTTAACCGTGCCGTCGGGCAGCTTTAATAGTTGTAAAACGCTGGCAACCGTACCAACGGTATAAATTTCTTCACTGGTTGGATCGTCTACCGAGGCGTCTTTTTGCGCCACTAGGAAAATCTGTTTGTCTTTATCCATCGCTGCCTCAAGACAGCGAATCGACTTTTCGCGACCGACAAATAGCGGGATCACCATGTGGGGATAGACCACCACGTCCCTTAATGCCAGTACTGGAATTTCAACGCGATCCGTTCTTTCAAGCGTCATACTAACTCTCTTCGGACTTCTCAAAATTTAACAATTACCCAAGTATATGGGGATTGGCGGGGCAAAGTTCAACAAATTTATAAAAAAAGGAGCCTTAGGCTCCTTTTTAAATTCAATTGCTTAGTTTTTATTCTGATGCAGCCTTATCCTGACTGTTATTTTCATAGATAAGGATGGGGTCGGACTCACCTTTGATCACGGTTTCGTCGATTACTACCTTGCTGACATCTTCCATAGACGGTAACTCGTACATGGTATCAAGCAAGACACCCTCAACAATTGAACGTAAACCACGGGCACCGGTTTTACGCTCCATGGCTTTATGAGCAATGGCTTTTAGTGCGTCTTCACGGAACTCCAGTTCAACATTTTCCATCGCAAACAAGGAGGCAAACTGTTTCGTTAAGGCGTTTTTCGGCTCATTCAAGATCTGAATCAGCGCATCTTCGTCTAACTCTGTCAGTGTTGCTACCACGGGAAGACGACCGATAAATTCTGGGATCAAACCATATTTAACCAGATCTTCCGGCTCCACGTCTCTAAAAGACTCGCTTAGGCTGCGCTCGGCACTGCTCGATTTCACATTGGCACCAAAGCCAATACCCGTGTTCTTGGCACTGCGTTGCTCGATAACCTTATCAAGACCGGCAAAGGCACCACCACAGATAAAGAGGATCTTAGAGGTGTCTACCTGCAAGAACTCCTGCTGCGGATGCTTACGGCCGCCTTGCGGTGGAACTGAGGCAACCGTACCTTCAATCAGTTTCAGTAGCGCTTGCTGCACGCCCTCACCGGACACATCTCGGGTGATAGACGGGTTATCCGACTTACGAGAAATCTTGTCGATTTCATCGATATAGACGATACCACGCTGCGCTTTCTCAACGTCGTAATCACATTTTTGCAGTAGTTTTTGGATGATGTTTTCAACATCCTCACCCACATAACCGGCTTCGGTTAAGGTGGTGGCGTCGGCCATGGTAAAAGGCACATCCAATAGGCGCGCCATGGTCTCGGCCAATAGGGTTTTACCGCTACCGGTTGGACCGATCAGCAAGATATTACTCTTGCCTAATTCAACGCCATCGGTATTACCGGCGTTACGCAGACGCTTATAGTGGTTATAAACCGCAACCGACAGTACTTTTTTGGCGTGTTCTTGGCCAATTACATAATCATCTAGGTGAGAGCGGATCTCTTTTGGAACCGGCAACTTGTCAGATGCGTTCGCCTTGGGCGCGATATCCTTAATTTCTTCCCTGATGATGTCGTTACACAGGTCAACACACTCATCACAAATATAAACGGATGGGCCTGCGATCAACTTTCGTACTTCGTGCTGAGATTTACCACAAAACGAGCAGTACAGCAGTTTACTTGTCTTTTCGCCGTCTGTTGGTTTATCGGACATTCAGCTACCTCATTCTTTACGCTACGAGCTTTATTACATTGTAGCAAATGGACTTCTTAAACAAATATACCAAACTTTGCGGCGCATTGCGCCGCCAATTGGTTAAAGCGCAGCAATTAGATTACTTGGCGCTGCGTCGATCAAAAACAGAGTCAACCAGACCATATTCAACCGCTGCATCGGCGTTCATAAAGTTGTCACGGTCGGTGTCACGAGAGATCACATCCAAAGGCTGTCCCGTGTGCTCTGCCAACAATCTATTTAGTTTATCTTTGATAGACAGGATTTCTTTAGCGTGAATTTCAAAATCGGATGCCTGACCCTGGAAGCCGCCTAGCGGTTGGTGGATCATCACACGTGAATTAGGCAGACAATGACGCTTACCCTTGGCACCACCAGAAAGCAAAAATGCCCCCATACTGGCCGCTTGACCCACACACAAGGTGCTGACGTCAGGCTTGATAAAATTCATGGTGTCGTAAATAGATATACCTGCGGTGACCGAGCCACCCGGAGAGTTGATATACAGGTGAATGTCTTTTTCTGGATTTTCTGATTCCAAGAATAGCAACTGGGCCACAATCAGATTGGCCATATGGTCTTCAACCGGACCCGTTAAAAAGATGATTCGCTCTTTAAGAAGGCGCGAGTAGATGTCATAAGAGCGTTCTCCCTTAGCGGTTTGTTCTACCACCATGGGAACTAATGCGTTAAGCGGATCTGTCATACCATTGTTCATTATTACTTGATTCCTTAATGAGCGACACAAACTAAAATGGCTCGGTGCTTTGCGAGCAAAGCATACGAGCCATTTAAACGTTGCTTGTAACTTAAGTCAACGACTTATTGAGCCGCCTGCGGGTTCATGATGTCGTCGAACGCAGTTTCTACGTCAGTTACTTTAGCTTTCTCAACGATTGCTTCAATCGCTTGCTCTTCCATGGCAACGTTACGCATTTGCTGCATTAGTTGCTCATTGGCTTTGTAGTATTCAACTACTTCGCTTGGATCTTCGTAAGCAGAAGCCATAGTGCTGATTAGCTCTTCTACTTTCGCGTCGTCAGCCTTGATTTCGCCAGACTTGATCACTTCGCCTAGTAGTAGGCCAGTTTTAACGCGCTTGATAGCTTGCTCTTGGAATAGCTCAGCTGGAAGCTCAGGCATGTTTTGAGCGTCGCCGCCAAAACGCTGTGCAGCTTGCTTGCGAAGTGCGTCGATCTCTTGCTCTACAAGGGCTTTTGGTACTTCGATTTCGTTTTGCGCTAGAAGACCTTCGATCGCTTGCTCTTTAACCTTAGCTTTAACAGCTTGGCTAAGCTCACGGCTCATGTTCTTCTTCACTTCTTCTTTAAGTGCGTCAACACCACCTTCGGTGATACCGAATAGCGCCGCGAACTCTTCGTTAAGTTCTGGAAGCTCTTGTACTTCTACTTTCTTCACAGTGATAGTGAACTGCGCGTCTTTACCTTTTAGGTTTTCAGCGTGGTACTCTTCTGGGAAAGTTACATCGGCAACAACTTCTTCACCGGCTTTCTTACCAACGATGTTGTCTTCGAAACCTGGGATCATACGACCTTGACCAAGTTCAAGTGGGAAGTTCTCAGCTTTACCGCCTTCGAACTCTTCGCCGTCGATAGTACCAACGAAGTCGATAGTAACGCGTGCGTTTTCGCCAGCAGCTTCTTCAGACTCAGTCCATGAAGCGTGTTGCTTACGAAGTGTTTCTAGCATGTTAGCTAGGTCTTCGTCTTTTACTTCAACAACTGGTTGCTCAACTTCGATGTTCTCTAGGCCTTTAAGCTCAACTTCTGGGTAAACTTCAAAAGTGGCTTCAAACTCTAGGTCTTTACCTGCTTCAAGCGCTTTAGGAGCGAAAGTAGGTGCACCGGCTGGGTTGATTTTTTCAGCGATGATGGCATCGATGTAGTTACGCTGCATTAGGTCGCCAGCTACTTCTTGAAGTACCGCTGCGCCGAAGCGTTTTTGGATGATAGAAACTGGTACTTTACCCGGACGGAAACCGTCGATACGCTGAGTTTTAGACAATTGTTGTAAGCGTTTTTTAACTTCGGTCTCAACGTTCGCTGAAGGAACAGTGATAGTCAGACGGCGCTCAAGGCCTTGAGTCGTCTCAACAGAAACTTGCATGATTTACCTCAATCTTCAAATATGGCGGCGTTGCGCCTTCGTTACATACACGGCGATCGTTTATCATGGCCACTCACGCAAAATGGCAATTTTGCCGCGGTGATGACGGGGGCGATCCCTATGCCTGCACTGCCCTATGGGCACTTATGTTTAACAATAGACGCGGCATTATAACCTAATATTTATAAGAGTCGAGAGCGCAGGCCGAGAAATTAGCGGATCTGCGGCTATTGGGCATGACTTAGCGCACTTTGCATACAGTTCGCGTCAAATACTTGATCACAATGATACGCTGGAGCTACTTAAATTAAGAGTTATTGCTATCTAAAAGAAAAAAGAGATATTTTTTAGGGGGGAGAACGTGGTTGCGATACAGGATTTTAACCTGCAAGCGATGGGCACAATACCCAAACAAACTGCTTTTTATTTCTTATAAATAAAGTGGTCGGCGATGCAGGATTTGAACCTGCGACCCCTTGGACCCAAACCAAGTGCGCTACCAAGCTGCGCTAATCGCCGATACTCAAATTGTGTTTTCTAAATATGTTTTCGCTTTCACCTTAAGAAAAGGTGGTCGGCGTTGCAGGATTTGAACCTGCGACCCCTTGGACCCAAACCAAGTGCGCTACCAAGCTGCGCTAAACGCCGATATACGTATATTTAGAAAAATGGGGCGACTGACGAGACTTGAACTCGCGACAACCGGAATCACAATCCAGGGCTCTACCAACTGAGCTACAGCCGCCACAATAATGGCGCACCCGGAAGGATTCGAACCTTCGACCGACGGCTTAGAAGGCCGTTGCTCTATCCGACTGAGCTACGGGCGCGGTGCAACGAATACTTCTTCGTGCTCATCAAGTGACACTTCCTAAAGAAAGTGATCGACATGCGGAATTAGATTCTGCGATAGTTTGGATTAAATACCCAAACCAAGACGCTCACTTCACTTTTGAAAAGTGGTCGGCGATGCAGGATTTGAACCTGCGACCCCTTGGACCCAAACCAAGTGCGCTACCAAGCTGCGCTAATCGCCGATACTTGTTTTGCCTGAGGTTTCGAACTCGACCCCTCGTTGACAACGGGGTGCATAATAGTGATTTGACCTGGCGAGGTCAAACATTTTTTTCGCTGCCGTGGTGCGTTTGCTTATTTTTAACCCGCTTTGATTAAGTTTTAACGAATTTGTTCGATATTTTATCAATTTAGCCCATAAAACAGTGCTTTCCTATAGCTCACAGCTTGGCTAGGCAGCGCTTTTCTGCGAAAATATTGGTCAAGTTCAGTGTGGTGACCCCTTTTTATACCGCACGGCACTATTATAAGTATTTCGTTCTAATTTCGTGTGACTCTTTAGCGCCCCCTAAAAAGCACACTAACCCCAATTAAAGGTTACTCATGACGGCAAACATCATTGATGGTAAGGCAATTGCAAAGCAAGTTCGCGCCCAAGTGGCAGCGCGTGTTGCCGAACGTAAAGAGCAAGGTCTGCGCGCACCCGGCCTAGCGGTTGTACTGGTAGGTCAGGATCCGGCAAGCCAGGTTTATGTTGGCTCTAAGCGTAAGGCCTGTGAAGAAGTAGGTTTTGTTTCTAAGTCTTACGATCTGCCTGGTGATACCAGCGAACAACAACTTCTAGATTTAGTTGACCAGCTTAATGCCGATCCTGAGGTTGATGGCATCCTAGTGCAATTGCCGCTTCCAGAGGGCCTCAATGCCGAGAAAGTGTTGGAGCGCATTACCCCACATAAAGATGTGGATGGCTTCCATCCTTATAATATTGGTCGCCTAGCCCAGCGCATGCCGGCGCTACGCCCTTGTACGCCAAAAGGCATTATTACCCTGCTAGACTCAACTGGCGTTCGCTATAAAGGCATGCACGCGGTTGTGGTTGGCGCCTCGAACATTGTTGGCCGTCCTATGTCTCTTGAGCTACTCTTGGCTGGCTGTACAACCACTGTGTGTCATAAGTTCACTCAAGACTTAGAAGCCCACGTACGCCGTGCCGACTTAGTGGTAGTGGCCGTAGGTAAGCCGGAGTTTATTCCTGGTGAATGGATCAAAGAAGGCGCCCTGGTGATCGATGTGGGCATTAACCGTTTAGATAACGGCACCTTGGTAGGCGATGTAGCCTATGACGTTGCCAGTCAACGCGCCAGCTACATCACACCGGTGCCAGGTGGTGTGGGCCCAATGACGGTTGCCAGCCTGATTGAAAACACCTTGGAAGCCTGTGAAAACTATCACAGCTAAGTAATAGTGTTAATCACGCCAAAGGCCAGCTTTAAATGCTGGCCTTTTTGTTTCCCCATCGCGTACGCAATAACTGCACCCCTTGTGGCGCCACCGAAAAAACTATCATCGCCATCATCAGGGCATATTGCCAACCTTGATACGTCTCTGCCAATAGCAACACCGCCGTCACTATACCTGCGATGGGATTAGCTATGGTGCCAAAGGTGAACTCCACCACCGACATGCGCCCTAACAACCATACATACAGGCTGTATGCCACTGCGGTATTAGGCAGCACGAGCCACACTATTGCCTGCCATTGTTGGTTTGCTATCGGCTCCTGAAGCACCGCATAAGCGTGAGGCTGAAAATAAAGTGCTTGGACAATAGCGGCGCAGGCAAGTAACCCGCCGCCAAGTATCAGTTGCCAGGTCAATACCGTCCACCAATGAATATGCAGGGAAAACTTTTGCACTAAGGCACTGCCAACCACAATACACAGCATGGAGGCAAATAACGCCACCATGCCTATCAGGGTTAAACTCACCTCTTGCGGGTCAAATAAGAGCCAGGCCAAAAACACTAGAGACAGGGCGCAAATGGCTTGGATGATGGCCGGTCGCTGCCCTTTTACCAACCAGGCATAAAGCAGTGCGACCACGGGCACGGAAACCATGCCAACCCCGGCAATGGCAGCTGGCAAATTAACCGCCATCACAAAGATACAGGCAAAAAACAGAGCGATATTCACCGCAGCCAAAAGCAGCAAGGGGCGCCACTGCCCGGCTTTGGGCAAAGAGGGTTTAAGAAACCACAGCACAATCCCTGCCGGTAAAGCTCGCAAGGCACCAAGTAAAATGGGTGGCCAGTCGGGCATGGCGTACTTGGTGACCGCATAGGTGGTTCCCCATAAGAAGGCGGGGATCATGGCAAGAAAAATATTCATTCGGATTCCTGATTGATAATAACGGCAGCCAGGCTAAAACCTTTATACCAATTCTGTTAAGTATGTGATCAGATATAGCGCTGGATAAATGATAGGACCACAAGGCGGAATTTTTCTTATGTAGTTATTCTACATCGAAAAATTCCAACACAGTGAGCATGATATTTAGCCCACTAGAATGATTAGCTATTTAAGTGAATTGGTATTAGCTTGAGGTCAAGACAGAAACGACAAACAAAAACGCCGCGAACAAATGCGCGGCGTTTTTAACAAGGCGTTATACCTTTGCGTTTACGCTTTACGCCAGGTGGTTTTACCGGCACTGTCTTCAAGCACCACACCCAAGGCCGTAAGCGCATCACGGGCTTCATCCGCTGCTGCCCAGTCTTTGTTCTCACGGGCCAGACGACGCTGTTCAATCAGCGCTTCGATGTGCGCCGCCTCATCGTCGTCTTGCTCACCCTGAAGGAAAGCTGCTGGGTCTTGCTGAGCAATACCTAATACTTCCGCCAGCTTAACCAGCAGGTAAGCATGTTGGCCCGCCGCTGGGGCATCTTCACCCTTAAGGCGGTTCACTTCTTTTGCCAGCTCGAATAACACAGGCAAGGCTTCCGGCGTATTGAAGTCATCATTCATGGCCGCTTCAAAACGCGCCGCATACTTGTTGCCTTTAAGCTCAATCTCAACCGGCTCAACATCACGTAAGGCGGTGTAGATACGCTCCAAGGATGCACGAGCCTGCTCCAGGTTTTCCTGCGAGTAGTTCAACTGGCTGCGATAATGACCATTGATCAGGAAGTAGCGCACGGTTTCCCGATCGTAGGCTTTTAATACTTCACGCACGGTAAAGAAGTTGCCTAATGACTTAGACATCTTTTCTTTATTTACCTGCACCATACCGGTATGGATCCAAGTTTTCACATAGCGGCCATTGTTAGCACAGCACGACTGGGCAATTTCGTTCTCATGGTGTGGGAACTGCAGATCCGAACCACCGCCGTGAATATCAAAGTATTCGCCTAGGTGCTTAGAGCTCATGGCCGAACATTCGATATGCCAGCCCGGGCGACCTTCACCCCAAGGTGACGACCAGCTTGGCTCACCGGCCTTGGCTTTTTTCCATAGCACGAAGTCCAAAGGATCGTCTTTGCCTTCGGCAACTTCGACACGCGCACCGGCCTGAAGCATCTCCAAGTCCTGCTGTGAAAGCTTGCCGTAATCGTTGAAGCTGGAAACATCGAACAGCACGTCGCCGCTTTGCGCTACATAAGCGTGCCCTTTGGCAATCAAACGCTCAATCATGGCGATGATATCGTCCATATGACCGGTTACCGTAGGCTCGATATCCGGCGCAAGGATATTAAGGGCATCAAAGTCTTCATGCATGGAGGCCGTCATACGCTTGGTTAAAGCGTCGATGGGCTCTTTGTTCTCATTGGCACGGGCGATGATCTTATCGTCGACATCGGTAATGTTGCGCACATAGGTGACATCATAGCCAAGGTAACGCAAATAACGGTTCATCACGTCGAACGACACATAAGTACGGGCGTGGCCAACGTGGCAATAATCGTAAATGGTGATCCCACACACATACATGTCCACTTTATTGGCATTCAAGGGCTCAAAGTGTTCTTTTTGACGTGAAAGTGTGTTGTATATCTGCAACATTACAAGGGGATCCTATCGGTTATATTAATGGCGTTATCTTACCATCGCGCATGGCAAGCCGCCACCGCGCAAAAGGCTAAAAGCAACAAAATTAAAGGACTTAATGGCCCTATCCTCCCTTAGTAGATTGAGAGTTTCACCACCGTGGGATAAAATAACCTTTTCACCTTAATACATAGAGAATCATCATGGTTGTATTAGAAACCAATATGGGCACCATTAAGCTGGCGCTATTTGAAACAGAAGCACCAAAAACGGTCGCCAACTTTTTAAACTACGCCAAGTCTGGCTTTTACGATGGCACTATTTTCCACCGTGTTATCGATGGCTTTATGGTTCAAGGTGGTGGTTTTGCACCGGGTATGGACCAAAAGTCTGTGCAAGATCCAATTGAAAACGAAGCTAACAACGGCCTTAGCAATAAAAAAGGCACGGTAGCCATGGCGCGTACGCCGGATCCACATTCTGCGACCGCTCAGTTCTTTATCAATGTTAATGACAATGACTTCCTAAACTTCAGCAGCGAAACGTCACAAGGCTGGGGCTACTGTGTCTTCGCAGAAGTAGTAGAAGGCATGGACGTGGTAGAGAAGATTAAAGGCGTAGCCACTGGCTCTGCTGGCTTCCACCAGGATGTACCACTTGAAGATGTGGTGATCACTAAGGTTACTGTAGAGTAATACTTTATTAAGCGCGGCTCTGTCGCGCTTTTTGCTATTAAGGGCCCCATGAAACGTACGCTGTTTATTTCCGACCTGCATTTGAGCGCCGCTCAGCCAGATATCACCGCCGCCTTCTTTGAGTTTTTAGATACCCATATAGATGCAGATGTGGATGCGCTTTATATTCTCGGGGATTTTTTCGAAGTCTGGGTTGGTGATGATGCCAATGAAGCACTGAGCGATGATATTGCCACAAGATTAAAAGCGATAAGTGATAGTGGCGTTAAGGTCTACTTTATTCATGGCAACCGTGATTTCCTGCTCGGCCAAAAATACGCGGCCCAAGCGGGCATGACTTTGTTACCCGAGCAAACCGTTATCGACCTTTACGGTACCCAGGTGGTACTGCTCCATGGCGATGAAATGTGTACGCAGGATATCGAATATCAAAAGTTTCGCCGCAAGTCACGCGGTTGGTGGTGGCCGCGCTTAATGCTGGCCATGCCGCTTTGGTATCGCCGCCGCGTTGCCCGCAATGCGCGTATCAAGAGTAAAATGAGCCAGCAAAACAAACGCGCCGAGATTTTAGATGTCGAGCCTAGTGCGGTGCTGGAAACCTTTGCTGCCCATAAGGTGGAGCTGATGATCCACGGCCACACCCACCGCCCCGCTATTCATGACCACGGCGGTAAAACCCGGGTGGTACTCGGTGATTGGTATGAGCACAGCTCCTACATAGTAGCCGATGCTAGCGGTCTTACCCTGTGTCATGGCCATGAGCGCGAGCGTTTGTTCTTTTAGCAACTCGGCCGATAGCTCTGTTTGAATTAAGCCCAGGCGTAATTTGAACCTGGGCTTTTTTGTTTTAGTTAGTCACTTTTAGTTAGGTACTAAGCGGCAACGGGTGCGCCACTGTGAAACTTAAAATCCTCATCCGGTGAAGCAATTAACTCCGCTTCCACCTCACCAAAAAACGCGATGCGCTCGGAAATATCCTCACCGGCGAGAGCCGAAGCCAAGGTGAGGTAATCCTGATAATGACGCGCTTCCGAGCGCAGCAAGGAAATATAAAACTCTCCCAGACGCGTATCCACATGAGGCGCTAACATGGCAAAGCGCTCGCATGAGCGCGCTTCGATATAGGCACCACAGATCAGCTTGTCGATCAGGGCTTGTGGCTCATAGGTACGTACATGGCGCAATAACCCCTTGGCATAACGGCTGGAGGTGATTTTATCGTAGTCGATGCCGCACTCCTGCATGATTTCCAGCACCTGATAGAAGTGGTGCAATTCCTCTTTGATCAGCAGCACCATTTTATCTATGAGGTCCTGGCCATAGGGCACACTAGACTTGGGGATTATGGATTTATTGAGCTTATTGTGATCAGCCAAGGCCTGCCAATCACCCACCTGGCGATAGGTAAAGTCTTCGTAAGGCTTCAGCCACTGCAACAAGGCCTCGCCGCTTTGCTCGTCCACCGCGTAACGGCGAATAAGATACATGGCGCTTTGCGCGGCTTTGAGTTCACAGATCAGGTGATCGGTCAGAATAATGCGCAGATTCTCAGGCTTTTTCGCTTCTTCAACCCAGGATTGCGGCGTTTCACATCCTAAAAACGAATGAATGGGAGCTAATAATTCTTGGTACTTGGCCAGCATAACTTCAATCAATATCTTGGTAATTGGCGCTATTTTACCATATTCGACGCGCTCGGGGACTTTCTTGACAAACGCCAGGCTCTAGACGATACATAAATGAGTGCTGGTGAAAAATAATACAGCCAAAAACCAGTTTATTTAAGGGGTAACTCTATGATTCTAAATCACCTTTGGGGCTTATATGCCCATCCAGTTGAAGAGTGGCAAACCATCGACAATCGCCACGAAAGCCTGCTCTATAGCTTATCGCACATTCTACTCATTGCCTTGATCCCCAGTATCATGGGCTATTATTCGGCAGTTCATTTAGGCTGGAGTGTTGGTACCGGTGATCCGGTTTACCTGACTCACGACAGTGCCTTGATGATCGCTGGCGCCATGTATGCGGCCTTGATTGTCGGCGTATTTGCGCTCGCTTATCTGGCTCATTGGATGGCAAAAACCTTCGGCGCTGAGCCGACCTTCACGCAAACGCTTGAGCTTGCGGCCTATACCTCGACTCCGGTATTTATGGCGGCCTTTGCGGCCTTCTACCCGACTCTGTGGTTTATTGTCTGTGTTGGCCTGGTAGCGCTCAGCTATTCGGTGTATCTACTCTACACCGGTGTGCCGATCCTGATGCATATCCCCTACGAACGCGGTTTTATTTATGCCAGCTCGGTGGTGACCTGTGGTTTGGTGTTACTGGTGATAATCTTGGCTGCTACCGCCATTTTATGGACCAACGGTATCGTCTCACCCATCTTTAGCTAGCTGACTTCAGCCGCTAGCAATAATTTTAAGCAATAAAAAAGGAGCCTGTGGCTCCTTTTTTATTGCTTATGCACGCACTTAATCGTCTTGGTTATGAATTTCCAAGTTGGCCGACATCGCCTTTTCACGACCAGATTTGGCCGAGTCATTACGCAGCTCGTCGATACGATTTAGGTAATCCTGGTTAATATCACCGGTCACATAGTTACCATCGAAAACGGAGGTTTCAAAACGGGTGATTTCCTGGTTCTCTTGCGACACCGCCGCAACCAAATCTTCCAGCGATTGATAGATAAGACCATCGGCGCCAATGCTGGCATTGATGTCTTCTACTTCACGACCATGGGCGATCAATTCGGCGGCCGATGGCATATCGATACCATAGACGTTCGGGAAGCGTACTTCTGGCGCCGCTGAGGCAAAGTACACATTCTTGGCGCCGGCTTCACGGGCCATTTCTACGATCTGGGCCGACGTGGTACCACGAACGATTGAGTCATCAACCAACAAAACGTTTTTGCCTTTAAATTCACGGGCAATGGCGTTGAGCTTACGACGTACCGACTTTTTACGCAGTTCCTGACCCGGCATGATGAAGGTACGACCGATATAACGGTTCTTCACAAAACCCTGGCGGTAAGGCAGTTCAAGTACAGAAGCGATTTCCAATGCGATATCACACGACGTCTCAGGAATTGGGATCACCACGTCAATGTCCTTATCAGCCCATTCACGTTTGATCTTCTCACCCAGCTTGGTGCCCATGTTTACGCGCGTGGCGTATACCGACATATTGTCGATGGTCGAGTCAGGGCGGGCAAAGTATACGAATTCAAAGAGACAGGGGTTGTAAACCGACTTATCGGCACACAATTGTGAGAATAGCTGGCCGTCTTCGGTCACATAAATGGCTTCGCCAGGGGCAACGTCACGGATAACTTCAAAGCCGTCGGTGTCCAGTGCCACGCTCTCTGATGAGAACATGTACTCGGTACCCTTTTCCGTTTCGCGCTTACCAAAGATAAGCGGACGAATACCGTGTGGGTCACGAAACGCCACCATGCCGTGGCCGATGATCATGGCAATCGTGGCGTAACCACCGATCACCTTAGAGTTCACCTCTGAAATCGCGGCAAAGATATCTTCTGCGCCTAATTTCAGCTTATCGCTCTTGCTCAGCTCATGAGCTAACACGTTCAGCAGGATCTCTGAATCCGAGGTGGTATTAACATGACGGCGTGCCTCGTTGAACAGCTGCTCTTTTAGCTGCTCAGCATTAGTCAAGTTACCGTTATGGGCCATGGCAATACCAAATGGCGAGTTCACATAGAAAGGCTGGGCTTCCGCTGAGCTTGATGTGCCCGCGGTTGGGTAGCGCACATGGCCAAGACCGATATTGCCCTGCAGGCGCTTCATGTGCCTTGTATGGAACACATCTTTTACTAAGCCATTGGCCTTGCGCAGACTGAAGGTATTATCTTCAATCGTAATAATACCCGCCGCGTCCTGACCGCGGTGTTGCAAAACAGTTAAGCCATCATACAAAGCCTGATTAACAGGCGATGTTCCGACTATACCAACGATACCACACATTAAATTTTCCTCGCCGATTAACGGTTAGCTGAATTTAAAAAGCTTGAGTTGTGCTCAAGGTAGTCAAAAAACCACTCGATCACAAAGCCAAATTCAGGGATAAGTCGAGATGCGCTCCACCAGTTTGTATTTGGGGCTCCGGTAAAGGCATCGAGAAAGAATAGGACGGCGCTTACGACCAACACGCCACGCAAAGCACCAAACACGATTCCAAAAACGCGATCGGTACCCGACAAACCGGTGCGTTGCACCAATTCACCTAAAATGTAATTTAACAATCCACCCAACAACAGCGTAGAGAAGAACAATATGGCTATCGCTGCGGCATTTCTTAAAAGGGGTTCTGAAATATTGGTTAGGTAGGAAGCTAAATAGGGGTAAAAGATACTGGATACAAAAAACGCAGCGGCCCAAACGGCCAGCGACATCGACTCTTTAATAAAGCCTCGCACTAAGCCAATAATGGTAGACAGTGCAATAATGCCGGCAATGGCGTAATCAACCCAGATCATAATAACCACTAGTCGTTCGTTTGGGGCGCATTCTAGCGGAGCGAGGCGTTAAATACCAGATCATTTTGTTACTTGAAACTGGGTGATGCGACCTTGTAAATTAGTCAGCTTTTGTAACTTAGGCAGTTGCTTTTCAAGGGTTGCCTTACTCAACTCCGGGCCCACCAACACCTTGGTGAGCGTGCCATTAGGCGTTTTCACTTTACGGGTAAAGACCTTAAAACCGTTGTCTTTGAGCTTGGCCATCAAAGCATCGACACTAGCCTGACGAGAAAAGGCCCCTAATTGAACTACGTACGCCATTTGCGTTAAACCGCTTTGTGCCGGACGCTCCAGAGGCTCTTCCTTGTTTAGGGTCGCAACTGTTACGGTGTCATTTTCAGCGTCGGCTTGTTGCGGTTTTGGTGATGGCTCATCGGCGGTGTTAGCAACCGAGCCGTCGGCCGAACCTTCAGCCACTAGCTTGTCATCGTCCGGAGCCACTTCTTCTACTGCTTCATCTTTGGGTAGCGCAGCCGCATCGGCCTTGGCAGAGAGGGCCTGCTGTAAGTCGATAGACTTGAACTCAGGGCGCTCGGGAATGGCTTTAAAACCTTCCTTGTAGCGCACCTTGTCTCCATCCAAGATGTTGGGAATAAAAACAATAGCAGCAACAACTACAATAGTGGTTCCGATCAAACGATTAACAAACCCTGAGTTCACTCTTTACAGCCCCTAACTCTCAAAAAATGTGATTGCTTCTGCTACAGTGTAAAACGATCCGAATATAATCAAAAGGCTTTGCTCACAAAGTTGTGGTAAAACCGCCTCAATGGCATCACCAACACACGTATGCGCACCAGCCACATTTACCTGCTTACTCAAGGTCTGTGACAGCTGCTCGGCCTGTGTGCCCCTGGGGTTATCCAAGGTAGCTACATGCCAATAATCGACCACATCCTTCATCGCACCAATCACATCATCATGCTCTTTGTCGGCCAACATGCCAACCACGGCATAGATAGTAAGCCCTTGTTGCTTAAAGGATTGTAAACGCTTGGCGAGAAAACGTGCAGATTCGCGGTTATGGGCCACATCCGTAACCACCAGTGGCTTTTCGCTCAAGGTCTGGAAACGCCCGGTGACTTTCAGGGCCTTGAGACAATCGGCGATCACCGTAATATCCGGTAATAGGTTGAGTTTATAGAGTACGCTCAGCGCCGTAGCGGCGTTTTGCGCCGGAATGGCCGGTTGCGCAAAGCACAGATCATAATCGTCCATTTGCCAGCTAAAGGTGACCTCATCTTCGCTGAAATGAAAATCACGACGGGATAAACAGAGGTCGGCGCCAATTTCCTCACCGTAATCGACTACGGTATGGGGTATATCCAAATCGCCCACAATCGCAGGCACACCGGTGCGGAAAATACCGGCCTTGTCATAGCCTACCAATTCGCGGGTATCGCCCAGGTATTCTTTATGATCCAGGTCTACCGTGGTGATCACGCTGGCAACGGGAGTGACGATATTGGTGGCGTCATAACGCCCGCCTAAGCCTACTTCCATCAGCACATAGTCAACATCCATGCGCTTAAAGATGTGTAGCGCCCCTAAGGTGCCGTATTCAAAATAGGTGAGTGCGGTATCCCCTCGCCCTTGCTCAAGCGCGCTGAAGGCATCCACATGGACTTGGTCGTCAAGCTCGGCGCCGTTAATACGCACCCGCTCGTTATATCGAATCAAATGAGGCGAGGCATAGGTACCGACGCTATAGCCCTGGGCTAACAAGAGCGCTTCCAGGCATTGTGCTGTGGTGCCCTTGCCGTTGGTGCCGGCGATAAGAATGATTTTGCTGCGGGTATCAAGCAGGCCAATTTGCTCTGCCACGCGCTGGACGCGCTCGAGGCCCATTTCAATATTGGCAGGATGGATCTGCTCTAAATAACAAAGCCAATCATCTAGGCTAGATGATTGGCTCGGTTTCGAATCTGACATAGGTAAGTTTCTAGATTGCCGAGAAATTTACGCTACTCTATGCTCTTGTTCAGTAGAAGGCAAGTTCATTAACTTGGCCAGCAGACGCGCTAAGGTGTCACGCATTTCGCGGCGGTCAACGATCATGTCGATGGCACCGTGCTCCAATAAGAACTCACTGCGTTGGAAACCATCAGGCAGGGTTTCACGTACAGTTTGCTCGATTACGCGTGGACCGGCGAAACCGATAAGTGCCTTTGGCTCAGCCACGTTAACGTCACCTAGCATGGCTAATGACGCCGATACACCACCCATGGTTGGGTCGGTCAATACCGAAATAAACGGCAAGCCCTTTTCGCTCATCTTCGCCAGTGCAGCACTGGTTTTCGCCATCTGCATCAGTGACATAAGCGCTTCTTGCATACGAGCACCGCCCGACGCAGAGAAGCACACCAGTGGCATGTTGTGCTCTAAACACACATTCACGGCTTCAACGAAACGCGCACCCACTACCGAGCCCATTGAACCACCCATGTAGGCGAATTCAAATGAAACAGCAGCTACCGGAATACCCTTAAGCTGGCCTTTCATGGCCACTAGAGCATCTTTCTCACCGCTGCTCTTTTGTGCAGCGTTGATGCGATCTGAATACTTTTTCGAGTCTTTAAATTTCAAGACATCTTTAGGCTCATGCTGAGCGCCCAACTCGGTGCGACCGGCGTCGTCTAGGAATAGCTCCAGACGCTTACGGGCGGTGATACGCATGTGGTGGTCACACTTAGGACACACGTTCATCGCTTTTTCTAGCTCAGCCTTATAAAGGATGGCGTCACACGAAGTACATTTAGCCCAAACACCTTCTGGGATCTCTTTTTTGCCCGAAGACTTGGTTGTTTTTGGTAAGATCTTTTCTAACCAGCTCATTTGCAACTCTCTTAATGCTTGTTAGTAGCGGGGCAGATGCACCACCCCAAAATTAGCCGATAAATTAGCACAATTAAAACATGAATTTAGTTGCTTAGATATAAAAAACTGGTCGGTGTAGTCCAAACTACCGACCTCTCATGCTTAATTATTAGGTAAAAACAGAGGCCCCAAGGGCGTAGAGGGTATCTGCCACTTCTCGGGATAGTCGACATCAACGAGGTACAGCCCGTTAGGCTTGGCGGTGGCGCTGGCCTGGGTGCGGTCTTTAATCTGCAACAAGTGTTGCATCCAGTCGGGTTCTTGTGCCCCCACACCTATGTCCATCAGACAGCCGGTGATATTACGCACCATATGGTGCAAAAACGCGTTGGCCTTAATATCGACGACTATGTAATCCCCCACCCGCTCAACGTTAAGATGATGAATATTGCGAAACGGCGTGTTCGACTGACAATGCACCGCCCTAAATGAGGTAAAGTCTTGCTCGCCCAGCATATAGTGACAAGCGGCCTGCATGCGCTCGGCATCCAAAGGGTGATGATAATGGGTCACACCGGAGCGTAAAATACCCGGTCTGTAGGGATGATTGTAGATAACATAACGATAACGGCGAGCGGTGGCACTAAAGCGGGCGTGAAACTCGTCATCCGTTTGCATGGCGTAACGCACGGCAATGTCGTCGGGCAGTTGCGAGTTCATGCCCAGGGTAAAAGCGCCCATATCACGCTTGGCGTGGGTATCAAAGTGTATAACCTGCCCCGTGGCATGGACACCGGCATCGGTGCGCCCGGCACAGGTGATCTCAACCGGATGATCGCAAATTCGCGATAAGGCCGTTTCAATTTCTTGCTGAATACTGCTGACATGGGACTGGCGCTGCCAACCACTGTAGCGAGCACCGTTATACTCAATTCCTAACGCGACGCGCATTGACACTCTTTTCGTTTGCAAAATTTTCGGCATTTTATCTGCTCTGGCCCTAAATAGCTAATACCAATTCTGTTATGTATGTGAGCAGAGATTGCGCTGGATAAATGATATGTTCACAAGGCGGAATGTTTCTTATGTAGTTATTCTACATAGAAAAATTTCAACGCCGTGAGCATGATATTTAGCCCGCTAGAGTGATTAGCTATTTAAGTGAATTGGTATAGTCCGGCAGCGACAAAAAAAGCAACCTAGGGCTGCTTTTTATCGATTTACAAGCTTACGCCTAGGCACTTAGCTTTGTAGTCGCTCCTTAAGTGCCTGCGCTTCTTGCTGCAAGGTTTGCGGGCCGTTATCAAGCACCTCCTGCAAGGCCTCCAGTGCCGAGTCGACATCATCAATTTCCAAATAGGCACGAGCTAGATCCAGCTTGGCGCTGTAGCCACCGTCTTCGGTATCGACATCGGTTTTCGGTGTATCTTCCAGCAAATCATCGAACTCACCCAGGCCCACATCCATATTGGCATCCTTATAGGGCTCATCATCGAGCTCGGCGTCATCGCTTTGCGCCAATAGTTCATCGATGTCCACATAATTGCCCTCACTGTCGGTGACCGCTTCAGGCGTTACCTCTGCCGGCTGGGCATCATTTGTGTTTTGGGCTGCATCCGCGGCTTCTTCAAGGTCAGCCAGTTCATTATCACCGTCATGCAACAGTGCCTGAAGGTCTAAATCACCGGCAATATCATCCCGCTCCGGCGAGTGTTCCTGTGACTGAGCCGGCGACTCCGCCAATTCGTCGAGCATGGCATCGAAGTCCGTCTCGCTCAGGTCGGCAAGAAAGTCTTCATCCAGTTGCTCATCATCCAGGGCCGAGTCTTCATCATACTCGGCGGCCAACATGGCATCTATATCAAACTCATCGGCGTCGGCCATCGCCTCGCTCAGCTGCTGCTCGGTGGCACTGCTGAACTGCTCATCCATTTCCAGTTCGGGATAATCCTCAAGCTGTGCGCTGGGATTGTTCACATCACCCAAGTCGACTTGTTCGCTAAGAAGGTCGGCGTTACTTTGCGATTCGAGGTCGTCGTCCGCCAACAAGGGATCATCACCCAGGTCGATGTCTAAGTCTGCGTCAACAGCATCGAGAGATGCCGCTGACTCGGCTAAATTGTCACCGGATAGGGCTGTATTTGAGGTCTCGACTGAAAGCTCGGCTGAAGGCATGCTGGCGTCGCCACTGTCTTCTTCCGCTAGAGGCCCGTCCAGCTGCGCCAGTGGATCGTCCCCCGCATCCAAATCGTCGCTCAGTGCCAGCGCCTCGTCCAATTCATCCTCAAGTAGCTGTGCAGATTGCTTGGTGGGTTCAGCTTCATCAAGCTCACTTAAGCCTTCCTCTTCGAGTTCATCAAGCGTGTCGTCGCCTTGCTGAACCTCATCCAGCAAATCATCGATATCGAACTCATCCGCAACCTCTTCTACTACTTCGGCAGAATGCTCGGCTGAAAGCTCAGGCAAGTCCTCGGGTAATACCTCATTTTCTTGCTCGGCTGAGTGCTCAGGTAAATCTTCAGGTAGAAGTTCGGCTGAAAGTTCGGCTGAAAGTTCGGCTGAAAGTTCAGGCAAGTCCTCGGGTAATACCTCATTTTCTTGCTCGGCTGAGTGCTCAGGTAAATCTTCAGGTAGAAGTTCGGCTGAAAGTTCCACTGAAAGTTCATCTGATTGCTCGGCAGAAGGCTCGGCTGAAGGCTCGGCCACAGACTCATCTTGTTCGTCCTGAACTTCGTCAAGTAGATCATCGATATCGAATTCATCCGCGACGTCTTCTACTACTTTGGCTACCTCATTTTCCTGCTCACCCGAGAGTTCAGGTAGATCTTCAGGTAGAAGTTCGGCTGAAAGTTCGGCTGACGGCTCGGCTGAAAGCTCAGATACGTCCTCGGGTAATACCTCATTTTCTCGCTCATCCGAGTATTCGGGTAAATCTTCCGGTAGCGTATCAAGCAAGTCATCAAGAGCAGGCTCCACACTGCTAGGCGCTTCTGTCGCAAACAAGTCATCAATTTCGTCATCACTCAGCGCCTCCATATCGTCGCTGGGCAAATCAAAATTCTGCTGAAGGACCGCTTCCTCCGGGCTAATGTCTTTTTTGCCATCATCGCCAAAAAGCAGATCGTCATCGGCAAGCAGATCATCTAACTCATCTTGTTCTAGCAAGGAGTCTATACTCTTGCCGTCATCATTGTCGTCGTAGAGGGTATCATCGCTGCCCTCATCAAGCTGGATACCCTGCTCTGCGAACATGTCCCCTAAGGGGTCCTCCAAAGGGTCTTCCAACGGCTGGTCTAAAGGGTCATCCAGAGGCTCGTCTAAGGGCTCATCAAGGAAGTCATCCAGGCGTTCCTCAAGAGTGTCATCGAGCGGCAAGTCTTCCAGGGTATCGTCGCCCTTCGACAAATCCAGCTCGTCCAATCCACTCGTAGGCCTAGTCGCTGCAATCGGCTGTGACATGTCCATCAAGGGCTCTTCGGCGACCGGCTTTGAATCCTCGTCCTGGTTGCGCTTTTTCAAGAACACCACCACCAGCGCCAAAATGGCTAGCGCCGGTAAGGTCATCATTAACAGTAAACTCAACCAACCCGGCAGGGCGTTAAACCAGCCGGCATTTTGCTCTTGTTGAATTTGCTGTTGCCGCGCCATGGCCTTACGTTCGGCCATAAATTGCTGTAGCTGTTGCTGCAACTCGGCATCTTTTTCATCGAGTTGCGCCTTAACCTGGGTGAGCTGTTCGGTGATCTTCTGCAATTGTGCTCGCAGACGATCATTGTCCGCCAAGATCGACTCCGCATTGCTTACCGAAGCGCTAAGCTGCTGTTGTAGTTCGATTAAGCGCTCATTTTGCTGCTGTTTCAGCCGCTCCAGTTCTAATTCCAATTCTTGTTTTGCTAGGGCCGTTTGCCGTTGACGCGCGGCACTCGCTTGCTTGTCTGTGGTAGTCGAAGTGGCGCTGGCCCCCGCCTTGTTACCTGCCGCGGAGGCGGTTTTAAGGCCGGCCCACAGCTTGTCATCCAGCTCCGATTTGGCCTTGGCCTGCTGCGGATCAACGGTGCGAATTTCCCTCATTGACGGTATCTGTAAGTAAGCACCGTCACGCATGTGATTGAGGTTGTTATCTAAAAAGGAATTTGGATTCTTTTCATACAGCGCGACCATAACCTGGTACATGGTCACCGAATTGTCCGGGCGCACCTTGGCAGCGATACGCCACAGCGTATCGCTGGGTTTGATGGGACCGATAGCGCGACCTTGCTCGCTATTATCAACCCCTTTGGGGCCGCGAATTTCGGTGCTTTGCGCACTGGCACCCCCATGGCTCAGGGCTAGGAGTAAAAAAAACAGGGTAACTAGAGAGCGCATGCTTTTCCTTTACTAACGTTAAGTGCTGTATTTGCAGGACCGTGGGCAAACGAGCATTTTTTGACGATTCGTTATTATTTTTGAGCTTTATTGCGTTTTATAGCAAGTATTATTCCACCAGCAAACTATAAACCAGATATGGGTGAATATCCACGGCCAAGGTAGCAATTTCAAGGTATATCGAAGCAGTTGATATGTATAAAAAAAGCGGCCATTGGCCGCTCTCTTTTTAGACACAGTTTAGAGGTAATGAGCAATCAGCTCTTCGGCAATCTGTACACTGTTGGTTGCCGCCCCTTTACGGGTGTTATCACTCACCACCCACAGATTTAAACCATGGGGATGGGAGATATCCTGGCGGACACGACCTACATACACGCTGTCGTTGCCGCTGGCATCGGAAACCGGCGTTGGGTAATCATGCTCGTCTTCGATAAGCTCCACACCCGGCGCATCCTGTAATAACTGCTTAACGTGCTCAATGTCCACCGGCATACGGGTTTCTAAATGAATGGCCTCGGCATGACCGAAGAACACAGGCACACGTACCGCGGTTGGGTTTACCATCACTGTTTCATCACCCAGGATCTTCTGTGTTTCCCACACCATCTTCATTTCTTCACGGGTATAGCCATTATCTTCAAAGGCATCGATTTGCGGGATCACGTTAAACGCCATCTGCTTGATGAAGACTTGATTATCCAGAGGACGGCCGTTCATCAGATTAGCGGTTTGTTTTGCCAGCTCGTCAACCGCTTCTTTGCCGGCACCCGACACCGCCTGATAGGTAGAGACGTTAATACGCTCAATGCCATAGGCATCATAGATAGGCTTAAGTGCCACCAGCATCTGAATGGTTGAACAGTTTGGGTTGGCAATAATATTGCGGTTACGAAAGTCCGCCAGACTCGCCGCATTCACTTCTGGCACAATCAGGGGCACGTCATAGTCGTAACGAAACTGTGAGGTATTGTCGATCACCACGCAACCAGCTTCGGCGGCGATAGGCGCGTATTTTTCAGAAACACTGCCACCGGCTGAGAACAAGCCGATATGCGCATTGGCAAAGTCGAATTGCTCAACATCTAGCACCTCAATGGTTTCGCCGTTGAATTCAATCTCTTCACCCGCCGAACGGCTGCTGGCCAATGGGAACAGTTGGTCAACCGGAAATTTTCTTTCCGCCAAGGTCTCTATGATTTGACGGCCCACTAAACCAGTGGCGCCCAATACCGCGACATTATATTTTTGCGACATGTGTCTTCCTCAAGGCGTTAAATACTAAACCCAAACGCTGCCAAGGCGCTCAGGTAAGGGTTGTTGCCACCGAGCGTCAAGGTACTGAGCTCGCGGCGAACCGGATAGGTTTTGCGCAACAGATCAAAGCCGTGGCTATGCAGTTGTGCACGTAAAATGGCGTCATCACGACGCACATCGTAAATTAGGTGAACCAGGGCGCCTAGCTCCTCCTTGCTCCAACTCTCGCTCAGAGTGAGCTGAGCTAGGCTTGGTGTCGGTAAGTGCTGCGCTAAATCACTGCTAGGTGTTAGACCCAGGTGCTGGCACAGGGCTTGATACAGCATCAAGGTGCCACGGCCCTTGCCTTCTAGCGTGTGTCCGGCAATATGCACCGAGGCCAACTCCACATAGGGCAACAAGTCTTCGAGTATGTCCGGCTCGTTTTCCCACACGTCCAAGACCAAACATAAATCATCTTGGGCTTGTTGACGCACTAACAGGGCCTGATTATCGATAACATCGCCACGACTGGCGTTGATCACAATTTTACCCTCGGCCAGAGCATCAATGCGCTGCTTATCGAGTAAATGATAGGTGCAATGCTCACCGTCTTTAACCAGAGGCACGTGAAAGGTGATGATATCGGCCTCGGCTAACGCCGCCTCCAGGCTGTGCCAGTCACCGGCATCACCCGCGCCTGCCGTGGTGGGTCGACCAACAGGGTTTTCACACCGATAGCGGCGAGTTTATCCGCCAGACACTGGCCGATATTGCCCACACCAACAATGGCGATGGTTTTGTCGAACACCGAGAAATGCTGCTCTTGCGCCAGGGCAAACACCGCACTGAGCACATATTCGGCTACGGCCACCGCATTACAGCCTGGGGCACTGGCAAAAGGCACCTGGCGCTCGGCCAGGTAGTTTTGATCTATATGATCCACGCCTATGGTGGCGGTGCCGACAAATTTTAAGCTGGTATTTTGCGCCAATAACGCAGCATTAACCTGGGTCACCGAGCGCGTCAGTAATACGTCCGCATCCTTGACCATTTCTGGAGTCAAGGCCCTGCCATCGAATCGCTCAATTTCGCCCAGAGGGGCAAAAAAGGCATCCACAAGGGGCATGTTTTGGTCTGCTAATATTTTCATTATTTATCCTAGCAACAACGGCGGAGCGCTATTTTAATCATGCTGCTGCCACAAAGCAAAAAAGCCACGCAATTGCGTGGCTTTTTCTGCAAACTCAGGTCGGTATTAAGCTTTGTACTTGCTCATTACCAAGGTCGCGTTGGTGCCACCAAAACCGAAGCTGTTAGACATCACGGTGTTAAGCTCAACATCACGACGCTCGGTCACAATGTCTAGGCCTTGTGCCTGCTCATCCAGCTCGTCGATATTGATAGACGGCGCTACGAAGTTGTTCTCAAGCATTAGCAGTGAGTAAATCGCTTCGTGTACACCTGCCGCGCCTAGGGCGTGACCCGTCATCGCCTTGGTTGCACTGATAGCAGGTGAGTTACCACCGAATACTTCTTGAATCGCACCCAGCTCTTTTACGTCACCCACAGGTGTCGAAGTGCCGTGCGTGTTCAGGTAATCAACCGGCGTGTCTAGGTCTTGCATGGCCTGGCGCATACAACGTACCGCACCTTCACCCGAAGGGGCTACCATGTCGTAACCGTCAGACGTGGCACCGTAACCTGTGATTTCAGCGTAGATGTGCGCGCCACGAGCAAGGGCATGCTCTAGCTCTTCAACAACCACGATACCGCCACCACCAGAGATAACGAAACCGTCACGGTTAGCGTCATAGGTACGTGATGCTTTTTCAGGAGTCTCATTGTACTTGGTAGACAAGGCACCCATGGCGTCGAATTCCATTGCCAGGGTCCAGTGTAGCTCTTCACCACCACCGGCAAAGATCACATCTTGTTTACCCAGCTGAATTTGCTCAACCGCGTGACCGATACAGTGTGCAGATGTGGCACAGGCCGAGCTGATTGAGTAGTTAACGCCTTTAATTTTAAAAGGAGTGGCCAAACACGCAGAGGTGGTGCTCGCCATAGTACGAGGAACCATGTAAGGACCTACACGCTTAACGCCTTTTTCACGCAGGGTATCCGCCGCTTCAACCTGGTACTTAGATGAACCACCGCCCGAACCAACGATAAGGCCAGTGCGCTCGTTAGATACTTGCTCATCCGATAGTTTAGAATCGGCAATCGCCTGTGCCATTGAGATATAAGCATAAGCCGCCGCATCACCCATAAAACGGAATGCTTTGCGATCAACGTGCTCTTTTACATCTAAATCTATGCTGCCAGAAACCTGGCTGCGAAGGTTATATTCAGCAAACTCCGGGTTAAAAGCGATGCCGCTTTTGCCCGTTTTTAAAGACTCTAATACTTCTTCTTTATTATTACCGATGCTTGAAACCACACCGATACCCGTAATTACGGCTCTTCTCATGAGAATTTACCCTGCTTATTCCTAAATTGCGTGTAGTGTACGCGGAAACTTCCTACGAAGTGGTCATTCCAGCGTACATCTGTACTCTGAATTTTTCAAGCGTGTCGCGATGATCTTTTGGTGACAATATACGTGCCGCTTTAAAGACGCTAAAATAGTGGCCAAACTGTTAAGCCTTGAGTCTTCATGATCACCCACGCGACTATCCATTTTAATGACACCGGCACGCCGGTTGCCGATGCCTTTGACGATGTTTATTTTTCCAACGAAGACGGCTTGGCCGAATCTGATTTTGTATTTTATCAGCATAATCATATAGATGAGAGATTAAAAACGCACCCGCGCAAACATTTTGTGATTGCCGAAACCGGTTTTGGCACCGGCCTAAACTTTCTTAACGCCTGGCATCGCTTTAGCCAGTGTGCCGATAAAAAGGCTGAACGCCTGCATTTTATCTCCTTTGAAAAATTTCCCATTCGCAAAGAAGACCTGGCCAAGGCCCTGAATAACTGGCCACAGTTGAGCCAATTCGCCGAGCAACTGCTGGCCCAATACCCGGATGCCCTGCCCGGTTGCCATCGTTTGCATTTCGATAAGGTCACCCTGGACTTATGGATAGGCGATGTACAAGACTCCTTAACACAGCTTAATTATGGCAGCGCCGGACTGGTCGACGCCTGGTTTTTAGACGGCTTTGCACCGAGCAAAAACCCGGATATGTGGCAGCAGAGCCTGTTCGATGCCATGGCCCACTTAGGCCGCGAGCAGGCCACCTTTGCCACCTTTACCGCAGCCGGTTTTGTCCGTCGCGGCTTGAAGGATGCCGGCTTTGAGGTACAAAAAGTAAAAGGCTATGGTCGTAAACGGGAGATGATCGTCGGTCAGCTGACTACACCTACCGCACAGGCCAACTACCCAGCTCCCTATCAACGCCAGGCTCGCACCTTAAATAAGGTCGCCATTATCGGCGGCGGCATCGCCAGCAGCCTGTTGTTGCATCGCCTTAGCGCCCGTAATATAGCCGCCACCTTGTTTTGTGCCGATGGCGATTTGGCCCAGGGAGCCTCGCACAATAATCAAGGAGCCCTCTACCCGCACCTGCAGGCGGATGTGTCACCCTCAAGCGAATTCTTCGCTCATAGCTTTATCTACGCCAAACGCCTTTATGAGCAGTTGCTGGCCGATGGCTATGCCTTCGACCATCAATGGTGCGGCGTCTTGTTACAAGGCGTAAAAGAGGAAATGCGCAAACGTCATGCTAACCTGGTGGCCAAGGATAACTGGCCAAGCTGGCTTATCCATGAAGTGGATGCCGAGCAGGCCAGCAAATTAGCCGCCGTGGATATTCCTTATGGCGGTCTGTTTATCCCCCAAGGCGGCTGGTTGAGCCCACCGCAACTGGTACAGGCGCTAACGAATGCCGCCTGTCAAAAGGTGGCACATGAACTCAACTTCAATACCCCTATCCGCTCCCTGAGCCAACAAGACGGACAATGGTATCTAGAGGGCGAGCAGCAGACCTATGGCCCGTTCAACGATGTCTTTATTTGCATGGGTGAGCACAGCGATAGCCTGCTGCCGGGTCAGGGGTTGGCACTGCAAAGCGTGCGCGGACAAGTGTCACACCTGCAAAGCAGTCCAGCGTCAAGCAAGCTCAATACCGTGCTCTGTCACAAGGGCTATTTCACCCCGAGTAATCGGGGCGCGCATTGCATGGGCGCCACCTTTACCAAGGACACCCAAGAGCGGGATATTCGCGCCGAGGATAACGACAGCAACTGGCAACAATTTGCCGACTTTTATGGCCAGAGTGAATGGACCGAGGAATTAGGCAGCATTAGCGGGGCGAAAGCGGCGATACGGGCCACCTTAAGCGATCACCTGCCGCTGTTTGGTCAATATGCCCAGGACCATGAGTATATGAAGGCCTTTCCGCAACTGGGTGTGGGTGTTTGGCAACAAGCCGAGCCGTTGCAGCACGAGTATACCGGTTTGCACCTGTTTACCGGCCTCGGAGCAAGGGGATTATGCAGTGCGCCTCTCTGTGCCGAAGCTCTGGTCGCGAGCCTGTGTGACGAGCCAAGCCCACTGAGTTTACGGGTCGATCAGGCGCTACACCCGGCCCGATTTATTATCCGCGGCCTAAAACGCGGACAAATAACATGATTTTTCGTTAAACATGGGTTAACTTTATATATGATAAGTAATAAACCTGAACTGGGATAGTAACTGCTTGAGCTGTAACTTATTTATTCTCTTAGCAAGGACAAGGCGAATAAAGCCCTAACCCCACAACGCAGGTTAATAATTTTATATAAATGGAGTGAAATCATGAACAACGCGCTTCGTCGAGCGGCAACCTTAACATTTGCGGGCCTGTTAATGGCCGCCAGCCAACAGGCTAACGCCGACTTATCTATTTTGCCGTTGCCAGAAGATTTTCAAACCCACATGACGGTGGAAAAGAAGTACCCTATGGTATTGGACGGTTTCACTCGCCTTAGCGACACTCAAGTACAGGCGTTTTACAGCGATAAACTGGGTGAGCCAATGAAGATCACCAGTGATATCGATCGCTTTACCCTGTTTTATAATGTTGCCGGCCACCCGCTGCGCATCGCCGTATACCAACGCGGTGAATGGACGGAAATCAGCGCCATGGTCAATGCCAAGAGCGCAAGCGACATGTAAGCACAAAAAAGCCAGCAACTCGCTGGCTTTTTACTTTTCTCTCATGCCTGCTAAGGCTTGGCAATCTGAATCACCACGCGGCGGTTTTTCCCCCGGCCGATCACGGTTTCATTGGGCGCAACATGGCGCTTTTCACCAAACCCTGTGGTAACCAGCTTACCCTCGTCCACGCCCAACTCTTTGATATATTCGGCAATGGCCTCGGCCCTGCGCTTTGATAGCTCCAGGTTATTCCAGCGGCCACCATAACTGTCGGTGTAGGCGGCAATGGTGACCGACTCTATCTCTTTGTCATGCTTAAGGTATTCGCCAATTTGCTGCAGACGTTGCTTCGACGACTTGGTTAAATCACTGGAGTTTTTCTTATAATTCATCACCGTAAAGGCAATGTCTTCAAAACTATAGGGAAGCAAGGCATCGCGGCATTGCAGAAAAGACCAATAGGCGGATGGGAAATTAATTGCCGATAACGCCACGGCAATGCGGTCTTGCTCATTGCGCCAATCCTGATAGTAAAAGGTTGGATGATAGCCTTTTTCCAGCTCGGTCAGCATGAGCCAGGCGGTGTCGTTATTAAGCTCGCCATCGAACTGACGTAACAGCTCCATGGAGGCCAAAGCCTTACCCTGCTGACCCGGACGCCAGCTTGGCGGCACCGATTCTAACGCCGCCACATCATAGTTATTAGGGCGTACCACCATATCGAGATTGAAGCGTACGTCTTTGTTTTTACTGGCAACACTGCGAAATACTGCATCGCCATAAAAAGGCACGGCATGATTAAGCTGACACTGCAGGCGCGAGTTTTCAACCATTTCCCAGGTTGATGATTGGGCATCGGCCGTATAAGTGCGCATGGCCGCCTGAGCGCCAGTGCTAGCCACAAGTGCCATAACAATGGCGGTATACTTAATCATGGGTTTCCCCACCTCGCTGGTTCTTTGACATCAAATTACAATCTAAAGTTACAAGCAATATATGTACCATTACCAGACGGCTCTGTGACTAGAATAATTTTTCCTTAGCCCTGTTGGCCGCGTCGAGTTTTTGCCATAATAGCCGACCTTTATCGGCTTTGGGCAGTAATTAGATGGCAGACGCACAACAACCTCTTTTTTCACAACGCTTTCGCGGCTTTTTTCCTGTAGTTATCGACGTCGAAACCGCTGGCTTTAATAAAGAAACCGATGCGTTATTGGAAATTGCCGTCACCACCCTAAAAATGGATGACCAGGGGGTGTTGAGCCTGGACCAAACCCAGCATTTGCATATTACCCCGTTTGAAGGGGCCAATATTGAGCAAGCGGCCATCGAATTTAACGGCATCGACCCGTTTTGCGCGCTGCGCGGTGCGGTTGACGAGCTTGATGCGATGAAAAGCATTTGTAAGTTTGTGCGCAAGGCACAAAAGGATGCGGGCTGCCAACGTTCGGTGGTGGTTGCTCATAACTCCGCATTTGATCACGGCTTTCTTAATGCCGCCATTGAGCGCTGCAAAATTAAGCGCACGCCGTTCCACCCCTTTGTGAGCTTTGATACCACCTCTTTAGCGGGATTGGCACTGGGGCAAACCGTGCTGGCCAAGGCCTGTCGTGCCGCTGGCATCGAATTCGATAACTCTCAGGCACACAGCGCCCTGTATGATACCGAGCGCACCGCCGAGCTCTTCTGTTATATCGTCAATAAATGGCAAGCCCTCGGCGGCTGGCCTTTGCCGGTCGAAGAATTAGAAGAAGCGCAAGAGCAAACGGCCTCGGAGTAGCTCCGATACCCGCAAACAGGGCTGATGATAAGTCTTTTGGTCTGCAGAGCGCATTTTCTTGCACAGTAATTAGGCTAAGGCTCCTGATTTATAACAATTTCTAATATCGTGCTTGTGGTAAAGGCGCCGACTCAGTTATACTACAAGGACTGAAACGTATTTCAGGGGCTGATTAGGATTCGACGGGATTCAAGAAGCCTAAGGTGCATGTCGAGGTGCGGTTGGCCTCGTAAAAAAGCCGCATTTAAAGTAATCGCAAACGACGATAACTACGCTCTAGCGGCATAATAGCCCGCTAGCACTTCTCCGGTGTATGTCTGTGGACCCGGTTCTGAAGTGTCACCCTACACGGACTCGCTACGGAAACCCTGGCCGGGGTTGAAGGGCTAAAACTAAGCGGCCTCGCCTTTGTTTATCGTGTTCGTCCGAGACTCAAAGGTTAACCAATAGACGATACTAAACATGTAGGACCGAAGGTCGACGCTTTCCGGACGGGGGTTCAAATCCCCCCAGCTCCACCAACACAAGGTCCATTAAGGACCATTAAAAACCCGCAAACCCAATAAAATAAAGGTTTAGCGGGTTTTTTATTTCCATTACAGTCCAAAGTGAACTTGTAACATCCAATGTTTTTTGTAACATTAAACGTAACAAAAGCATTTATGCTCAGAAGGATTTGTTACATATGGCTGTTACACCACTTAACAATACTCAAATCAAGAATTCCAAGCCAAAAGATAAAGAATATAACTTGTCTGATGGTCAAGGGCTGTCAATACGCATTATGCCAAACGGCGGTAAGTATTGGATTTTCAATTACACCCACCCTACTTTGAAAAAGCGACGAAACTTGAGTCTTGGTCCGTATCCAGAAATGACCTTAGCAAAGGCCAGAGAGATCAGAAGCGAATACCGAGAACTAATTCGAAATGGTATTGACCCTAAAACACATAAGATCGATCTAAAAAACAATCAATATGCTGCGCAGCAGCAAACACTTAAGTTAACCGCAGAAGAGTGGTTTAAAGTAAAACAAACCGAAGTAAGCGCCAACTACGCTGAAGATGTTTGGAATTCTCTAGAACTGCATATATTCCCATCAATAGGTAATACACCTCTTATTGATATCACGGCCCCAAAAACCATTGAAGTTATAAAGCCAATTGCGGCTAAGGGAAGCCTAGAAACAGTAAAAAGGTTATGCCAACGACTAAACGAAATCATGACATATGCAGTAAATACCGGGCTTGTACATTCAAACCCTCTGACAGGAATAAAAGCCGCTTTCGCATCTCCTCAGAAAAAAAGCTACGCCACGCTCAAGCCTGAAGAGCTTGGTAAGTTGATGAAAGATATTAGCTATGCAAGTATCAAAAGGACAACTAGGTTACTTATAGAATGGCAGTTACACACAATGACTCGCCCGTCAGAGGCGGTCGGTGCCAAGTGGGAAGAAATTGATTTTGACAAAGAACTGTGGATTATTCCGGCTGAACGGATGAAGAAAAATTTAGAGCATAGAATCCCGCTAACGCCACAAACGCTCTCAATCTTAGATATGTTAAAGCCGATTTCCGCCCACAGAGAACATTTGTTCCCCGCAGACAGAAACCCGAGAAGCCATATGAATGAGCAAAGTGCTAATGCGGCGCTGAAGCGAATGGGCTATGGCGGTAAGCTTGTTGCGCATGGCATGCGTGCCCTAGCAAGTACAACATTAAATGAAGAAGGCTTTGACCCAGATGTTATTGAAGCCGCGCTTGCCCACTTAGACAAAAACGAAGTTCGCCGGGCATATAACCGTGCAGAGTATATTGAAAAGCGCAGAGAGATGATGTGCTGGTGGTCTAATCATATTGAAAAGGCTAATTCATAATTAGGGCTCAGCAAATCTCTTCGGGATTTTTTTGAATCCCATCAATGATCGCACTGGCTGTTTGCCTGCGAGCACCACCTTTACTCCCATCAACTCTTCTAGCAAGAGACTCTAGTGCCGTATTCACGATAAGCACCGGTGTATCAATATGCCCGTCGCCTTGTCGAGGAAACTTTGCATCGATGATACCTGCAGTCAGCGGGGCCTCCATGCTTCTTGGGACATTACTGATTCTTACGGCCGTATCTCGTTTACTGAATTGCTCTTCCAACGCTCGAAGCATGACCGTAGCGTTATCATCGAGCTTGCTGGTTTTGAGTTTGGAAGACATCAATGAACGAACGACCTGATTGTTCAATAGCACCTGAGCCTTTGCTTGAAGCAGGTTGTTCCTCTCTACATTTGCGATTTTGCTTTGGTTTCGGTGAGTGTCTTTAGCGAATTTATCTATCTGCGATTGAGCGCGTTGGATGCTAGTTTGGTCCTCACAACTCTTGACATCATCGGCAGCGAGAGCTTGTTTCACAGAGGTTGCCAGTTGCATTCTGTTGTTATGATCTAAATACGCAATAGCTGCACATTCAATGTTGTCTTCCTTTGAGTGAATAACTTGGCAGACTGGTTCGTCAATTTGCTCCAATACGAAATTAAGCAATCGCTCAAAAACGGGCTCACCGTAGGTAGCGAAATAAACGTGCGAGCCATCCGGTAGACCCGTATCAAATAAAGACCTATCGATAGTTAATACAGAGCCATCAACGATCGATTCAATGCCATTTAAGGTAAGGTATTTTCCACAATCACTCAGCTTGCAGCCAATTTCTTTGAGGAATTCTGATTCAATTAGGGTTTGCCAAATTTCAGTTAAATAAACCGGCAGAGGCTGTTTGCGGTATGTTTGGCTGAGCCTTACATACACATTAAACATTTCCTCCACAGGTACTTCCATAAGCTTGTTGTTCGCTTGTTGGATTTTGGCTCGGTCCATTGCAGCCTGTTCTACCTGTTTTTCAGTCATCGTCCCTTCGGCCAATTTTTGGAACTCTTCCGTACTAACAGGGAGCATTGAGAATTGCTGTGTTCCTACCACAAGATTTGCGCTAGCCAAACGATTCAATAAGCGCTCATAGACAAATTGCTCTGCAGAGTCAGCAAAACATAGATTGAGAACAAAAATCTCTTTGTGAGTTTGCCCAATACGGTCGATACGACCAATACGCTGTTCAACCTTCATTGGGTTCCAGGGCAAATCATAGTTAACCAGTAGATCAGAGGTTTGTAAGTTAAGACCTTCAGCGGCAGCGTCGGTACAGAGCAAAATATCGATATGGCCTTGAACAAATCGATGTTTGATTACGTCACGCTCTACACCCACCATTTGATTCTTATGTGGGTCGTAGTAATGCCCACCTTCACCTGAATAGGTTCCTATGAGTAGTTCGGGAAATTTGGCCTGTAGTCGCTCCCGGATATCATGAAGGGTGTCGAGAAAGCGGGTAAAAATTACGGTTTGCTTAATGCGCTTGCCCTCGATGCGGGGCTTGAGTGCGGTCAGTAACGCTCTGAACTTATTCGAGTCCTCATAGATGTCAGCCAACTCACCTAGCAGTGAGTCGAGCATATCGCGTTCCCACCTTAGATCATCTTTGGTCCTGTTGTTGAGCAGCATTTCAACTGCGTCAATGTCATCGTCACCACCGTCAATGAGTAACTCCTGAAGCTCCTCATTATCGGTAGGATCTGTACTGTATTTCAGTTGCTCAATGAGCGTTGCTTCAACTTTTGTTTTACGTCGCGAAAGTGTCAGTTGTAATGCCTTAAGGCTGGATGCAAATCGTAGGCGCAAGAAGCTTAAATAGAAGCCTAGTGCCACCTGACCTGGCTCATTGAGCCCACTAGCCAGAAGCTGTTCTCTCAATCCTTCGCAATATTCACCGAGCAGGCCATCTACGCGAGCCTCTTTCTTGGTAAAGGTTATTCGGGGTGTTGGAATAACGGTTCTATCGGCTAGGTTTGCGCTGAGCTTGCCTTTCTGTCGATAAATTTTGAGCAAATCACGCGTATGGCGCTGCATCACTCGAGACAGTGGTGCTGCCGCAAATAATAGTCTCGCTAAGGCGGCGAGCTCATGTTGCATTGGGATCGTGCCACGATTTAACCATTGCTCCAGCGAGATCTTCGACATAGGATCAATGACTACGTCGTTAAGATATCGCCAAAGTTTCGGGTCCAGGTTTTCTATTGTCGTGACGGACTTACGAATAAAGTCCCATTCTTCCTGCTTTAGCTTTTCGCCAGAGGCAACCGCATTAACAAGGCGATAGTAAGCCAGCATTAATGATGGGTCGTATTGAAATGCGCCAACGCGATTGGTGAGCCGAATCAAGTCACTCACTTCCACAGGGTCAAGCTGCATCGGCGTTGCAGTTGCCAAGAGCAAGCAGTGAGTATTGCCTCGCATGTGATCAGCAATAGTCTGATATAGCTGATTAAAACGAGGAAAGCCTCTCGTTCCACGTTGAGAGTTTTGCCGACGGGCATAGTGAGCCTCATCCACCAAGGCCAGATCGAATTTATCCGCTTGATCCAGCAATCGGCGTCTTTCCTTTCTCGCCATCAAACCTGTCGATACGATCGTTAGGTTAGGGCTATATAGACTGCCGATAAACTTTTTCTCTTCAAGAGGAAAGATCGATTCACTTTGCGGTGATGGAGATGCTGTTACTCGGTCAAACCCAAGATAAAACTTGGTTGCCATTTCACGTTGCCACTGGCGCGTCAAACTGGCTGGGGCTGCTATAAGTATTCTTTCTGCACGTTTGCTTAAGTATAGCGAGCGGAAGGCTAGGCCTGCCTCAATGGTTTTACCGAGTCCAACCTCGTCACACATCAGGTGCGATGCTGGAAAGTTCTCGATAATTCGTCGAGCAACCACTTCTTGATGGGGCCAAGCCTCAACTGGTGCTGTATACATACCAACGTATTCACCATTAGGCATCAAAGGTGCGTATTTCAGAGCGGTAAAACGTAATGCATCCTTACTGGAAATCTTAGGTTGCTCAAGCTCCGCGGGTTGGTTGTCGATCTCTACTGGAACCGTGATACTTTCAGAAAAACGCAGTAGCTTTTCACGCACAGCCGAAGGCAGGTCTTTAACTAAAAAAGCAGGATGGGTGTTATTCCACATTGCATCAAATGATTGCGCAGCGTCGGCAATTTTCGCACGTTCTTTTTTACCTTCCCACGAGCAATCAACGTCGACATTCTCTGCATTACGTTTCAGCGCTGTTTCTGATTCGTTCCACGAACCACTGGCATAGAGGGTTTCGCCTTCATCATCGTATGCCAGTGCCCATTTTTCATGCACGTAGCCATCTTCACTGGAATCCAGGCTGATTGCTTCACCGGTCTGGGCATGTTTCCTTAAGGCAACTTTTATCTCTAAGTGGCCATGGGCAACCATCCAAGAAAGTAACTCGACACCACGCTCAGCTTCTTCTGGCCATTGTTCTTTACCGGTAAGTTCCTGATCAAGATGCGATTCAAGAATGGCATGCTGGCCGTTGATAACGGCTTGCACATCTTTAGGTGTCATATCGACGCCAGCAATCAGGCGCATTTTGCCATCGCGATTAACAAAAGAAGTCATGCCTCGACTGGCAAGAGCAAGCGACGATGAACGGAAGAAACCAGCTACCCGATCATAGCGAACAATACGTTGCAACAATGGCACATAGAATTCCCGCAGAATATCTACGGCAGGCTCTCCCGGTGCTCTCACCTGAGATGTTTTATAACTGTATTCCCAGTTAAAATCTTTCAGCCCCATTCGACGCCTAGCTCCTTCCAAACCAGTCTTATTGTTGCCTTAAGCCAAACAGTAGTGCTCGGGCTTCGTTACGTGCTTCTGGCGTTTCGGCTTCCTCTCCCCAAACCTCAAGCAAGTCGAGTATGATGTTGTCATTGCCTTCACGCTGTTCATCTAAATAAGCACGTGCCACTGGTACATCACCTTCGCGGAACTTCAGCAACAGGCCATGCAGTACATCCCAATCTGATTGTGGTTTAGCAACCCGGCGAGCACTGCGCTCTTGCGGTTTAGCCAAACGCAGCTTGGAGCCTTTTTTCACTAATGGTGCGGCGTAGCCTTTGTCTTCGGCAGCTTGACCTGCAACGGCAGTACGACCGCTGATCTCGGTGTTAATACCCACCATGCGGCCTTCAATGCCGTAACCACCGGTGCGGGTTTCGAGGCTAATATTGAGCGAGCGCGACAGGTTTAATACTTCGGTAAAGGAAGCCTCATTATGCCCCCAGATACCGTACATGGTCAGCGCCATGGCAGTTTCAGTATCCAAGTCGTCAACTGAGATATTGCCATCCGTAATCACTTTTATCTGGTGTTCTGCAACGACTCGGCTGGCTTCGTTCATGGCGCGAATAGGCGATACTTCTTCATCGCCATCCATTACTGGCCAGTTTTCACTTAATACCTGAAGGGCGCGACCGTAACAGGCAATCATCTGGTCAACGGCGTTGAGTTTCAGTGGTCTGAATTCATCAAGGCCTGCTTCTACAGCAAAGCGAATTTGGTGTTGTACGCCGGTGCCGCCCAAGCCAGACCAAAAAGCAGCTTGTGTTTGTACTTCTTGGCGTTTTCGGCAGGTGATAAATATCGAGCTTGCTGCGGCAGCTAAATTTAGCTGATGAGTTGAATAGCCAAATTCGGATTCCACAGGGAATGATGCGGTTATCACCCAGCCAGCCTCAATTAAAGACCTAGTTAATGTCTCCCAGGCGTCTTGCGCTTTATGGGTGAACATCAGAGTCATTACGCCATTGTCTTTTACAACTCTGCGACTTTCTTCAAATATTTCCTGCATTAGCCTTTGATATTCGGCCTTGGCATTTTTCGCGGAACCATCTCTCGATGGGTTGGCGACAGCTTCATCTCTTTTGTTGGTTAATCGGATTGAAAAGACATCAGGATATAGGTCTTTTAAAGTTCGCTTTTGCCAAACGTAATAGAAATCCGATAACTCCGCATACTGAACGTTGTCATAGTACGGAGGGTCCATACACACCAAATCTACGGATTTATCTTCAACCCCTTCTATATGCGCTGCGGTGCCATTCACGATTTGAAGAGGAGGCTTTCCTTGATATGTGCTATGTACACTTTCTAAAAGACCACTTAATTCTTTATAGGCTTTAGCAGCTTGTTTCTGACCCCATCTAGCACCCGAATGAATTCCAACATAATTCATTTCTCCATAAGTCCATTTGAGGGAGTAATCATGGCGACCAAAGGTTCCTGATACTATGCCTCGCTGAGTAATCCAGCGAGTTTGTCTGCTGTTATAGTCTACAATTTTGTCAACACCAAACTGCAGGTATGTAATGATGGCTTTTGCTTTTTCAAATCCATACCTATCGATAATCTCCGGTTTTAAGCTTTGAAGTGACTCCATAATATGTAGGTGTGCCAAAAGCTGCCTACAATTGAACATGTCAGAAAACCTATTCATCCCATAACGGAGTGGTTCGCTGGTTTTAGAACCATCTGGCAATTTCTCTGTTGGGATTAATCCCTGATCCTCAAAATACTCCCATTTATTCTGAAGTTCTTGATTAGCTATGTTATAAATATCGATATCAGATTGGGTTGGAGCTCGGAAATATCGTACTGTCTCAAGTTTAGGTGTGCCTTTGAGTTCTCCAGTAGAATATACCTGCAACTCTCCTTTCTTATTGATTTTTGGTTGCGTCCGTGTGGCTACGACTACGTAGATAGTATCCTTCCATTCTCCGATTTCAGATTCGTTCCGAGCTTGTCTCTTGATTTCATCGCCTTCGATAGCCTGACTGCAATGAATACATTGCCCAATTCCTCTTTTAACTGTACCAGGCTCGGGATTCTCGCCATTAGGACCTAGTCCTTTTTGACACTGGTATGTTTCAAAATGATAAGGAGCATCGTTATTGCCTTTTTTCGGAATTGGCTTTACACCCCAAGCATCGCTATTTGCTTTAGATAGCCAACAAGTATTTAGTAAAGGTGTTTTTTTAAGACAGCTTGGGCATGTAACCTCCCGGCAATATAAAAAATCTGCAATTTCTTCTTTCTTATAACTGTCAATATATTCAGGATAATTTTCAAGATGTATGGAAAGCTTTTTAAATTCGCTATTTGGAATATCCCCTGTGGCGTAGAAAGAACTGAGTTTAGGCTCAACGAGGTCAACAAGTTTTGATCCCCACTCAGTAATTTCATCCAAAAGGCTAATTCCGAAGCGCGAGGGAAAATCCAGAGTCGCATTTAGTATGGTTGTTGCTACTGGATTCAGTTCATTTGCAATTACCTTATGACCTAGTCGTAAAGCTTCAAATGGAATAGAGCCACCACCCGACGTGGGATCAAGAACAGTTAGTCCAGAAGGCTTTACTGGATGGTCATTTTGATATGCTCTGCTGTAGCCATAAAGATCATCATTGTCCCAATTGAGTTCGCCACCCAAAGCCTCTTTAACTTCTGGTAGTTTTTTAAACTCGATCCGCTCATTAGTGTGAGCAGGGTCACCCATTACTCGTCTAATGCTCAATACTTCACCGCTATGTAACTGCCCTAGATGTTGAGACTCTTTCTCCCATCGCAGTAATACCGGGTTGTTAGCAAGCTCGACCGAATGTTGCTTAAGCAGAGCAATGGTTTCCAAGTTCTTTGCTCTTCTGGCAAGCTCTTTATCAAAAGCGCGTAAGACAACAGCGTCCACCTTTAATGATTCGATAGCCCCTGATTTTTCAATCCGTTCCAGTAGCTTGCCTGTGAGCACCCACTGGCCACCATTTAGCTCGACAACTTGCTTTTCGATACCAAGCTCTTTAACAAATGTCTCGACATTCGTTTCTTCAGGTAAAAGAGAGCCTGCGATAGCGGCTCTACTAGGCGTCAGAGGGCGGCGCGCCCACCAAACATGTAAGTAGTATATTGGTGGCAGCATATTGCTTGCCCCGCGCTCCCTAGCGGTTTCGGCACCTACCTGGTGGCAAGGAAAGCCTGCCTCAATCAGTCGTCTATCGGTCATAACGTTCAATTACCTTAATTTGTTCAGCTGGCGAGTAATGCCAACATCATTATTTGTTGTGCCACATAGCATGGTGCGTAATCCAGCGACTGCCCAGCGGTTTGCATCGGCACCGTAGTGAGTAGTGCGGCCTAGCCAATAGGCAGCCTCTTCGCGGCTAAATCGCTGTACTCGTCGGGCGAGCAGTTCAAGACGGTCAGGGTTGTGAAGGCGAGACTGCAACTTTACAATCAAGGCAATTTTTGCTCCGGCTTCTTCATCTAAAGGTAGGTTATCTCGCAGCTTGAAACCTTCTTGGCTTATAAAGCGTTGCAGGTCTAAGGGCACGCCACCATCATCAACCACTTGCTCCAAAATAGGCTTGAGGCGCGGCGAAAGTATTTTTAAATTTTCACCATATAGGGTGCCGCGATCACGCAGACTTCCGAGCTTTTTACCGCTCTCGGAGGTTTCTTTTTCAACACGTTCTTTGATCACCAAAACCGTACCGGTGTGATCAGCGAGCTCAGTAAATCGCAAGACAAAAGGTGCTGTGCGCCAGCGATTTTTTAAGGTCTTGTCGAAGAGCTCTTGTAACGTCAGTTTCTTTTTAGTCATCAGCTTGTTTTACCAAATCTAAAAATGCACAGTCTTCTGGTGCATTTTGAATGTCTATCATTGCCTGACTGTCGTCGCCTACACTTGTTAAATCGGCGAGTACCTCAAACAATTCGCTTAATGCCTTCATGTCTTTGCTGGTGGCGTTGATTAGGTCAAGATTTAACTTGCCACCGCCTGGTAGATGTAAATAAGCCAGGCGCAAAGTATCGGGCTCGGTTGTTGCTCCTCGGCTGTATAGGGAGCTGATCTTATTGAGCTGTTTATGCAGCGCTATAGCAAGTCCATGGCCTTGTTTTGTGTAGCGGGTATCTTCCGGTTGTACCCAGCCTTTCTCTGCTGCCGTTGCAGGCGTAACGAGCATGTCGTCTTCCTGCGTTTGATGGAACATGGCAGAAGAGCCATAGATTAGGTTCGGGCTGTCTTCATCGCTTGGCTCTCGCACTTCATAGGTATACACGCGACCGGTTTGGACGATGTTATCTACCGCTTGCAAGACGGTGCTGTTTTGCACGCTGCCATGCTTTTCTTGAACCTTTGCGATGACTTCTTTGACCTTGGTGCAAGGCTCTTCAGTCATCACTTGTTCAACCCATTGAGTCACTTGCTCAACCGCAGGTTCGGCTTCCGGATTCCAGCCACGCTGTTTGGCACCTTGCTCAGATACCAACTTCCAGCCTTTTTCGGACAAGTTAACGTCTAGTGGAATTCCACCGGTTTCACGGCTGTGGAAGTGCTCAGGTTTGGTGGATTCGCTTGATTCCATGCGATACAGGCACCATTGGCCTTTCTCTACACCGCTGCGAATGATTTGTTCCAGTACACGTTGATTGTCCAGAATTGGCCAGCGACGGTTTTGATTAAACTGGTTGCTGATTTGCTCCAACGATGGGGTTTGGCTGATACTGCCAAAGATGAGTTGGCCGAGTTGTAACAGCATGGATTGTGTCGCTGCTGCTTCAGCGGTGATCAATTCACCTTCTTCAGTCAGGACTCGACGAATCTCTTCATCCACAGATAAGCCGCCTTCGCCGCCTGCTTGTTTGATGCTTTTCTGGGTAACCTGACCCGAAGCGCCTGGGAATAAAATAGTGTCGTAAGCCTGTGCAACCGAGGTTTGTAGCGCCATTTCTCGCTCTTTAAGCTTGGCAGTGAAGCCACTGTCTTGCAGCTTGGCCGCTGACATGCCGTAGTCTTCGGGCTTGCTCTGTAAGCGACGCATGGCGATAACGGTGCGTGCGACATCATTTAAACGGTCTTTGCGGTACTGGGATTTTTTGACTCGATCTTCGCTCCAAGTATCGCCAGCGACTTGAACGGTTTCTGGCACCAGCATGAATACGTTGTTTTGCTCTAAGCGAGGCTGACCGTTACCAGCTGTTGTGGTCATATCCGTTGGATCGACCTTGTTTGCATCCAGGCGAACAATGGCTAATACAGGGCGACCAGTTTTATCAGGCACGTGCTCGGGTGCAGAGACATCTTGAGCCACTTGGAAGGTTGGGCTGTTGTGACTAACCACTTTACGTGCCACGACCGTGAGCTGCTCTTCAACATCATCGGGCTGGAGGCCTTGTTTAATCGTAGAAACGATACGCGCTTCGGTAGGATCAGTATGCGCGTAGAAACGACCGTCTTTTGCGCGTAGATAATAGGCTTCGTTTGAAATAGCTTTTAATGCCGCTTCAACCTGTGATGGCGGGATATTAGGCATCGCCACTTCAAGCAATGCATCGGCAAATGTAATGCCGAAGACATTAGAAGAAAGACCTTCGCCACGGCCGATAAGGCTATGCAGAAATACGGTTTTCCAGGTCCACTCGTAAAGCGGTAAACCTTGCGGGTGAGGATTGTTGCGATCAAGGTTTTGCGCAACAGATAAGCCCATCTCCAGGTTACTTGAGTCTGCACCACCCACATCGGCATTGAGAACTGTTAATAGGTCATTCGCGCCGGTACGACCGATAAGCTCATCTGCTAAGTCTGGGTTTGCCATGTTTAGATGGCTGGTATGTACCAAAGGAATTTCCATGCGCTTTTGCCAAATAGTGCGAATGGCCATGGCCAACACGCGTAAGACTCCTCGCGTGCCTTGGAAACTTTCAGCAGAGGCAAGCTTATTAGTCAAGTAGGCAATAAAACTTGGGTGGAATGGGTAATTCGCAACAATCGATTTGCTGTAATCGTCGCGGGTAGCTGTGTCAGGTAATTGCGAGCCACTGCGCTTATACATTTCCATATAGGCTGTGGCGGTTGTAGAAGCTTCGGCACCGTTAATTTTAGTGAACAAGCGACGTGCCAATACTCGAGAGATCTCCGTGGGACGTACAGGTACCGTTGTGGTTGCATCACGCTTTACAACACTCATGATGCTTTGGCTTGCTCGCTGCGCTAGTGCGGCAGCTTCTTCTTCATCAACATCTCGGCCTAGTGTTGAAGATAGAACCCCCTGCAGCATGCCGGTTTGACCTTGGAATGCATCACTTTGGCTGGCAAGGGTAAGCACAATACTGACACAGCTATGAGTACGTGCGTAGCCTAGAAGTGCCATTAAAAATGCACTAATTTGTTCACCACCGCCTACGTGAGCAGCTTCATAACGGGTTGCGTATTGTGCCAGCTCGTCGAGCATGATCAGTACTTTGCGACCTTCAAACATACGCTCCAAAAAGTATTGGCCTGGGAATGCCGCTGAAGTCACTTCTTTAATGTTGTCGTTGTAGAAGCTCTCGCCGCCAAGCTTAATTGCCATTTCTCCCCAGAGAGTATATGCCAGTACTTTTTCACCGCTGGGTGCGATTACCGGCATTTCATCACAGGCAATGGCAACAACATCAATGCTACCAGCAGGCTGTAGAACTTTAGCTTCAACGACATCTGCAGCGGCCGATACAATGTCGCTTCCGCGATGGCTGAGATGTGTTAGCGCGATCAAGGTGTGGGTTTTACCACCACCGAATGCTGTTTCTAATCGGTGAATAGCTGGCTTGCTGCTATCACCATTAAGGCGACCCATTACATCCCGCACGACGCGGCGTAAGCCTTCGGTCGGGAAAGTTGCTTCTCTGAAGAACGCTTCGGCATCTGTGTAGATTGAATCAATCGCGCTGCCTTTTCCTGAGTATGCGGAGGCAACCTGACTGATCGAGGCAGTGAAGATTTCAGGATTGAAAGAACCTTGGATGATATCTTGTCTAGGGTTACAGTTTTGTAAAATACTCATTGAATTTAATTCCATTATTATTCTGATACTTATTTGTTGAGGCCTTGCAGCCCTACTTCTTTTAGTGTAAGTATTTGATCTTCCGCCTAAATTGCTCTTTCAAGTTCACACTTATATTAAAATTTTACATGAGAGAATATGGGAAAATTTAGGAGTATTCAATTTTAAACACAAAAAGCTCATAATCGCTGTTTTGGTGAACAATCATTGCCTTAAATTCACTCATTTAATCTTTAACATAATCACTTCAAACTCGCTTTAGTTATTAATTTAATCTCTAATCCACTACCTTTCTTGCTTCTTGTTTCATATCTGTTGGGAAAGTAATCAAAGAAGTCTGATAGTTTTTTTAAAGAATAATTTCTTGGATCGAAGTCTGGTTTTAGTCGTTTAATATATTTACCGACTTCACCTAGTTTTGCCCAACCAGATTCATCACGATAATTTTGCCAAGCTTGATGCATAAGCTGCCATAACTCTTTATCCACTTCGTTATCGATTGCTTTATTGTTTTGTGGGCTAAGTTCAGGCTCTAAGTTTTCTATGCTTATAAAGTCATCACAAGCGTTCTTGAATGATTTAGGGGTTGTTGTTTTACCAACACCTATGACTTGGATTTCAGATTCTCGTAAGCGAGTAGCCAAGCTTGTGAAGTCACTGTCGCTGGAAACTAATGCAAATGCGTCAAACCTACCGCTATAGAGTAGGTCCATAGCATCAATTATCATTAAGGCATCTGTTGAATTCTTTCCTGTGGTGAAAGCAAATTGTTGCCTCGGCTGAATCGCTATCTCGTTTAACGGTTTTTTCCAATTTTTAAGTTGATCACTAGAAAAATCACCATATGCTCTTTTTACAACAATTTGTCCATAACTCGACAATTCATCAATTATCAAATTCAGTTTGCAGTGCTGTGTGTTTTCAGAATCAATGAGTACCGCAATTCTTTTATTTTCCATTATGCTTTAAATCCTTAACTTGACCTTCCACTGGGCAGTCGAACATTATCATATTTTTTAAAACGTCACGGCATAAAAAAGAGATAACACTGCACTAGGCAGCGTTATCTCTAGCAGAGATTTTACCTTCAATCCATTCTAAAACTTCTTCCTCTACCCATGCAACGGCCCTAGGCCCTAGCTCAACTTGTTTTGGAAAAATCCCATCTTTAATAAAGTTGTAGATTGTTGAACGGCCTAAACCTGTAATCTCTTTCACTTCTGCCAGTTTGATTAATTTCATCTTTTTACTCCGATGTATTAGTGCACATCATGGAGCTGGTATGTAAAAAAATATCAAACCAAAAAATTACACTTCTATATTACTTACGCGCATATCAACCTAACTAAGGAGTTAACTATGCGTGACGTATCAACATTAACTAAACAAGAGCAATGTAAAGTGCTTGAACAAGCCGCTGCGGTATTAAACCTAAAGCTATCTAAAGACACTGTGTTTGAGTCGCCTAATGAGGTTAAGCAATTCTTAGCATGTAAGCTGAGAATGAATGAGCGGGAAATATTTGCGGTTTTACTACTTGATTCTCAAAACCGACTGATTGAAATGGATGAGCTGTTTTACGGCACTATCAATGCTGCATCGGTTTACCCAAGAGAAATTGTTAAAACCGTACTAGCAAACAATGCCGCTAGTGTGATTTTGGCTCATAACCATCCATCTGGGGTCTCTGAGCCTTCTTTTGCAGATAAGCAAATCACCAAAAAAATTGCTGACGCGCTTGCTCTTATTGACGTGCCTGTGCTTGACCATTTGATTGTCGGAGAATCAGTTTATTCAATGGCAGAACATGGTTGCCTAGGCGCCTAATCCACCAGCTCCTCATTTTTACATTTTGGGAAGCTGCCACTTTAATAAAATCAGTAACTTACAAATCCTTTCTGATTTTACTTCTCTTTTTCTTCATTTAAATCCAAATAAGGAAGCATCATGGCTGAAGTTCACGCGATTAAAGACCCCCAAACCATCAGTATGATAGGTCATTTGCTAGAAATCCGATTTAGTAAGCAAATGGCCCATGTATGGAAACTAGGTATCAACCTTGCCCTAAGAGTCTCTGACTTACTAAATTTAAGGTTTGATGACATTCAAAATGACCGTATTCATGTTATCGAAAAGAAAACAGGTAAGTTAGCCAGTATTAAACTCAATGATAAAGCACTCACGATTATCAACGAGATTAAAACCTCTCACCCTACTCACGATTACCTCTTTCAATCGTACCGATGTAATCAAACAAAGTTCGGTATACCTAAGCCGCTCTCTCGAAGAGCTGTAACTCACGCATTTCAAGAAGTAGGACACGAGCTCAAGTTAGCACTCGGTACTCACTCAATGCGAAAAACACGTGGCTATCACCTATACAAGCAATCAAAAGATCTTGGTCGTGTGATGAAAATGCTACGCCATAGCTCAGAAGGTGTCACCCTTCGTTATATCGGTATCACTCAAGAAGAAGTCGATCATGACTTTGTTTCACTGGAATTATAAGGAGGTTCGTTATGTTGAAGTTTTTACCATTTGTAACGCCACTGGTAAACATGGTGGAAGGTGTCGTGGATAGTTGTAGAGTTCAAGTCACTCCAGTTGAGGGCTCTATTTTGTATTGCGACTTGGTATTTGGTTACGCAGAACATTCAGGTGTCTATATTGGTGATGGCCAAATTGTTCATTTGAATGGACAAGGTAAGGTAGAAGTAGTTTCACCGTATGAGTTTGTTGAAGGCACTACAGCCATAAATATTTATGTTTCATGCCGTAACAAATATGCTGTTGGTTGCGACTTCACAGCAGACAGGGCTCGGCAAGCAATTCATGACAAACGTAACTACAATGTGTTGCTAGATAACTGCCACCAATTCTCAGCAGGATGTATTACCGGTGATTTTGAAAACTCGTCCAATATGTTAAGGCTGCTGAAATATGAGTGCGAGACTTACTTCAGAGCAAATATTTGGCGACAATGGGATATTGATTTGTTTTAGTTAAAGTGGGCTATACGCCCACTCCCTTACTTACTTTAAACTATAGCCGAAGTTGCGATGTGCAGAACTATACTCTTTTGTCGTGATTTTGCAGTAATAGCTAAGCCTATTTATTACATCACCGTATTGCTTTGGATATAACATACTATTTGAATCTACTCGATACTCGCTGTTCTGAGGAAAATGAACCAACCCGTAAGAAAGAAATGAATCAAGGTATAGCGCTTTATTCCAAGCAATTTGAATACTTGAAGCTATCGAATTGCTAGCTAAGTCATAAGCTCCTGTGCCCCTAAAACAATCCGCATTTAAAAAGATAGCTACATGGTAGTGTGGGTTTAATGAACTCCCACGCTCGCGAGCCCAAACGTACCGAATGCAATTCGGGTGAACGCGTTTACCCTGCCCCCTCCGTTCAGCTAACACTTTATCTACTTCTCTTTCGAAGTTTTTAAAAAAGAGGGATATTGACCGATTAATTACGTCAGCGTGCACACAGCTTCCCTCCCAACTTTGAGGAAAGCTTAGGCCAAAATTTATAACTAAAGTTCTTGGAAACTGCTGAAGTGCATTATCTAGAACGATTTTCGTTCTATCTAAGTACTGAACAACCATCCCATGGTTATTATTCACGCTAAGACCTTGATAAGAGCTAGCTGTATTTATTGTTAAGTGTTTAGGTGTTTTATTTGATTGATTCATCTGAGCTTTCCTATTGGTTTATGACATAGGAGTTGTCAGTTGTTTATTTTTTTATTGATGGGTAGATCTATATATCTATTACAGACAGCGATACCCTATAGAATCGTTGCGCCTTAAAACAAAAACTTATTTATTTCGTGGGGTATTCGTAAATTGGTGTTCTGGGGAGTTAGAGTCAAGTTTGATCATAGAAAAGAAGCTAAAGCACTTAGGGTGAGTAGTGGAGGTATCCCAAAACTGGTGGAGCTTTAATAGCATGAATCTGCTTGAATCACTGTTCAATCTTCGCTTACTTAACTCTAAAAAATCAGAATACGTACCAATTAAGAGTTCCCTAAATTCATTGCGATCTGCTTGTGTTCTGATTTCAAACATATCGATAATATCTTCAAAAAATAAATATTTGTCCCTAGACAGCTCCTCACATTCAGTTGTAATTTCTTTACTCAACATGTGGCACATCATATCGTTTAGAGTACCTAACACCTCTCTATCAATATTTTTTTTGTTCACTGAAGTTTCAAACTTGACCAAATCTAAAAGTGGTGCGGGTACGCCACTTTTAGATTTACTGAAAACCAATTGAGTTTTAGCGCTCAAGCTTTTTGAAGGTACGATGATCTCCCAATATTTAAGTTTAGATTTACTAGTTTCAAATAAGTCAAAACATTGAAGGATGCCAACATTAATTAACTCATTTATATAAAGAGGCAGGTCTTTCTTTTTTACCTTATACATTTGCGAGAAAAGCCGAAATGATTGCTCAGTCAACAACAACTGCTTGTCTGCAATACTTACTAAAATGGCTAACACATCAGCCAAACCACTTGATTTAGTACCCTTTGCAACACTTAACTTCTCAATGCACTGACGAAAAACTCCACATATATAGCGAAACTTAGACTTGGACATTGCTTCGGAAATTAATTGTTGTGTATGAAGCGACAACTGATATTTAAACCTTGCCCCTCTAGAGCTTGAATACAGGTTTAACAACTGGACTTTCTCTAGCACCCCCCTTTCGCTTAAAGCTTTTAGATGGTCACTCACAACTCTTAAATTTGTGGATGTTGTTGAAGCTATATGCCGAACCGTAGCCGAAGAATTATTAAATATTATTTGAGTCACAAGCTTACTCAAAAACACGCGCTCATTGACTGAAATTACCATTTTCAATGTGTCATCTGTGTTCAATGCAATAAGTAACTCATGATATTTTAATTGCATAATTAACCTCTAGCATCTATAAATCCTACAATATAGAAATAAACATGATTTGTCACGTTACGCATCACGACCAAGATTATGAATGGTAAATTTCAGAAGTTAGTAAGTTGGATTAATAAAGATAAGCACCAAAAAAATAAGATGGATTGGGTTATTGATTACTTGCAAAGAAAGTATCCAATGCCTTCCCTTGTTCATCAGGACAAAGGTTTAGCAATTAAAGCTCTGTATCAAAATGCATGTCACTTCAATACCGAAAGTGAAATATATAAAAACATGCTTGATGCATGGAGAGCCCATTGCTATAGAGCAAATAAAAAATCGAAAACGAATAGGTTAGAAATAACAATATCTGATGAAGTCAGGAAAAGGCTCATCAAGCTCGCCTCGGAGGTGGAGGGGAAGAGCATTAACGAAACTTTAGCATTGTTAATTGACAACAATTATCACGCTTATATAGAGAATAGGCGTAATGTAAAAGCAGCTAAAACCAAGAGTCTTGAAACTAAACCTAAAGATAGGGACTTATATTTAAAGCAAACAATATTTAAGCTGGAAAAAGATATATCGAAACAATATGAAATTCTAGAAAAACTCAGTCAAAAATTACTAGATACAAATTAGACGCTGTGACCACACTAGCCATAAATGTAACAAACAAGGTAACAAACCGACCTAGAACAAATATATAAAACTATAAAAAACAAATTACTACATAGCTAACTTTAACTCCCCCAGCTCCACCAATAAAGAAACCCTGTGCTGACAAGCACGGGGTTTTTTATTGCGTGGAATTTGGATAGTGACAAATATACCAAGAGCAGATTAGGCTGCTCAGGCAGGTGCATGAATGAAATGGCGTACAATTACACAGGTAAGATAAGGCGATAAAATCAGCCATCAGGTCAAACTATTGATGAGTTTTAAACCCGATGGCTCTGTCTTATATATGATTGGTGGATATAAAAGACCCACCGAGATAGAGGCGCTTAGCCTTGCCCCTTGCCCTGCTCTTTAATTAGCTGTTTCAGCTCTTGTATTTCCTTGTGCAGATCGTCGATGGTTGGCGTATTGTCCGCCGCTTCCTTTTCCTGGCGCACCTTAGCGTGTTCGTCTTCCATTACGTTAACGACGATGCCTATCACCATGTTCAAAAATGCAAACGCGGTGAAGAAGATAAACGTCAGGTAGAAAATCCAAGACATGGGATAGACTTCCATGGTTTCGTATTGAATATCCGTCCAGTCTTCGAAGGTCATGATCCTAAATAGGGTCAGCATGGAAATGGCAATGTCGCCCCAGAGTTCGGGGTTGATGTCTTTAAAGAGAAAGCTGCCAAACGCCGCGTAGATATAGAAGATAATAAACATCAGCAGGATCACATAACCCAACTGGGGCAGAGCTTTGATAAGGGAGTTGATGAGTACCCGCAGCTCCGGCACCACCGACACCATACGCAGTACCCGGAATACCCTGACCAGGCGCGCTAACAGGGCCATTTCACTGTCATTGATGGGGATCAGGCTGACCGCGACAACCAGGGTATCAAAGATATTCCAGCCTTTTTTGAAGAAGTTCTTTTTATCTTCATCTGTGATGAAGCGGATCGATATTTCGAACAAAAAGAAGACGGTGATGAATACATCCAGTATGTTGGTGAAAGACATCGCACCATCGGGTAAAGAAAAGGTTTTTGCTCCTATCTCTAAGGCGGAAATAATTATCACCGACACCACGGCCAGCTCGAACAGCTTGTTGTTCTTCAGGTTGTTTAACGAGTATCTAATGTTTTCGTACATGATGAGCTAAATTTAATAAACCAAAAATAGACGCAGTGAGCGCGATTCTATCATTGGAAAACAAAAAGCGTATCGTTAAATTTTTAGTTGGAGCAGATGATTACACTAGGTGTACATTAGGAGCCTTAAGCACATTAGGTCAAGCAGCCGAATCCCTTGCAGGGAGCGCGAATTGCCCGGGCCACGAGTGCCAAAGGCATCTATATAACGTTCTTCATTGTGGCCTTACGTTCTTGACTGGTTTCCATGAAAAGGGAGCGATATCAATTTTATTCCCCCACCTTGGAATCAATATTTATATTGCAAAAAAGCCAATAAACCCTCTTAAATAAAACATCAAAAATAACCATTGGTTTTATTTATTTTGTAGATATACTCGGCTAAATACCCTGTATGCCTATGGGCATTTATTTGCTAGCTGAGAAAAATGAACAAGAAGCCTGACATTACTATTTCTACCTTAGATTTAGATCGCCTTTATGACTTGATTGAGTCCTTGCCTCACAACAGCGCCTCTGGCCTTGAGTTGTTGGAGGAAGAACTAAATCGAGCCAATGCGCTGCCGCCTGAGCAGATGCCACCCAATGTGGTTACCATGAATTCAACGGTTAAATTTTACGTGGCGTCGACGGATAAAGAACTCGAACTGACCTTAGTGTATCCAAAAGATATGGACACCAGCGGTAAAAAAATATCTATTCTTGCACCGGCAGGCAGTGCCTTAATTGGTTTGGCCGTGGGCGATGAAATTGAGTGGCCTAAGCCCAGTGGTGGCACCCTTAAAGTACAAATTACCGAGGTACTGTATCAGCCCGAGCGCGCTGGCGACTTCGTTTCATAAAGTAAACCCTATTTGGGCTTAAACAACAGGGGAAATACCGGACTTGGCTATTTCCCCCATAACTATTTAAACCCTAACTAGGGCATTACCCTACTTGCCTTTGGTTGCGCAATCTACACTTTTGTGCGCCGCTGCTGCGCTTCCACCAGCATTAATTCGGCCTTGGCACCAAGGTAAACATAAATCCCCAAGCCGATTAATAAGCCGATAACACTCAGCATCATCAATAAGGCAGGAATGGTAAATTCGCCTTGCCCTAACGAGGCTTTAAACATGGTGAGCAATGCCTCGATGGACACGGCTATCAATATCGTCGAGATAAACCGGGTAATGGTACGTCGGGTTGAGCTATGTCTGAAGATATCCTTATGCATTAAGATTTCTTCTTCTAAAATGGTTTTGCCAAGGTCAAATATTGACAGGGCTAAGGTGATAAAAATAATAATTCCGAACGGCCTTAGCGGATCGCTCACATTATTAAGGTTGGCCAGTAAATCTACTATTTCTATACCAACGTTATAAACCAAGACTAAAACCAGGGTAAATAAGCTCACCACAATCACACTGTATCCGACTTTAAATGCACCACTAAAACGGCCGCGGGAGCGATCCCCCATGATATATTCAATAAGCTTAACCAGGTTAACATCGACAACCGCGTAACCTTGTTTATGCTCTGCCAGGGTGCAACTTGTTAATACAGAGACGCACAAATTGCCCGATGCTAAAGAGATATAGGGCTCGGTCATCACCACGGCGGATTGATTGTCCGCAATGGCGATAAAATAAGGCCGGCTGGCACGATTGACGCCCCTGCCCGGAGCAATATGGCCATCGGCTTGAATATTGGCACTGAGCTGCATGCCTTGGGCATTTAGCACATACACCAGCTCGGCAAAGCCATAACACCGACATACCTGTGCCACTGCTTTATTCACATTGCCCGGCCAATCGTTCTGGGCAACCAGCGAATGTATTAAAGATTCCAATAAGGGCACCACATCGGCGTAATGTTCTCGATATCGCTCAATAACGCTTAAGTAACTCATCGCCATACTCAATCCTCGCTGCAATTGCTTAAGCTTTCTGCACGCAGGTTTGATGCCAAATTAAATTAAGCCTAAATATCATATGATTACATCTTAAAACCGCCTTTATCTGGACTCTGGATGTACTAAAACGGGGCGAAATCACTAAGCCCGTGCCCCGCTTCGGTGCAACCTGTAAAAACATTCATTCTCTATTTAAGTTCTTGTTCTATAATGAACCCATTAGTAATACAAAAAAGGGAAAATGTTATGAAACAGCTAGTTGCCGTAATCACCTTATTCGCCAGCGCATTCGTACTAAGCGCCTGTGAAGATGCCAAAACCAGCAGCGAAAAAGCCAAAGAAAGCGCCGCAGAGGCCAAAGAAGAAGTGGTGGCTGCCTGGGACAGCGCCGTTGAGGAAGTAAAAGAAGCGGCCAACAACTTGCAAGAAGAATCCTTCTCTGAAAAAGTTGATGAATTGATGGCTGAAACCAAGGCGCTTGCCTCAGCGGCCAGTGAAGAAGGCAAAACTCAGTTCAGCCAGCTGATGGCCGACTCCAAAGAGTTAGCGCAAAAGGCCTGGGATGAGTCAAAAGAAGGTGCCGGCGAGCTATCGGATGAAACCAAAAACCAGATTGACGCGCTGATTGAGAAAATCCGCGAAACCCGTGAAGAGTTAGAAGCGAATCAATAAGCGTTTAACCACCCAAATGTGATGTTACCAAACCCGGCGAAAGCCGGGTTTTTATTTGCCCAAAACCTGGGCTCGCCCTAGCCCTGCTTTTGAATATATTCCAAGGCCGTCATTTTATGATAAGTGACGTTAGGGTGCAGAATATGCGTGGGCTGCGGGTCGACCACCTCAATGGGAATGGCTAAGCTGCGCGCCACCTCGAGTGCCATCTGGGTAATATTGACACTAAAAGAGGTGCCCATAAACACCATGCGATCCGCCGCCAGCATGCGCCGCTGCGCCTCATCTATACCGTACAGGTCGGTATAGTACTCATCAAACAGCAACACAAAGGGCTTAAACGAGCGATGCAGCACCGGCCCCTGCTCTGGGATGGCAAACACCTCTAATAGGGATTGGCTTAGCCGCGACTCATCCACCTGCTCCCAGGGAGCAGTTAGTTTATCAACCGGCTCGCCCTGATTGTGAAATTCGGTCATCAAATCCAGGCGACCATGAATGGCGATATAGTCCTGGTTACCGGCCTTGCCATCGAGACCATCGATGTTTTGAGTGATCAGATTTTTATCCGCCAACCAGTAATGCACCTCGTTCGGACCATGGTTACGATAACTGGCAAATCGATGGTAATACCAGGCGAGAAACTCATCCGGGCGCATTTGGTACATGCGCCGCGTCGCCATTTCCATCGGCGTATAATTTTTACTGCCGATGCGCCAAAAGCCGTCTTCACCGCGAAAGGTGGGAATACCGCTGGCGGCACTGACGCCGGCACCGGTGATATACAAGGTATTGCTCATAATTGTGGGCGATTAAGGATCATGTGGTTAGCTTGCCCCAAGCGATGTGAGCGAGCAAGTGTAATTGCCCGCCGTTTTTATCAGAGCCAAAGGCTACGGCCAAGGCTAAACCTTGACCATGGGCAGATTTACCCGCACCACCAGCCCACCCTGTTGCTGATTATGCAAGCTGATATCACCATGATGGGCCTCGCAGATTTCCCGACACAGGGCTAAGCCAAGACCACTGCCACTGCTTTTGGTGGAATAAAATGGTACCAAGGCGCTGGCCATCACGGTCTCGGTCATGCCCTTGCCCTTATCGCCGACGCAAATCACCTGCTGTCCATGGCTTTCCACGCTCAGCCAGACATCCTCTGCGGCACCGCCCGCCTCATGAGCATTCTTCAACAGATTGATAAGCAGTTGCTGAATTTGTGTTTCGTCGCCATAACCAAACTCCGCCAACTCCCCCTTGACCTTGAACTGCCATTGCTGCGCCAACCCTTGTATTAATTCGGCCCATCTAAATTCGCTGAGTTGTGGCTGCGGGAGTTTGGCGAACTTGCCATAGCCTTGTACAAACTCACTCAGGCGGGCGATGCGCTCGTCTATGGTATTAAACACCCGCTCTAGGCGTTCATCGTCTACCCGTTGGGCAATTAAACGCCCGGAGTGCAACATGGAAGAAATCGGTGCCAGTGAATTATTCAGCTCATGGCTGATAATGCGTATCACCTTCTTCCATACCTGTACTTCCTGACGCGATATTTCCCGGGTCATGGGTTTTAGAATATAGAGATTATGGGGTTGGTTATTTAATAAAAACTCGCCGGTGGCCAGGTGCCAGGTTTGCCTTTGTTGCTGCTCCTGATCAACGCTAAACAGACCCTCTCCGCCGCGTTGCAAGGCTTCGGCAATGGCCTCGGGCATGCCACTAAAAAGATTCGAGAGCGTTTCCCCTTCCACCTTAATACCGGCAAATAGCAAACCGCGAGCACTGTGATTGGTATACACGATTTGCCCTTTCGAATTCACCAACAGCAAAGCCTGCGGCGAGTTATGCAGCACCTTGTCGAGCATCAGCTCTCGTTGATAGATCCACTGGCGCTCTTGATGCAGCTTGTTGGCGGTTTCATTGTACAGGCTGCATAAATCCCCCAGCTCATTGTTGCCCTGATAGGCCAAGGTGGTTGAAAAATCCCCGTCTTTAAAGTTTAACAGCCCCGACTCGACCGCCTGTAAGCCTTTTGCTATGGGCGATACCACCAGGGTCACAAAGAGCGCCTGAACTACACCCAAAGCCAGGGCCAGAACCAGCCCCTGCATAAGGTTAAATACGTCAAATAAGACGCCGATGGTGACAAGCAGGCAGATAAACAGGCTCATCCACAGACTGAGCTGCCAGATAAGTCGACCCGCCCCTTTGGGAAATATAATCATCAGTAATCGATACCAAACTTTTGCATGCGTCTATACAAGGCCTGACGCGATAAACCAAACTCCCGAGCGACCTTAGCGACTACTCCCTGATGGGCACGCATGGCCGCTTCAATTTCGTGTTTTTCCGGTTCATGCTTAACCTGGTGATTCTCACCGACATGATGCAGCGCGAAGTCTTCAGCCTGCAACTCTCCTTCGGGTTTGAGCACACCAATGCGCTTACAGGCATTTTCCAGCTCACGCACATTGCCAGGCCAGGAATGCTGGCGCAGCATGGCTTCGGCATGAGGGCTTAATTCCCGTCCCGGTAGAAAGTGTGCGATTAAGGCGGCAATATCGTCCTTGCGCTGCGCTAAAGGGGGAATGCTAAGCTCGATAACATTAAGACGATAGTACAGGTCCTCGCGAAAGCGCCCCTGCTGGATATCACCGAGCAAATCGGCGTTAGTGGCGGAGATCACCCGCACATTCACCTTGCGGGTTTGGGTTGAACCCACACGTTCAAATTCGCCGGTTTGCAGCACCCGCAACAGCTTCACCTGACCATCGAGCGGCAGGTTGCCAATTTCATCCAAAAACAAGGTGCCACCATCGGCGGCTTCGAAACGACCGATTCGGGTTTGCTTGGCACCGGTGAAGGCCCCCGCTTCGGCGCCAAAGAGCTCGGCCTCAATCAAATCCGCCGGCAAGGCTCCTGCATTAACCTTAATAAAAGGCTTGGCTTTAAGGGGAGAATTACGGTGGACAATCTCGGCGATGCCTTCTTTACCACTGCCGTTGGCACCGGTGATAAGCACGGGCACATCCGAGCGCGCCACCTGCAAGGCCATGTCCACCACCCGATGCATGGCGGCACTGGCAAAGACCTGACCGGCCAAATCGGCACCTTCCTGGACCTGGGTGCGCTCTTGAGCCTGGCGTTTAAAGGTGGCATTTTCACTGGCCGCCTCGCCCAGGGCCACCAGGTTATCTATGGTGGTGAGCAGCTTTTGGTCATCCCAGGGCTTGCTCAGATAGTCGGCGGCTCCGGCCTTAACCAGCTCCACCGCGGTACTGAGCTCGGTCCAGGCGGTGATAAGGACGATGGGCAAATGAGGGTTAATGTCGCGCAAGTCGTAAAATAATTTTTTGCCTTCCTCACCCGAGGTGGTATCGGCGCTGAAATTCATATCCTGAAGCACCAGCGCGATACGCTGATAGCGCACAATATGTAACGCCTCGGCGGGCGTTTCACAGGTCACGGCGTGGTAGTCATGCAGCTCTAGGAGCAGCGACAAGGCGTCTAACACCGCCGGGTTATCGTCAACTATCAGTATCTTTTTCATATTATCCATAATCTAGAGCGCGCCCAAGGGCGCGCTGAATTGTTGTTATTATATTGAGCGCGTGGCAATACTTGGTGCCACTTTGGCAGCGCGCAGTGCGGGTCCCCATGCTGCCACTAGGCTCATTATGAGCATAAATACCGCACTCGCCAATACGAAACTCAAAGATAAGCTAGGTAATGAGAATATTTTCATTAGCTGTTGTCCTAACAAGACCGCCAAGGCCGCGCCAATAACCAGTCCCAGTCCAGCAACTAACAGGTTCTCAATGAGGAAGTAGCGAACAATGGCCGACTTGCGTGCCCCTAAAGCGCGGCGCGTACCAATTTGCTTGGTGCGTTTACTGATATTGAACAGGGTAAGGCCGAAAATACCCAGAGCAGTGACCAGCACCAACACCACAATCAAGACCATCAGCATGCGCATCACCAGGGTATCACGGGCCAGATAAGATGCCTTGCTTTCATCCAAGCCTTCGATGCCGTAAAAAACACGGCGCGATTCGCTTTTTAATAAGATCTCTTCCACTTTTGCCATCACTTGTGCGCGCTTGCCTGGCTCGGTACGTACTAAAAATCCGGTGCGAGGTTGAGACAGGTTGAATGGGAAGATCACCACGTTAGCCGGACGGCTGTCATTCAGCCAGGGGCCTTTAATGGTGTCGATAATACCGATAATTTCCACCGCATCTTCGCCCTGATACAGCGACTTGCCGAGGGCTGAGCCATCGGGATACAGCTCTTCAGCAAAATCCTTGGTAACTATCGTGGTACTGGGCAACTTATCGTAGTTATCCGCGTGCACCACTTCTTCCGGGTAGAAATTACGCCCTGCGATCAGTTTGGCGCCCAAGGTATTGAGCATATGTTCATTGGTGGTGAAGTAAGCCGCCCGCACCCCGGTACTATCTCGGGATCCGGCACCACATGCATGCTACTTGACGAGCCACTGCCCGACAACGGCATCCAGTTAGTCATGGCGGCATCGATAACACCGTCAATGGCGCGCAGGTCGCGCTCATCCTGCGCATATTGCTGCACCAGGTTAATACTGGGGTCGAAGGTGCTGACACTAAGGCCGAAAATCGCTTCTTCGTCATAACCGGTTTCTTGATTCAGATAGGTCAGGCGGTCACTGATCATAAACGCGGCATTGCTGACGATGGCCAGGGTGATTGCCACTTGTATCAGCAAGAGCACCGCCCCTATTTTTGAGCGCAGCAGTGCGTTGATCATGGGTTTTAATTCTAACATGGGTCTCTCCTACTGCGTTTTCAGGTAATAAGCTGGGTTAGTGCGACACACCTGCCAGGCCGGCAGTAAACCCGCCAAAATACAAGCGACAATGGCAATGATGGGGGCGCTGGCGAGCATCAAAAAATCCATCTTCGCCAGACCCGAATAATAGCTGTAGCTTTCTCTGACACCCCACAAACATAGCTGCGCCAGTAAAATGCCCAGCAGGCCACCGAAGAGTCCCAATAGCCCCACCTCAACAAGGTGCTGAAAAAATACCTGAGTTTTACTCGCCCCCAGGGCACGACGCACGCCCACCTCGGGCGCTCGGCGCATAAATTTAGCTAACAGCAGACCTAGAATATTGGCCAAACACACGGCCAGGAACATAAAGCTTAACAACACCAGTATCTTGTTATCCTCGCTGACCACCTCGTTGTATTCCATCCATTGGTTAACATCGCGCAGGCTATATTTAGGGTCTTTTCGGGCAAAGCGACCTATTTTCTGTTGCTCCTGAATATAGCCTTTTAGATACTGCTCATAATTGGCTTTCGCTTCAGGGCTATTGAGCTGCACCCAGTACTGGATCCAGATGACTTCAGAATCGAGCCTTTGTTTAAAGGTAGTCACCATTTCACGCTTCCAGCCGTTGCTGTTACCCCAGGTGCCGATTTCCAGCTCCTTGACCAGTGAAAATGGGTAAAACACCCGCTCGGCACGTCTAAAAGCACCGTTATTCAAATCGTAGTATTTGGTGTGCTCGGTAATCGGCTCAATCACCCCCACCACTTCAAACAAGAACTTGTCGAGAAACACCGTCTTGCCTACCGGGTTGGCATCACCAAAGAGCTCTTCGCTGAGGCTACGCTCTAACACCACCTTGTTCACCGCATTGTCCTCATCACTTTGGCTCCACGGGCCGCCATGGATAAATTGGGCGTTGAACATGGAAAAGAAGTCCCGCCCCGTAGCCCTGGCGTCCATCAATTTAGGAGTATTGCTCTCGTCGCCCAGGTGCACGGCAAAGCCGGTGCGCACCATGGCTGCCTGGGCATCGCCTTTGGCGTCCGTCATCAACCTTTGTGCATCTTTAAAGGTCAACTGGTAGGGAATATCATCCTTGGTAAACCAACCCTCGCCTTCGTCCATGGTTTGCAGTTGCAGCGCAAATAGCTGCTCGCTTTTGCTTGGAATGGGGTCGGCGCTCATCATGTGATACACCGACAAGGTGGTCATGGTGATGCCGATACCTATGGCAATGGCTATCACCATCAAGGCACTGACCAGGGGCGTGCGTTTAAACGAACGCCAGCTTAAATCTACATAGTACCAAAGCATATTAGGCCTCCGCTGCGCGTGCGGCGATGTCACCCGCCGTCTGTTCTTTATTGGGCGCACCCTGATACAGGCTGAAGTCGGCAAGTTGACCGTCGACCACCTGAATATTGCGCGGCGCGCGACGAGCCAACTCAGGATCGTGTGTCACCATGACTATGGTGGCGCCTTCGCGGTTAATTTCTTCGAGGATTTCCATCACTTGGCGAGCCATTAAACTGTCCAGGTTACCGGTTGGCTCATCGGCGAGTAAAAAACGTGGCTCACCGGCCAAAGCCCGGGCGATGGCCACCCGCTGCTGCTGACCACCGGAAAGCTGCTGCGGCAGGTGTTTGGCACGGGCGCCCAGGCCTACCAGCTCCAGGCAACGTTCAATGCGCTTTCTGCGCTCCGCTGATTTAATGCCGCGATACCGCAAGGGTACTTCCACGTTCTCATACAGATTCAAGTCGGGAATAAGGTTAAAGCCCTGAAAGATAAAGCCGATTTTTTGGTTACGCAGATCGGCACGCTGATTGTCGTTGAGCTTGCCGACATCGATACCATCGAGCTCATAGGTGCCGCTTGAAAAGGGCTCCAGCATGCCGGCAATATTTAAAAAGGTGGTTTTACCGCTGCCGCTTGGGCCGGTGACGGCGATAAACTCGCCCTGCTCCACCTCGAGATTAAAGTCTCGTAGCGCATGGGTCTGCACCATTTCCGTTTGGTATACCTTGTTGATGTTATTCATTTTAATCATTGTATTCTTCCTCTGATGTTGAGCTGGAGTTAGCGCAGTAAAACGCGCTCGGCCTGCTTAAATGAGTCATAGTTTGATACCACCAGGGTATCGCCTTCGGCGACGCCGGCGGTGAGCTCCACATTGGCTACGCTGGTCGCTCCGGTTTGAATTTGAATGCGCTCGGCCACATCGCCATTGACGCGGTAGGCTATCAAGCCGCCCTCGTTCATAAAGGCCCCGCGACGCACCATCAATACGTTTTCTCTGTTTTCTAATAGGATGCGTGCCGATAGGCGTTGATTTTGACGAATTTTGTCAAACTGCGATTGATCGAAGCGTACACGGGCACTGACCTGGCGTTCTTTCACTTCCGGCGAGATGGACGACAAGGTGCCCACCACGCGGTTGTCGGCAATTTTAAGCTCAACCTCCAGACCCAGGCCCAGCTCGTTGGCATAGCTTTCCGGCACCTGCAGCTCGGCTTCAAAGGCGCTCAGGTCAACCAAGGTCATCAGCGCTTCGCTTGGCGACACCGCCCCCTGCTGCTGCACCAGCCAGTTACCCACCACTCCATCAACGGGAGCGACAATCTGCAACTCGTTAACGCGGCGGTTTAGTTCATCCACCACCAGTTGCTGGCGCGTTACATCTCCCTGCGCCGATTTAAGCTCAAAAGCCAAGGTGTCTTTACCGATTTCAACTTCTTGTTGGGCGTGTTTGTAGGCCAGCTTAGCGCGCGCCAGGTCGTCCTGGGCCTGCTCCATGTCGATTTGGCTGATAAGGTTATCCTTAATAGATAACAGCGCCCGGCGGTGCTCACGCTCGGCGGCATTCAGGGTGACTTCGGCCATGTCTAAGGTTTTCGCCAGGGTCAACTTGTCGCGACGGATCTGCAGTTCTTTGCGTGATAGCTCATCGCTCAGGCGCTGCAGCTCTGATTCTTGTTGTTTAAGTTCGTTGGTCAGTTCCGGGCTGTGCACCTTAGCTATGGTTTGGTTCTTTGCCACTTCGTCGCCTGGGTTGACCAATAGCTGTACATAGCCCTTTGACGGGCTGTAAATTTGCGGCGCATTGGCGGCCACAATAAACCCTGTGGTAGCGATATCACGAACTAGGTCGCCACGGACCACGGCTGCAGTTTTCACCGCGTCTCGGCTTAGTGATAATTGGGTATCACCGTTACTGGCGCTCAGGCCGTAGGCAGCCAAGGCCGCAACCAAGGCCACGCACGCCGCTCCAAGCCAATATTTGCGGTAGCTTTTAGTGGCCGCTAGTTGAATATCTTGCCCCTGAGTATCGCGGATCATAGTAACGCCTCACACTGGTTAGTGAGGTTGGGTGTTTTCATCAAACCAATAATAAACGCCGCCACTAGCATCAACAGTGGCGAGGTAAAAAAGACTAAGGTAGTGATCAACATGGTGCTATCCGTATGTTTTCTAATTGGTTTATTAGTTACGAGAAGCGTGCCAATATAAGTAAAAATATAACTTCTTGTTTTTAATGGGTTTTAATTTAAAAAGGTGAAGCTTGGCGCTTGTCCGCGGACATTAAAAGTGTCCGCTTCGGACACTTTTTTCGCGACAGCCGGACGCTTTTGGCCGAACCAGGATAAGCCCAAAGGATACAAAGTAGCAGTGAGAGATAAATATGATTGGTGAGTAAGAAGAAACGGGAAAATAACTGGGTGGCCGCAGATGCCTCGGCCACCGATGGGACTTGGGAGATTTAATCGTCCTCGATATTATCCATGCCCTTGGTGCCATCTTTCGCCTTGAGCTCATGATGGATGGCTGATTTGATCAACATATAGCCGGTAATGGGCGCGGTGATCAACAAGAAGATGGAGATCAGGATTTCTTTAATATTAATCACCCCATTTTCTACGCTGAAGAACACGTTGGCGGCTATCAGTAGCAAGGCCATACCCAAGGTAGTGGCCTTAGTCGGCCCGTGCAGGCGCATAAAAAAGTCCGGCATTTTCACCAAGCCAATGGAGCCGATAAGGATAAACAGTCCGCCGAGGATTAATAACGCCGAAATAAGCCATTCAGTCATAGCCGCTCCTATTCAATGATGTCGCCACGGAGCAGGTACTTACAGACCGCCACCGTACTGACAAAACCCAACATGGCAATAAGCAACGCCGCTTCAAAATAAATCTGCGTTTGCATGCCGATACCATAGAGAATAATTAGCGCTATGGTGTTGATATACATGGTGTCCAAGGCCAGGATGCGATCCGGTACCGAAGGGCCGACGATCAAGCGCCACAGATTAAGCATCAAGGACACGCCGATCATGGCAAAAACCATCAGTAATACATTTTCTAGCATTGAAAAATCTCCTTAAGGGGCGCTTCGTAGCGACGCTTAATGGTCTCGATCAGGGCCTGCTCATCATCAAGGTCCAGCACATGGATAAGTAAGAAGCGCTGCGTTGGCACCTCGCCTTTGGGCAAGGACTCAGGAATGGGATACACCTCGGCACTGACGGTGCCGGGCGTTAACGACACCGTGCTGGCCAGCATGGTAATAGGCAGCTCATGCTCTAAGTCCAGCGGCACCTTGATAAAACCTGGGCGCAAGCGTTTGGTCGGAGCCAGAATTTTAAAGGCCACTTCGACATTGGCGGTAATGATGTCCCACAATACAATAAACAACTGCTTGGTCGCCAGGCCCGGGCGCAAAATCAGTGGCTGGGCGGTCCGAAACGGTGCAATCACCAGGGGGATCACAATCGCCAGCACGGCGCCAAGAATGAGGTGGCCGGCGGAAACACTGTTGTTTAACAGCAGCCACACGGCGAATAATAAAATGCTACGAAATGGCGTTGGCAACCACTTATAACGAGCTTGTAAGCGCATGTTATTGCTCCTTAGCCAAGGCAAATACTGTGTCTATGGCCACCTGAGAATTGTGCAAAGCGGCGGCCGCCTGATTACTCATCTCACTTAGCGGCGCGGCAAACACCGTCATCATCAGGGGCACGGCCAAAATCAACACCAAGGCCCAGGTACGGCGTTTACCGGCGTAGACATTGTCTTCAAACTGCTCATCCTGATTGGGGTGATCGTGCCAGAACAAACTGGTTCCGGCGCGCGACAACGCCACCAGGGTGGCCAGGCTGGCTAGCAGATAAATGGGCCAAAACACCCAGGCCACTTGGGCGCCATAAGAGGCGTCGAGCAACCACAGCTTGGCAACGAAACCGGATAAGGGTGGTAAACCGGCCAGGGCGATGGCGGCAAACACAAAACAGAAACCCAACAATTTAGGCTGGGCGACGCCACGGCTATTAACCAGGCGATCCTGCACCTTGCCGCGCTGCAGGGCTATCATATCGGCAACCAAGAACATGGCGGCACAGGCAATGGTGGAGTGGATCAGGTAATAGATGGCCACCGCCGTGGCCTGCTCGTTGTTGAGCGCCACCATGGCAATCAGGGTACCGACGGACACAATCACCAGATTGGCACTTAAACGGCGTAAGTCTTCCGCCGCCAACACGCCTACCGCACCCACCACCAGGGTAACCAGGGCCAAAGGCCACAACCAGGTGCTGGCGATACCGCTTAGCTCCCCTGCCTGCTCGCCAAAGATCATGGTGAAGACACGCATAATGGCGTAGACCCCAACCTTGGTCATGATCGCAAATTGAGCGGCAATCACCGGCATAGCACGGCCATAAGTAGCCGGCAGCCATAGATGCAAGGGCAGCAAGGCTGCCTTGAGGGCAAACACGATAAGCAGCAGCAGACCACCAATCTTGGCTAGATAAATATCATCGCCTTGCAACAGCGCCACCTTCACTGCCATATCGGCCATATTCAAGGTACCCAGCACGCCGTACAGTACGCCCAGGGCTATCAAGAAAATGCTCGAGCCAACCAGGTTTAAAATCACATAATGCAGCGCCGCCTTGGTGGTGTGCTTATCTTTTTTGTGCATCAGCAAAGCGTACGAGGCGATCAATAAGACCTCGAAAAATACAAACAGGTTAAACAGGTCACCGGTTAAAAAGGCACCGTTAACGCCCATCAGCAGGAAATGCGCCAAAGGATGAAAGAAACTCCCCGCCTTGTCGTCGCCACGACTGGCATACACTATGGTCACCAAAGACAAAAAGCTGGTGAGGATACACAGGGCCACCGCCAGCGGGTCCGCATACAAGACGATACCAAAGGGCGGCTGCCATTCACCTATGGCGTAGACCAGGGGACCACTGCCCAAGATAGTAGTTAATAGCAAGGTCGACGCAACCAGGGTAAACAAGGCCATAAAGGTGGCCACCCAACGTCTTAATACCAGGTTCTTCCCGCATGGCGGCAGCAATAAAATGATGCCCGCCAACAGCGGCAATAATACGGGTAAGGTGATCAAATGCTGCATTTATTTCGACCCCTTAGTGGCGCGGCTTGCTCGCGGTTGACCGTCCACATGGTCGTTACCCAAATCGGCACGGCCACGAATGGCTAGGATCACCACAAAGGCGGTCATCGCAAAGCCGATTACGATAGCGGTCAGTACCAACGCCTGTGGCAATGGGTCTGCATAACTGGCGGATTGTCCAAGCACCGGAGCCTGGTTTATTTTCAATCGGCCCGATGAAAACAGAAATAGATTGACCGCATAAGAGAGCATGGTCAGCCCCAGCACCACGGGAAAAGTACGGGCGCGCAAAATCAGGTAAATGCCGCAGGCCACTAACAGACCTACACAACTTGCATATAAGAGTTCCATTAGAGATTAACCTTTTCTTTCGGGGTTTCTGCCGTCAATTTACCAAGACTGGCAAGGATCATTAATGTTGCGCCTACCACAGTTAGATACACACCTAAATCAAATATCATGGCGCTGGCCAATTCGGTCTTACCCACCAAGGGGATATCGAAATAATCGAACCAGCTGGTTAAGAAGTTACGGCCAAACAGCCAGCTACCTATTCCGCTCAGGGTGGCAATGGCCAGACCCGAGGCGATGACCTTGCGGTAGTTAATATCCATACGCGCTCGGATCCAATTGGAGCCGTTGGCCATGTATTGCAAAATAAAGGCAATCGAGGTTACCAGGCCGGCGATAAAGCCACCACCCGGCAGGTTATGACCGCGTAGGAAGATATACACGGAGACCATAATCGCCAGCGGTAACAAGCTTTGTGAAATACTCGCCAACAGCAAAGGATGGCGTTCACGTGCCCAAGGACGCCCTTCGCTGTCCGAGGCCGGCATAAATAACGGTAGATTTAATAACAGCTTGTAAATACCCAAGGCGGCGATGCCTAGTACGGTGATTTCACCTAGGGTATCGAAACCACGGAAGTCCACCAGGATCACGTTGACCACGTTAGTACCGCCACCGCCGGTTTTGGCGTTGCCGATAAAGAACTGGGAAATACTCTCTTGCGGGCGCGTTAACAGCGCATAACAGATACTGCCAACTACAATACCTATGGCACTACTAACCCCTAAGTCACGCAAGATACGCAGCGAACTCGACTCCTTCGGGGTGCGCTGCGGCAAGAAGAACAGCGCCAGCATCAGCAACATCACGGTCACTACCTCTACGGTAAGCTGAGTCAGGGCCAGATCCGGCGCCGAGAAACGGGTGAAGGCCACGGACGTCATCAGACCCACCACGGACACCAGGATCAAGGCTATCATCCGCGAGCGATGCCATATCAAGGTGGCCAGCGCACCTATCATCAGCAACGCCGCACCGATGGCATTATGAGCATCTATCTCACTAAGTCCGGTTGCCCCAGCCAGGGTGTGCATTTCAAACAAGGGTAAACCCGCCACCACTAAGGTAGAGAGCAAAAGAATAAAGACGTAACGCTGCAATGAGCCGTTCTCAATACGCAGGATTTGCTCGCGCGACCACACCACCACTCGTTGAATACTGGCATCGAACGCTTTTTTGGCACTGACGCTAGGCAAAGAGGCCTGGAATTGGAACAGGTATTTACGCTGCGAGTAAATAAAGAGACCACCGGCCACCGCCACCGCACTCATTAGTAGCGGCAGGTTGAAACCATGCCAGATAGCCAGGTGATAGTCCGGCGCCTCGGCACCCAGCACGGCGTGAGAGGCCACGGTTAACAGCGGGTCCACCACAAATGCTGGGAACAGACCAACCAAGACACACAGGGTCACCAGAATTTCGATCGGCACACGCATATAGCGCGGCGCTTCATGAGGCTGTTTTGGTAAATCTTTTGGCTCACCATTAAAGAATACGTCATGGATAAAGCGCGCCGAATAAGCCACCGACAAGGCACCGGCTACGGTCGCCAGTACAGGGATCAGCCAGGACATGGAGCCTAGCATCTGCTGGTGCAGGGTTTCGGCAAAAAACATTTCTTTCGATAAGAAGCCGTTCAGGAGCGGTACCCCGGCCATGGACGCCGCGGCCACCATGGCTAAGGTCGCCGTATAGGGCATATAACGCCACATGCCATTGAGTTTGCGCATGTCCCGGGTGCCGGTTTCATGGTCGATAATACCCGTGGCCATAAACAAGGAGGCCTTAAAAGTGGCATGGTTGATGATATGGAAAATCGCCGCCACCGTTGCCAGTTGAGTGTCCAGACCCAACAGCAAGGTGATCAGACCTAAGTGACTGATGGTCGAATAGGCCAACAAACCTTTGAGGTCGTGCTTAAACAAAGCAATGTAAGCACCCACCAACAAGGTGGTTAAGCCGGTAACGCCAACGATAATAAACCACAGCTCGGTACCCGCTAAAGCCGGATAGAAACGCGCCAGCAGGAAGATACCCGCCTTAACCATGGTTGCCGAGTGCAAGTAGGCACTGACTGGCGTCGGTGCCGCCATGGCATGGGGCAACCAGAAATGAAACGGAAACTGAGCCGATTTGGTAAAGGCACCAAGGAGCACCAGCACCAGAATAAGCGGATACCACTCGGAGCTTTTTACCAGCTCGCCACTTTGCAAAATCACATCCAGCTCGTAGCTGCCAACCAGTTGTCCCAGTAGCACCAAACCTGCAAGCAGGGCCAGACCACCGGCCCCGGTAATAGCCAAAGCCATACGCGCGCCCTTACGCGCCTCGGGGTTATACCACCAATAGCTGATCAGCAAGAAAGAACTGACACTGGTCAGCTCCCAGAAAAACCACATTTGAATAATGTTGTTCGCCGTGACTATGCCGAGCATGGCGGTCATAAACAGCATTAAATAGGCATAGAGCTTGGGCATGGAGTCGTTGGCGCTCAAATAATAGCGCGCATAGAGGATGATCAGCAGACCTATACCCAAGATCAGAATACAAAACAGCAGGCTTAAACCGTCTAAGCGAAAGGATAAATTCACCCCTAATTCAGGTATCCAAGGTAGGCTGGCGTAGAGTGTTTCGCCGGCCAATACCTGCGGCGCCATGCTGATCACCAGCGCCAGGCAGATTATAGGCATGATTGCGGTCACGGCGGCGCTTTGATTGCGCGACAATTTGCCGGTAAAACTCGCAAGTAAACTGCCTAACAAGGATAACAAGGGTATCCACAGCAATGTCATAGTTTAAAAACCTTCACTTTTGTTACCAAATTCCTTGGTAAAACTGTTATTTTTGACCCCGCAAGGGGCGGGCTCTTGAGACACCGAGAGCGTCAATACTAAGATTAGTTCAGTGCCAATTAAATTTTAATAATTAATCAGTTATACTGGGCTGCCCAGGCTTTGTCTAGACTCGCTAAGGCTATTCGGCTAAATCTTAGACGCCGGTTAACACCCTACTAACCTACCTAACAAAAATCTAGGCCACACCCCAATGTGACATGGCTAAGAGTCACTTTTATTATCCAGTGCGTCGCGATATTCACGCCACCGAGTTTCGCCACTGAGACGATAAAATAAGTCGGCAAAACGAATATGCTTCCTAGGCCTTGCCAGCTCGGCTAGCCACAGCCTTCTGTATAAAGGCGTCATCCCGACTTCCGATTGCTCCATCAGGCTTTGTTCTGCGCTGGGTTTATAGCCACGACCATTCCCGCAATAGGCACTGGGCACCCAGCCCTGAGGCGCCTGCTCACCGACAAAGAGGTTGGCATACACACGTCCCGATTGTTCACAGGCGCTTTGCTGCGCTGGCGGCGCCGGATACTCATCGGTGAAGCCACTGAAATGCAGGAGCTCGTGCATAAACACATGATAAGGGGCACTTACGCTCAGGTGCATAATGCCGCCCTGAACATTGGCCAGGCCCCCGCCCGTCATCATGACGATAAAATCAAATCCCGGCGGCAACTTATTCGGTTTGCGCGCTAACGGGCGCCAGTCACAGCGACCAAAGCTATCGGCGGAATATTGGCAATCCAGGGTATCGCCCAGATACTGCGGCTCAGACAAACAAAATAACCCGGCCTCGGGCTCGGGATTAGCCAGGTAGCGCCCTCGCAATTGTTGCAACTTATGCATGGCTGCCAGGCTGTCACCAAGGAGCAGCAAATTGTAGCGGCATGATTGCGCCCGCACTTGTCGTAAGTCGGTGCCAAAACCCAGCTGCCGAGCCTGCACTTGTCCGGCGGGCCCAACTTCTAAACCAAGATGGAAACGGCGGCGATATTCCAGCTCATCGGGTAAGGCATAAACCTGATTAATTTCGCCCAGCGCCTGCCATTGCCCGCGTTGTGCCAAGGTCTCGGCCAGTTGCTGCCATAGCTGTAGTGTGCCCCCTAATTCCTCATTATCGCCCAGCGCCTGCTGCCAATGTAGGCGAGCACCATTAATATCGCCTTGCTTGAGCAGCTGTTGCGCTAACAAAACCCGGGCCTTGGGCGCACCCAGCTTGGCGAGGCGGCGAAACACAGCTTCGCTGTAATCCTGATAGGTTAAGTGTTCGGGGCTGTGATAAAACCAAAAGGTGGCGGCGGCGACATGATTAGGCGCCTGGAAATACACCAATGCGGGGGTATGACTGATACTCCCGCACAGGCATAACAAGATGAGGGCAATAAGGCTAGTGCGCACCCTCGCCTGCCATTATGTCCAGCTCAAGGCGCGCATACTTATATTCGACAAACTCATACACATTGGTCGACAGCGCCAGTTTGAAATAGTCGCTGGCCAGGGTATTTTCGCCCTTAGCCTGATGGCTTTTAGCGATATAGAAATAGGCCTCACACAAACGCTCGGCGTATTCTTGATGCGACTCGACTCCCTCGGCCAAGGTGGCCAGGAGTTCCCTTTCGGTGATTTTCCCCTGATAGAAGGCCACCAGTTGATAGGCCCAATTTTGTGGATCTAAGGCCTGAGCCATATCTGCCAGACTGGTCTTGGCTTTTAGCGGATCTTCGGCGCGTTCGGCGAGATAAACCCAAAGTACCCGGTAGGGGTCGTCCGGGGCAAAACGTAAAAAGGCCTGTAGATCGTCGCTGGCCAAGCCCGGGCGCTCGCCATAATACAGAGCGATGCCGCGGTTCAAATAGGCGTATTCATGCTCGCTGTTGAGCTCTAACACCGAGTCGAACATTTCATAGGCCTTGCCGTATTGCTGCATCAGGGTGTGATGAATGCCAAGGAAGTTATACACCTCGGCCAGATCTGGTTTCAGGTTCACCGCACGGCTAAAGTCGATGCGCGCTAAGGTACTTAACCCCAGACTGTCGAATAGCTTACCGCGATCATAATAAAGTAAGGCTTGTTGCTCACTGGGCAGCTCGGCCTGCTCAATCAGCTCGCTGTAGCGGGCAACTGCCACTTCACTGCGGTAATCACTGGGCAAAGGCGCGGCAAAAGGCACGGTAACTACGTATTGGGGACTATCTGGTACGGATTGGCAACCGGTTAAGAGTAGCGTGATAACGCTGGCTACCGTAAGCGATAATGTTTTTCTCAAAGTCCTATACCTATAATCCGTGTGTGGATTTTCATTAAACCATAAAAAAGGGGCCTAAACAGCCCCTTTTACTATGCTTTTATCGCTTATTCGGCGTCTTTTGCCGCTTCCGCTGCAGGCGCGTTTTGCTCTTGCGCCTCTTTGATGCTTAGGCGTACACGGCCTTGGCGATCAACTTCTAGTACCTTAACCTTTACTTCCTGGCCTACGCTCAGGTGGTCGGCAACGTTGTTAACACGCTCATCACTGATCTGTGAGATGTGTACTAAGCCGTCTTTACCAGGTAGAACGTTAACAAAGGCACCGAAATCAACGATACGTACTACTTTACCTTCGTAGATGGTACCTACTTCCAGCTCAGCCGTTAATTGCTCAACACGCGCGATGGCAGCGCGAGCGCTTTCACCGTCAGTTGCAGCAATCTTAACTGTACCGTCGTCTTCGATTTCAATGGTAGTACCGGTTTCTTCGGTAAGCGCACGAATCGTCGCACCACCTTTACCGATAACATCGGCAATCTTCTTAGGTGGAATGTTCACTACATAGATGCGTGGCGCGTAGTCAGAAAGCTCAGCAGCCGGTGCAGAAATCGCTTCGTCCATCACCTCTAGGATGTGTAGACGAGCAGCCTGTGCCTGGTTAAGGGCGATCTGCATGATTTCTTTAGTGATACCTTCGATCTTGATATCCATTTGTAGTGCGGTAACACCTTCAGAGGTACCGGCTACTTTAAAGTCCATGTCGCCAAGGTGATCTTCATCACCCAAGATGTCAGAAAGAACAACGAAGTTGTCGCCTTCTTTCACTAGACCCATGGCGATACCGGCAACTGATGCCTTAGTAGGAACACCGGCGTTCATTAGCGCCAGTGAGGTACCACATACAGAAGCCATTGACGATGAACCGTTAGACTCAGTGATTTCAGATACCACACGGATTGAGTACGGGAATTCTTCAAGTGTAGGTAGTACCGCAGCAATACCGCGTTTCGCTAGGTTACCGTGGCCGATTTCACGACGCTTAGGCGAACCAACAAAGCCAGTTTCACCCACACAGAATGGAGGGAAGTTGTAGTGCAACATGAAACGGTTAGTAGAAGTACCTGTTAGGTCGTCGATCATCTGAGAATCACGCTCTGTACCTAGTGTTGCCGTTACTAGCGCCTGAGTTTCACCACGGGTGAAGATAGCACTACCGTGAGTACGGGCTAGTACGCCAGTTTTCACGTCAAGGGCACGAACCATTTCAGGTGAACGACCATCGATACGCTGCTCACCCGCGATGATGCGACCACGAACGATTTTCTTCTCAAGTGAACCGAACTCGCCTGATACTTCTTGCTCGTCCACGCTTTCGTCTTCGCCAAGCTCAGCGTTTAGTTTTTCGATCACTTCTGCTTTCGCTGCGCTAAGAGCGTCTTTACGCGCTACCTTGTCGGTAATGCGGTACGCTTCACCGATTTTCTCTTCGGCGATAGCTGCAACTTTACCCGCTAGGGTTTCATCTTTTGCTGGCGCAGTCCAATCCCAAGCAGCTTTACCCGCTTCGGCTTTGAACTCGTTGATAGCATTGATGATGGCTTGAGACTGCTCATGACCGTAAACAACGGCGCCAAGCATTACGTCTTCTGGAAGCGTTTCTGCTTCTGATTCAACCATAAGTACGGCGTTGTCGGTACCGGCAACAACGAGGTCTAGCTTGCTTGTTTTAAGCTCGGTTAGTGATGGGTTCAATACGTATTGACCATCGATGTAACCTACGCGTGATGCACCGATAGGACCGTTAAATGGAATACCAGAAAGCGCTAGGGCCGCAGAAGTACCAATTAGGGCCACGATATCAGGCTGGATTTCAGGGTTTACTGAAACCACGGTCGCGATTACCTGCACTTCGTTTACGAAGCCTTTCGGGAAAAGTGGACGAATTGGGCGGTCGATTAGACGCGCGATAAGCGTTTCGCCGTCGTTAGGACGACCTTCACGCTTTAAGAAACCACCAGGGATACGGCCAGCCGCATACATTTTTTCTTGGTAGTTAACAGTCAGAGGGAAAAAGTCCTGACCTGGGTTCGCTTCGCGACGACCTACTACGGTTACTAGTACCGACGTATCGCCGATACTTGCTAGTACCGCACCGTCAGCCTGACGGGCAATAGCACCGGTTTCTAGCGTTACAGTGTGTTGTCCGTACTGAAATTCTTTAATAATTGCTTGCACTTAATCATTCCTTAAGTTGCATTTAACCCGCTCAAAAGTTGAATTGCCAACCTTAAGCTAGGTTAAAAAGGTTTTCTTAAGCACCTTACCAATTACAGTAAATAACCACACTCGAGCGAATGCCTTTATTTACTACAATTGGCAATATGGTGCCATCTAGTGTGTAGGCTCAGCCTACTTACTTAGACAGAGCTAAGTATACTCGCCAAAAGCGCACAAAAAAAGGGGCGATTAGGCCCCTTTTTCAAACTGGTATCAAAGAATTAGCGACGTAGGCCAAGTTCTTTAATCAGCGCAGTGTAACGCTCGATGCTCTTACCTTTAAGGTAGTTAAGCAGGTTACGGCGCTGGCTTACTTTGCGAAGAAGACCACGACGTGAGTGGTTGTCTTGCTTGTGGTTAGCAAAGTGGCCTTGAAGCTTGTTGATATCTGCAGTTAGAAGTGCAACTTGTACTTCAGGTGAACCAGTATCGCCTTCAGCGCGTGCAAATTTAGCAATGATATCTGCTTTTTCTTGGTTGCTTAGTGACATAAATTACTCCAAAAAATGAGTGTTTATATACGGTAAGAGCCGATCACTAATCCAGCCCCACCAATTGAGCGCGCTATTTTACCAAGCTGACCAATAACTACAAGTTATTTGTGATGGCCACGGCACGCTTGGCTTTTAGATGACCATGCTGGTTACGCTCACCCACACCCAGGAAACGCTCGCCACAACGCACGGCGCACACTTCCTCTGGCACCTCGCCAATCACCACGGTTTGCCCATGGGTAAAAGCTATTGCCTGTTGCTCGTCAATTTCCACGCTGGGCAAGTCTTGCACTGCCGTATCCATGGGCAGCAACAGGGGATCCAACACCTCGCTGGGTGCCTTGTCCTGGCTTTTGGCTTCATCAAGCAGGGCTTGAAGCTCGTCAAGAGTCACCATTTTCTCAGCCGGGTAATGGCCCACCTTGGAGCGATGAAGCATGATCACATGCGCGCCACAGCCGAGTAACTCACCTAAATCATCCACTATGGTGCGAATATAGGTGCCTTTAGACACATGAGCGGTCATCTGAATTTCATTGGTCTGCTCGTCAAACTCGTCCAGCGTCAAGCTATAGACGGTAATGCGACGACACTTGCGTGGCACCTCAATGCCTTCGCGGGCATACTTGTATAAGGGCTGGCCTTGATACTTGAGCGCCGAATACATGGACGGATACTGATCCGACTCACCAATAAAGCCGGCAACATGCTGTTCGATTTGCGCCTTGGTGACCTGCACATCACGAGTTTCAACCACGTCGCCATCGGCATCCGAGGTGGTGGTACGTTCACCCAGCTTGGCGCGCACCACGTAGGTCTTGTCGGTATCGAGTAAGAACTGACTAAACTTGGTCGCCTCACCAAAGCAAATCGGCAGCATGCCGGTGGCTAACGGGTCAAGTGCCCCTGTGTGCCCCGCCTTCTGCGCATAGTAAATGCCTTTGGCCTGTTGTAAGGCGCGGTTACTGGAGATCCCTTGTGGCTTGTGCAATAACAGCACGCCATCGACCGGACGGCCTTTTGTACGTCTGGCCATACTGATTATTCTTCCTCGTCGCTGCCGCCGCGCTTTTGCTTGTCTTCGCGCATAACCGATTCGACCAGGTTAGAGATACGCATACCTTCTAGTAATGAAGTATCAATAACAAAACGTAGCTCTGGAATAATACGGGCGCGAATACGCTTGCCCAGTAAAGAACGAATATAACCGCTGGCATCGTTTAGCACACGCAGGCTCTGCTTGCTCTTGCTCTCGTCTTCTTGATTGAACACGGTAACAAAGATTTTTGCGTAAGACAGGTCACGCGACACTTCTACCGCCGATACCGTTACCATGCCTAAACGGGGGTCTTTAATCTCACGCTGAATGATCACCGCGATTTCTTTTTGGATCTGTTGCGCAACGCGCTCTGTGCGAGAAAATTCTCTCATTTTCACCACTTATATTTAGGATACCTGCGCAAACGAGGCGGCAGGTATTACACAATCACAAATGGGGGCACAAGGGCCCCCATCAAATTTACTTAATGATCAAGGTCATAGAGAACGTTGTACTTCAACGATCTCGAATACCTCGATTTGGTCACCGACCTTAACGTCATTATAGTTCTTAACGCCGATACCACATTCCATACCGTTACGAACTTCTTGTACGTCGTCTTTAAAGCGACGTAGTGATTCAAGTTCACCTTCGTAGATAACCACGTTTTCACGAAGTACACGGATTGGGTTAGAACGCTTCACCACACCTTCGGTAACCATACAGCCTGCAACCGCACCGATCTTAGGTGACTTAAACACGTCACGTACTTCGGCAAGGCCGATGATCTCTTGTTTGAACTCAGGAGCAAGCATACCAGTCATGGCCTGCTTCACTTCTTCGATCAGGTCGTAGATTACGCTGTAGTAACGCAGGTCTAGGTTTTCAGCTTCGATAACCTTACGCGCTGAAGCGTCGGCACGAACGTTGAAACCAACCATGATGGCGTTAGAAGCAGCCGCAAGTGATGCGTCGGTTTCGGTGATACCACCTACACCGCTACCTACGATCTTCACTTTCACTTCGTCGGTAGACAACTTAACCAATGAATCAGAGATGGCTTCAACAGAACCTTGTACGTCCGCTTTCAGTACGATATTCACTTCTGAGATATCGCCTTCGGTCATGTTGGTGAACATGTTCTCAAGCTTAGCTTTTTGCTGACGCGCTAGCTTCACTTCACGGAACTTACCTTGACGGTATAGAGCAACTTCACGTGCCTTACGCTCATCGCGAACAACCGTTGCTTCGTCACCAGCGGCAGGTACACCAGAAAGGCCTAAGATCTCTACCGGGATTGAAGGGCCTGCTTCTTTGATTTCTTCACCGTTTTCATCGCGCATTGCACGAACACGGCCATACTCAAGACCACAAAGAACGATATCACCTTGCTTCAGCGTACCTTCTTGTACCAGTACGGTAGCTACCGGACCGCGACCTTTATCAAGGCGAGATTCGATTACCACACCCGAGGCCATACCTTCAGAAACAGCGGTTAGCTCAAGGATTTCTGATTGCATTAGTACAGCTTCAAGTAGCTCGTCAACGCCCTGGCCGGTTTTAGCCGAGATGTGTACGAACTGTGTCTCACCGCCCCAGTCTTCTGGGATAACGTCTAGCTGAGCTAGTTCGTTCTTAACGCGGTCAGGATCGGCGCCTTCTTTATCCATCTTGTTCACGGCAACAATCAGAGGTACTTCAGCCGCTTTAGCGTGCTGTACCGCTTCTTTGGTCTGTGGCATTACACCATCGTCCGCAGCAACAACCAGGATTACGATATCCGTTGCCTTCGCACCACGAGCACGCATTGAGGTAAATGCCGCGTGTCCCGGAGTATCAAGGAAGGTGATCATGCCGTTGTCGGTATCAACATGGTATGCACCAATGTGCTGGGTAATACCACCGGCCTCGCCCGAAGCAACTTTAGCTTTACGGATGTAGTCCAGAGTCGATGTTTTACCGTGGTCAACGTGACCCATTACGGTTACTACCGGTGCACGAGATTCAGCTTTACCGCCTTCGCTGCGGTCGCTTAGTACTTTCTCTTCCAGTTCGTTTTCACGAACTACCACAACCTTGTGACCCATTTCTTCGGCAACTAGCTGTGCAGTTTCCTGGTCGATAACCTGGTTAATGGTTACCATGTCGCCCATTTTCATCATGGTCTTAACGACTTCGGCACCTTTTACCGCCATACGTGAAGCAAGCTCGGCAACCGTGATGGTTTCACCGATGCGTACTTCTGCTTTCTTATCGGCAACAGGCTTTTGGAAACCATGCTGTAATGAGGTAGGCGCTTTAAGCTTGCCTTTTTTACCTTTGAGCTTAACTGGTGCTTCAGGTTTTTCTTTACCCTTAGGCTTTTTCTTCTTACGACGCGCGCTTTTCTCTTCGCGTGCATCCGACTCGTCTTCCGCTTCACGTGCGTAGGTAGAGGTCGTTAGGTGGTGATCTGCCGTTTCTTCACGGCGTTTACGTTCCTCTTCCTCTTTCTTCCAACGCGCTTCGTTTTCTTCGGCTAGGCGACGAGCTTCTTCCGCTTGACGTTGTGCTTCTTCTTCGGCTTTCTTCAATGCTGCCTCTTCTGCTTCTTTCTGTAAGCGCTCTGCTTCATCACGTTCTTTCTGAGTTTGCGCCTCATCCTTTGCAGAACCTTTACTTTCTTTGCGCTGTGCTTCGGCTTTACGCTTCGCTTCTTCTTTGGCTTTACGTTCGGCTTCTTCTTTGGCCTTACGCTCTGCCTCTTCGTTCGCTTTACGCTCGGCTTCTTCTTTAGCCTTACGCTCTGCTTCTTGCTTGGCCTGTGCTTCGGCTTCAAGACGCGCTTGCTCTTGTGCTTCTAAACGCGCTTGTTCTTGCTGCTCTTCCAGGGCGCTTTTCTTAACGTAGGTACGCTTCTTGCGCACTTCAACCTGCACCGCCTTGGCCTTACCGGTTGAACCGGTCACGCTTAGGGTGCTTTTTTTCTTACGTTGTAAAGTCATGCGCTCTGGGCCCGAGGCGCCAGCCCCACCGTGCTGCTTAGACAAGTGATCGAGCAGCTGCGCTTTTTCCGACTCATTTACCTGGTCGCCCGCTTGCTTTTTAATGCCCGCACTGTCCAATTGCTGTAGCAATTTATCAACAGTTGTACCAATGTCCTCGGCCAGTTTTGTTACACTTACTTCTGCCATATTCTTTGTTACCTCCGTTAATAAATTACTCGTCACCGAACCAGCAAATATTACGTGCGGCCATGATTAGGTCGCCCGCTTCCTGTTCAGAAAGCTCAGTAATTTCTACTAGTTCGTCGATGCCCTGCTCGGCTAGATCTTCAAGCGTAACTACGCCCTTACTCGCCATGACAAAGGCAAGGTGGCGATCTAGGCCGTCCAGGTTTAATAGGTCTTCAGCCGGCTCTGCGCCTTCAAGGCTTTCTTCGTCTTTCAACGCTTTCGTTGTTAAGGCGTCTTTGGCGCGATTACGTAGCTCTTCTACTGTATCTTCGTCTAGGCCGTCGATCTCTAGGAATTCGCTGGTCGGTACGTACGCCACTTCTTCTAACGTTGAGAAGCCTTCACCGATAAGTAGCTCGGCAAAATCATCGTCGATGTCCAGACCTTCGGTGAACAGGGTGATCAGTTTGTCTGATTCGGCCTGGTTCTTCGCCTGCATGTCTTCAACCGTCATGACGTTTAGCTCCCAACCAGTCAGCTGGCTGGCTAGACGTACGTTTTGACCGTTACGGCCGATGGCTTGTGCCAGGTTATCCGCTTCTACGGCGATATCCATTGAACGCGAGTCTTCGTCCATCACGATAGAGGCAACTTCTGCCGGAGCCATCGCATTGATAACGAATTGAGCCGGGTTGTCATCGTAAAGCACGATATCAACACGCTCGCCACCCAACTCGGATGATACCGCTTGTACGCGTGCACCACGCATACCCACACAGGCACCAACAGGGTCGATACGCTTGTCATTTGATTTAACAGCGATTTTCGCACGTGAACCTGGATCGCGAGCCGCCGAGCGAAGCTCGATCATCTCTTCGCCAATCTCTGGCACCTCAATGCGGAATAGCTCCATCAGCATTTCCGGCTTCGAGCGAGTTACGAATAACTGAGCGCCACGAGCTTCTGGGCGTACTGCGTACAGAAGACCACGTACACGGTCGCCTGGACGGAAGTTTTCGCGCGGTAGCATGTCATCGCGGTAGATAACGGCTTCGGCGTTGTTGCCTAAGTCAAGAATGATGGCGTCACGGCTGGCTTTTTTAACCACACCTGTTACTAGTTCGCCTTCTTGATCCTTGTAAGCTTCAACCACAAGAGCACGCTCGGCTTCACGTACCTTTTGTACGATAACCTGTTTCGCCATTTGCGTGGTGATACGGTCAAACTTGATTGACTCGATCTGCTCTTCAACGTAATCACCCAATTGAATTTCAGGCTCATCGACCTGCGCTGCCTCTAGGGTGATTTCACGGTATGGGTTTTCTAAGCTGCCATCCTCTAGCGCTTCAACTACTTGCCAACGACGGAAAGTATCGTACTCGCCGGTTTTACGGTCGATGGATACGCGTACATCAATGTCGCCGTCATGTTTTTTCTTTGTTGCGGTCGCTAGTGCGAACTCTAATGCTTCGAAAATCTTCTCTTTGGGGACCGCTTTTTCATTGGAAACGGCTTCCGCCACCAACAGTATTTCTTTTGCCATAGGTATTGCCTCGCTTGCCCTATTCCTTCGCACTGAAATTAAAATTTGGCGATGATGTTCCCACGCTCAATGTTGCTGATCATGAGCATGTGCTCTTGGTTATCAACATTAATTGTGATCATATCACCGTTAACTGCTACTAAATCGCCCTTAAAATTACGGCGACCATCTTGTGGAAGCTTAGTTCTTAATCTGACTTCCTCACCCACTGCATTTTGATAATGTTCTGGTTTGAACAGTGGACGATCGACACCAGGTGAAGACACTTCCAAATCATATTCATTGGTAATGGGATCTTCTACGTCGAGGATCGCGCTAACTTGACGACTGACATCCGCACAGTTATCTACCGTAATACCGTCTGGGTGGTCGATATACACACGTAAGGTGGAATGACGACCGGCTTGAATAAACTCAAGGCCCAGGAGCTCGAAGTCTAATGCTTCGACTGCCGGAGTTAACATCTCGGTTAATGTTTGTTCGAGCTTTGTCACGAAACTTCTCCATAGAAACAAAAAAAGGGCTAAAGCCCCATTTTCAATACAGATACAACAACGCCCCGAACCAAGCGGGGCGTCACACTGGCAACATATACCTGAGTATATGCAACCTGATTTTCTGTGCGGCCTAGGGCCTAGCTTGGCTGCGGGCTATATCCGTACGATAAAACCGCTGCGACGACTTAGCAAAATCTCTTCTGCTAAACGCAAAACGCGCATTTCAAAGAATGCGCGAACATCACATAAGCAAGTAGAGTATAGCGCTCTACTCGTTTATAAATCTGCTGCCTGAAGGGTCACTACGAACCAACTTCATTCACGGCGACTATTATAGTGGCATGGCCGCTAATAAGCAACCTTAGTTAACCACTTAAGCCCTTACTAGCTGGGCCTTATACGCAAAAAAGCCAAGCTAAGTGCTTGGCCTTTTTATTTGGTGCCGTGAGCGGGACTTGAACCCGCACGAGCATAGCTCACCACCCCCTCAAGATGGCGTGTCTACCAATTCCACCACCACGGCTTAATTTTTTTAGTTTGGAACGTCCGGGTTATTAGAACCCTTTTCTTCCTCAACTGGAACGTCTGATGCAGGCTGTTCAACGGTTTCTACCGCCGGGGCTGCTTCCAGGTTTTCCCATTGATCGGTTTGCTTGATTTGACCAGCGGTTAGGTTACCTAACACTATGCTCAAAACGAAGAAAATCGTGGCCAGTACCGTGGTCGTTTTAGTCATAAAGTTACCTGCGCCCGATGAACCGAAAACGGTTGCCGAGGCACCAGCACCAAATGACGAACCCATGTCAGCACCTTTACCTTGTTGAATTAGCACGAAGCCAACTAAGGCTAAAGCAACAATTAAATAAACTACTAAAAGAATTTCGTACATTTAATTCTATCCTTTTGCACTTTCGCAGATGCTTATGAAGGCATCTTTTTTAAGACTGGCACCACCAATTAGGCCACCGTCTATATCCGCTTGTGCAAATAATTCACTACTGTTTTGTTCATTAACGCTGCCACCGTAAAGGATAAGCAGTCGCTGTGCAATTTCGCTGTCTAACGAAGCGATTTTCGCACGAATAAATTGGTGTACTTGTTGAGCTTGTTCCGGCGTTGCGGTTTTACCCGTGCCTATGGCCCAAACCGGCTCGTATGCTACCACAGATTGCGCCAGCGCAGCCACACCTAATTTTTCTATCACCGCGTCGATTTGCGCGCTGATAACTGATTCTGTTTCGTTTTGCTCGCGTTGCTGTTCGGTCTCACCAACACAAAGAACAGGCGTTAAACCTTGTTGTTGTGCCATGGCGAACTTAGCGGCAACATCTTCATTGCTCTCACCAAAAATATGGCGACGCTCAGAGTGGCCCACTAAGGCGAAGCTTGCGCCTAGCTCTTTAGCCAGCGAGGCTTGAATCTCTCCGGTATAGGCACCGGATTCGTATTCAGAGACGGTTTGAACACCTGTCACTACGCCCTGCTGCGCGCTACTGGCTACCAGCAATGCAGGAACAAAAAGAGCCACATCAACATCTTGGCCGGCTACGGCTTTAAGCGCGGGGGCCATGTCATTAAGTAGCTCTAACGAGCCATTTAACTTCCAATTTCCAGCCACTAGAGGCTTACGTGATGTCATGATTTACTCCATGTTCGAAAGCGGGCGAGATACTAACTCGACTCGCCCTAAGTTACAAGCAGTTATTTTTGTAGCGCCGCTTAACTGCTCACACTTTCAACAACTTGCGCGATTTTGCTGCTGTACTCAAGGACCTGACTTTGGTCCTCGGCTTCAACCATCACTCGCACTACCGGCTCGGTACCGGATTTACGCAGTAACACTCGACCTTTGCCCGCGAGCAACTCCTCTGCTTCACTTACCGCTGCCAGCACCTCTGGGCTTTGCGTTGGGTCGGTGCCAGGCTGATAGCGCACGTTGATCATATTCATCGGGTATTTAACAAAGCCGTTGCCCAAATCACGTAGGGTTTTGCTGCTAGTTACCATGGCGGCAAGTACCTGCAGGCTTGAAATAATGCCGTCACCGGTACTGATCAGATCAAGATTCAACACGTGACCCGAACTTTCTCCACCGATTTTCCAGCCTTTTTCTTTTAGCAGTGCCATAACGTAACGGTCACCTACCTTGGAGCGCTCGAAACCAATTCCCTTCGCCTTAAGAGCATTTTCTAAGCCCATATTCGACATCACGGTACCGACAACACCACCACCTAAAGCGCCTTGCTCATGCAGGGCACAGGCGATGATATAAACAATGTCGTCACCATCGAATACTTGCCCTTGCTGATCCACCATCATCACTCGGTCGCCGTCACCATCATAGGCAATGCCCACGTCAGCACCCTCTTCAACAACCTTGCTTTGCAAGGCGGCTACATCGGTAGCACCGCATTTGGCGTTGATATTCAGGCCATTGGGTTCACAAGCAAAAGGGATCACCTCAGCGCCGAGTTCCTGCATTACCGCTGGGGCAATGTGATAAGTCGCGCCATTGGCGCAGTCCAGCACGATCTTCAAGCCTTCAAGGGAATGACCTTGAGGAAACTGACTCTTACAGAATTCGATATAACGACCATCGGCACTCACCAAGCGACGGGCCTTACCCAGTTTTTCAGAAGGCACACATTCCATGTCCTGATCCATCATGGCTTCAATTTCGAGCTCAACTGCATCCGGCAGTTTCAAACCTTCGCTGGAGAAAAATTTAATACCGTTGTCATGGTAAGGGTTATGCGAGGCACTGATCACAATACCGGCTTCGGCGCGGAAAGTTTGCGTTAGATACGCCACCGCCGGAGTTGGCATAGGACCAAGCAAGACCACATCGATGCCCGCGGCGATAAGTCCGGCTTCCAACGAAGTTTCTAGCATATAACCGGAAATGCGGGTGTCTTTACCAATAATGACCTTTTTGGTGCCAATTTTTGATAGCACCTTACCCGCGGCCCAACCTAATTTTAGGGCAAACTCAGGAGTGATCGGGTATTGCCCAACCAGGCCACGAACGCCGTCGGTGCCAAAATATTTTCTCTTACTCATTCTTGTTACTCCTGTACTCTTATTCTTTCGGCTGCACGTCTGTGGGCCGCAACATCGCCTCATGCACTCGCAACAGGTCGACGGTTTCTTGAACATCATGAACGCGCACTATTGCCGCGCCCTTTTGCATACAAATCAATGCCCCCGCCAGACTGGCGCTGAGGCGTTGGTCTGCCGGTCGCCCCAGCAGTTGGCCAAACATGGATTTGCGTGAAAGCCCGGCTAATACCGGATAACCAAGCTGTTGCAACTGCTCAAGCTCGGCTAATAATTGATAATTGTGCTGCAACGATTTACCAAAGCCGAAACCCGGATCGATCATAATATGCTCGGCTTTAATGCCCGCATCAATACAGGTCTGGGCGCGCTTAGCCAAATAGGCACAGACCTCGGCGGTCACATCCTTATAATCCGGCGCTTGCTGCATGGATCTTGGCTGCCCCTGCATATGCATTAAACACACGGGAACGTCTAAGGTGGCCGCTGCTTGTAATGCGCCCGGTTCTTCTAATGCACGCACATCATTAATAATATCGGCTCCGGCCTGAACCGCCGCTGTCATAACTGCGGCTTTGCTGGTGTCGATGGAGATCACGCAATCTGACTGTGCGCGTATCGCCTCTATTACTGGGATAACCCGCTCAAGCTCTTCTTGTTCGATTACATCCGCCGCCCCTGGGCGGGTCGACTCACCACCGATATCAATAATGGTGGCCCCCTGCTCCAACATGGTTAGCGCTTTTTTGACAGCGTTGTCTAAGTCATTGTGCTGGCCACCGTCAGAAAAGGAATCTGGCGTGACATTGAGGATCCCCATCACCTGAGGGGTGTTAAGGTCTAGTAGACGACCTCGGGGTAAAGATAACATGGTTACTCTTCCCTAATAAAAAGACACAGCGCCCTGGAAACGAAAGTTCGGTGGGTGCTGGTATATAAGATGATCCAAAGAAGGAAAAGCCCCAATGTTTTGGGGCTTGAGTTTATTACTTATCGTCTTCAGAGCTTGGATTGTCATCCTGAGAGGATGAGGCATTTTGATCTGGTGCCGATTTTTCAGGCTCTGCTACTGACGGCTTTGCCTTGGCAGCTTTTTGGTCATGGGCATCGCTCGGTGGGCGAACCTCACGGCGAGCCATTAGGTCATCGATTTGTTTCGCATCTATGGTTTCGTACTTCATCAGTGCGTCTTTCATTGAATGCAGAATATCAATGTTGTCACGAAGGATCTGCTCGGCACGTTGATAGTTGCGATCCGAGAGCAGGCGAACCTCACTATCGATGGTTTTCGCGGTCTCGTCAGACATGTGCATGCTGCGCGAACCGCCGCGACCCATAAAGACTTCGCCTTCTTCTTCGGCATAAAGAAGTGGGCCCATCTTGGCACTTAGACCCCACTGAGTCACCATCTTACGGGCGATTTCCGTGGCACGTTCGATATCATTGCTGGCACCGGTTGTAACCTTATCATCACCGTAGATGATGGCTTCGGCAATACGACCACCGTACAGGCTGGAAATCATTGACTCCAGATGCTCTTTAGAGTGGCTCACACGGTCTTGCTCTGGCAAGTACATGGTTACACCCAGGGCGCGGCCACGCGGAATGATTGACACCTTATAAACAGGGTCGTGCTCCGGCACAATGCGACCCACGATGGCGTGTCCCGCTTCGTGGTAGGCGGTCATCTCTTTTTCTTCTTCCGACATCACCATGGACTTGCGCTCGGCGCCCATCATGATCTTGTCTTTAGCGGCGTCGAATTCGGCCATGCTCACCACGCGCTTGTTACCACGGGCTGCAAATAAGGCGGCTTCGTTCACCAGGTTAGCCAAATCCGCACCAGAGAAGCCTGGCGTACCACGGGCAATCACGGATGCTTCTACATCGTCTGCCAGTGGTACCTTACGCATATGTACCTTAAGAATTTGTTCACGACCGCGAATATCCGGTAGGCCAACTACGACTTGACGGTCGAAACGACCAGGACGCAATAGCGCAGGGTCAAGCACATCAGGACGGTTGGTGGCAGCGATTACAATAATGCCTTCATTACCTTCAAAGCCGTCCATTTCTACCAGCATTTGGTTAAGCGTTTGCTCACGTTCGTCGTGACCACCGCCCATGCCGGCACCACGTTGGCGACCTACAGCATCGATCTCATCGATAAAGATGATACAAGGCGCGGCTTTTTTCGCTTGCTCGAACATATCACGTACACGCGACGCACCGACACCCACAAACATTTCTACGAAGTCAGAACCTGAGATGGTGAAAAATGGCACCTTGGCTTCACCGGCCACGGCCTTGGCTAACAAGGTTTTACCCGTACCAGGAGGACCCACCATCAATACACCCTTAGGAATGCTGCCACCCAATTTTTGGAACTTAGATGGGTCGCGCAAGAAATCAACCAACTCGGTGACATCTTCCTTGGCTTCATCACAGCCGGCTACATCGGCAAAGGTGGTTTTAACCTGATCTTCACTCATTAAGCGGGCTTTACTCTTGCCGAAGGACATAGCGCCCTTACCGCCACCGCCCTGCATCTGACGCATGAAGAAGATCCACACACCTATCAACAACAGCATTGGGAACCACGAAATGAAAATGCTGGCTAACAGGGATTGTTCTTCAGGTTGAACACCCTTTGTGTTGACGTCGTTTTTCAACAAGTCATTCATCAAGTCTTCGTCATACATTGGCATGGTGGTTTGGAACCGCTCGCCACTGGTTTTTGTGCCGGTAATAGCGCCAGTGCCGCGATCGATAACGACTTCACGTACCGCGCCATTGCGTACATCCTTTACGAATTGGGTGTAACTCGTTTGTCTGTCGATGTTTTCCGAACCGTTAAAGCTCTGAAAAACAGACATTAAAACCACGGCAATAACAAGCCAGAGTATTAAATTCTTTGCCATATCACTCAAGGTGTTAACCTCTTGTATCTAAATTAATTAAGTTCAACTTTTCCCGACAACTGTACTACAGTTTGTAGCCCGTCGCTACTACATATACCTCGCGAGAGCGCGGTCTTGACGCATCGGGCTTGCGGATTTTTACGGTACGGAAACTCTCGCGTACGTCCTTGACGAACTGATCAAAACCTTCCCCCTGGAATACTTTGACCGCAAAAGCACCATTTTTCTTCAACACCTGGTGACACATATCTAAGGCCAGTTCGACCAAATACATACTGCCGGCCTGATCGGTACTCATATTCCCGCTCATATTCGGTGCCATGTCGGAAAAGACCACGTCGACGTTTTTACCATCGATACGATCTAGCAAGGCATTAAGCACCGCCTCTTCGCGGAAGTCGCCTTGTAGGAAATCAACGCCGGCCAATGAGTCCATGGGCAGAATGTCACAGGCAATCACCTGGCCATTGTCGCCCACCTGCTGTGCCAGATATTGGGACCAGCTACCGGGAGCAGCCCCGAGGTCCACCACCGCCATGCCGGGTTTGAGTAATTTATCTTTTTGCTGAATCTCTTCGAGTTTGAACACCGCTCTCGAGCGCCAGCCCTGTTTCTGTGCCTCATGAACATAGTGATCGTCAAAATGCTCTTTTAGCCAGCGCTTCGAGCTCGCCGAGTGCTTTTTATTCGTCATAAATTAACACGTAACTTAATAGTAATATCTGCTAGATGGCGTTAGAATACCCGTAATTCAAGCTCGAATCAGCAAAATTTATAAAATCTATGAAACTATCGAATAAACAAAAGCAGTATCTTAAATCCCTTGCGCACCCACTGAAACCTGTGGTTTTACTGGGAGCCAATGGTCTAACCGAGGGCGTCATCGCCGAAATAGACAGTGCTTTGGATATTCACGAGTTGATCAAAGTGAAGGTGCCAACCACAGATCGTGAGACCAAAGCCCTGATTTTTGACGCCATCGTACGCGAAACCGGTGCTCATAAGGTGCAAAGCATTGGTCACATCATTGCTCTGTATCGCCAAAGCGAAGACCGCAAGATTCAGTTGCCGCGCAACTAATCGCTTGGCGTGCCTTTGGCTCGTATCGGATAAAGAAAAAAAGGTCAGCAACTGCTGACCTTTTTTGTTGTTCAGTTCTTGGCTTCACAATTAGGCGGTACGTGGCAAAGCCAATAGCTGGTCGATAAATTGCGTGGTCAGTTCATTGATTAAGCCCGTTTCGGCATTGAGTAATAGGCTAAAGCCAACATTGAGACGCGGGATCACCACGATATCGGTTCTATAGCCTTGTACCCAACCGCTATGGTAGTAGATGGTTTCATGATCATACTGGTAAATGCGCCACCCCAAACCATAGTGCGCCTCGTTAACATGCTCGCCCCAAATGCGGCGACGACGCTCTTTTGAGGTCAGGGTATAAGGTTGCACTTGGGTTTGCAGCGCCGCCGGTGGCAACACACTTGGGTACATGCCCAATTGCGCCTTCAGCCATTGCACCATATCCGCGGCACTGGCATTAACGCCCGCCGCGGGCAGCACCTTATAATAGTTTTTCTTTAAACGCGCAGTACGCCAACGTTTGCTCCCACGTATGTGGGGATAGGCATAGTTTTCATCGGCTATCATGCCTTCATAACCTAAGCTGGCGTGACGCATCCGCAGCGGCTGGAAAATATCCTCTCGCATCCAGGTTTCATAATCTTTGCCGCTGGCACGCTCAATCACATCGCCAACCAAAGAAAACATCACATTTTGATAACCATAACACTCTCCAGGCTCGCATACGGGCTCTACTTTAAGCAGCTTTTCGACAATATCCGCATAGGACATGCGCGATTCTACAAGGTTATCGTAGGCATTGGGCACTAGGCCACTGGAGTGGCTCAGTAAGTGGGAAACCTTAAGAGTATTTTTATAATCCGTGCTACGCAGTTCGGGAATGTATTGATAAACAGGGGCATCCAGCTTGATCACCCCTTGTTCGGCCAGCTTTGCGGCCAGCGACCCGGCAAAGGTTTTCGATACCGAGGCAAGTCGAAAACGGGTATTAACATCAACGCGGCGCCCTCTTCTTACTTTGGTTTTACCAAAACCCAAGGCGATGGAGGGATAATCTGGGTGCACGATTGATAAGGCCGCCCCCGGCACACGCTTTTGCTTAAGCTGGCGCTCTAAATCGGTGACATAAGAATCCACAAAGCCATGCCATTGACGCGCATCGGTCCCCATGGAAGCGGCATAAGCCGGCACTAAACTGTTGAGGAAAAGACAGAAAGAAGCAACTAAACTCTTGGTTTTCATTATTGTTGTTTTAGTGTTAACAATTCAGATTGGGTAAATATTATCATGAACTTTGGGTTAAACTCACGTACAATGCTGTTCGGGTATACCTGAGTAGGGGCGCCCAGGCGCAGCGATAAGGGAAACTAAGAGTTATAAATAGTATGATGAAGAATTCTTTAGCACTGGGAATGCTTGGTTTGGCAATCCTGATCAGCGGGTGCAGCAGCTTCCAGACCACTTCTGTACAACAGACGCAAAGGGTTGCTATGCCGGCTAAGCCGAGCCTCAGTGAGCGCACCTATGTTCTTGAATACCAGGTTGACCATCAGCAACCACGGGTGAAATCCGTGCAGTTGCCTGCTCATCCGGTTAGACGTGGGCAAAGCGTGGTGATCGAAAGCGAGCAAGTGGCCCTAACAGACCGCCTGCGCAATCGCCTGGTTGCCATTTTTAACGATAAAGCGCTCACGGTGATCAGTGACGCCAAACAGGCTGACTATATTCTAAGCATCAACCAACTAGATATCAGCGAAGCAGACAAGGTTGATTATCGCCTAAGCAACAGCCATATTCTGGGTGATGAGCGCCTTATGGAAGAGTTTGCGCAGCAAGAATGCAGCAATATCTCCGGCTCGGTGAGCATGAAACTGTTTCATCGTGATTCCAAAGACGTGGTCTGGTTTGCCAAATCATCCCTCGATACCGCCAGTTTCCAACGCAACCCACTGCGCTATCAGCTGACCATCACAGATTACATAGATAATCTGCAGCAAGTGCAGGAATTCGTACAGACTCATAACTCACCAGACGCCCTCGCTAAGCGCGGCGAAAACCCAGCGCCTAAGGCACCTCAGTATAAGGTGGTAAGCAAAACCTCGGCGCTGGAAAAAGTCGCCGGTGCCTGCAATGACACAGAGGTGAGTGCCCTGGTGCCGGACCTGCACTACTACTTAAGCGGTATTTTGCTGGAGAAGATCAACATCAACTGAGCACAGGGGCTTGTCAACGCACGGGCAAGCCCATCTACAATTTCTTACAGTTTTCGGCGCCCAAGCAACCTACTATAAAATAAAAAGCCTGAAGCTATGCCAATTCGTACCCTACTTGTCCTGCTGTTTTTGCTTGTTAGCCAACAAACGCTGGCTACCAACCGCTATTATTCCGACAACCGCCTGGAACCCCAACCTGGCTTCAATTGGGATTGGAGCATAGGCGCCGGCTACTATATTGAAGACTCCTACCTGGTTGGTCTCGACTCATATGACGACGGCCTTGAGCCGGATCTAAACCTGGTTGTCAGCTACAACAACTTTTACCTGGATATCGACCACAGTCAATTAAGTGGCGGCCTGGTCATAGGTTACTCCCTCATAGATAAGTTTGACTGGGGCTTGGATATAGTCGGCACCAATGTGCAATCGGGGTTCGACGAAACCGGGCTAAAAATCTATGACCGCGATGTGGTGGACGAGCTCGCGGGTATCGACCGCCGCCATTACGATTTCGATGTGGGCCTAAGGCTAACTCGGCGCTTTGGCGACTCTCAGCTGTCTTTTGAATTGATGCATGATGTGACCGGCACCCATAATTCATGGATTTTTACCAGCTTCTTAACGCGCATTAGCCAATACCGAAACTGGGAGCTGCGCACCGGCCTGGGTGTTAACTACTATGGCGGCGATTTCACCGATTATTACTTTGGCATCGATCCCCATGAAACCACCGACCAGCGGCCCGTATACAAAGCCCATGCCTCCCAGTCCTTAGTCTTGGAGCTGCACGCCGAACATCCGCTATCGCAAAACTGGGTGTTTTTAGCGGGCTGGTTATCGACTTGGTTTTCCTCAGAGATCAGCGACAGCCCGATAATTTCTCAAGAATACCAGCATAAGGCCAAGGTAGGCGTACGCTATGTTTTTTAGAGTCTATGCGAGCCTTAGTTTACTGTTTGCCGCACCGGGTTGGGCGAGCAACACTCAGGGCGAAGCCATGCTGAGCTCGGCGCCAGGCCCATCGCCTAGCTCGGCACTGCTAAGTACCCCGAATACCTGTGTGGCGCTGCGTCAGGGACGCACCTGTTATTCCGATATCACCCTGAGCTGGCAGGTGGCCAATGAAGAGCGCTACTGTATCCGTCAAAGCCAGGCAACTCAGGTCCTGCACTGCTGGCAACAGCAGCAACAAGGTGAATTGGTACTGGAATTTGCCAGCGCTACGGCACAAGGTTTTGAATTGGTTCATGTCACCACGGGAAAAGTACTTGCCAGCACCGAAGTTCGGGTGCAGTGGGTATACACCAGTGGCCAGAAAAAACGGCGATGGAGGTTATTTTAATGAGTCAGCAGCCCCTTATTTTAGTGGTCGAGGACGACCCCTCGCTAAGCGAGTGGATGCGTGAGTTTCTTTCTCAAAACGGCTACCGCGTCGGCTTATGCGATAACGGCGCCGACGTCGAAGCCTACGTGCACGAGCATAGCCCGGATTTAATTTTGCTCGATATTATGCTCCCCGGTCTCGACGGGATCAGCGTCTGTACCCGCTTGCGCCAATTTTATCAGCAACCCATTATTATGCTTACCGCACGGGATGATGAGCTCGACGAGGTGATTGGCTTGGAGGTCGGCGCTAGCGACTACATCGCTAAACCGGCTCGTCCCCGGGTATTGCTGGCACGCATCAAGGCTAATTTACGCGATGTCAGCGATGACTCACAGCCACAAGCAGAGCCTCTGCATATTAACGTGGGGCAATTGCATATCGACACTCAAGCGCACCGCGTGACTCTGGCCGAGCAACCCGTGGAGCTCTCTCATGCGGAGTTTTCACTGCTCGCTTATCTTGCCCGTCACGCTGGCGAGGTTGTTGACCGAGACTCGGTGTTCAAAGCCATTAAGGGTCGCGAATATGATGGCTTAGACAGAAGCATAGATGTAGTGATCTCGGCGCTGCGTAAGCGTTTTGATGGTGATGGCGAGCAACCGCAACGGATCAAAACCATCTGGGGCAAGGGCTACTTATTGGTTAAAGATGCCTGGCATATGGAAGCCGCCGACTAGGCGACCAAGGTAAGCGGCAGCAATGAAAAAGCTCTATATATCCCTACTTGGCACGGCACTGCTGTCTGTGGTGCTGTTGAGCTGGCTGATCGACGGGATTGCCAACGATAATGATGAACACAATGATTTTAGTCAGCAGCAGGCGCTGTTGAGCGGCATGCTCTCCTATTTAGGCAGCTATCCCGCAGAGCACAACGCCAACGACTTGCAGAGCTTAACAGCCACTTTAATCTCGACCTAGGTTACGCAGCCAACAGCACCCTGGCCTTGCCCTCGCCCCTGCGCCAACAGCTAGAACACTATCAGGGCATAACCTTGGCCGATGAAGATGGCCTCTATTTGGTGCGCTCGGCAGAGCAGCTGAACAACCACCATCTCACCATGCGTCTACCCAAACCGGCCAGCACCCAACACGACCTGCTGCTCACTGTGTTGTTTTACAGCGGCTTCAGCCTGTGCATGTGGTTACCCCTTATTCCTTTAACCCGCCGAATTACCACCTTAGCCAATGCCGCCACACGCTTTGCTAAAGGCAAGCTCGACACCCGCATTGCTAAAAGCCGTTTTAGCTATACACAGCAGCTCGAGCACAGCTTTAACTCCATGGCCGAGCAGATAAATGCGCTTCTGGCCGAAAACAAACTGATGGCGTCGAGTCTCTCCCATGACATTCGCACCCCCATCGCCTGCCTGCGCTTTGGCCTTGATGCTGCCATGGACAGTGAGGACGAACAAAGCAAACAGGCCTACCTTAAGCGCATGGAAAAGGATCTTGACACCATGGAGTCCATGCTCAAAAGCTACCTCAGTTTTGCCGCGCTGCAACAGCAAAATATTGCCCTTAATTATACCCGCACCGAGCTTCTCCCCTATCTACAGGAGGTAGGTGAGCAGTTACTACCACAACTGGGCGATAAACAGCTGCACATAGACTGTCCCCGCGAATTGGTAGTGCATGGCGATCTGCATTGGTTGGCCCGCTGCATCCACAATATAATTACCAATGCGCTACGCTATGCCAATGGCCAGGTCGTTATCAGCGCCTACACCCATGCCCAACAACTATGCATTGCCATCGCCGATGATGGTCCCGGTATCCCGCCACAAGAACGCGCCGCAGTGCTTAAGCCCTTTTATCAAAGTGCCAAGCATCGCAACCAGGATGGCTATGGTTTGGGCTTGGCCATTTGCCATAAAGTGATGCTGTGGCATCAGGGCAACTTGCAGGTAGGCTCCTCGACAAAATTAGGTGGGGCACAATTCACCTTAAGGCTACCGTTGTAACACAGTGTTTACAACGCTCAGGCAATTCGGTAACGTGGCGACGCTCTGCAACTAGGCACTGCGCGGATAGATTGGAATTTGTCCGTATAGCGCGCTTTACCCTGGCTGCACAGCACTAATTACCGCTTTGTGCTTTTTATTTCATGTAAATTACAGTAGATTTAGGGCGCAGTTCACCTACAGAGAAGTATAATAATATGAGTGCGTCGCGTGGGGAGTTTAGCTCCCGTTTTGGTTTTATAATGGCCGCTGCCGGTTCGGCGGTGGGGCTAGGTAATATTTGGGGCTTTCCTACTCAAACCGCCTCCAATGGTGGTGCTGCCTTTGTGCTTGCTTATCTGGTTCTGGCCTTCTGTTTAGCCTATCCAGCATTAATGGCTGAACTGGTTGTTGGCCGCTATGGTCAAGCCAATGCCGTTAGCTCGCTGAAAAAAGTATCCAATCATAAATGGCAACATCCACTGGCATTTTTAGTTGGTTTTGGCGGCATTATTTGTGCCGGTATGATTTTAAGTTTTTATGCCATCGTGGCCGGTTGGATGATTAGCTATACCGCTGAACCCGTTGCCAAACTTGTAGGCGCTCCCGAGGCAGCAAACTGGCTAACCAGCCAATCTCTATCCCGTAACCTGCTTTTCGCCGGCGGCTTTATCGTGCTGACGGTGATGATCATCAGTAAGGGCGTGGAGAACGGCATCGAAAAGTGGTCCAAGCGTCTAATGCCGGCCTTGCTGGGTATTTTATTTGCGTTGATCGCTTATGTAATGAGCCAAGACGGCGCCAGCGAAGGTCTGCGCAATTACTTACTTCCAGATTTTAGCGCCATCTTCGAGCCGACCCTGTTGGTAAGCGCGCTCGGCCAGGCGTTTTTCTCCCTGTCGCTCGGTACCAGCGTGATGATCATCTATGGTTCTTATATCTCTAAGCAAGAGAACCTGGTTACCCTGGGTGCTTCGGTGACGCTTATCGATGTGTTTATCGCCTTCGTTGCCGGTCTGTTAATTATCCCAGCCATGTATGTGGCACAGGAGCAAGGCGTCCAGATTTTTGACGAGGCAGGTAAATTACTCTCAGAAGACACATTAGTATTCCAGGTACTACCGGCCCTATTCGATACCATGGGCAGCGCCGGTTTGTTTGTTGGCTTTGCCTTCTTCGCGCTTATGAGTATTGCCGCCCTGACTTCCTCTATTTCCATGCTAGAGGCTCCGGTGTCGTACACGGTAGAGAAGTTTGGCCTTGACCGTAAACCTGCCACCTGGACCATAGGTGCATTGATAGGCTCTGTCAGCACCATCATCCTGCTTAACTTTGAACAGCTTTTCGGCCTGGTGATCGCCATCACCACACGTATAGGTCAACCGCTGCTGGGCTTGATGTGTTGTATTTTTGTGGGTTGGATTTGGCACCGTGCGTCTTTACTTAAAGAAATCCAATCCGGCCACCCGGAAGCCGCTGACGGTTGGTTCTGGAAGATTTGGCCCTGGTACATCAAATTTGTATGCCCGGTGTGTATTGCCCTGGTGTTTATTAACTCGTTACGTTAATTCTACGTAATACTAAAAAAGGCCGCACTCGCGGCCTTTTTTATCACCCCTTTTCCTTAAATATGCCTTATAAAACAAGCTAATTGCTCGTTAGACGGGATGTACCGATTTTTCTATGCTAGCATTTGTTGGCTTTCACATTTGGAATAACAAACACATAACAAGGAAATACAAATGAAAGCCATTCTGGTTTTTTTATCTACCCTAGTTCTGACACTAGGCCTAAGCTCCGAAGCTAAGGCCGCAGAGTATGAAATCAACTACCCTAGCGCCAGTTCATCAGTGCCTTACCCGGGCCTGGACCTGAACATGGTAAAAAAGGTAAAGGTCAAAACATCGAGCTCAATTCATACGCCCGAACAATCACTGGATGAAGTCGAAATTGTTTTCGAAAATGCCACTAACCTGATCGTTAAAGGCTTTCAAAAAGAAGGTGGTTCATACAGTTATAACGGCTCTGAAGTATATAGAGCCGTAGCTCACGATGCCTGGGTGTACAGCAAAGTATTGGTCACCGTAACCGCTCCTGGTAAGATTAGCGGCGGTAAGGACCTTACTATCGACTTACAGGTTATGGAAATGACCAATGCCCTGAACGAGCTAAATTACTCGCACGGCCTGATGATATTCAACGCCAACGGAATTTTAAACGATGTCACTCCGATGACGGTCGCCGATGTTGAAACCATCAGCTACCAAGAGAAAGACATGACCCTCACCTTGTATCAAAAGCCCAAGTTTGACGAGTTCAATGGCGAAGGTTTTAAGATCAAGGTGAACTGGATGGGCAACGGAGAAAAAATCATTAACGTCCCTGCACCCATTCCGGCCGAAGAATACTCATTCTTTAAAGCGGCCGATTTGGAAATTCAAACGCAGACCTTCCCTGATGGCTTCACTGACCACCAGTTTAGGATCAAGTATCAAGACCCGTTTGGCTATACCCAAGAGACGCCGCTTGAGCCGTTAGCCCCATACATAGATCAGGCTTTCCAAACCTACCCCTAATCTATGAGCTATCCCCAACCGTGAGAGCCAAAAGCGGAGCCTAGTGCTCCGCTTTGTTTTGCCCCAAAGCATAAGACTCGCCTCAGTAGTAGAAATTAAATAACAGGTTTAACGGCCAACTTATCTAGGTTACTGAAGAAAAAATGTGCTTTGGCGTGTCGAATTAAGCGGCCATCCTTATATAAAAATTCATTTCTAATTTATTGAAAAATAGGAGGAAATGGACTAAAAGTAGAAAAACAACTGTTTCTCTTTTAGAAAAGCCAACAATAACATGAACAAACTTTGCTTCGCTGGCAGAGCATTCTGGATACCTGCAGCCCTATTTATGTGCGGGTACGGATACGCATCTGCTGCGCCTTCCGTAAGGAACGCGGACCCAAGTACTTTAGTAAGGCAACAAAACAGGCAACCTCTAAAACCAGTGGAGCGCGCCGAACTAGAGCAAAACCAGTTGCTGCCCACAACCGAGCGGACGCAGTCGACTGCAGCCGTATGGGTGCAGGCTTATACAGTTCATGGTAATACCCTACTCAACAAACAGCTGGTTGAACAGGTACTGGCTCCCTACAAGGATAAAAAACTGAGCACCGCAGAAATCCACCAAGCCGCCAATGCGCTACAGCAGGCCTATAGAGCCCAAGGTCTATTTGCGGCCCGTGTCATTATTCCAGCACAGGCCGTGAGTAAAGGGACGATTGTTTTGCATGTCTATGAAGGGTTGCTGGCCAATAATGGCGTTCACCTGGTGAATTCTCAGGAGCGGGTAGACAATGAGCGCCTCATCTCCTATTTGCAAAACAACATTACTCAGGGGGAACATGTCCTTGCGGATGACTTCGAGCGGGTCATCACCTTAATCGAACGCATTCCCGGGATCAGCTCTAAGGCAACGCTCTACCCGGGCGCCGAGGTGGGCACAGCCAATTTTTTAGTTGAGACCTTCGATGAGCCAAAGCTCGATGGCAGTGTTTATGTCAATAATTTTGGTAATTATTACACCGGCGAAGAGCGCCTGGGTGCAAATATTAACGTTAACAGCCCCACCAAGTCGGGTGATCTGCTCAGCCTTGATGTGGTAAGTTCTGGCTCAAAGTCGAATTACCTCCTGGTTCGTTACAGCAGGCCCTTGGGCGGTAATGGCGCCCGCTTTGGCCTCAGTGCGGATGCGGTGGACTACAAATTAGGTAAACGCTTCGCCGTACTTGATGCCAAGGGAAACAGCTCCGAATTCAGGGTGTTTGCCTCCTACCCATTTATCGCTAGCCGCCATAAAAGCCTTAATTTCCTCGGTGATTTGGTCCACCTATCTTCAAAAGACAGCGATAACTCTGGGCTTCTTTCGAAAAGGCGACTCAATGCGCTGCAACTTGGGATCAGTGGCGATCACGATGATGAACTCTTTGCCGCTGGAGTCTCCTACTACTCCTTTTCGGTGACTTACGGCGACCTGGACATTGCGGCAAATCAGGATTACATCGACTTTGATAACGCCAATGCACAAACGTCCGGTCACTTTAGCAAAATAAATTTTGAACTTGCGCGTGCTCAGCACTTAGGGGGCGCATTTTCTGCCTATTTTTCATTAAAGGGTCAGCGAGCCAGCGAAAACCTGGACGCGTCGCAAAAGTTTTATATCGGCGGGCCATATAGCTCGCCCGGCTATCCGGTCGGTGAACTGAGCGGTGATGATGCGACCCTTGTTTATGCCGATATTCGTTATGATCTTAACGTCCTTTATGGCGCGCAGGTCTCAGCCTTCTATTCATACGGCGAGGCAAAGCTGTACCACAACACCTGGCCAAATTGGCAACTAAATAACCCGACCCTACGCAATAAAATTAAACTCAAATCCTTAGGCCTTGGTGCCCATATCAACCTGCGTGATGACTTCAGCGTAAATTTAATTGCAGGAAAACAGGTGGGTAGTAATCTGGGGGCCGATGCCCTCACAGGTTTCGACACAGATGAATCGGACAGTGATTATCGCTTTTGGGCGCAAGCCATTTACAGTTTTTAAGGCCGCAATCATGAAAAGTAACCTAGTTTTTTTCACCCTGGCAATCGCATCAATCACTGTGGCCAAGGTAGCCGAGGCATCGCCTCATTGCCAAACGTCCCACTCCTGGCAGTGCCAGCAAAATCATGGGCAAACAAATCAGAATCCGCCTAATAGCGGCAATAACGCGGGCACAACACCGAATCCCGATCCGGTAAACCCGACGCTGGGCTCAACTACCAGCGAACACAATGTCGATGTGACCCCAGTTATCACTCACCCTTTGGCAGTTAAGAAAAAATACCATAAGGGGCCGAATGCCTACGGCCTAGGGAAAAAAGCGACGTTAAAGCCTCGGCCCTCTACTACGGCCACTTACAATTCAAAGACCAAGCCAACCCCTTCCCAACTTGTTGAGCCTGAACTTACTCAGGTAGCCGTGCCTACGCCCATCGAACAGAAAACACCGACGCCGACTAGCACCGGCTACCCGGAGCCCAATAAAGCCGATGTAGCCGTGCCTACGCCCATCGAACAAAAAATACCGACGCCGACTCGCACTGGCTATCCGGAACCGAATAAAGCCGATGTGGCCGTGCCCACGCCCATCGAGCAAAAAACACCGACGCCGACTCGCACTGGCTATCCGGAACCGAATAAAGCCGATGTGGCCGTGCCCACGCCCATCGAGCAGAAAACACCGACGCCCATTAACACGGGTGCCAGCACGGGCTACCCGGAACCGAATAAAGCCGATATGGCCGTGCCGACACCCATCGAGCAGAAAACACCGACGCCGACTCGCACCGGCTACCCGGAGCCCAATAAAGCCGATGTAGCCGTGCCGACACCCATCGAGCAGAAAACACCGACGCCGACTCGCACGGGCTATCCGGAGCCCAATAAAGCCGATGTAGCCGTGCCGACACCCATCGAA
>NZ_PQCD01000053.1:190-189961 GCF_002964705.1 Pseudoalteromonas sp. T1lg75 | reverse complement strand
TAAAGCCGATATGGCCGTGCCGACACCCATCGAACAAAAAACACCGACGCCGACTCGCACCGGCTACCCGGAGCCCAATAAAGCCGATGTGGCCGTGCCGACACCCATCGAACAAAAAACACCGACGCCGACTAACACGGGCTACCCGGAACCGAATAAAGTCGATATAGCCGTGCCTACGCCCATCGAGCAGAAAACACCGACGCCCATTAGCACGGGTGCCAGCACGGGCTACCCGGAGCCCAATAAAGTCGATGTAGCCGTGCCTACGCCCATCGAGCAGAAAACACCGACCCCCACTAGTACGGGTGCCAACACTGGCTACTCGGTACCCAATAAAGCCGATGTGGCCGTGCCCACGCCTATAAAACAAAAAGTGCCAAGGCCTGTCCTGACCCCTGAGCTTATTGCCACGCCCGGTAAAAAGCCCATCGCCGTGCCGATGAAGAGGCCCATTGCGGTGCCGCCTAAAACACCGCAAATAGTTACGGCTCCAGCGATGGTCCCAATTAAAGTGCCAACGGCAGTGCCACGGGCTGTGCCAACGGCAACACCATACCAAGGCCCCGTTGCCTTACCAGCGTTAACTCGCCCAATATTACAGATTGGGGCGCCTGATAAGCTAAATGCCGGTACCACAACACATTTACTTACCGCCCAGCCGCAAACCAGTCTTACTCGGGTTGATATTTACTCAACAGATGGCATCGAATTTGCCACCCATGAAGAGCTCAACTCACTGGAATATGACGGATTTCACTTTGCCGTGCTTGGTCTAAACGTGCCCAATGTGGAATATAATTTTATAGAGAGGCCAAAGGCTGAGCCTGGCACCTTTATTTTTTATTTCGACTTCGCAAGTTCGCTCATCCATAAAGAGCAACAAGGCATGTTTGATGAGATTGTGGCCAAATATCAACATCATGCAGCTCCCATCACTGTGATAGGAGAAACCGACGGTTTTGGCAGCGAGCAATATAATACGCTACTGGCGCATCACCGCTCTGCCATCATAGTACAGGAGCTAATTGCCAGAGGGGTGGATGAGCGCCATATTGAACTTACCTTAGCGATTCGCTGTTGCAAAGCAGAAGCACCCACTGTCGAGACTATTGAAGCCACGCGAGAGCAAAGGATCACCTGGGTGCATTTTGAATAGTTAGAGTAAGGGTTGCAGCGCCTTTATGGGCGCTGCTATTGACCGATTAGCTGCATATCCTGATGCTCTATGCCATCTTCCAAATAGCGCTCGCCTTGGGTTTCAAAGCCAAAGCCGCGATAAAAGTCGAGCAAATAGGTTTGTGCGCTCAGCACCACGGTGCGCCCGGGAAAGTGACTGTGGCACAGAGACAGGGCCTCATTCATCAGCTCCTTAGCAACCCCCTGCCCACGCCATCTATCGACACAAAGCACCCGTCCTATGGCTAGGTTTTCCCCTTTACTTATACAACGGGCATAAGCGCATAACTGGCCGTCTTGATACCCCATCAGATGCAATGTATCCGCTGCAATATCGGCATCATCTAACTCGGGATAAGGGCAGTTTTGCTCCACCACAAACACATCGACGCGAGCCCGCATCAGGGTGAAAAGTTCATCTAGGCTTAGCTCATTAAAATGTTTATGCCGCCATAAAATACTCATGGATTGCTCCGACAAAAAAGCCCAGCTGAGCCGGGCTTTTGATTAATTACCAAATGTTATCAGTGAATTAAACGCTCAAGCTGATCGCAAATCTGCGATAGGTTTACATGATCATGCTCTATGGTTAGGTCGATGTAACCATCGGCACGAAACGCTCGGTCAAGCTCGATAAGTACATGGGTCTTATGCGCCTCGGGGACGAAAGAGAGCTCCACTTCCTGAATACCGAACATGCCACGATTCCCCGGGCGGTACTCCAATTCCTGATAACAACCAGAGGTTGACTGGAAGCTGGGGGCACGTAAATACCCCTTTTCCACATCCGCTTTCACCAAGGAGAAGCCCAATTTATCCATGGCCTGCATGCAGGCTTTAACCGCCTCATTAGGATAGATGTGCAACACATCACGGTCACTGGCATCAAGCGCCAAATCAATATTCAAACCGGTTTGAATCCACACCTGAGTCTGGTGATAACCGGCACTAAACTCAGTGATCGGCGTTTCCGAATGCAGTCTCGCTTCAAACGGAATACGATGCTCCTCACCCGGTTGTAATGTCAGCTTTTCACTCACCCGCCACTTATCGATAATATGATTGGCAAAATAAGCGCCATCATCCGCCTCTACCTTAACACGGGTCATTAATGCCAATTCCAGACCGGAAATATCTTGCTCGACATCGCCGCCTTTAATAATGATTTCGGCGTGAAATTTTTGTCCAGGGTGCAAATGCTCGGTTTGTAGCACTGTGTCTACTTTCGCCGCACCAATGCCAACTGAAGCCAGGATTTTTTTAAACATAACTACTCCTGTTTGAAGATCCTTTTTCGCATCTTAACCACATTTTTACAGCCTTGTCAGTGAAAACTTTAGGTTAACGACAAATATTGAAAATTTTTACCCGCTATGACCTTAGTCATTGAACTCTAAGGTAACGTATTTTCATCAAGCCAGGCTTTCGCTACACTGTGAGCATATCGACTATAAAAAGAAATCTATGGAACTCATCTTTTTTGCCATTGCTTTTGTCTGCGGTTTCGCCGCCTACCAGGTAAAACTTCCGCCTATGGTGGGCTTTTTAATTGCCGGCTTTGTCTTGCATTTCGCCGGCTATAAAACCACGGAGCTGTTAAATAGCATTGCTGATTTGGGGATCACCCTGCTGCTCTTTAGTATCGGCCTGAAACTGAAGGTATCCAGTTTAATGAAGGTGCAGGTCTGGGTCCCGGCAACGGCGCATATCGTTTTAAGTACGGCGCTTTTTGGCGGTTTGTTATTGCTGCTTGGTGTTTTTGCTCTGCCCTTGTTCGTGGAGTTAAATTGGCAAACCGCCTTATTGTTGGGTTTTGCTTTTAGTTTCTCAAGCACTGTGTTTGCCGTTAAGGTCTTGGAAGACCGCGGTGAGATGGCCAGTCTGCACGGTAAGATTTCCATCGGTATCTTGGTTATGCAGGATATTTTTGCGGTGCTGTTTTTAGTCGCCAGCACCGGCAAGATGCCCAATTACTGGGCTTTGGCCTTGCTGGTATTATTGCCGCTGGTTCGCCCTGTCATGTTCTGGATCCTCAACCGCTCCAAACACGGTGAGCTGCTCCCCTTGTTCGGATTTTTCTTCGCCCTGGTAGCCGGTTACCAGGCCTTTGAGTTTGCGGGGATTAAAGGGGATCTCGGCGCCCTTATTCTGGGCATGATGTTTGCCAGCCATAAAAAGGCCGGTGAACTGGCCAAGTCCTTATTAAGCTTTAAAGATATCCTCTTGGTTGGCTTTTTCTTGACCATAGGCTTAAACGCCGAGCTGACCTTTAGTGCGGTAGTCGCGGCCCTGCTGATTGTGTCGGTACTGGGCGTAAAAGTGATGCTCTATTACGCATTGACCAACTCGGTGCGCCTGCGCGCCCGTACCTCCTTGCTTAGCGCCTTTACCCTGGCCAACTACAGCGAATTTGGCCTTATCGTCTGTGCGGTGGCCGCCAGCAGCGGCTGGGTATCTTCACAATGGTTGGCGGTCGTAGCCACGGCGGTGGCCGTCACCTTTATTATTGCCTCACCGCTGAATGCGCGCGCCAACGAAATCTATGTCCGTATGGAAAACTGGCTGCTGCGCTTTGAAAGCGATACGCGCTTGGAAGAAGAGCTGCCGGTGAATCTTCACAACACCCGTATCGTTATCTTCGGCATGGGTCGTATCGGCACCGGTGCCTATGAAACCATCGCCGCAAGCTTTCCCGATGCGGTGGCCGGTATCGATATCAAACCGGAAGTGGTTGCCCGCCATGTTAAGCGCGGACGCCGGGCCTTGACCGCCGATGCCACGGATCCGGATTTTTGGCAACGACTGAACCACTCGCAGGTGGAAATGGTTATGTTAGCCATGCCCAAACACAACCAAAATATTTTGGCGCTACAGCAGCTCAAGGCCTCCGGTTATAAAGGTCAGGTGACCGCCATCGCCAATTACCCGGACCAACAAAAAGAATTGCGAGAGCTGGGTGTGGACTCTACCTACAACTTCTATTTGGAAGCCGGTAGCGGTTTCGCCGAACACGTGAAGGCCAAAATCGCCCTCAGCTAGACCCATTCCACTGTCTTTAGGTGATAACGCAAGCCTTTGTGTTATCACCTGATTTCCCCTCCGCACGACATAAAGCCAGGCCTTCTGCCAGGCTATTTACAAAGCTTTACACGGCAACTGGTCATAGCAGCGAAAAAAGGAGTACACTTAATTCTTACGCTGATGTAAGTCTCTATTTTTAACACAAATTTGTGTTCGCTTACGCCAGCATTGAGGACGATTTTTGCGCAGCACCTAGGTAGGAGGTAGTATGTCCATCAACAAAAAGATGACGACATTGCAAGACCGAGATGCACAACAATTACAAGAAGTGCAATTGCAGCTTGATTCCATTCAAGATGCGGGAGTAACACCTCAGTACTTACGTTATGTGTTATTCCAAAAGATGCTGGATGTTTATCAGGTGCCAAAAGATCATGCCATGCGTGCCAACAGCACACCGGAGCGTTTGGACGATCCTGGGTTGATAAGTCAGCTTACAGAATTAGGCTTTGCCAAAGCCAAAACATACCACTAGTTTAGTGAGGGCCTACTCCCTCATTTAATAGGCTGGCAATGCCCGTCGCCAGCCTATTTTTCCCCACTCTCTATTATTACACCCTGAGCTTAAGCCGGTTAAGATTCAGGCTGTTTTTGTGCCCGACTTTTAAAGCGTCGCGGCACTAAAGTGGCAAAGGAGTCGACAACAGGTTTGCTGTAAATTGCCCAAATAGAATGGTGGCCGGCATCATACTGACCAACGCCAATAGTGATTTTACCCACCTCGTCGGCGCGGATCAGGGTGCCAAACAACCTGTCCCAAATTGCCAAAGCGGAACCTAAATTCGTATCAAAATGCACCGGATTGTCACTGTGATGGATCTGGTGTTGGGCCGGGCTAATAAACCACTTTTCAACGCCCTTGCCCCAACTCAACCAGACATGGGAGTGACGTAAATTAGAGCCCATGGCATTAAAGGCAAAAACGAAGACATTGGCGCCCAAGATATCGAACATAGATAAGGTGTTACCGAAGAGGTAATAACACAGCCCTACCACTAGGCCCTGTGATAAGGCCATACGACAGGCATAAAGGTAGCTTTCCAGCGGATGGGAGCGATAAATGGTAAAAGGCGTCAGCACCTTGGCGGAATGATGAACCTTGTGGTAGTGCCATAAAAACGGAATTTTATGCAACGCATAATGAAGAATAAAACGAGAGAAATCATCGGCTAAAAACAACAAGATGGTAAAGATGACCACCACACTTGTCTCGCTTACCGCCAAGGGCTTATGTTGGCCAAATGCGGCCTCGAGCACCTCGGTTGTCCCAAGTGCTATCGGCACCATGGTCAGAACCACAGGGGCAAAAAGCAGCGTCTTGAGGATACGGTTGTAAATCCAGAGTTGGTAGTCTTGGCGGGCACTGGGGGCCCACCAGATTTTTTTTGCAAACACGTAGCGCAAAAAACCTCGTGGCGAGGCTTTGCCTTTGCGCCTGGCATAAACAAACAGGGCTAATAGCAGGGCCATGATGATATAACCAATAAAAATGCGTTTATTGGCATCAAAAAGATAATCGGGCGTTTGTAAAACACTTTGCCAAATTGTCTCGAGCATGACCCTTCCTAAGTATACCAATTCACTTAAATAGCTAATCATTCTAGCGGGCTAAATTCATGCCCACTGTGTTGGAATTTTCTTATGTAGAATACTACATAAGAAAAATTCCACCTTGTGATCATATCATTTATCCAGCGCTATATCCGATCACATACTTAACAGAATTGGTATTAGAATTGATACTTGTAGCCTAGCGACAGGGTACGAGGCTTGCCTGGGCGAGCACCGTACGGGCGGCGGCTGATAATCTTATCCTGATCGAACAAATTATCAACCTTGGCATACAAGCGGCCATATTGACCGAGCTCGTAATGGGCAGCCAAATCCACCACGGTCGTGGCCGGTACTTCTTCCCCTGCCAGAGCCAGGTCGAAGCCCTCATACCCGACACCGGCGGTCTCCGGCATATCGCTGACATACTTAACCAGCATATCCAGGGCCCAGTCCTGATGTGCCAAGCCAATGCTTAGAGTAGCCTGGTGCGTCGGCAAATAAGGCAAACGATCGCCCTTGCGAATATGACCCCACTGCACGAACTCGGAGAACAACTCCTCCTTGAATTCGCTTTGCGTGTAGGTGTAGGTCAGACTCATGGGTATATCCAGATGCAGATTCAGCGGATAGGTTTGCGCCAATTGCGACTCAACACCCCATACATCCACTTCACCGCCGCTAAACTCACGGTCAAGCTGGCCTTGAGACCCACAGTTTGACTGACCACAGCTTTCGATCAAATTCGAATAATCGTTGAAGAAGCCGATCACTTCAAAGCTGGTCACGCCATCGTTAAAGCGACCACCGAACTCGTAGTTCACGCTTTTTTCAAAGTCATCTTCACCGGCACGTACCGGCGCCGCTGGGCTCGACGGCACAAAGCCCTGATGGACACCGAATAATAAACCGCTGTTGTCGTTCAACTGATAAAAACCGCTGACGCCCGGCAGCCAGATGCGAGTGGTCTTTTGCTGGTAGTCGTCGGCCAAGTCCGGCTTGTCGTTTTGGTAGTCCATGTCCATTAGCTCACCGCGCACGCCCAAGCCCAAGGTAAGCTGGCCTAAGGTCACCTGATCTTCCAGGTACACCGACCAGGCATCGGTCGACTCGGTGTTCTCCGTGGTGAAATATCGGGTATCGGCGACTCTCGTGTTAAAACCATCCACCATGGCATAGATGTCTTCGAAATGGTTGCGTTCTATTTCGTCCTGATGGAAACGCACCCCAAAGGACACCTTGTGATCCATGCCGAACAAGGCCGTACGCCAGTTACCATCGACCTGAATCCCCTGCGAATAGTATTCGCGGTCATTGGTGCCCATGGTTAGGTAATAGGTGGTTTCACCGGCCACCACTGAGTTGCGCTCACCAGTGATCACTTGATACTGCTCTGCAAACTCCTCTGGGCTGGCAAGAATATCGGACAGACTGGCACTGGTGTTGCCAACGCCGTTAAGCTTAAGCCAGGCGCGCTCATAATCGTTGCGATATACACGGGTGGTCAGGTCAAAGTCCTGAGCACTCAGCTGGTAAGTAAACATCACCTGGGTGTGCTTTGTATCCATTTGCGCCGGTTGCGACGCCGCATAACGACGGTATGGATTTTTTGCATAATCGCGGTCGGTTAGACCCAGATAGGTTTCATCCGATAATTCATCGGCATAAGAAAGCTTGAGCTCAAAACGTTGGTCGAATCGCTGGCCATCAAGTTGATAATCAAGCTTCACCAAAAAGTCGTCTTTTTCAAAGCCGGTGTCGCCGCCGCCATCGAGTTCCTTAAAGCCATCACTCTCCAGGTGCAACCCTTCAACCAAGAAGCCAAAGTTACCCTGACGGTCGCCATAGTAACCATGGGCCTTGTTATAGCCATCGCCGCCCACGGCCAAATCAATACCACCGGTGGCATAATCGGGCACCTGACGACTAACCAGATTCAGTGTTCCGGCCACGGTTTGCGGGCCATATTTAATGGCCGCTGGACCTTTAAATACTTCCACCGCGGTCATGCGCGTGGTTACCGGGAAGTAGTAGGCCGCCGGCGCCGAGTAAGGAGCAGGGCCTATTAACACGCCGTCTTCCAAGATAGTGATCTTCTTACTGCGTTCGGGAGTCACACCGCGAAAACCTATATTCGGACGTAAACCAAAGCCGTCTTCTTCACGAATGTTGACGCCTGGTACCTGAGAAAGCACACGGTGAATATCGTCGAACTCAAACTCTTCCAGTTGTTCTTCGCCGATCAAAGTCGCGGAGCCGGCTTCGGTACGCAACTTATCGTGGTGGCTGATTATCTGAATATGCTCAAGCGATTTTTTTTCTTCGGCAACTGCGTTAAAGCCCAGTGCCGCAATGCCTACGGCTAAGGCTAATTTACTGTAATTCATGGTCTTCCTTAGTCGTTATCGCCGGCCGACGTAGCCGGAAGCTCAAGGGCAAGTTCGTTGATAAAGTCGTTTTTCAGCTCATCGGTGATGGCTTTCACCTTGGTATGAACGTCACGTACCTGCTGCTCATTGTCGATAAGCGCGCTGGCCAGGCTCGAGTCGATGGCGGCAATGGCTGCCTTGGTCTCGCTAATGGCTTGCAACATGCGCTCTTTGGTGGCCGTCGCCTGCTCTTCATCCAGGTAATCGTCAAAACCGACTAGGGCCTCCTGACCTTGCTGTTGACCCACTAACAGGGCTTCGAAAGCCAGCAGGTTGGCCTGAATATTGGCAAGTGAGCTTTTCGCATCAAAGCTTTCCACGTCCTCGGCACAGGCCGAAGTACCACAGGAGTTAGGTAAGATGCCGATGGGCTCGGCCAACTTCTTATCCTTCACCATTTCGGTCAGGTAGAACATAGCATCGGAGATATGATTCAAGGCAACATGGGCGTTTTCAAACTGAGAGCTCGGCTCACCGGCGGTTTTCAACTGCACCGCAAAGCCATTGTCACCCTGCCACTTATTAAGTAGCTCCTCGGCAGAAACGATCAGATCGTCTGCAGCGGTAACGGCGTATTCGCAGCGGGCCACCTTACGCTCCAGCTCGGTTAGGCTATTCCAATCAGCCAAGGCTTCATTGGCGATGCTGCAATGATGGTCGTACTGGGGGTTAAATAGCACATGTTGCAACGCAAACAGGCCACGGCGCGTGGCGGTACGGGTGCTGATATCGTACGGACGATTAGGGTCCAGGTTGATCACTCCGTCCTTATGATAGGCCACATCCTGGTCGATGCCGCAACGGCTAATAGCGGGCCACGAATAGATACGGTTACGCAGCTCGCCACTGTTGCTAAGGAGTGGTCCCATTTGCATCACTTCAACCTGTTGCCAGGCGCCCATGGTATCAAGCCAGGCATTTTGCGCTGTGCTCATCGCCGCTAAGGCCTGCTCCGAGCTGCTTTCTATGCTCGCCTGCTCCAGGGCGCAATAATCGGCAATGGCCGTACGCTGGGTTTGCGCTTGGGTATAAAACAAGGTGTAAGCCGGCGTAATAACGTTATCGACCAAGCTGGCAACCAGCTCGGCTTCATCGAATGAAGTCGGGTTAGTGATAGCCCCTTGATCGCCACCGTTATTAAAGCCTTCGCCCTGCGAGCTTGAAGTGCTCTCGCCACATCCCACTAGGGCCAGGGTCAAGGCGAGTGCCAGAGTTTTAACGCGAAAATTCGCAGTAGTCATGATTCATCCTATTTGGCCAAACTCCCATTTTATTGGGAGATGCTGAAAACGACAAAAGGCTAGGCGCGATTTAACTCGCGACTAACCTTTGGAAATATTATTTTGGCGTATTGCCGTGTTTCATTGCTTACCAGTTAGCAACATTGTCGGCTTTAAAGCCGTAGATGCTTTGTAGTAACTCACGCGCCGCCATAAGATCGGCTTGATAATCCGCGACAGCAGTCTCATCGGTCAGTACCGGCATATCACCCAGCAAGCCGTGCAACTCGCCAAATTTACCGGCATTGGCCTCGGCATTGAACGGCGAGAATGGGCTGAACTGGAAGTTCATGGCAAAACCCTTCATTTCCGAGAAATGCTTGGCTAGGTTAGCGAAATCATCCGCCGTGTAAGTACCTGCGGCAACAACGGCTAAGTCGGCATGAACTTCGTTGATGTAGTGCACAACGGTGGCGGCAATGGCGTTTTCCCAGTTGGCTACGGCGATATCACGCTGTACTTTTAGGGCATCCATTTGCTCGGCACTAAGCGCAGAGCCTACGTTATCGTTGATAATCTTACGACCGGCGATAAAGGCATTCATGGCCGCCGCCGAGTAGTCCGTCGTTACCGTGGCGCCACGGTCACGTTTGGCGGCATTGGTCGAGTTACCCCAGTTATATTCTAACTTAAGGTCGATTAGAGTGTCGCCCGAATAATCGTTGTAGCCTGAAGCAAACGCCTCACGACCGCCTTTCCCTGCAATTTCATCGTCGCTGTATTCCAGGTAGTTACGCGCCGCACCGAAGTAACCAAAACCTTCATCGAAGTGGTGTTCTAATGTGGTGTAGGCGGCACCATCATCGGCATTGACGTTATCAACAACATTTTCGGTATTAAAGCCGATGCTTTCTTCTAGGTAATCATCGGTACCTTGAGAGAACATCAGGGCGCCCAGGGTGTGCTTTTGAATTAACTGGTTTAAGTCTAAACCAGACTCTGTGATATAAAGCTTTGTGATGGTGTTGCCCGCAGGGTCTAACAGGATTTCACCGCCATTGTATTTATCGATGTTGGCGGCCAACAAATCAAAGTAATGGAAAATCAAACCTTCAGGCGTTTTTGCCTGTGTACCGAAGTCAGTCCAACCCAGGAAGTTACCTTCTTCCTGCCAGGCTTTGTGCATTTTAGACGGATCGTTACCAGCGACTTTAGCGCTCAGCTCTTTGCCGGAAGATGAAATGTCCGCAAATGAGTGTTGTACCGTGTCGATATCGCCAAGGAAACTCAGGCTGTCATCCTTCACTACCTCGTATGAACCGTCAACGTCACCCCAAAGGGCATGCAAACGCGCTTTTACCATGTCTCCAGTAAGGCTATTAGTGGTCACATAGTCACCGGTTAACTGACCGATATAGTGCTTAATTTCAGCCGACAGTGCGTGGCGAGCAATTTGGCCGCCGTAAGAAACCGATGAACCGGCACCTAATTTAGAGTCGAACTCATAGATGTTTACGCCGTTTTCGCTATCCACATCGGCCACGCTGATGGTGATTTCTTTGCTAAAGGTTAAACCACCTGCATCGGTTACCGTGACTGTTACTGTGGCATCGCTTTGCTGTTCAAAGTTAAGGGCAATCCCCTCTTTTAGCTTTAGCGTGGTGCCGTCAACGATTTCAAACAAGGCCTCGTCGGCCGCTAAAGAGAAGGTTAAACCCGAGGTGCTGTCATCCGTTGCGCTCAGCGTACCCACTACGCCACCTACTAGGTCGTCATTAACCGAGCTGGCTGAAACAGTGATATTGGTAGGTGCTTGGTTTGCCGGAGGAGTACCGCCGTCATTATCAGAGCCAGAGCCACCGCCACAAGCAGTTAGGCCTAAGGTTGCCGCAAGTACAGCAGTGGTAATAAGAGATTTGCGCAAGTTCATGTTGTCATCCCAAGTTAGATAATAATCATTCTTGTTTGTAATTGGGCCTCATTATAACGATACGCAAATAACAATCAATATCATTTATTAGTTTATTTAAATTTAGTTATAAATTTTGATAACGACGAGTGAAAGAAACAGGAGCTAACTGGGCTTTGACTTGGGTTGGGGTAAAGACATAACGAACTTGGCACCACCCAGGGCGCTGCTATCGACGCTGATTTTACCATGGTGCCATTGCACGATTTTTGCGGTAATCGCCAGGCCAAGGCCATAGCCGCCGGTGCTTTTGGCACGACTTTGATCTAGACGAATAAAGGGTTTGAAGATATCGGCCCTTTTTGACGGGGCAATGCCGGCACCATCATCCTCGATACAGACATCGCATTGTTCCTCGTTGGAGCAAATACGCACCTGAATATGGTGGCGGGCATGTTTTAAGGCATTGCCGAGTAGGTTTTGTAGGGCACGCGCTAAAAAGTGCGGGTCGCAACGATAGAGATTCGGCTGCTCATGCAGTACCTCGATGTGGACCTTACTATCAAAGTTCAGTTTTTCCACCATGTTATCGACCAGCTCGTTTAAGTCGACTAGCTCTAGCGCCAAGGTTGGCCCTTGTGCATCCAGACGCGCATAGTGCAGCATTTCACTGACCAGATTTTCCAATTCGGTGATATCCGAGGTCATAGACTGCATATACTTTTGCTGCTTTTCGTCACTGCCCTGCTCAAGCATGGCCAAAGCAAATTTGAGCCGTGCCAAGGGCGTACGAAATTCATGAGAGACCGAAGAGGTGAGCTCACGCTGAGCATTGAGCAGGCTGTGAATACGCCGTTGCATCACTTGCAAGGCATCGGTGATGGGCAACAAGAAGGAGCGACCCATGTTACTGACATTAATGTCGGTGCGCCCGTCCACCTGCGCACAGGTTTCACTGAGTTTATTAAAATCGCGCCACAGCATCAGGCTCCAAAGTCCAACTGGAGCGCCCACCAGCAGCAGCACCAGCAAATAGGGGCCGACAAAGTTCTCACCGGGAGCCTTAGGCAATTCCACCGGGCCTATTTGCAGTAATTGCTCATTATCTAGGGGGACATACCAAAGCAGATGCTCGTCGGCATCGAAAACATGCACCGCCTGCGCCTGCTCCAGACGCACTTGCACCTGCTCCGGCAAGGCAATGTCGCTACGCTGCAATTGGCGCATGGGGTATTGACTGTTGATATACTGACGACCGAGCTCGCTCTGTGCCAGGGCCTTAAAGTTATTGCCCAGCTCCATCGCCAATGGGGTTGATTGCTCGTCGGCGGGCCATAGCCTTTCTATGGCCCCGGTCGCTATGACCAGCGAGACAATAATGTATAAATAAAGGCTGACAAAGAGCTTGCCCAAATTAGTTATTCACTCCATGCATCGCTAACAAAGAGATAACCCTGGCCCCAAACCGTCTTGATTTTATAGGGTTTATCACTGTTATCGCCGAGCTTTTTACGCAGTCGCGAAATACGCACGTCGACGGTGCGATCCAAACCATCGTACTGACGACCAATCATTTGCTCGTGCACATATTCACGGCTTAACACCTCACCGGCATTGCTGGCGAGCAACCAAAGAAGCTCGAATTCATGTGAGGTAAGCGTGATTTCAGTGTCTTTTAAGGTGACGATGCGGCTGTTTTTATCGATTTTCAGCTCACCAAAGGTCACACTTTGTACCGCCTTATCTTGCTCCTGGGTACGACGTAACAAGGCGGTGATGCGTGCCAGCAATACTCTGGGCTCTGCCGGCTTGATTACATAGTCATCGGCGCCCAGTTCCAAGCCGATCACCTGGTCAAAGTCTTCGCCCTTGGCGGTCAGCATCAAAATAGGAAAGGAGTACTTGTCTCGTACTTCGCGGCACACGGCAAAGCCGTCTTTGCCTGGGAGCATCACGTCTAAAATCATCAGGTCCACTTGATGTTTTTGCACATAATCCATCACCTCGTCACCACGAGATAATACCTCCACATTGAGGTTGTTCTGTTGCAAGTAGTCCCGGGTTAGCTCTTGCAGAGCCAGGTCGTCTTCGACTAAGAGTATGTTCGCCATGGGCCAACTCCTGAATTAAAAAAAACTCCATACGGAACGTAAGCGTCTGCGCGAGCTGCGTAACGTTTGCAATTCCAGCTGGGTATCTACGACTAATTCGCCTGTGTGCGCGTGAGTGAGGGAGTATATGGCTGGTAACTGAACCTCGGCTTTATACTGCCACACCCCCTGTTGCTGCGCGGGCCAGCAGCCCAAGGTGCGGTTGTTTTCAAGCAAACACACCGGTATGGCTTGGGGCAAAGTCCAGCGAATATTCACCTGCGTCGTACAGGCTTGTTCTTTGTTTTCTACCACACAATATTGCGGCGAGATTTCCAGCAGTTCGTTTGCCAATGCAGGCATGGCGGTCATTATCACCGCACTGCCGATCACTGCTGTCGCCGCCAAACTCATCATGCTAAAAAAGGTGCTTCACACCGATAAATAAGGTCAACGAGGAAGACTCCTTAAACAATGGACTGGCCTTGGCTTGACTATGATAGTCAATGTAGCCAAGGTGCATGCGCAGCGCATTGTGTTCGTCGACTAGGTAGCTGACATCAATTTTAGCATAGGGCTGCACACTGCTACCAACGACAATGGCGCCATAACCACCGGTTTCTTCACGGCTTAAGCCGTAAAAATAGTCATTTTGCTCGCGGCTGCTGTAATTGACGCCAATATTGGGCTCCAATACCCATTGCTCGAAACGATACCCCCAGCGCCAACTAGCTTGAGCCCGCCAGCCGCGATAAACATCGCTGACATCCGCCAAGGCCTTAGCCTGAAACTGCCCAATTGAGGTGAAATAATGATATTCAAAACCGGCATCAAGGGCCCAATGACGCTTATCCAGGTCATCAACTCTTACTCTTGCCGGGCCCTCTGCTATCAAAGGTGCGCTGCTGTCTATTTGTTGCAACGCAAATACACTGCTGGGGTGCCAGTCGACAAAAAACCGTGTTTCCGGGTTGATCTCGGTAATGGCACTGAGCACATGCTCGTCTTGATTGACAAAGGTGTAGCCTAGCTGGTTGTTGTCGAGATACCAGGTATCGGTGTAATAGGCGACATCGGGAACCACATACAAGTGCACATCGTCACCGCCATGCAAAGGGTTGGTCATCACTCCGTAACCGATGTTAACGCCAAGGTGCCATTGTTCTACCGGCACCTCGTTAGCATACACGCCGCAGCCCAACGCAGCTAAAGCTGCACTCAACACAGAATTATGAAGCCCTAAACGCATATGCTTTCCCGAGAATAAACAGGCCGCTATCCTAACAACAGTCAAGGTTTTGTTCAGTATGCAATAACAATCGTTAACAAATCACGCCGTTTTGGTCACCTAAACCCCATTTATAGTTGCTCCGCCACCTGCCAGCAGGCGTCGATCACCGGCTCGGACAGTCGCCGCTGCAAGGCCACCAGGCCAATTTCAAAAGGCGGTGGCGCGTCAGCCACTTTGACTATTTGTACCTTATCACTAAATGGGCTGTTCTCTAATACTACCTGCGGGATCAAGGCCACACCGAGCCCCAAACTCACCATGGAAACCAGGGCTTCGTGACCGCTGACCTGAGCATAAATGGGCGGCTGGATTCGCCTTGTTCGCCACCAATTAATCAGCCGGTTACGATTCTCCCCCTGCTCTGGGATAATAAAGGGAAGGTGCTCCCAGGCGATCTTCCCGCCCTGGTTAACACGTTGGCTCACTTCGCAGGGAATTTTTGGCGCAATAAACACCAGCTCCGACCAACCTAAACGGCAAAATGCCAACTGCTGTGCTAGACGTGCGGGTTTGGCGGCGATGGCCACATCCTCATGATGGTCCAGCACGCGCTCAAGCGCCTGAGCCGGATCGCCGGTATGTAATTTCATTTCAATCTTGCTATGGCGCTGACGCAGAGCCGATAACAAAGGATTTAAAAAGCTGTAGGCAGCACTGACGGAGCAGAAAATACTGAGCTCGCCGGCGACCTCCTGCTCCTGGCTCAAGCTTGCTTTAAACAGCTGCCAATGGGCCAGCGTATTTTTAGCATAATGAGTGAAATGCTCCCCCGCTGCACTTAGCTGCACCTGACGGTTGTCACGTACAAACAGCTCACACCCCACTTCCTGCTCTAACTGTTTAATGTTGCGACTTAAGGTCGAGTCGCTGATATAACAGCGCTCACTGGCACGACCAAAATGCAAGGTCTCGGCTAGCGCCAAAAAGTAATGCAGTTGTTTGTGTTGCATGGCCACCTCGTTTCAATATATGCAATACAATAATGCAAATATATCATTTTACGCAATACGCTATTTTGCCTACAGTCAATAACAGACCTATCAGCAGTACTATTATTTTCGAGGACGGACAATGGCAAATTACTTCAACTCCCTACCCTTGCGCGAGCAACTGGCACAATTAGGGCAATGTGAATTTATGGATCGCAGCGAGTTTAGCGACGGCGTCCAGGTGCTCATTGGCAAAAAACTGGTCATTGTCGGCTGTGGTGCCCAGGGCCTCAATCAGGGCTTAAACCTGCGTGATTCGGGCCTGAATGTTAGCTATGCCCTGCGAGAGTCGGCCATTAGTGAGCAGCGTCAATCTTTCCTAAACGCAAGCGAAAATGGTTTTGTGGTCGGCACCTATGAAGAGCTTATCCCCGATGCGGATCTGGTGTTAAACCTGACACCCGATAAACAACATAGCACCGTGGTTGATGCGGTTATGCCACTGATGAAGCAAGGTGCTACTCTTGCCTACTCCCATGGCTTTAACATAGTTGAAGAAGGCAAGCAGATCCGCGACGATATTACTGTGATCATGGTCGCTCCCAAATGTCCGGGGTCGGAAGTGCGCGAAGAGTACAAACGCGGTTTTGGGGTGCCCACATTAATCGCCGTGCATCCGGAAAACGATCCTGAAGGTAAGGGCCTGGCTCAAGCCAAGGCTTATGCCGCGGGTACTGGTGGCGATCGCGCCGGCGTACTGCTTTCGTCCTTTGTTGCCGAGGTAAAATCGGATCTGATGGGCGAGCAAACCATACTGTGCGGCATGCTGCAAACCGGCTCCCTGCTGTGTTTCGATAAAATGGTGGAAAAAGGCATCGATCCCGGGTACGCGGCAAAACTCATTCAATATGGCTGGGAGGTGATCACCGAAGCACTTAAACACGGCGGTGTCACTAATATGCTTGACCGCCTCAGTAACCCGGCGAAATTAAGAGCCTTTACCCTTAGCGAAGACCTGAAAACCATTATGCGCCCGCTTTATAACAAGCATATGGACGATATTATCAGCGGCGACTTTTCCAAGGGCATGATGGCGGACTGGGCCGAGAATGACACTAAACTACTGGGCTGGCGTGCGCAAACGGCAGAAACGGCGTTTGAGAAACAGCAAAATAGCGATGTGCACATCAGTGAACAGGAATTTTTCGACAATGGCATTTTGATGGTAGCCATGGTCAAGGCGGGCGTAGAATTAGCCTATGAAACCATGACGGCGGCGGGCATCAAAGCCGAATCGGCTTATTATGAGTCGCTGCATGAAACACCGCTTATCGCCAATACCATAGCCCGTAAAAAGCTTTATGAGATGAATCGTACCATCTCAGACACCGCGGAGTATGGCTGCTATTTATATAACCACGCCTGTTTGCCGCTGCTGCAACCCTTTATGCGCAACATAGACACGGATGTTATCGGCCGTGGCCTCGAGCAGACGGACAATGGTGTTGATAACCAGGCCCTGATCCAGGTGAATGCAGCTTTACGTAATCACCCGGTAGAGATCGTCGGCACTAAGCTGCGCAGCTATATGTCTGCGATGAAAAAGATTGTTTAGACGCAATAAATAGCCGTCACTCCCTTGTGCCCAAAGTCGATACTTTGGGCTTTTTTCTTTACGAATCAATCACCCATTCATGCTTTGTAACAATTAGCCAACTGCCTAAACGACAACCTAAACTATACTTAGACTAGTATTTGCTCCAAGGATTGGGCCCCAAGTAATGTCTATGCCTGAGCCGTGGAGGTTAGTATGCGCAGCTTAATTACCCTAGTGATGCCGCTTATTTTGTTATGGGGGTGCAATAGCACACAAGTCAAAGAGCTTCCCGCACCACCAATTAACTTGGCGTATCACCCGCAGTTCCAAGCGCAGCCGGTGGAGAGTCTAGAAGAAATATTCGCCCTCGATAGTTCGATGCAGGCCCAGTTAAACAACGCCTTCGCCACCCGCTCTGGTAATCTGAGCGCCACCAAGCGCTTGATGATGCTTATTTTAGAAAATGGCGACAAAAGCGTGCGCTACCAATCCGGTGCCACTCTGACCGCAGCGCAAACCTATAAACAACTCAATGCCAACTGTTTATCCCTGTCCATTTTAGCCTTTAGCATGGCCGAGCACTTGGGTTTAAAGGGGCAATTTCAACGCGTGCATATCCCCGAATATTGGGCACTTAATCGCGGCTATAACCTACTCACCGGCCATATTAACCTGCGCTTATATCAGCCGCGTCGCCGAAACGAAGTGTATGAGCTCTACAATGCCGAGCGCGAGGTCATTGTGGACTTTGCCCCGGATATCTCCGATGGCAATTTTAAAACCACGGAAATCACCAAAGAGCGTGTCGCCGCCATGTTTTATAACAACAAGGGCGCAGCGGCGCTAGTTGAACAAGACTATGAACGCGCCTACAGCTACTTTTACGCCGCCACGCAAATGGATCCCTACTACTCGGGCGGCTGGGGGAATCTAGGCATCCTCTATCGGCTCATCAATGATTTCGAGCGCGCCGAAAGCGCCTATCAATACGCCATCAATATCGACAAGGATAACAACACCGCGCTCGGGAATCTGGCGATTCTTTATCGCCTGACCGAGCGTACACACTTAGCCGAGGACATAGAGCGCAAACTGGCACAACTGCGCAGAAATAACCCCTACTACCATATTGCCTTGGGTAACGACAGCCTGGTACAAAAACAATATGCCCAAGCCTTAAATCATTTTCGCAAGGCCCGCGAGCTGGATGAACGTATCCACGAAAGCTATTTTGGCATGGCCCACACCTACTACTTAATGGGTGACATCAAGGCGACGCGGAAGTATTTACTGATGGCGCAAAAAAGAGCGCATTTTGACTATGATAAATTACGCTATCGCGGCAAACTGGCCAGCTTGGAACTGATCGCAAAAAATCGATGAAAATAAATTTTTACTTGATGGTCGTGCTGGGGCTGTTTGCTTCGCATCTGGCCCTAGCCTCTCCCTCTGCGCAATGGCATAAAGACCTGATCTACCTCAGCAGCGAAGCCTTGGCCGGGCGCAAGGCTGGCAGCGACACCGGTGCGCTAGCCGGGGACTATGTGCAAACACGATTGCAACAACTGGGTTATCAAACGCAGTTACAGCCTTTTGCGTTTAAGCAGGGCTTTTTTCAACAAGGTCAGGGGCGCAATATCATCAGCAACGATTGCCTACGGGATTGTCTGGTAATAAGCGCCCACTATGATCACTTAGGTAAACCCGGGCGTCACCATTATCCTGGGGCCAATGACAATGCCTCGGGCGTCGCTGCCATCCTCTATCTAGCAGAGCAGCTGCTGCCGCAGCGTGAACGCATCACCTTTGCCGCCTTCGACGCCGAGGAAAACGGCCTGCATGGCGCCAAGCACTTCGTCGACAACAAAGACCATGAAGCAATACGCCTAAATATTAATCTCGATATGCTTAATCTACCGCGCGCCAACAGCCGGCTGTTTTTCTATACCCGGGAAGATTTATGCCCCATGGCTAAGGCACAGCTTGATAACAGCTCCTTAAAAACACAAATGGCGAGGAGCAACCGCAGTATTAATCGCCGCCTTGATGGTGAGCGCATCGACTGGTTAAGAGCCAGCGACCACTGGGCTTTTGCCAGAAAAAAACTCCCCTTTATCTTTGTCACCTCGGCGGATGACCCACATTATCATCAATCGAGCGACACCCCAGAACAGATCCAAAGCGAGCGTTATGCGCAAACATTGCAACTGTTAACGCACTTTATTGAGGAGCTGCTAGGACCTGGGTGCGATGGTTTTCATGTTCGTTAACAAACTTTTCTTTGCCGGCACGGCTGCGTTTTTTAACCTCGATTTCGAGTTTACAGGCCTCGCTTCGGGTTCCTACTGGCATGGTGAATACCAGGGTGAGCGGCCCCTTGCCCTTTAGATTTTTGGCTCCCTTCCCCCGCTCATGCGCTTGCAGGCGTTTAGCAACATTATTGCTGACTCCGGTGTACCAATGGCCGTATCTTGTTTGCACAATATACAACCACCAAGACTCGGATTTCTCTAGACTCATTAAACTAATTACCTCGGTTAGGGTCTTATACCAATTCACTTAAATAGCTAATCACTCTAGCGGGCTAAATATCGTGCTAACTGTGTTGAAATTTTTCGATGTAGAATAACTACATAAGAAAAATTCCGCCTTGTTATCACAACATTTATCCAGCGCTATATCTGATCACATACTTAACAGAATTGGTATGATTTATGATTTCGCGCTTTACCTTCGGTGTCGAATGGGTATCATGCTAACAACAACAAATAAGGACTGATAATCGAACATGCAGTGGTTTAAACAGTTTTCGCTGGTAGCAGCCATCGTTATTGTGTGCAGTAGTTTAAGTGCATGCTCTAGTTGGGTCTACCGCATCAATATTCCCCAGGGGAACTTTCTAGAACAATCCGACGTTGATAAATTACGTGTCGATATGACCCGCGAGCAAGTACTCTACGTGCTCGGTAAGCCGGTAGCGCAAGATGCCTTTGACAAGGATACCTGGTATTACCTTTATGTTTTCAATCTTGGTCGCAAGTTCGAACAGCGCAAACAGCTTACGCTGCAATTTGCCAATGATCGCCTTGCCAGCATCAGCTCGGAAGATTATGAACAACCAGAAGACTTTAATACCCCGTTAGAACAATAACAAAATTATCGGGATGATCTAAAAACGCGGCCATGGCCGCGTTTTTTGTGTCACTGGTCTACAAGTTAGCTAGGGTCATCGCTTTTTACCTTGGCGCCGGTGATTTTATTGGCACGCCCTTCTTCCTTAGCTTTTTCGGCGCGTTTTCGGCGCGCCTCTTTAGGATCGGCAATCAGCGGTCGGTAAATCTCAACCCGATCCCCGGCTTTCAGCTCGGTATCCAGCTTACAGGTGCGATTCCAAATACCCAGGGTCAGGTTTTTCATATCAATTTCCGGGCATTTTTCCACTATGCCCGATTTCAATACCGCTTCTTCGGCGGTGCTGCCCTTGGGCACTTCAACTCTGAGCACGGTCGCTTTATCGGGTAAGGCAAATACCACTTCAACTTCTATCATTAACGCTCTCCGTAAACCACTTTGGCGCGCTGGGTAAAAGCCTGTACCATGTTTTTCGCGACTTCGTTAAAAACACGACCAAAAGCCATTTCCACCAGCTTGCTGGCAAACTCGAATTCCAATTTTAGGCTTACCTTGCAGGCATGCTCATCCAAGGGCTTAAACTGCCAATGGCCATGCAAATGCTTAAAGGGGCCATCCACCAACGCCAGGGCGATGGTGTGATGCTCAGCATCGAGTGTATTTTCGGTGGTAAACCACTTTTTTAGTCCGGCCTTGGATATTTCCAACCCAGCACGCATATGATTGTGCTGCTTTGAAAACACCTTGGCATCGCTGCAATGGGGTAAAAACTCAGGGTACGCATCGACATCATTGACTAGGTCGAACATTTCCTTGCTGCTATACATCACCAGCGCTGATTTTTCTATTTGTGGCATAACCTCTCCTCACAACAGCGCAATTCTAGCAAGCTTTAGGGCCAGCCCCAAGGGGCATTCGCTGCACACCCGGTTAAGGTGAAAACAGCACGCCACTTAAAGCGTCAGGGAGGCAATAAAAAACTGGTGTAAATACGCATACAATCAGTATAATGGCGCCATTATGGCAAAGAAAAAAACAGCAAAATCGACCTCAAATACCATCGCGCTCAATAAAAAAGCGCGTCATGAGTATTTTTTACACGATAAATTCGAGGCTGGCCTTGAGCTTCAGGGCTGGGAAGTGAAAAGTATTCGCGCCGGTAAGGTCAATATCTCCGATACCTATATTCATATTAAGAACGGGGAAGCCTACCTATTGGGGAGCCAAATCCAACCCCTGAACAGCGCCTCAACCCACACCATTTGCGATCCCATGCGCTATCGTAAGTTGCTATTGAATAAGCGCGAAATAGATCGCTTGATCGGTGCCACCGAGCGTGAGGGTTTCTCCTTGGTGGCCACCGCCATGTATTGGAAAAAATGCTGGGTAAAATTGGAGTTTTACCTCGCCAAGGGTAAGAAGATGCACGATAAGCGTGCTGATACCAAAGAAAAAGATTGGGCTCGCGAAAAAGAGCGGGTCATGAAACACAAAGCAAGATAAAGCGAACCTAAGTTCGCTTTTTTTATGCCCGTTTTAAGTAACAAAATATTGCGCCATCAGCCTTCTCCCCAACGGTCCGAGCCCCTATTTCTGCGCTTGTCACCGCCATGATGTAAATTTTTTTACACGTTTTTTTACAGATTCAGCCAAAAGATGCATTGCCTTTAAGTTGTTAATAATGTTAATCCTATGTTTCTACTGAATTTCTACTACACTCCTACGTGGATACTTAGCAGTAGATAATTATGACAACGAAAAATCCCCACAGGGATAATAATAAGGATTTCAGGATGAGAAAGTTCACACCCAGTGCCCTGCGCACGGCACTCACCTTGGCTTTAGGCACCGGCGCGCTGTCCATGTCGATTCAAGCGCAAGCCGAAGAGACAACGGCGGAAAACGTCGAACGCATTGAGATAACCGGTTCGCGTATTAAACGCACCGATATGGAAGGTCCTTCACCGGTACAAAGTATCGGCAAAGAAGATATCGCTAACATGGGTTACGACAACCTGCAGCAATTGCTTGAGCGTATGCCCGTGGCCGGTAATGGTACCTTCTCGACCCGCGGCAATAACCAGGATTCAACCGCCAACGGTGGTGCCGCGGTAAGCTTACGTGGTTTGGGTCCAGATGCGACCCTGGTACTGATCAATGGCCGCCGCGTAGCCATTAGTGCCTTTGCCGAGAGCATTACCAATTCCTTCGTTGATATCAACTCGATTCCGGTGTCGGCCATCGAACGTATCGATATCCTAAAAGACGGCGCCTCGGCCATTTATGGTTCCGATGCGGTCGCCGGTGTGGTTAACGTGATCTTGAAAAAGGACATCGAAGGCATCGAGGTGAACCTCGGCTACGGTGGAACCACGGGACCAAACCATGAAGAAACCACCGCCAGCGTGGTCTGGGGCACCACCAGCGCCAAAGGCAGCGCCTCGGTTATTCTTGATTACTTTAAGAACACCGGACTTGAAGCCGATGAAATGGGCCGTTTAGGCACAGCTAACCAATCGCCTTATGGCGGTATGGATTTTCGTTCATCGCGGGGCTTTCCAGGCTATTTCTACGTCGATGGCGTAAAAACCATTGACCCGGATTGCCCGGCTGAAAACGCCACCGCCAGCGGCAGCTGTTTATTCGATTACGGTCCATATGGCTTTATCACGCCGCCTGCCGAGCGTGTTGGTGCCATCGCCCAGTTCGACTATAAATTTGACAATGATATCACCGCCTTTATGGAAATCGCCGCCCAGCATAATACCTCGGAAGCCGGTGGTGCACCGACGCCATTGGATGAAGATGCGGGCCTAACGGTTCCAGGCAGCCACCCTAATAACCCTTTTGGTCAAGACATTGAAATCGGTCGTTACCGTACCGTAGACGCAGGTCCTCGTCGTTGGGACATCGAGTCCGATACCCTGCGCATCGTTGCCGGCCTGCGCGGTGAAATCAACGACTGGGGCTGGGAAGTAGCGGCACAAAAAGGTCGCAGTAAATCGGAGCAAACAGGTAACCGCTCCATGGGCTGGGTTCGTGTTGACTTCCTACAGCAGGAAATCGACGCTGGTAACTACAATCCCTTCGGTGGCGTCCAGAACTCACCTGAAGTCATCGACCGTATCACCACCAGCCTAGTGCGTCGCGGTGAGTCGCATATGACCTCATTCGATGCCAGCATCAGCGGCGAAGCCTTTGAGTTTAATGAGCATATGGTAATGATGGCCGCGGGTCTTGAGTACCGCGATGAAGACGTCAGCGATGTGCCGGACGACCAATTCCAGCGCGGTCTGATCTTCGGTACAGAGTCGGTATCGGCGGCGGCAGAGCGCGACCAGTGGGCTGCTTATGTGGAATTCTCCATTCCTCTAAGCGATGACTTCGAGCTACAGCTTGCCGGTCGTCACGATGACTACAGTGACTTTGGCTCAACCACTAACCCGAAAGTCGCCTTTAAATGGGCACCGACCGGTGAGTTCTCACTACGTGGTTCATGGGCTCAGGGTTTCCGTGCACCATCGTTGGCACAAATTGGCTTAGGTCCATCGGAAGAAAGTCAGTTCTTCGTTGATACCTACCGTTGTCAGGCCACGGGCCAAGACTGTGACTTACTTGATTACAACATCGAGTTTGCCGGTAACCCGGATTTGGAAGCGGAAGAGTCGGAGTCATGGAACCTAGGTGCTATTTGGGCGCCGGTTAACGAGTTCGGTATCTCTGTGGATATCTGGAGCATCGAGCAAGACAATAAGATTGACGAGCAAGACTTTGGTAGCGTTTACAACACTCATTGTAATGACCAAAACAGCACTGTGTGTGTGCGTCTTCCTCCCGTTGCCGGTCAAAGCCTGGGTGTGATCCAACAGGTGCACAGTACGTTTGAGAACGTGTCGTCGCAAGAAGCCTCGGGTATCGATTTGTCCACCAACTATAAGATGGATATGGACGACATGGGTCTGCTCAAGTTCAACCTTGAGTGGTCATATATGCATGAGTTCAACAAGGACGGCCGTGAATATATCGGCGAGTACGAGTACCCTCGTCACCGTGGTTTATTTGCCACCAACTGGGAGTTCCAGGACTTCAATGTCAACATGAACATCAGTTATGTGGGCTCGTTCGAAGACACCCCGGATATCGACTTTGACGGTGCCCTGGATTTCGACACCCAGAAATCGCGTGATGTTGACTCCCACACCCTGGTAGATATTCAAGGCGCTTATAACCTTAACGACGATATTCGTATCTCAGTGGGTATGAATAACGTGTTTGATGAAGATCCACCGTTTGCTATCGGTGATGGCGATGCCGACCTATACGGTTATGTATCCTCGGTTCACAACCCGCGTGGTCGTTATGTCTACACCAACCTAACATGGCGCTTTAACTAACACGCCAGACGTAAAAAAGGCCGCTGAACAGCGGCCTTTTTATTTGCATTGTAATACCTGAGCTAGTTAGCCGTAGGTATAAGAGGCTTGAATGCCCAGCGGAATACCCAGACCCCAATAGGCCAGTAAGAACAGGCTCCAGCCCACCAAGAAGGCAATGGAGTAAGGTAGCATCATGGCAATCAGGGTACCGATACCGGTATTCTTAACATACTTCTGACAGTAAACCACCACCAAGGGGAAGTATGGCATCAGCGGCGTAATGATGTTAGAGCTGGAATCTCCCACTCGATACGCGGCCTGCGTTAAGTCTGGCGAGATATTGAGTTGCATCAACATGGGCACAAAAATAGGTCCCAACAAGGCCCATTTCGCCGAGCTTGAACCAACAAACAAGTTCACAAAAGCGGTTAAGAAAATGATGCCCACTATGGTGACTCCGCTTGGCAGCGACATGGCCTTAAGTACCGCAGCTCCTTCAATGGCCAACAAGGCACCGAGATTCGACTGCGCGAAGGCGGCAATAAACAAGGCACAGAAAAACGCCATAACTATATAGTAAGCCATGCCTTCCATGGACTTGGTCATGGCCATGATCATATCTTTGGAGCTCTTAAAGGTACCGGCAACAAAGCCGTAGACCGCACCTGGGATCCAGAACAGCAAGAAAATCAGCGGCACTATGGATTGCATAATCGGCGCACTAAAGTCCGCCAGATTGCCATCTTTGGAACGTAGCGGTGACGTATCTAAGCTCGCGACATAGGCTAACAAGGCCAAGCCGGCCAGCATAACGCCGGTGGCGATTAAAAAGGCTTTCTTTTCTTTACCCGTGGCCTGATCAAAGGCGGGCAGTTCATCGGTATTGCCGTCCACTTCTGAGCTTTTCAGGCGCGGCTCAATAATTTTGTCGGTAATATACCAGCCCACCAGCACGATAAAGATGCTCGACAGTGAGGTGAAGTAATAGTTGTTAAGCGGGTTGACTTCCATGCTCGGGTCGATGATCTGCGCCGCACTTTGGGTAAAGCTTTGCAGTAAGGGATCTATGCCCGATGGAATAAAGTTGGCACTAAAGCCGCCACTTACCCCGGCGAAAGCCGCGGCTATACCCGCCAGGGGATGACGCCCCATAGCATAGAAGATCACCCCGGCAAGCGGAATTACCAGCACATACCCGGCATCTGTGGCTGTGTGCGAAACAATACCCACCAAGATCACCATGGGCGTCAGCAGCGCCTTAGGTGTGCGTTTAAGCATCAACTTAATGCCGGTATTGATATAGCCGGAATGCTCGGCCACACCCACACCCAGCATGGCCACCAGTACCACGCCTAAGGGTGCAAAACTGGTAAAGGTTGTAACATGGAAGCCAAAAAGCCCGCCAAGGCCTGGCCAGTAAGTAGATTATTCACCACTATCGGGGCTTTAGTGCGAGGGTCGATCACATCAAAGGTCACGCCCGAAAAGGCCCAGGATAAAACCCAGATAAGTAACATAGCAAAGAGGAAGATCATCGCCGGATCCGGCAATTTATTCCCCACTCGCTCTATGGTGTTAAGAAAGCGCGCGATTGCGCCGCCTGGTGCAGCTCCTTGCTGGTCACCGTTATTATTATTCATTTTGTGACTCCTAACCTTAAAACAGTCGCTCGGGCACAGGGCCCGAGCGGTTTACACCATGCAGACTACTTGAAAATTAACATAAAGGCTACATGCTAAAGCATTAGACTGTGCCAATGCCTGAAACTGGTTAGGGAGTATAAGCCGTTAATTGGCGAGCGCTTTTACCTGCTCCCAAATCGCCACCATGTGATCACGATCGATATCGGTCAGTTCACCATTGCGGTAGGCCTTAACCAGGCTCTGTTCGATTTGCTCGTTCAATTCCTGTGGGCTTAAAGCTAGGTTTTCCACTTGGGCATAACCCACGGCCAGGTCAAAATGACCGCGTAAATAGCCGCCGGCAAACAACTGGTCGTCATCGGCGTGATCAACCAAGTCGTCAAAAAAGTGCTGTGCCGCGTCTACATAATTTGAATAAGGCATTACTGCTCCTCATTGTGGCCCACGGCATAAAGCACGTGGTCATTAAAACCTGTGGTTACTTGGATGTAACCGGATAATTCGTCGTCCAGGGCGCTGTCGCCGGTATCACAAATAAGTGGTCGCCCCTGAAGCGCCTGCAGTTTGCTTTTGGTCGCCACCACGATAATGTTTTCTTTGCCTATAGCGCGAATAAGCGCCGGGCTCAATTGCTGGTTACCGCGCCCGAAGAGGTGGCCCTGACCACCAATCAGGGTGATCACCAGTTTAGTCGGCTTGTCTTTGCAGGCCTCGAGTAACTGTTGTGCGGTCATATCCCGGCCGATTAATTCCTGGTCTCTCACCAGATCAACGCCAAGCAGGGTATTGTCCAAGCCCATTTCTTCCATCACCGCGGCCACGGTTGAACCCGAACCGATGATATATTGCCAATCTTCGTCCATCTCGCTGACCACATAGGCGGCGATATCGGCAAGCACCAGCTCGTCCACTTCTTTACCGGCGCCATTTTTTACCGCCTGCACATAGCGCAACTCGCTTGGCACCCGCAGCTCACCGTAACGCTTGGCGCGCACCGCACCGGCGCGAAAGGCGTCTTCGTCGATATCCATCACATCGCTTTCTCCAAGCGTGACCAGCTCGCCTTTGACCAGCATCTCCACCACGCGCCCGGCAGCTTTAGGAGTGATGGCATAGACGCCGGAGTGAATTTTACAACCGGCGGGAATGCCCAAAGCTGGTACTCGCTCACCAATGGCATGACACAGATTTCGTGCGGTACCATCACCACCGGCAAACAAGATAAGATCAACGCCCTGATCGCAAAGTAACTGCGCCGCATGCTCGGTGTCCGCGGCTGTGGTCGGGCTGGCACTGTGATACACCACCTCAACATCAAAGCCGAGTTCACGGGCCACCTGCTCACCCATGCCGCCATTAACGGTGTAAATGGTCAAATCCGCTTGATAAGGCACCAGTTGCTCAAGCGCCGCGCGAGCACGCAGATGCGCTTTGGGCTCAGCGCCAAGGGCCATGGCTTTGGCCGCGGTATCGGCCCCATCACTGCCCTTTAACGCCACCGCACCGCCCAGACCGGCCACGGGATTGATAATAAAACCCAGCTTAAACTGCATAATCTAGTTCCTTTGGAGGTTGCCATTGTATCTGCGCACGACACAGCGGATATGGTTGACCGTAATGCTGCGCCAAGGCTTTAAGCAATTGCTCGGTGCGCGCATTAAAACCCTGCTCTATCAGGGTCAGGAGTTTATCATAGACACGCTTTTGAAAGGAGAAGCGACAGGTCTGCTCACCACCTAAGTTATCCGCCGAGACGTTAAAGGAAAAACCGGCGGCCAAACACAACGCCCATTCAATGGCCTGAGGGTGCACTTCGACATTTTCAAACTCATGTTGCTGCGCCTTGTTGCGGCCATCGGGGCAATACCAATAGCCATAATCTTCCAATTGACGACGGCGCTCTCCGGCCACCAGCCAATGGGCTATTTCATGCAAGGCACTGGCGTAAAAGCCATGGGCAAAGACGATGCGATGATGGTCGCACTGGTCGTCAGCGGGCAGATAAATAGGCTCATCATCGCCACGCACCAAACGGGTATTATGGGTGGCAAAAAATGTGCGCTCAAAGAGTGTGATTAGTTCGTCTACCTGGTGCATAACTATGGGTAATTTCAAAACACCGCGCGATTGTACGGACTTTGGCCGCTAAAGTAAAAACGCAGCCCTAGGGCTGCGTTTTTTATTCGGGTCTTTGTGCGGCTATCGGCCCGTGCTCTAATTGCACATCGGGGTTTTGCCCCCGTTGACGCAATAGATGATCCATCAGGGTGATGGCCATCATGGCCTCGGCGATAGGAATGGCGCGAATACCTACACAGGGGTCGTGGCGGCCCTTGGTGATCATCTCCACCGCTTCGTTACTGGTATTAATGCTCTGACCCACCACGGTAATGCTGGAGGTCGGCTTAAGGGCGATGCTAGCAACTATGTCCTGGCCGGTAGAAATCCCCGCAAGCACACCGCCAGCATGGTTCGAAGTAAAGCCTTCGGGGGTCAGCTCGTCACGGTGCTCCGAGCCTTTTTGTTCAACTACCGCAAAGCCGTCGCCTATTTCAACACCCTTCACCGCATTGATGCTCATCAGCGAATGCGCCAGCTCCGCATCGAGGCGGTCAAACACAGGCTCACCTAAGCCTACAGGGACGCCACTGGCAACCACCTTAACCTTGGCGCCAATGGAGTCGCCTTGTTTTTTCAAGTCACGCATATATTCATCCAGGGCATCAAGCTTGCTGCTATCTGGGAAGAAAAATGCGTTTTGCTCGACTTGCTGCCAATCATACTGCTCGGCCTTAATGGGACCCAGCTGTGACAAACAGGCTTTTACTTCTATGCCATGAAACTGCTTCAGGTATTTTTTGGCAATAGCACCGGCGGCCACGCGAATGGCGGTTTCTCGTGCCGATGAGCGGCCACCACCACGATAATCACGAATACCGTATTTATGCCAGTAGGTATAATCCCCATGGCCCGGTCGAAACACGTCTTTGATCTTGCTGTAGTCTTTGGAGCGTTGATCGGTGTTTTCAATCAATAAACCGATACTGGTGCCCGTGGTTTTACCCTCGAACACGCCGGAGAGGATCTTCACTCTATCCTCTTCTCGGCGCGCCGTGGTGTAGCGACTCTGACCGGGCTTACGACGGTCTAAATCACCCTGTAAATCGGCTTCATCGAGCTGCAAACCAGCGGGACAGCCATCGACCACCCCACCAAGTGCGGGGCCGTGGCTTTCACCAAATGTGGACACCCGAAACAGCTGCCCTATGCTATTACCTGCCATATTTCATCCTCATTCCAAATGGCGCGAAAAATCAGCGAGTCTTATTGCCCAAAATAGGCATCAAGCTCCGCTTTAGAAATCATAAATACCCCAAGGCCGCCGTGTTCAAACTCTAACCAGGTAAAAGGCGCATCGGGGTAAAGCATGTCCATATGTACCATAGAGTTGCCCACTTCAACAAATAACAAACCCTGCTCGGTCAAATGGGCAGAAGCCTTGGCCAGTAACTCACGGGTGACATCCAAACCGTCTTCGCCGGAGGCCAGGCCAAGCTCTGGCTCGTGGTGGAACTCTTCAGGTAAGTCGGCCATGTCTTCGGCATCCACATAGGGTGGATTGGCGACGATCAGGTCGTATTTTTCATCGCCGACGCCACTGAATACGTCCGATAGAATAGGCATGACCCGATCTTCCAGCTGGTAATCCTGAATATTGAAGTCGGCCACCGCTAAGGCGTCGGGAGAAATATCCACCGCATCCACCAGGGCATTGTCAAACACTTGCGCCAGGGCTATGGCGATACAGCCCGAGCCGGTACACATATCAAGCACGCGCGTGATTTGCTCAGGGTGCTGAACCCAAGGGGAAAATTGCTCATTGATCAGCTCGGCAAAGGGCGAACGCGGCACCAGCACACGCTCGTCAACATAAAACGGCATGCCGGCAAAGTAAGCCTGGTTGGTCAAATAGGCCACCGGCGTACGCTCGTTAATGCGTCTTGCGATAAGCGTACTTAAATGTGCCTTTTCGCTGCTGGTCAGGCGACTGCCAAGCAGGTTTTGCGGCGCATCCATGGGCAAGTGCAATGACGGTAAAATCAGTGCCACCGCTTCATCCCAGGCATTGTCGGTGCCATGGCCAAAGTAAATGCCATGAGCGCTAAATTGACTGGTGGTCCAACGCAGCCAATCGCTAATGCTCTGCAATTCTTGCTGAGCTTCTTGCAGTTCAGCGTCGCTAATAAGGTTGTCGTTCATATTCTGTTGCTAGTTCAGCTAATAATGTCGCCATTGTAGCCTTTTTAGCGCTAGGTTTTTATGCTTTTTTTACCCTGGGCTTGTTTATCTAATCGCTTTACTTTGACCTTAACTGAAACTACCAGGGATAGGCGCACCGCGTATTGCTACTGTGTTTTCTCATATTCATGTAGAATCACCAGTTAGCACATGCACAGCCTTGTATTAATACGCGACAAGCTGCAACAGAAACAAACAGTAAAGGTCAACAGACCCCAAAATCTCGGCCATGAAAAAACAGCAATCTCCGAGTTCGGACAACAACGAACTCTCGCAAGACGACATCGATTTATTTCGCCAAAGCATAGGCACGACCAAGCGGGTGAAAAGCGACACGGTGCGCCTGGCAAGTTCACAGAAGAAGCATATCGGCGAACGCCAACAAGTGCAGCGCCAAAGTAAAACGGAATTCTACTTTTCCGATGAGTACATACCCGATATCGATACCCAGGGTACGGTTAGCTATGTCAAAGAAGGTGAAGACAGATATCTCGCCAAGCAGCTAAGGCGCGGTGACTATGCCCCGGAGCTTATCCTCGACTGCCATGGCATGAGCAAAGAAACGGTGAAACTGGAACTGGCGGCCTTGATCAGCGCGTGTAAAAAGCAACATGTACACTGCGCCTGTGTAGTGCACGGTATTGGCGAGCGCATTTTAAAACACAAGGTGCCTCAGTATCTGGTGCAGCATCCGGATATTATCGCCATGCATCAGGCACCATTGGAGTATGGTGGCCGGGGTGCCTTATTGATTCTGATTGACCTGCCGGTGGATGTCAGCCCACTTCTTTAGTAACGCACGCACACATACATTATCAGGGCCCGCCATGGGCCCTAACCCATTACTCAGATGCCGCTTCGTAACCGAAAATAACATTCGGCAACTCGGCAACGCCTTGCTCGGTCAGAGGTGGACTAAAGTAATAACCTTGCACCACAAAGCAGTTGTTAGCTTTTAAGAACTCCATCTGCTCCCGGGTTTCCACCCCTTCGGCCACCACATTAAGGTTCAGCTTTTGCGCCATGGCAATGATCGCCGCGGTGATCGCCATATCGTTCGGATCGTGTGGAATATCCTGCACAAAGGAACGGTCGACCTTAAGCACATCGACGGGGAAACGCTTAAGGTAGTTGAGCGACGAATAACCGGTGCCAAAGTCGTCGATGGAAATCGACACTCCAAGGCGTTTGATATCGTGCAGTTGAGAAATAGCGGTATCCACATCTCCCATCAGCATACTTTCGGTCAACTCCAAATGCAGATTCTTTGGCGCCACCTTGGTTTGCTCAAGAATATTGGCCAAACAGGGGATCAGGTTGGCATCTTGGAACTGGCGCACCGACAAGTTCACAGAAATATTTGCTTCCAGCCCGGCTTGGGCACGACGCGCCGAGAAACGGCAGGCTTCACGTAAGACCCATTCACCGAGTTCAACAATGAGGCCGGTCGCCTCGGCAATAGGAATAAATTTCACCGGCGAAATCGCCCCCTGAGTAGGGTGTGTCCAACGTATCAGGGCCTCAAAACCCAGTACCTTACCGGTACGGCTATCAACCTGAGGCTGATAATTGAGGTGGAACTGACTGTCGCGAATCCCCTGACGCAGCTCGTTTTCAATATACAGGCGTTCATTGGCGGCGGCGTTAAGCTCACTGGAATAGAAATGATAGGTGTTCTTGCCCTTGGCCTTGGCCTCGTACATGGCCAAGTCGGCATGTTTAAGGAGTTGGTCTTCCTCGCTGCTGTCGTCCGGCGCCATGGTGATACCGATACTGGCGCTGACAATCACCTCATTATTTCCGAGGGTGATAGGCTGGTTCAAGGTGCGTTGTATGGTGTGCGCCACCTCTTTAGCACGCTCTTGACTTTCAATGCCACTGAGCAGCACGGCAAATTCATCGCCGCCAAGACGCGCAATGGTATCCTCGGTACGCAAACGGTTCTTCAAGCGATTGGCCACCTCAACCAGCAGTTGGTCACCACTATCATGGCCCAAGGTATCGTTAATACGCTTAAACTCATCGAGGTCGAAATAAAACAGGGCGAAGGCATAATGACCACGCTCGGCCAGTGCCATGGACTTGCGCAACTGCATGCGGAAGAAGGTACGGTTAGCCAAACCGGTCAGGGTATCGAAATAAGCCAGTTGCTCCATTTTGCGTTGGCTTTCTTTAACGAAGGAAATATCCTGCGCCGACACCACATAGCTGTTGACGCCCCCTTCCTCATCACGGATGGGTGATACGCTAAGGGATACCCACAAGGCATGCCCGTCGATTTGCTCCAACATGGTGTCGCCACGCCAGTAATTACGGGTGCGTAAATCATATTCGATATCATCGTTGAATATCGCCATTTCTTTGGCGATTACACTCAGCAATTTGGCATTGGTAAAGTGTTCTTCATCAAAGCCGGTCATTTCCAGCATTTTCGGGTTTACGTATTCGATTTGCAGCTGATAGTTGGTGATCAATACGCCCGTGCCCGAGTGCGCCACCGCCTTGGACAAACGATTGGCGGCCTGCTCGGCAATGTCTTTTTCTTTAATACGTTGATTTAGGCCCGTGATGGTATTGATCAGCTCCACACTCATGTCTTTAAAGGAGCCGTTAAGCACGCCTATCTCGTCCTTACCCTCGGGTGGAAATTCGGTGTCCATCTTGCCCTTACCGAAGCTGGAGACCGCATCCACAAGCAGATAAATACGGCGCAATACCAGTTGATACAAGGCCTGATGCAGTAACAAGGCAACCAGGATAGCATAGAGAATAAACAGCCCTAAAAACTTAAGCTGCAACGCCTCCAGCGCTTCGAGCGCACTGGATTGCTTACGATAAATACCCACATACCAATCCAGGCCATCAACCTTGCTGATGGTGGTCAGGTATTGTTCGCCGTCATACTCAAATTCTTCGGTCATGGTCGGCAGTTCGAGACGTAAGGCATCACCAACTAATTTAACCAGTTGGGGATTAATAAAGTCCGACATACGCAGTGTTCGGCCTTCACGGCCATAACGCTGATAGGTGGCATCATCCAGGTTTGGATGCGCCAACAATTGACCCTTGCCATCCACCACAAACATCTGCTGATGCTTATCGTCAATGGGCAAAAAGCTTAGTAAGTTGCTTAGTTCGATATCGGCACCGGTCAATGCGGTATGTTCATTGTTCTGATAAATGGGGGTCACTATGCTCACCACCCATTTGCGCCCTACTCTGTCGTAATACACAGGTGTCCACACCGCCAACCTGTCGGGGTTCAGCTCTGGACCAACGCGACTAAAGTTAACCGCATTATTCGCCCGATAATTTTCCGGTGCATCCATGGCCCAGGTTGCAGGGGCGATACGCACAAAATCATCGGCGGTTAACAGATAGTAGTTGAAAAATTCTTGTGTCAGAGTGGGTGAAATAATGCGCCATAACGCTTCGGAGCGGGTAAAGAGCTGTTGATAATAGGGGGAGTAATTGGCTTTTGGCATTACCGCCGCGCTCATACCATCCGGGGTGACGCTACGCAGGGTGGACTCATCGGTGGCAATAAACTGGGGCATGGGAGCACTGTAGTCACGCTCAGCGGAAAATAATTCGCGAGCCACCACCGCATTGGCTTGTTCGGCAATATTGGTTTTACTATCAATTAATTGTCCAAACTGGCCAATAAACCGCGCACTGTATTGGTTTAATTGCTCATTTTCCTGGAACATTAATTGTTTTTGTTCGGACTTGAGCATAAACACCGCAGCAAAAATGCCGGCGATCAGGCATATAGCCGAAATCAATACCGAGAGCTTTATGCTTAACGAATGTATGCCAAATCGAGATGGCGGACGCCTATAAACCACAGCCGATCCTTTTTAAGTATCTGGTTTTTTATTATTTTAGCCAGCTAGCAAATATAACAGCCACAGCGCTTATGTATAGCCCTTTTTGACGCGAATTTTTGCCAACCCTCTAACAACTAAGACAAAAGAATTAACAACAAGATCAATATAGTCGTTTTGGGAACAAACGCCCAATAAATTAATATCTTAGTCTCCAGTGAGTGATTTTTTGGCAAGGCCAAGGGCGGCAAAAATTATTTCCTCCATTACCGCCATTGGCCTATTGACTTTTAACTGCCCATGCCAGTAGATTGAAGTCATGAACATTATGTCTTTCGTATTTTTTCGCTTTTTTATCTACCACCCTTGTTAGGGAGGCGCGAGCGAGTACGTGAGATTCACACACATGCTAAGGCCTCCCAACCGGGAGGCCTTTTTCGTTTTGGGAATGAGGAAACCTAATAATGACCAATGATACGCTCCTGGCACTGCGCCGAGACATCAATGAAATCGACTCTGAGCTGTTGATTTTATTGGCAAAGCGTCGCCGCATCAGCCATTCGGTGGTGGAATATAAAATCGCCAATAACAAGCCCATTCGTGACGAGGCCCGAGAGCAAGAACTACTGGAAAAGCTGATCAGCTACGGTAAATCCCTCGGCCTGGATGCCTACTACATCAATAGCGTCTTTCAGCGGGTGCTCGAAGACTCGGTACTCCATCAGCAGGCCATGCTGCAGCAAAACCTCAACCCAGAGGTATTGGGAGAGACCAATCGAGTCGCCTATCTGGGTGGCCAGGGCTCCTACTCCCAGCTGGCGGTGCACAAATATTTCAGTCGCCGCCCTGGTAAGCTGGTCGAGCTGGGTTGTGCCCAGTTTGATGAAATCACCGGCGCGGTGGAAAAAGGCCAGGCCGACTTCGGCGTGCTACCAATCGAGAACACCAGCTCTGGCAGTATCAATGAAGTATTCGACCTGCTCCAGCACGCCCAAGTCTCCATTGTTGGCGAGGTAACCCACTCGGTGGAGCACTGCCTGCTGGTCAAACCCGGCACCGAGCTGGGCGACATTACCAAGCTTTACGGCCACCCCCAACCCTTTGCCCAGTGCAGTCGCTTTATTCAAGGTTTAAATGAAGTACAACTGGAAAACTGTGACTCCACCACCAGCGCCATGAAGGCGGCCTTAAGTTGTGATAACAGTGCCGCCATCGGCTCTGCGGAAGCCGGCAAGCACTTAGGTCTGGAGGTCTTAAAAACCGGCATTGCCAATCAAAGTGAGAACCACAGTCGCTTTATTGTTGTGGCGCGCAAGGCCATGCAGGTATCAACGCAAATCCCCACCAAGACCACGCTTATTATGGCCACCGAGCAACATGTGGGCTCGCTGGCCGATGCCCTGATGGTCTTTAAAGAGCATGGCATTAACATGGTAAAACTGGAGTCACGCCCGGTACCGGGCAACCCCTGGGAAGAAGTATTCTATGTTGATTTAATCGCCAACCTGGCCGAGCCCAAGGTCCAGCGTGCTCTTGAAGCCTTGAAAGATCATACCCAGTTTGTGCGCATCCTGGGGTGCTATCAAAGCGACTCGTTACAAGCGGTGGAAGTGAATTAACAGGCAAAAAAAAGAGCCAGAAGTCATGACTTCTGGCTCTTTTGCATTGTGGGCAGGTTAATTTGCAAGACCAATTAACTCGATTTCCGCGATTTGTACTAGGCCATCATTATTGGCATTTTTACTGATACTCACGCGATAACTGCTATAGGCAAAGCCATTGCTGAAGCTAAAGGCGCGCCGCTGAAGTCTGTCATCCCAGCTCTCGCCGACCCAGGACGCCACTTCCACCCAGGTTTCACCACCATCATTTGAGCCGAGCAGGCTAAACGTTTCCGGATCCCGCTCTGGGGCATCATTGGCACTGGTAATGGCGATTTCACTGACCACCTGAGGGGCACTAAAATCGGCCTGTATCCAGGAAGGGTTTTCAGCCGTTGGTGCGCCCTGCCAGTCATTATGGTCCAGCCACTTGGTGCTCAGGTCGTTGTCAAAGGCCTTATCCTGATTTTCGCCATCGCCAATACTGGAACGCGCACTAAAGAGAGTGCCAGGCAGCTCGGTTAAATCCTGCAACTGATACTGGGGACCAATAAAGCCCACCTCAGCAATTTGCACCAGGCCATCGTTGTTGGCATTCGCGCTTACCGACAGGCGGTAATGTGAATAAGCAAGGCCATTGCTCAGGGCGAAATTACGTTGCTCTAAGCGCTCGGAAAATTCCTCCCCCGCCCAGCTCGCTAATGACAGCCAGGTTTCGCCATCATTCGAGGCCAACAGCGAGAAGCTGGCCGGGTCACGCTCGGGCGCATCGTTGGCACTGGTGATCATCAACTCATTCACGGCCTGCGCCTCGGCAAGTTGCACCTGGATCCACGCCGGGTTTTCCTCGGTAGGTGCGCCCTGCCAGTCATTGTGATCCAACCACTTGGTGCTTACATCTCGGTCAAAGGCCTGCGCCGCGCTTTCTGAGTCACTGATACTAAAGCGGGCACTGTAGCTGGCGCCATCGCTCACAGAGTGATCCAGCCCCTCAAGTTCGGGACCAATCAACTCCACTTCGGCGAGTTGCAGCAGGCCATCGTTATTTTTATTTTTGCTTACTTCCAAGCGATAGCTGCTATAGGCCAGTTGATTAGCCACGGCGAAGGTCCGGCGCTCGGTACGCTCATCAAAGGCCTCTCCGACCCAGCTTGCCAGCGTTACCCAGCTTTCGCCACCATCATTGGACGCCAGCAGCGAGAAGTTTTCCGGGTCACGCTCCGGGGCATCGTTGGCGCTGGTAATAGCCAGCTCATTGACCGCTTTTGGAGCACTGAGGTCGAGCTGAATCCAGGACGGATCCGCTTCACTGGGCGCACCTTGCCAGTCATTGTGATCCAGCCATTTGGTGGTGGGGTCATTATCAAAGGCCTTATCCTGATTCTCGGCATCGCCAATGCTGTTGCGCGCCGTGGCGATCGCTTGTGGGTCATCACTGTGGTCCACGCTCACATGCACAGGGCCAACAAACTCAATTTCCGCCAGTTGCAGCAAGCCATCATTGCCCTGATTTTTGGTGATATTGATACGATAGCTGGTGTACGCCTGGGCGTTGGCAAAGGCAAACTCCTGGCGCTCAAAGCGCTCATCAAACGCGGCCCCCACAACGCTGGCGAGGGTTACCCAGCTCTGACCGCCATCGTTGGACGCCAGAATGTCGAAATTTTCCGGGTCGCGCGCTGGGGCGTCGTTGGCACTGGTAATGAACACGCTGCTGATCGCCTGCGGCGCGGCAAAGTCCACCTGCAACCAGGACGGGTCCTCGACACTGGGAGCGCCCTGCCAATCATTATGATCAAGCCATTTGCTTTGTAAGTCTTTATCGAAGGCCTTGTCGGCGCTTTCCGCATCACTGATGGCATTGCGGGCACTGATGGTGGCATCCAGCATAGTTTGCACCGTGCTCACTTCCCTCAGCGGCCCTGTGCTGCTCGCCTCATCAAACAGCGGCAGGGTTAAATCAACGATGGTCGCAGCGCTGAGGCCAAGCTCAGCGGTAAGTGGGTGCTGCTCAATGGCATCGAACAGACGTTGGCGAAAACGCTCTAGCGCCTCGGCATCGTCCGCCAAGGCCGCACTTAAATCAGCCTGCGCCACCGAGATATTGCCGGCCAAGGTTTCATCACCATCAAGCTGGGCAAAAGCGGCATTGAGCAAGGACAACTTAATACTGGCGTCATCGATCAACGGGGTTTGGCATTGCTGCTCACCGGCCTCATCGGTCTCGCATTGCTCTACACCCTGAAAGTTGGCCAGGCTATGGGCACTGACCACAGGGAGCTCGAAGACATTGGTGTTGTTGGTTTGCCAGCCCATGGCGCGTAACAGTAAGGCGGACATTTCCGCTTGTGCCAGGGCCATCAGATCTGCACTGGAGACATTGCGGCCATTGGCAATTTCCTGCTCCACTAAAAACGTCGCCAGCGTGGTCAGGGCATTGACCTGCATGGTCGCATCCGCCTCGCCATCGGTCTGATTGCCATAGGGCACGCTAACCTGGGTTAAGGTGCTTAACTGCGCACCGGCAAGGGTCTCACCGCTTAGCTCTTGGGCAATTTGCGCATCACCACACATCAGGGCATCACACACCATGCTTGATTGTGCGGTGGTACTGGCTGTCACCTTCACCGTGGTATTAATACCAAATCCTGGTGCGCCACTGACGGTGAAAAACACCTTGCCATCGCTATCACTGATGGCCTCGGCATCGATGCCAAGCGCCGTGCCATTTAGGCTGGCCACACTGATTTGCGCGCCACTGAGCGTGCCCTTGACTACCGAGCCTGCCAGCTCAGCGGCCGTACTCGCCGGGGTAACCGGCACCTCCTGAGGGTTTGGATCATCGCTGCCACCACAACCACTGAGCAGGGTACAGAGCACCAAAGGGACCGAGGTCACCTTAATTAAATTAGACTTTTTCATATTGCTACCTTGTTCTTTACTGATGCGCACCGCCCGAAGCTGGCCATTATTGCTCTTCTTTCTTGCCATCAATTAGGGCCTAGATGCGCATGTCACATAATGAGTTGATTAAAAACGATACGTTAAGCCGGCATAGTAGCGACGACCACTGTAGCTGCTGCTGCGTAACCTGGCCTTGCTGTCCTCACCGTAAAAGGTTCTGGGCTCTTCCTCGGTCAAGTTGATCACCGAGGCGCTAAAGGACAGGTTATCCATCAAGCTGTATGACGCATTAACATCAACCTGTTGGTACGGCTCCTGGTACACGGTCAGGCCATCGGCTAGGCCCAGGGCCGTTTTACCGCGACGGTTGTACGAAGCGCGGACGCTGAAGGTGTCGTTCTCAAAGTAAGCAGAGAAGTTGAACTGGTTATCGGCGCTGCCCACCAGAGCCGACTCACCGACCTTTTCACCATCGACACTGACATCCGCCTGGTTGGTATCATTTAGGGTGTAGTTGGTGTTAATGCCGAAGCCATTATCAAAGGCGTGCTGGGCGAATATCTCAATACCGCGCGAGGTAGCATTGGTACCATTGGCCGTGGTGGTAAACGGCGTCACCGTGATCTCCCCTTCGGGCACGATCACTTCGCCGGTATTGGGGTTGGTGAAGCCATCAAACGCACGGGTTGAGGTGATGATCAAGGGCACGATAAAGTTATCTACGTCCTTGTTAAACAGGGCAATACCCACCGCAGAGCCGTCACCATAATAGTATTCGGCGGAGATATCCGTTTGCACCGACTCATAGGGTTTTAAATCCTTGTTACCACCTGAGCCCTGCCAGCCAGGTTCAACCGGGTTGCCACGGAACTCCAGGCGGTCGTCCGCCCATTCCTGGGAGATAAAGGTTAATTGCTCCGGTGCCCCTAGGTCGTTGTATGGGGCACGAGACATGGTTTTCGCCGCCGCGGCGCGCAGCACCAGGTTATCGGTGGCATCCCACACCAGGTTTAAGCTGGGTAAGAATTGATGGTCGGTAGACGTACGGCCAATGGTTTCTTCCACGTCGATTAAACGACGCTCACCAAGAATATCCTCCTGAGTGACATCATCAATATCGTCCAGGAAGAAATTGATTTTGTCCGAGGACATAATATCGGTTTCGGTTTTTACGTAACGCACACCGACATTACCGCGCAGACTTTCATAGGAAAAATCCGCCTGCACATAGGCTGCGGTAATTTTCTCTTCGATATCAAAGACGAAATCCGGCTCTTTGCGGGTATATTTAGCGTATTCATTGGTGACGATATCGCGGTATTTATCCCAGTTAATGGTGGGCATAACATTGACATCAAAGCCGCCGGGAATATTCTGCTCAGAGCGACTATTAAGCACATCCTCCAGGTTTGGCATGCCGCCAATCCACTGGTAGGAAACCTCGTCGATGGCACCTTGGCTAAATGGATCAAGTGTGCCGTTGGCAATGCCTGCCGCCCCTTCTTGAGTGATAAAGAAGGTGTTATTGGTCTCACGGTGCAAGCTGGTTTTACGGTGTTTCACCCCCACCCGCAGGGTATCGACCCACCCCGAGCTCAAGTGGTAGCTAAAGTCCAGTTGCGCATAGTCTTCTTCCAAATCACTGACGATATAACTCGAGCCGGTCGAGCCCGGATCCGGGTCGCCGGCAACACCGGCCAGCAGGTTATCCAACAAGGCTGGATCGGTATATAAGGAGACGCGATCACCCAAACGCCAACCGGCGAAGGCCGCGGCATTTTCCACCATACCGGAATCACTGCGACCGGCAGGCTGGCCACTTTTGTAGGCTGCTCGCCATGACTCGGAAGGGCCACCACTGGCCTCGGTGCGACCAAATTTACCTTTTAAGTCATACACCTCGCCGCTGTATTCAAAACCGAAGTCGTAGGTATCTGAGGTGTCTTCTTCAAGGGTGTAACTACCTATTATCCAAGGAAACTCCATATTTCCCTCGGTGCCACCTGCGCCGGTGGTAAAGTCCATCCCCGTCACTATGGTGCCGCTTTGGTCAAGCTCAACCCCAACCAAATGATTGGGGTTGTATTTCCATTCGGGGATCCACATTTGCGAGGTGGTTCTGTCTTGGCCCAGTTCAAAATGGAAGTAGTTAAAGGTCAGCTCCAGGGTGTCCATAGGCAGCCATTGCAAGGTGGTTTGAATCCCTTCACGCTCACGCTTTTCTTTTGTTACCCCAACGCCGGCAACCTGAGGCGCCCAAACGCCATCATAAACATTGCCATAGGCATCCTCTAAGGCGGCAAAACGACGGCTGCTGTCCGTAATTTCGTTGCCTTGGGTATCCACCGCGGGTAAATCCGAGCTGGTCGCCCAGCGCCAGCCACCGCCGCCGCTCATATCGCCGCTCAGTGAGCGGTTAGTGCGGTCCTGGCGCGAATAGCCGACTAAGAGACCCAAGTTCTCATCATCATTTTTCCACGAATACACGCCGCTGAAGTTAGGCTCATATTTTTCGCTGACATCGGCATAGGTATATTCAACATTTAGGGCGCCGGAGTTGGCCTCCATATTCAGGGGCTGACGGCTGTGAATAATCACGGTACCGCCCACCCCGCCCTCGTCTAAACGCGCTTCGGAAGACTTAAAGACCTCCACCGACTGCACCATGGTCGAAGGCAGTAAGGAGTAACTAAATGAACGTGACGGTGAGCCCGGAGACGAGGCAATAAAGTTGCCATTGAGTTGGGTAAAGGTTAGATCCGATGATAAGCCGCGAATACTAACGTTTTCCCCTTCACCGCCACTGCGGGAGATAACGATACCGGGAACTCGCTGCAAGGAGTCCGCGACGTTCTTATCGGGAAACTTACCTATGTCTTCGGCGGTAATGGCATCGACAATGGCGTTGGACAGGCGCTTAATCGCCATATTTTCTGCCATTGAAGCACGTATTCCGCGCACTTCGATGGTTTCAATTTCTTTTTTATTTTCGTCTTCTTCGGCACCGGGGTCCGCATACGCCACATTTCCCGCCGCCATCATTGCTAAAAACAGTGCAGACTTTGTGAACCGCTGCGCATGACCCGCGCCTCGTCGGTTGTTCTTATTGTTGGCCATTTCAGTCTCCAAGTATCTCTCTTATTGTTGCTCGCCAAACAAAGGCTGACGAGGGGTGTCGCCTACGTTCCTATTACTGCCTTACTTTTCACAAGTTAATAGTTTGTAAAACTTGCCCACAGGATAGAGTCAGGACCATAGGGAGCGATAATATAAATTCGGTGAGCACTAAAACAAAATCGGCGTATGGCTCAAAAAAAGATCCAATTGGCCACAACCTAATTTATAGTGCAATGTCTATTGGTATTGCGGAAAAACACCTTGGATAAAAATTACAACTAGTTGATAAACAAGATTTTAAATCCATTTAATTCGCTTAAAAATCAATGAAAACAAAAAGTAGTCACCAGCGATGAGCCAGTCGATGACAACCCACAATAGTAAAATTCTGGAAGTTTGCCTGAGTTCGGACAACCTCCAGGTGCTGCGACAAAACCTGACTAAGGTGTGCAACAGTGGTGCCCAACGCATCGAGTTGTGCGCCAATATGGCCCAAAACGGGATCACCCCAAGCACCCAGGCCATGGCACTTGGGGGAGAGTTGGTGTCGGCCAATACCGAGCTGCTGGTAATGATCCGCCCAACCGCTTGCTCATTTGTTGTGGATAGCTCAACCCTAAAGCTAATGCTTAACTGCATAGACTCAGCCGCTGCCCATGGTGCCAGCGGGGTCGTCTTTGGTGTCCTGACAAACGCCGGCGACGTCGACGCCCATGCTTTGGAGGCCCTGGTGCGCCAAGCTCAGCGCGCGAATCTTAAGTGCACCTTTCATCGGGCTTTTGATGCCATCGACAATCAATTCAATGCCCTGGATACCCTGATCAACCTGGGTATTGATCGGGTGCTAAGCAGCGGTACCCCCTGGCAAAGTGGCCTTGGCGCTGCGGCGGGAATAGAGCGTCTACGGGCATTAGCAAGCCATGCCCGTGGCCGATTGGAACTGGTGGTAGGCGGTGGGATAACGCCTAACAATGCCGCCCCCATTTGGCAAAAGCTGGCACAGCAATACGGCCCTATTTCACTACACAGTTACGCCAGCGTGCACCGGGCTCAAGGCCTGGTCTCCCGTTCGGCCATCGAGGCAATACTAGATGCAAGAGACTAAACACGACTCGCAAACGCCCAGCGCTCCCAAGCTGTTTCTGGGTATCGATGGCGGTGGCAGCAAATGCAGGGTGCGCCTAGAAGATGGCAGTGGCCTATTCCTCGCCGAGGCAACATCGGGCCCGGCCAATATCGCCACCTCCATCGCCCAGGCTCAGGAATCGATCACCGATGCTGCGGTGCGTGCTTTGATGTATGCCGATGTGCCGCTGGAGAAATTAAACACCCTCTATGTCTGCGCAGGATTAGCCGGGGCCGCAGTGCCATCGGCCCTTAGCGAGATGCAACAATGGCAACACCCGTTTGCGCGCTTGGATATCACGACGGATATGCATATTGCCTGCGCCGGCGCCCATCAAGCCCGCAAAGGCGCGGTGATCATTATCGGCACCGGATTTTGTTCTGGCGCCATAGATAATCATCAGCTCACCGAGTTCGGTGGCCATGGCTTATTGCTAAGCGACGGCGCCAGTGGTGCCTGGTTGGGGCTGAGCCTGGTGCGCCATACCCTGGAGGTGCTCGATGGTCTGAGTTCGTCATGCCCCTTGAATGACGCTCTACTGCAATACACCCATTGCAACACAGCTATTGAGCTCACCGCGCAAAGCATTAATGCGGCTCCGGGCTACTTTGCCCAATTTGCTCCTTTGGTGTTTAGTCATGGTCATGAACCTCTGGGTAAAGCGCTCCTCAGCCAGGCCGCGCATTTTGTATCTCGCTACATTGACCATCTCCAACAACAAGGCTATAGCCGCATCTGCTTGATGGGTGGGGTTGCTCATGCCCTTGAGCCCTCGCTCAGCAAGGAGCACCGTGCCCTGCTCACCCCCATGCAAACGCCTCCCGAAAGCGGCGCCTTGCAGTTATTACGCCATCGACTTGGGGTTGAACTTTAGGCTTTAGGCTTTAGGCTTTAGGCTTTAATCCTCAATTGTATCCCGCAGTTTGGAGGGAACATCGCCAAATAGGCGCTTGAATTGTTTGCTAAAATAACTGGGCTCGGCAAAACCACATTGGTAGGCCACCTGGGAGACCGGCAGCTGGGTTTCGACCAATAATTTGCGCGCATTCTCCAAACGCACCTCGTTAATATACTGATTGGGTGTTTTTGCCAGATGTTTTTTAAAGCGCCGTTCCAGTGCACTCACCGACAGGTGTGCCAACTCTGCCAGCTCTTCGATACCAATATGACGATGGAAGTGACTGCGAATATATTCTACCGGCGCCTCAATGGCTTTGACGTGCGAAAGGGCCTTCGACGTTTTTTGTAAATGGCGCGTCACGCCATAGGTGCCGATGATTGCCCCTTGCTCATCTTTCAACACATGTTTTGAGGTGGAAAACCAGCCCAGCTCTCCCCTGTCCGTGTAATTCAATTCCAAACGGTCGGTCACCCCATACCCCTGCATCACCCGCTTATCATCGTTTACATACTGAAACGCCAAATGCTTAGGGGAAAAGTCAAAATCCGTTTTAAACAGAATCTGATCGAGGGATTTAAACCCCTGGTGCTCTATAAAGTGTTGATTACCATGCAGGATTCGACTGTCTGTATCCTTCACCCAAAAAAGAATATCGGGGATCAGATCAAAAGCGGCAATCAATTGATTTACTCCGACTTTATGGAGAAATTCGGTACGTTCCATGGGCTTACACCTGCTCTAAATAACGGCCTTGTTCTTTTATTGTAAACGCCGATTTTGTTGCATTGTCAACCGAATTTTTATTATCCCCTCGCAGCGCACTTCCCTATTATCGATAACATAGCGTTAACTAAACTCATAAACAGGGTGTTTTCCAACCGCCTTGTATAACCCTGCATATAGGAAATATTAGATGAGTAACAAACGAATTCGAATGGCCATGGTAGGCGGTGGCGAGGGTGCTTTCATCGGCGCAGTGCACCGCATCGCGGCTCGCCTGGATGGGCAAATAGACTTGGTCGCCGGGGCATTTAGTTCAGATCCCGAGCGCTGCTTGCAAACAGGGCAAACGCTCGGCCTGGAGCCGGCGCGTTGCTATCGCGATTATCAAAGCTTAGTGCAAGGAGAAGCTCAGCTAGCGGATGATGTGCGCGCCGACTTTATCGCCATCGTCACGCCCAATCATTTGCACTTCCCAGTAGCCAAAATGGCTATAGAGCACGGCTTTCATGTGCTCTCAGATAAACCAGCTACCCTCACTTTTAGTGAAGTCCAACAGCTTGCTACCTTGCTTGAACAACATACCAGCCTGTACGGTTTAACCCATACCTACACCGGTTACCCCATGGTTAAAGAGGCCAAGCAACGCATTATCGCCGGTGAGCTTGGTGCCATTCGCAAGGTGGTGGTCGAGTACTCACAAGGCTGGTTGTCGCAAGCGGCGGATGAACAGGGCAAACAGGCTAAATGGCGTTTGGATGCCCATAAGTCGGGCATTAGTTGCTGCATGGGTGACATTGGCGTCCATGCCGCCAACCTGGTGGAGTATGTCAGCGGCCTGGCCATTACTGAGCTCTGTGCCGATCTTGATCAGGTGCTGCCGGGACGAGCCTTAGACGATGATGGTACCGTGCTGCTGCGCTTTAACAACGGCGCCAAGGGCGTGCTGACGGCCAGCCAAATCGCTGTCGGCGAGGAAAATAACTTACGTCTGCGCATTTATGGCGAGCACGCCAGCTTAGAGTGGGCACAGATGGAACCGAACAGCCTGTGGCTTCGCCCCCATAACGCCCCTGCCCAGTTGCTGCGTGCCGGTGTCGGCCCCTTAAGCGACGCCGCCATGATGGCCATGCGCACCCCGGCTGGACACCCCGAGGGTTACCTCGAGGCCTTTGCCAACATCTACCGCAACTTTGCCGCGCAGATCAGCGCCCATAAGGCAGGCCAAGAGTCTAGCAACCAGACCTTTGATGTACCGGGCATCGACCAGGCCGTGCGGGGCATGGCGTTTATTTACAATGCCGTTGCGGCGTCTAAGCAAGACAGCAAGTGGCACCCCTTCACCATGGATCACTAAAAATATGAAACAAATCAAAGGACCTGCCATTTTTCTTGCCCAGTTTGTTAGCGATGAAGCGCCTTTTAACAGCTTACCTAGCATTTGTCGCTGGGCCGCCGACCTGGGCTACAAAGGGGTGCAAATTCCCACCAACGACAAGCGCTTATTCGATCTTGAGCGCGCCGCCCAGTCACAGGAATATTGCGACTCCATTAACGCTATCGTCAATGATGCCGGGCTGTGTATCACCGAGCTTTCCACTCACCTGCAGGGCCAGTTGGTGGCCGTACACCCGGCATACGACGAGATGTTCGATAACTTTGCCCCAGATGAGGTTAAAGGCCAGCCTCAGGCGCGACAAAAGTGGGCTACCGAGCAGTTGGTCATGGCCGCCAAGGCCAGTGAACGACTGGGACTAAAAAGCCATGCCACCTTCTCAGGTGCACTCTTGTGGCACACCATGTATCCCTGGCCACAACGTCCACAAGGACTTGTTGAGCAGGGTTTTGAGGAGCTGGCGAAGCGCTGGCTGCCTATTTTGGATGCCTTCGATAAGGCTGGGGTCGATGTCTGTTACGAGCTGCATCCCGGTGAAGATTTACACGATGGCGCCACCTTTGAGCGCTTCTTAGCGGCGACCAATAATCATTCACGGGCGCATATCCTCTACGATCCCAGTCACTTCGTCTTACAACAGTTGGACTATCTGCAATTTATTGATATCTATCACCAACGCATTAAAGCCTTTCACGTCAAAGACGCCGAGTTTAATGCCAGTGGCCGAGCCGGTGTTTACGGTGGCTATTTGAACTGGCAAGAGCGTCCGGGACGTTTCCGCTCCCTGGGCGATGGCCAGATAGATTTTGGCGCCATTTTCAGCAAGCTGACTCAGTACGGATTCGACGGCTGGGCGGTGCTGGAGTGGGAATGCTGCCTGAAGCACCCGGAATCGGGCGCTCGTGAGGGAGCCGAGTTTATTGCCAAACACCTGATCCGGCCCACCGACAAGGCCTTTGATGATTTCGCTGGCGCCAGCACCGACAGCGAGCGCAACAAACGCATTTTGGGCATCAACTAATGAGGACAGCCACAATGGATAATAATCATAATAACCGCCTGGTGTTTCGCCTGTGCTGCATCGCACTGGTTGTAACCTCGATGACCTTCGCCATTCGCGCCGGTATTCTTGGTCAGTTAGGCGACCAGTTTTCGCTCAGCGATACCGAGCTTGGTTGGGTCAATGCCATGGCCTTTTTAGGCTTTCCCATCGCCACCATGGTCGGCGGCGCCATCTATAATGCCATCGGCGCGAAAAAGCTGGTGGCCCTGGCCTTTATCTGCCATTTTGCCGGCTTGGTAATGACCATCTATGCCGACGGATTTTGGGCCTTACTGCTCTCAACCTTTTTAATTGGTTTTGCCAACGGCTCCGTTGAGGCCGGCTGTAACCCGCTTATCGCTGAAATGTATCCGAAAAATACCACCACCATGTTGAACCGTTTCCATGTCTGGTTCCCTGGCGGCATCGTCATTGGCGCCTTGGCCTCAAGCGCCATGACGGCAAGCGGCTTTAACTGGCAGTGGCAAGTGGCGCTAATTTTATTGCCCACACTCATTTATGGCGCCCTGATGATACGAGCGCGCTTCCCACTTTTCGATACCCGCACGCATTCGACGCTCAGCAACCTGAAAAACCTGATCTCGCCATTGTATTTATTTTTGGTGGTCTGTATGACGCTGACCGCCACCACGGAGCTGGGCACGCAGCAGTGGATAGAGCGCATCTTAGGTGCATCGGGAGCCTCGCCCATGATGATCCTGGCGCTGATCACCGGACTGATGGCGGTGGGTCGCTTTTTTGCCGGGCCAATCGTGCACACATTTAATCCCACGGGCGTCCTGTTAGGCTCGGCGGTGTGTGCTACGGCCGGTATTTTTGTGATGAGCCAAGCCGAAGGCAACATGGTCTATCTGGCGGCGGTATTATTTGCCATTGGCGTCACTTATTTTTGGCCAACCATGCTGGGTTGCGTGGCCGAATACACCCCAAAAACAGGTGCCCTGGGTATGTCATTGATGGGCGGTGCCGGCATGTTCGCGGTTAGCCTCTGGAACCCGGTGATCGGCAGCTGGATCGACAGCGCCAGAGCCCAGGCCACGGCGGCCAATCTCGATGCCCAACAGGCCGATGTGCTTGCCGGTCAGGCGGTGCTTGGCAATATTTTACTGTTCCCCACCATTCTTATCATCGCCTTCTTAGGTCTGTATTTTTATATCAAAAACAATAAGGGTGTGGATGCACACGCCCATGTAGCAACAAGTAAAGAGTAACAAGGGTTTCCTATTATGAATCAAACAATTAAAGCCCTGCCACTGGTGCTTGCCCTGGGCTCCTCAGCCTGCGCCTCTGGCGTATGGGCAAAGGACAACCAGCTAACAGCGCAAGAGCAAGAAGCAGGTTGGCAGCTGCTATTTGACGGCAAAGACATGTCGCAGTGGCGTAACTTTAAAAGTGACGGCCTGAATACACAATGGCAGGTTGAAAATGGCGCCATGACCTTAACCGCCGGTGGCGGAGGCGATATTCTCACCAAGAAAAGCTATGACGACTTTGACCTGCAACTGCAGTGGAAAATCGCTCAAAAAGGCAACAGTGGTATTTTTGTGTTAGTGGATGAAAAAGGCAGTGCCATCTATTCTCACGCCCCGGAAATACAAATTCTCGATAATCAGGAGCACCCGGATAACAAGATTGACTCGCACCTGGCGGGGTCAATCTACGACCTATTCGCCGCGCCAAGCAGTGCCCATAAGGTGGCAGGTCAGTGGAATGATGTGCGTATTCGTCTGCGCGATAACCACCTCGAGGTATGGCAAAACGGCGTCAGCACCACCAGCATAGTCATCGGCAGCACCACCTGGAATGCCCTGGTGGAAAACAGCAAGTTTGCTACCTGGCAGGGCTTTGCCCAGGGCCAAGGTGGGCACATTGGCTTGCAGGACCACGGCGACCGCGTGTGGTTTAAAAATATCAAGATTAAGGAGCTGTAGTGATGGCGAAGTTTGATCATAAAGTGCTCGTCGTTGGCTCCGGTGCCGGCGGCGCCATGGCCGCCTATACCCTGGCCAAGCTAGGTCACAAGGTGTTAATGCTCGAGGCGGGGCGGGACTATAACCCGAAAACCGAAAGCCCCATGTTTAAGCGCAATAGCGAAGCACCCTTGATGGGAGCGGGCAATAAAGATAAAAACTTTGGTTTTTACGACGCCACGGTAGATGGCGGCTGGCAGGTGCCTAATGAGCCCTACACCGAAGCCGAAGGCACGGACTTTTACTGGTGGCGTGCGCGCATGCTGGGTGGACGCACCAATCACTGGGGTCGCTACTCGCTGCGTTTTTCCGAACACGACTTTAAAGCGAAAAGCCGCGATGGTCACGGTGCCGACTGGCCGTTTGAATACCAAGATTTAGCCCCCTGGTATGATAAAACCGAAGCCATAGTTGGGGTGTGCGGCACCAACACCGGCTTAGACGATATGCCGCCTTCATCAGAGGGTATCTTACAGCCACCGCCTAAACCCCGTGTACCCGAGTTACTGGTTGCGGCCGCGGCGAAAAAGCTTGGCATTCCAGCTGTGCCCATGCACCGCGCCGTGTTAACCCGCCCGATTGACGACCGCATGGCCTGTTTCTACGCCACCCCTTGTGGTCACGGCTGCTCCATCGGCGCGGCATTCCAAACCACCACTTCGCTTATTCCCATGGCGAAAAAGACCGGCAACTTGGAAGTGATCACAGATGCCATGGTTAAGTCCGTCTCTGTCGACGATAACGGTAAGGTCACAGGCGTCACCTATGTAGATAAGAAGACGGCAACCGAGCATGCCATCGGAGCCGATGTGGTGATCCTGGCCGCCAGCGCCTGTGAGTCTGCACGCATCATGCTTAATTCCAAGTCCGCGGCGCACCCCAATGGTGTGGCCAATTCCAGCGGCCAGGTAGGTCGTAACCTAATGGACAGCACGGGTGCTTGGCTGGGGGCGCAGATCCCCGCATTGAAAGGGCGTCCGCGTTACAACGAAGATGGCCATACCGCGAACCATTTGTTTATTCCATGGTGGGGGCATAAAGCTCAGGCACAAGGTGAGCTTTCGTTCCCACGCGGTTACCACTTTGAGATCAGCAGTGGCTTTGGTCAACCCGGCTCTGGGGTCTCCGGTGATAAGCAGGGCTATGGCCCGGCTCTGAAGCAACAGGTCCGTGACGCCTATGGCTCATACGTGGGCTTTGCCCTGCGCGGCGAGATGCTGCCCAACAAAGACACCTATATGGAAATCGACCCAGAGGTGAAGGATAAATGGGGCATTCCGGTGGCTAAATTCCACTTCAAATGGTCCGACAGAGAGCTCAAACAAATCGAACATGGTTTGCAAACCGCTAAAGCCATCTTGGAAACCATGGGCGCCAAGGTAGGAACGCTCCCGTCCCCGGAAAAAGCCATTTCCAAGGGCGGTGAAATCATCCACGAGGTGGGTACCACCCGCATGGGCAGCTCACCGAAGGAGTCGGTCACCAACCAATGGGGACAAACCTGGGACTGCGACAACCTGTTCGTGATGGACGCCGGTGTTTTCGCCTCTAACCCACATAAAAACTGCACGCTTACCATTATGACGCTAGCGATGCGCAACTCAACCTGGCTCAGCGAGCAAATTGCCAAAGGAGCGTTATAAATGCACCACCATGATCGTAACAACCCTTATCAATATAAATCGGGCATGACCCGCCGCGAGTCGCTTAAATGGCTTGGGCTATTAGCGGCGGGCTCCGCCGTCACCCTCAGTGGTGGTTGTTCAAAAGCCCTTGAGGCAGGTGTCGCAGGCACAAGTAATGCTGGCCATTGGCCGGCCTTAAATATTAAACCCGTGACCGCGACCGGGTATGGCACCGATCCCAATATGATTATGCCGCCTCAGTCTCCCTGGCCGCTGACACTCAGTGCCGCCCAGCTAACCCTGGTGGCAATACTGGCGGATTGGATAGTGCCTCGTGAGGGCGATATTCCATCGGCCTCCGAGCTTGAAGTTCCTGGGGTAATAGATGAATGGGTCAGCGCTCCCTACGAGGGACAACAACGCGACCGCATCACTATTTTACATGCCCTGGCCTGGATAGACGACGAGGCTCAACTGCGCTTCAAGGCCAAGTTTGCCGCGCTGAGTCGCGCTCAGCAGCAGGCAATTATCGACGATATCGCCTATTACTCGGATGATACCCCGGAGCAATTTAAACGCATTGGCAAAGCCTTCTGGCGCTTTAAAGAGCTGGTACTGGGGGCTTTTTTCTGCTCGCCCGAGGGCTGTAAAGACATTGGCTACCTGGGCAATGTTCCCATTGCCGGCGACTATCCGGGACCCAACGCAGAAGCCAAAGCCCACCTGGATAAGGTGCTTGATGAGCTTGGACTCAGCAGCTACGCCTACCAGGATTAATAGTTAACGAACTTCAGAGCCCATTTATGGGCTCTGCTTCTATGGACTCACTATGAAATATCTTTCTTTTAACGCACTGGTATTGCTGTGTGTTTTAGCTCTGTCTTTGCCGGTGGCAGCACAAGAGCCGCAGATAAAGACACCGCCTATTAGCGTGCAGCTGTGGTCTGTAAAAGAGGCCCTTAAAGCCGACTTCCACGGCACCCTTGAAGCCCTCGCAGCCATGGGCTTTAGTGGCGTTGAATTCGCCGGAGATTTTGGCCCCTATGGTGATAATCCCAGCGCCCTTAAGAAAACACTGGCCAGTCTGGGTCTTCGAGCCAGTAGCGCTCATATAGGCTTTGATGCCCTCAGTGCAGACGTGCTCACCCACACCCTGTTGTTTTATAAAACACTTGGGGTTAACACTCTCTATATTCCCTGGGACGAGCGCGCCTGGGATGCCGACAAAGTCGCTCAATTTACCGAGCAGTTAAACGCCGCTCATGCACAAGCACAACGCTTCGATATGGAGCTCGGTTTTCATAACCATGAGCGTGAGTTTGAACCCTACAAAGGGGCGACATTTTGGGATTATATCGCCACCCACTCCCCAAACTCCTTACCACTGCAACTCGATATTGGATGGGTGCAGTATGCCCAGCAGGACGCCCAGGCATTAATAAAAGCGTATCCACAGCGCACCCGCTCGGCGCACATTAAGGTGGTGGCCAAAGACAATGACCTTAGCCCTATTGTGGGCGGAAACGCTATTCCTTGGGAGGCAATCATTGAGACCCTGATTAAGGAGGGAAAAACCCAGTGGCTGGTGTTAGAACAAGAACAATATCCCGAGCAGATAACACCGCTGCAAAGCGTGGCGGCATCAAAGCAAGGGCTGGATAAGGTGCTCGCCCGCCTTAAAAACTAGGCTTTTTGTTAGCGCATAAAATACGCCAACCCTAGGGTTGGCGTTTCGTTATCCGCTTAGCGACCGGCTAAATACATTGGGCGGTCATATCCCAATCATTCTTGCGATTGATATTTGCGGTGATGCTGGTGCATACCTTTTTCGCTTCCTGATCTGTGAGGCCCCAGAAGATCAAGGCGCCTTTGCGGGCATCGCGATTCCCGTTGAGGTGAATATAGTGGGTGCGCGCCGGCTGTTGCTGCAACATGGAGGCATAACGCTTATCCAGGCTTTCTTTACATTCAAAGGTGACATGGGAACAATAGTTTTCCTCTACACACTGGTCCACAAAGTCCTGAACCAAGTTGGCATCACAGGCACCTTCCTTGTATCTGTGCCCCACTCCGATCATCTCTATCTCACGACCGGGTAAGTTATAGGTGATACGGGCTTGGGCATAGACCATTTCCCGTTCAGGCGTAATAATAGAAGTAATAGTATCGGTATTGTTGTAGAAATAATAAACTGCCGCGCCGATTGCGGCCAATATTAATAAATTTTTCATTGAGTTACCTCTTCGTCCATTGAAGTTTTGAGTAGCCAGTGTAGAACACTTTTGTGCCTAAACCAAACACGCGATTCATATTGGCCTCCTGCCTCCAGTATGATTTTCATTACACATCTCGCGTAATGACGTACACGGGCGCAGTCTGTGCCGCTAAAAAGCAAGTGCCCATATAAGGGCTATACTCTATAGACACATTGGAGCATAGATTATGAGCCAAAAACGAGCTTTTTACCGCGTGCACAATAAGGTGATTTATATGTCATTTAAGCGCTCTTTTGCGAATGAGAATGACGATAAAGAGTTACAGCCTCACTCTCCCAAAAAGCTCGCTCAGGTGATTTGGCTAAAGCGCAAACGCTGATAGCACTCACTCAACCTTTTTGACCCCAGTCTCCTGCCCTTGAAATATCTTCAGCCACTGCTGAGAATTTGCCAAAATAAACTCATAGGCTTGCCCATTGATGAGGGTAATTTTAATCGCCTCATTCGATAGTGGGATGACACCCCCACCCTTTGCTGATGTGCTTTGCACAGTGGCAATACTGCTACGAGAAAAGGCATAGGGCCCAAGGCCGAATGTTTCATTGAAGGGGCTAAATTGCAGTTCACTTTCGGTTAAAATTAGTTCACCGTCGGCGCGTGCCACACCGCACTGAGCCGTGGCGTTTGCAGATTTCAAAACAGGTGCTGACATATCACATTCCTTTGCGGTTGCTTTATTATTCCCCTGTAGCATTGGGGGCTCTATTTTTGATATCAAAAACCAGTCGCCAGCTTATAGCCTAGTGCCGATTTAATAAACAAAAAATTCAATTACCTGAGAAGGTTACTTTTCAGTCTGCTTACTGCTCATGGGCCAAAACGGGATCACCGCAGGCACCCGTTTTTTATAATCCACATACACATTACCAAAGCGAGACACCAGGGATTTCTCCTCAAAATACAGCCCAATAAAGATATAGACGGTCATGCACACCGAGAGCATAAACTGCGTCATGCTCATATAAGGCGTAAACCAGACACCCATTAGCACCCCAGTTTGAATGGGGTGACGCACCATTTTATAAAGAAAGATTTCTTTAAATTCATGGCCGTCTTCCGGATTCATGGACAGGCTTTGCTTTAACCCCATAAGGTGAAAATGATCTATCTCAAAGGTGGCCAAGACCAATATCAGCCAGCCAAAGACATGCAGGGCACGCAGAATAATCACCGCCACCTGGTTATCCGTCTGCCAAACCGTTCCGGCGATGGGTTGCCAGTAGAAACAAAAGGCAAACATAAAGAGGCCAGAAATCAGAACATAGATACTGCGCTCGACCGCCGCCGGCACAATTTGGTTGAGCTTTGCCTTAAAACTGCTGCGTGCCGCCAAACTATGATGAAAGCCAAATAACAGCATAATGGACAGGTTAATGAGGACCGCCTGTGTGCCAGCGTCGCCGATCGGCTCGGAATTAATATGCAGCGGCAAAAAGCTCCAACCCCCCAAATACAACATAAATGCACTCAGCCCCGCCAGCCCAACAAGATAGGCAAAAATACCAAAGAGTGAAATAAAGAGCTTATTCATACTATGACTCCCCGGCTTGTGCCGGCTCTGCATTAAGGACCCCGTTGCTAATCGCGCGAGGCACTTGTGGGCAACTGTGCTCCACCTCCTTGTCTGCAAACCCATTATTAACTATAGCCTTTATCTGCACTTATGATTCCAAAAGGTACACCCATTACTTATGCCTAATTTCAGTAGCGCACCACAAAGATGTATAAGTAACGACTTGAGTTTAATGTTATTTTGGAATGGGCAAGCGGTGCCTCATTAATCAGGCCAGCCTTGGCATGTCTCACCAGTAACAGCGAAGATAAGCCGGGTGAAGCGACTGCTTGTTAGGGCAAATGCCCGCAATCGCGGTATAAATACAGACAGTGCGATTAACAATACACACTTTAGGGAAAAAAAAGATGCCACATTTTGTAATGGACTGCTCCGCCAGTATTTTAAATTCCCATGACGAGGAGTTTATTATCAAACAAATTCACCTGGTGGCAGCTGCCACCGGCTTGTTTGATGAAAACGATATTAAGGTGCGGCTAAATCCATTTAAAACGTATTCTGTGGGCAACACGCTTGAGGATTTTATTCATGTCTTTGCCCATATCATGGAAGGAAGAAGTAAAGAGCAAAAAGCACACCTGTCCAAACAGCTGGTCTCAAAGCTTATTGTCCTTTTTCCCGAGGTGCCAAATATCGCCATGAATATTAGCGATTTTGAGAAGGCGACCTACTGTAACCGCGCCATGTTGTAGGCGCCGATAAAGTTAACACCAACTCACTGGTAGTTCTGGTAGTTCCGTATTGGAGCCTCACTCACTAATCAAAATCATCCACCACAGGGGAATTCTGTGAAGATAATAAAAAGCAAAGAGTTCGTTGCCGATAAGGCCTGGGGGGCAATGGATATTGCCAACATGAATGGCATAACCACTAGGTTGCATTGGACCGATAGTCCTTATAAATGGCACACAAATGATGGTGAAGAGGTCTTTGTGGTCTTAGATGGTCTGGTAGAGATGTTTTATCGGAAAAATGGCCAGGAAACATCCAGGATGTTAGAAGCGGGCGATATATTCTTTGCTTCGGTAGGCACAGAGCATGTCGCACACCCCAAGGTGGCCTCGAGAATCTTGGTGGTCGAAGCCGAGGGTAGCGTCTAAAGCACCAAATTAAAGCACAGGTCGGCGCCACGCACCGACCTTGCTTGAGGCGTGCTAATGATTAATCTAGCACTTTGGCATCATTGGCCTTATTAAGCAGTGCCCGGCTCTGGCGTAGGAACTGATCGCTGGCGTCGCTAAAAAAGTGTTTGGCATCGCTAAAGGCGGCAATTAAGGCGTCCTTGTCTTTATCACGAAGCATACTCAGGGTCTGCTCGTAGGTATTTTGATACGCTTCAAGCAGCGGCTCAACCCGGTCAAACTGCGCCAGCATAATATCGCTGTAGAGCTCAGGGCTTTGTGCGAATAGGCGCCCCACCATCATTAGCTCTAGCTGGTAGATAGGCGATGAGCAATCGCGAATTTCCTGCAAGCTGTGTTCTTGACGAGCAAGGAACTGGCCGTATACAAAGGTGGTCAAGTGGCGCATCACCTGAATAATTTGCATCGCTTCGTCGTGCTTTCTAGCGCTCATTTCAACCAACTGGCAACCCCAGACCTTAAGCTGGGCTTGCAGAGCCTCCCCCGCCTTACTCTGGCGACCCGGGCACACCACCACGGTTTGCTTAACCCAATGGCTGATATCCGGGCCAAACATGGGGTGTAAACCCAGCACAGGGCCGCTGTGCTTTTGTGTAAGCGCCGCTAAGGGCTTTTCCTTGACTGAGGTAATATCCACCAGTAACGCATCGCTATCGAGTGCAGGAAGCGATCCCACCACCTTGTCAACGGCATTGATGGGCACACTGATAATCACACATTTAGCGCCTCGAATAATTTCCTCGGCTTTACTTTGTTGTTGCTCGTCGTTATCCAGGATGCGCACCTCAACGCCGCTGCGTTTAAGTTGCTTGGCAAATAATTGACCCATGGCACCACGACCACCGACGATCACCACAGGACTGAGCTCGGGGCAAACACAGGCGAGTTCGCTTTGTTGGTTTTGGTAAGCCTCGCGCATCATACGACGGAGAATATCTTCTACTAAATCCGGATTAACACCCTGTTGCTTTGCCTGCGCTCGGCGCTCGGCTATCAGTTTGGCCTCGCGGTCTGGGGCATGAAGAGGAGCACCATAACGCTGCTTGACCTTACCGACCTGCTCGGTGATCTGATTACGTTTAGCTAAAAGGCGGACTAATTCACTGTCGCAGGCGTCTATTTCGCTGCGTAACTGGGCTAACTGCTGCTCGGCTGACATGATGTAAACTTATAATTACATAGGGTAAATTAATAATTACACCGATACTAACAGCAATGCTTACGTAAAAGAAGGGTTATCTGGTTGGAGTTGCGAGCAAGTCGCCTGAGAGCAGGAGCCAATTGTACATGCATTCCCTGCAAACCAAAACGGGTCAGCTATAGCTAGCTGACCCGTTTTATCACGTCTTAGTAAAACGCGCGTATTAATTAAGTTTTTCTTTAATACGTGCAGACTTACCAGAACGCTCACGCAAGTAGTAAAGCTTAGCGCGACGTACCGCACCGCGACGCTTAACTGCGATGCTATCTACAAGTGGGCTGTGCGTTTGGAATACACGCTCAACGCCTTCACCGCTCGAGATTTTACGAACTGTGAATGCAGAGTGTAGGCCACGGTTACGCTTAGCGATTACAACACCTTCAAAGGCCTGTAGACGCTCTTTGTTACCCTCTTTTACACGTACCTGTACAACAACTGTGTCACCAGCGCCGAACGCAGGAACGTCTTGCTTAAGCTGTTCAGCTTCAAGCTCTTTAATAATATTTTGGTTTACTTTTGCCATTTTATTTCTCACTTTCCTAGGTGTAACTGTCTTCTAGCCACAAGCTATTTGTTTTCCTGCTGATATTCAGCAAGTAAACTTGCTTGCTCCTCAGTCAGAGCTAGGTTTTGCAACAAGTCTGGACGTCGTTGCCAGGTTCTTCCGAGTGACTGCTTAAGCCGCCATTTCGCAATTTCCTGGTGGTTACCACTTAGTAAAACGGGTGGAACCGCTTTGCCATCCAATATCTCTGGCCGGGTATAGTGTGGACAATCAAGCAAGCCATCCGAAAATGAGTCTTGCTCAGCCGACTGGTTGTGGCCTAACACCCCTGGCACTAATCGCGCGACCGCGTCGATTAATGTCATGGCCGGTAGTTCACCACCGCTGAGGATAAAATCCCCAATCGACCATTCTTCATCGATATAGGACTCGATGATCCTTTCATCTATACCTTCGTAACGACCAGCTACTAAAATCAGTTTGTCGCTAAGAGCAAGCTCTTGCGCGCCTTGCTGATCTAGTTTCCGCCCTTGCGGTGACATATAAATTACCTTAGCACCCTCGCCCGCTGCGGCTTTGGCATCGATTATGGCCTGCTTTAATGGTTCAACCATCATTAACATGCCCGGACCACCGCCATAAGGTCGGTCATCCACTGTACGATGCTTATCCGTCGCGTAATCGCGTGGGTTCCAGCAGTGAAAGTCGATTAAACCGCGTTTCACTGCGCGGCCTGTAACGCCCTGCTCAGTAATAGCCGAAAACATCTCGGGGAAGAGGCTTATCACCCCCACCCATAAAGGTGCTTGCGCCATTAAAAACCTGGGTCCCAGTCCACGGTAATCTGGCGAGTTTCATAATCCACATTCTGAATAACCGAATCGGTTAAGAAAGGGATTAAACGCTCACCCTTGCCAAACGCATCTTTACTGTTTGCTTTCACAACCAGCACGTCGTTTGAGCCTGTCTCCATCAAGTCATCAACCTGACCTAAGTCGTAACCTTTATCGGTTACCACGGCCATGCCGATGAGATCTCGCCAATAGAACTCACCTTCCGGCAGTTCTGGAAGTTGCGCCGCATACACAGAAATTTCCGCATTGGTAAAAGCCATTGCTTGGTCTCTGTCGTTTACTTGCGCGAACTTGGCGATAAAGCCTTTGTTGTGGCGACGCCAATCACTCACTTCAAAGGTTTGCCATTTACCTTGTTGCCCTATCAACCATGGGCTGAAATCGAAGATCCCTTCGGGTCATCAGTAAATGAATGCACCTTAAGCCAACCCTTAATCCCATACGGGGCTCCGAGTTTGCCAACGACGATTGTAGAGGCTTGCTCTTGTTGACTCATGGTTACACTTACGCCTATTAAGCCGCTTTACGAGCGTCTTTAACTAACTTAGCTACGCGATCTGAAAGAGATGCGCCTTGGCCTACCCAGTGATCAACACGGGCTAGGTCTAGACGAAGCTTTTCTTCTTGACCAGCAGCAATAGGGTTAAAGAAACCTACTTTCTCGATGAAACGACCGTCACGCGAGAAACGGCTATCCGCAACCACAATTTGATAGAAAGGACGCTTTTTAGCGCCACCACGTTGCAAACGAATAGTTACCATACCGTCCTCTAAATAGATTGACTGTTTTCATTAATAAGTTTACTTCCCCATAGAGGGAAGCTGGGGAATTGTACGAATTTTTTGCCACAATGCAAGTAAGAACTGCATTTAATACGTTGTTTAAGTCGGTTAAATGCTGATCCTAAGCCCCTGTGGCAGGAGCAATTGCCTGTTATTCAGACACCTGATTCTTAATCAGCTTGGCATAAACAAGGGCATCAAAAAATTGTCCGTTTTTATAAATCGCCTTGTGCAGGCGCCCTTCCTGAATAAACCCTGTGTTGGAGAGCACCTTTGAAGAGGCCCGGTTTGCGTCAAACACGCTGGCGTGCAGACGTACCCAGTCGCTACCTGCTTGCACTTCTTTGATGAGCAGATTAAGTGCGCTTTGCGCATAGCCCTTGCCCCAATAAGCCTTACCAAACCAATAACCAACCTCGGCACTGCGCTGGTATTCATGCTCCCCCGGTAGGGCACCGATACAACCAACCAGCGCCCCATCGACCTCGACAGCTCGTGTAAGGCCAGCCTTACTTCCTTCATTGACCCACCAAAGAGCATCTTCTTGGGTGTAGGGAAAGGGAATTTTAGGTGATAAAAAGCGCTGTACATTTGCATCGTTAAGCATAGTGACTAAGGCATCAGTATCGGCTTGTCGAAAAGAGCGCAGCCTCATTGACGCACCCTTACTTTGCATAACCACTACCAATAGCAGAAAATGGCATTTCCAATTCCAGCTCCGGCACCTGCAAACCAATCCAGGCTGGAAAGGTATTGCTGTTCGGTCCGGGGAAAAGGCTGTATTCATCAGCCCAAGGGTAACGTCTAGCCGCTGCTTTTATTTTTGGGATGAGTTGTTGTGCTTTTTCACCACTAATGGATAAAAACTTCTCTGGCTTGGCGCCATACCAGTATCTATCCGGGGTGGTGGTTTTGTAGGTGCGCAGCGCCGAGCGCCCTCTGTCTACGCCCCAACCTACAACTTCATACACGGTATATTGATCGGCGCCCTGCTCCTTCAGTGCAAACCAGGTGTGCACCGCAAACCAACCGCGCCAACTAAAGGCATCGGCGGCATAAAATTCAATAGCCGCTTGCGGCTGTGAAACGGGAAGCGCAATACCTGATGACTCACGACTTGCGGTGCGCCAATCTGAATTGGCACAGCCAGATGCGAACAAGGTAAGCAAACAAATAAGGAAGACTCGGAGCATGTCATTAACCCATCAAGCACGGCTATTTTCCTTGCCAGTATTCCATGAGCCAGGATGCTTTACAAACCCATAAAAAAGCGTGCTTGATATCACGCTTTTTTATCTTACTTTTTCTATTAGTATAAGGCTTAGAACTTAGGGCCGCCTGGGCCACCCATCATGCCCGGAGGCAACATGCCTTTCATGCCACGCATCATCTTCATCATGCCGCCTTTACCCTTCATCTTCTTCATCATTTTCTGCATTTGCGTGAATTGCTTAAGCAGTTTGTTGATTTCCTGGACCTGAGTGCCCGAACCTGCGGCAATACGCTTTTTACGCGAGCCCTTGATGATTTCCGGACGAGCACGCTCTTTCGGGGTCATAGAATTGATGATGGCTTCCATCTGCACAAAGGTCTTGTCGCTCATCTGGCCTTTAACCGCATCGGGAAGATTGTTCATACCCGGCAGTTTATCGAGCATAGACATCATGCCACCCATGTTCTTCATTTGGCGTAGCTGGTCGGCAAAGTCTTCCAAAGTAAAGCCGTCGCCTTTAAATACCTTATCGGCAACCTTGGCGGCTTTTTCCTTATCGACCTTCATCTCCACTTCTTCGATAAGCGACAGTACGTCACCCATACCAAGAATACGAGAGGCTACACGGTCTGGGTGGAATGGTTCTAGCGCGTCGGTGCGCTCACCCACACCGATAAACTTAATTGGCTTACCGGTAATATGACGAATTGACAGGGCCGCACCACCACGGGCATCACCGTCGGTTTTAGTCAGAATCACACCAGAAAGCGGCAGGGCTTCATCAAAGGCTTTAGCCGTATTGGCCGCATCCTGACCCGTCATTGAGTCAACAACAAACAAGGTTTCAATCGGATTGATAGCGGCGTGTAGCTCTTTTATTTCGTCCATCATGTCGCTATCGACGTGCAAACGACCGGCGGTATCCACCAGCACCACATCAATAAACTTTTTCTTCGCGTGGCTAATGGCGCCTGTGGCAATATCAACCGGCTTCTGGCTGATGTCACTGGGGAAGAACTCTACGTCAACTTCGTTGGCCAGGGTTTCTAGCTGCTTAATCGCCGCCGGACGATAGATGTCGGCACTAACAACCAATACCGATTTCTTTTTGCGCTCTTTTAAGAATTTAGCCAGTTTACCCACACTGGTGGTTTTACCGGCACCCTGAAGACCCGCCATCATGACTACCGCTGGCGGCTGGGCGTTCAGGTTGAGCTCTTCGTTGGCCTCACCCATGGCTTTTTCCAGCTCTTCACGGACGATTTTTATGAAAACCTGACCCGGGCTTAGGCTTTTAGTTACTTCTGTGCCAACCGCACGCTCTTTAACCTGCTTAACAAATTCACGTACTACAGGCAGGGCAACGTCGGCCTCAAGTAGCGCCATACGTACTTCGCGCAGCGTTTCTTTAATATTGTCTTCGGTAAGACGGCCGCGGCCACTAATATTTTTTAGGGTCTTTCCTAATCGTTCCTGAAGGTTTTCAAACATCGCTAACGAGTCCGTTGCTACTTACATTGGCGCCGATTATAACTGAAAGCGAGGGGCAAATCCCAGAGGCAAGTGCAATGGATTCACATAATTAGATCTAGGCAAGCGTGTGTGCTTTACATACAATGTCCTTTTAAAGCATTCATTTAATTCCTTATAAAGGTCATTATGCTGATCACAGTTTTGACATTATTGAGTTGTGTTTTTTACGCTGCGGCGACGGCGCACGTTTTATCACGCTTATTTCATGCCCAAGGACCATCACAAAAAACCACGGTCATTTTGAGTACCCTGGCAATATTGACGCACATGGTGCTGTTGGTGAATTCGGTCTTTACCAATCAGGGCCAAGATGTCAGCTTTATTAATGTTTCTTTGTTAACCTGCTGGGTTATCGTATTGTCGGTCACCGCGGTGTCGCTCAAGTTCCCGGCCACCCTGCTGCTGCCCGTGGTGTATGGCTTTGCCGCCATTTTGCTGTTCGCCAGCCTGTTTATGCCGCACCATATGATAGTGCAAAATATTCACCTTGAGGCGGGTTTAGTAGCCCATATCACCCTCTCCTTGCTGGCCTACTGCATTCTGATTATCGCTACCTTGTACGCGGTACAGTTTTACTTTATCGATAAGCGCCTTAAGCGCAAAGACCTGGCCATTGTCTACAGCCACTTGCCACCACTGATGGTGGTTGAGCGCCAGTTGTACCAGTTGGTTACCGTGGGCACAGCGCTTTTGACCATCGCCTTGCTGTCTGGCTTTATTTTTGTCGATACCATGATCAGTAAAGACTATGCCCATAAAACCATTTTATCCCTGCTGGCATGGGCAATATTTGCTGCCGTAGTGTTTGGCCGTCACCTGAAAGGCTGGCGCGGAAAATCCTCGGTGCTGACCATTATGGTCGGTGCCGCCTTATTAACGCTTGCCTACTTCGGTAGTCGCTTTGTACAAGAAGTGATTTTGCATCGTTTTTAACCAACCCCGGACAGACCACCATAAGTGGGCTTGACTCTGAGCTTTGAGTCCCGCTTAATATACCCTGATTAACAACAAAAGGATCCTTCTTTGGACGACATATCGACGAGTACCCTGTTTATAGTTTTGGGCATACTCATATTGATTTCAGGCTATTTTTCCGGTTCTGAAACCGGCATCATGTCTATAAACCGGATACGTCTTAGGCACCTAGAAAAAGAAAATCATCCTGCCGCCAAGCGTGTCAGTAAACTGCTGACTCGCCCCGATAGACTGATCGGTTTAATTCTTATCGGTAACAACCTCGTAAATATCGCCGCAGCTCAGGTAGCTACCATTATAGGTTTGCGCTTGTATGGGGATATGGGTATCGCCATTGCCACCTTTGCTCTGACCCTGATCGTGCTTATATTTGCCGAGGTAACGCCAAAGACGCTGGCAGCGCTCTACCCAGAGAAGGTCGCATTCCCCAGCTCTGTAATACTCAAAATCTTATTAAAAGTACTATATCCACTGGTGGTCGTGGTCAATGCTATGACCAACGGCATGCTGCGCCTGTTCGGTGTGTCGACTAAGGAAATTGAAGAGCACAGCCTGAGTAAAGAAGAATTAAAAACCGTAGTGAGCGAGTCCGGCGCATTTTTACCGGCTAAGCATAAAAGCATGCTCACCTCGATTCTAGACCTTGAGCAGGTCACCGTCGAAGACATCATGATCCCGCGTAACGAAATCAACGCCATTGATATCAACGACGATTGGAAGGTGATCAGCAAACAGCTCACCAATGCGCAACATACTCGCGTTCTTCTCTACCGTGACCAAATCGACGATGCGGTGGGCTTTATCCACGCTCGTGATGCCCTGCGCCTGCTCACCAAAGAGCAGTTTAACAAGTCGTCGTTGCTGCGCGCGGTACGAGAGATTTACTTTATCCCGGAAGGAACCTCGCTTAACACCCAGTTGCATAAGTTCCAGCAGGTGAAAGAACGTATCGGTCTTGTGGTCGATGAATACGGTGATATTCAAGGCCTGGTAACCCTAGAAGACATACTTGAAGAAGTGGTGGGTGACTTCACTACCACCCAGTCCCGCGCACCGAGCGAAGAGGTTGAGGTGCAGTCCGATGGCTCAGTCCTGGTCGAAGGGAGCGCCAATATTCGCGACCTCAACAAGGAGATGGGTTGGAAACTGCCCATCGACGGTCCTAAGACCCTAAGCGGCTTAATTGTTGAATATCTTGAAGATATTCCCGACGCCAACCTGGGGTTAAAAATCGCCGGCTACCCTATTGAGGTGCTGGAAGTAAGAGAAAACATGATCAAACTAGTGCGCGTCATCCCACCAAAGAAGCGCAAGAAAAGCTAGAAAAATCAATATCACTACCGTCATCTGTGCTTTAATAAAACTTTGTCGTTAACGAAGGAAAGCACAGATGACAGACATCTCCCTGGAAAATATCTACAACACCGCCATAGAAATGCTGATGCAGTATGGCCCTAAATTCGTCCTTGCCATTGTCGTTCTGTTCGTTGGTTGGTGGCTTATCGGCCGTGTTGCCACCATGTGCGAGCGATCTATGCATAAAGTGAAGGTTGAAGCCGGGCTGACGCACTTTTTGGTCTCCTTCATCGGCGTCGTTCTTAAGGTGCTGCTGCTTATTTCCGTCGCTTCCATGATTGGGGTTGAGACCACCTCCTTTATCGCCATGCTCGGTGCAGCTGGTCTGGCCGTGGGAATGGCACTTCAAGGCAGCCTGGCAAACTTCGCCGGTGGTGTACTGATCCTCTTCTTTAAACCCTTTAAGGTAGGTGATGTAATTGAGGCCCAGGGCCATATGGGTAAGGTGGTAGAAATACAAATTTTTGTGACCGTCTTGCTCACCTATGATAACCAAAAAATCATAATTCCTAACGGGGTCCTCTCTAACGGCACGGTGAAAAACCTGTTCGCCGAAGAAAACCGACGTGTCGATATCGAATTTGGGATCAGCTATGGCGATGACGTGCATAAAGCCCGTGAGGTGCTGATGTCGGTGCTTAAAGACTATGACATGGTGTTAGCAGACCCCGAACCGCTGGTGCACGTGAGCCAGCACGGTGACAGCCATATCGGCATGCTGGTGTGGGCCTGGGTAAAGTCAGAAAATTATTGGCCGGTGTACTTTGGCCTCTACGAGCGAGTGAAAATTGCCTTTGATGCCGCCGATATCACCATTCCATTCCCGCAGCGCGATGTCTATATCCACACCTTTCCAAAGCAAGCGCAATGAGTTACCCGCAGAACAAAAAACGGCGCCTTGGCGCCGATTTTTTGTGTTAAGAGAATAATCGTTCCAGCCAACTCTTGTCTAAATCGGCTTCACAACGCTTCAACTGCACGCCATAACGCCCGGCCCGCTGTTTGACCTTATTAGCCACCGCTAGCAGCCACTTCTTGTTATTGTGAGTGCCCCGCTTAAAGCCACCCCAGCCTTCATGATAATTAAGGTATTGCGCATAGGCATCCCACTTAGACACGCCGTTGACCTGATGGGTTTTCCACACAAACCAGGCCATAAAGTCGATGGCATCGTCAAAGTCGTCCCTGTCGGCTCCGCCGTTATCGGTTTCACGGGTATAGTCTTCCCAGGTCAAAGTTTTAGCCTGAGAATAACCGTAGGCATCGCTGGCACGACCTATGGGAATAAAACCAAGGAAGTATTCCATCGGCGGCGCGGCATCGTGCTTGAAGGAGCTTTCTTGATACATCATGGCCATCAGCACATGTTTCGGTGATCCCCACTTATCCTGGGCATCTTTTGCATCAAAATACCAGTCTTCCTTTTCTTCAAAAATCTTACAAATATCATCGGGTTGCTTTGGTGGTGCGGTGGCACAACCAGACAAATACAGAGTCAGCAGCAATAAAGTCGAAATTTTTTTCATTTTTTTTGAACTAACTCCTTTAGGCCCAGTCTGAGTATATGAATGCAGCAGTTTAGCATTGTTTCATCCCTGTAGAATAATTTGCGCGGCTACCTTAGCCGCGCTTTTTTTATCCCTGAAACTCTTCCTGAAAATAGTCATCTAAAAAGGCTTCAAAGCTCAACGAGTCGGCCGCTTCTATGTCTTTTTGCGCTTGTACCGACTGCTCGGCCTGTTGCTGTAAATAGGCCTTATCAAAGCTATGGTATTGCCATTGCTGATGCTGCTCCAGATAGTCTTTTGCCAGCGTCAGTGCATACACGCCATTGTCTTCATTATTGGCCAATAACTGGCTCATATAACGTCCTGACGTGGTTTTTTCTGGCGCCTCAACCCAACTCGCAAGCTCATTAACCGTCTCGCGGTAATAATTCACCCCATAGGCCTTATCCATATAATCGGCGACCTGCGCTAGCTCGGCGAAAATATCCGCCGCCCAATGCGTTAATAACACTTCTTGGTCACCACGCTTTAGAACAAGCTCTGGATCACGGCCCTGATTAACCACAAGATCAAGGTTTTCCTGAGTACGGGTTTGCTCATCCCAACTCATCTGAGGCGACGCCTTTAATAAGCAATAGGTCAAAAAGACATCGAGGAAATGAATTTGCTGCAGGTCGATACCGGTATCGGCAAAAGGATTGACATCCAAAGCGCGGATCTCGATATACTCAATACCGCCACGCAACAAGGCCTGAGTTGGCTTTTCACCTGAACGAGCATTACGTTTAGGACGAATAGGCGAGTAAAACTCGTTCTCTATTTGCAGAATATTCTTGTTAAGCTGCTGCGGCTCGGCCGCATGGTAATCATTCAGGTCCTGATATAAGTCAGAAGGCAGACTGATCGCTTTTTTCAAACCGTCTACGTATTCCTCAAGCGAGTTATACATGACCCGTAAACTGGATTGAGCACTGTTGGTATAGCCCAGATCGCCCAAACGCAGCGCCGTGCCATGCTCAAGATACAAGGAACCCTTACCGAGCGATTTAAAGGGCAAGTCTGTTTTACGCCCTTCCAAGAAGGAGCTGCACAGAGCCGGTGACGCGCCGAATAAATAACTGATCAGCCATAGCTCGCGCTTAAAGTTGCGAATCAGTCCCAGATAACCGTCGGAAATAAAAGACTGCAAATCGCCAGTGTCACCGCTTTGTTTTTGCAGGCTACGCCATAAGCTCTGTGGAAATGAAATATTGAAGTGCACACCGGCAATGGCCTGCATCATGCTGCCATAGCGGTTTTTTAGGCCTTCACGATACAGGGTTTTCATCCGCCCTATGTTGGAGCTGCCAAACTGCGCCAGGGGAATTTCATCCTGATCCTGAATATAACAGGGCATACTCACGGGCCACAGCAGTTCACCATCGAGTTGCTCGAGCGTAAACTTTTGCAGATCCCTTAGCTGCGCCAGGGTTTCTTCGGGGTCATCACTCACCGGGGTAATAAATTCTAATAAGGCTTCGGAGAAATCGGTGGTGATCATTGAGTTGGTCAGTGCGCAGCCAATGGCAATCGGATGCGGACGCGTCGACAAACCGCCCTGCTTATTCGTACGCAACGCCTCGCGCTCAATACCACGTTGTATTCCTACTATCGCCGCCAATTCCGATGGCGCCGACAAAGCGCTAAGTCGCTGCTGTAATTGTGTACAAGTCAAAAAATCCTACCTCTAGAGCGTCGGCTCAATTGTGTTGTTATGGGGGGCATCGCTCATTACTCAAGACCAGGGCAGTAAAATTACTTTCTCTTTGCTGCTATTTTGTTCTATTTGTTGATGCGCCATCCCGGCAGCACTTAATGGCATACACCTGTGTGCCAATGTTAACCGGCCCTGACAATACCAAGAGTAAAGGCGTTGCAATTGCGCGGCATTTTTCACTACCAACACGCCCATGCCTTTTACACCCTGTACCTTTGCCGCGGCAATAATCTGCGCCTGTGACAGGGTCGGAACCGTCACTATCACACTGTGTGCGCTCAGCCCTTGCAGGCAACGCATACCCACTTCCATGCCCACCACATCAAGGAGGTAACGTTTGGCCGGCGCAGTAACGAAATCATCATAGCTTATTTGCTCAAAACGCTCCGCCAATCCATCGGGTAACGGACTGCGGGTAATGGCCACAACGCGGTAGCCCATATTGGCGGCAATTTGCAATGCCAATGACCCCACGGTGCCATTGGCGCCGTTGATATACAAAGGCTGGCTTTTCGGACACTCGAGCTTATTGATGGCTTGAAATGCAGTCAGACCCGCAAGGCATAGACCGGCCAACAGGGGATCTGCATTCGCCTTATCAACTTTGATCAACTCATTGCGGCGCGCCTTGGCATACTGCGCGTAGGTGCCAGGATGCGTTGCAAAGCCCACCATGCCCATCACTAGGTCGCCATTGCTTAAACCAGAGACCTTGTCTCCACAGTCAACCACCTCGCCGTAAAGGTCATAACCCAATACCAAGGGTAAGTTGTGTTTGTTTTGCTCTGCAGCAAAACCAATACCGGCACGGGTTTTTACATCAATGGGATTAATGGCGGCACTGAGCACTTTTACCAATACTTCATCCTCGGCAATTGTAGGGTATGCCACCGAGATGGGTTTAAGTGCTCCGGGCTCACCAAAGGCCTGGATAGCCATGGCTTGATAGTCGCGCGTCATAAGCAACTCTGTTTGTTCGATTTCTTATTACATATATTGACATTACCGCAGCACAGAGACAATAAAAAAGGCGGCCAAAAACAGGCCGCCTTGTTATGTCTTATAAGATTGTACTTATTTACTGGTAAAGCTAAAACCGTTTTCATCCGCATCAATGCAGATGACATTGCCCGTTGTCAACTCACCGGCGAGTAATTTCTGCGCCAGCGGGTTTTCAATGGCCTGCTGAATGGCACGCTTGAGTGGGCGAGCACCATACACAGGATCAAAGCCACTTTCAGCCAGTTTTGCCAGCGCCTCATTGGTTACCTCAAGAATGTATCCCTTCTCGGTGAGACGCTCGTACAGTTTTGCCAACTGAATATCGGCAATCTGCTTGATATGTTCACTTGCCAACGGATGAAAGACCACGGTTTCATCAATACGGTTGATGAACTCGGGGCGGAACTGCTGAGCGAGTACCATCATCACCTTCTCTTTCATGGCCGCGTAGTCGTTTTTACTCGCTTCCTCTTGGATCACATCCGAACCCAGGTTTGAGGTCATAATGATCACCGTGTTCTTAAAGTCCACGGTACGCCCCTGGCCGTCTGTTAAGCGACCGTCATCAAGCACCTGGAGCAAAATATTGAATACATCCGGGTGTGCTTTTTCCACCTCGTCGAGCAAGATCACCGAGTACGGACGACGACGCACGGCCTCGGTCAGGTAACCGCCTTCCTCGTAGCCAACATAGCCTGGAGGCGCACCGACCAAACGGGCGACGGAATGTTTTTCCATAAACTCGGACATGTCGATGCGCACCATGGCATCTTCGGTGTCGAACATAAGCTGAGCTAAGGCCTTAGTTAGCTCCGTTTTACCTACCCCGGTTGGCCCTAAGAATAAGAAGGAACCAATGGGACGATTGGGGTCGGCCAATCCGGCACGAGAGCGACGAATGGCATTGGCCACCGCGGTTACCGCCTCATCCTGACCTATGACCCGCTGGTGCAGCTCTGCTTCCATTTGTAAGAGTTTCTCGCGCTCACCTTGAAGCATTTTCGCAACGGGGATACCTGTCCAACGCGATAAGATTTCGGCAATTTCATCCTCGCCAACCTTGTTACGCAACAGACTCATGTCTTGCATCTCGGCTTGAGATGCCAGGTCCAGCTTACGCTCAAGCTCAGGGATACGACCATATTGCAGCTCCGACATACGTTGCAGATCGCCTGCTCGACGAGCCACTTCCAGATCCAAACGGGCCTGTTCAAGTTCCGCCTTGATCACTTGGGTACCCTGCAGCGAGGCTTTTTCTGCGTTCCACACCTCGTCTAGCTCGGCATATTCGCCTTCCAGCTCTTTGATCAGCTCCTGCATTTCTTCGCGGCGCTTTTGTGATGCCTCGTCCTTTTCCTTCGCCAACGCGTTGTCTTCCAGCTTCAGCTGAATAATACGACGCTCGAGGCGATCCAGCTGCTCTGGTTTTGAGTCTATTTGCAAACGAATCGATGAACCGGCTTCGTCAATCAGATCAATGGCTTTATCCGGTAACTGGCGGTCGCTAATATAACGATGCGATAAGTTTGCCGCGGCGACGATCGCCGGATCGGTAATTTCCACCGAGTGGTGCAACTCATAACGCTCTTTTAGGCCGCGTAAAATGGCAATCGTGTCTTCAACGCTGGGCTCATCCACGAGAACCTTTTGGAAGCGACGCTCAAGGGCGGCGTCCTTTTCAATGTATTGACGGTACTCATCCAGGGTGGTGGCACCGACACAGTGTAACTCACCGCGGGCCAACGCCGGCTTCAGCATATTACCCGCATCCATGGCGCCATCGGTTTTACCGGCGCCGACCATGGTATGGATTTCATCGATAAAGAGGATCACCTGCCCCTCTTCCTTGGCCAATTCGTTGAGTACCGACTTTAAACGCTCTTCAAATTCACCGCGATACTTAGCGCCGGCCACCAGGGCGCCCATGTCCAACGACAACACCCGCTTATTTTTAAGGCCCTCGGGCACCTCGCCATTAATAATGCGCTGCGCCAAGCCCTCAACGATTGCGGTTTTACCGACTCCGGGCTCACCAATAAGCACAGGGTTATTTTTGGTGCGGCGTTGCAACACCTGCACGGTGCGGCGAATTTCTTCATCGCGACCGATCACAGGATCTAGCTTGCCTTGCTCGGCACGCTCGGTGAGATCTATGGTGAATTTTTCCAGGGCCTGACGGGTTTCTTCGGCATTGGGGTCATCCACTTTTTGCCCGCCGCGCAGGGCCTCGATGGCGGTTTCGACCTTGCTGCTGCTGATGTTCAGCGCCTTAAAGATATCGCCCAGCGGGCCCTTGTCGTCACAAGCGGCAAGAACAAAAATTTCGCTGGAAATATATTTATCCTTACGCTTTTGCGCGTATTTGTCGCACAGGTTAAGCAAGGTGACCATGTTGTTCGACAACTGCACATCGCCGCCAACACCTTCGACCTTAAATATTTTTTCAATCGCCTGTGAAAGCTTGGTATTGAGTTCATCGGCACTGACGCCGGCTTGGGCAAACAAGGCCCGCACGCTCGAGCCGCTTTGCTGCAGCAGCGCATACATGAGGTGAACGGGTTCAATAAATTGGTGGTCGCGCCCTAATGCCAAAGATTGGGCATCGGAAAGCGCTTGTTGGAATTTACTCGTAAATTTGTCTAAACGCATGTATCTGTTTCCACTAAATAGTTTGATTACCTATTTAATGGGTGCAGGATGGGAAATGTTCAAGTTGGGAATAGAAATAATTGGTTATTATTTGCGCCAGATCACACTTGCCATGCGCCCGGTTTGCCCATCGCGACGATAGGAGAAGTATTGCTCGGCCAATGAATAAGTGCATTGCTGCGCATCGGCAATAGAGGTCACACCAAGGCCTTGCAGCTTTTGTGTTGCCAGCAAGGATAAATCGGCGAGAAATTTTTCGCCATGAGCCTTAAAGGCAGCTTCGTGGGCACCATCAAGAGCCAGGAATTGCGCTCTGACCTCGGCACCGACCTCAAAGGCCTTTGGCCCAATTGCCGGCCCAAGCCACGCGGATATCTTAGCGGCAGGTGAATGGAATAAGGGAATAGCCTTTTCAATAATTCCCCCTTGCAAAGAGCGCCAACCACAGTGTAAGGCGGCAATTTCTTCACCATCATCACTGGCAAGTAATACGGGCAGGCAGTCTGCGGTCATGATCGCAAGTGGTGTGTGAGCGCAGCGGGTAAACAAACCGTCAGCCTCAATATGAGCGGTGTCGCTATTATCGACCAGGGTATGAATATGGATGCCGTGAACCTGCTGCACAAAATGCGCAGGAGCAGGTAAGTGGGCATTCAGTAAGGCACGATTTTGAGCCACGTGGGAGGTGTCGTCACCGACATGTTCACCCAAGTTAAAGCCTTGATACTGGCCAAGACTAACACCGCCTTGACGAGTGGTTTGCAATGCACCCACTTGCGCGGGTGCATGCGTGGCCGTTGGCGCAGCAGCAGGCCAGTTTGGTTCGAACAGGCTGGATTTAATAGTCTTCGTGACCATTTAGCTGAGTGTCCAGACGCAAGGCTTCGGTCAGTGCAACCATGTCCTCGGGCACAGGTGCCTGCCAGCGCATTTGCTCACCGGTGATCGGGTGCGCCAATTGCAGCTTAATCGCATGTAGGGCCTGGCGCTTAAAGCCACGTAATACGCTAATGAACTCTTCACTGGCATTTTTCGGTGGACGCGGACGGCCGCCATAGAAGGGGTCGCCTACCAGTGGATGGCTAATGTGCGCCATGTGCACGCGAATTTGGTGCGTACGTCCCGACTCCAGACGCAGACGCAAACGCGTATGGGCACGGAACTTTTCGGCGACACGGTAATGGGTCACCGCCGGCTTACCAAACTCGGTAACCGCCATATGGGTACGCTTGGTGGCATGACGACCAATGGGTGCATCCACCATGCCGCCTGCGGTCATGGTGCCATAACAAATAGCCTCATACTCACGGGTAAAGTTATCGCGTTTTTGTAGCGCGGCCACTAGATGCGTTTGCGCCGGTACGGTTTTAGCAACCACCATTAAACCCGTGGTGTCTTTATCCAGTCGGTGCACGATGCCGGCACGCGGCACGTTTTCAATTTCTGGACAATGGTGCAGCAAGGCATTAAGCACTGTACCATCTGGGTTACCGGCACCGGGATGAACAACCAGGCCGGCTGGCTTATTGATCACCAAAATATCATCGTCTTCATAAACGATGTTCAATTCGATGTCTTGTGCTTCATATTCACGTGGTGCTTCTAGCTGAGCTTCGATGCTAACCTGTTCTCCCCCCAACAATTTTTCTCGCGGGGTGTTTACCACCAGGCCATTCACATGCACCATGTCATCGAGAATCCAAGTTTTAATGCGCGAGCGAGAATAATCCGGGAACAATTGCGCTAAAATTTGGTCTAGACGTTTACCGCCCAGCTCTACGGGAACCTCTGCACTGAGGGAAATTTGTTCTGCCATAAGCAAGTTTTACCTAATTTACCAGTGCAAGCTCTGCTTGACTGGGTTAGAATCGCATAATTCGCATAGTTTACTCGGTTTTACCTACTTGGCCTAGCCAAAGACAACGAAGGTACCTAATTAATGATAAATAAAATAAGTAAACGGGCATTAGCTGTTATATTTACGGCCACCTTACTTAGCGCATGTTCATCGGCACCGGAAAAAGAAGAAATAGAACGCGTGCCAAATAAATCGGCGCAGGCACTCTATGAAGATGCACGCCAAACGCTTGATTCGGGCCTTTACGCCCGCGCCATCGAATTACTATCGGCCATTGATGCTCGTTATCCTTTTGGCCCCTTCTCCAAACAAGTACAAATGGACCTGGTCTATGCCCATTATCAAACAGGCAATACCGAACAGGCCCTGGCCACCATCGATCGATTCATTCGCTTAAACCCGAACCATAAAGACCTGGACTACATGTATTACATGCGAGGCTTGGTGAATATTAAGGCCGATGAGAATGCCTTCCAGGAATACTTTGGTGTAGACAGAGCAGACCGTGATGCCCAGCGCACCCGCGTCGCCTTTACCGACTTCTCGACCTTGATCAATAACTACCCAGAGAGTAAATATGCTCCCGAGGCAAAACGTCGCCTAGTATGGCTACTCAATAAAATGGCTCGCAATGAGTTAAAGGTAGCGAATTATTACTATGAGCGTGAGGCTTATTTGGCGGCCGCCAACCGCGGTAAATATGTGGTAGAGCATTTCTCGCAAAGCAGCTACTTGATCCCGGCTCTGGAAATGATGGTGAAGAGCTATGAAAAGCTAGGCCTTGATGACATGGCGGCGCACACCAGACAGACTCTGGAATTAAACAAGGATAAACGTTAAGCAGTAAATCAGCTTAACGACGATAATAAAAAATCCGATGCTCAACACATCGGATTTTTTTATAACTTAAATAGCAATTTTATTAATGTAATTGATATTAGATGGCTTGTTCATCTTCTTCTTGTGTACGAATACGAACCACGCGCTCAACATCAGTCACGAAAATCTTACCGTCACCAATTTTGCCCGTTTGTGCTGTACTAACTATGACTTCAATGGCGCGATCGACATCCTCATCGGCAAGGACAATATCCAGCTTCACCTTGGGCAAAAAGTCGACCATATACTCGGCGCCGCGATAAAGCTCGGTGTGACCCTTTTGACGGCCAAAACCTTTTACTTCGCATACCGTCATACCCGTGATCCCCACTTCCGACAGGGCTTCTCGTACGTCGTCCAATTTAAATGGCTTGATGATAGCTTCTACTTTTTTCATATTTTCGTTCTTGCACTGGCAGATGGGCCGATTTTAGTCAATTGTTGACGACGACGCAAACATCAAAGGGGGTGACTAATGCGTTAATAGTGTTAAAATTAATATAATTACACCAACAGGACGATGTAATGAAAAATCATCACCTTGCTAAGCAACGCGGTTTTACCCTTATCGAGCTTATGGTCACGATCGCCATTGGCGCCATCTTATTAGGCATCGCTTTATTCAGCACCACACAAATGACGAATAAAGAAAAAGCAAATAATTTTGCCATGGAATTTAAACGTCAGGTCAAATTTGCCCGCGCTAAAGCGATGACGACCGGAGACCCAGTTGTAATGTGCGCCATGGCTACCCCAGGCTCTGATGGCGCTTGTGCAGCAGACTGGATGACGGGCACCATCATCATGTTTTCCGATATCAACAACAATGGTACGTTTGAGAACAGTGCAGATATCTTACTGCGTTCGGTTTCGTCTCTTGTTTCTAATAGCAAGATAAAAAGCACCGCTAACTCGATTCAGTTTGATACACGAGGCCAAGCAAGTTCCAATCAAAGCTTCATCTATTGCCCGACTAGCGACAATAAATACAATATCAAGCTTGAAGTTATGCCTGCAGGAACGATCCGTGATTTGGGCAAAACCACCGAGACTTGCGATTCCTAGGAACAAAACTAAGCTTAAAGTCTGAAGGATTCACAATGGGCTTCAAGGATGAAAGCGCACACTATCGTTTATTCACATTATTCCGTCACCGGAACCACCCTTATCGAGTTAATGGTGGTTATTGCCATCACCGCGATACTTCTGAGTATCGCGCTATTTAATTTTCACGACTGGCAACTCTCTAATCGCCGCACCAATTACATGCAAACGCTACACAGGCAACTTTTAGCGGCGCGGGCGTATGCTGTCTATCATAACCAGTATGTTCGAGTTTGCCCTCACAGTGCTCAGCAATGCACTAACTCCTGGCAACAAGACATAATGGTCTTCGTTGACGAAAATAACGATGGACAACGCAACAATACCGAGCAGGTTTTACATGTTTTGCCTGCTCCAAGTGACGGCGACAACATAAATTACCCCCGTTCGGGTTTTAGTTTTAAAACAACCGGTTCTTTATCTGGCTTTAATAACGGCAGCTTTGTGTATTGCTCCGTGGCAGCAAAACTGAACCAACCGGCGATACGCCTAACTGTTAGTCCAAGTGGTCGCGTGCGCTGGCGCGAGGACAGCGATAATTGTGATTAAGGGCAAAGCGGTAATAGGAACACTAGGTTTTCAGTGTGTTTAAATCGCTTACCTATGACTTTTAGGCAAAGCCTATAGGACAACTACAATATCGACCTCCGTTTACCACCATCACCCTTTGTATTCAGCTCTGATTATGTGGCAAAGATGGACTGAACCTCTGTTCCCATTACCCCGACTCAACCAGCTGGATTAATTATCAGTACTAATATCGGCAATAGCAATTTGTCTTTATAACCTTGGCTTAATACTAGGCTACAAAAATGCCGGCTTAGCCGGCATTTATTCAATGAAATTAGGTCGTCGAAGATTAACGCAATTTCATCTTATCCAATTGACGTGCATTGGCATCGGTAAACTCATCGGTGCGCATAACGCACTGGCGAATTTCAGCTACGCGTTGCACTTGCTGGCCTGGATACTTGTGGCCCTCGGCGATAGCGGCATGGGCAGCCTGGGCTTTACTTTTTTGCTTTATTTCAACATCAATTACAGCAAAGGTGTCGTTTTCCAGCAAGGCATAACACTTATACTTGTTAAGTGGCTTTGCCCAGACGCCCGATGATATCGCCACCAACGCCGTGGCAAGTACAAATTTAGTCAATGTTTTCATAGCTTACCTCTTCCAACAAGTATCGGTATCGGCGCTACCAGTTGAACCTTTTACGCCAACCTCGTTTATGGTGAATGTAGTACACTTGGTGTCTTTTAACGCCACCCCCCCATCGGGCGTGGCAGTTATCACAAAGCTTTGACCATTTACCGTCGCCGATAGTGCATACAGCCCCGACTCGGTCGTTGTGCTTAAGCCCAAGTTACTTATGTTTGTCGTGTACTGGCGGTTATCGGCAAAATACTGCTCCTGCTTGCTGGCGGCGTCGAGCACCGCACTCATGGCTTCAGAGCGCGCACTGCTAATAACAAAGCTCTGATAATTCGGATAAGCAATAGCCGCTAAAATCCCGACTATGGCCACCGTAATCATCAACTCAATCAGGGTAAATCCGTTACGTTTTTCCATTACTGTGTGTCCTCTAGGCGATAAATGTAATTCTGAATCGTTCTAAAGCCCGGCTGTGTTGTTTTGGATGGATCGTTTTCATCGATACCAATTAGCTTGAGTAAGCCTTCGCCGTTCTCACCACCGCCATACTCTTCACCACTGCCGGTCCCACAATTTAGGCAATAAAACTCTTCTTCCACCACAAATGTAGGCGAAGGAGGAACTTTATTTCCTAAGTCGATTGTCAGCGAATTGTACACCGTCGAGGCATAATGCAGGTTAAAGGCATAGAGCAAACCATTGCCCCCATCAAGCACGCATTGTGCAAGGTCATTTTTTGTACTTGGAGTAAATGACGTAAAGTAAGCAACACCGAATAACACGGCGGGTTGAGCCAGGGACTTCTCTGTATCACTTAACTTGTACATCCAGCCATCATAACTACTCATGGTAACTTCTTGTTGTGTAAACTCAGGTGTGCCTGACTCAAGGCCTTCAAATGGCAAAGAGGAAACATCATTTAAGTGCATTGGTTTAATTGCCGCTGGTACGGGATTTGAAGCACCGTCAAATGTTTGCGTTCTAACATTCTCATCGCGCAACATATAAAGGTAATTACTCTCCACTGTTTCAAGCGGGTGAGAACGGTTACCACTGCCAACCAGTACGGCTTCAAATCGACTTTCCTGACGATTAATAACAGGTTGGCCACCAATGGTGGTTTCTGTCACCTGAGTATAAGAGGTACGGGCAACGGCTGGACCGTAATAGAAACGACGTTGCTCTGAGGCAATTTCTGCATTACTTAACTCGGCAAATTTAAAGACAGACCAGGTAGATGTATCTGCACTGGGCATATCAAAACGCCATACATTACCCCCCGTATCACTGGCATACATGCGATCCGTTAAGCCATCGTAGTTGCTGTCTAACATCGCCAGTTCGCCGACAATACCGTGGCGCCCTGCGAAGTCAACAGTGCCACCGCTAGGAACAAAACTAGCTACTAAGCTACCGTCACGAGCCTTAACCATATAAACACCCCGTCCGACACTGTCTTCTTCGAAACCTGTATCCTTGCCGGTGTCATAACCGGCACCGAACACTAGAATAGGTTCAGGCTTTTGCCATCTATTCCCTTGCGCATCGACATAGTCGTACGTATAGCCCTTAAGGTAAGTAACAACTGGCTGAGACCAGGTTTGGCCAAGTTCTTCAAATCCAGGAGAAGTAGGGTCCAATTTCCACAATAATCTGGGCGCATTGCTATTAGATAAGTCCAAGGCATAATAGGAAGAGCCACCTCGGCGCATGCCCATAATGGCCCAGACGGTATCCGTACCCTCATCGACAATGCCATTATTGTTGTTATCGATAAAATGCACGGTTGCGGTACTATCCATACCATAGACTTTTTCACCCGTGGTATTATCACGTAGGGTGGTTAAGTTACCTAACAACTCTTCCGGTATAAAACTCCACTGCTCGGTAAGCGTATTGCTCTTATCGGAAAACAGATGTAAAAAGCCGGCGTTAGTGCCCATAAGGATTTTTATTTCATCGTTAGGGTAAGTTAATGCCACTGGGCGGAAGTGCAAGGGATCACCCATAATATCCTGGCGTGTATCATTGGTTTGTTCATCATTATCATCATCATCGACATCGAAGCCACGTGCCCAATTAATCAAGTCAGTGATCTCAGTAGCTGGAACCCCAAGCTTCCCAGCAGCCACCTCTTCACTGCCATAAAACTTATTAACATTTGACGCAGTTAATGAAGCTTCTGGAATAGTTAGGGACACACCATAATCTACAAAATTAGAATATACGTTACGGTTACCTGCACTTAGCTGTGATAACACATAGTTAGCACCACCGGCACGCACGTCACCACCATCGGGCGCGGCACTCCAGAATGTAGTAGCAATGCCATTTCCAGATTTTATATTACCATTCGTATCAAGCGCTGGAGCACCATTTTTATCTACTACATTACCCTGGGATACTTTTAACTTTTTTAAGTTACCGGCCCAACGGGCACCTTCGGTGGGTAAAAACATAGCGTAATAGACGGAATCCGATGTCTGTGTGCGGTCAAAGTTATTACTGGCTACCGAAGGAGCAGTAAAAGAGGTAGATGTAGCCAAAATGGTATTCAAGGTTTCTTGAATCGCATCTTCTAGCGACTCACCATCGTCAGCAAAATAATAACGACCACCACCGGCTTGCGCCGCCTTCTCCAAAATAGCTTCTGGCGCACCATCACCAAAGCCTACCGTATAAAGTGTCGCACTTTGGATACCGCCCACATTGGTATTAATATCGTTTTTATGCATCCAATGCGCCAGGGCAGGAAGATAACTCTCATCAACAACCAAGTCACCAAACTCGTCCGACGTCAAGGTCATACCATCGAGTCTTGCGATAGCTTCATTGGCTGCTTCATCTCGTACTGGAAGGCCATCGGTAATATAAATAATACTAATATTAGAGGGGCAATCACCACGGTAGGTGAAAGGGGTAATGTAAGTCTGGGTACCATCAACATCCGTAACAATCGAGCTGTCGTAGGATGGACTATTACCTGTGTAATCAAGAATTTCACAATCATCAAATGCACTATTACGATCAGTAGCACTATTACAATCGGTGTCATCATCGCCAAATAATACCGGATTACCCGCAAAGTAATTGTAGGCTTCGAATAAGGTTTCGCAAAGAGGGGTAGCCGTTTGCGCTTCAATAGATCTAACTATATCAACGATGTTTTCATCACCGCCGCCAAAACCAGCCACTATCCGGCCACCATCCCGATCGTTTTCTGCCGGATAGTTTAGGTTATACAACATAAGTGCAAAATCGGCTTCTTGTGTTGCCCCTAGTGTCGAGCGAATCGTTTCCCGGGCGACTTCAATTTTCTGCTCTTCGGTTGTATTGACTGACTTATTAATATGCCAACGCACATAATTGGGTGTATATAGCGTTACAATCCTAGCTTGCTCAAATTCAGCTTCCATTTGCTCGCGAGAGTAGTCGCTGGGACTTGACCCACTATAGCCTAGGAATGGGTTATGGCTGCTGACATTGGCATTGCTTGGAAAGCCTTCTAGCTCATCATCACCTTGTGAGCTATAGACTTGGCCAGATTTAACTTGTAGGTACTGAGGTAAACTGGCGGTTGGGTTTTCAAACTCATTGTCGCTATCGTTATTACGAAAATCATCCAAACAGTCAACGGCGCTGTTCATATTACCGCCGTTATCGTTCTTTAAGTTTTCCCAACTTCCCCCGTTGCCAGCCTTTGAAAACTCAAGCATCTTGCCGGTATAAAAACCGTATTCGGCCAGTGCTTCTTTCGCAGCATCACACCCATTTAGCAGCATTTCAAAACGCTTAGCATCGGCTCTGGTTTCGAGATCGGTAAGGGGTATATCGTCCAATGGTATGCCTACCGAATAGAAAATATACCCTTCATCAAAGGCGTTGCTTGAACCTATGCCTTCGTATGTTTGCGCAGGGTCATAAGGAATGGCTGCTGTAACAGTCTCATTCATACTACCCGAGTTATCAAGAATAAAGAGTACCTTAGGCTTGGCACCCATAGCCGCAGAATTACCAACATAGACCTCGATATCCTCGGCATGGATTGCGGCTGGCACAGAAAGTGCGCACAGCAAAGCCAATTTATTTAGAACTTTCATGTTGTTCACCTATTAATTTTTACCAAGCATGCTATAGAGACTCTTGCTCTATGCCTGTAATCACGTTAACCAAGTGGCGGTTGCCTTTACCGTAAGCTATGGTCGAGGAAAGCCTTAAATCGACGCTACATTTAACATCTGAATTCGTAGCATTTGCCGAACGTCGAGGAGAACAGTTGGTCGCCTGGGGTTCTCCTGGTGCTTTAATTAGCTCTAAAGTAGCCTGCGCTCCGGTCGCTGTCATAGGCACAGTTTCATCTCCCCCACCCAGGTTGGGCGTAGTAAACTTGGTGGCACCATTGAGCTTAATTTCGTCATAAATGGCACGGGATGTGTCGGCGTAGGCAAGTGTCAGCGCTTCATCATAATCCTGCGCCGCATTGATCACCTTCATATCAACACTGCTATTACTCATCAGGGTGACGGCAATACCGCTAACCACAAGCACCATCACTAAAGCGGCAATAAGCACCACACCGCGCTGCTGTTTTAAATTTAAATTGTGATTAACCATTGGTTACCCCCCGAGTTTTTGACCTTAAAGGTAGAGACAAACACCATGCGACGATAATTATCGGTAAAGGTTAATCGTCGCTGCGTAGCGGTGGCATCACCGCCCAGTACATAGGTTTGGTTGGTTAATTGAATATTGGCATCTTCATTGGTGGCGCGTACGAGCACAGATACTTGCACTGTTTTTATCTTAGTAGCGCCCGATTGTTCCCAATCGGCTGGTGTCATCTGCGAGGCATCGCGATAGACATCAACGTCGCCGTTACCGTTTTGATCCAAGCCGTAAAGAAAACGAATATTTTCCACTCCTTCTAACACCGACTCAGAACGCATACCGGCATTTCCAGCACCATCCGCATTCGTAGTTAAGCGCTTACGCATCAACACTGGAACTGTGATCGACTTGCCGCCAGAGTTATAATTTTGCTCACTTATGTAATACACGGTATGGCTGTAAGGCCAGACATTCGTGCCATCGACGTCGATTGCAGTACTGCCGCCAGCGATAAAACGAGCGTTGCCTAACGTGGTTTCTACATAATATTGATTGCCATTTGTAGAGGCACCACTGACATCATTACCCGACGCCCGCTTGATTTGAATTACATCACTGTTGTCAACCGCATCATTGATACAAGCTAAAGCGCTTGATGACCCGTCAGGAACTACTGTGCCATAAAGGACACGAAAGTTTGTCCCCGCTCCGGGGTTTGGAAAGCTGCCGTTATTGGGGCCACCGGAACAATCAGATGCAGGAGCGCTAACTGTAACTTCACTAAAAGACAGAGAGTCTGACTTCAAGCGACCAAAAAAGCCCGCCATTGCTATCTCTTTACCTAAGATATCCAGGGCAATACGACCCGTTTCTTGCAGTTCACCCATTTCTACCGTATCCGAGGTGGTCACCTTCATGCTCAAATAGGTAAACATCACGCCGCCAATTAAAAACAAACCAACGACCATGGCGATCATTAGCTCTAATAGGGTGTAACCGGCTATTCGATTAAACCTGTTGTGCTTTATATCCATTGTCGCTCCCTACACAAATAGAAATGAATTAAGTGCTAAAACACGGCGGCGGTCATCATTGGTACCGCAATCCGCTTTAACCGCCCCGGCACCTGCATTACTGGTCAACTCTTGGCGTGAATCCCAAGAAATCACCACATTAATGGCTAGGTTATCGGCACCACCATTGGTGGTAATACAAATCATGGCATCGGACAACGAACCCGTGTTATCTGTGGCGCGAATCGACTTACGCCAATGCTCAATATCAAAGCCCGCGATTTGAGCCGCGCTACAGGCGCTGTTTATACAGCTAATATAACCGCCGTCCTGCGTATCACTACTGGCAATATTGCCGTTATAGTTGCCCGCCAGCGCCCCTTCGGTATTGGCTTTCATACGCTCAATCACATCGTTGGCAACGCCCAGCGCTGCCGCGCGTTGCATGGCGTCATAGGTAGCCTGCTTCGCCTTTGCCTGCAAGGCAATGGCACCGAGGAGGCCAAACACTAAAACAATAAACGCAATAAGCGTTTCGAGGAGGGTAAAACCTTGTTGATTACGCATAATGATCCATGGAGTTGCAGTAATTCTTAACAGTTTAGTAACTCAAGCACCAGGCTCAACGTCTGAAGGAATAAACGGTATATTTAGAGGAATAAGCGGTCGAGCTAAGTAAAGGGTTCAGGTAGTACCAAAAAAACTAAGATTTTTTCCTTAAAAATCAGCTTTAAGCTGAACTCCATATAAGTTACGTGTGAAGGAAGTTAAATCGCTTACTGCACACTTGAGTAGCGGGTAGCAATCCATGAGCGAGAAACATGGTTAATGATAAGTTAGTCGGCTAACGCTTCTTTTACCCGCGAGACTTCGCGACGACTGACACTCAATAACTCGGGGCTAGATTTTAACCGTACCTGATATTGCTTGTCCTGCTGCACCACGGATTGAAGCTGCGCCTTGTTTACCAAGGTATTGCGGTGAATACGCAAAAACACCATCGGGTACTGTTGCTCCAACTCTTTGAGGCTGGTATCGAGTAACACCTGCGTATCACTGCAGATGGCTTGGGTGTACTTACCATCGCTACAACAATAAAGAATATCAGCCAGGTTTAATTTTTTGGTCTGATTTCCTACCTTATAGCTAATGCTCTGCTGTTGCTGCCCTTTTACCTGCGCCTTATTTAGCTGACTCAGTTTATTCACTACTGTATCGAGCTCTTGGCGCTCCAAGGGTTTTAAAAGGTACGCAGCGGGCATCACCTTAAAGGCATCGAGGGCGTGCTGGGGGTGAGCGGTGACAAAAACGATGGCCGGAGGAATCGCTTGCTCGTTAATTTCTTGTGCCGCGGTGAGGCCATTTTTCCCTGGCATTTCAACATCAATAAAGATCACATCAGGCTGTAACTGGGCGGCTAACTCAACAGCCTCATGGCCATTATCGGCATAACCAATCACATCAATATGCTGGTGATCGGCCAAAAGACGATTTAGACGTTTTTGCGCCATGGGTTCATCATCGACGATCAAAACTTGCACTGTATTGACTCCATTTTAGGCACCACCAATTTAACGCGGTAACTGTTCGCCAGTCGGCGCGCGCGCATGCTGGCCTGACCCGCATATATGATACTAAGGCGCTTTTGAATATTATCCAGAGCTATACCGTTGTGCGCCCGAGTCGTTGGGGTCGACTGTGCACTCAGGCTATTGCTAACAATAACAGTAGCACTTTGCTTACCAATATGTACCTCAACATCGATCACTCCGCCTTTATCACTGCTCTCAATACCATGGACGACGGCGTTCTCCAACAAGGGCTGCAGCGTTAAACAAGGCAAAACCAGCTCAGGCATGTTCGCCGGGAGGTGCCAGTTGACTTTAAGACGCTCGCCAAAGCGCCACTGCTCAAGGGCAATATAGCGCTTAGCTAAGGCCAGCTCCTGCGCCAGGGTGCTTTGTTGTCCCACCTGCATCGCGGCGCGAGATAAAGATGCCAGCGCCAATGCCGACTCCTCAGCGGCGTCGCTATCTTCATGGGCCAACTCAGCTAAGGTATTGAGGCTATTGAACAAAAAGTGTGGGCGAATACGGGCTTGTAACGCATCTAGTTGGGCTCGCGCATAGGCCGAATGCGCCTTGGCATGCTCGTTATAGATGGCCATAAACTGCACAAACAAAGCCGCGACCAGCAGACTGATGGCACTGCTTTTAAACACAAACCAATGAGAAAGCCCAGCATCGAGCAGTTCGAGATAGCTGATATACAAGGTGATAGCCAGGGTGCTAAGCACCAACACGGTAACCACCGCAAGCGCTTGCACCGAATTGTTTAGGTCGGGCTTAACTCGGCTCAGAATATAAAGCGCGGCAATGCTAATAGAGGTAATAAATTGAATAAGCAGGCTGCTCTGGCCAAGTACCAACCAGAAATTATCCGGTTGGTACTCGCTGAAACTAATGATCAGGGCCAGTACCTGTGCCACGATCAAAGCGCTAAGAATACCGCGCGTTTGACACAAGGTGGTCAGTAAAGAATAGGAATTAGCTTGGGCTGATAACGACTGACTCATTAATCACCCCAAATGCTTATCTAAGCTCTGCAGGAACGGCAAAGACGATATCTTCTTCGCGCCCTGGGTTTTCCACCACCTGTTCGCCGCCAAGTGATTTAAGGTGATTGACCACCTCTTTTACCAACACCTCGGGCGCCGATGCGCCAGCGGTCACGCCCACACTATCAACATTTTGTAACCAGTTGGCATCAATGGAGCTGGCATCATCAATTAAATAGGCTGCAGTGCCCATCTTGCTAGCCAGTTCACGCAGGCGGTTAGAGTTGGAGCTGTTCTTCGCTCCGACAACCAAGAGCACATCAACCTTGTCGGCCAAATCACGCACCGCATCCTGACGGTTTTGGGTGGCATAACAAATGTCGTCCTTGCGTGGACCATCGATGTCGGGGAAACGCTCACGCAATGCATCAATCACATCGGCGGTATCGTCAACAGACAAGGTAGTTTGGCTGCAATAGAACAACTTGCTGGCATCTTTAACCTGAAGCTTAGCCACGTCCTCTGGGGTTTCCACCAGATAGATACCGCCTTCAGGGTTGTCGTATTGACCCATGGTCCCTTCCACCTCGGGATGACCCTGGTGACCAATCAAAATACATTCGGTGCCACGGCGTGAAGCACGAGTCACTTCCATATGCACCTTGGTTACCAAGGGACAGGTGGCATCGAATACCTTCAAGTCACGACGTTTAGCTTCCTGGCGCACCGCTTGCGATACCCCATGGGCACTGAAAATCACAATACTGTCATCGGGTACCTGATGGAGCTCTTCAACGAATACGGCGCCTCGGTCTTTCAGGCCATTAACCACGTATTTATTGTGAACCACCTCGTGACGCACATAAATGGGGGCCTCGAAAATATCCAAGGCACGCTCTACTATGCTGATCGCCCGATCGACCCCGGCACAAAATCCGCGCGGGTTGGCTAACATGATTTTCATCAGTTGCTGACCTCCAAGATCTCCACCTCAAACGTAAGCTTTTGGCCCGCTAAAGGATGGTTGAAATCAATGGTTACCGACTCGCCCAGCACTTCTCGTACTACACCCGGCAGTTCGGTGCCATCGGGCTGGGTAAAGGCAATGATCGCCCCCACCTGGGCCGGCGCTTCGGCACTAAACTTGCTGCGGTCAACGTGATAGATGTTGTCCGGGTTAGGATGACCAAAGGCGTCCTCTGGCTCTAGCTCAAAGCTTTTTTCCTCACCGGCGCGCAGGCCAAGTAAACACTTCTCAAAGTTTTCCGTCAGGCTGCCATCACCCATTACCAGTTTAGCAGGCTTGTTGTGGACCTTGGTAGAATCGGCGGCAGAGCCGTCCGATAACTTAATCGAAAAGTGAAACAGTACTTCAGAATTAGCACCGATAATCGCTTCACTCATTGACCGACTCCTTTTTACTGCTTGATTTAAAGGCATCAATTAACAATAGCGCGGCACCAATACAGATGGCGCAATCGGCAATATTAAACTTAGGATAATGCCAGTTCTGGTAGTACACATGAATAAAATCAATCACATAGCCATATACCATGCGATCATAAAGATTCCCCAAGGCACCGGCCAGCACTAGAGCATAGGCACAGCCAAGTAATTTATTCGATGCGGGTAGGCGTTTAAGCCACCAGACAAGCAGCACCGAAATAGCCACCGCAATGGCGCTTAAGAACCAGCGCTGCCAGCCACCGGCCTCGCTCAAAAAGCTAAATGCGGCTCCCGGATTATGCACATAAGTAATATTGAAAACAGGCAGAATATCAATGCTCTGCCCTACAGTCATGGTATTAATCACTAGGGTTTTGGTGGCCCAATCGACCACCAAAAGCACCACCGTGAGTACCAACCAAATTAGTCCATTTCGCTTAGCTGACACAGTCACTCCTACAACTTAGATTAAGCAAACTGACGCGTTTCGCCATCACCATCAACATTGGTAACACAGCGACCGCACAGCTCAGGGTGTGCTTCAACGCTGCCTACGTCATCACAATAGTGCCAACAACGCTCACATTTTTGTGCATTAGTGGCGGCCACGAATACGGCTAAGCCAGTCAATTCAGACTCTGCAATGTCAGCTGGCTTATCGCCATGGGCAAGCACGGATACTTTAGAAGTCAGCAGCACAAAGCGCAGCTCGTCAGACAAGGCATCCAGTGTCGCTTTAAGCTCGTCATTGGCGTACAGAGTCACCTCTGCTTGCAAGGTAGCACCGATAATGTCTTCCTTACGGGCGCTTTCCAGGACACGGTTTACCGCATCACGGACGTTCAACACGGTTTGCCATTGTTCATTAGAGAACTGACCTTCAACCGAAGTTAAACCTTCATACCAGGTACCCGTGAATACAAACTCGCTGCGCTCACCCGGCAGCACCTGCCAGATCTCTTGAGCGGTAAAGCTTAGAATCGGCGCCATCCAACGTGTCATCGCCTCGGCAATATGGTACAGAGCGCTCTGACATGAACGACGAGCGTGCGAGTCAGCCTTGGCCGTGTACTGACGGTCTTTAATTACGTCCAGGTAGAAAGAGCCCAGCTCGCCGGTACAGAAGTTCATTAGCTTCTGTGTAACCACAAGTAGCTGATACTCGTCATAGGCATTAACGATTTCTTCTTGCAGCTGCGCCGCACGAGAAACGATCCAACGGTCAAGCTCAACCATGTCAGCCACATCAACCAAGTCGGTGCTTGGGTTAAAGCCATTTAGGTTAGCCAATAGATAACGGCTGGTATTACGAATACGACGGTAACGATCCGCGGCACGTTTGAAAATTTCATCCGACACCGTCATCTCTGCAGTAAAGTCGGTCGACGCCACCCATAGACGCAGAATGTCGGCGCCCATCTTATTCATCACGTCTTGCGGTGAAATTACGTTACCTAAAGACTTAGACATCTTGCGGCCGTTTTCATCCACGGTAAAACCATGAGTCATAACCTGACGGTATGGCGCGCGGCCATGGATGGCAACACTGGTCATCAACGATGACATAAACCAACCACGGTGCTGATCCGACCCTTCCAGGTATAGATCCGCCGGAGAGCTCAGCTCATCGCGGGCGTCCAGTACACAGGCGTGTGTTACACCCGAGTCAAACCAAACGTCCAAAGTATCCTGTACTTTTACATAACGCTCAGCATCTGCACCTAATAGAGTCTCCGGCTCAAGGTCATACCATGCCTGAATGCCGCCTTTCGCTACCAGTTGCGCCGCTTTTTCGATCAGTTCACTGCTGTTCGGGTGTAAATCACCCGTGTCTTTATCCACAAACAGGGCAATCGGCACACCCCAGGTACGCTGACGCGAGATACACCAGTCCGGGCGGCCTTCAACCATGTTTTCGATACGGCTTTCACCCCAGCTTGGCAACCACTCTGTCTTCTTGATTTCAGCCAGTGAATCCTGGCGCAAGCCCGCTTTATCCATGGCGATAAACCACTGTGGCGTAGCACGGAAGATGATAGGCGTTTTGTGGCGCCAACAATGTGGGTAGCTGTGCTGAAGCGCATGGTGATGCAATAAGGCACCTTTTTCTTGCAGCAGCTCAATCACATTCGGGTTGGCTTTAAATACGTGCTGACCGGCGAAAATAGGTGTATCCGGAAGATACACACCGTTAGCGCCAACCGGGTTCGCAACTTCTAGACCATAGGCAAGACCTGCCGCATAGTCTTCTTGACCATGACCCGGCGCGGTGTGCACGATACCTGTACCCGAGTCCGTGGTAACGTGGTCGCCCAGAATCACCGGCACATTGAATTCTAAGAATGGGTGCGCAGCTTGCAGGTTTTCAAGGGTAGAACCTTTGGCATAACCAAGCGTGTGGAAATGCTTAAAGCCAAAGCGGTCCATACAATCTTTAACCAATTCAGAGCCAAGCACTAAACGCTGTTGTTGACCTTCGTCTTCTACTTGAACCAAGGCATATTCAAGATTAGCGTGCACCGCTACGGCACGGTTTGCCGGCAGGGTCCAAGGTGTTGTGGTCCAAATCGCGGTGGCGATGCTGCCTGTGCCCTTGTGCTCTGCGCTCAAGGCGAATGCCGCTTCAACGGCCTGTTCGTCAGCGAACACAAATTTCACATCGATGGCTGGCGACTGCTTGTCCTGGTATTCAACCTCGGCTTCGGCCAGTGCCGAACCACAATCTGTACACCAGTGAACCGGCTTAGCACCCTTATGCAGGTGGCCCTTGTCGATAATACGACCTAAGGTACGGATGGCATTAGCTTCAAAATCGAAGTTCATGGTCAGATATGGGTTGTCCCACTCACCGAATACGCCCAGGCGTTTAAAGTCGGCTTTTTGACCTTCCACCTGCTTGGCGGCGTAGTCGCGACATTTTTGTCTAAATTCGGCGGCCGTTACCTTGTGACCCGGCTTGCCTACCTTTTTCTCTACCATCAATTCGATTGGCAGACCGTGGCAATCCCAGCCTGGAACATAAGGAGCATCGAAATCCGACAGGGTTTTCGACTTGATAATCACGTCTTTTAGGATTTTATTTACTGAGTGACCTAGGTGAATGTTGCCATTGGCATATGGAGGTCCATCATGCAAGATGAAAGACTTCTTACCTTTTTTTGCGGCGCGAATTTGTCCGTACAAGTCTTGCTCGTACCATTGCTTTAACATTTGCGGTTCGCGTTTGGCTAGGTTGCCACGCATTGGAAACTCGGTTTCCGGTAAGTTTAAGGTATGTTTATAGTCGCTCATTAATCCTACTTTCCGTATCGGCTACAGACTGCCGCTGCGCTCAGCGGTGGTCGCTAAAGTAAAAAACTGCTTTGCCGCGATGGCGTCGTGCTTAATTTGCTGCACCAACTCATCGAAGCCATTAAATTTTTGTTCGTCACGAAGCTTATGTTTAAGCTTCACTTCTATAAATTGTCCATATATCGACTGGTCAAAGTCGAACAAGTGTACTTCCAACAAGGCTCGAGTACCATTAAATGTAGGCTTATTACCCACATTCGCTACCCCGTTATAGGTGCGCCCGGCTATCACTGCCTGCACCGCAAATACGCCATTAAGAGGGCATACCTGTCGTTTAAGAGCCACATTAGCGGTTGGGAAACCCAACTCACGGCCTTTTTTCCAGCCATGGATGACCCGGCCACTGATGGCATAGTCATGACCCAGCATGGTTTTCGCCAGTTGCAAATCTCCCGCTTTCAAGGCGGTGCGGATGGCGGTGCTGCTCACTCTGGCATTGGCTTTCTTAAAGCTTTCCGTGCTTTTTACCGCCATGCCGGCGCCCTTGCCTAGCTCTTGAAGCAAAGAAAAATCACCTTCTCTGCCACGACCGAAACGAAAATCATCGCCCACGGTCAAGGCTTTTACACCCAGCTTATCGATCAACACCTGCTGCACAAAGTCGGCGGCGGCCAAATTGGCAAATTTGCGGTTAAAGCTGACGCAAATCACCCGCTCAACCCCAAGCTTGGCAAGTAAGGCAAGCTTATCGCGTAATCGCGTTAGCCGTGCCGGAGCCTGCTCTTTGCTAAAAAACTCCTGTGGCTGCGGCTCAAAGATCATCACGGTGCTAGGCAGGTTGAGCGCCTTGGCGTCCCCTAATAACCCCTTGATCACCTCGACGTGGCCCAAGTGCACTCCATCAAAGTTACCTATGGTGAGTACACAGCCATGATGTTGGTCGCGTATGTTGTGGATTCCGCGTATAAGCTCCATCGCTCAAATGCCTTGTCTTTGCGCACTACTGCTGACGAAAGTGCCCGATTATAATCTTTTTTTTAATGTGATTCAGTAGTTGCCACATTTTTTATCGTTCTTGGCCGTACACCGAAAATAAAAAGCATGCCAAAGTAGGTGCTTGCGGCCGCTCCGATCAAGCCTGCCAGCAACATAATCTGCTCGAGCAGCGGCCAGTGTTGCCAGTCAAACTGGGCTTGCACCAGGTAAACCAAAATACCCATCACTGCGCTAGCAAATACGCACTTGAGGCTAAAAGCCAGGCTAAAGCGGGAAAAGTGATACACCCCATCCTTGGCCAACTGACGATAAAGCAACAAGGCATTGCAGGTAGCCGACAGCGCCGTGGCCAGGGCTAATCCCAAGTAGCCAATAAAGGGGGCCAGCATAAGGTTGAACACCATGTTCAAAGCCATGGCAATAATACCGATACGTACCGGAGTGCGGGTATCTTGACGGGCATAAAAGCCTGGGGCCAATACCTTGATCAGCATAAAGCTCACCAAGCCCACCGCGTAGGCGGCAACCCCTAAGGCCACCGCTTTTACGTGGTCTTCACCGGCACTGGCAAAGGCGCCGTGGTCGAACAGCACGGTAATGATCAACGGGCTGATCAGCATCAAGCCAACCATGGCCGGTAACCCGAGGAAAATTACAAAGCGCACGCCCCAGTCCAGCGTGACCTGGAAGTCCGAGCCTTTATCGCCGGCATGTAATTTCGACAGGGTCGGCAAGATCACAGTGGCAATACCGATGCCAAACAGCCCCAGCGGGAATTCGATTAAGCGATCGGCGTAATAAAGCCAGGCAATGGAGCCGGTAACTAAAAAGGAGGCGATCACCGTATCCAAAAAGAGGTTGATTTGCGACACCGACACCCCGAACAGCGCTGGGATCATCAGGGTGCGTACCTTTTTTACCCCTTCGTCATGCCAGCCCCAGCGTGGCCTAACTAACATCTTGGCGCGATACAAGAAGGGAATTTGAAATGCCAGTTGCACCACACCGCCCACAAACACACCGATGGCCAGCGCATAGGCTCCTACCTCAAAGTGTTGGTGCAGGAAAATGGCACAGCCGATAATGGCAATATTAAGCAGCACGGGAGTAAATGCGGCCACCGCAAAGCGGTTATAGACATTCAGGATTGCGCCGCTGAGGGCCACCAAGGAGACAAAGAATAAGTAGGGAAAGGTCCACTTCAACAAGCTCGAAGCCAAGAGGAATTTATCCCCTTCGGGGCCACCTTGGTACCAGTCTACAAACCAGCCGGCACCGAACAGCGCAGCAATAATGGGCGAACCGATAACCCCAAGTAAGGTGACAATAATTAATATAGTGCCCAAGGTGCCTGCGGCGCGGGCAACAAAGAGCCGTACTGCGTCATCGCCTTGTTGCTCTTTAATCTCGCTCAGCACCGGCACAAAGGCCTGCGCAAACGCGCCTTCGGCAAACAAACGACGTAAAAAATTGGGAAACGATTGGCGAATAAAAACACGTCGGCACTGGCATTGGCGCCCAATAAATTGGCCACCACCGCATCGCGCACTAATCCTAACACCCGCGAAATCATTGTCATGGCACTGACAATCATACCGGAACGAAACAAGCTGTTAGCCACACATCCTCTCTTGGGCCGACATTAATTGCGGCATTATGCCAATAAAAGCCGAACGAATACAGCGCTGGTCGCCGCTCATTTGCTTTGCTATAATCCGCCGCGGTCACAGGCCATTAACTGCAATAACAAACCAAATTTTATTGGGTATAGGGTGCACTAACCCGCTATCGCACCTTATATATGTGTCTCCCGGTAGGCATTGGCGATTCGTTACTCCTGCAGTTGGCTGTGCCACGTGAGTAAATTTGATTGACAAATTTAAAAAAAACGGGCATAGTCCACGGCCTTTAAATATAAGCTTTATTTAAGATTGTTAGGAGCAAACCTTGGCTAACATCAAGTCTGCAAAGAAACGCGCTGTAACCAGCGAAAAACGCCGTCAGCACAACGCAAGCCGTCGTTCAATGATGCGTACATACACTAAAAAAGTAATTGCTGCCATCCAAGCTGGTGACAAAGAAGCTGCACAAGCGGCTTTCGCAGTAGCTACACCTATTTTAGACCGCTACGCAACTAAGGGTCTAATCCACAAAAACAAGGCAGCTCGCCATAAGAGCCGTCTTGCTGCTAAGATCAAAGCGCTATAATTTAGCTCTTAATCTAGCAAAAAAACCGGCCTAGGCCGGTTTTTTTATGTCTGCAATACGTGAAAGCAAATGACGGAGCCTCTGCTCCTCGCCACGCTTTGACTGTTACGCAAATTCTATACTGGGATAAAACTTTTTCAGCATCGCCGCTATCTTCTTTGGAGAAAAGGGTTTCACCACAAAACCTTTGGCGCCCTTGTCTATGGCGTCCTTGACGTTATCTATGGTTGAATGAGCGCTGACCATCACTACCTTAGCGTCGGGTAACACGGCATTAATATCGGCGATCATCGCCTTACCGTCGCCATCGGGCAATTCAATATCTAAAAACACAATCTGGTAATTTTTTTGCGCACAGGCCGACATACATTGCGCCGCGTTTGCCGCTTCATCAACATTGTCTATCCCTAAATGCATCAAGGTTTGGTTGAGAAAACTCCGTACCGTGCCAACATCATCCACTATTAAAATTGCTATATCATCCATTGAAACTTCCTAACTTATCCTACTGAATGGGGCATTCTAAGAACTAACTTACATGACCACGCTACACTAAAAACCGCCACCATTATAGAGCCATGCGACGGTTAGGCCAAGACTTCAACAAGAACACATCGCGCAGCGGCCACCATTTGCCAAACAGCCTAAGCGCCGACTCTACACCCAGGCTACTGACAGGGCGCTTAATGGCCTTGGTAAACATTACGCAAACTTATGTTTATTCTGTCGAACTAGCGTGACTGGCTCACTCTTAATGTACAAAAATACCAAACGGGAGCGCCTGACTTATGCCCGCATATGCATCACTATCTAGTTAACTAAGTGGCAAAAATACTGCTGAACGCCTCCTTAACAACTGATTTATCGACTTTTACCCAAGAAAACTCGTCATTCTCTAGTATTTACTCGGCTTCAATACCCGCTCCCAGTTCCTAGTGCTTCAATCAAATCTGGGTGTATTTTCACTCTGGGTGAATTAAATTTCAGATTAATATAACTTATCCGAAAACGATATTTTTTTTCGTTTGTTTACGCCTATATTGACTCGCATAATAGCGCTCCTTTTTTAGCCTTATTACACTTTGGAGTCGAGCAAGTTGGACGTCAACCTTGGAATACAAATCATACTTGGAGCACTGGCTATTGGCGCTTTCTTTATTAGTCATGGCACCCTATTGCGTATCGCCGCAAGCATTGCCATTGGTTTGTTGTTTTTTGTTCATGCTCAACAGCTGGTTACGCCCAACGGTCTGACCAACATTACCCTAGTGTTAATTAATACCTTTTATTTGTTCAAGGTGTACACTAGCCGCGTTGGTCGCCTGATGTAATATGTCATAGCGCTAGCTCGGTGCAACAGCTATCGAGCTCAGCGCAAAAAGCACGCACTCGGTACCACAGCGAAAAAATGCTGTGGTACAGCCGTAAGAAAATAAGCTAACATAAAGCCTGGCAGTACTCTTTCTGGCGAGGCGATTATGAGTTCTTCATCTCAAGCACACGACAGCGACTTATTTGCTGAGTTTATGGGCGACGTCACTCCCATGGCGAAACCCGATACCGTCAGTCACTTTAACCGTTCATCCAAGCCCACGCTGGCGCAGCAAGAAAAGCGCCGTGCCGCAGAGCAGGCAATTCAACTCGATGACAACCTGTTAGCAAGCGAACACGTTGAACTGCTCGACCCCCATGATTTTTTAACCTTTAAAAAATCCGGTGTGCAAGAAGGCGTGTTTAAAAATCTCCGACTCGGTAAATACGATGTGGATGCGACTTTGGATTTGCATGGACAAACCCTGGTCCAGGCACGCAAAGTCATGTATGAAACCATTACGGATTGTCACGAACGTAACATTCGGGTGTTATTGATCAGGCACGGCATCGGTGAAAAAAGTCAGCCACATAAAGGCCTGTTGAAAAGTTATGTTAACCATTGGTTACAACAACTCGATTGTGTTCTGGCCTTTCACAGCGCTCTGAAGTGCCATGGCGGACTCGGCTCAACCTATGCGCTGTTGAAGAAAAGTACGCAGAAAAAACTGGAAAACAGAGAGCTGCATGCCAAGCGCTAACCTGGCCTATTAAAGACAAAAAAAAGCCGAGCTCAGCTCGGCATTTTTATGCATTGGAATGGTAGTACTGCAGCCTTACAGAGGCATGGCGTTAGCTTGGTTGAACCAGGCAGCTAATCCTAGAAAAGCAACCCAAATCAGCACATAGCTAATCTTAGCTCCACCTTGATTGTGTTTCATGACGCTTCCCACTTGGCTTAGCCTGTAGTCGGCTAAAATTATTATTCTTTTTTTTACATCAAGTATGTAACGGCAGACACTATAAGCAAGCGACCAAAAATTAACAAGCTGTTTACTTAGCCAGTAGTAAATTAGTATTGCCTTTTTCTGTCTATGCAATGGAGCAAAGCGTCGCCCCGCTCTAGTCGTTGATAATTAGCCACCACTTGCTCAACCACGGTATCTATCCTGCTTAGCGCACTGCAATGGGGAGTAACGATCAGGTTTGGGGTTTGCCAAAACGGATGCGCCGGTGGCAAAGGCTCCTGATTAAAGACATCGAGAGATGCGCCACCAATTTGCTGCATTTGTAATGCTGCAAGTAAATCCTCTTCTACCACATGGGCACCGCGCCCTACGTTGATCACCACCGCATGCTCGGGCAATTGAGCCAATAAGTCGGCATTGATAATGCCTTTCGTTTGCGAGGTTAAGGGGAGAATACAGATCAGATAGTCGCTTTGTGTCACCATGGCCTGTAAACCCTGGGCACCTTGGAAATGCTGTACATCGTCGCTATCAGTCTTGGCGCTGTTCGAATAGGCCAGCACCGAAAAGCCATTGGCGTTTAAACGCCGGGCAATGGCTTGCCCTAATTGACCAAACCCAAGTAAACCCACCTTGTTATGGCTATGCACCCGCTTGGGTCGCCACTCTTGCTGCGCTTGTTGGCGCATATAGCGGGGCATATTGGTTTTATGCAATAACACCTGGGTTAACACATACTCGGCCATATCGGTTGCCAGTTCCGGGTCGACAATTCGACTGACCGGCAATTGGCCGGGGATCGCCGCCAAATTCAGGCCATCAACGCCGGCGCCAAAGGACATCACCGCACGCACATTCGGTAACTGCGACCATAGTTGCTCCGGAACCTGCCAACCTAATACCATGTCTATGCTGTCAGCATCTCGGATATCGGGCCACACCTGCACCTTGTCGGCACCCAGTTGCGCCACCAACTGCGCCTCTAAACGCTCTGTATTACGATTAGGTATGGCTATCAATAAGCCCATAACGTGCTCCCGAACAATAAAAAGAGCAGTATCACATAGCTTGCTTCTTGGATCACTAGGCTCTGAAACCCTTTGTAATTTATTCCTTCTACCATTTTTGACTATCACATAAGTAGTCTTAAAATTGTCACCAATTTTACACCTTAGTGTCATGGTCGATTTTTAATCTAGCTATTATTTCGCTGCCAAAGGGCACAATATGATCAGCATTGATAAGGTCGTAGAAGATAACCTACCGAGTTTAGCAAACTCTCCCAAGGTCAAAGGGCTGGTTAAAAAAGGCCTGGGTTATCTGTTACATGAGCAAGAGTTTGTTGCTTTTGGTGATAATTACCCGCACTTACAAGGCCTGGAATTTATCGAGCAAGTTTTAGAAGAGCTTGATTTCAGTGCCCGCTTTAACTCGGCTCAGCTGGACAATATTCCCAGTGAAGGACGACTGGTGATCGTCGCAAACCACCCTATCGGCTCACTTGATGCCCTGGCACTGATCAGCGTCTTGGCGCGAGTCCGCCCGGATATCAAGGTGGTTGCCAACCGCCTACTTATGAGCGTCACGCCCATGCACTCTTTATTATTGCCGGTGGACAATATGTCCGGCAACAGCCGCAAAAAAGAGTTAGGCGCCATTCATCAACACCTTAAAGATGAAGGGGCACTGCTGATTTTCCCCGCCGGGGAGGTGTCGCGCCTGCGTCCGACCGGCGTTAAAGACTGCACCTGGAACCACGGCTTTTTACGCATCGCCAAAAAAGCCAGCGCACCCATTTTGCCGATTTTAGTTAAGGCCAAAAACAGCCCGCTGTTTTATGGCACTTCGATGATCTACAAGCCGCTCGCCAGCCTCTTGTTGGTCAAAGAGATGTTTAAGCAAAGACAAAAGTCGCTGGAATTTGAAATTGGCGCCGCCATCGTGCCCAAGTCTTACCTGCTTGATAACCTCAACGATAAAGAGATCAGCCGACTTATTCGTAAGCAACTGTATCGTCTCGGCACGAAAAAGCCGGAGCTACTAAAAACCCAGACCCCCATCGCCCATGCCGAGTGCCGCAAGGCCTTGATGTCCGCCCTTAACGAGTGCGAGCGTTTAGGGGAAACCCAGGACGGCATGCAGATTTATCTGTATCAGTATCAAGGCAGCTCGGCGCTGTTTCGCGAGCTTGGCCGCCTGCGGGAAATCGCCTTTCGTGCCGTGGGCGAAGGCAGTGGTAAACGCCGCGACATCGATAAGTATGATATGGATTATCATCATCTCTTGCTCTGGGATCCAAAGCAGCTGGAGTTAGTAGGCGCTTACAGACTGGCCTGCGCGGATGAAATCATCGCCAAGCAAGGGCGCCAGGGCCTGTACACAGACAGCCTGTTTTATTATGAGCCGGGCATGGATGAATATTTCCAGCAAGGCATCGAGCTCGGACGCAGCTTCGTACAACCCAAATACTGGGGTCGTAAAAGCCTGGACTATTTATGGTTTGGCATCGGCGCTTTCGTAAGCCGCTACCCCAAGTATCGCTACTTGTTTGGTGCCGTCAGCCTCTCCAATGCCCTGCCGGAAAATGCCAAGGAGTTGTTGGTGTATCATTATCAGCACTACTATGGACAAAAGCAGCAACTGGCCACGCCAAAGCATGAGTTTAAACATCATGACGATAGCCTGGCCCAGGCGCACAGCGTGTTCTGTGGTGACGATGTCAAAGCAGACTTTACCGAGCTCAAGCATATCCTCGCCAATATGGGCGCTCAGGTCCCCACCCTGTTCAAGCAATACACTGAACTTTGCCAGGAGGATGGGGTCTCCTTTTTAAGCTTTAGTGTCGATCCCGACTTTAATAACTGTATCGATGGCCTGGTCTTGGTCGATATGGCCAAACTCAAAGAGAAAAAGGCACAGCGTTATCTAACCAATGACAGCCTGATCGCCCGCACTAAGGCGCAATAATACATAGCATTCCCCCAACCACAAAAAAGCCGGTGTCTGCACCGGCTTTTTCATTTATCAACTTCAGCAACGAGTTAAGCGCGAGCAAATATCTGCTTCAGCGTGTGGGCATAAATATCGGTAATGGCATTAAGATCCGTCACAGCGACTCGTTCGTTATCCTGGTGAATGGTGTGGTTGCGTACGCCACACTCCACCACCTGGGTATGCTCATTAGCAAAGAAACGCCCATCCGAGGTGCCACCACTGGTACTGAGCTTAGGATAACTATGAGTACAGGAATAAATGGCGCTCTCCAGTACCGCGATCAGATCAATATCCCCACCACCGGCTGTGTAATAGGGCTCACAGGGGCGCTCCCAGCTGATCTCTAATTCGTTAAGCCAAGGCGCTAAGGCCTGATTGACCTTTTCCTGTACATCGGCCCCACGATAACCATGGCTGTAGCGCACATTAAAGGTCAACTGACACTGAGCCGGAACCAAATTATCCAGGCTGTTAGGTACATGCAGGCCGGTCACCTGTAATGTGGTTTTCGATCCCTCGATGTCCTTATGCCACTGAATTTGTTGCAGCGCGACCGCCAGTTGGGCGCCGATATGCGCGGCGTTTAGCGTGTGTTCTGGGTAGGCCACATGTCCGGCGCGACCTTTCACGCTAATACGCGCCGACAAGGCGCCACGACGGCCATTTTTGATGGTATCACCGGCATATAGATCGGCGGTGGGTTCACCGACTAAGCAGGCATCTAAGCGTACACCCTGAGCTGCCAAATGTTTGGCTATTTCGGCACTGCCGTATTCGGCCTCCCCCTCTTCATCCGAGGTGATCAGCCAATAAAACTGCCCCTGAGTCGGCTTAGTTGCCAACAGGCGGTCGGTGGCCGCCAGCATGGCCGCAACTCCACCTTTCATATCTGCGGCTCCGCGACCATAGATTTCGCCATCGATAATGTCGCCGGCAAAAGGGTCACAACGCCAGCGCTCGGCGGCAGCGGGTACCACATCAATATGGCCGCAAAACGCGAAAGCCGCACCTGGGCCGAATTCGTATTTGGCTATCAAGTTGGTCACCCCCCGACAAGCTAAGGTTTCACAACTAAAACCCCGCTGCGTAAGTTGCTCGCTCAGCCAGGCGATGGCGCCGGCCTCATTGGGAGTCACCGAGGGAAAGCGAATAAGCTGTTGCAGGTACACAAGCTCGTCTGCAAGTTTTGGTGCGTTTGCCGCTAGGCGGACAGCGTTCGACATAAAATGCTCCATTGCATGGCGTTAAAACCATTACAGCGCCTTTTTATGACAGCCTTATGTCGCTCGCAATCGACGTAAAGTTTAATCTAAATCAAAGATCCACCCAGGTGGCGGATAAACGCGGACGAAATCTTGATCTAGAACAGTTTTTATTTTCTCCCAGCCCCGATAATGGCGCCATCAGCACAACAAATTCGAAATTTCTACTAGGAAGATGAAGATGAAAAAAACACTTAGCGCAGCCTTAGTTGGTCTTTTACTTGGTACCTCTTCTCTTGCTCACGCAAACATGAGCAACCTGAGCATTAATGTGGGTGCCATTAATGTAAACCCGGACAGCGAAGTGTCTAAAATCGACCAAGACCCAACGCTAGGCCTAAACGTTGATGACGATACGCAGTTAGGTATTACCATCGACTACGCATTAAACGACAACTGGGTGTTAGAGTTAATCGCGGCGACACCATTTAGCCACGATGTGGACGGCCGTGCCGGACTTAAAGGTGCATCAATCGGTGAAGTTAAACACCTACCACCGACGCTGCTTGGTCAGTATCACTTTGGTCAGGCTGGCGATAAGTTCCGCCCATTCGTAGGCGCCGGAATTAACTACACCATCTTCTTCGATGAGCAAGCGAGCCAAGATCTTAAAACCGTATTGGGTACCAACGACGTAGATGTAGAGCTAGATGACTCGCTGGGTCTAGCCGCCCAGGTAGGTTTTAACTACGCGCTGGACAAAAACTGGGGCCTACACGGCATGGTCAGCTACATGGATATCGATAGCGACGCCAGCGTATACGCCAACGGCGTTAAAGCCCTTACTCTGGACATTAAAATCGACCCTGTTGTTGCCATGTTCGGTGTACGTTACAGCTTCTAAATACCAATTCTGTTAAGTATGTGAACAGATATAGCGCTGGATAAATGATGTGATAACAAGGCGGAGTTTTTCTTATGTAGTTACTCTACATAGGCGAGCAAGACCGAAGCAATGCTTCGCAGCTTAGCGAGGTGAGCGCATGGATGCGCGATGTAACCAAGCTTCATGGATGAATTTAACCGCATAAATCAATGATTATATTCATGAGAATGCGTTTAGATTGAACATAAAGTAAACCGCAAAGATAAACAGATCCTAGCTATTTAAGTGAATTGGTATAACCAAGCCCACACTTGCTAATGTAAGCGAAAGCAAAAGCGACTAACTCTGATTAGTCGCTTTTTTTTGTTCCAACATGGCTTTCCAATGCACTATCTCCGGCGGCAAAATAGGCATTTCGCCCTCATAACCAGTCAAGGCGACTATATCCGCCACATCAACAACCCCTTCACGACCACGAAACACACCGCGCACATAGGCAATGGCATGCAGACCTCTATTGGACGTGAATTTTTGCTCGATATAGAAGTACTTATGATCCCAGCCCACCAAACGCGTGGACACGGTAAAGGTTTGCCAAGGCTTGATATCACGAATGTAGGTGATGGCGGTGGCATTCACTATAGGGAACCAGCGGCGCTTCATCACCGCACCCAGCATGCCCAGACGCTCGGTCATCCAGGTGCGGGCAATATCCATCAAGGCCAGATAGCGGGAATTGGTCAGGTGCAGATTAATATCGCAATCCAGGGGCCAGGCGCGAAAGTCGATATCCACAGTTTCTAATAAAGATTGGCGCGCCTTGTTGCGCTTAATCTTAAAAAATAACCACAACAGCCGAAAATATAAGTTCAAGGTATGCTCCTAGGGCTTCAAACAGGTATGACCAGCATGGTAGCACCGCTTTAAAAAAAGCTCACCTAATTGCGTCTTCCTTTAACAAATAACATCAAGGTGTTGAATCCATTATCTTCTTATATATGAGCGCATAAAAAAGGCACCCACTGGGTGCCCGTAAAAATTGTTTTTGCGCCTAACGCTTAGGGTATGGCCTACACCTTGACGGTCTTACGGTTAATGCCGTACTCGCGCAGCTTATTGGCCACCGCGGTGTGGCTTAACCCTAAACGCTTGGCCAACTGCCTCGAGCTCGGATAAGCCGGATACAGTTTACGCAACAAGGTGGCTTCAAAGCGTTTTACCGCCTGATCTAAGCTGCCTTCAAAGTCCGACTCCAGATAGCCCAGATCATTGGTGAAAGTAGGCAGTTGCAGATGCTCTACGGTCAGCTCGCTGTCATCAAGCAAGGACACGGCGCGATAAATGGCATTTTCCAACTGGCGGACATTGCCCGGCCACGGGTATTGCTGCAAATATTCTATGGTTTCTTCGCTTAAGGTGGGCACCGGCGCGCCGTTTTGCTGCGCATATTTTTGCACAAAATGCTCGGCCAACGGGCCTATATCTGCCTTGCGGTCACGCAATGGCGCGATTTCCAGGGTCAATACGTTAATACGGTAATAAAGGTCTTCGCGAAAGCTTCCCTCTTGCACCATGGCCGGCAAATCTTTTTGCGTCGCGGCTATAATGCGGACGTTGACCTTCACTTCGTTCTCATCACCGACCTTGCGGAACGTGCCGTCCTGTAAGAAGCGCAGCAGCTTGGTTTGCAGCTGAGATGACATCTCCCCCACTTCATCAAGGAACACGGTACCGCCATCGGCTTGCTCTAACACCCCGCGTTTTGGCGCGGCATTGTCTTCATAACCGGCATAACCAAAGAGTTCCGACTCGGCAACATCATCGGGAAGCGAGGCGCACGAAAGGGCTATAAAGGGTTTAATCGAGCGGTTTGAGGCATAGTGACAGGCGCGTGCCAGAAGCTCCTTACCCGTGCCGGTTTCACCGGTAATAAGAATGGGCGCTTCAAGCTGCGCCATCTTACGCGCTTCACGCACGGTACGGCGCATTGCCGTAGAATAATTATGGATGGTGGCAAAACTTTCCTGGCCGTAGCGGCGAAACGCGCTGACCTGCTGCCCCAAACGGCTTTGTGATTTAATGTTGATCACCGCGCCGGCTAGCGCATCCTGATCATCGCCTTGGGGTACGGAAATGGGCAGAATATCGGCGATAAAATCTTCTCCCGCCACTTCCACGCGAGTGGTTTGTCCCAACACCTCTTTACCCTCAAGCCAGCGGGTAAAGTTAAAACCTTTCAGCAGGTTATTGATATTGGCTCCCACCGCCTCTTGCTCTGTCATTTGCAAATCACGACAGGCAGCGGCGTTGCACAGGCGCACCCAGCCCTTATTATCAATGGAGATCACGCCGTCGGGCAGCGCACTGAGCAGGGTATTCAATTCATTATGTTCACGCTCCGAGGGCAAAAACGCCGTGGTGCGCACATCTTCAACGCCATCGATCAGGCGGATGGAAGGCATGATTTTTTGAAACTGTTCAAACTCTATGGGCGGGAAACTAACATACATGCGGCAATTTTTGGCATCGACTTCAATGCCTTTTAAATCAACCTGATAGTTAACCAATATGTTTAGTACCTCTTGGGCGATACCAATTCGGTCCTGACAGTAAATTTCAAGACGCATGTGTTCCTCAGTCGCGGGTTAGCAGTATGGCTGGCGCAATCATACGCTAAATTAACAATAATTGGGTAGCAAATTGTAAAGATTATTGCACAAAATTGCTAATACTTTATTGCTAGGCCGTGATTTTCCAGCGTCGCCTTTGGTTCATTTAGCGTTAATTCATAGGACTTCCCCTCATGCCGGCCTGTATGTATACTGTGGCGCGTTTGTCGCTAGGATAAAGTGGCGCCCGCGCTACTCAGTCAGGTAGTTAGCCGCTCTTTTATCCTGCCGATACACAGGCCAGCTGCTGAAGTTTTTCCGAAGGTTTCACCTGAGGTTTAGACCGACAAAGTCGTGCACTAGCGCGACGGCTGAAGTAGCAAAAGCAACAATAATAAGGCCTCACAATTAGCAGCGATGCTCGGCATTGCAAAATAATAAATTTGTTAGTTAGGAAGTATTTTTAATGAGTTCAGCACCAAAAACAGGTGATTTTCTAGGTCACCCTAAGGGGCTCTTCCTGCTGTTCTTCACAGAAATGTGGGAACGCATGAGCTACTACGGTATGCGCGGTATTTTCGTGCTTTACCTTTCTACTATTGCAACCGCGGCCGCTATGGGCTGGGATATGGCCTACTTCGGCATCGACCCAATGTCAGCGGGCGCCGACGAAGAATATCAAAAAGCCTTGAATTCAAATGCCCTGAGCATTTTGGGTTTCTATGCCTTCTTAGTATATGTAACACCGGTATTGGGCGGTTGGTTTGCAGATAACGTCTCCGGCCAGCGTAAAGCCATTATCACCGGTGGTGTGATCATGGCCCTGGGTCAGTTCGCCCTAGGTACACCACACGCCATGGTACCAGGCCTTGAGCTTGAGTTTATGTACCTGGGTCTGGGTCTGCTTATTATCGGTAACGGCTTCTTCAAGCCAAACATCTCAACCATGGTTGGCGACCTTTACTCTGAAGGTGACAAACGTCGCGACGGCGCCTTTACCATCTTCTACATGGGTATCAACCTTGGCTCTATCCTGGGCTACTTCGTTGTTGGCTCTATCGGTGAAAAATTTGATTACCAGTACGGCTTCTTAACTGCCGGTGTGGGTATGCTTCTGGGTGTTATCCTGCAGTTGGCGCTAGCGAACAAGTACCTGGGTAATATCGGTACCGTGCCTGCCGCTAAACAAGGCGGTGACAATGAGCAAGGCGCTGCTAAAAAGCCACTTACTAACGAAGAGCGCGACCGCATCAAGGTTATCTTGATCATGAGCTTCTTCACCATCATTTTCTGGGCTGGCTTCGAGCAAGCTGCGGGCTCAATGAACTTATTCGCTAAATACAAAACCGACCTGGTCTTCTTTGGTTGGGAAATGCCGGCGAGCTGGCTGCAAGCGGTTAACCCGATTTTCATCATCTTGCTAGCGCCTATTTTTGCCAGCTTCTGGATCCGTATGGGTGACAGAGAGCCTGATTCACCGCGCAAGTTTGCCTTGGGTATGTTCTTCCTCGGCCTTGGCTTTGTGTCTATGGTGGGTGCGGCATTGCAAATCGGTGACGATGCAAACACCAAAGCCCATGTGATCTGGTTGGTGATGGCCTATGTATTCCACACCATGGGTGAGCTTTGTTTATCGCCTATCGGCCTGTCTATGGTTTCTAAACTGGCACCGCTGAAGTACACCTCATTACTAATGGGTATGTGGTTCTTCTTCTCGGGTATCGGTAACTATGCGGCCGCTGAAATCGGTAAGCTAGTAGGCGATGCTGGTCCACTAAGCACCTTCGGTGGCGTTGCCATCATGGCATTCATCGCTGGTATTTGCTTATGGTTGATGGCTGACAAGTTAGTAGACTGGATGCATGGTGCAGAAGGCACTCATGATGAAGAGCAGCTACTGGAAGAAGAATTAGAACTTACTGGTGAGAAGCAGTAATTCTTCCATAGAAGTCAAGAAAGGCGCCTAAGGGCGCCTTTTTTATTGGCTAATTTAACGAAAAGCTTACACCGGTAAGATTTTGTCCACTTTTGTTTACACTTCATCCACTAGTTAATTAGCCATCCACCCTTTCGCTTTCGAACAAATTCTCCGATTATGCGCTCAAACTATTATGGCTTGTTGGCGACGGCGGCGCTTTATTCGCAGCAACGACTTACCGCCTAAGCCAGGCCAAACACACAGCAAGTGGAGCAAAATCATGAGTGAAGTAAATAACCCATTAGGCCTTAAGGGCATTGAGTTTACCGAGTACGCAACACCCGATGCGGACTATATGGACAAGATCTTTAGCGACTTTGGTTTTTCAAAGTTAAAGAAATTCAAAGATAAAGACATCGTTTACTACAACCAAAACGATATCCATTTCCTACTGAACAACGAACGTGGTGGTTTCTCTGCTGAGTTCGCTAAGAGCCACGGTCCGGCCATTTGTTCTATGGGCTGGCGTGTAGAAGATGCGCAAAAGGCATTCGACACAGCGGTTGAGCGCGGTGCTAAACCAGCCACTGACTCAACGCACAAAGACATGCCTTACCCTGCTATTTACGGCATCGGCGACAGCCTTATTTACTTCATCGACCAATTCGGTGACAAAGGCAGCATCTACGACACTGACTTCGTAGACTTAAAAGAGCAAAACGTTGTCGAGAGCAAAGGCTTCCTTCGCATCGACCACTTAACGAACAACGTGTACAAGGGCACCATGGAAACATGGGCAAACTTCTACAAAGACGTATTCGGCTTTACCGAAGTTCGTTATTTCGACATTAAAGGTCAAAAGACTGCGCTGTTGTCTTACGCCCTTAAATCTCCGTGTGGCACCTTCTCGATTCCAATCAACGAAGGTAAAGACGACAACAACAACCAGATCGATGAGTACTTGGACGAGTACAATGGTCCTGGCGTACAGCACCTTGCGTTCCTAACGGACGACCTGGTTGCGTCACTGGACAAGCTTGACCAAAGCAACATTGCGACCTTGGATATCGTTGATCACTACTACGACACCATCTTCGACCGTGTTCCTTGGGTTAAAGAAGATAAAGAAAAGATCAAGCAGCACCAAATCCTGGTTGATAGCCAAAGCGAAGACTGTTACCTGCTACAAATCTTCACCAAGAACCTATTCGGTCCTATCTTCATTGAGATGATCCAGCGTGTTGATGATGGCGGCTTCGGTGAAGGTAACTTCCAGGCCCTGTTCGAGTCTATCGAACGTGACCAAGAGCGCCGTGGCGTTATCTAAGCGCCCCTTAATCTAGCGCCAAAAAGCAGCGTCCACCTTTGTGTGGGCACTGCTTTTTTAAGTTCCGAGCCCTTGTTTTTTTTATCTATGGCTCAATAACACATAACAGCTTTAGCAAAAGGAATAACTCATGCAACTCAATGAAACGCACGATATGAACCTGACCAGCTGGGTCAGCTCTGCGAACGATGGCAAAACCGATTTCCCAATCCAAAACTTGCCTTTTGCCACTTTCCGCCGCGCCGGCAGCAGCGAAGCATTCCGTGGTGGCGTCGCCATTGGTGATCAGGTACTAGATTTAGCCGCTGTGGCTAAGTTAGGCATTTTCACCGGTCTTGCCCAAGAAGCGGTAGAAGCAGCCACACAAACCAGTTTAAACGCTTTTATGGCCATGGGTCAGGCACACTGGTCGGCTCTACGTCTTGCGCTTTCACAGGCCCTACGCACTGGCAGCGAGCATGAACAAGCACTGAGCGATGCGCTAGTTGCCCAAGCGGAAGTTGAATATGACTTACCATGTCATATCGGCGATTACACCGATTTCTATACTTCAATCTATCACGCTACGGCGGTAGGCAGCTTGTTCCGTCCGGATAACCCCTTACTACCTAACTACAAATGGGTGCCAATTGGTTACCACGGCCGTGCTTCAAGCATCGGCGTAAGCGGCCAAACCTTCCCGCGTCCTAAGGGCCAAACTAAGGCTCCGGATGCCGACACGCCATCATTCGGCCCGTGTAAGCGTCTGGACTATGAGCTTGAGCTGGGTATCTACCTGGGTAAAGGTAATGAATTAGGCGAGTCTATCGCTCTTGATGACGCGGATGAGCACGTATTCGGCTTCTGTCTGTTTAACGACTGGTCTGCACGCGATCTACAGGCATGGGAATACCAGCCGCTTGGTCCATTCCTGGCGAAAAACTTCGCCTCAACCGTATCTCCTTGGATTGTTACCAACGAAGCCCTGGCTCCTTATCGCCAGGCTTGGAAACGTGACGAAAACGATCCTCAACCGCTTGAATACCTTGAGTCGGCTAAAAACCGCGAGCAAGGTGCCCTTGATATTCAAATGGATGTCGCGGTAGAGACGGAAAAAATGCGCGCCGAAGGCACGCCGGCGGCCAAGTTGTCGCAATCTAGCTTTAAGCACTCTTACTGGACGGTTGCACAAATGGTTGCCCACCATACGGTGAACGGCTGTAACTTTAATGCCGGCGACATGCTTGGTTCGGGTACTCAATCTGGTCCTGAGCATGAAGAAGCAGGCTCTCTGCTTGAGCTGTCTCGCGGCGGCAAAGAGTCACTTGACCTGGGTAACGGCGAAAGCCGTAAGTTCCTGGAAGACGGTGACACGGTGATCATGCGTGGCTGGTGTGAGAAGCAAGGCTTTGCACGCATCGGCTTCGGCGAATGTCGCGCCACGGTTTTGCCTGCCAAATAATAGATTGTCAGGCTGCGAGCCCTTCCATTAACCGCATTTGTGACCAGGAAGGGTAAGCTAATAAAAATGCAGCTTTCGTGCTTTTAACCACGATAAGCTGCATTTTTTTTGCAGCCAATTACAATTTTTTGCTGGCTTTTTGAGCTCACCTTGTTATCTTAGCAACGTTTTTGTCAGTAATTTGTCTCTATGAAGTTAAATTTATCATACTTTATCACTAAGCACTTCCCTGCAAGGCAGATCTTAATTCGCCAAGAGGGTGAAGTAAAAGTGGTTGAATTAACAACCAAGAAGCAGTGTGTCATGGCTCTTAGTGCTTTTGTATGTATTGCTTCCCTCGCCTCTTTTGGTGCCTATAACTTTTGGCAGCAAAACCGCTTGCAGTTAAGCAGCGGCGATGTTGTTGCCGAGAATCAGCAACTGCGCCAGCAAATCGCTGAGGCACAACAGCAACAAGAGCAATTTATTGCTAAATTGAGTCGGCTGGAACAGCGCCAGCAACTGACTCAAAATGTATTGGCCTCCTTGCCCGCATCATTGATGCCACAGCAAGGCATCCCCTTCGAGGCCAGCGATACCCAATCAGCGTCAGAGAATGTCGATGAGCGTTTAGCGACATTGCAGCAACGTCAGTACGATACCTTCTCACTGCTCGACCAAGCCATTGCCAAACGTGAGCAACTGCTTGGCGCTGCCATCGCCCGCGCCGGCCTGCCCAGTACGGTGATGGACGAGCTTGTCGCCAAAAGCGAGGAGCAGGTTGCCCAGGGTGGTCCGCTGGAGTTACTCGATACCGACGAGCAAGACACCGAGTCGCTCAGCGTGGTCGATAAGCTGCTGACCCTTAACCAGCTTGAGTCCATGTTGGCGCAGGTACCGCACATGCTACCTGCGGCCGATTATTATATTTCCAGCAGCTTTGGCCTACGTAAAGATCCCATGAATGGCCGTCGCGCTATGCATAAGGGCGTCGATTTGGCGGCCTGGCGCAACACCGAAATTTTTGCCCCTGCGGATGGGACCGTAGTGCGTGCCGGGCGTAACGGTGGTTATGGGCGCTTTATTGAAATAGAGCACGCCAATGGCTTTACCACGCGTTTTGGACATTTAAATAAAATCCACGTTAAGCGCGGCGATCTCGTCACCAAGGGCGAGGTAATAGCGTTAATGGGAAGCACCGGTCGCAGTACCGCAACTCACCTCCACTATGAGGTGTTGCACAATAATAAACATATCAATCCGGTCAAAATCACCAAGGCATTAACCGATGTTTTCAAAGAACAAAGATACACAGAAGAGTAGTCCCGTTTTGAATAATAATAAAAATAACAACACCCCCTCATTAATTGCCGCAGATGTACGCCTTAACGGCTCACTGGTTAGTCAGGGCGAAGTGCAAATTGATGGTCGCATCGAAGGCGATATTAAAGCCGATATTTTACTCATTGGCAGCCAAGGCCATGTTGAAGGCAGTGTGGAAGCGGGTGAAGTAACCATACGTGGCCGTGTAAGCGGCTCTATTCGCGCCAACAAGGTGGCCATTGAAACCTCGGCGCAAGTACAGGGTGATGTTTTCCACAACACCCTAAGCATCGCCGCCGGAGCGCAGATGGAAGGGCAAATCAAACAGCTGAACCAGCAAGAAACGCTGTCGATCGTCAGCAATGATGATGCCCTGGTAGCCGAATCTTAAAGGGTATACCAATTCACTTAAATAGCTAATCATTCTAGCGGGCTAAATATCATGCTCACGGCGTTGGAATTTTTCTATGTAGAATAGCTACATAAGAAAAATTCCGCCTAGTTAGCACATCATTTATCCGGCGCTATATCTGAGCACATACTTAACAGAATTGGTATTACTTTCGCGCGGTAATGTACATGGTGACAGCCGCGCGAAACACCAACTCTCCTCGCATATTCACTATCTCTACCGGTACCACCAAATCTTCTTTATCCAACCATTGATGCGGCATGGGTATTTTCGCCGTCGCCTGCATATCGGTGTCCACCTTTTGCAAATACTCCACCGTCATGCCCTTGGGGATCCAGCGATGGGTTTTATTCGGCACGGTAGCGTCGGTCATCACCCCGGCCACCAATTCCGCCAAATTACACTGGGCGATCGCATGTATGGTGCCGATATGGTTGTGCACGGCGCGGCGGTTTTTCACCTTGGCCACGCATTTGCCCGGCATCAACTCGCTGATCTGCGGATTAATGGACGAAAAATACGGCGCTTTCGCGCACACGGCCTTTGAAAACAGCCAATGGCCACAGGGCCATTTGGTAAATTTTTGATAGGTACGTAATAACGGGGGTGCAGTCATTGTTATTCTCCTTAAGCACTCATCGTACCAGTAAACCCGCGTTTGGATTTAAATGCAACTACATCCTTAGTCGTATTTATTGGTTAAGTTAGATCTTGTCGTGGTGACGGCGGCACCTTAGGGAATCATGCAATGAAAGGGTTAAGCTGATGCACCTGCGTTCTAATTAAGGCTATCGCAATCTGTTAGATGGTTAAGAGCGAAGAACGGATGTTAAATCTCTTCTATTAAGGTTGATTTAATATCCAGCATAAGAACTTTTCCCCCATATTCAGGAAAATGAGCAATTTGCGCATTTTTATCTGGCTCAAAAAGTTAACAACATATATTTTTGATAACGCTGGCAACTAGTTATCAACTTTGTTAAAACTAACCCATTCAGAAAGTGCGCGATTGCAAATCAGAAATATGCGCGATTTGCGCACTATTAAATTGTTAGGTTGCAGTATGAAAAATACAGTATTTATTTTATTCGCATTTCTTATTGCTCAGCCAGCTCTTTGTTGTACCGTCCCAAACTTTGGGCCTGAGTTTGATAAGCTTATAGAAATTACTAAACTAGAAAATGCTGGTGAATTTTATATTGAAATCCCACGTTTAAGTTCTCCTAGAAAACCAGAACTATATATTGAGACTTATACTATCGAAAGCTATGAGCTATTGACTAACGGTCCAGTGAAGAAAAAGTTGGAGGCAGGTGAAAGCGTATCAAGTGAAGAGTACGATAGAGAATGGGCTGCTTCTCGTCCTATAAAAACTGAAAGACTATGGTGGCTAAAGACTAAGGAAGGTCGAGTATTTAAAGAAATCAAAATAAAGTCGAAACAAGGATTAATTCATAGAGTTCATGCTCACTGGCCTGTGGAGTGTTGTCTTTGTTCAACGGATGCTTTTTCCAAACCACTGGAAAATATCGGAAAACAACCTAACAAATCAAGCAAACCGGGCGCTGAAAAGCGCGCCGCTTCTTGAGGCGTTACCAAGAGTCTGCTTTATCAAAGTATGAAGCATTGATGATTAGTAGTCGAATGGCGGTTATTGGCACTTATCAGCCCATCAGCAAACTCTGAAGTATCAGGTGTCGCCTCTCCCGTTTGGATTCGCGCTGGAGAAATCGGCTTTTGTTGCGCAGCGTGCTTGAGACAACGTAGCATGGATGCGGAGTTAGGTTTACCGGGGCAGGACGCCTCGTTAAATCGCGTCGAAAGCTAAGCGCAGCGTTTAACAAAACGCTGAGTTCGCAAGCATTAGCGAATCACGGGCGCCTTGGGGTTCCAAGGGGCGGTTGGCGCAAACCGCCCTTTGGTTGCTGTCGCCAACGCGACAAGATCTATCAACAAACGTCATTGTCAGGTTGAAACCTGACCTACAGGTATCGATCTCCCCGTTTGGATTCGCGCTGGAGAAATCGGCTTTTGTTGTGAAGCGTGGGGTTGATAGCGAGACACGATGTCGAGCTAGATTTATCAGGACATGGATGTGCTGTTAAATCGCATCAACACCTAAGCGGAACGTTTAACAAAACGCTGAGTTCGCAAGCATTCGCGAATCACGGGTTCGCGGAGTTTCCAAAGAGGGAGTCGAATCACTCCCTCTTTGGTTGTCGTCGCCAACGCGACAAAATAAACGCGACAGACACACAAAATATTTCCACATTAATGCTGGCATCTATTTGGCGACATTTTTACAATACGTCTTTGTAAGCTAGGCCGTATTATTATCGTGAGTTCTTCTTCAGTTTCCCCGAGCATTCAACCAAGCAAATCTCTGATCGCCGTATTAATGATGCTAGTGGTATTTTGCCCGCTGGCCATCGATATTTACCTGCCCGCCTTTGTGGTGATGGCCAATGATTTCCAGGTATCACAACAACAACTGCAGCAAACGGTGGCTATTTTTATGCTCACCGTGGGTTTAGGGCAGCTTATTGCCGGCCCGCTGGCCGATAAAATAGGCCGCCGCCCCATCGCCCTTGCCGGCATAGTCATTTATGCCTTGGCCGCCGCGGCCGGTGCCATGGCCCGTGATTTGAATTGGCTGCTGGTAGCCCGTGCCCTGCAAGGGTTCGGTGCCTGTGCTACCTTTGTTGCCGCGTTTGCCATAGTGCGCGATGTCTTTGGCCCGGCTCGCAGCGGCCAGATGCTGACCTATTTAAATGGCGTGGTGTGCCTTATCCCTGCCCTGGCGCCCATTTTAGGGGCCTGGCTGACGCTACGTTTTAACTGGCAAAGCAATTTTATCTTTATGTTGATATGGGCTGTGTTCGGTGCCCTGGCGACCTGGTTTATCTACCGTGAAACCCGACCGCAGGATAGCCACTATCAGGGCCATATCTTCGATTTACGCCGCTTCACGCCAATTTTGCGCCACCCCGTCTTCCTGTTTAACGGCTGCATCACCATGCTGACCATGGGCTCGATTCTAATGTTCGTCACCAGTGCACCGGGCTGGATCATCGAACATCTGGGCGAGGATATCCCAACCTTCACGCTGTGGTTTTCCATTAATGGTGCCATTAGCATGGTGGCCTGCTTTATCGCCCCGCAACTGATCAAACGCAGCTCACGCCGCGCCTTACGGCTGGGTTTAACCCTGATGCTAGTGTGTGCCATTGCCTTGGTGGCGGGTCAACACAGCCCACATGCGGCGGCGCTGATGATACCCATGTTTGTAGGCGCCCTGGGTTATGCGCTTATTCTTGGCAGTGCCGCTGGCGCCGCCCTCGCCCCCTTTGCCAAGCAGGCGGGCACCGCCTCTGCCCTTGTTGGGGTAATGCAGATGAGCGGCGCCGGAGTCTTGGTACTGTTAGCCCAATCACTGCCCCTGTCGACGCCGGCATTAATCGCCCTGCATATCGCCATGCTGTTGCCGTTTTGGCTCGTTCTACTCGGCAACAAGGGAAAAATGTTACATAAATAAGACAAACTGTTGCAATTTTAGCCAGCATTTTATGAAAGGACTTTAAATGCTGGCTCCTGTCCCTATAGTAATCCAACCTTTAAATCCTCTTTTAATTTAGCTAGATAGACGCCTCTTTATAACTTTCTTCCCCAAATCATCTACAGAATATTCTAAAAAAGTACAAAAAAAGGAACAAAATACTATTGCACTTTGTGACAACATACGTAACATTGTTAACGAATGTTAAACAACGGTTAACACCCTTCAATGCTTTTGAGGTTACTATGAAAAAAACAATGATTCGCAGCGCGGTTGCGTTAGCACTTCTAAGTGGCGCAACACAGTCTATGGCTGCTGATGACCGTTACATCATCCAAGTTGACAACGATAAGAAAGGCGTCGTGAAAGCGCTCGCTAAAAAACTGGGTGGTGAAGTTAACATGGATAGTAACGGCTTCTTCGCAGCGACTTTCGCTGGTAAAGACTTGGCCACGGTTAAAGGATTACTAAACAACCCACACGTTAAATTGGTAGAAGCAGACCAACGTCGTTACCCTATGGGTCTATATAACGACGACCTTGGTGATCCAATGTCACAACAGCTGACTCCTTATGCTGTTTACCAATCACAAGCTAACCAAGTGACTTTCAACGCCAACGCCGGCATGAAAGTATGTGTTATCGACTCTGGTCTTGATGCATCTAACCCTGACTTCAACTGGGGTGCAATCACAGGTGACAATGACTCTGGTACTGGTAACTGGTTCGACAATGGTGGCCCACACGGTACACACGTAGCCGGTACTATCGGTGCGGCAGACAACAACATCGGTGTAGTCGGTATGGCTCCGGGTGTTGATATGCACATCATCAAGGTATTCAACGCTGCAGGTTGGGGTTATTCATCTGACCTAGCTCACGCAACAAACCTATGTTCACAGGCGGGTGCCAACATCATCAGCATGAGTCTAGGTGGCGGCGGTTCAAACAGCATTGAATCGAATGCATTTGCAGACTTTACTGCAGCAGGCGGTCTTGTTGTTGCTGCAGCAGGTAACGATGGCAACAGCGTACGTTCATACCCTGCCGGTTACCCATCGGTAATGATGATCGGTGCTAACGATGCCGATAATAACATCGCCGATTTCTCACAATTCCCAAGCTGTACTTCTGGCCGCGGTAAAAACGTGACCGAAGATGAAACCATCTGTGTAGAAGTAACTGCAGGCGGTGTTGATACGCTTTCTACTTACCCAGCGGGCATGGCGGCATTCGCTTCAGCTTCAGCCGATGGTGCAGGCGTAGAAGTATCGGCAATGGAAAATACAGGTTCAGCAGCCGGCGATCTTTACTTCATGGGCACGGCAGAAGCGACCGACAGCGGCGCAGCTGGCAAAGTATGTCTAATCGACCGTGGTGTTATCTCTTTCCACGACAAGGTTGCTAACTGTGAAGCCTCTGGTGGTCTAGGCGCGATTATCGTGAACAACGAACCAGGGATGCTATACGGCACGCTGGGCGACACCAACAGCACTTCTATCCCAGCGGTAGGTACAGCCCTTGAAGACCGTGCAGCACTTATGGCAGCAACTTCAGCCACTGTTACTATCTCTGCTAGCGACTATGGCTACATGAGCGGTACTTCAATGGCAACACCTGCTGTTTCTGGTATTGCAGCTCTGGTTTGGTCTAACCACCCTGAGTGTACTGGTACAGACATCCGTAACGCGCTTAAAGCGACTGCTGATGACCAAGGTGCAGCGGGTAAAGACGTATACTTCGGTTACGGTATTGTAAAAGCAGCTGACGCTGATGCTTACCTAACGGCTAACGGCTGTGGCGGTGACGGCGGCAACGGCGGCAACCCAGGTACTGACGTAACTCTGGATGCCAACGGTTATAAGTCTCGCGGCGACGCATACGTTGACCTATCGTGGGGCGGTGCAGCAACTTCTATGGTAGATATCTACCGTAACGGTCAGCTGATCACTACCACAGCCAATGATAACGCCCACACAGACAGCCTAGGTAAGGTATCTGGTAGCTTCGGTTACCAAGTGTGTGAGCAAGGCAGCTCAGTTTGTTCAACAACTGTAACTGTTAGCTTCTAAACCTAATTAGAAGTAAGTAGATAAAGCGGGCTTTATGCCCGCTTTATTGTTTTTTGTCGAGCTGCTACCCTGTGCGCTTTACAGGCCACCTTTCGTTATCATGCTTAACCCCGAACTCCTCTTGTCCTTTCTCGGCGCCAGCTTTTTAATCGCCGTAGGCCCTGGGCCTTCCAATGCCTTTTTAATGGCGCAAACCTTTGCCAATGGCCGCCGCGCCGGATTGCATTGTGCTCTGGGTTTTGCTTTAGGTGGCGTGGCCCATACCCTGTTTGCCGTGGTCGGTTTATCGGCCTTGCTCAAGGCTTCCACCACCGCCTATACCACGGTGCAATACTTAGGGGCCTGCTATTTGGCTTATCTCGGGATTATGACTCTATGGCAAAGCTGGCAGCAAAATACGGTGGCTGATAGTTGTGACGACAAGCCCCATGTGCAAATTAAAAAACAAAGCCCACTGTTTCAAGCAATGATGACCGAGGTACTGAACCCCAAGGTGGCGCTCTTTTTTATCGCCTTTATTCCCCAGTTTGTAGACCCGACATTAAGCACCTCCACCACGGTTCAACTGGCCATATTTGGCCTGCTCTACCCTATCTTGGCGTTTCCTGTGGATTGCACCTACATCTATTTCGGTGACAAGGTTGCGCGTTACTTTAAACGCAATCCCAGTGCCCAACTCTGGATAGACAGGCTCACCGGGCTGATATTTATAGCACTGGCCATTAACCTGCTGCTCTAGCGCAACACGAGCTGACCGGTCTTTATTTTTGCTGCAACAACCAAAGATAGAACTGCTGCAAATCATCAAAGCGCCTGTCCACATGACTAAAGTCCTGAACCAGGGTATGACAATTGGGGATGGCGGCCACCGTTAGCCCGGCGTCTTTCGCCGAACGAGAGCCGGTGCTAGTGTCCTCAATGGCGACCCCTTGCGCGGCGGGCACCGACAGGTGCGCCAGGGCCTGCAAATAAGGCTCGGGGTGAGGTTTAGGGTTACGCACATCGTCCTTGCAGACGATGCAGCTAAACAGGGAAGCGAGCTGATAGCCCTGCAAAATGGGCTCTACCTCGTCACGGGTGCTGCCGGTCACCAAGGCCAGGGTAAAACCCGCTTGATGGGCCTGTTGTAAAGTTGTTTGGCCGTGAGCCATCAGCGGCGGCAAACTGCTTTGTGCCAGCTCGGCAAAGAGGGTATTTTTTCTGCTTGCCAGGGCTTTAGCACTGGCTTGAAGTTGATGTCGGCGCACCATGTCCTCGGCTGAGGCCAAGGTTGGACGCCCGGCATAGCGCTGACAAAACGTCGTTTGATCATAACGAATACCATAGTCGGCCAGTACCCGATCCCAACATTGAAAGTGCACCGCCTCTGAATCCACCAAGGTGCCGTCAAAATCAAATAATAAGGTGGTGATCATGCTCTATCCCCATAAACACAAAAGCGCCCTGAGGCGCTTTTAATACCAATTCTGTTAAATATGTGATCAGATATAGCGCTGGATAAATGATATGATCACAAGGCGGAGTTTTTCTTATGTAGTTATTCTACATAGAAAAATTCCAACACAGTGAGCATGATATTTAGCCCGCTAGAATGATTGGCTATTTAAGTGAATTGGTCTAACTTGCTGTGGGTGGCTCGGCGCTGGCCGGCTCACCGCTTTCCAGCTCAACCAGCTCATAGCCGCGAGCCTGGCGTACTACCTTGAGTACCGGCTTTTCAAAAGCGCTTTTGAGTCGCTCGGCATCGGCCTTAAGTTCGTCAAGGTCATGGCCAAACGGGGCGGCACCGGTTTCCGACCAGTTGCTCACCTTGCCATTGGCTGTGTATTCCACTTCGTGGATTTGATAAAGCGGCTCTTTGCCCTGCTCTTCCGCCAAGATGACGCGATAGTTCCAAAATCCAGACATGCAAATGCTCTCATGTATCTATAAAAACTGTACTGTACCAGTAAGGTGCGTGGATATAAACGAAAAAACCCGCCATCAAGGCGGGTTTTGAATTTCGTGCTTATTCGTTGACTTAGAAGAAGCTTACCTTGAACTCGGCGCCAATGTAGCGCTCTTCGTTCACCATGGCGGTGTTGTTGTTGAAATCAACGGCGCCAATGGCTTGCTGCTCGTCAAACAGGTTACGAACGAAGGCCGACACTTCATATTCGTTGTCGCCCTCAGCCCAGGCATAACCCGAACGCAGACCCACTTCGGTCAAGGCCTTGCCTTCAAACTCCACCGACTCGTATAAGAAGAAGTCGATCTCGCTGCGGTATGAAACGTCCGCATAGGTGAAGAACTCACCATCGGCCAGTTCACGGCTGTAACGAAGCGTTAGGTTAGAAATCCACTCAGGAGCGTGCGGCAGGCTGTTACCGTCCAAAATAGCACGGTCTTCAGGACCAAATGCACCCGGAACCTGATACGTTGGATCCGTAACCGTACACTGAGCACACACAGCAACCGCTAGGTCGTTGTCTTTTAGCTCGGTGTTGTTGTAGCTCAGGTTGAACGTGGCGTTTAGGTTGTCTGTCAGTACCCATTGAGTATCTAGCTCAAAACCATAACCAGTTGTTTTGTCAGCGTTAACCAGACGGTTAAAGTTCGCACCACCACCTACAGCGGTCAACTGCTGATCGTCCATGTTGTAATAGAAGATAGCGGCATTGATACGGCCTCGGCCATCCCATACGTCAGACTTGATACCGGTTTCGTACGAGGTCACGGTTTCCGATTCAGCCACGGTCACTTCGTCACCAAACAGGATACGACCCTGAATACTTGGCGCACGGAAGCTGTTAGCGATACGAGCATACCAGTTGATGTCGTCGGTCACTTTATAGTTGGTTGAGATATCCCAGCTAACATGGTCGTCGCTTGGGTTTTCTGTCAGGAACAAGGTACCGCCGCCAACTGGGCTAAGGGTACGGTTGGCCGTGAATTCTTTATCGTCATCAGAGTAACGCAGACCCACGGTCACTTTGAAATCATCGGTCACTGTGTAATCAACCGAGCCGAATACCGCCCAGGCTTCGGTGTCTTGTTGCTGATGCACATAACCGTTTAGGGCACCGTTGGCGGCCGTGTCATAGCTGAAGTTTTCAATGGTCAGGGCTTCATCAAAGTAGAACAAGCCTACCTGATAGTTGAAGTCGCCAGGGAAGTTACTTGAAAGGCGTAGCTCTTGCGTATATTGGTCGTGATCCGGAATACCGTCGGCACTTTCTGATGTGAACGGAATAAAGCCTGGGCCGCTTGGCACTGGCTGGCCGTCGATTTCATAACCGCCGTAACCACCGTCGATATCGGCGCGTGAGTAGATCTCAGCACTTTCCCACCCAGTGATCGAGGTTATCGTGTGCTCATCCAGATCCCACTCTAGGCGCAGGCTGGCACCTTGTGATTCTACTTGTTGAGTTGCACGTGACGCGGCATCGTGCTGAACCTTATCGTGGTCAAAACCAGATACTAGGTCGTTGCTGCCAGACTTGATGGCATTGGCACGAAACGCAATAGGCGTGCCGTCCATGTCACGAACATGGTAGTTAAATAGACCGGTAAACTCGTCGCCTTCATAAAGGAATTGAATACGAGCGGCCTGGTCGGTGTAACCGCCTAGCACGTCTTTTTGTTCAAAACCAGGAGCGACATTATCGATGTAATCGTCTTTATCTTGCCACAGCACAGACACACGCGTTGACAGGCGATCCGTTAAGGCGCCACCTACAGCACCTTCAAAATCGATAGCACCACGGCTGCCGTATGATACAGAACCATAGCCTTCAAATTCCTGACTTGGTTTAACGGTGTCGAACTTCACTAGACCCGCCGGAGTATTACGGCCAAACAGAGTACCCTGTGGGCCACGTAATACTTCAACGCGAGCCACGTCAAATACTGGGAAACCTTTTAGAATGGCGTTTTCTTGCACCACTTCGTCAACAACCAAAGAAACAGGTTGTGATGCGTTCAAATCGAAGTCGGTATTACCTAAACCACGCACGTAAAAACGTGGGAATGAACGGCCGAATGAAGATTCAATCGACAAGCTTGGGATCTTGGCATTCATAAAACGAATGTCCATACCCGCTGCGCTGTACGCATCCAGGCTGTCACCCTGAAGTGCAGAAACGGCTACAGGAACTTCCTGTGCATTTTCAACACGCTTACGAGCTGTAATTTGAATAACTTCAAGTGATTTGTCTTTCGCGGCCGGGCCTTGTTGCTCAGCAGCGGTAGAAGTGAATGCAGTACCTGCAGCAGCAGAGAACAGCGTTGCTTTTATTAGATTGGCAAGCGCAGTACGTTTCATCGCTTTCATGTCGGATTTAACCCTTATTTGTACTCTTTTGTTCATTGGTAGATATGTAGCGCCCTATCACCTGGCACAATGCTCAATTTTTCGCGTGCTCCACGCGGACCTTAAATTTGAGAGTACAAGCACAAATAAAAGGCTGAACATTACGGTGGCGAAGTATAGCATCTAAATTAAGCTTTACTTCAGATTTATTTCATTTTTTTGCAACATTTCCATTCATTTACCGACACAATCGGGAATTTTTAAAGGTTTTATCGACAACTAAGGACAATTGTCCTTTATGTGCAAAAAATAAGCATAGCCGAATTATAATATTTCGCGATACCGTCCAAACTTATAATTATAAAAGTATAACTTTGAGCCTAAGCGGTTAATAAATAGACCATTCAAAGATGCTCCGGAGGTGCTAACTCAATCTCAAGTTTGTGTAACAAGGATAACGCAGTCAGGTTGAGCGCTTCGCAGCGGGCCAAGTACTCATTAAAGTCGGTGGTTTCGATATAACAGAGCACCTCGATGCACAGCCCCCGCGGCACAAAACCGGTAAAACGCACTCGACAGGGGTTATCGGCGACATCTGGCTGCTGCTCCAGCATCTGGATTAGCTCCGTTTGCAACGCCGAGACTTGCGCACTTGAGGTACTCCTATCAAGGATCAACTCGGGGCGATAGGCTATGCGTTCGCGTTCGGAAATGTTTTCCAGCTCCATATCGACAAAGCGGGCATTGGGCACATGGATCACGGTGCGGTTTAAGGTGCGCACCCGGGTGGCCCGTAAACCTATTTCTTCCACCGTGCCAACCTGCTCGCCAAAGCGGCATACCTGCCCCACCCGCACCGGCGCCGATGAGTATAGGGTGATGGCACCTATGATATTCTCCACCGATTTTTGCGCCGCCAGGGCGACCGCCAAGCCACCAATACCCAACCCGGCCACTAAGGTGGTGGCGCTGAAGCCAAGGTTTTCCAGCCATAAAAATAACGCCATGATGACCACGGCGATTTGCACTACGTTGCCAAGCGGTCGCAGCAAATACACGGCTTGTTCATTGCCTTTTTGGATCAAGCGCTGACTAAAACGATAACGGACCACGTCGATGGCGCGCAGGACAAACCAGGTCCAGGCGATGATCAATAAGGTCGCCCCTTCAAATACCGCCTTGCTGGCCAGCGTCGAGTTGGCCTCAGAGGCCAGGTTGCGGGCCAAGATCACCCCGAGTAATAAACACAAGGGGCCGTTGATCAAACCACTGGCCTCGGCGCTTAAATCCGGTTTGATACGCTTGGCGATAAAGGCAAGCACCCGGGTAATGGCAAACGCCAATAAGAGATACACCAGCAAATTAGCGCTGTAATAGACCCATTGCCAAAGTTTGACCCCGAGAAAACTATGATCCGGGAGATTCTTGTAGAGCCACTCGCCGCTGGGGGAATAGCTGTATTGCTTCTTTAGTAAGGGGATTTGTGCCACCGTGGCATTGGAAATCTTCCAGATGTAGTCGCCGCCGCTGTCGGCTGGCACTCGTTGTAATAAGATCTGCACCGGCCCCTCTGAGGTTTTTAGCTCGCCCACCAGATCGCGATAGCTAGGGAGTAGATCCTGGCTTTTTCCTTGCGGTTGGCTACTGAGGCTTTGCAAATCGACCCACAGGGTGCGATCCAATACCAGATAAAGAATTTCCGCCAATTGCGGTTTGCCCAGCGCCAATACCTCGGGGCTCAGGTTACGAAAATCTAAATAGTCACTGGCCAGGGCAAAGTCACGGGTCCGTGCGGCGTTAAGGTAGCCCTGCATGGCTCCTCGTGGGGTTTCACGGTGGAGTTTATCCAGCAAGACCTCTTCAATCTCTTGAGCTTGCTCGGCCTGCTCCTGCTCACTGCGCTCCGGTTGCTGCTGTTGTAATATCTCTTTTACCGTTACCTTGCCTTGTGTGGCCCCACACAGGCCACTGACCACAATAAGGGCCAGTAAGCACACCCGTATCAACATCGTCTATCATCCTTACGTCCGTCCTAATTTAGCATAGTCAGCAAGCGTAAAAAGCTCACGCTTTATCGTTAAAAATTGCCAGAAAAGCAGACACTTGCTAGATTTAAACGGCTATTTTTATTTACGGGATTATCATGTTTAAGCCTCTTCAAAACCTAGTGGGTACTGCCATCAGTGCCGCCTTCGGCCTGACTCTTCTGGCTGTGTTTAGCCCAGCGCATGGCGCCACCTATGTTAAAGCCGGCAAAATGCTGGATGTCACCGATGGCAAGATTATTGACGATGTGGTTATTAGCATAGATGAGGGCGTGATCACAGATATTGGCCATGCCCTGCCGAGTGAACTCCAAGTCGAGGATCAATTAATCGACCTGGGCGATAAAATGCTGCTGCCCGGGCTGATGGACATGCATGTGCATCTGACCTCAGATCCCACCGTGCCGCGGGTGCAACGCTTTAGCGACTCGGCGCCGCGCAAGGCCATAAAAGCGGCCTACTTTGCCCATAAAACCCTGCTCGCCGGCTTTACCACGCTGCGTAACGTGGGTGCCACCGGCTACAGCGTGATTGCCCTGCGCGATGGCATCGACGCTGGCGATGTGCCCGGTCCTCGCATTTGGGCGGCGGGCCCTTCCTTGGGGGTCACGGGGGGACACTGCGACAACAACCGGGTACCGCCGGAGTTAAATTATCGCGCTGAAGGCGTGGCCGATGGTCCTTGGGCGGTGCGCGCCAAGGTGCGTGAAAACATTAAATACGGGGCCAACGTGATCAAGTTTTGCGCCACCGGCGGCGTTTTCTCCAAAGGCACCAAGGTGGGCGTACAGCAGTACAGCCAGGAAGAAATGAACGCCTTGGTGGAAGAAGCTCATTTACGCGGTTTAACCGTAGCGGCCCACGCCCATGGCACCAGCGGCATTAAAGCAGCCATTATCGCCGGCGTCGATAGTGTTGAACACGTAAGCTTTATCGATGACGAGGGCATAAAACTCGCGAAAAAGCATGGCACCTGGTTGTCGATGGATATCTATAACACCGAATACACCCTCACCTTTGGTGAGCAAAATGGCGTCGCCGAGGAAAACCTCAATAAAGAGCGCCAGGTATCCAAGCGTCAGCGAGAAAGCTTTAGTCGTGCGGTGGATGCCGGATTGAATATGGTATTTGGTACCGATGCCGCTATCTATCCGCATGGTGATAATGCCAAGCAGTTCTCTCGCATGGTGGAGTTTGGAATGACGCCCTTAGAGGCCATTCAAAGCGCCACCATCAATGCCGCCAAGCTCTTGCGTGCCGAAAAGCAATTAGGCCAGATAAACACTGACTTTGCCGCCGATATTATTGCCGTCGAGGGCAATCCACTGGAAGATATCAGCGTCTTGGAGCGGGTTGATTTTGTTATGAAAGCAGGCCAAGTTTATAAACAGCCACAATAGGAGCGAATAATGAGTATTAATACTTCAATAACGGGTCAGTGGCCAATTTTTGTTATCCAAGGATTTATCGCCATTATCTTTGCTGCCGTTGCCTGGTTTTCACCGCAAGCGACCATAGGCGCCTTAATTTTTGTCTTTGCCGCCTTTTTTATGTTCGACGGCTGCTCGCGAGTATGGCTGGCGTTTAAACAAAAGCAGTATTCATCCTACTGGCACCTGACATTGATCGCCGGCATTCTGGGAATTTTAGCGGCCATAGTCACGGTCAGCATGCCGCAACTAACCGCCTTGATCATGCTCTATTTGATCGCGTTTTGGGCCATCGCCATCGGCATGATGGAAATGGCCGCGGCCATCAAGCTTTTTAAACACCTGCAGGGAGTGACCTTGTTGCTGTTAAGCGGTGTGGTGTCGATTATCTTTGGCATCTATCTGATCATTAACCCGGGCCAGGGGATCATTGCCATGCTTTGGCTGGTCGCCATTTATGCCTTTGCCTTCGGCATCATCTTATGTTGGCTGGGCTTCAAGCTACGCGCCTTGGATAAGGCACAGGCTTAATAGATTCGTCCCCGGTGGTCCTAACGGGCACCGGGGCATGGGTGTTTAGTGTAACGCGGCGCGATATGGCAAGGAGGCACAGATTTGTGCTTCGCGGGTGATCACCTCGGCCAAGCGGGCATCCACTTCTTCTTTATCGAAATACTCATAGGCCAGCTCCACAAACAGGTTTTTGTGTTTTTCTTCGGATTTGGCGATGGCGGTGTAAAACTCCTTATTCTTACCCGGCGGCAGCGCTTCGGCAATCAGCGCAAAACGCTCATGGCCTCGAGCCTCAATCACCGCAGCCACCAAGAGTCGGTCAAGCATAAACACCTCTTTGCCATGGCGGAACATGCCGCGCAACTGGTTTACATAGGGGTCTTTTTTATCGTCGCCAAGATTAACGTCACGCTCGGTCAGCAGCTTCACCACCTGCTTAAAGTGGATCATTTCTTCCAGTGCCAAGTCTGTCATGGCCTTCACCAGTTTACGCTTATCCGGATAGTGAGACAGCATGGACAGCGCCATACCCGAGGCTTTTTTCTCGGCGGCGGCGTGGTCTTGTAAAAAGGCATCGAAGTCGGCAAGCACCGCATCGGTCCATTGCTGTGGAGTATTAAATTCGAGTTCAAACATAAGGATTACTAACAACTAAAATTGGCGCTATTGTACGCAGCCATCGTCCTTCACGCTAGTCCATCTCAACGGTCGATGGCCGTTCACCCAACCACCAGCTATCAAGATTATCAACCTTGCCATTACGGGTCGAAGCGATTTTCAACGGGCTTTTTATATCGCGCCACGCCATCACCTTATTGCCCTTATTGAGGTGGGCAAACGCGCCTGCCTGTGGAGGCACTTGTAAAAAGCGGCAGAAGGTTTGATAGGCTCCGGGTTCGCTCAAATTTAGGCACAGTAAGCGCTCGCTCTGATCGGCAAAATATTCGCGTACCTGATGCTGGTGACGACGATAGCAGTGCAACAGGTGCTCATCATCCCCGAGTGTTTGCTCATTGAGGGGCGCAAACACTCGCCCATAGCTTTGTTTTAGTAAAGGACTAAAGCCGCCATGGGTGCATAACAGGTTATCACTCATGCGCGCTAATAATTGTTTAATGGATGCCAGCCAAGACTGCTCGTCGCGGCATAGGAGAATAAAGCGGCTATGCGGATAGCGTTTGGCAAGTTCGGGGAAATGGCTAAAACAGGGGGTGTCGGCCACTACCTGCGCCTGTTCAAAGCACGCCTGGGTATAAGCGGTGTGCGCCGTGGGCAAACCCAATTGCAAGGCCGCCACACACACACTGGTGGTGCCGGTACGCGGCAAGCCCAGCACAAATATTTTCTCTACTGCATTCATTAGGGGTGGCCTTGATCCGCGCCCAAAAAATAAGGGCGCCATTATACCCATGCCCCTTCATCTATGCGACCCTGGGCTTGTGCTTTTATGCAGACAAAAAAACGGCGGTTAAATACACCGCCGCAACCTGGGAGCTGCTTGAAACAGCATTGCTAATTATAGCCGTCTTTCACAAATTAGTAATATTTATCACTTTTATCATTGCCATAGCCGTCATCGAACAGGGTGCGCAGGCTGTCGGCAAAGGATTTCAGCTTTTCTTTCATGGTTCTTTTTACGCTAATTTCTACGCTGCCTAAAACATTTCGGCCGGTGAGTAAAATGCGCGGGCGTTGGCGATCTTGTGAGCGCGGGCCTAAGGCCACCCGTTTATTGACCGTGGAGGCGATAAGTTAGTGGTCTGAGTCACCACATCAACGCCCTCCGGCACATAAATCTCACAACTGCCGACATAGCAGTTAAGGTGAATATGCACGTCCGGGTGACTGAAAATGGCATTGCTGAAGTCCAGCTCTAAGGTACCGAGCACGTTCTTTATCTGCATTTCCTTAGGGACCACCCAATCGCCGCCACGGTGATCCGTGCTTAAAATGGTGGTCATAGTGGACGCCGCTGGTTGCTCATCGCCACGACTGTATTGCGGGCGTAGACGTGCCGCCTTTTCACTTTGATAGCGCGGATCCGCTTGTAAGGATAGATCGGCAACCAGGGAGGCGAGATATTCTTGCTCCGTGCTGTCATAGGCTGCATCCAAACGGCGCTCAAACGCCTCGGCGGAAAGCTCGCCATGACTATAATTGAGGATAAGCTGATCTATGACTTCCTCTTTGACCTGCTCTAGGGGTCTATCCGCAATGGGTACCGACATAATTCAATTCCTTTAAAAAGTTATCCTATATAGGTTGCTAAGCTTACAGCAAGCTTTAGACCAAGATGAAAAGTACATATAAATCAGATAGATAAATAAAAGTTCGGTAGCTCAAACAGGTAGCAGTGACTAAGTTTACGTATTTATCACCACTTTTTAGCAAAATTTACATATGCGTTTTAATTAACGCCAGAAGTCGACAAGCTGCTAACCAGCCACCAGGTGCCCAACACCAGCGCACTCAGGGCGGCGATGCCTTTCATTTTATGTTTGCGGATCACCTTTTCCGCCTGATTGCCGGCGAAATGCACAATCAGGGCGAGACCAAAATAACGTATCGAGCGGGCAATGGCGGTGGCGAGGAAAAAAAGCCACAGGGAGTAATGGGTCGCCCCCGCCGCCAGCATGGCAATTTGAAAAGGGATAGGCACTATGCCCAGGGTCAGCACAAACCAAAAGCCCTGGCTGTGCATTTGCGCTTTAACATTGGCGAATTGCTCCGGGGTGGAAAACAGACCAATGAGCCAATCGCCCAGTACATCGAAAAGGTAATAACCCAGGGCATAACCAAACAAGGCACCAAGCATACAGCCCAGGGTTGCTACCAGGGCAATAGCCCAAATTTTATCGCGCCGCGCCTGCATAAGCGGCACCAATAGGGCTTCCAAGGGGACGGGGACTATGGTCGACTCTAAAAATGAGGCCAGGGTCACACCCCAAAGCATATGCCGCGAGTGGATCCACTGTCGTGTTTTTTGCACAAGTCGCCCATATAACCCCATCACTTCTCCAAAAATCGTCTGGCGCCACCTAGTCAGCGCTATGTCTCTACTATCCCAAAAAGGGTACGCAATTCAATATAAATAACCGCTTAAACCTGGGTATTTTATCCGCTGTTCCTGCTGCCCAAGTGCAATTGTGACCAGCAGTACTGCGCGCCCATGTCACCCAAGGCTTGTACATAACTCTGGTATGCCTCTTTCGCGTAATGCCGCGAACAGGCGTTCATAAAGCCATGATTAAACTCGGTGGAAATGATTTCAACATTTTCCTTGGCAGACAAGGCCTGAGCCAGGTCGTTGATATCGAAATGAGGCTCACTTTTTGGCAATACCAGGGTGACCGGAATTGTCGGTGTTAACTCCAGGTGATGACGAATTTGCCCACCATAAAACAACAACATACCTGTGATATTGTCTAAGCCCTTGTGCGCTGCAAGTTGCCATAGAGCAGCGGCACCCACACTAAAGCCGATAAGGCTTGTTGGCATTGCTAAGCCACCCAAGTGAGCGCTTAAAAGCTGACGATAAGACGCCAACCCCACATGGGCCATAAAATGGTCGTACGCTTGCTCTTCACTGGTAAAATCCATTGGCTCACCGCCATACGGATCGACAATACGCACCTTATTACCTAGCTCAGCAGCCAGACGCTCCAGCGCCCTGGTCCGCCCGAAGATATCGCTGACGATAATACGCTGCATGGACAGACCCTCAGTCATTACCCTAACCGCGCCAAGAGCTCTTGTTGGGTGGCTTTTGGCAACTTCGCCACTACTAACAGGTAAGAATTATCCATCATGCGCTCAACTTCCCCCATTGGAATGCTGCCGTCTAAAATCACCGTATTCCAAAGACGCTTATCCATATGATATCCCGGCAGCACAGCGCTAAAAATATCGCGCAGCGCCTGCGCCTCATCCGGGTCGCACTTGAGATTCATTTGCCATTGCGGTGCGCCATCGTTAATACCACGCAGTGTTAAGGTGGCAAACATCTTACCCGCCACCTTATAGACATCCACTCCCGGGCCAAAGGGCTGCTCTACCTTGGCGTGTGGCTTTTTGAGCAAATAATTATGGGCCTGACTGTGGTCCATGGCGCCACCTTATCGTTGGAGTATTGAGCGCTATCTTAGGCAAACTTGGGCGCTTTTACTAATTTCTTATCCGCGGGGCCCATTTTAGCGAGTGGGGGTCACTGAAACCTGAACTTAATCGAACAAATTTTGCACTTTGTCGCGTCCGGCTTGAAAGCCTCTAGTTGCGCACCTAGGATAATTTTTTATCCTAAATAAAGCATCTGTAATGAAAAAATTCGGTTTTCCCCTATTTAGCAAAGTGCTTGGCAGCGCCTTTGGCACAGCCCTTGGTACAGCCCTACTCGTCGCCAGTTCAGCTTACGCCGATACTCACCAAGGTTTTACCTCCGAAGATATTTTTGCCCTTGAATATGTGAGCGACCCGCAAATCAGTCCCGATGGCAGCCATATTGTCTATGTGCGCAACGGCTACGATATTATGACCGACAGCGCCACCAAATCATTGTGGCTCTATCGTCTTAAAGACGACACCCATGTTCCCCTGTTCGCCGATCAATACAATTACAGTCAGCCGCGTTGGTCACCGGATGGCAAGCGCCTTGTTTTTAGCAGCAATCGCAGCGGCTCAAACCAACTGCATATGTATTATTTGGCCGAGGACAAAGAGGCACTGCTGACCCAGCTGCCTAAATCCGCAGGCGATCTTAGCTGGTCTCCCGATGGCACCAAGCTGGCCTTTACCATGAATGTAAAAGAGGGAAAAACCGACTATGTAAAGTCGGTCAAGCTACCGACGAAACCCGAGGGTGCCAAGTGGTCCGAGCCGGTCACGGTAATTGAAAAAGCCCGTTATCAGGCCGATGGCAGCGGCTTTTTAGAACCCAGTTATCGCCACGTTTTCGTGCTCCCCGTCGAAGGCGGTACGCCGCGCCAGCTTACCCAAGGCGATTTCCAGCATTATGGCCCCATTACCTGGCAACCAGACAACAGCGCGGTAATATTCTCCAGCGATCAGCACCCACAGTGGGAATACCGCACCACAGAGTCGGACCTCTATGCCGTTAACCTGACATCGGGCAAGCTCACGCAGCTAACCGACCTACCGGGACGTGAAAGCCAGGCTACCTTTTCGGCCAGGGGCGATACACTTGCCTTTCTTACCCGCGACAATGAGCCGGTACCCTACGTCAACACCAACCTGGCCATGCTGGACGTAGACAGTGGCAAAATCACCACCCTGAGCGCCGATTTGGACCGCTCCATTGCCGACTACCGTTGGTCAGGTAAGGGAGACTTTGTGGTGCAATATGACGACTTTGGTAAGCGCAAACTGGCCTCCATGAACACCAAGGGTAAGGTAAACGAGCTGGTCGATAATGTCTCCGGCACCTCGCTGGGTCGCCCCTATGTCAGCGGCGAGTTCTCCATGGCCAATAATGGCACCCTGGCCTATACCTCGGGCAGTAGCCAACGCCCCGCCGATCTCGGCTACAGCCGTAAAGGCAAATCGCGCACCCTCACTAACCTCAACGAAGATCTGCTTGGACATAAAACCCTGGGCCAGGTGCATGAGTTGAATGTCGCTTCACAGTTCGATGGCGAAAACATTCAGGGCTGGTATATCACCCCGCCAAACTTTGATGCCAACAAAAAGTACCCGCTGTTGGTGGAAATTCACGGCGGTCCGCACCTGGCCTATGGCCCACACTTTAGTGCCGAGTTACAACGCTACGCCAGCGAGGGCTATGTGGTGGTGTATGTGAACTACCGTGGCTCCACCAGCTATGGCAAAGACTTTGCGCTGCTGCTCGATGGTAAATACTCCTCTAAGGAAGACTTTGCGGACCATAACTCGGCGGTGGATGCGCTGATAGCAAAAGGCTTTATCGACAGCAACAACCTCTATATTGCCGGCGGCTCCGCGGGCGGCATAGCCACCGCCTACGCCATTGGCCTCACCGATCGTTTTAATGCCGCGGCCATCACCAAGCCGGTGATCAACTGGGTGAGTAAGGTATTAACCGCCGACAGTTATCTTGGGCAGATCCGCAACCAGTTCCCGGGCCTCCCTTGGGATAACCTGGAGCACTACTGGCAGCGCTCGCCGCTGTCCTTGGTAGGCAATGTCACCACCCCGGCCATGATCATGACCGGTGAGCAAGACCGCCGCACGCCTATTTCTGAGTCGGAGCAATTCTATCAGGCCCTGCAACTGCAACGGGTAGACAGCGTGTTGATCCGTGTACCCGGCGCCCCACACGGCATCGCCGCGCGGCCATCAAGAATGATCTCGAAAATCGAGCACACCCTGGCCTGGTTTGCCCGCTATAAAAAGTAACCCCCAATGCGGTGACCGCTGGTCGTTGACCACAGGTCGTTGTCCACTGGTCACCGCTTTTTCCAAAAAAGCACATTAATACCTATGGCTGACATGCTCTCTTTGCAGCCAGCGGCTAAAGCCTTGCCTGATTTTAGCGGGTACTAATACCTGAACCTGCTGCGCACTAAGCTCCCGACAGCGCTGTGCCACTTGCGCTTTGACTACGCGCTTAAACACATTTCTGCCCTCTGGATTATGTAGCAAATAGCTGATAAACGCCCAACTGGAACGATATAACTTGCTGCTATCACCATCATTTTGCCACAAGGCCTCTGCTTGCCATAAATGGCTTGGACTATAAACGCTGTTTTGTAGCCAGCCCTTGCGAATCCAACTCGGGTTGGGATGTACCATCACCAATTGCAGCTCAATCTCGGTATGCTCAAAATACTCCGCCAAACCTTCATTGAGCCAAGAAGGCGTATTCCCTAAGACTGCGTGATTTATGGCGTGCACCGCTTCATGTATGGCTGTGCGCATGGTTTGTTCATCCCCCCGATATTCGATATAGGCTTCATTGGAACGACGGAAATAACTGCCGATACTGTTTGAGGAGCTACTGCCGGCTCTGCGTATGGCCGCCAGGTAACTACTGCGCGTCGGCAAGACATGTAGGCGCAAATGAACCTTATGCATCGCATCCTTCCCCACCACTTGGCTATAGGCTTTAAACACGCCATTTAAGGTCGACTCAAGCCGGGCTCTAAAGTCACTATTCATACTTGGCGCAATCAGCTCAAGGACAAAGTAATCCATCACATCAACACCATCGTACCGATATTCTTGCACCTCAAAGTCAGGCTTTTGGTCGCTAACATGACGCACGCCCTGGCTATCCGTCCAAGTGTAAATACCCTGAAATTGCTGAACCTTGAGCTCTCCTAAGGAGGTGTCTGTACAGGTAAAACGCTGCGCTGGGTTATGCTTGTTGCCCTTTGTCGTCACGGCGCTATTCCCGGCGCTTAACTGAGCTTGTGTGGGCTCAATGGGTTTGTCCAAGGGGGATTTATTCTGCATCGTCTCTGGAGCTAGAAGCGGTGCTTGTTTTGAGTCGAATAATTGCTGCAGCCAAGCTATAGACTCGGCTACAGACTGAGATAACTCCAGCTGCCTGCTCTGCAACTGATTAGCCCCGTGCGCCAGCGCTAAGAAAATGGCTAACCATATAAATATTTTGATGATTCTTCGTTCCATAAATCGTTTATTTATCTATTCCCTTTGCACCAGATCATAACAGCGATTACTGGACTGGGGTACAACTAGCATGGACAGCCAAGCAAATAATCCGGCTTATTTAACGCTAAGCTGGAAAAGTCCTCATGATGACAAAAATAAGGAAATTGATTATGAAAGCAGCAGTTGCCCATAGTTTTGGTGCCCCTTTACGCATTGAAGAGGTAGCCAAGCCCAGTATCGACGCCCATCAGGTGCTGGTTAAAATTCATGCCTGTGGCGTGTGTCACACAGATTTACATGCCTGCCATGGCGATTGGCCGGTCAAACCTAAACTCCCCCTCACTCCCGGCCATGAAGGTGTAGGCGAAATTGTTGAGCTGGGCAGCGCCGTCAGCCATCTAAAACTGGGTGACCGAGTGGGTATCCCCTGGCTTTACAGCGCCTGTGGCCACTGTGAATATTGCCTCGATGGCAAGGAGACCCTGTGTCTGGAGCAGCAAAATGCGGGCTACTCCGTCGATGGCGGTTTCGCACAATACTGCGCCGCCCATGGCGACTATGTGGTGAAAATACCCGAAGGACTAAGCTACCCGGATGCCGCACCGCTGTTTTGTGCTGGCGTGACCACCTATAAGGCACTCAAGGTATCCGAGACCAAGCCTGGACAATGGATGGCCGTTTTCGGCGTCGGCGGCCTTGGACACCTGGCGGTGCAATATGCCGTGGCCATGGGCATGCGGGTTGTGGCCGTGGACACGGGTGAGGCGAAACGTGAGCTGGCGCATCTGCTTGGGGCCGAGCACTTTTTCGACTTTAAAACGGACGATGTGGTCGACGCCATTAAAGAAGTCAGCGGTGGCGTGCATGGCAGTGTCTGTACTGCGGTAAGCAAAGCGGGTTTTCGCCAAAGCTATGATGTGGTGCGTCGCGGCGGAAAATGCGTGCTGGTCGGCCTGCCGCCGGAGGACATGCCCCTGCCTATTTTTGATACCGTGCTTAACGGCGTCAGCGTGGTCGGCTCCATCGTCGGCACTCGCAAGGACTTGGAAGAGTGTTTAGAGTTTGCCGCCCGGGGCAAGGTGAAAGCCATTATTACCGAGAAGCACCTTGATGATATTAACGATATCTTCGCGGACATGGAAAAAGGCGAGATCACCGGGCGCATAGTCATGAATATGCCCGAGTAATTGCATTCGGCCACCACAAGGTGGCCTTCTTATTTTCAAACGGCTAACACCCAAGCTCATCTCCTGGCCCGAATAGACATTACTCATTTGAGCCCCTCTCGACTATTAGCCACTGCCGACTATGGTCGCATTTTGCTCAGCGTCAAAAGCTCCTATTTTTATTAAGTCTCTCACAATTTTATTTTGGAGCCTTGTATGTCAGGCGAATATCAACGCACCTATCGCGCCTTTAGCGATAACCCCGAGCAGTTTTGGCTGCAACAAAGCGAGCGCATTGCTTGGTTTAATGCCCCACAGCAAGCCTATCATCAGGATGAGCACGGCTTTTATCATTGGTTTGCCGATGCCGAACTCAATACTAGCTACCTGGCACTGGATCAGCATGTCATGAACGGCCATGGCGATGAAACGGCGCTGATCTACGACTCACCGGTGACCGACAGCAAACGCCAGTATAGCTATCGCGAATTGCTCGATGAGGTCAGCAGGTTTGCCGGGGTTATGCAGGGCCTTGGCGTCGGCAAGGGCGATCGCGTGGTGATCTATATGCCGATGATCCCCGAAGCTGTGGTTGGTATGCTAGCCTGCGCCCGTCTCGGCGCCATTCACTCGGTGGTCTTTGGCGGTTTTGCCGCCCACGAGCTGGCGGTGCGTATCGATGATGCCACGCCAAAACTGATCCTCAGTGCCTCCTGCGGGGTGGAAGTTGACAAGGTGATCGAATATAAACCTCTACTTGACGAGGCGATTAGTCAGGCCCGGCATCAGGTCGAGCATTGTATTATCTACCAACGCCCACAATGCTATGCGCCGCTAAGCGAGCGCCGTGATATCGACTGGGCCAGCGCCATGAGCCACGCCCAAGCCGTGGCGGCGGTGCCGGTTGCCGGCGCCGATCCCCTGTATATTCTTTACACCTCGGGCACCACGGGCACCCCCAAGGGGGTGGTACGTGAAAACGGCGGCCATGCGGTGGCCATGCATTACAGTATGGAAACCGTATACGGTATGCGCCCAGGCGATGTATTTTGGGCGGCCTCGGATATCGGCTGGGTGGTGGGCCACTCCTACATAGTCTATGCGCCGCTGATTTATCGCTGTGCCACCGTACTATATGAGGGCAAACCGGTGCGTACCCCAGATGCCAGCGCTTTCTGGCGCGTGGTTGAAGACTATAAGGTGACGGCCCTGTTCAGCGCCCCAACCGCCTTTCGTGCCATCAAAAAAGAAGACCCCAGCGCCCAGGGCTTTAAACAATACAATACCTCTAGCCTGAAACGCCTGTTTTTGGCCGGTGAGCGCTTAGATCCGCCCACCTATGAGTGGTTAAAAGAGCACACCCAACTGCCGGTGCTCGACCATTGGTGGCAAACGGAAACCGGTTGGGCCATCGCCTGCAACCCCATCGGCATTGAAACCCTGCCCACCAAGGCCGGCAGTGCTACAGTGCCAACCCCGGGCTTTGATGTGCAGATACTCGATGTTCATGGCGAACAATGTGAAACCAATGAGCATGGCGCGGTGGCCATCAAACTCCCCATGCCTCCCGGATGCTTGCCGAGTATCTGGCAAAATAACGAGCGCTTTAAAAGCGGCTACTTAAGCCAGTATCCGGGCTATTACCTGTCCGGCGATGGTGGTTACTTCGATGAGGAAGGCTACCTGTTTATTATGGGCCGCACCGATGATGTGATAAACGTTGCCGGCCACCGCCTCTCCACCGGTGAAATGGAGGAAATAGTTGCTGCTCACCCGGCGGTGGCCGAGTGCGCGGTGTTTGCCATCCATGACAGCCTTAAGGGGCAAATCCCCATGGCCATGGTGGTGCTTAAAGACGACTTTATCGGCGGTCATGATGAGGTCGAGCAGCAGCTTCGTGCCTCGGTGCGCTCCACCATAGGCGCCATTGCCTGTCTGCGGGATATTGTCTGTGTACCGCGCTTACCGAAAACGCGTTCGGGAAAAATACTGCGTAAAAACCTGCGTCAGTTGGTTGATGGCGAGGAGTTGCAGATCCCCTCCACCATTGACGATGCCAGCATCTTCACCGAGATAAGCGAGCAGCTGCAAACACGTTAGGTAAACAGAGACAAAATCGGGGCGTTAACTCGCCCCGCTGTTTATTTCCAGCGCGCGATAAAAGCAACAAATTCCTCAGCCGTTAATGGCTTAGCACACCAGTATCCCTGCACCTGATCACACCCCAAGCGCGCCAAGCTCTGCCACTGCTGCTCGGTTTCTACGCCCTCGGCAATGGAACCAATATTCAGCGCCTTAGCCAGTTGCACCATGGCGTTGACTATGGCCACATCTTCCGGCTCACCGCTGGTCAAGTCATCGATAAAGGATTTATCTATTTTCAGTTTATCGACATCGAATCGCTTTAAATAGCTCATCGACGAATAGCCGGTACCGAAATCATCGATGGACACCCTAAAGCCCGCGGCGCGAAGCGATTTAATACGCTTAAGCACAGAGTCCGGATCCATCAGGGCAATGGCTTCGGTAAGTTCCAATTCAATGCAGTTAGCGGGCACGCCATGCTGCTCGACTTCGCGCATCAGCTTGGTTAGCAAATCCTGGTCTTCAAAGCTTGCGGCAGACAAGTTAACGGCAAAAACCAGGTTGCCGTGCCCCATTGCCAGCCATTGTTTGATTTGCGCCAGCGCATGGCTAAACACCCAGGCATCGAGGGCCTTAATTAACCCTGCACTTTCGGCCACAGGAATAAACTCTGCGGGCGAGACCATGCCAAGCTCACGTGAGTGCCAACGTAGCAGCACCTCGGCACCCACCACCTGACGATTATCGATGCGCACCTGGGGCTGAAATACCAAGGAAAACTCGCCTTCGAGCAACGCCATATTGAGGGCATTGATCACTTGCAGTTGCCGCGACGCATGCTGGTTCATCTCCAGCGCATAGAATAAGAAGTTATTTCGGCCGCGTTTTTTTACTTCAAACAGCGCCGCCTCGGCCAATTGCAACAGCCGTTGACTGTTATCACCATCGTGGGGATACAGGGCCACACCGATAGAGGCGGTAAGCACTATGTTTTTACCGTCAATATTTATCGGCGTACGCAGCGTTTCGAGGATACGCTGGGCCTTACAGGACGCACTGTTGGCATTGGCGTAAGGCATGAAAAAAGCAAAGCGATCACCGGGCAAACGGCAAATCAACTCTTCTTCATCGCCGACATTGAGCAAGCGCTGAGCCAGGCTTTTGAGGATCACATTACCCTTGTCATAGCCCAGGGCCTCATTAAGCACCTTAAAATTATCCAGACCAATGGACAGCAGCGCGCCCTCAGTCAGCTTGTTTTTCGAGCGCAGGGATGCGAATACATGCAGCAGCATTTTCACATTGGCCAGCCCGGTGAGCTGATCATAGTAAGACAGATGATGGATCTTAGTTTCGTTTTCTATCTGCGCGGTAATATCATGCTGAAAGGAAATATACTTGCTCACCGTGCCGTCTTTATCCCGTATCGGGTAGATGGTGGTGCGCTCGATCAGCTCTTCCCCTTGCCTGTTACGGTTGATCAACTCTCCGACCCAGGGCTGGTGAGCTTTGAGGTTATGCCACATGGAGTGATAGACCTGAGGAGCGGTTTTTCCCGAGCTTAAAATCGCCGGGTTTTTACCGAGCAGCTCTTCGCGCGTATAACCGCTGAGCTCAACATAGGCACGGTTCACATATTCGATCTTCACTTCGGTATCGGTGATCAGAATCGGGTGCGGGTTCTGCTCTACCGCCAATGACAATGTGCTCATCTGCTCGTCCTGACGCAAACGGTTCAGCCAGTGCCAAATAGCCAGCAACCAAATAGTAATGGCCTCTACATCACGGGCACTAAAGCTGCGCTCTTCGTTACTTAATAACATGACCATGCGCACAGTTTCTTGCTCGTAAACCGGTACTGCCATCATTGCGCCCAGTGCCGATAAGCCACACTGAGGATGAGCTTGGGCCTCCTCAAGTGTACGGATAAAGTGCTTTTGAGTTTGCAGTTGTGGTGACAACTGCCATAGCTGCTCGCCGGTGAGTGCTCGATTACCCTCGCCTTCGCTGGCCAGCAAGTGAAACTGGCCAAGGTCGTCGACGGCATACAAGCCGAGACTCCGACACGGCACCAAGTAATGCGCATACTGCGCGCCATGGTTCAGCAACGCCGACTCACAACCTTTGAAAGCGATATCGGATAAACCCAATAATCCTTCTTTAAGCCTTGCTTCATGAGCCAGGGCATCAGCTTGTGCGGCACGCTCGCTCACATCACGAACCACCACCAAGTAATTCACACTGCCCTGCTCTGCCAGTTTCACCACCACACACTGATAATGACGAAGTTGTTGTCGTCGACTAACAACCATGTCCGCTACTTCGGCCATGCCCTGGCGCTTTGCCTCGGCCACGGCGTTATAAAGACGCGTCTGATCTTTGCCGGCGAAAAGCCCGTAGATACTGCGACCTATGCTTTCACCGTGCAGTAAAAAAGGCTCATTCTCTTTGCTGTGGCTGCTCACGATCGTACCCTGCTCGTCTATTTCGAACACCAACTCCGGCAAGGCACTTAAGGTTGCCCCCAAGCGCCGCTGCGAATGTTCAAGCTCGAAAAAGGGTCGGGTAATGGTGGCCACAAACAAGACTTGGTAAAGCAATATATAGGCGGCAATTTTATAAAAGTGGCCAGCCAGGTTGAGCGAGTCACTGATGTTGCTGTAAAGGGTAAAGCAATATTCGCTGAAGACCATCAGCACCGCGACCACAAATAAGTGGCTCACATTGTGATTCTGCCGCGCCTTGGCCAGGCGCAATAAAAAGAGCACGGCGGCAAAGGCATAGAGCGCCATCAGCAGGTATTCAAAATTACGTTTAAAATCGGTCAGACCCTGTCCGGGGATATAATTCGTTGGTAGCCAATGAGGAAAAAACAGCAAGACATAGCTGATACCCAGAGCACAGACCCCGGCCACTATTAGCGAAGGATAAATACTGCTCGCACGCATTCGCCACCATGGCTCTGCCGCCAGGGCAATGATGGCGACGGCGGTGAAGATACGACCTGCGAACCAAAAATGAAGCGACTTATCGGTGCTAGCCGGGGTAATAAAACCCGGCATGCCGGCAAAGGAAAACACATGTTCAAAGTCGAGCACCCCTACCCAGAACATCACAGCGCATACGAATAAAAAGGTCGGGTTTTTAATATACCTGCGAGCGCTCCAGCCTACCGCAAAGATCAACACAGAGAATATTATGGAGACCAGCTCCAAGAATGAATGCACCAGTATATAGTGCTCAATAATGCTCACCAGACCGAGCTGCTCACTCAGCAGCGACAACACCATAAACACCAGAGCAATTACTAAATGCCGAGCGCTTTTTGACCATTCTTTTACATGACTGGGATGAATAAGGTTACGCACCAGAGAATTTGACCGAAATAGAAAGTTAGCCGAGTTATTTTTTCGAACGAGAATCGAAATAGCATCTAACACGCTGAATATAAAGCGTGTTTTGGCGAATATAGCATAGCCATGGCGGCATGTAACTTATTAACCCAGCTACAACATGGCGTTTAACCAATTGCTCATTATTACGTGCTTTTTGATTAATATTTACAACGCGTTATTAAACTTTACCTAAAGAATATCGGCCCTTTTAGCTTCTTCGAAACAACCGCAACCTAAGCATCTTCTTGCTTGCTCATAAAATCGGCCATTCGCTGCATTAGCTCCTGCTCGCTTAAGTCTTCCTTATGGGTGCCTATGGTCCACACATGACCAAAAGGGTCTTCCAAGGTGCCGGCACGAGCGCCATAAAATTGGTCGTGAACAGGTCTCACTTCCTTAGCTCCTGTAGCCAGGGCCTTCGCGAATACCGCATCCACATCCTCCACATACAGCATCAGGCTCACGGGTGTGCCTCCTAGGGCCTGCGGACTTTGAAAATGCGCCTGCGGGCACATGTCCGCTAACATAATGTGGGAGTCGCCGATTTTCAGCTCTGCATGGGCAATGCCGCCATCGGGCATGGGCATTTGCATGACCAATTCGGCGCCAAAGGCCTGTTGATAATAGCTGATAGCGCGAACCGCGCCGTCAATGATCAAATAAGGGGTGATCGCATGGTAACCGGGAGGAATGGCTGAAACCGTCATAAATTAGACTCGCTGTGGTAATTACACTCAGTTTAAGCTTAGTCGACAGACAGCAAGCAAGTACCTTATCAGTGCCCGGCAACCAGGTATATTTCGCGGCGTTTTCAAGCTAGTATCGGATAATATTGATAAGGTGATGGACGCCAGATAATGATCAATACCCTGAGACTACGCGCTTGTGGCGACTACTCAAGCCTGGGGGAGGTATTTGAGGTGCTGATAGACGGCACACCCTTGCTGGAGCTGGTAACGCAATTCGAACAGCGCTTTGATCCCCATATAGGCGGCGCCTATAGAGCGGCACTGAGCCTTGACGATATCAGCAAGCGCATGTTGGAAAACAAGGCAACCCTGATGCCACTGGCCTGTGATTGCGGACAGTGGGAATGTTGGTACTTACTTACCCAAGTGTATTGCACCGACGACTATGTGTGCTGGAAGCATTGGCATAACCCCTATCGCGACGCCCAAAGCACACAGCATTGGGATTACCGTGAATTTGATGTATTCACCTTCGACAAAACGCAATATCAGGCGGAAATCGTTAAGGCATTAAGGTAACGACTTAAAGGCTCAATTATGGATGAACGGGAACTGCAGCATTATCTGCGTAGCGTGATCAACGAGGCGGATGTCGCCTTGCTCTGTGATGATTGCATCGGTGCCCTGGCTTTGGTTGTGAGTCGCTTGCACGCCCTCTACGAATTCGATGAAAACCTGCATATTCCGTTACTTGATGAGCTTCCCCTGCGCTACCGTGCTGGAGAGATGGACACTCCCGAGCAGATCCGAGCCTTTTTCAAGCGCCACCTAGACTCCTTACCCGGCGATACCCTGCCACCGCCACAGCCTATCGAAGGCAAAACCCGGTAGCCCAAACGAGCCATTCTGAGACCATTTTCAATGCCGGGTTTTAACCCGCCCCGCTCTCAATCACCATCCCGCAAAATGCAAAAATAATCTAAAAACGCAAAAATAATGCACATTTGTTAAAATAAACCAAAACCTTAGCCACAAAAACAACAACCTCAAGAATTTGAATTTAAATGGTTTTTTCATGACCAACCACAATTTACCCAAAACAATTACAAAAAGCCGTAGCATTTATTTAACAACTGTGTTTTCATAATCGGGCCTAACGCGGTAACCGAATTACAACTGGCGGCAACCGCGTCAACGTCAAATACCCTTGTGTCACCAAGGCACAATGACAACACAATAATTAAATTAAGGTATTCACTATGAAGTCTAAATTCTCTCTCGTTGCTACGGCCACCCTATTGGCTCTAGGCCTTGGCTCAGAAGCAGCACTAGCAAACTCTTTACAACCGAATTTAGGCAGCAAGGATAAAGCTGAACAAGTAAAAACGAACGGAGCGAGCAAAGAGCGCGTAATCGTAAAATTTACTCGCGGTAAGTCTGCCGAAGTAAAATCGCTGGCGAAAAAGCTAGGCGGTGAGATTAAAGTTGATCTGGCCAAGCACGATGCCTTCGCCATGGAAGTACCAGCGGCGGCTCTTAAGGGCCTGCGTAACAACCCAAATGTTGAATTTGTAGAAGCCGACGTTAAACGTCACCTACTTGCCACCAACCTAAACACCACAGAGGTTGAGCCATGGGGTATCAGCCGCGTGCAAGCGGATATCGTTTCCGATGAGCTAGCCGGCAACCGCACCGTATGTATTATCGACTCAGGCTATGACATCCGTCACTCGGATCTAGATGCGAACCTGGTATCAGGCACCAACGACTCAGGTACCGGCCAATGGTCAACGCCAGGCGGTTCACACGGTACTCACGTTGCCGGTACCGTAGCCGGTATCACTAACGGTTCGGGTGTTGTGGGTGTAATGCCAAACGGCAATGTAAACCTGCATATCATTAAAGTATTTAACGAGTCTGGCTGGGGCTACTCTTCAAGCTTGGTATCAGCAGTTGATGACTGTGTGGCAGCGGGCGCCAACGTTATCAGCATGAGTCTAGGTGGTGGTGGCAGCAGCCGCACCGAAGGCAATGCTTTTGCCAACTACTACAGCCAAGGTGTACTAAGCATCGCCGCGGCAGGTAACGACGGTAATACCGCTCACTCTTACCCGGCTTCATATGATGACGTGGTATCGGTAGCGGCCGTTGATTCTGGCAATATGCACGCTAACTTCTCACAGCGCACCAACCAGGTTGAACTTGCCGGTCCAGGTGAAGCCGTACTGTCAAGCGTAGGTCTAGGCGACGGTCAGCTAGCACAACTAAGTGTTGGCGGTACCGACTACTTCGCTAATGGCGTGGTACCACACCTGTTCTACAACAGCAGCCTGTCATTTGACCCTGCGGGCAACAATGGCTCAGCCAGCGGCGCGCTAGGCGTATGTACTACAACGGGTACTTCATACTCGTGTGGCGACATGACGGGTAAAATCTGTCTTGTTGAACGTGGTGAAAACCAAGGTGACAGCTCGACCTCAACGGAAAATTCATACCCTGAATACCGTGGCGCCAATGCCTGTGCCGACGCCGGTGCCGAAGGTATTATCGTTTACAGTAATGCTGCTCGCCCGGGCCTACAAGCGCCATTTATGGTTGACTTCAATGGCAAAATTCAAGGCATTCCAACGGCCTCAATTGACCGTGCAACCGGCCTTGAGCTAGCTGCAAAAGCGGGTCAAACGGCGAGCCTATCTAAAGTAGATGGCCAGGACTGGGATTACTACAATGGTACATCAATGGCGACCCCTCACGTGAGTGCGGTTGCAGCCCTGGTGTGGTCATATCATACCGCCTGTTCGGCAGCGGAAGTGCGTAACGCCCTGGCAGTTACTGCTGAAGATTTAGGTGCTGCCGGTCGTGACGTGAAAACCGGTTACGGTCTGGTTAAAGCACAAGCGGCCATCGATTACCTAGCGGGTACTAGCTGTGGCGGCGGTTCATCTGACAATGCACCGGTAGCGGATTTCAGCTTCTCATGTGATGCCCTGGCTTGTAGCTTCACCGACGGCAGCTCGGATGACAACGGCGTAACCGGTTACAGCTGGAACTTCGGCGACGGCGCTAGCAGCTCGGCGCAAAACCCTAGCCACAGCTATGCGGCAGACGGTTCATACACTGTGACGCTAACGGTAACCGACAGCGCCGGTCAAACCGACACCAGCTCACAAACCGTGAATGTAAGCAGCGGTGCTACGGGCGGCTCTATCGACCTAAATGCGTTTGGTTACAAGGTAAAAGGTCGTCAACGCGTAGACCTAAGCTGGAGCGGTGCAAACAGCAGCAATGTTGATATCTATCGCAACGGCGCGGCTATCACCACCACCAACAATGACGGTGCTTACACTGACGCTATCAACCAAAAAGGCGGCGGTGTATACAACTACTCAATCTGTGAAGCAGGCACGACTAACTGCTCTGCAACTGTAACCGTAGTTTTCTAAGCCTTAGTTAAACTACCGATACATTGCAACACCCATGCCGGTCTATATAGACCGGCATTTTTGTTATAGCACTATTGACCGGTAAGGGCTTTAATGACAAGCAGTAACAGATTTTAATTGTGAAGCGCGGTTGCTATAACTGCGGATCTCAAACTGGGTTATAAAGCCAAGGTTTTCATACAAAGGTCTACCGGCCGCCGATGCCTGCAAGACCATATACTGCGCCCCCGAGGCCACCGCAAGCCTGAGCAAATCCTGCATCATGCTTTTGGCAAGCCCTTGTCCTTGATGTGTTTGTTTTAACGCGACCTGATGAAGGCCGACCACCTCCCCGGTGTAATACAAAAGCGCGCTGGCAACAACCTCTCCCGCCCATAAACCAACATATAATTGTGCTTGCTCACATTCGAGTAAAGGCCCAATGGCCCGGGCATCCACACGATAACCAAAAGCCTCATTCACCACCTCTATCCAGGAAGAAACCTCCTCGACCCTAGTAATGTTTCTTACCACCAACTCTGCGCTCGTGACCGCATTGTCCGACGTGGGTGGATAATCACTTACGGACAAGGGCAAATACATGGCCGTTTGTACTAAGACGCAATCCCAACCGGCGTGTTTAAGCGCTAACTCACGCTCCTTGGGGAACTGCAATGACACCCCGTGCAAATCCGGCCAAAGTGGAAACATCACCCCAGCTCGAGCCTCAGCTAGCGGCGCCATGCTGGTCAGCGAACCGGGCTCTGGGTGCCAGCAGCGATGAGGCCACACATGATTGACCTTAAATGGCCATGTGCTCTCATCAGCCAAGGGCGCCGCACCATAGCGCTCCCAAAGGCTTGTTAAGTTCGCTATATTGGCTTGATTAATATCCACTTCTCGACTCCCAATTCACTAAGATAACACCACCAATCAATAACGCCGTTCCCAATAACCTGCTGCCATCCAGAGCCTTAACGGGCAAGTTAAACCAACCCAGGTGACTGGCAAGCATGGCCACCACAATTTGCCCCGACAAGGCAAACGACATCATGCTTCCTAGGCCCATTTTTGGGATCAGATAATAAAAACAACTGACGCCAAACGCACTGAACACGCCGGCGAGCCACAAATACCAGGGCACATTGGTGATGACACCAACACTCGGGTAGCTTTTACTGGTGAATACCAGCACCGCGGTGACAAGAGTAAAGCTGGTCAAAAACGCCACCCCAGTGGCGAACATTGCGCTGTTGAGCAACACCCCCAATTGCGCATTCATGGCCGCTTGTATGGCAATGGCGGCGCCGGCGGCAATGGCCAGCATACAAAGCATTAAGGCCATCATATGCTGTCTACCATCTCGGCATAGTCGAAGCGCACCTTCGCAGCCTGACCTTGACTGTCTTCTTGATGTCGATAGCCTATGGGGCAGATCATGGTCGTGGTTAAACCGCGCTTTGTTAACCCAAGAATGCGGTCATACTGCTGCGCGTCAATCCCGCTCATCGGGCAGGTATCTATGCGCATCTGTGCCGCACAGGTAAGCAAGTTGCCAAGCGCAATATAAGCTTGCTGATGCGCCCATTCCTGCCGCTGTGCCGGTGTTTTACTGGCCAGCGCAGACTTCATATGATCACCGTAACGTTGTAAATCGGCAATGGGGGTGCCCGTGACTTCGCTGTGGCGGGCTATATAGCGGTTCACCGTCTCATCACCAATATTTGTCTGCGCCGCAAAAACAAGTAAATGCGAACTATTAGCCACCTTATCCTGGCCGTAGGAATGAGGCACCAGTTGCTCGCGCAAGTATGTTGAACGTACCAGAATTAACCTATAAGGCTGTAATCCATACGCCGACGGGCTTAAGGTGGCGGCCTGTAACAGGGTTTGCAATTGGTCTTCCGGTACCATTTGCTGGGAGAATTGTTTTACGGCGTAACGCCACTCTAGTGCGGATAAAAATTCCATACTTACCTCTGTGTCAATCAAACCATAGCTGGAACGGGTTCGCTCCAGCGGATAAGAGGCAGTGTATCGAGGCGCTATGCGAGGTTCATTTACATAGGTTGATAAGGGATAAATTTTTTCTTACCCGACTTAACTGGGTGGGCGTTATCCCTAAATGCGAAGCGATATGGTATTGCGGTAAGCGCTCGGCTAAGGCAGGAAATTGCTTGCTAAAATGCAGATATCGAGTGGTGGCGTCGTCTTGCACTATCTCGATTTCTCGCTGATCTTTTGCCAACAACCAATTCTTTTCGAGATAGTGTATTTGATAGAGCATAAGTTCTGGATTGCTCTGCATGAGCCGGCGATAGCCCTTAAAATCGATAGCGATCAACGTGCTTTGCTCCAGCGCCTCAAAGGCCAAACTTGATGCTTGCTGGGTTAACAGCGCCGTCATAGAGCCGGGAAACTTGCCCTCGTCAAAGAACATCTTATTGTATTCGGTCCCTTTTTCATCGGTGACAAAACAGCGTACCAAACCTTGATAAAGATAAGAGAAGGACCGTGGCACCACCCCACATGGATAAATCAGCTGGTGCTTATCCGCGTGAACCAAGGTGCACAGGGGCTTAAATTGCTGCCAGGTCTGCTCACTGATGGGAGCATATCCTGTCATTTGCGCTCGTAAAGAGTCGAACGCGGCCTGCTGCTCACTCACTATTACCTCCAATGTAACTAACCGCCTTACTGGACTTATTTTCGTCATTGGTACGAATACCTGCACTGCCAGTCATTATAGTCGGATTGATAAGCAAAACAGTAGCGCAACGTTTTATCTTGTTAACCAACAAAGCAATGATAAAAAAAGCCCCAATTTTGGGGCTTTTTAAGTACTTTATAACTTGGCTAATAATGGCGACATGGGAATACCAAAATCGGGGAGGCTAGGCGGTAAACTGGCCACTTCTGTAGGTAGCTGCGCTTTAATCCGCTCCATGTTTTCACTATCACCTTGATGGAAGTAAACATAGTACTTCAAAACGGCTGTGTAATTGTTGTCTTCTGGTAACTGCTCAAGGATGGCTAGCGCATTGTCAAAGTCCTCCACCTCTATGTACGAACGGGCCAGATTCATCAGGGTTCCAGGTTTAGTCTGGTCTTTTAGCTGCGCCTTTAGTTTGTTTAACTCATTGATTGCTAAATTAGGCTGCTGCAGCTGCAAGTGCGTCAAGGCCGTTACATTTTTCAAAAAATATGGCGCCGAGTCCCCATCGGGATACCAGTCTGCGAAGGCAAGCATGACATCTTCATAACGAGCAAGTTTGTGACCAACATGACTCAGCAGGGTAAAGCTCAGTAACTTAATTTTGCTTTCGTCCTGTTCGTTGAGTACGGCTCTATTGGCGTGCCAATGTAGGATGTTAGCAAACACTTTATTGAGCTTTTCTACATCTTTGCTTTTAGCTTCGGCTGCGCCATCGAGCAACGCAGCCATTTGCTCTTCATAACTAATGGCTGTTTGCTGTGCTTGTACCTGCTGCGGCTTATCTTTATCCACAATTTGCGCCGCCGCAACGGCAATAAAGGCGAGTGACATAACTAGTGCAATGACATGCTTTTTGTTCATAGTTTTCTCCTTGTCTAACATTTTAATCCGTTGCACGTTAAAGCTCTGTTGTTGAGCGATACTTAACAACGGGGTCATAAATTGCCTATGTCCGTTTTTCGCTTGGTGCTGCGATAAAAGTACACTAGCAAGATCCAGTTGATATTGTTCCCGAAAGCTCGCTGCGCACTTTTCATCGCAGCTGAGTTCCAGCTGTTGCTTTGATTTTTTAGCTAAAAATAAGCACAGGGGATTCCACCAAAATAGGCTTTCCAACAAGCAAATAGCCCAGCTCCAATACACATCCCCCTGGCGTAAATGGGTTGCCTCATGTTGAATAATCGAATGAACTTCTTTGGCATCAAGCAGTGCCCGATCCAGCCAGATAGTGGGCCGTGTCACCCCACTGGCGAAGGCCGGAGCCCCCAACTTTGCAACCCGAACAGGGTAACCCCCACTACTGTGCTCATACCGGTTACAGGGTGTGGAGTGGCGATAAAGTCGCTTGATAAACAAGAAGTACTGCCCTATGCGCCAGATAAACAAGGCGACACCAATTAACAACGCCAGAAATACCAGATGAGAGACATCAAATGCATAGCCATCAACTAACGACACTGGTGCCTGAACTTGAGTAACTAAAGCATCTTGTTGTTCGCCTTGCGAGTGAGCCGTCTGCCAAAAATGTGCAACGTTAAAAGTCAGCTCTGGGTCTTGCTGATATTTAGAAACTTCGGGCATATGCTGCCAGGGCACAAGCCAGCTGGACAGTGCCAACACCGATACATAGAAGCTCAGTCGTGCCGGAGCACTTTGTAGCCCCTTTAATGCGACCAGTGCGCACAGTGAAATAAATAAGCTGGTTAGGAAATAGTCCGTCATATCACCCTCCTTTTTTACATGTCTTTCTTTTTGCTATTTAACAGGTTTTGTAAATAGGCAATATCCTCATCATTAAGACGCTCTTCTTTAATAAAGTGAGCAATGAGATTACGGGAGCTTCCCTTAAAAAAGCGCTGCATAAAGGTGGGGACGGCTTCTTCTGACAGAGCGCTTTGCGTCACAATAGACTGATAAACAATCGCCCTGCCTTGCTGACCACAACGCTCCACCGCGCCTTTCTTTTCAAGCCGATCGACAATTGTTTTCACTGTGTTATAGGCCACTTGCTTGTTATTCTTTTTTGCTTCGCTAAGCAACTGATGGATTTGGCTCGCTGTACATGGCTCGTGTTGCCAAAAAAGCTGCATCACATCCATTTCAAAATCACTGAGTTTCATTTGATTCCTCACTACTACACTTGTAGTTATCAACTACCACAAATGTAGTAATTGGATTTTTTAAAGTCAAGATTTAATTGAACCCTCAGCATGAAACGTTTAGGTAGGTTGTGAACTGCTTCTTTATTCTGCCTGCACGAGGTTGAGCATGTTATAATCCCCTTTTCCTTTTAAAAGATGATTGCCACCGTGACCTTACCTGCCTTTTCCAGCACCCCGCTTTCTCGCTCTTTGCTCGATAACCTAGAGTCTTTGGGTTATTACCATATGACAGAAATCCAAGCGCAAACCTTGCCGCTCATTTTGGCGGGCAAGGATGTGATTGGTCAGGGTAAAACCGGCTCAGGCAAGACGGCCGCCTTCTCTTTGGGGCTGTTACATAACCTCAATGTAAAACGCTTCCGTGTCCAGGCCTTGGTGGTGTGCCCGACCCGAGAGCTGGCCGATCAGGTGGCGGTGGAAATTCGCAAACTGGCTCGTGCCATTCACAATATCAAGGTGTTGGCTCTGTGCGGCGGTGCGCCCATGGGGCCGCAAATAGGCTCCCTTGAGCACGGCGCTCATATTATTGTCGGCACCCCGGGACGCATTGAAGAGCATCTGCGTAAGGGCCGCTTATCCCTGGATGAGGTCAACACCTTTGTGCTTGATGAAGCGGATCGCATGTTGGAAATGGGCTTTGAAGAGCCGCTGCAATACATTATCGATCACTGCCCGGCAGAGCGACAAAACCTGCTCTTTAGCGCCACCTATCCGCCTAAGATTGAGCAGCTGGCCAAGCATGTAATGCACAACCCACAAAAGGTCACGGTAGAGTCGACCCATGACGACAGCAGCATAGAACAGTATTTCTATGAGGTGGACAACAACGACATGCGCCTGGAAGCGGTGCAAAAACTGCTGTTGCATTTCCAGCCCGAGTCGGCGGTGATTTTTTGCAACACCAAGGCCGAGTGTCAGCAGGTGTGCGATCAACTTCAGAATATGGGCTTTGACGCCGCCGCCTTACACGGTGACCTTGAACAAAAAGACCGCGACCGCACCCTGGTACGCTTTGCCAATCACAGCCTGAGTATCCTTGTGGCCACGGATGTCGCTGCCCGAGGTATCGATGTGGACCATGTGGATATGGTGATCAATTACCATATTGCCCACGACCCCGAAGTCCATGTACACCGCATCGGCCGTACCGGCCGCGCCGGTAAAAAAGGCATCGCCTGCTCCTTAATGAGCTATAAAGAGTCGCACAAGGTCAATGCCTTAGAAGATTATCTGGAGCAAACCTTGGAGCCCACCGATCTGCCCAATGACAACGTCTTTAGCAATGCGATTAAGCGTGCGCCCATGGTCACTATACAAATCGATGGCGGCAAAAAGTCCAAGCTGCGCCCGGGGGATATTCTTGGCGCCCTGACCTCTAATCAGGCCATTACCGGGGATCAAATTGGGAAAATCAAGGTCACTGCCATCAGCTCATATGTCGCCGTGCAGCGTAAAATCGCCAATGCGGCGCTGAAAACCATCAGTGAGGGTAAAATGAAGGGCCGCAATTTCCGCGCCCGTAAGCTAAACCGCTAAGCCCTTTAAGAAATATGTAGTTAAGGTGCCAAAGCACAACGCCCTGGCACCTATTCTCTTAGTTGTTGTCCAGTAAGGCCTTGGCCATTAACTGACCGATTTCGGTATGATGCAGCATGCTTGAGAATGGCTTGGTCACGCCATCCGGGCCAAACGCATACACGGCAACTGGCGTCGCGGTGTGGGTACCGTTACCCCAGGTCACGCTTTGCTCCGAGCTAATCGCACGAGCGATCAAAGCTCCTTGGTCTTCATAGGCATACACATAGAAGTCGCTGAAGTCGTTGATAGCCGGTACCTGAGTCGCACTTAGGTACTTGTGATCCGCATAATAATTTTCGTTAGGCTTAACCGCGGCAATCGCTTGGGCATCAGCATAATCGATATGGAAATCCGGGTGCAGGGTCGCGTTTACCGCAGTTTGCCATTGCTCGGGCGTTGAAGCGCCAAAATCCCAATCAGCATTCACCTTGTCGTAAATCGCATAGAAAGACGCTTTTTGGGCGTAGATCTTGTCCAGGGTAGACAGCGAACCAAAGTTATAGTTTGGCTTATAGTCTTCCCCTTTCATGCCGTCGCCCGGCAAGGTGGTCGCTTCAGGAATATTATGAGCCGAGTAGCTAAAACCAAAACCACCGGTTTCGTGGTCCGCGGTGATCACCACCAGGGTATCATTGCGCTCGCTTACCCACTCGTACACGGCATCAACCGCTTCATCAAACTTCAATAGCTCGTGTAGTAACCAGCCGGTGTCATTAACGTGCGCCGCCCAGTCGATTTGGCCGCCTTCGATCATCAAGAAGAAACCATCCTCATCTTGAGACAGGATATCCAAGGCTTTTAGCGTCATCTCACGTAGTGAAGGTTCATGGTTACACTGGCTTTCATCGTTTTTACAAGCCGTGTATTCGATGCCGTCGTTCATCGCCGAGTCGTCGAATAGACCCAGTAGCTTAGCGCCCTCTGCCGCGCTCAGCTGATCCTTATCGAAGGCCAAGGTATAGCCCGCGTCGCGTGCTTCTGCGATCAGGTTACGATCATCGCTACGCTTGGACTTTTTAATCACGCTGGTGTTACCGCCTAGCTCTTGGGCCAAAGCATCTTTGCGATCGGCGGTATCTTGCGGTAACCAGTGACGAGCACCACCACCTAATAAAACATCGACCTGGTTCATCAACAGATCTTCGGCAATTTCATTCTCAAACGAGCGATGCGGTTGATGCGCCGCAAAAGCCGCCGGCGTTGCGTGGGTAATACGGGTATCGGTCACCAGACCCGTAGCCTTACCCGCCGCTTTGGCTTTTTCCAAAATGGTCTCGACCACATTACCCTGGTCATCCAAACCAATCACTTCAGAAGCCGCCGACATGCCGGTTGCCAACTGAGTCGCCGAGCACGCCGAGTCGGTTACCAAAGAACCGTTTTTACCGCCCGGGGCATTAAGCGACAAACCAACACGACCGCCGTCGGCAAACTTCTGCATGCCCGTAGTCGTGCTCGCCAATACGCTGTTTGGCGCCCGACGCGCATATTCCTCAAGCAGGCCTATCTGTTGTGGGCCCATGCCGTCGCCAATCATTAAAATGACGTTTTTAACCGAGGTAACTTCTTCCTGTTCAACCGGTACTTCGACGATTTTTTCAACTTCAACGACACGCTCAACTTCAACTGTTTTTGTGTCCGAGTCACAACCCATCAGCAGTGCCGAAGAAATGGCTGCCGCCAGCATGGTTTTATTTATTTTCATTTTTGTTCCCTGATAAAACTATTTTTGATAGTGGTACAGGGCGGCGATATTGAACGCAATTTGTTAAAAATAAATGAAGCTTTTGTAAAAGTTTAAATTACTGGTACATTCATTTTTATATTTAAATAATAAGAAGTCCCATATTGGGGATAAAATAAATAAAAAGCACACCCCTTACTCCCCACTATCTCAGCCAAGCCCCCTTTGTCCGGACTTTTTTTATCTATTTGCCCAAGGGAGGCTAAACTTGAAAAGCAGCTTAGCGATTTAGTTGATTTACCGAGGTCAATTTCAAGGAGCAAGGCATGAGTCGAGTCAGTAATGCAGAAGCGCAGCAGAGTAAACCGATCGCCGCACGTTCGCCGATCCGAGCGCTGTTAACACCTCGCTATAAAGACATGGGTGGTTTTTCGGTGCTGCGCTCCCTGCCCACGACAGAAGTAACGACCATAGGACCCTGGATATATTTCGACCACCTCGGTCCCGCGACCTTCGCCCCAGGAGCGGGCGTCAATGTGCGTCCTCACCCTCATATTGGTATCGCCACCGTCACCTATATGTTTGACGGCGAACTGCTACATCGCGATTCCCTAGGCAGTGTACAGCCCATTCGTCCGGGCGATATCAATCTCATGGTGGCCGGTAAGGGCGTGGTGCATTCGGAAAGGCAAAGTGAGCAGGAGCGCGCCGACACGCACAGTGTAGAAGGCCTTCAACTCTGGCTGGTGCTGCCACAGGAGTGCGAACACATGGACCCGGCTTTTTATCATTACCCCGCCTCCTCTTTGCCTATTACCAGGGTTCAAGGCGTACCGGTACGGGTGATGATGGGCAGCGCCTATGGCCAGGGCTCGCCGGTAAAAACCTTTTCCGATACCCTCTACCTCGAAGCTGAACTAGCGCCCGGACAAACGCTGCAACTCCCCAGCTGCGAGGAATTGGGCTTGTATGTAGTGCGTGGCCATATTCACTGCGGCGGCACCTCAGTGCCCGCTCAAAGCATGGCTGTGTTCGACTGCGCGCAAGCGCTCAGTGTCAGCGCCCATGAGTACTCCCGCGTCGTCTTAATTGGCGGCGCTCACCTCGGGCCCCGGATCATCGATTGGAACTTTGTCTCAAGCAGCCAGGCCCATATTGAGCAGGCGAGAGAAAAATGGCGTAGTGGTCTGTTTCCCAAGGTGCCCGGCGATGAGGAAGAGTTTATCCCTTTGCCTTAACAAGCAGACCTGCAGCTTTGAGTTAATCAATAGCGATACCACACTTCCACACCCTCTTCCTTTTCAGAGCTGATCATAGGGTTTTCATTTTGATTCTTGTTGGTCATTACACTCACAAAAGAAGCAAAGCGCGCAATAAAGAGGTGAACAAGGTTTTTAACGGGTGGCCTGGCCCCCATCGAGGATAATAGCCCCTTTGCGGGGCTATGCTTTTAGGAGGGGAACTTGCTTGTTACTTCACACCCTTGCCGTTACAACCATTGGCCATCAGGTGATCATACGCGGCTTTGGCCTGCACCAAACCATGACCGTATTTATAGTCATAGCCGGCCTCGCCTAGGTCCATCGCCGAGGCGCTAAGGGCATTTCTTATCTCGTAATTATTGCAGTGTGGGAAGTGACTCCACACCAGCGCCGCCACACCTGAAACATGGGGCGTGGCCATAGAGGTACCAGACATCGATGCATACAGGCCGCCTGGGTAGGTGGAAATGACATCGACACCGGGAGCCGCCAGCTCAACCTGCGCGGTTCTTTGTGAAAACGCCGCATGTTGCATTGTCTCATCCACCGCAGCCACAGACACCACCGCATCGTAGGACGCGGGATAGCTATGAGTGGCGTTGCCATCGTTACCAGCAGCGGCTATAGCCATCACGCCAGCACGCTCTAAGCGTGCAAAGGCACGCGCTTCCACCTTGGTTGAAAAGGCGCCACCCAAGCTCATGCTCACCACCTTAGCACCGGCGCTGGCACAATCTGCCACCGCACCGGCAAGATCCGAAGCATAGACAAAGCCGCCCTCGTCATCAAACACCCGTGCTATATGTAATTCGGCCATGCCAGAGCCGAGCACCCCGGTCAGCCCACCATTGCCGTCGATTGCGGCTATGGTACCAGCAACATGGGTGCCGTGACCGTGACCATCTTGGTACCAGGGGCCAGCACCTTCATCGTCGCCGGTCACCGTGGTGCTTGGCAATTCCTGGTGACCGAGATCATAACCGGTATCGACGATACAGACCTTGATACCACCGGCATAATCGAGCTGTTCGGCCTGCACCATGGGTAGGCCGTAGGGGGCATAATCTTGAAAACCACTTGGCGTCACTGCGTTGGGAATAACCTGGCGCACGGCATCGAGTTCGATGGATTTAATCGCGCCATTATTTTGCAATTGCTCAAACATATCGGCATCGATCACCGCCGCCACCGAGTTATCGGCATCCAATTGGCGTTTGACGTCACCACCGACCGCTTCAATCGCGGCAACCAGTTCGGCCTTATTACCCTGATGATATTCGAAAATGACGCGGGCCGTTTTGCCCGCCAGCATATCTGTACCCTCAACTAACTCGGCTTGCGCAGAAAAAGCAGTGGCTACCAATACAGTGAGTAGAGTTTTATTAAACATCCGTATGCTCCTTATTATTCTGCTTCGCTAGTTTGTAGGCAGCTGTGCTGCTGAATATTACCGTTAACGGTGCCAACATTGGTGTAGCCGTCATAGGGTCCGTCGATAAGATTGAAGGCCGTAATGGCGCCGTGGAAGTTACCCTTGCCCTCGCCGGTATCAAAGAAGCAGACAAAGCCGGTGCCCTCGCCGGGCGCCTGGGGGTTTTTTGATGAGTAGGTAAATTGCGCTTCAAACTGATCCATGCAGTTACATTCCTGCACGCCAGTTTCTAATCCTTCATCGGTAAGCGCGCAATAACCGAAGTTGTCCACTTCAGCTTTAATACTTACGCCGCCAACATCTTCGAAATCAATGGCGCTATGATCCACATAGTTCACGCGACCCTTAACCTCGTCCTCGCCGCAGTTTTCGGCATTAAAAGTAAACACGGCATTCTTATCACCACCCGCCGATGCCATGGTGCCGCCACCCGTGACCTTATGCTCGCCAATAAAGGTACAACCGCTCGTTAAGGTACCGGCCAACAGCGCCATGCTAAGCAATTTGAGTTTGTTTTGGACCATTACGTCCTCCCTCTGTCATTATTATTAACTTCATTGCATGTTTTCTATTGCACGTTTACTCAAGGGGCTTCCCTGAAACACTTATAAACGTGCTCGAACAGTATTGAGAGCCATTTAACAACCCAGATGGCACCACATCCTCGTCTGTTATGAAGTTCCAGTGTAAGCGGTTAACAACATTTAACATATTAAGCAGATTACCTAATTTACCTGGCTAAAATGGACTAGGTCATTTAGCCTAAACGGCCTTAAAAATGCGAATAAAGTCGTGATTTTTAGGATGAACCACAGCTTTATTGCAAATTGAGGAATAAAAGAGATTGCGCGGCGGACGCGGTTTAAAAGGCCGTTTAAAGCTCAATGGCGTGAGCCAGGCGCTTGTATTTCACCGCCGCCTGAGTACGGTTTTCCACATCCAGCTGTTTAAAGATGGCACTGGCATGGACACGGACGGTTTTCTCCGAAATATTCAGCTCTCGGGCGATCGCCTTATTACTTAAGCCATCGGCCATTTGCTTTAATACCTTTCGTTGGCTGGGGGTGAGTAGGGGTAATGTCTGGGGCTCTTCGACTTGAGACAAGACCTTATTCGGTTGCGCTGAGTCGTTAAAAAGGTACTTGGAGATCAAATCGACAATCACCGAGTCAAACTCGGTTTTAGAGACAAATTCCAGCGCACCGACGTCTAAACAAGCGGTGCAACTTTTGAAGTCATCATTGCCGCTGATCACTATCACGGGCACATTTTCGTAGTTTTTGCAGATGTATTCCACCCCCTGGATCCCTTCACTGCCCGGCATGGACAAATCAACGATGGCTAAATCAATTTGCTGTTCTTTTTGCTCGAGAATGCGAAAAAGTTGGTGATAACAATGGGCGCTTTCAACCTGAATATCGGGCCAAGCCCCCTTAATTTTATGTTCAATGGCAAACACAATTAAAGGATGATCATCGGCTACGGCAATACATGCTTTGCTCATTTTAAAGCCCTCCCTAAACGGCCTTCCCTGCTTGTTTGGCTCGACTGACTTTAGCTAGTGTGTACACCTCGTGTGTACTTAACCTAACTTATTGTACGTACCTAATTTAAGGCAACACGACCTTGGTCTAGCTTTCCTTTACCCTACTGAGCCTTATCTAACTCGAGGCCTAGGGCATAGAAAAATGCGACTGGTACCAATAGCCAACATACAATGTACATGCTAACGGTACAAGCAGTGGGCGATAGATTGCCCCCTGATGCTGACGGGATGAATATCAGCCATGGCTGACAATACTAATTCGCGGCGTTACAACGCTTATTGGCAGCTTGATTCCTATCCTATTCCCCTAACCGGGGTATTGGCATCGCCCGCTGTTCCTATTTTAAATAATTAATATTTGATTTTCATTTATCCCTTGCTAGGCTCAAATGGTCATTTAACAAAGACATGAAGGGCAAACCATTCGCGAGGATGGGGCGCAAAGTCACCGGTCTTGGGGTACAGCCCAAAGAAAGCGGGATTGCCAGTGCGGTCGCAATGCGGCTACCAGAGTTTCTGTCCCAAGGCCGAGCCAACCATTTGGGATGCACAATGAAATCAGCCACAGCGCATAAAATAAACTCAATGGTCGCGGCCATTAGCCTCGCCTTAGGGACTCAAGCCTACGCCAACACAGCTAATGACACGCAGAACACGCTGCCATATCAGGCCCTGGAAAACCTCCCCGACAACCGTTTAAAACACAGCCTTGCCAAGCTCCCTCCCCATGTACAACAAAAGGTACTGGCTCAGCTCACCGCCCTTGGAGTGCCGGCGCTGGATACGGCCTTTATGGAGGCGGATAACAATGGTGAACTCTTTTACGTGGAAATGGGTCTGGTACAGGGAGCTGGCACCGGCGAAGCGCCGAGCGCCGCGGCGACTCTGCCTGCCATTGATGTATTTAACCTGCATAGCAAACTCGGCGCCGCCAATACCGTTTATTTAGATTTTGACGGTGGTCTGGTCAGTGGCCGCGCCTGGGGCGGTGGTACCAGTTATGACACCCTGCCCTATGATTTGGATGGCGATCCCAGCACCTTTAACGACTCGGAGCGCAGCCGCATCCACCAAATCTGGGCGCGCATGGCCGACGACTTTTCTGCCTTTGACATCGACGTTACCACCCAGGCTCCAGCGAGCTTTGGCGCCAATGTGGGCTGGGTACTATTTACCAAAGACAGCGACACCACAAACAAGGCGCTGCCCTCTCAAGGCGCCGGCGGCGTGGCCTATTTAAGTGTCTGGGGAAGAAGTAATTACACCTATTATCAACCGGCCTTCGTGTACTACAACCGCCTCGGTGGCGGCGGTCAAACCTATATGGCCGAAGCTGGCTCCCACGAATTGGGTCATAACTTGGGCTTAAGCCACGATGGTACATCCACCACCTCCTACTATGGTGGTCTGGGTGAGAATGCCGAACTCGGCAGCTGGGCTCCGATCATGGGTAACTCCTATAGCAAGAATATCACCCAGTGGAGCAAAGGCGAGTACCCCGACGCCAACCAACTGCAAGACGATATTGCCATCATCACCAATAAACTGGGGGCTTCAAGCGACAACGAAGGCAATGCCCAATCGCCAACGGCTCTCATAGTCGATGAGTTTGGCCAGTTCAGCGCGACCAATCGCGAGTTGGATCCAAGCAACGGTGTTGGCGACAATAAGGGCACGGTGCAGGTGGGCGACAGTGACTGGTTCCAGTTTAATGCCGGTACAGGCAGCGCCCAGATCAGTGCCACCCCGGCGTGGGATGCCTTTACACGCAGCACCCGTCGCGGCGCCAACCTTGATATTGGGCTGCGTTTATATGACGCTGGCGGCTCGCTTATTGCGGACTCTGCTGGCGATGCAGAAACCAGCGCCACACTGCAACTTGACCTTGCCGCCGGTCTATACACCCTGGAGGTGTATGGCACGTCGGGGCCCTATGTGAGCGATTATGCCAGCCAGGGCCATTATTACTTAAATGGCAGCCTGCCTGCGGCAGCACCGGACACCACGCCTCCGGACCCTAACCCCATGAGCTTTGCCCAAGTTCCCAGCGCCATCAGCCATAGCGAGATCAGCATGCAGGCCACGACCGCCACGGATGACAGCGGCGCCCAGGTGAGCTATCTGTTTAGCTGTCAGCAAGGCGGCACGGATTGCACCTCCGGAACCTGGCAAACCGGCACCGAGTTCATGGCAACCGGACTGCAAGGTGAAACCCAATACTGCTTCAGTGTCACGGCCAAAGACTTGGCCAATAATCAAACCTTGGCGTCGGCACTTGAGTGTGCCACCACGGCGGCGCAACCCATGCCACCAGCAGCGCCAAGCAGCTTCAGTGCAAGCGACGGCCAGGATGGTACGGCGCTGCTGAGCTGGACGGACAACAGCGATGACGAAAACGCTTTTGAGATACAGCGCGAGAAGCAACATAAAAATGGCTCCTGGCGGGGTACAACTGTAATTGCTCAGCTTGCGCAAAACACCAGTAACTATGTAGACAGCAGTGATGCGGGCATCTTCCGCTACCGAGTACGGGCGACCAATAATGCTGGGCCATCGAGCTGGAGCAACTGGTCACAGGTCACTGTAAGTAGCGGTGGCGGTGATGGGGGCGGTGGCGACAAACCCTGCCGTGGCAAAAAGTGCGCCCCTTAGGACAGCACCAAGGGACTTATTGCTAGCCTCTTAACTATCTCCTCAAGCAGCCGCAAGGCTGCTTCTCCCGTGCCCGCCATGACCCATCCACCTAGCCAAAAGGCAAAGCCGATTGAGTTCAATCGGTGCGTTAAAACGAACTATACTTTAGTGATTGAACAGTCAAGAAACAACGCACTATGACTCGCTCAGCCTTTGTTATTCGCCTTATCGTTCTTGGAGTTAGCAGCTTATTTGTCGCCTGTGGTGGCAGTGACGGCGACAGTGCTCCCCCAGTCAAAATATGCACCCAAACCAGTTTATATTACTGCCCCGCTTCCGCCTTTAATGACCCTTTTGGTATCGCCCTGACCATAGCCTGGTATACCGGCCAATGCACGAGAGAAGTGTTTTGCGAGGAAGACGGTAACGTGCCCGAAGTCGATCCGGATAACGGCATTATTGACGATGACTTTATCAGTAAAAACTGGACGACCCAGTCACTGCAGGAAAGAGAGCCCAATGATGAATTTGAGCAGGCCACACCCTTTATTCTCAGGCCCAGTAACGGCGTACTGATCACCGGTGAGCTTGACGCCGCAAGCGATCAAACCGATATATTCGCCTTTATTATGGACGGTGAAATCACCGTCAGTATCTATTTGTGTTCAACGCCGAATACCTGTACCCAGCCGTTTTACAATGGCCCCGACCTCTACATTGAGCTCTATAACGCCAACCAGGTGTTATTGGATAGCACCGAGACCCCCAGTGAGCTGGGCCATGTATTTACTGGCCCGCAATTGTTTGATGGTGAACAATACTTTTTAGCAGTCCGTATCAGAGACGCTGCGATGGCTACGCAAAAATATAAGTTAGTCATTACCGACTAACTGAATCAAGCTTACACCACGGTTAAGGTGCCGCGATACATCTGCATTTGGCAGTGAAATGGATACTCTCCCGGTGCCAAATCGGTCAGTGTCACCGGCGTTACCTTGTCCAGCTCAAGTTGCTCGCTGACGCCCAAGTCGGGGATCAACAGCATCTCCGAGCAGGGCGATTGATCCTTGCGTAAAAAGTTAAGGGTCACCGTTTGATGCGCCGCCACCTGAATCGCCGAAGGAGTATAGACTCGTCTTTAACCTCTATGGTCAGCGGCTGAGTTTGCATAACGGTTTGCGCCGGCTTATAAAGCCAAAACCACCAGACTATCCAGGCGATCAGTGCCAGCCCTAAGATATTGATGATGATCATATGAGTTTCTCCTTAAAGCGCACAATCACGCATCTTTGGGTTTAAATAAACGCAAACGGTTGGCGTTACTGACGACCGTCAGGGAGGAAAACGCCATGGCCGCACCGGCGATCACCGGGCTCAAAAGCATGCCAAAAAATGGATAGAGCACGCCGGCGGCAATAGGAATACCGGCGACATTATAAATAAAGGCACCAAAGAGGTTTTGCTTGATGTTTGTTAGGGTTGCCTTGCTCACGGCAATGGCATCGGCCAGACCATGCAGGGAGCCGCGCATTAGCGTGATATCGGCGCTTTCGATGGCAACATCCGTGCCCGTGCCGATAGCAAAGCCGACATCGGCCAAGGCCAAGGCCGGAGCATCGTTAATGCCATCGCCTGTCATCCCGACCACCTCATCGGCTTCTTGCAACTCTTTAACCTTGTTGGCCTTATCTTCGGGCAGCACCTCGGCAAAAAACTCTGTGATCCCAGCTTTATGTGCCACCGCGGCGGCGGTTTCCTGATTATCACCGGTCAGCATAATGACACGAATGCCATTGTCTTGCAGGCGTTCAATGGCGGCAATGGAGTCCTTTTTGATCGGATCGGCCACGGCAATAATGGCGGCCAGTTCACCATCGATAGCAAAAAACATGGGGGTTTTGGCCTGTTGCGCCAAGCCATGGGCGCGCTCGCTAAAATCGCCAAGCGTTATGCCCTGTTGTTGCATCAGCTTGGCATTGCCAAAGAGCAAGGCTTTATTATCGCAGCGCCCTTCTACTCCTAAACCTGTCAAAGCCTTGAAGGAGTCCACCGGCAACAACTCAACGTCCTGCTCTTGTGCCTTGCTCACTATGGCTTGTGCGAGCGGGTGTTCCGAGCCGCTTTCCAGGCTCGCCGCCAGTTGCAACACTTCTTTCTGCTCATGAGTGTCGGCAACCACCACGTCGGTGACCTGAGGCGCTCCCTCGGTAATGGTGCCGGTTTTATCCAGCACCATGGCGGTGATTTTAGAAGCGGTTTGCAAGGCTTCACCATTACGTATTAACACCCCCGCTTCGGCGGCCTTGCCCACACCCACCATCACCGACATGGGCGTTGCCAGGCCTAAGGCACAAGGACAGGCAATGATCAGCACGGTAGTGGCGCAGACCATGGCCAGTGCCAGTGCGGGCTCGGGGCCAAAGTTAAGCCAGGCCAAAGCCGTCAGTACGGCAATGATCATCACCACGGGCACAAAATAGGTAGCGATTACATCGGCCAGGCGGCCTATGGGCGGCTTGGAATTTTGCGCTCGCTTAACCATATTAATAATGCGCGCCAACGCCGTGTCTTTCCCCACCCGGGTGGCCCGAAACTGTATCGAGCCCGAGGTATTGATGGTGCCAGCCGCTACTTCGTCGTTTTTAGACTTTTCAACCGGCATGGGCTCGCCGGTCAGCATGGACTCATCGATAAAGGTATGGCCCTCGCTGACCACACCATCAACGGGAATTTTCTCGCCGGGTTTGACCTTGACCAGATCGTCCAGCAAGACCTGGGCAATATTAATTTGCACTTCTTTATTATCGCGGATCACCGTCGCGGTCTTGGCCTGTAAGCCAATCAGACGCTTAATGGCCTCGGATGTTTTGCCTCTGGCTTTTAATTCCAACGCCAGGCCGAGGTTGATCAGGCCAATGATCATGGCGGTGGCTTCAAAATACACATGCCGTGCCATGGCAGGGATGGCCTCGGGGATGGCCACTACCACCATGGAGTAAAGCCAGGCCGTGCCCGTGCCCAGGGCAATCAGGGTATCCATATTGGCATTATGGTTTTTAAAGCTTTTCCAGGCTCCGGTGTAAAAATGCTTGCCGGAGACATACATCACCGCCAGAGTGAGCAAGCCAACGCCTAACCAGGCTGCACGTTGCATCGCGGTGGTTACCGTCATATCGCCGCCAAGCAAACCAAACAGCATCAAAGGGACACCTACCGACAAGGCAATCACAGTATCCCTGACCAGCTTTTTATAATAGGCCTTATCGGCGAGTTCTTTTTCACCGACCAAATCTTCATCGCTTTGCTCGTCTACAGCCCTGGCGTTATAACCCACCGATTCCACGGCGGCAATTAAGGCCTGGGTTGATGCGGTGCCGGTGACCGAGGCGGTTCTGTCGGCAAAATTCATTTGCGCGCTCACCACTCCCGGCGTTTTTTTTAGTGCCGCCTCTATTTTGCCAACACAGCTGGCACAGCCGGCTCCTTCAATAAGAAGCTGTTGATTTGCGTTCGACTCACTCACTTTGTTCTCCTTGTTCGCACACCAAATTACGCGTTAAAACCAAGTTCCAAGGCTAAATTTCGTTTAACCGCTATTATTGATGAAAGTGTAGACCTGGGAGTAGGACCAAGGTCAAACTTAAATCACTTAGTTCAAATTACAGAGCTAACCTGAACGCGTATATGTGCAGTAATTAGCAAACGGCCAAGAAATTAGGGCTGCTGTTATAACTTGTAAGCAAAATATCCAGGTGCCGTATAGTTTGCTCTAAGCCCTTGTCATAAGGTTATAAAAGCGGTGTCATTTAGGTTTAGAAAGACGCCTTCGCTGGCATATTGACCAACCGTTTCCTTTTTGAAAACGGTGCTAACAGGCTGTTTTACCTATCAAATAAGCCGCAAATCTAGCTGACCGGCCGCCTTGCAGAGCGTTTCTTTACTAAATAGCAATAAACAACTATAGCTATAGCCACGTTGAAACATTGCTGGCTGAATGAAGTCTGCCCGACAAACTCAAACCAAGTCTGCCTGACAAACTGAAGTGAAATCCGCCGACAAAAGAATCATCCTCAAGGAGATTTTATGTTGATTTCACTGCTGCTCAGGTGTGCCTGCACCTGCTCTCGCCTTTTGCTAACCAGTGCCATAAAAAGCGTAACTAAAAAGATTAGTAACCTCTTACTTAAGCTCAACGTAATGGCAAGTGTTACCTTACTACTGGCCTGTTTGTATACTCCCAATTCCTACGCCGTGAGCAGCTGTGGCGGCGATGGCGAGCGCGCCTGCTGTGCCGGTACCTTTGAGGTCTGGCTTGGCCAGGCCTGTGATTACGGCAATGTTGAAGTCGCGGGTTGCTCCGGAGACTGTACCTGCGGCGGGCTAAATCCATTTGGCATTCAGGCATCAGGCACCTGTAAAGCCACCACTTCCTGTGGCGGCGAAGGACAAAGAGCCTGCTGCAATGGCCTGACGGAAACCACCACCTCGGGTGAGCTACGCGCCTGCAACTCAGGGTTAGTTCCCGTCGCTGGCTGCGCCGGTAATTGTTATTGTGGTGGCAGCATAGCCACGGGGCAAGTTGCTCAACATACCTGTGCGCCGGTGACCGAATGCGGCGGTGAGGGACAAAGAGCCTGCTGTGTAGGCGAGCCAAATACCAGCGGGGCATGTCAATCGGATCTAGTAGAAATTCCTGGCTGTACCGGTGATTGCAGTTGCGGTACGGTTGACCCCGCCGACTGGCTTGGTGGCATTCCCTCGCAATCCAGTGGTACTTGTGCACGTGTCGGCAGTGTTGCTATCGAAGAACCCCAAGCGGGCTGGAGCGCCAGCGAGGAGCCGCGAACCTGTGCCCTGCGCGGCTACGCCGACCTGCATAACCACCTGTTTGCCCATTTAGCCCATGGTGGCAGGACCTTTGCCGGTGAGTCGGCCCCGGTTGATGACTTCGGTCAATTTACCCTAGATGCAAGTAACAGCATTAATTCAGCAATGTCGCAACAGGAAGATCTCGACATCCACGGCACTCACACCATACTCGAGGGCTTGATTAACGGCGACACCGTTGGCGCCGGCACCAAGGACGGCTCGGTCGGTACGGGTGCACCTCCGTATTTCAATAACTGGCCAACCTGGACCACCACCACCCACCAGCAAATGTACTACCCCTGGGTGGAACGTGCGTTTCGTGGCGGCATGCGCTTGACCACCATGTTGGCGGTCACCAACGAGGCGCTGTGCAAGTCCACCGAAGGCAGCGACTGCGCCAACTCCATGGGTCCCATAGACGCACAAATAGAAGCCGCCTATGATTTCCAACGCTTTATCGATGAAAACTGTGCTGCCGACCTGGCCTCCGGCTTTTGTGCCGGCGAAGCGGGCGCCAAAGAAGGCTGGTTCCGTATCGTCACCAGCCCCTTAGAAGCGCGCCAGGTTATAAGTGAAGGCAAGCTCGCCGTGGTGCTGGGCATAGAGGTGGATAACCTCTTTAACTGTAAAGAGCAAAATAGCAATCGTCCCGAAGCCAGCTGCCCCAATATGCGTGACAGCAATGGCGAGCTGATGCGCAACGAGCTTGGTGAGCCCATAGACACGGTGACAAAAGCGGTGAATCATTACTTCGACAAGGGCGTGCGTCACTTCTTCCCTATTCACAATTTCGATAACGCCTTTGGCGGCGCCGCCACCTGGAACGACATTATCGCCGTCGGTAATGCCTATTCGGAGCAGCGCTGGTGGCATATCGAAGATTGTGGCGAGGGATATGGTGAATATGGCAGCCGGCTGTCCGGCGGGCCTTTCGATGACCTGTTAAAACGATTAATCGGCGCCATCGGCTTTGACTCCGAGCTGCCCGTGCGCCCCATCTATCCCCTTTATCCCGCATGCAACCGCTATGGCCTGAACCTCAGCGACACCAACCCTGGTCCGGATAAGCGCGGATTAGGTAGTGAGTTATTTTCGGCGCTGATGGATAAGGGCATGATCATAGATATCGACCATATGTCCCGTAAGTCACTGGACAACACTCTGGCCCTGACACGCCTGTATGCGGGTGATGAAAATAATCCCTTAGCTTACTATCCCCTGGTGGCCAGCCATGTGCAGTTTTTTGATTTGCACCAGCGTACGTTCGGTGGCAACCAGGGCCGTCATGAGCGCATGCGCACCAAAGAGCAACTCGAAGCCATTCGTGATGGTGGCGGTATGATAGCGGCCATGACCAAGGACGATGTGCAAGACACGGCAATCAAGGGCTATAAGGTCACCTTGCCCTACTCAGAGCCACTTTTTGGCGTAGCCATCAAGGATAACTGCCGTCATTCTTCCAGAACCTTTGCCCAAGCCTATCAGTATGCGGTGGATGTGATGGGCGGCCCTGTGGCTCTGGGCAGTGACTTTAACGGCGTCGCTGGCCATGTTGGCCCTCGTTTTGGCGGTAATGCCTGCGGCAGTGATATTCCTACTTTGGTTTCCAGCGCCGATGCTGAACGCAGCGCCCAACTGCGCGAAAACAATAAACTTATCTACCCCTTTACCCTCGACGGCTATGGTACATTTGATAGGCAAACAAGCGGATTTAAAGCCTTTGACTTCAATGTCGATGGACTGGCCCATGTGGGTCTGCTGCCCGACCTGGTGAAAGACATGGAAAATATCGGCCTTGCCAAACCCTATAACGATGCCTTGTTTGAATCGGCGGAGCAGTATATTCGCGTGTGGGAGCGTGCCCTGCGCATCGCCGCCTTGAAAAACGGCAACCCTTTACCCGAAAGTCCCGCGGCGGAGCTTACCTGCCCTCGCAGCAATTTATGCCAGGGAGATAACAGCGTACCGGCGGATATTAGTTGCCCGGCGCAGGTGGTTAAAGAGTGCACCGGGCCTGATACCGAGGCACAATTTGCCGACCCCAGCGTGAGCGATGGCAGTTGTGGCGTCGCCACCTTCCAAGGGTGTATTCCAGGCTCAGGCTCGCTCTTTAGCGTGGGAGACAATCAGGTAACCTGCGCCGTGATGGACAGCGGCAGAAACTCCGAAAGCTGTTTCTTTAACGTAACCATACAGGATACTCAGGTACCGGAAATTACCGCCCCTGCCGATGTGCTCGCCGTGGAGTGTACCTCGCCCCAAGGTGCCTCCCCAGAACTCGGGCTGGCCAGCGCCACAGATATCTGCGACCTAGCTCCGGTTATTAGTAATGATGCCCCAGGTATTATTCCCATTGGCGCCAATACCATCACCTGGACCGCCACCGATGGCAGTGCCAATCAAGGCAGCGCACCACAGCTGGTGGAAATAGTCGATACCGTGCCCCCGCAGATTAATTGCCCGCAAAACATAGTGGCCGAGTGCAGCGGCAACCGCTCTGCAACCCTGACCCCAGGCGCGGCAACCGGATCAGATCTCTGTTCAACCACGGTGGCGCTAAGCAGGCCAGCAACCCAGTCTTTCCCCATGGGGATCACAGAGCTCATCTACACCGCCACCGATGCCCAGGAGCTGACCTCGAGCTGCACCAGTAGGGTTAAGGTCGAAGATACGCTGGCACCACAATTCAACGATATCCTGGCCTCACCGCATATCCTCTGGCCGCCAAACCATGAAATGATCGACGTGGTGATCACCCTGACGGTCAACGATGTCTGCGACAACAGCGTCCCCATATGCCGCGTCACCCATATCAGCAGCAATGAGAGCAGCGATGGCAAGGGTGATGGCAGTACCGAACCCGATTGGTACTGGGACGCCAATCAAACCGGCACCACCTTGAACGTACAGTTGCGCGCCGAGCGAGAAGGCTCCGGCGACGGTCGCACCTACACAATCGATCTGGCCTGCAGCGATCTCACGGGTAACACCAGTACGGCGCAAACCACGGTCTATGCGCCCAAAAATAACAATTAGTGTTAGAACGTAAATTAAAGCCCGCATCTGCGGGCTTTTTTATATCAACACGCGTCCTTGGCTTAAAAGGAAAGGACCTCAGTAAGCACCACAGCTTGTAACTGCTTCATCAACTCCCCCCCTGAAAATAGCCTGATAACGGCGATAACAGCCCATCTTGAAAATTTTTTGAGACTAATTGTTAAAAACTGGTAAATACACTGTTGTATATACCGCAACCCTGATGTATAAAAAAAGAGCGGTATATACAGCAGGGATTAAATTAGTATTGCTCTACACGGCCATACATACAGGATCTGAGAACAATAAATTTAATAGAACCAACTAGATCGGAGTTACTATGAAACTATCACCTATAGCAAAAGTGTTGTGCCTGGCTTTTCTTGCATCCCACACAGTCCACGCACAAGATGAGCAAGTAGATCAACAGAACGAAGCGGATATTGAGAAGATCCAAATTACCGGTAGCCGTATCAAGCGAACCGATATGGAAGCGGCCAGCCCGGTGAGCGTGATCACCTCGGATCAAATTCTTGCCACCGGCATTTCCAATGTAGAAAACCTATTACAAGAGATGTCTTTTTCTGCCGGTGTTGCGGGTAACCAAACAAATGCCTATTGGACCAGCGGCGGTTATGGCACGGCTCAAGTTAACTTGCGTGGTATGGGGATCAAAAGAACGCTTGTGCTGTTAAATGGACGACGCATTGTCTCCGGTGGTACGGGTGCTAACAGCTCGGTTGATTTAAATATGATCCCGACTTCAATCATTAAACGCATTGAAGTACTTAAGGACGGCGCCTCTGCGGTATATGGTGCAGATGCAGTGGCTGGTGTAGTCAATATCATCACTAAAAATGATTTTGATGGTGCAGAGTTAGACGTTAAAGCCGGTATGGCCGATGACGGTGACGGTGAAAGCCAAGACGTCAGCCTGAGCCTGGGTGGCGATTTCGATAAGGGCAACTTCTTTGTCAATGCAACATACAGCAACAGTGAAGCCGTGCGCCAATCCGATCGTATTGATTGCCCTGTGTTTGGTACCGAAGACAGTGAACTGGTGTGCTTCGGCAGCGGCACCACAGAGGGCGGCCGAGCGCTATTACCCGATGGCACGGCGGTACAATTCAACCAAAATCCAGACACGGCAACCTACGGCGACGACTTTGGTCCATACAACAGTGCAGAGCATGGGTTTGACTGGCTTCCCTATTTAAACGCGGTCAGTCCACTAGAACGCATCAGCATCGCCAATTTTGCCAATTACCGTATTAATGATGACACCCGCTTATTCTATGAAGCCATGTATACCAAGCGCAAGGCTCGCCAAATTGTAACGCCGCGCAATGGCTTTGGTGGTATTAGCGTTGATGCCGACTTCCGCTATAACCCTACCGGTCAAGACGTTGAATTCCAGCGCCGCCGCAACACCGAACTAGGCGCCCCTTTCTTTTTCCAAGAAACAGACACGGTACGAATCGTCCTGGGCCTGGAAGGCGAATGGGACAATGGTTGGTATTGGGATGTGGCCTACAACTATGGCCGCAACACGGGTAAGGATGGCTGGACATTTGATATCGACCCATCTAAGGCACAGCAAACCCTGGATGACAGTATTTGTACCTACGACAACAGCAATGGCATCCCCTGCGGAGATTGGTTCGGTGTGAATGAGCTCACACCCGAAGTCATCGACTATGTTAAGTATCGCCGCGAAGGCACGGGTGGTAACGAGATGCGCACCTGGACCGCCAACGTTTCCGGTGAGGCTTTTGCGCTTCCTTATGGCGCCCTGGCGGTGGCCGTGGGTGTCGAAAAGCGCTGGGAAAGCGGTTGGCGAGATCCGGACTCAACGGTACTGGCCAACGGCCTAGAGGATAAAATCGCCGGTGACTTCAGCGTTACCGAAGCCTATTTCGAGCTTTCGGCACCGCTCTTAGCGGACCTAGATTTTGCTCAAAAAGTCGATGCCGAATTCGCCATGCGCTATTCGGATTATGACACCCTTGACCCTGAGACCACCTATAAACTGGGTATTACCTGGAAAATAGATGACAGCCTAATGCTGCGCACGGTTAAGTCTACCGCCTTCCGCGCACCGGCCATTACCGAGCAGTTCGGTGGCACCAACGGTGAAAACCTGCGAACCATCGACCCCTGTGAGAATGCGACCGGCGCCATAGCGCAAAACTGTTTGGCCGATAATGTGCCTGCCGACTTCGTCCAAGACGGCACCACTGTGCTCACCAATGTGGGTGGTAACCCGGATATTGGTCCAGAAGAAGCCGACACGCTCACCGCGGGTATCGTTTGGCAACCACAGTTTCTTGACAACTTTTCGATGACGGTCGACTACTTCGATATTGAAGTCGAGGGTGCCATTACTTCGGTAAACGGCTCGGACATGTTAAAGCTATGTTATGAAGATCCTGTAGGTAATTCAGAGTTTTGTGGTACATTTACCCGTCATCCGCTGACCCGACAGGTCACTGAAATTAATCAGCGTCCGGTAAATGCGGCGACAGAAAATGTCGCGGGTGTCGACTTGAACATGGATTATAAATTTGACCTTGCAGGGTTAAGTGCCAAAACCAGTTTAGATGTCACTCGTCTGCTAAAACATGAAAGCACGCCTTTCGCCGGTCAGCCTACAATCGATAAAGTAGGTTTCATCACCGAAGATCAAGGTAGCTACACCAAGTGGCGCAGTAACTTTAACTTTATGGTTATGGCGGATTTGTGGTCAGCGGGGCTTTCGGTACGATATATAGGTTCTGCGGACGATGTGAATGGCGGTGATTTCGATCCACTGGGTAAATCCGTTGGCTCGGTCACTTATACAGACATTCAGGGCTCTTATGAGATTAACGACGATTTGCAGCTGTCGGCAGGGATCGATAATATATTCGACAAGAAGGCGCCCTATTTAACGTCTTGGAATGACGCCAATACGGACGTTATGACCTACGACTTAATCGGTCGCAGAGGCTTTGTCCGTTTAAATTATAAGTTCTAAGGGCTTATAACAATAAAGTGATGTAGGCTTTAACTATGGTGAAGCCTACATCTGACTTAATAAATACACCTTATACACATGGATAACGTTGTAAGCGATGCAAGTTCCAAAATACAAAGAAATCAGCAATTTTATAATCTCAAAGATAAATAGCGGAACTTGGGCTGAGAACGAAAAGCTGCCATCTGAAAACGATCTTGCCGAATTGCTCGACAGCAGTCGCATGACGGTAAGAAAATCGTTAGAACAGCTGGTCGCCGACGGACTGCTTTATCGCCGGCCGAGTGTTGGTACCTTTGTCGCGCCAAAGAAAGTGCAGAGTTCCTTTTTGGAAATTCGAAACATTGCCGATGAAATTAAAGAGCGCGGTCATCAGCATTCAAGCCTTGTCCTTAGTAAGGTGCTGATGAAGCCCACGGACAAGTTATTAGAGCTGTTAAAGCTGGACACATACGTCGATGTAGTAAGAGTGGTGATTTTACATCAAGAAGATGGCAAACCCTTTCAACTCGAAGAGCGTTATGTCAACGCCGAGCTGGTGCCTGACTTTTTCAACCAGGACTTTACCCAAATCACCTGTAATGAGTACCTTAGTACCCAGTTACCGGTGACCAGCGCCGAGATCGCAATTGAAGCCATTACCCCACCCAAAATTCTAAAACACCAATTAGGAATGAACGATGGCGACCCCTGCCTCAAACTCACCCGGATAACCACCTCGGGCAGTAACACCGTCAGTTTCGCTAATCTTTACCATTCGGGAAATGCATTTAAACTCACAGGAAAGCTGGTCTCTGTCCAGCCTTGACTGGCTGTTTGAGCGCCATGTTATGCGCTCAAGATAATGCTTTTTGGGGCCTGAACGCATCCCCGCCTTTACCCACACATTTGATAAACCCGTCACTCCTGCCCTTGCTCGCATAATAAGGGTCACTACTACTCTGAGCGGCGCTATGGCTATGGCATAAGCCGTGTCGACCTGGAATCCCCAAAATAAAGTCACAAAAAAGCCGAGTAGTTACCTACTCGGCTCATTTTTATCGCTGATTGACTCACTTAACCCTAACTAAAGCTATCGAAGTGGATAACGTTTTTATCGACTCCCATATTAACTAGGGTGGCTATGGTCTCATCCATCATGGCTTTTGGCCCGCACATGTAATAGTGCGCGGCTAACAGGGCTTCTTTATTCATATTATTGAACAACACCTGCTGCGCATAGCCGGTGGCGCCTAACCAATCCGGGCCGGCTTGCGATAGCACAGGGGTAAAGCTGAAATTATCAAAGCGTTGGCTCAGGGCAAAAAACTCTTCCTGGTAGAGCAGGTCTTCTTCATGGCGCGCACCAAAGTAGAAGTGAACGTGCTGCTTAGAATTGCGAGCCAAAAGCAGCTCCTTGATAATCCCTCTCAACGGCGCCATACCAGAGCCGGCACCAATAACAATAATTGGCGCGCTCAAGTCTTGTTCAACATAGAACTCTTCGAATGGACCAAGCGCATCAACCGTGTCACCTGGCGCCATGGTACATAAATAGCTGGAACCCGAGCCCGCCGGCACGCCCTGTTGCGGGGCGCGATGATATTTAATCGCGAACACCAGCTCTTCATCTAACTGGCTCACCGAGGTGAGTGAGTAGTTACGTGAGCAAGCCGCTCTGGGGTAATGGGTATGGTCTTCATCGTCCCAATAGGCTTTGTAATCGCTGGGAATATCGTTCGGCTTGACCGGTACTTGCCCTTCGGGAATAAAGAAACGCATAAAGGCACCGGCTTTATAAGCCAGTGGCGGCCCCTGTACCTTAAATCTTAACTCCTTGATATCCGGGCTTACAAACTCACTGCCCACCAGGGTCAGCTCAACCTTTTTGGCATCGGTGACATCGAACAGGGTCATGTCTTTAACGTCATCGGAGAAGTGCTGACAGGCTAACCTAAATCCTTGCGCCAGCTCAGCTTGCGAGAAGTGCTGATGGTCGGCGGATGTGGCCTTAGGAGCAGGGTTAATCAACACCTTACAGCGCCCACAGGTGCCCCCGCCGCCACAGGTGGATGGCAGGGAAATGTCATGGCCCGCGAGTCCATCCAGTAAGTTAGTGGCGGTGGAAAGCTCAAGCTGATCAAGCAACTGCTGTTCATGATCAAATATTTTCACCGACGAGCGCTTCGACAACAGGGCGACCTTATACTGCCCGCGCTTAATCATATCTAGGGTCCAGATCAGCCCGGAAAGCGACAGCCACAAGGTAACAAACGCAAACAGAATGATCTGAATATTGTTAAAGCTGCCCTCATTGCCGTAATCCATAAAGTGCAACATAAAGAAGATATCGGCGAAGCGCTTGTGGGCATCGCTGTGCCCTACCACGCGTCCCGACCCCGCCTCGATATACACACTGGTTTGAATATCATCGTTAAAGTTCACCCGCCACGCGGCATTTTTTTGCTTAGGAAAGTCTTCAATGGGTGGCTGTAACAAGGTTACTTCACCGACACTGCCCGGGCCGTTGTAGGATTGCTTGGCAAGGCGCGTGGCAAAGGCCGCATCTAGACTCACCTCATTGCCCCGATAGGCATCAAACAGGCTGTACTCGTTTTCAAAATTGGCGTACAGGCCGCGCTTATGAGTAAGCAAATAATAGGGCTGACCGAGCAGTGCAATCTGCTTGAGCGATACACTGGGCTCGGCTTTTTCCAGCACCCTTCTTGGTTCGACCAAGGCTGCGGTATCTATCTGCACCTGGTCATGCGCGTGGGCGCGATAGGTATGACCGCCGACCTTATGGTGATCCATCAAGTTAAAATAAAAGCCGCTGCCTAACCACAGCATAAACTGAACCCCCACGACCAGGGAGGTCCATTTGTGTATTGATCTTATCCACTGCATCAGACACCACCTCGTTGTAGTTGATTTTTTTGTTGGAGGTCTTGCGTTAAGGCATGCTCTTCTTCGTTCTTTTTAAACACCCTAAAGTACACCAGCACCATGCCGGCCAAGGCGGCCAAGATGCTAAACAGGGTCACCCAAAACAGCAATTGATTGTCTATTTCACTGTCTTCGTAGTCCATCACGTGGAATCTAAACATCCAGTCGAACAAGCGCCACCACTCATGTCGCTTGGCCAGTACCTCACCGCTTCGGGCGGAAATGTACAGCGCCGGGCTGCCCAGGTTGTCGAAATTCACACGCCATGCAGGCAATGCATTATGCACCCGTCGACTCAACTCAAAGGGTGGGTTGTCGTCTATGTATTCAACACTTTCAACGTCACCGCTGCCGGTGTACTCGAACTTGGCTACCCTCACGGCTTCGTCTTTGCCCAAAGGCGACAGCAATACGCCGGTGTTGGCATCCACCAGATAGTGAACATCGTCCTGCACAAAGCGATAAACCGGTTTATCCAGGTGCATCCCCAACGAGAGCTTCTCCAAGCCCGTGTACTGAGCCCTTAACGAGCTCATGGGATAGTTGACCTGCTGCACCGGCACCTTGGTCTGATGGTTGTGAACCAGGGTGTCTCCATGAATATAATCGATATCGAAAAACACCATGTAGGCCCCGGTAACCGACCAGATCACAAACTGAGAGCCTAAAAACAGCATCAGCCACTTGTGGTATTTTCGGCTGCTTTTTAGCAGGCTAAAGGGCGGTGTTTTGTCTGCCTCAAGGGCGCGAGCGCGCCAGATAAAGTAGACCGCCGGTAAGACCAGCAGAGTCAGTAACACCGCACTGAGCATACCGCCCACCATGGGCGCGGCAATACGGCTCATCACCTCGGAGCCGGTTCCCGAACCATATAAGATGGGCATTAGGCCGATGATAATGGTGGCAACCGTCATCATTACCGGGCGAATACGCATACCCGCCCCTTCCATAATGGCTGCTGTCAGCTGTGCTCTGTCGAAGGCAATGCGCTGTTCTTTACAGCGTTCCTTCGCCTCCTTATAGGACTGGTTTAAATACACCAGCATAATCACGCCAATTTCGACCGCGACCCCGGCCAGGGCGATAAAGCCTACACCCACGGCCACGGAGAAGTTGAAGCCCTCAAGGTACATCAACCATAAGCCACCGATCATCGCCATGGGCAGGGTGATAATAATGATGCCGACTTCAACAAGGGATCTGAAGTTTAAGTAAAGCAGCACGACAATAATGGCCAGGGTGAGTGGCAAGACATAGGCCAGCTTATCTTTCGCTCGCTCCATGTACTCATATTGTCCGGCCCAGTTGATCGAGTAACCCGCCGGTAAATCCAGGTTGGCTGCCAAATGCGCCTTGGCATTTTCAACATAGGTGCCCACATCCACATCTGCGATATCGATAAAGGTCCAGCCGTTAATACGGGCATTCTCACTCTTGATACCCGGCGGACCAATCTCAATACGAATATCGGCAACATCGCCAAGGGCAATGCGTTGTCCATTTGGAGTTACCACGGGTAGACGAGCAAGCTGCTCGGGCGAGTCGCGGTAATCCTGCGGATAACGCAGGTTGACCGGATAACGCTCTTGGCCTTCGATGGTTTGCGTCACATTCATGCCGCCGATGGCGGTAGAGACCACCTGCTGCACGTCTTCAATGTTTAACCCGAAGCGGCTCGCTTTTTCCCGCGAAATATCCACCTTAATATAACGGCCGCCGGCGACGCGCTCGGAGTAAACAGAGGCGGTTCCTTGCACCTGGGGCAAAAGCTGCTCGATTTGCTGACCTATGTCTTGAATGACATCCAATCTCGGTCCCGCGACCTTAATACCCACCGGGGTTTTAATGCCGGTTGCCAGCATATCGATACGGGTTTTAATCGGCATGACCCAGGCGTTTGTTAGGCCGGGGAATTTCACCAATTTATCAAATTCCGCTTTCAGGCTTTCGGTGGTCACGCCTTCGCGCCACTGATCGCGCGGTTTAAGCTGAATGAAGGTTTCTATCATGGTCAGCGGCGCCGGATCCGTCGCCGTTTCCGCTCGCCCTACTTTACCGAACACAGTCTCCACCTCCGGCACGGTGCGGATCAGCCTGTCGGTTTGCTGCAACAACTCACGGGCTTTACCAATGGAAATACCCGGATAGGTGGTTGGCATGTACATTAAATCCCCTTCATCCAACGGCGGGATGAACTCACTGCCAATTTTGTCTACCGGGTAGAATCCTACCAGGGTCAAGGCAATGGCCAGCACCAAGGTGAGTTTCGGGAACTTCATCACCTGTGCCAACACAGGCTTATAGATGGCAATCAACAAACGGTTGAGCGGGTTTTTCTTTTCCGAGACTACTTTGCCGCGGATAAAGTAACCCATCAGCACCGGCACCAGGGTAATGGCCAAACCTGCAGACGCCGCCATGGCATAGGTTTTGGTGTACGCCAGCGGCGCAAACATACGCCCTTCTTGTGCTTCAAGAATAAACACCGGCAAGAAAGACACCGTGATGATCAGCAAGCTAAAGAACAGCGCCGGCCCCACTTCGGAGGCGGCCTTGGCCACGATTTCCCAGCGGTTTTCGTTGGTCAGGGGCGTTTTTTCCATGTGTTTGTGCATGTTTTCTATCATCACGATAGCACCATCGGTCATGGCACCAATGGCAATGGCGATACCCCCCAGGGACATAATATTGGCATTAATCCCCTGCATATACATGATGATAAAGGACACCAAAATCCCCAGCGGCAAGGTAACCACGGCGACAATGGAGGAGCGTAAATGGAACAGGAAGGCCATACAGACTAACGCCACAATGGCCAGTTCTTCCGCGAGCTTGCTCCAAAGGTTATCCACCGCGCTTTCGATCAGTTTGGAACGGTCATACACAGTGACAATCTCAACCCCTTCCGGCAGCGACGACTTCAAGGATTCGAGCTTGTCTTTGACCCCATCTATGGTTTGCTGGGCATTTTCACCAAAGCGCATTACCACTACGCCACCAACCACTTCGCCTTCGCCGTTTAATTCCGCGATACCACGGCGCATTTGCGGCCCCAAGCTGACATTCGCTACATCACCGATGCGCAAGGGGGTGCCTTGTTCGTTTATGCCAAGAGGGATTTTTTCAATGTCACTGACGGACTTAATATAGCCGGTGGCGGTCACCATATACTCGGCTTCGGCCAGCTCGACCACGGATGCTCCCGTCTCTTTGTTGCCGCGCTGCAAGGCAACCTGAATTTGTGTCAGCGGTACGTTGTAGGCACGCAGCTTATCCGGGTCGACCTGCACCTGGTACTGCTTCACCATACCGCCCACTGCGGCTACTTCCGATACACCGGGCACGGTTTGCAGCTCATACTTCAAGAACCAGTCCTGAATACTGCGCAATTGACTAAGGTCATGCTGGCCGGTTTTATCGGCCAAGGCATAGATATACACCCAGCCCACACCGGTGGCATCCGGGCCCAGTTGCGGCTTGGCCGTCTCCGGCAGGCTAGAGGCCACCTGGCTTAGGTACTCCAGCACCCGCGAGCGTGCCCAATACAAATCGGTGTCATCATCAAAGATGATGTAAACATAGGAGTCACCGAAAAAAGAAAAACCGCGCACCGTTTGTGCACCGGGCACCGACAACATGGCCGTGGTCAACGGAAAGGTCACCTGATCCTGTACCACCTGAGGCGCCTGCCCCGGATAGCTGGTTTTAATGATCACCTGCACATCGGAGAGATCCGGAATGGCATCAACCGGGGTGTTCTTCAGCGAGTACAAGCCGCCAAAGGCAATGATCAAGGTGATCAGAAGGACAAAAAAGCGATTGCCTACCGACCAGCGAATTATTGATTCAATCATAGCTACTTCCCTCTACTTAATGCGCTGAGTGATCAACAGCATCTTGCTGTTGCGCATTATCAGCGAGAGAGATTTCGGTGATGACAAAGTCGTCTCTGATTTCAAAGGTGAACATCACTTCATCGCCTTCATTAAAAGCAGAGATATCAACATCCTCGGCAAGCATAAAGTCCATGGTAGCGGCCGGGCGGCCCCACTTTTCAATCGGTCCGCGACTGATGTTCAAGGTGCGGTTTTGCGCATCAACGACATTGATCACACCCGACACGGTAGCACTGGACACCTCGGGCTCGGTCATAATATGAATACCCGTTAGCTCATAACCGCCGTCATCGGTTTTGGTTACTTCAAAGTGCAACGTCTGACCTGCTTTTAAAGCGTCAATATCCACCGAGTCTGCCACGGTAAAGTCCATGGTCATCTCTGGCCAATCCCATTCTTTTGCTGGTCCGTGGTTGATATTAACCATTCTATGACCCGCCATTACGCTGTTGACCTCACCTTCCATCCATACCGACGCAGGCTCCTCCTCATGGGACATGCGTTTGAAATCGGAGCTTTTACTTGATTCCGAGTCAATTAAGAATTGGGCCGAGGTCACCACCACATCGCCTTCTTCAAGACCCGTTAGTATCTCCACCTCGTTCTCGCCCACTCGACCCAGGGTTACCGCTATCGATTTAAACTGGCCGTCACCAAAGTCCAGCACGACGCGATCTTGCTGTCCGGTTCTGATCACCGATTCTTTTGGCACCACCATGGTGTTGTCGGTTTGCTCTGCTTGAATCGACACTTGCGCGAACATATTCGGCTTAAGCAAATAGCCTGGATTATCAAATTTCAATCGCACCCGCAGGGTACGCGTTTGACTATTGAGGGTCGGATAAACATAATCAACCACACCGCCCCATTCTTTACTGGGAAGATAATCCAGTGTCATCGACACCGGCAGGCCTTTTTTAATGACATCGGCATCGCGCTCGAACACTTCCGCCTCAACCCACACCTGATCCAGCTTGGCAATACTCATCAGCGTGGTACCGGGCTGCACATAAAATCCTTCACGCACTTGCAAGCCATCCACAACCCCTTGCTGCGGCGAATAAAAAGTAACGGTTTGTTGCACCTTGCCGGTACGCTCCAACTCATTAATAAACTCAGAAGACATGTGCAACGCCTTTAAGCGCTCTCTTGCTGCCGCCGCCAAAGAACCGGTGCTGTGCTTTAAGGCGATCAGAAACTCTTCTTGGGCATTGACCAGCTGTGGCGAGTAAAGGGTGTATAACGCCTGCCCTTTATCCACCGGGTTACCGGCCGCTTTGACGTAGAGCTTTTCTATCCAGCCATCAACACGGGGGTGAATATGGATCAGTTCGTCTTCATCATATTGCACGTAGCCCACGGTGGAGATATTGGTTTGCATTGTTTTTACTTGCACCGGTGCCGTGCGCACACCCAGGTTATGGATTACATTTGGAGAAATTTTTACCGCGCCTGGGCCAATATCACCGCCCGACCCTTGTTCCTCGTACACCGGAACAAGATCCATGCCCATGGGTGACTTACCCGGCTGATCACGACGATAATTGGAGTCCATGGGCGCCACCCAATAAAGCGGCTTTTTTTCGCCTGAATCGGCTGCTTTTTGGCCGGTGTCAGACTCTTGGCTGTGAAACAAACTCATGCCCCCGACTCCGATCAAGGCACCAATAATTACGGCGATAATCGTTTTGTTGTTAGACGACATTATTCTTCTCCAATTCGGTATGTAGGTATGGACTGGCTATTGGTTTGCTGTTGTGGTTGGTAGCGAGCCATAAAGTAATTGATTCGGGCAACGGTTTTAAGCAGGTTGACGTCAATGTTAAGTGCCGAAATACGCGCATTTAAAACGGCGATCCGGGCCCGAACGACTTCGGCAAAATCACCATCATCATTGGTGTACGCATTAAGCGATGCTTCTGCCTGTTCTTGTGTTTGTTTAAGTAACAGCTCGCCGTAGAGCGCCTTTCTGTCAGACAAGCGCTTTAACTGCTTGAGCTCTTTTTCCACTGCGCTGATCATTTGCTTGAGCAGCAGTAACTTCTCTGTTTTTACCGACTCAGACTCGGCAACCGAGGCGGCTACTTGTTTATCTTGGTTATTCTCGGTGAAAATCGGCAGGTCAAAGGTAACACCCACAGAGAAAAAATCGGCACGGCTGTCACCGGAAGGCATATCACCCCGGTAGCCGTAGCTGGCGTTGACGCCCCATTGGGGCTTATAGCTCTGCTCGGCCAGCTGCACGCCTTTTTCTGACACCTGCTGTTTCACATCGATGGCCATGAGGGCGGGATGATAAGCCAACTCGCCGGCCAGGCGCTGGCGAGAATAATCGGATGCCTTTAACAGTTCGGCATTTAACAGCTGCAGTGTAGGCAACTGGTTTGATACCTCAAAAGCGAAGGTGCTTGGGTTGTCATCGAATGTGATTGCAAACTCATCTTTATCATAGATATGCAGCCATTCGTTGAGCTGCGCCAACAGGGTATCGAGTTTTTGCTTTTCTACCGTCAACCTGTCTTCGAGTTGCACTATTTCCAGTTCGGCGCGAATAACATCCTGCTGGCGCGTCTTACCAATTACATTGGAGTAGCTAATCATTGCCACCTCGGCAATTTGCTCAAACAGCGCTCTGTCGCCCTTGATAAGCTCTATTGTGCGCTGCGCCAGGTAAGCGTCTAACCACAGCTCTGATACCTTGCTTTGAAGCTGCGCTTTACGGTTTGCGCGCAACAGCGGGTACTGGCTCGACTCAAGCGCAAGTTGGCTTTGTTTTAATTGCAAACTGTCTCCGCGAGGGAACATTTGCGTCACGCCGACTTTCACTTGCGTCATCCCCTCTTGCTCAAACTCCCAGGTATCTACCGGCAGGTTCATAAGACCGAGGGAAACCTGAGGGTCGGGTAAGGCGCCTGAAGCAACACTCTTGTTTTCAATGGCTTGCTGTTTAAGGCGATTGCCATGCAACCAAGGATCATTTTGTTGCGCCATCATGACCGCTTGTTCAAGGGTGATCGCTTGCTGTGCTGTCGCCACCTGCGAACCGGTGGCGACGGCGATAGCTAACAGCCAGGAGGAAGCGCTAAAAGGGTGGCTAGTCATTAGAACTGCTCCTCATAGGTTTTAACCTCGGCATAGACTTTGCTGCTGCCATCTTTGTAGAGGATAAGCACCTGATAGGGCGTAAACCTGTCTCCCACTTCCATCCCCGGCGACCCCAGGGGCATAGCAGGAACCGACAGGCCAATGGCATCGGTGTGATCTTCTTTTAGAAATTGCCGGATAAACTTCGCGGGAACATGGCCCTCAAAGGCAAAACCATCGCGTGAAATGGCACTGTGGCAGGAGCGATAATTGGCAGCGATGCCAAGTTTGGCTTTGACCGGACTGATATCCAGATAGTCTTTTGCATAGGTAATGAATCCCTCACTCTCGATATGGGAGATCCATTTTTTACAGCAACCACAGGTCGGTGTTTTGTACACCAACAGCTCTACAACATCATGCTTGTTGCTGTGCTCATTGGCATGAACAACACTCGGTAAAAGCAGTACGAACACTGCTACTTTTAAAAACTTTTTAATCATTTTAGCCCCCAGCAAACGCTGGCTTTTCACCACGCCTAAGCGTGTATTATCACAAAAGTGCTCATCATCTTAGAGCAGATTTTTGACGCATTAATCCTGTGTTAGGCAAAAATGGGGGGGCGAAAAAGAGACGTTTGAATCGCGCGTGGCTGCGTGGGGGTGGCGCTAATAACAGCTTCACTGACGGCAATCACGTCGGCCATGGCGGTAGAGGAATTGACAAGGGTCACCGATGCACAGGCGCTTGCCGGGCAAACACACTGCACCTCACAACAGTCATCCATCATAGCTGAGCTCATGGCTGTATCGCCGTGATCCATGCCTTGATGATGCTGCATCTGAGTGTGCTCGGTGGCCATATTCATGGCTACATGAGATTGATGAGCGTCCATAGTCGTTTCACACGTCATCGCAGAATACGCGAATGCCTGCCCAAGCAGAGCAATCAGCACGGCTGCAATAACCAATACCTGTGAAACCAGTCTAAACATAACACTCTCAATTAAAATAGCCTAAAAAGACTAAGCTACTTTTTGTGTAAAGTAAATGCTTTATAGATGAAGCAACTGCCGACAGCGTTAGCAAACTCACCGCCAATAAAAAGCCGGTGTGAAGTTTTAATCACACAGGCTTATATTGCATAACTTGCTTGTGCGCCCGCGGCCTAACACATATTGTCGGTCGCCGAGCAGAACAAACTTAGTGTCTTCTTTGCGGTGCGTTTTGGATCATTTCTTTGCCATTTTCATACACATAGGCGCTCACCCAACGGCCATACAGAAGCTGGTGATTGTCATCCAGCACGGCCACAAAGGGGCGGCCATCGGCATTATTGGTGGCCAAAGCAATCCCTGTGGCCTTATCTAGCCCCAAACCGCCGTTTTCAACTAAACGCAAAAACGCTTCAAGCTCTTCGAGGGTTTCAATAATGTCGTTGTCATTGATCATGGTCATTACTCACTTAAACTCTTATAGGTGTAGAGTAGCAGTTCTGGACAAGCCGATAAATAAAGCAAGCTATGACTTAGGCGAATAATCGCGAAGAAAGCGCAGTTCAAAGTCTGCATCACCGAGTTCGTCGCACATATAGCCAAAGCCATAATGCATCAGGGTGTTGATGTCTGAGGCGATGGGCTCCTCTTTCACCAACCTTTGCATGCCCGCCAAAAGTTGCTTGGCCCGTTTTTCTTCGCTGGTGCAGCCATAGGCAACCACGGAGTAAAATTTTGCATATTGGTCGCCTTGTGAGATGGCCGTTTGCAGCATATCGGCCCGCCGCGCCCCCTCATCTACCCGCGCTAAAATAAAGGCGGCCCTGGGCTCCTGGCGATACTTAACCAGGTAATTGAGTATGGTTTTTGCCTTAAAGGTTGAAAGTGGGTACTCACCTTTATACTGGCCTCGGGCATTAACATGGCGGCCAGTATAGTAGCTATAGGCGTAGAACAAGGCTTCTTGGGTGGTGAGCTTATCCAGACTGTTAGGTGTCACATCGATGGCCTTAGCGCGATGACGCTCCAGCTCTTGCTGATAGCCCTCGGCGGCTGCCACCTGCTGATAAATGCCGTGGAAGATGTGAATTCCAAATGCCGTCGCCACATTGGTCAGCGAAGCCACCAGCAGCAACAGCGGCACAGCCACATACCAGCGGTTTTTCAGCAGGGTGTCGCTGGAATGGGCCTGTTGCTCGGTTAAGACATAAAAGGCCTTGTTTTGGGTTAAGGGAATACCTTTACGCGCAAAAAACGCCGCCGCCCAGGCGCCCGAGAGATACAAGCCAAGCAGAATGACGCCCCAGATGGTGCTGGTGATCACAATGCCGATATTGATGGCCACCACCACCAGGATCAGGTGGGTAAGAAAGCCAATTACAGCAAAACGGCGTCCATAGCCTTGGCCATGATAGCGCACCATAACACCAATAAGAGCCCCGCTAATAAACAGCATCATGGGTGAAAAAGCGGGCGCGAAGTAATACACGGCATACCAAATCACCAGTAAAGGCATACTCCAGAGCGCCCCCGCGAGCCCTGCCTTCACGGCATTTTGGTTATTAAGCTTATCCTCGACTCGCTCAAGTAAGGCTGGATCAACATGCATAATTTTAATCACCTTGGGTGCAACGCTGCACTATTTGATAGCTTATTTGCGAGATTTCTGCGTCACTCAAGGGGCAAATACGCATACTCAATATCGTTTTATGAAGTTGTTTATGATTCACAATCGGGAATGGTGGTTTAGTTTTAGCTTCAACCCACCAGCCAGGAAAAGCAAGGACAGGGGTCGTCTGTAAATGAGCCACCCCAGTGGCTTTAATTAGCCAATCATTGACCCATTTAGCTTGGCGTTGGGCTTGTTCTAGTGGTTCTCGCTCCTGCCAAGAGGGAAACTGTAATAAGCCATCTTTATAAAACATGACATAGGCTTTTTTACCATTCTCTTCATCGGCAACCCGCTTGTGCCGCCCTTTTGTTTCAACGGCAAAAATCCCCTGAGGTCCAACTGCAAGGTGATCAATATTAAAACCGTCGGCTTGAACATCATGAAATACCTGATACCCATTTGCTTGCAGCTTCATTAACTCACTGGCTGATGCTAACTCTGCATCACGACCAAGTCTAAGTTTTATTTGTTTTTTAACTGCGCGCCGAACTTTGGCTAAGCCATAAAATACACCAATAACCGAACCAAACATTGCGCCTATAAACAGGGGAGAAGAAAGCTCTATCTGTTGAATTCCTACAATTACAAAAGGTAGTAAAATAGTCGCTGTTAAGATGCCAGCAAGACTTAAAATGTCCGCGCCTACATCTATTAATTCTTCATTTATTCGTTGTGCGGGCATTCGAATTAACTTGCCACCGTCTAGCGGTAACTTTTTTCTTCGTTGATGGCGGCGCAACGTAAAATACAACATTCCTATAACAAGAAAGATGCCGCTGGCCATCAAAAGAGCAGGCGTGATAGAAAGGAGTAAGTTACTCATAAATCCCTTTAATTACATAACTACAACAGGCCTATTTTGGCATGGGTCTGAATTTAAGGACAGAGTAAGTTGACCGAATGTTAAAGGTAAATGTGATTAGTAAAGAAACAGAATTGATTTATTCGACCAAGTACTCACTAAACCAAAAAAGCAGGCCAATTGCAGCCTGCTTTTAAAATTCTGGGATAACCCTACGGCTTAACGATAGAAAACTTCTACCGTGCCTTTGCTTTTAAGCAGTAGTGGTTGGCCGCGACGGTCTAGCGCTTTCGGTGAGGCTACCTTAATCCAACCTTCGCTGATGCAGTATTCTTCTACGTCGAAACGCTCTTTGCCGTTAAAACGCACGCCAATCTCATGCTTTAGAATTTCTTCGTTGTAGAACTTGCTACGCGGGTTGATAGAAAGCATATCTGGGATAGCGGGCTTTGCACTTGTATCTGTCATGGTGATTTTTCTTAAATTATGAATGTGGCCGCTATTGTAGGTAATACCGCAGCAATGCTCAATCACCACCACGCCAAAACACCCGACCGATTTATTTGCGCAGGGCAATGAGACATAGGATAGTAACGCAAGCATCCAACTAGGCATTGACACTGTACAGGACCACTATGATCAAAGCACTACTAGCCTCTGGCGTTATTTTATCCACCTTCCCAGCGTTTGCGGCCAACCTCACCGTTGAAGAACTGCGCATTGAAAAAGCCACCAGCGCCATGCCCCAGGTATTAAGCGCCTTTAGCACTGATATCAGTCAATTTGAGCAGCAGTGGCAAACGGCCAAAAGCTATGCCGAAGCCAAAGTTCGGGTTCACGCCCATGCCAGCGAACTATGGCAAAGCGCCAAACAACGCCTGACCAGCACAAATAGTTATGATGATCGCGAACTCTATTGGGCTCGCCTGCAATCTAGCAAGGTGATGCGCTCGGTTAAACCCGCATTTGCGCTCAGTGAGGCCGAGCAAGCCGCCTTGCTAAGTCTGTTAGAGCACGGCAGCCGCGGCCGTAACGACCTGGAATACACTAAAGGCACGGCCAAAAAAATCCTTCTCACCGGCTTTGATCCCTTCTTGCTCGACAGGAACATTAACCAAAGCAACCCCTCCGGCGTAGCCGCGCTGTTACTCGATGGCCAGGTGATCAGTTTTAAGGGCGTACAGGCGGAAATCAACACCGTGATGATCCCGGTGCGTTATGAAGACTTTGACCAGGGATTAATTGAAGAAATTCTCGCCCCCTACTACGCCCTGAATAGCGTTGATATGGTGGTCACCGTGAGCATGGGCCGCAAAGACTTCGACCTTGAGCGCTTTCCCGGTAAGCGCCGCAGTGTTACCGCTCCGGATAACGCCAATATCGTTTATGGCGGCACGCAAACCGCGCCGAAAATTTCCAGCCTCAATGGCCGCCCCTTACCCGGCGATGAGTTTGTGCAGTTCAGCCTGCCGGTAACGCAAATGCAACAGGCCAAGGGTCCATATAAAATCATCGACAACCACAAGGTCACCACGTTGGAGAAAACCTTTGAGCCCAAGACCTTGGAAGAGCTTAAAAACGCCATTGCGGTTAACGGCGGCGGTGGCGGCTATTTATCGAACGAGATCTCCTATCGCAGTATTCGCCTGCGCAACGAGCTCGATTCCGACATTCCCACCGGGCATCTTCACACCCCGCGTATTGCCCAGTTTGAACCTGAAGTGGAAGCAAAAATTGTGGCCCAGATTAAGGCCATGCTGGAGCACAGTCTCACGGCCATTTAGCGCTTGCCTGCGCCAATGGCGAGCAAGAGCAATAAAAAAGCGCCTTAGGGCGCTTTTTTTGTGAGCGTTATGCATCAAGGTAATCACTTGAATGCAATCACTTGCGAGTGCGTCTGGCCTGGCAGCCAGAACCAGGGCTACAGTGGCGCCAGGGCTTAGTTAGACCAGTGAATATGCTTGATTTTCCACTGTCCGTCTTGTTGCTCCAGCACTATGGTTTCCATGCCCTCATAATCGTATTGCTTATCCTTATAGGTGCCTTTGGTATGGCTGCGTGAAACAGAAACCGCCGTGTTACCGAAAACCTCAACCTGATGTTCCAGTGTTTTTGATTCCATCATTTTCAGGTATTTCATATCGGATAACATATGATGATGCGCATATTCGTCGGCACTGCGCTCTACGCGCCCGCCCTCGAAAATAATAATATCATCGGCAAGCTGTGCCTTGGCGAGCGCCTTATCACCGCTTTTAAGGGCCTGTTTAAAGGTTAGCACCGCCTTGGCCGCGGTCGTGTCCAACCCTTTGAACAGTTTCGCGTCTTTTTCATCGCCACCCTGGGCTTGCACGGCAACGCTGGTCGTTGCCAGCAGGAATAAAAATGCGGATAGTAATTTCATTATGCTTCTCTTTTTATTGTTTTAGTTAGTAGGGCCTACCACACTGGTCAAGCAAGCGGTTACGGCCAAAATGGCCCCTGCGATGACCATCTCTAGAGTGATGGAGTTAGCTAACACCGCCCGCCCATCCGGGTTGTTAAGCCGAGGAACGAGTATAAACTTGTGCCTGGCGGCCAGCGCCAATATACACAGCACTAACACTAGCTTAATCAGTAAGGTTTGTCCGTAACTCGACGCAAACAGTGCCTGAGGGCTGCTGAGCAATTGAAACGCCAAATAGGTGCCAGCCAAGAGTAAAACACCAACCAATACACTAGCCTGCCGTGAAAAGCGGTTCATCAGGGCTATTAGCCCATCATCATTGAGCACCTCAACGGCATGATTAAGCGGATACAGGGCCCCAAACCACCAGGCCATCACCACGACATGCACCATTAAAAGCGCTTTTTCTAGCGCCGTTAACTCAGAAACATGCCCGACCAAGGTAAAGGAGTAGGCAAGCATTAATAAGCTGGCAGCAAACAGGCCATGGCGCGCCCATTTAACTAGTGTGGCTTTGGCAGAGCACGCCAATAGCATCACCGCCCCTAAGGCAGCCAGGCAGCCCAGGACTCTCACCTGGGTCGCTTCACCTATGGATGAATCCCACATAATTTCCAGGATAAAGCCATCGAACGCGCCGCCAATGCCGTCTTCTGCCATGGCACCGGTATTGGCAAAAAACCAAACAGCATTGCCGGCAAAGGCAAGCATAACCAGGGATAATGGCAGGCAAATGCCGCTCAATACGCCTAGCCGTGCGGGGTCCTTTTCATGGGCAAACACCTGACCCAAGAAGGCATAACCGGCAACACCGGCAAAGCCTGCATAAAAGGCCATTTTCGATAGCACAATGATGGTATTCCAGATAAACACGTCCATCACTGGGTATTAGCCTTGCTTAGTTCACAACAAAGCTAACGCTGCTTTTCATTTTATGGCCGTCTTGGCCAAGAAAAATCATATCAACCTGATAGTTTGAGGGCGCAAGTTCAGGAAGTGCCCAGGAATGCTCAAGACTCGCTTCCTTAGTGGGCTTAAAGCCAAATTTAATGGCCTCACCCTGCGCATTTTTTAGTGATACCTTCACCAAGCGCACTTCTTTGGTAAAAGTGAGTGATAAAAGCTCGGGTGTTTGCGCTAGCGTGGCCTTATCAGCGGGCACGCTGGTTTTCAAATCGACATGGGCAAAGACCGCAGAGCTAAACGCAAGCGTGATTGCCGCAAGAAAGTGAATTAATGATTTCATTGTTACCTCGATTATTTTTTATTTATAAGATCACGCCGATAGGCAGACAACTGATACACCAGGCCTGCAGCACCTGCAAATCTGCCGACGTTTCATTCGAAATTTATCACATTGCGTTGTTACTTATTGTCTTTATTGCAATGCGTTTGCAGCCCTATCTAACCAGATATATCCCGGTGTTAAAAGGAGCATGATAATAAAAACGGGTGCAAAACCAGCGCCGGTTCCTTAATTGAACCACCTAGCCGGGCCGCAGGTATTGCGCCAAGGCTAATAGCGAAAAGGCACATGCCCTACCTTCACCAAGATCACCGTTTCTTCGTTTACGTACGGCGTGTGCTCACTCATATGCGGGCTGCGCAGCCAGGTGCCCTGCGGATAACGACCAAACTCATCGCAAAACTCGCCGCTAAGCACTAAAACCTCTTCGCCGCCAAAGTGCTTATGAGGCACAAAGCGCTCGCCCTTGGGCCATTTGACCAGGGCCGTATGTTCATGCTCAAAGGTGTGCAGTGGCATCACTTCAAGGCCGCCCTGCCCCGGTTGCCACTGTGTTGCCCGGGTGTTGATGCGCACCGTTTGCGTATCCTTTTCATCAAACTGATTGAGCTTCACAAAGAGCACGCAGCCTTCTTTACTAAAGGGCGCATGCACACTCTTAGGCGGATTACGAATGTAGGTGCCTGCCGGGTAATCGCCGTGCTCGTCTGAAAACACCCCCTCAAGCACAAAGATCTCCTCGCCCAGAGGATGAGGATGCGGATTAAAACGCGAGCCCGCCTCGTATTTAACTATGCTTGTGGTGTGCCCCGACTCTTTGCCTTCGCGCTCCAATGGCTTGCGCCACACCCCTTTGGCTGGGCTTGCCAGCCAGGGTTGCTCTGCCGTTTTAATCGCTAACTTCTCGGCAAAATCCATATTTAACATGCGTGCTCCTGTTTGATGCGCTACTGCAAGCGCTCAGCTGGTTATGATCATAAGCAAAGATACTACACCACCGGCGTTTTGGTTCATCCAAAGGCGGTAAAAGGAGTATCGGGGCAAAGACTATAATGGCAGTGGCGAGGCGACCAAGAACTCCCGTTATCTTCCCTTGCCAGCGCGTCATAATTCGGCGGTTATGTGTGAAGACACCTTGTGGAAATTTATTAATTTATCTTTGAGGCGTTGCGAGTAAGTAACAAAGTTGGTGAGCGCCCCTGCATCTTTTCTATTGGTATCGGCAAGTAACAATAACAGCTTGCGGTGGGCCTGATTTAAATGCAGCTGCAACAACTTGGCCGACTTCTCAATTTCCTCATTTTTTGGCTCTTCTAAATGCTCACTGGTTTGGGTAAAAAGATTCAATGTATCGCTCGATAGCTCTCTCACCAGAATCAAAATATCACTTTTTAACTCGATAAATTGTTTGCTCATGATGCGCTTACTCTCAAACAGATCGGTAATTGAGTCATGGATCTGGAACAGATAATCATAGCGATTAATTTGTATTATCAGCTCTCTCGACTGCTCTTCATCCTTCATCTTGCTTAACAACGAGGTGAAGTAAGTCATGTACTCTTTTTCAATGAAGTTGACGTATTCAATGCGTTTTTGCGCCGTGTCCTGAATACTCATGTAGTTTGTTTCTAAGCTTAGGGTGACGAGGTTGTAGTTCTCCTTTAAAAAGTTGAGCAACTGTTGGTTACCCGCTTCAAGCCTGTCCACGATAAGCTGAAACTCTTCATCTTCTTGATAGGTTGGCAGCTCAAGGCGCTCAAAATCCATTTTCCCTTCACCCAGCAAAAAGTCGACAAAGCGGGTAAAAGGCGTCAGAAAAATAATAAATATGAGGCTGGCAACCACGTTGAATATGAAGTGAATGTTAGCCAAGGCAATGGCTGGGTCCATGGTCACGTCACTTAACCTGTGGCCAAACAGTAAAATGGCGGGCAAAAACAACAACACCCCACCCACATTAAACAAAAAGTGACTCAAGGCTGCTTTTTTAGCGGCGATATCCATTCCAAACACAGCGATCATGGCCGTTGCCGTGGTGCCAATATTTGCCCCCATGATGATGGGCACCGCATTCTCAAGACCCAAAACACCCTGTTGCGTGAAGATAATAGCCAGACCCGTTGTGACCGAGCTGGATTGCACCAAGGCCGTAAAAATACAGCCGACCAAAATCGCAATCAGAGGGTTTTGCGGATGCGTTAAAATTTCGATTAATGCCGGATTATTTTGCAATGGCGCCAAAGAAGAAGAGATCAGATTGAGGCTGAAAAACACAAAACCAAAATAGAAAATGGTCTTGCCAAAGATAGAAAAACGATTGCGGGTAAGGGATAAAAAGAATCCGATCATGATAAACACGGGTGCAAATACGGTAAGCTTAAAGGCCACCAACTGCGCCGTTATTGTGGTGCCCACGTTGGAGCCGAAAATAATGCCCACACTGTTCTTAAAGGTTAAAACGCCGGCGTTAACTAAACTAATGGTGATCACCGAGGTGGCAGAGCTGGACTGAATTAAAGCGGTAACGATGGCGCCAATAAAGACGCCGAGTATGGGTATGCGCGTCGCTCGGCTAAGCGACTTACGAAAGCGCTCGCCAGAGATGCTTTCAATTTCCCGAGAAAAATTCTGAAGCCCAAAAATAAAAAGAATAATGGCGGTTAAACCGGCCATTGCAATCGTCAGGTTTTCCATTTGCTTATCAAATTTCGAGCCAGGCAGATATAAAAAGCATAGGTTTTAGATACACATAGCGCAATATTGTCGCAGCAATCTACTTTGCTGTTTCAGATAAGAAGAGCCCAGCCCCTCGCTTGGCACAACCGGGCGGGCCCCCCTGCCGAACCAGTCACCTTCTCCCTCTTTTGAATACACAGGTTCTGCTCTACTACAGCAAAAGAAAAGCCTGGCCACGGCGCCTAAAAACCTGTTCAGTTTGTCTGCTTCTCCCTGTAACTGAGAGCGCTGCAGGATAAGGCACGCTAGGGACCCAGTTGCTGCTGCGCCCGCTGCTACCTATACTAAAAACAACATCAACCGGCTTTTACCCAAGGCGTTCTTTCAATGGCTGCCTATACGCTTTCACCCCAGACCATCCTTGATCGTGCCATTGTATTAGCATTGCAATCGAGCTGGGATAGCTTCTCGCTGCATGAGTTAGCCGCCTCCCTCAACTGTGGCTTAGGCGATATACACAGGCACTTTCGTTCCAAGGACGATCTCGCCGAAGCCTTATTCGACCGCGCCGACCAAGCCATGCTCGAATACGCCGATACCGAGGCCGGTAGACGGGGCTCAGAGCAAGAGCGCACCCTCAATTGCATCATGAGCTGGTTTCATTATCTGGCTCCTTACAAAGCCGTGGTGCGCGATATTATGCGCTATAAACTAGAGCCTGGGCACTTTCACCTGCAGGCTCATGGTGTGACCCGCGTCAGCCGCACCGTGCAGTGGTTCAGAGAAGCCGCGGCACGCCGACAACAAGGGTTGGCCAAGGTGGCCGATGAGATTGCGCTCACCAGCGCCTACCTGAGCAGCTTTTATTTCTTTTTAAGCGATAACAGTGCCGATAATGCTAAAACCAGATCCCTGTTGGCAGGCTTGCTAAAGGGACTCCATACCGGCCATCGCTTTTTCTCCCACCCGGGCCGAGCAACCTAGCCTTGGATCCCCTCACCCATGTATTAATTGGCGCTCTTGTCGCCCAGTTGCCCGCAGCTAAGCCGTTATCGGAAGATGCCGGCGCAGACACCTGCACAAAGACTGACTGGAAACTCAGGGCCGCGATCGGCGCTGCGGTGGCCCTTTTTCCGGACATTGACTACCTGCTCTTTTGGCTCAACCCGTTAGACTTTCTGGCCTATTGGCATAGGGCTGAAACCCATTCCTTGCTGCTCTCCCCCGTATGGGCTGCGCTGATAAGTTACCTCTTGTGTAAATTGCTGCGTCTGGCAAACGCCGCACTGGTCTTTACCATCTGTTGGCTGGCTATTCTCTCGCACCTAGTTGCAGATACCTTAACCGTGTTCGGCACCCGCTGGTTTGCGCCTTTGTCCGACGACAAGATCAGCTGGGACCTCTTGTTTATCATCGATCCCTACTTCACCCTGAGCGTGATACTGGCCGGGTTGCTTTTTTATATTTGCCGAAAAAAAATGTGGCGTAAAAAGCGCTTTCGCCTGGCGGCCTTGAGCCCGCCCTTGCTCTATCTTGCGACTGTGCTCGGCATAAAACTCACTTTAATGGCGCAAATACAGCAGCAACTACCTGCTCCCGCGGCAGGTAGTCGCTTGCTGCCACAGCCTTTTTCACCCCTTTATTGGCAGGTGCTGAGCGAAGACGAGGAACACATTTATCAGGCATATAGTAAGTTCACAACAGACCCGCTGGCGGATAGCCTGTCACACGCCGCTGGGGTAAAGGGCTTTGCCGAGGCCTATACCGAGGCGGGCACTTTACAATGGCGCAGCTACACACTGCCGGCGCACTCCGACCCAGTTATTCACCAGGCGTGGCAACACCCAGACTTCAAGGCCTTTAGAGACTTTGCCGAGTACCCGGTGGTGTTAGCAAAAAAGACATCGGCAGAGCAAAGCTGCGTGTGGTTCAGCGACCTGCGCTATCACTGGCCCGGCATCCAGCCCTATTTTCGCTATGCCATGTGCCAGAGCCTGGACGGCCAATGGCGGCTACAGCGCGGCCGGTATTTTAGTGAACATAATGAAGAGGTTAACTAGCGTCAGTTACTGAACGCTGTGTTAAGGGGGTTTGTGAGAAGCTTTTGGAGTCAGGCCGCTGACAGCGGTGCTTTAAAGCGGGAAATCAAACAAATACACCTGAGTTAAGCTGTGAGGACAGAAGAGGGTGTGGGAACATCCACTAGGGCCCAACCCCCTAACTCTGAATTAAGGGTTGAAGCTCTTCGCTTAGCGGCTATGCCTATACGTTAAACTTTCAGTTACCCAAGTTGTGGTTTAAGATACAAGTGTTTTAAACCAACAGCTTCTGCGTTATGTCTATTGAGCAAATTTGGGCCGAGTACAAACATAGCCTGCACGCTTTTTTACTTTCGAAAGTGTCTAACCCAGCTGATGCCGAAGAATTATTACAAGACATCTTGTTAAAAACACATTTGCAGATCCACCAGCTAAAAGATCGGGCCAGTATCAAGCCTTGGCTTTTCCAAATTGCCAATCACGCCATTATAGATTTTTATCGAAAACACAATAAACACCAGCACACTGATTTAATAGAAGTGATTGAAAAACAAGACGCAAATATTCGTGCTGATTTAATTAAATGCATAGAGCCATTTCTGCAGGCCATGCCCGAGGATGAAGCTGATTTAATAAGAAAAATTGACTTAGAAGGCTACTCGCAAAAACAACAAGCTGAACAGCTTGGGGTAAGTTACTCCACCTTTAAATCCAGAATGCAAAAGAGTCGTGCTGATTTAAAAGTGTTATTTGACCGCTGTTGTGACTTTGAATTAGATAAAAAAGGTAATCTAATTGACTATCATAGAAAGCCACAAAACATAAATAACCTGAACTCTGGCTAATAAATCTATCTCCAGTGGCTACTTTCAAAGCTAACTGCGTTGAATTCACTTGCAATAGGCCAGCTATTGACGCGTAAATTCGCCTTGTTATCCCTAAAAGTATCCGACTGCAGACTGAAAAGAGTTTATCTAGAAAATATCAATATATTTGTAAATC
>NZ_PQCD01000053.1:0-180 GCF_002964705.1 Pseudoalteromonas sp. T1lg75 | reverse complement strand
GACGCGTAAATTCGCCTTGTTATCCCTAAAAGTATCCGACTGCAGACTGAAAAGAGTTTATCTAGAAAATATCAATATATTTGTAAATCTTGACCTTTCCCCTGAATTAGTACCATTCATTCAATGAGATAATTCATATTAAGCGGCCCGTTTAGCAAACTCAACTGGCGATAAATAATT
>NZ_PQCD01000052.1 GCF_002964705.1 Pseudoalteromonas sp. T1lg75 | reverse complement strand
TGTAACTGGTCGTGTTGAAGCCGGTATCATCAACGTGAACGACGAAGTTGAAATCGTAGGTATCAAAGAAACTACGAAGACAACTTGTACTGGTGTAGAAATGTTCCGTAAGCTTCTAGACGAAGGTCGTGCTGGTGAGAACATCGGTGCCCTTCTACGTGGTACTAAGCGTGACGAAGTTGAGCGTGGCCAAGTACTAGCTGCTCCTGGTTCAATCAACCCGCACACTAAGTTCGAAGCAGAAGTATACGTACTTTCTAAAGACGAAGGTGGCCGTCACACGCCATTCTTCAAAGGCTACCGTCCACAGTTCTACTTCCGTACAACTGACGTAACTGGTGACATCTGAGTTTTGAAAAACATTAAACTTTCTCAAAATTAAGTGTTGACAACAAATCAGGGTTGAGTAGAATGCACAGCCCTCGAGACGCGAAAGCAGCTCGAAACCGGGTAACCGGACCTGTTCTTTAAAAATATGAAGCAATCATCTGTGTGGGCACTCGTACAGGTTGAGTTCTAACAGCAGATT
>NZ_PQCD01000051.1 GCF_002964705.1 Pseudoalteromonas sp. T1lg75 | reverse complement strand
CACATGGCAAATGCCACACTATCATCGACGCTGTTTCGTTTCACTTCTGAGTTCGGCATGGGGTCAGGTGGTTCCAAAACGCTATGGTCGCCAAGCAAAAACTTGTAAATTCTTTTTTTGCTCTAAAAAACCCGGCTCTTTGAGCCGGGCTTTCTTTAATTAGGAGCCTGGTGATGACCTACTTTCACATGGCAAATGCCACACTATCATCGGCGCAGTTCCGTTTCACTTCTGAGTTCGGCATGGGGTCAGGTGGGTCCAGAACGCTATTATCACCAAGCAAAGTTGGTTACTAATCGCTATCGCAATCAGTATTAATTCGGAAAGCTGCTCTTTATTTCAAAGCAATAAGTAAGTGTCTACTTCAGTCTTAATTTCTAACTTCTAACTTAACAGTCTCACACCATTTTGGTGTTGTATGGTTAAGCCTCACGGGTAATTAGTA
>NZ_PQCD01000009.1 GCF_002964705.1 Pseudoalteromonas sp. T1lg75 | reverse complement strand
GTCTACGTTTCGCGATCCGTGAAGGTGGTCGTACAGTTGGTGCTGGTGTTGTAGCATCAATCGTAGAGTAATAGTTACTCTCGAGAAAAAAGGCCGCTTTTAGCGGCCTTTTTTGTGCCTGAAAGTTGAGAAGACCACCTTCACGGCGTGAGGGGCGAGAGCCGCCCGGAAATAGCGAAAGCGTGGAGCTATTTCAGGCTCGAGCGCGAGGCAACGGATGCCGAGCCGGGACCAAGCTTCAGGGACGAATTCCTTGCAGGGTGGTGATGCAGGCAACCTTGCTTGTAAGCTCTCAGCTTCCTACAAACAAACCAAAGGCCGCTATGCGGCCTTTATAATGCCTCTAACCCTTCATACAGACTTCAAAGGTCAATCGCGTCTCTATACTCACTTCTTCCGTTAAAACTCCCCACAGCTTTTCACAGTGAGTTCTTGTCGCGTTGGCGACTCCAACCAAGGGGCGGTTTACGCCAACCGCCCCTTGGAACCCCGAGGCGCCCGTAATTCGCCAGTGCTTACGAACTCAGGTTTTTGCTAAACGCTCCGCTTAGGCTGCGACACGATTTAACGGCACTTCCCTGTGCCGATAAATCTAGCTCGGCATCGTGCCTCGCTGTCTTAGCCACGCTTCACAGCAAAAGCCGATTTCTCCAGCGCGAATTTAAACGGGATTAGGCTGATACGCCTGCGTTTCAATTTAGGTTAACGCAAACTGTAACTTCGATTAGAGCGAAGCGGCCGTTGATAATTTTCAAATAAACCGTTTATAACGCAATTTGCGTGCATATTCAGGAAAACGACCCAAGCGCTCTTTTTTATCCCATACACAATATTCTTATAGTGAATGAATCCTAAAAGTGGCAGCAACTTACATTGTTTGATACAAATAGACCAATCATAAAAGCGAGCAGTGTTTCGGTAGAAAAACGCGCGATTAGCTCGCTATAAACATGTTAGCTTTCAAGGTGAGTATGGCGATAACAGATACAGGTGTCATTGATTCAGTGATTCACGGTAATGGCTATGAGGATCTAGTTTTAGTAATCACAGATCATCTCGACTGGTCAGCCCCACAAGAACATTTACTTGTATTGCAGCAAAAGTTGAATACGTACATTGCTTTTGTCGAATCAGGTCAAATTTTTAGTGACTTTCCTGAATGTGATGGTGACGCTATTTCAATCTTGATTGCTTGTCAATTTGAGCCATCGGGTGCAGCAATTCAGTTTTTCGAGAAAGCCCATTTATTTTTAAAACAAAAGCTCAATATAAAGCTTAGCTATGCTATTGAAAGCTAACAAAGTAATTAAACAAAGGACACAAAACAGCAGGCTTGTGCTCCTTCGTCGCTAATTTTAGCCTGCTATTTTGTGCCTTTTATTACGGCGTTAGGCATACATGGATAGATCGCTACTAATTGCAACATTGGCTGCTACATTTACTGGATTTGCAAACGCAATTATTTACTTAATGTGGATTGCGAATTCAACTCCAGAGTTTACCGCGTTTATTTTTGTATCTGTTATGGGGGCTGGTATTGTCCTTTTAGCTGTAGTTATTTGGGGAATCCCAAGTCATTTTTGGCTAAAGCATTACCATAAACAAACGATTGGCTGGTATATATTAGTTGGTTCAATTCCATCACTGTTAATCCCTTTCGATTACTTAATGGGTGGTCATTATCCAAACTTAATATCAGCTACGTTATTTTTTACATATGTCGGTGTGTCAGCTTCTATTGCATTTTGGTTAGTAGTGAAGCAAAGTATGCCTAACAAGCTAATAAATAAGGACTAAAAACAGTTTGCTGTTTTCGTTCCTCAACATTTTAGCAAACAATTTTTTGCCTGTTATTAGGGCGTTCCTACAGCCCGCTTTTCGCACTTAGCGCCTTCTCGGACACCTCACAACTAACAGGTATCGATCTCCCGTTTTGATTCGCGCTGTAGAAATCGGCTTTTGTTGTTGAGAGTGCTAGAAACAGCGAGATAGGGCTATCGAGCTAGGTTTACCGAGGTAGGACACCTCGTTAAACTGTGTTGAAAGCAAAACAAAACGTTTAACAAAACCCGAGTTCGGAAGCATTAGCGAATCACGGGTTCGCGGGGTTTCCAAAGGGTGACGAGTGACCGACGATTGATAATCGTCGCAGGACGAGGAAGTGAAGGCAAGGATGCCGACAGGAACCCAGCTTCAGGGACGAGTTACTTGCACCTAAGGTGATTTGTATCTCAGGGTGTCGTCGCCACCGCGACAAGATCTAAATTCAAAGCGCCTTTCGCAAGGTCACCTATTTATTGTCAGACTGAAGTCTGACCTACAGGTAAACAACCCCGCCCTAAAGCCCTGCGCTTTTACTTCTTTTCTCCACCACAGCCGCCGTCATCCTTGAAATGCAACACAAGTCCCCGGCGCTGTTGTAAATCTTAATCTCCCACACCGATGAGCGGCCGCCTAGGTGCACGGGTTTGGTCACAGCTTTGAGTGTGCCAGTACGTGAGGCTTTAAGGTGGTTGGCGTTGATCTCTTGGCCGACGCAGTAGTATTTGCTGGTATCGACAACAAAGTTGGCGGCGTAGCTGGCGACGGTTTCGGCCAGTACCACATAGGCGCCGCCGTGCACCATGCCGATGGGGTTGTAGAGCTCGTTGCTGATTGGCATGGTGGCCACCAGGTAATCCGGGCCGATTTCGCTGATTTCTATGCCGAGTTTGGTCATCAGCGTGCCCTTGGCGCCAACGCCCAAGTCGAGCTTACGACACAGATCAAAATCGATTTCCTGAGCCCAAATACTTTGGGTGTTTTTGTTGACACTTGAGTCTGGCTTTTTGGCGACCGGCAAATCGTTTTTGTGATTCTGAACACTCATACTGAATCCTTATACGGCAACATTTATAAATGGGGTTATCTTACATCGCTTGGCAAGTTCGTCCACATAGTGCGGCACTTGCCTGGGCATCTGCAAGTCTTTTACGACGGTGCGCAGCGCAGGAACAGAGCTGGGCGGCAGTGGGCAGGGGCGGTGGGCAAAAATAGATGGCTTTATAGTCATCACCTGAGGGCCGGATTTGACTAGACTGTCATTAGCAGCCTAGGTGTTAACTTTGAGGGGGGTCTATGGACTTTCATTCCGTGTATGATTTCTGGTTTAACCAATGCAACAGCGAGGACTGGTTTAAAAAGAGTGCGACCTTCGATGCCAGGGTTACCGAGCTGTTTGCCAAGACGCACCGCGCCGCCAGTCGGGGGGAGCTCTATCATTGGCGTAGCAGTGCCCATGGCGCGCTTTGTGAAATTATCGTGCTCGATCAATTCTCGCGAAATATGTTTCGCGGCACCGCCGGGGCCTTTGCCTATGATCCCTTGGCCCTGTGCCTGGCGCAACATGCCGTGGGCAAGGGCTACGACCTGCTGTTGAGCGAGCAGGAGCGCACCTTTTTATACATGCCCTATATGCACAGCGAAAGCGCGGCCATTCATGTGCTTGCCGAGCATCTCTTTCGGCCTTTGGATAACTATGCCTATGAGCTGGAGCACAAGGCGATTATCGACCGCTTTGGGCGCTACCCACATCGTAATGCCCTGCTCGGGCGCCAGTCGACACCCGAGGAGCTGGCATTTTTAGAGCAGCCCAACAGCGGCTTTTAATGGGTCTCGCGCAGCCAGGCTCGGGCCTGCTCTATCTGGTCGTATTTAAAGGCCTTGATCTCGGCGCTGATAAAGTGCGCCGCCAAATGCTCGCCGAGCATGGCCATGGGCGAGTCTGTGACCAGGGCTATCCTGCCAATCTGCTTATGGTGGTCGCGTGCAAAACGCAGGTGTGCAGAGAGCGCCGCAAATGAATCCCAGCCGGGGAAGTGCCGGGTGGCTATCATCAGGCCTTTTAAGGGGCCGCGGCGCTCAATATAAGGGTCAATGATGCGCACCGCCGCCACAAAGTCGGCCGCAGAAAGCTGGCCGTGGGGGGTAAAGACGCCAATATCATGTTCGTCATCTAGGCTGATACAGAGCATATTGGGTTCCTTCTATTGTTGTAAATGCATCGATGCGAGATCGCCTTCCTATATAACTTTAGGCGCTTTTTATGGGTTTGCGCAGTCGGTGATAAAGGCAAAGGCTAAGTTCACAAGAATGTGTGGCGTTTAATTTAAGGAGAAACTTCTATACTTAGTAAAAACAGTGGGTTACGGGGAGGTGTCCAAGAGGAGTTTTTTGACTGATCCACTTTAAGAGTAAATTTCGCGCAAAAAATCCACCTCAGCACTAAACTATAAGTTCAGTGAAATTATAAGCTTACATAAAAATGTATGCCTGTTATACGGTGATCCTTACAGGGTATAAGAAAAAATTGGATTAAGCCACTTTGAGCAAGAAATAAAAAAGAGTGTTGGGCTTCAATGAGCGCAACACTCTTTTGGTGGAGTGACGTTTTTAGGCGGACGGAGTTGGCTGGAGAATGTCGCTCATCACTGTAGGTGTATGAATTTTAGGTGTTAATGTGGCTCAACCTCTAAGTAAGGCTGCTTTGACTTACGCCAGCATTGTTCAAAAAGCGCAATGCTGCCCATCAGCTTTTCTGACTTTTCGAAGACGTGCAATTTGGTCTGATATGCATCATGCCCTTCCACGGGCAAAACCCCCTGACTCTTAAGGTAGTTAAAGAGTGTTGCTTTAGGATAAGGGCGGCTCTTGCACCATTTATCCAACAAAAGGTAACTATCGATAAACTCCCGAATGCTTTTGTGAGTGTATTGTCCCCAGGTTCTGTTTACACATACTTTTTCCCAGGCAAACAAAGTGGCTAAAGCATCAATTTTTATCTGTTGAACACAAAAGTATGCCCTTAATTCAGATTGCGAAAAGAGGCGGTTGAATTGAGAGTGCTCATGCTCAGCTAGCAGACTGTAAATTGCACTCTTAGAAACATAAAGTTCTTTGAGTGAGCGTGTTGTGGTCCGCTGAAACAGGGGAATGTTCTCTTTCAAAATAAGCTCAATGGCCTCACCAAAATTAAAAAAGAATTGTTGGGACTCCATAGCCAATTCACTGAGTGGTAACCAATCCTGAGACTTTGCTCCGGTGGATAATCGAGCCTTGTTTAAAAGCGTTCCTAGAAAGTCATCAACATGCTCTAGGTTGTAGGTGTACATCTTGTTATTAATCGCAGCAGAAATAACGTCTTGTCGTGCTAATTGATTGAGCTCTGCTGGGGTGATACCTAGGAGTTTGCTTGCTTGGACATCACTCAAGGAGCAAAACACCTTACAGGGCAGCAGCGTGTCTATATTCACAGTAAAAGCTGCTGCAGGGAGTTGTAAATTGGGCAACTGCTTTATTGGGTGGGATAGTGATTTGAGCGTAGATGTAGAAATAGCCGTTGTACTGTCTCGCAGTGAGCGCTGCAGAGCGTTAAAGAACTGAACTTGGTGCTCTTTCGATGCAAGTAGCCAATACCCTTTGTTGAACAGGTCTTGAGATTCGTTGTTGTTAAATCTCCAAGAGCCGATAGAGTCATTCGAAAAACGGTATGGTTTGTTAATCATAAGCGCTGCCGAGTATAGTGCTTCTAGATAGGTCTGCTTTTTATCCCCTTGCAACGTCTCTACATATGATTGATAAGAAGGGATTGAAGGGTGAGGTAACGCACAATAGTCATGCCAGCGTAATCCGCAATGAGAGCACCCATCAAATATGTCAGCATTCCACTGCAAGCTTTGGAGGCAACTAGGGCAAGCATCAATCAAGGCTACTTTATGTCGCTGGCAATGAGTGACGTGACATTTCTGCCAATCATGTCGGATAAACCCATCTTTACCACTGAGACAAGTGCTGCAGATATGAAGCGTAGGACACAGTGCGCTCTTGACGGTGGATAAAGGCAGATCGTCGTCGATATGCGTCGGCAAAAATAAGGATTTGAGTGTGTTGGTCCCCATACACAAGGCGTGAGCTAATGCAGCCATAAATTCGTTGAAACGCGCACTTGATACATTGAAGGCTCCTTTTTGGGGCTTCAGTCCAAGCACTTTAAAAATGGCACCGTGGCGGTAATAGCCATTTTCATTCGCCAGACGCAGGAGAAATCCCAATAGGTTTTCCCCTTGATTTGGGCGAGGCCTGATCACTAGTTGGTTAGGCATACAGATCCCTCGCTATGAGTAATTTTTTCACCGTCCCCATATCCGCAGTGAATGGATTGATGGCTTCTCCTTGGAAACACTCGGCGTAGGCCTCTGCAAAAATCTCTTTAGTTAATTCGTCGTCGATATCCGTGCGCTCCAGGCAATCCATAAGGATAAGCTTTAATCGTCTGAGGCTTCCGTTAGTGGCACACAGCAACCGCAATACATTTGAGTAATCCACTTCTTTGAAGTAGCCGATCCCCTCATCGACTAAAGAGTCATTTAGGCATTTAAACAGCGGGAATTTTCGCGGCATGGTGGAGAGGAAGTCGAATAGAATCGCAATAAAATCGACCTTGTTGTCGTAGCCCTTAAATGAAAAGTTATCTAATTCAATGACCTTAGGGAACCTACTTTTAAGTTGCTCATCCACATCTCGAATATCTCTAGCTTCAGGTGTGCCACATAAAACCCAGCTGCAACGGGTTCCGTTGATGAGCTCCTTAATGTCTTTGATGAATTTAGAGGAGGGCATGACGCCGCTTGATGGCAGCGCTACTTGCACTTCATCTAAAAAGATCACCTTCACATCCATGGCATTGACCAGCTTTATGATCCGTCGCTTTTTCTGATCGAGCTTCCCTTCGTTGAAGTTCTCATCGCCCAGCGCTCTGAGAATCTCACTATGGAGTCCATTCAAAGTGCCGCCAGGAACTTCAACATAGATACCAAATACATTGTTGTGCTCTGGAAGCGGATCCTGATGATGCTCTTCTAAAAATTTCTTAGCTAGTGATGTCTTGCCGATACCTGGCTCACCCAACAATAAGGCACCACCCGTTTCAAAAGAGCGGTATTTTATTGTATGCAAAAGGGACTTCTCAGCTGCCTTGTATTTACCAGACATACAATACAGCTTCGCCAAATTATTTGCGTCATGTGACACTTCGCCAATCGTCATGGACTTCCTTACATTTTAAGTGGTTTAACGTTCTTCTTAACTATTAAAGGGGGAGCTGGTTTTTCGGTGTTATCTGGCTGAGCCAGTGCAGGAGGCATGTTTTGCCCTGCGGCATTGTCAGTAATGCATTGCTCGAGCTCATTTTGGGTCACAGGCGGCATACTCTGAGTCGAGGTGGCACTTGAAGTAGGCAGGAATGGCTGGTGTGGATCACCATCTACTTCATCGTTAGTTTCATAGCTCTGTAGTTGTGGGGACATCATATTTACCGCTGTCGCTGGATCTATTTTTCCTCCTGCCTTGGTTCTGGCCTGATGTTGAGACAATGAAATTGGCTCGTCGTATAAGGTGGATGGGACTTTAAACAGTTCACCCGTATCTGGATCAATTACTGAGATAGCTGAAACATCAGCTCGTGAAGAGTACCCTTTTACTTTTACTTGCTTACCTGTGGCATGGTGCTTGTTATAAATTTTAACCAGCTTGCTTGGGTTGCGGATTGACTCAGCCTTGTCGTGATACCAAATGTTATTTTTGACAATGCCCTTATGCGCTTGAATCGTAAATTCAGTTTCAACTCCATGGAAGAGGTCAAGCTTGCGAATATCGTCAGGGGAAAGCGGGGGGACTAAGGCGCGAAAATTTTCAGCCATGTCCGCAGGTGTACATTGCCCTAATCCACCGTGAGGACGCTGGTGATATTTATCTAGGATGAATGTTTCTACTATGCGTTTAAACTCAATTTCAGTGATTGCCGCAGATTGCTTAATAGGCGTAGAGTCTTTCTTTTCACTATTGCGGCTGCCTTCATAGCCAGGAATGAATGTGCAGCAAGACTCTCTAAAGGTGCGATGAAACCGTTCTATAAAAGCATTTTGCCATGGGCTTCTAGGCTGTGTTTGGCGGCCATTAACTCCAATGTGCAATAGATAAGAGCTCATTAATTTTGAGCTGAAGACGCCAGAATCATATTGAACAGTTTCAATCTTGCCGTGCAGCGGCCAGCCATGTTTAGTGTGGGCGGGCTTTTGCTTTTCTTGGATAGAGACTTTCAATAGCTCGATGGCAGAGCACATATCTTCTCTGCGTTTGTGAGCGTAAGAGATGACGTAGCCTAAAATCGTGCGGGTGAACACATCAATTGCAAAGAAAATGACAGGCATACCGACGAAGTTTCCATCGCAATCCAATAACCCGACATTAATGTGAACAGCATCTATTTGCACCAGCTCTAGAGGCCGTTCTGCAACGATGTGGTGAGCAGAGCCCCTGAACATTCTACGAGCTTTATCATACCCTTCTCTGGCAATGCATACTTCAACAGGGTCTAGTTGATTCAGTTTGTCCATAAAGCTCGAGCGTTTCATGCCTTTGTAGCTAGCTCTTTCTTCTGTTGAGAGGCCTGCTAATAACTTTTCTTGCGCTTGTCGAAACTCCAGCCAACACTCTGATTTGCTCAGTCCTCGGTCAGGACCTGGTTTTATCGATTTAAGGTAGAATCTATCAATTATCTCGAAAAATAGATCGCGGCATTCATCACTCACTCGCCATCCAGGTTTGCGCTTTTTGGCATTCACCATCGCAACGTAGTCGAAGTTCCATTTTGTCTCTGCGTCTACTAGCCAGTGGTATACCGTAATTGCTGAGGGTTTGTTTTTACCAGTATCACCTCGTTTGAGGGCGACAGTCTCGATGACTTTCGCGATGCGTTCTAAGGATCGGTTCGCTTGCATGTATTTGAGAGGGGAAAGGTAATCGCTGTATCGCTGCGCGAGAAAGAGCTCGTCTTCGCTCAAGAGGGGTTTTAATTCACCGAGGACAAAAGTGGCGGGCGCCTCTTTGATGTAACCCTGGGTCACTGCTTTTTGGTATTGGCTCAGCGTAAACTGCTTACAGCCGTTATGAAGCTCTAAGACGATTGATTCTCTATCAATTGTTTTAACGGTCGCCATAGTATCGCGATACATGAGCTTTTGACCTTCTTGCAATACGGTTGCGCTCATGAAGCCACCCCTACTTTGGTTAGTAGAGAACTACCGATGAGAGGCTTTGTGCAAGGCCACGCGAACAGGTCATGTGCAAGGAGCTTCATCGCATCGCAATAGGGAGTATCACTGTGATTGGACAAGATTGTGATTAGCTCGCAAAGGGTCACAGTATCTGCGTCTATTTCAATGAATCGAGTTTGCTCTGAAGGGGTGAGCGGAAGCTGACGGAACCCGTATAACTTTTGGTAGTTGTTGATGTTGGTACCGCGATAGATATCTTTGTCAGTTATCAGCTCCAGCGGGTGGTAGAGCTCCTCTGAAAAATGCTGCTTTAACACAGCAAACTTGTCAGTAAGTCGCAGTGTATTGAGCTTGTTGCTGGGCTTTATCTCGAGGCTTTTAAACTCGCCGGAGGTCAGCTTAATTAAAAAGTCAGGTGTATAGCGTGAGGCTCTGCCATTGAGCTGATAGTGAGTGGTGAAGGGTTGTGAGGTATAGCGTACTACGCTGTTGTCGAATTCAAGCAGCAGGGCTGCATGCGCTTCCATTGCGCTCTCGCAAAAAATCATGCTTTGATTTTTATAGGAAAAAAATCTGTGTAGGTGAGTAACCCTGCTTCTCCTAGGCAGCTTGCGCTCAAGTGTCATTCTGTTTCGTTGCATTACATGCACCTCGATGTAAGACGAAATCCTGCAATGCAAAACTGCACCAAGCTGGTTTTTATTGTTGTTTTATCGCTACCTCGACGTAATAACTCTGCATCATTTTCGATATTGCTAACTTGAAGAAAAAGCTCAGTGCCTTCCCTTCGTTTTCTTGCACAATAAAAGTTATAGCTCATAATTAAAGGTTATGCTCATTAAATAGGCAACTCCCTTTGCGCAAACTATGACTATGAAGCCGTGTGGCCTCCGGAACTCTTATTCAGTTTGACAGCTTTTTTAGTTTGAGCGCAAGTTCTTGAAAGTTAAGGGCTAAAAATTACGATGTACTTGTTTTCGGTTCGCGTAACGATTTGTTTTAGCAAGATAATTGTTCACCACGTGGTTCACTTTTTTAAAGTAAATGCTGGTTTTTTGAAATTGAGCGATTGATAGATTTGATAGCAAAGACACCCAGTTACGCAGTTTGAAGCTTTTTTTAAATTATTTTGTAAGGAAATGTTTTTTCCAATAAAAACAGGTGGTTAAGTTTTGCGGTAAAGCATCGGAAATTTTCGGTAGATAGGGGTATTTATGAAAAATTTATCAAGCTTTGCGAGGAGTTAGGAATAAAAAAGCATTTTGGATGAACAGATTTTTGGCTCATGAGGTAGCCGCTATAGAAAAAGTGATTACCCACGGCAATGCAAAAAGCAATTCAGACAACATTCTAAGAAAGCAGGTTGAAACTCACCAGGCTAAAAAGCTACACCAGACAAATTGGCAATATGACAGTGAGCTGTTAAAACGGCTGGATAGAGTCTGTCGCCTGTTACTTATTCATCCGGATAGCTTTTTTGAGAGTGTGATGGAGTTAAGCTACAAGGATATACGTCGAAACGTCCACCCCCGAGGTCTCACCGTATTCAAGTCCCCCTTGACGATTGTGTTTGCTGCATTAAAGCAACATCAACTCGACTGCGAGAGCACGGTTAGGCAAAACAAACTGTTTGCCACTTCAACGGTCCGACGCAGGAGTCCTTTACTCACATGTAGCCACACACCAAAACAGCGCGGGATAAGTGAGGGGCTGGCATTTTGCCTGGGCTCGAAGAGGTGTGATAAAGCTGGTGGCTTTGAATGAAAACCGGACAGTAGAAGATTCCAACCTTGCAAGGTATGCTACTTTGTAAGGTCTTACTGATAGCCTGTTATGCATAATGGAGGCATATGAGCATTTACGAAGAAGAAACAAATTTATTCAACAGTTGGATAGGTAAGCGAGAAGGCTTTGTCGTTGATGGTGTAGTGTCGGAAGAACACTATATCAACTCTTCGCTAAAGCTGTGTTTTGTCCTCAAGGAAGTCAATGACGAAGGTGGTGGAGGTTGGGATCTCAGGCAGTTTATTCGCGGCGGTGCGCGTTGGCAGACTTGGGATAACATTTCGCGCTGGGTTAAGTGTATTTCGAAACTTGATACAGATGTTAGCTGGTCTGAACTTGCTAATATTACAGAAGATGAGCGAAAGGACACTTTAAAATCAATTTGTGCCATGAATCTCAAAAAATCACCGGGCGGGCATACAACTATAAAAGCAAGTTTCAACAAAGTGGTAGCTGAAGACAAAGAGTACATACAAAAGCAATATTCATTATATAACCCCGACATAACGGTGTGCTGTGGTACAGGGTGGGATCTTCGTTGGGCTTTAGAGCTCGATAAAACGAAAGTGTACAGGACAAGTAGGGGAATTAGTTGGTTTTTAAACACTAAAGGCAAGGCAGTAATCATGTTTGCTCATCCTGAGGCAAGAGTCCAAGATTCATTGCTGGTCTATGGTCTAGTTGATGCTGTACGCGAAATTATGCATAACAAAGCGTTTAAGAAAGATTCGCAACGTTCGGCGTCCTCGGTTTGATTTGAATTTAGTGTTTACGGCACAATAGGTTAGGTTTAGTGGCATTGTTGCTCACTACTTAACGCGACGTTAGTTGTACACACACGGAATGAACTATGGATTTAATTTACACATGGATAAATGAACTGTCTTCGTTTCACCAAAGCATACTTGGTGCAGCTGTTTTCTCTGTAAGTTCTTGGTTAGTCCAGAAAGCATATAAGAAGGCAAAGTCTAGCGGCTCTGAATTTATGGAAGTCTATTCAGAGTTAGACGTCCATAAACACGTGCTTCATAAGGAGTATGTCCGCTCTGGGAATATTCAGTACGCTAGCTTTGGCGCGTCAATAGCGTTACTTTTGGCTGCACGTTGGGTGATGTTAGGTATATTGATTATGGTGTTCTTCTTTGGCATAAATTCAATAGTTCAAGGAAATTGGCTTTATGTCGCGGCAGCTTGGTTCACCTTCAACTGTATGCTGGAAGCGAGAAACTGGTTAAAAGATTCCAGTGACCCAAAGAATATCGCTCATGTTCCAGAAGAAACTGCAAATAAAATATATAGCGCTTTAAAACCAAAAGAGCCTGCTCAAGTTGAAAGCACAAACAACTAACAAGCAAAGGCAGCGGACGCAAAAAAGTGGCGATCGCTGCTTTGGGCGTTACCAAGAGTCTGCTTTATCAAAGTATGAAGCATTGGTGATTAGTAGTCGAATGGCGGTTATTGGCACTGAGCTGACCACCAGGCCAGTTATGCAAATATGAAAAAGATGCCAATGATTCAATACACCTGAAAAATTTTACCATCTTACAAGGAGAGTATGACGTGAGTAATGGGATGCCTACAAAAACTCAACATCAAATGGAGAAAGAAAGCAGTACATTGGTAAGCGACGGCCTTTGCAACAACAGTGAAAAAGAGCCACACGATTTTAGAGAAGAATTTCTGAATACCTTCGATGTATATATAGAGGAAATGAAGGGGACGGGCGAAACGTTCAGTTTTAGTAATCAAGGAAAACGTAATTTCTTTCTACCCTCACCATTTGATACTGCACAATTCGTCTTCGGATTAAGCATGAAGTCTTTGATACAGTACTTTGAGCAAGATTCGGGAGAAAAAATTCCAATAGGGGACTCAAATAAGAAGGCCTTGTTCAACAAAAAAGGTGTCTCTTACCGTACAGCTAAAAAATTATCTCCTTGGTTACGTCCTTTGTTGAGTAAGGGTCTACAGAATATTAATCGTGACTCTTGGGGAATAGTGGAAAAGGGTAGCCAGGGTGCTTATAACACCGCAGCTTGGGGCTCGCTTTTAGCTGGTTTTAGAACAGAGTTCGCGTTAAGTGGAGTTGAGGTGGCTATGCCAGAGCAGGAGCCCCAAATAAATTTCTTGTTGCGACGATTAGAAGCCGAGGTTGAGATGGTTACTGATATCCGCAAGCAAGTTGGGGCTGGTCAGGTCAAAGAGGATGACTCCATCGCTCTTATGAAGTTGATGTTGCCATACTGGAAACGACATACGTTGGTGCCTGAAGTTCAATGGATAAACTTTATTGAAAAAATTGAATTGATTGAAAGTGGGAACAAAATAGTAGGAACTAAACCTGTCACAGAGTTCATTATATCTTTTATACATATTCATTTAGATTTCTACTTCCATTTGTTTGCCAGTTACGAAGTAGGCTGTGTATTAACATATAGGGAAAAAAAAGAAGAACTTGAGGATAAGCCAGGCCTACTCTATGAAGCGGTAACGAATTATGTCGCCAATAGCAACCTCGAAGACTACAAATGGACTTGTTTTGGTGAGTTGTTGGAGGCTTTACGCAGAGCCATTTCTAAGCGGCATGGAGAGCTTAGCCAGCGACAAATGGCAATGCTCATCCCTATGGGTCATTCTGGTAGCCCTTCTCAAGAGTCTGATTATGAGCGACATTACAAGAAGCTCAAATCATGGAGAAGTGGTAAAGAAACTCCCAGATTTGAACAACTAGAAAAGTTTATTAACAATATCGCTAATCACTTTAGATTAGGGGGCGATAGTTTCCCTGTCGCTTTATTGTTGCTAATGAGTTTGCATATCGATAACACGGTAAAGCATTGGTCTGAAGAGTTTCAAAAAACTAGTGAGCTCAAAGATAACGAGCAAGCATTCGAAGGTCTGTTTAATGCTATAGGACGTTATAAAGAGTACTATCACCACCATCTATCAAGCCAAATGAGAAAATAGCTTGGGCACAGTTGATACCCAAGCTATATATCTCTGACACGCGCCTACTGCCAATGATGATTGCTATTCATCATCCAGGCGTTCTTGCCAGTCTTCAGGCCGTTCGTCTTCGCCACGACTTTGCCAATAGGCGTCATGCTCAGGATTGAGTTGGCGACTACGGTTATCATCATCAAGCTGAGACATATTATTTCTCTCCTTTACTAGTTGAGTTTTTAGCAGCTATGCTTTGTGCTTTTGCAGCAAAGCTACCTTTCGGCACCACACCAGAGTTTTGCTTTGCAGTCGCGCTTTGAATGCGAGCTGCTGCTTCCGGTGTCATTTTGGTGCTTGTTTTTTTTGCCATATCTATTCTCCTAATTTGTTTAATGAAAGCTGAGCATTAGCTCAGCATCACGAATAATGTCATGGTTAGTTCACTGTGGGACGGGGGGCTTTTGGTATAAGTTTTTGAAAAGGATTTCAGTCTTAAAGGGTAGATGGATACAGAATCAAAATAGGCTATGCAGTATTAGATAAGGTTCTAGCCCAAACCTGAGTGTGAACAGGCTTCTTAGAAGAGCTGCAGTAAAGAGCCTAAAATATCTGATAGAAACAATTGATGTTTACCTGGCCTCATTAAGCAGACCAGTTTGAATTTGATATAATGGCTTAAACGCAAGCGAAGTATTCTTCTCATGAACATTCTTTTCTTATGCACAGCCAATATCCAGCGCAGCAAAACAGCCGAAGAGTTATTTAGCGCTGCCGATGGTATTAACGAATATCGCTCAGCTGGGCTAAGCGCTAAGTATGTTGCTAAGGCTGGCTCTCGCTTATGTAATGAAGAGCTATTGCAATGGGCTGATAGAATCTATGTGTTTGAAGCAAAACATATCGAGCGTATTCGAGAATACACTGGTGACGTTCACCTGGCTAAGATCACCAACTTGGATATCCCTGATAACTATCAATACTTCCAACGTGAGCTGGTGTTACTTTTGTTAGAGCGTTTGCCACTTAGGGAGCTAATAAAAGGGA
>NZ_PQCD01000050.1 GCF_002964705.1 Pseudoalteromonas sp. T1lg75 | reverse complement strand
TGGTCAGGTAGAGAATACTAAGGCGCTTGAGAGAACTCGGGTGAAGGAACTAGGCAAAATAGTACCGTAACTTCGGGAGAAGGTACGCTCTTGAGTGTGAAGGACTTGCTCCGTAAGCACTCGAGAGTCGCAGTGACCAGGTGGCTGGGACTGTTTATTAAAAACACAGCACTGTGCTAAATCGCGAGATGACGTATACGGTGTGACACCTGCC
>NZ_PQCD01000049.1:342703-516322 GCF_002964705.1 Pseudoalteromonas sp. T1lg75 | reverse complement strand
GACTTTCTCAGGTTTAAAATCAGCCTTTAGCGAAAAAGGAACCAGTAAAGCTAGAAATATGGAAATTGTTCTCATAGTGTTTTTAACGCCCTAATAATGGGCAAAAAATTGTTGGCTAAAATGTTGAGGAACGAAAACAGCCAACTGTTTTTTGTCCTTATTAATTAGCTTGTTAGTTTTACTTATGCTGCTGGGCTACTTCTTTTGCCAGTTCATAGCTATTGCAATTAAAGTCTGCAAGTTTTGTAATAACTACCCAAGTAGTTTTTTGCGAAAAATCGTGCTCTGAGAACCGCTGCAAAAAACTACTGCCCAATGCTTCTACCGTATTTGGTATTTCTAATATCTCAGCATTGCCAATTGACTCACAATACAATGCTACTTCTTTTTGATAGCTATATATATCTTGTGCCGCAGATTCCTCTTTAGCCCAAATTTTTGTAATTAGGTTTAACTTTCCATTTAGGAGTTCTTTCAACTCATTTTTCATTATCTCTGAGGTTTTTTGAATAGCCTGTGCAGAGTCTTTTGGAAGCTCAGGCTTACTTTCAAGTTCGTTGAGCAAATCAGCAAGAGAAACAGGCTTTTTAGGATAATCAGTATCAGGCTTTCCAATCACACACCAATAATCATCGTTATAACTACTGTGACAAAAGACAACCATAAGGATAGAGGACGTATAACAAATTGATGTTTCATCTCTAAAAGTTTTAGCTGGTTTGCTCTCAAAGCCAAACTGCTTTAAGAATTGAAAGCTCTTATGAATATTATCTATAAATACTTGGCTAGATTGAAACACAATACTTCCTTGTAAAACTAACGCCTTGCTAATGGGCGCATAAATGCTTGGCTAAAATTAGCGACGAAGGAGCACAAGCCAAGCGTTTTGCGTCCTTTTGAGCAACTTGTTAGGTGCTTAGTCAAATAAAATGCCAACAAGCTTAAAGAAAAACAGTGCACAGAAGCCTACAAGGATGAACCTCCAAAGACCAGTGTAAAAAGATACTTTTTCTCCGGCTCTCATCTCTTTATATGCATCATAATCAATAGACTTTTCAAACCCAATGTTTCCTCCACCAACCCATAGTTTTTTAAAATAAGGAAGATTAGTTGAACAAACTAGATACAAAGATGTGTCTTCGTTGAGGTTTGATATTTGGAGAATTCTTGCAGATAGTTCTTCGGTATCTTTAACCTTTACGACCGAGTTTGGCGTAAACTCGCACTTTTCTACTGTTGATTCACCAAAGTCGATTAGTATTTCAAAGTTTTGAGCTGCAGTTGAGCCTGTATTTGTTATCTCAGCAAAAAAAGTTGAAGGGATTTTTGTGTCTACAGGAGTAATAAACAGCTCTTTAATGTTTATGGTGGGACTAAGTTTTTGTCCATTTTCTTCAACTTGTTTTTCCGTCACCGTACCAGATATATCCAATTCAGGAGTGTCGTAATGAATATACAAAGCTACGATTACACCAATCAAGCCCATAGCTACAGTTGCAATAATTGATGCTTTATGTCCACTCATGTGATTGAAATACTCCTTGCACCTAACGCCCTGTTAATGGGCGGATTACGCTTGGCTAAACTTAGCGAAGAATGAGCGCCAGCCAAGCAGTAAGACGTCCATTTTAAACAGTTTGTTAGGCTTTATTTAGCACAATTATTTAATGTAACCTTATCAGCCAAATAGCTTTTTAAATCAGACAAATAAATACCGCGTATAACGCGAACAGAGTATTCTGAAATAATAGAAAAATCTTTAATAGTTTTTAGGTCTTCTGAAGAGAAGGATTCTATTGCGTGCAAAACATATTCATCTGCACCATCGTATTTTATCTCCCTATTTAGCTTGGATATTTCACAAGGAAGCCAGTTAGGGGTGTCATTGACGCTTAGCATGGGAAGTGTTGGTTTATCGTTTACATCAAAAGCAATTTCCTTAGGACTATATCTAGGAATTATAAGGTCTTTTCCATTGCTTTTTAGTAAAAATAGATAAGGTACGTCATCAAAGTATGTAGCCAATCCATAATGACTGGTTGTGTAAGCCGTAACAAATTTTGATTGGATATGCCCGTAAATAACTTCTTCTACTTCTATGGTAAGTTTGAGTGGAGGTGGATCTAAAGAAATGCATATTCGATCTTTAGCGCATTCACTTTCGAGCTCAGATAAATATTCGCCTTTTTCTATATGCCCCCAAACGATGGTGTACTCAGGCTTTAAATTCACAAAGTCGGGGTAGCCAACTTCACTAACGCTAGAACAAGCGCTTAAAATCAAAAAAGATAACGATAGTAGAAGTAACTTCATAATGCCCTGATATAAATGCCTAACGCCTCAATATGGGGCGCATAAATGCATGGCTATACTTAGCGACGAAGGAGCACAAGCCATGCGTTTTGCGTCCATGCCATAATTGACTTGTTAGCTTTCAATTGCATACCTTAGCCTGATGTTGAGCCTATCGTTTAAGAACACATCTGCTTTTTTAAAAAAACTAAGTGCTGCATTGACTGGTTCAAATCCGCAGGCAATTAAAATGGAAACCTCTTTATTTTTGGTGTCAGGAAAATCACTGAACAATTGTCCTGATTCCACAAAAGAAATATACGTATTCAATTTCTGTTGCAATGCTAATAAGTGTTCTTGTGGCTCTGACCAATCAAGATGATCAGTAATCAGTAACACCACATCATTATGTTCATCGCTGCGAATGACTGAGTCAATCGTTTGGCTATCAGTTATAGACATACCATCCTTGAAAGCTAACGCCTTACTAATGGGCGCATAAATGCTTGGCTAAAATTAGCGACGAAGGAGCGCAAGCCAAGCGTTTTGCGTCCTTTTGAGTAACTTGTTATATGCCGATTACTCTGACCTTAAAACATCAATACTTTCCCAAGAAGCCCAACCAACTTGATGAAACAACTTAAATATTAGTTGTTGGTACAAGCCTGCCATTTCTAATGCTCGTTCAACAGTAGGACTTAAACAACTAAACTCATGATCGCACTTAACATGGACACGAAAACGTTTTTCGTCATTGAACATTTCGTGTGAAATCGTTGTTTCAGTATACGTTGAAATGCGCCACTCTATGCACTGTTCCCACTTTCCGCTTTCTTCAAGTGCAGCTAGAACAGCATCTTTTTCGCCAGCGAGCACATTTTTTTCAGCAAGTTTTAATAGGTAATCATCCGTTGAATTAAACATCATTCTCCAAAGGCATATAACATGTTTATAGCGAGCGAATCGCGCGTTTTTCTACTACGCTACCGCTCACTTTTCTGAATGATATATTTTTAACAGACTAGTTAACTTATTGCCAATATTATTAAAAATAGCTATTGCTCGTTTTCATCTTGCGACAAAAGCACGCGATTGGGTCGTTTTCTTGACTATGTGAGCGATTACGCTATAACTGTTTTAATATACAGTATTTACATATTTTCAAAGGAATGAAAATGAAAACTCGCTCGCCTTATTTAAATTACATCGCAGACTACATGTTGACTCGACAGTATTCACTGAGAACGGTTAACGCTTACCTTAGTTGGATATCTAATTTCATACATTTTCATAATAAAAGACATCCCACTACTATGGGTGATAACGAAGTGGTTGAGTTTTTAGACCACTTAATTTTAAAGAGAAATATGTCGCCTAGAACGCAAATGGCCGCATTAAATGCATTAGCGTTTTTGTACAAACACATAGTAAAAGAAGAATTGTCGTTGGACTTAAAATTTGTCAAAAGCAATAGACAACCCAAATTGCCAGTCGTAATGACACCAGAAGAAGTCAAAGAAATATTGTCGTTTATGAAAAAGCGCTATTACATAATTGCGGGATTAATGTACGGAAGCGGTTTAAGGGTAATGGAGGCGGTACAGCTCAGAGTGAAAGACATTGATTTTGACTATAAATGTATTCAAGTCTGGAATGGAAAAGGCAATAAACATCGAATTGTAACACTTGCAAATGAGCTTATTCCATTGTTAAGAAATCAAATTATGCAAGTGGATGAATATCTACAACTTGACTTAAAAAATGAACAATATGCCGGCGTTTGGATGCCGAATGCGTTAGCAAAGAAATATCCATCTGCGAACAAGTCGTTGGCTTGGCAGTATCTATTTCCATCCTATAAATTAAGCGGCGATCCAAAAACGGGAGAAATTCGTCGACATCATTTTCATCCAACTTGTGTCAGGAAGGCGGTGAAGGCTGCTTTAAAACAGTCGGGGATTACAAAGTTAATTACACCACATACGTTTAGACACTCGTTCGCGACTCATCTTTTGCAATCAGGAGCAGACATTCGCACAGTCCAAAGTCAACTGGGTCATTCAGACGTTAAAACCACTCAGATTTATACTCATGTTTTACAGCAAGGTGCAAACGGTGTTGTTAGCCCTTTGAGCAAAATTTTCTAGCTTGTTTTGGGGCAAATACACGTAAGCAAAAATTGGACATTTTTGTTTTAGCTGAGACCAAGCTTTTTTACTTCTTCGGATAACTTTTAGTATCCGAAACAAAAAGGGCGTTTATTCTTAACCAATTGCTCCATAAATCGCGACCTTTGCCGAGAAAAAATGGCTGCTTTAAAATAAGCAGCCATTTTCACTATACAAGGCCTGACTTATCATTGATCGCCTAAACAGATGAAGCTCTGGAAAGAAAATTCAGATTCAAAGCACTATGGGGCTTCAATGCCAAACGTTCGTTAGCGAGGGATTCAGCCATATTTCTCATGCCTCCTCGCAAAGCTGCCTCAGTCAATGTCCAGTCTATGATATCACGCTGAGCATGACTGCCTCCGAAGCTATTGGATATGTAACGAGCCCTATAGAGATTATCTACTGCGATCTTATAATCTCCATTCCAGAAAGCCTGAAATCCTTTAATCAGAGGCAATCCTGTTTGATGAGCCCATACATCTACTTCGTTCCGTGGGTTACTTACTGACTGGTAGATACTCTGAATCCGCTCCACCTCTTGATATCGACCAGCCCCTAAATAGGCCATTACTGCATGCCAGTCATTGAATGGATAAAGTTTTCCATCGGCATGTCGATCCCACATATTTGCCAGCTCCTGCCAACGGTTATCAACCTTGCAACCTAATAGTTCAAGCCGCCATAGAAGTGCCGAGGCATCAACCATATCTAAAGCAACACCGCTACGGTCTTCGCGAACCGGTCCGTCATAAAGTGTAAGAGCTTCTTCGAATTGCCCCAGATCCAGATAATAGAGTGCCAGGTGCCACCAATTATGCACCTTAAAAAAGTTATCATCACCGGACCAATCAGGCTGTCTGGTAATCATCCAACCTATACCATCCTGGACACGCCCCTGCATTTCCATTACATGGGTAACGGCATGGTGTGCCCAACAATCAAGGGGTTCCATCTCGATAGCTTGGCGTCCAGCCTCTTCTGCTTGTGCATAATGACCACATTCCTCCAAACCAAAGGAGTGCATTCCCAGTACGATGGAGTAACCAGGCATATCAGGAGACCATTTACGCAATACTCGGCCCATTCGGTCACGCAGATTTCTGGAGCTTGCCCGATAGAAATCAATCAAGTGGCCAACCTGCAAACCAATAAGATCATGAGGATAAGCGATATTATGGTAATCCAATACAGTAGCTGCATCACTCCAGTTTCCTTTGAGTAAATGATGCAAGGCTGTTATATGGGATTTTTCTCTTTCATCGAGCGATTGTGCTTTCGCCTTTTCAACAATTTTATGAGCTATGGTTATCGAATCAGGCTCCGTCGCCACAATGTGTAGATATGCCTTGAGGATATAAGCCATTCCAAAAGATGGAGCCAGCTCAATAGCTTTGTCTAACAAAGTAAAAGGATCGCCACGGTAAAGATTGAAGGTGGTTACTGCCCTGTCATATGCCTCTACCGCTTCTACTGTCGAGCCTGACAAGTTATTACCTTGTTGATCGGTTAACATAACTGAATCCCTCTGAATAGACTTCTGATCGTAGTTGCTACTTCAGATTAAGTGTAGCCCTTTTAGATAGCTGTGTTCAGCAAAGATCCAAGGGCCAGTAGAGTATGAGATTCTAATCTAATCCAGCGTTACTGATGCACAAAACAGCTCTTAATACATATAAAGTGGAGCGCAGAAAGCCAGTACATGCGTTAGAAAGTGCCCACTGTGAAGGTTCTGGACAGAAATAAGTTAGGTCGTCGGCTATATTAGATGAATTTCGTATAAAAATTTCTATGGGCTAGCGCCGCGCTCTGCGGAAATTTAGGATCGCCAGCGAGTAAATTTTCCGTAGCAGTGCTTTGTTATGGCTCATTCTCGCAACCAATACAAAACCACCGCCCCAAAGGGAGTTAGAACTCCAGCCAAGAATAAATATACAGCAGCACTAAACATCCGGTATTTAATGAACGATATTCTAGAGTTGTTCACGATCTGCTCACAAAGTGCCTCTTCTAACTTGGACTCTTTATCCGAATCTGATTCAGTATAACGATTGAATAACTCAAGGTATTTTATTTTGCTGTACTTACATGCATGCCCAAAGAAAAAAGGATTATCTGCTTGCTCTTTTTCTGGCATCTTTATCCAAAAAGGAGGTGTTATCCTTGGTATAAACGATGCAAGTGATATAACGATTGCAGTAGCAACAAATATTGCAAATGAAGTCACATAGGATGTGATGAAAGTGTTTTCTATTGATGTAGATGAATAAAGTCTAAGTACTCCGAAAATTGTTGCACATCCTAAGGCAACTAGAGCTCCATTTTTGGCTTCTGCAAACTTTAGCCAATCTATAATTTGTTTTAACGTATTTTCAAGTAGGTCAATTCTATCTTTGCTCATAGCTAAATACTTTCCACCGCAGTTTTAATCACATCCCCACCATACACATCGCCATCATAATCCTTAACCTTAATGGTCTTTTTGGAAAACCACCCATTTTTTACAGCTTCCGAGTCTGGGTTTTCAGACTTATAGCCATCATAGACGGCTTTGGTCATCAGGATAGGGCTATTGTTTGAATAGTATGGGCCCATGTCGGTGATATAGAAGCACTTAAAATACTCCTCTTCATGAATCAACTTTGGGGAATAAGTTTCCTTTAGCCGACCCAAGAATACTTCAAAATGTACATCTGTCCACGACCATACATCTGTTAATGGATAGTGCACCCCCTGCCGCACACCTCTTACAGTGTACGATTCCTTTTTATTTGCTAAATCCGTAAGTCTTGAGGCAACATTTGCTGGCTTACCAAGCCACACCAAGCTTCTATAAAATTCCTTTTCGTCACCTTGCCTTATTGCGCCAGACTTAGTGATTAGCATTTTTCCATAATCGATGCCTATGCCCGCGCTGAACTCAAATGATTTTATTCGCTTATTTAGGATATGCTTGCATACGCTATTCATTAAAACTGCTGTATTCACGGCGTCGGTAAAGCAATTTGCTTTATCAAAAACCACCATGACACGATCTCCTATGATATTTCTGACGTGCCCACCGTAATAACGGGCGCACGCAATCATGCTGCGAATGAAACTAGAATACATTTTTGCCAGAGTCTTAGGTCGCCTTTCAGCACTTATCTGAGCCGACCCCCTAATATCTACGTAAAGTACGCAGCTTTCTAGGCGCTTACATTTTTTCTTATTTGTATCAAGGTTGTCGTATGTAATATTCGGATCTGAAAACGAAGGCACGAAGTTAGTTTCGATAATTTCTACTTCAAATTCAGATGAGTTTACTGTTTTGACTTCCTCATCTATTTCTTTTAGAAAATCTTTCAGTGCCACGAAAATCCCTCAGTAGCTATAACGCCGCAATAAGCGGACTAAAGCAGTGGGTTATAACCTGAAGCGGAATTAAACATAACCCACTGTTTTAGTTAGGTTTAATCACCTTGTTAAATGCCTTTATACATCTACCCTAACTTGAAAAACCGTTTGAGGAAAATCAAGCACCAACCCTTTAGTAATTCCATATTTATTAAAAACAAACTCTTTAACCGCGTCTTCGTCATTTCTTGGTATCGTTGTATCTGCAATATAGATTTCATTAGAAGCTTCTAATTCTACAGGATCTACGATCCCTATCTTACCCCTAAATTTAGAAAGAAATTCAGAACTTTTAACACTTTCATATTGAGGAGACTGATCGTTAATCAACAGCCTTGTCTGTCCATTATTACTATCTACTACAAACGCACCATCAATCGCATTTTTATGTATAGAGAAGAGGCTATGGTAAAAGTAATAACACCATACAGCTTGATTAGATTCTGAACCGACATCTATTATACTTTTTCGACCATAAAATGTAGACTCGAATTGTTTAACCTGCGTTGATGGATTTACACCACTTGTAACAATAAAAAGAAAACAGTATTTACTTTTCGTATTCGATTTTTGAGCTTTTAACTGCTTAATCCCTTTAGTAATAACACTTGAAATACTATTCCAATAACCCGTCGTGTGCGTTCTTTGAAAAACATCTCCTTTAGCCAAAGTAGATTCTTGTGTTTCATGCTCAATATCGGCATCGAACTTTTCCTTCAATTCGATTAATACATTATCTTCTCCACGAACAATAAAATCGGGAGTTTTTTCTTTTGTCTCTTCTATTTTTTCAGCTATGACATCAAATTTTGATAGGTAATCAATAACTGTATTTTCGATATTGTTACTAGGCATGATGACTCCATTGGCATTTAACATTTTAGTATTTATGCGACACGCAGTTTGTGTTGCATAATTGCTTGTTGGACTGGGCTGCTCGGTGTGACAGAGTTGGTGTTGTTTATACTATGGGAATTTGCTTTTTGGAGGCTCTCACTTTCCTAGCTAGTGTAATCAGTTTAGCTAGTGTTTATAAGCTTTCCCTGCATCGCTCAGCGCTTATTATGTCTTCATTACACCTAAATTTTCCTTAATAAGCAATTATATTTTTTACGCGTACAGAAGCCGCTAGCCTGAGCAATTAAGCAGCTATCTAGCTGCTAACTCGTTCACTCTACTTTGGTCGTTGCTGAATCTAACTTTAATTCGCTAATTAGCCGCAAGATACCTACCTTACAATGCTGACAAGGCCAATGCGGTATCAATGTCACGTTTTCTGTCTTTGACCTCTTTGCTCCGCATGTGCATGACGCCTGCGACCTTATCAGCGCTAACTTTCGCTCGCGGCAAGTATTAGCTCAAGAACCACAATGACGTACACGTATAGATCCTCTAGGCAATAAATTTACACTCGTGATTTATAGTGTTGTGAGCCTGTAAAGTAATATCTTCTAACTCACTTTGGGGCAGAAATGCGTTAGCCGAACGTCGGCTTTGTAGAATTGAGCAAGTTGCACTAGATGACTGTGAACGTCTCTAGATCGCTCTTTAGTGACATAAAGCAACAGACAAAAATCGGCACCATGAGGTCCCGATTTGTTGATTTAAACTTGTTGTTGCTTTAGTCGCTGTACATCTTTTAGCGGTGGTAAACCAAAGAGGCGGCTGTACTCTCTCGAAAACTGAGAAGGGCTTTCATACCCAACTACCCCGCTTGCTTGGTTGGCATCAAGACCATTGATTAGCATTTGATCTCTTGCCTCTTGCAAGCGTAGCGTTTTCAAATACTGCAACGGACTAGTGCCTGTAGTACTTTTGAAATGCTGCCTAAATGACGACGCACTCATATGAGCTTGTTGTGCTAACTCGCTGTGCGTATGCGATGACCTATTGTCTACTGATAGTCTGAATTTTTCGGTAGCAGGGGGTGCGCGATATTTTTAGGGTATTACTGTTGAGTGAGCAGTTGCTATATAGAGAGAAAGTGAAAAGCGTGCGAGAAAAAAGCGAGCCTAAGATGTATGCGGCGATGCAAAACGTGAGAAACATTAAATAAGGATATTTCTCAATTCAAATTTATGTCAGTTTTAAATTAAAACTTGCAGATTTACACTTCAAAAAGCAAGGGGGAGAGAAAGTTGGGTGGTAGCCTTACCAGCCACATCTCGGCACACACATCACACGCTGTGGCTGCTCCCTTCCGGGCCTGACCAGGTTCACATGCTAGTGTTGCGAGAGGACCAATAAGGCCACCATAGTGGGCCTCTTTGGGCGCAGGAGGGATTATCCCCACTTTAAGGGTGAGATTCAAGGGAAATCCGTGAATTGTCCGATAAAACCCAGTTAACTGCCTAGTAAACAAACAGTTGGTTGTGTCTTGGGCGCGAGTTTAGGATATTGGGCCAGCCTGATGGCCAGCCCACCTCTGTGCTATCAAGAATCGAAGGCAGTGCCACCGACTCTCTTATTACCGGCATTTAATCAAGTTGGGCGCGTAACTCGCGTAACACCCCTTTCACCTTGGCCACGTTTTCCGGGCCCATGCGCAGCAATTGCTTTTGCGCCGGCGGCAGGTTTTCCCATTCTGAATAGGCGTACTTATAGGTAACCGAATCGCGCAACAGCGGAATTTGTGTGGTCATCTCCGGCGTTGCCAGTACCAGGTCGATGGCCTGCACCAGGCGCTGCTCAAAGCTGGTACCCGGCTCACCCACTTCACCATAAGCTTCGACAAAGAGTGGCTCAAAGCGTTTATAAAGCGCCAAAAGTTGCTCGCTATCCAGGGCCGTAAGAATGGCCACATAAGGGTCATAGCGTTTAAAACTTTGCGGGTCCATGGTCAGTACATCGCCTTCAACAACGCTGAATGGTTCTTGCAATTTAGTCACCGGCGAGTGATTGGTGGCAACGCGACCGGCGGCGAGATTATTAACAAATACCACGGTGCGACGGATTAGATCATCATTAACCAATAGCTCGGCACTGCTGGCGGCCAAAGATTGCTCTACCCGCTCGCTGACCTCTGCATCGCTGTCATCCAGGCTGGGTAAGGGCTCTTCCATCACGGGCTCAGGCTCGGGCTGAACGGGCTCGGGCTGAACAGGCTCAGGGGTTGGCTGCGGCTCTAACTCGGGTTCGGGCTCTTGCGGCTCAATAACCACCTCTTTAGGTTGGGCAACAGGAGCCGGCTCGGTCGGTTGCTCCTGCTGATTACTTAGGGCGATAACCACTACAATCACCAGTACTACAACAACAATGGCGGCAAATAACAGGGTATTTCTGTTCGGTGTTTTCGTGTCTTGTTCGGGGGGCTGCTCTTTCATAGGTGCTCCGTTAACATAACCACGGTTTCAGCAAGGGCGATGGCCATCAGTGGCAGTGCCAACATTGGCAACACGCTTGCCTATACGTTTCTTTTTACTGAAGAATCTTTTACATTAAAGCTAGGTCTCCATTTAAGTGCAAATAATATGCGAAAGCAAACTAATTGCGGTCAAAAAGGCACAGCACTTTTTTTAAGCGGCGGTGGCGCTCGTGCGGCCTACCAAGTGGGGGTGCTTAAGGCCCTCACTCATAGTCTACCGCGTACCGCCCCGCTGCCGTTTCGTATTATCACCGGCACCTCTGCCGGGGCGATCAACTCTGTGGCACTGGGCTGCTGGGCATCCTGTGCCCATTTGGCCAGCCGCAAGCTGGATGCGGTATGGGGCCAATTTCATACCTCGCACGTGTATCGCAGTGACTTCGTCCATGTTTTTGGCCATCTTCTTCGCAACATACTAACCAGTTTTCGCTCCGGCCATGCCAACCATGCTCCGGGCAGCCTGTTTAATAACGCACCACTGCGGCGCCTGTTGGCCGAGGTACTGCCCATGGAGCGCATCGACCGTAATATTCACCGCGGGATCATAGATGCCTTAGCGGTCACCGCCTCGAATTACAGTAACGGCGATTCCATTACCTTTTTTCAAAGCCAAAGCGCCGAACCCTGGCAACGGGTGAGGCGCCAGGGACTAAAAACCCGTATCCATATGGAACACCTGATGGCCTCCAGTGCCATCCCCGTGGTGTTCCCCAGTGTAAGAATTCGACAGCAATATTATGGTGATGGTTCCATCCACCAAATGTCGCCGCTTTCGAGTGCCATTCACCTTGGAGCCGATCGCATTTTTGTTATCGGTGTCGAGGCGCCAAAAGATGAAAACCGTAAGTATGCCCCACACTATCCGGGTATTTCGCATATTGCCGGTCACCTGCTCGACAGTGTGTTCGCCGATACCCTGCAGGCCGATCTTGAACGCGTTGAACGCATTAACCGCACCCTGAGCCTGCTAAAAGACCGTGAAGATCACAAAGAGCTCAAACATATCGACACCTTTGTTATTAACCCCTCGCACAACTTTAATACCATAAGCAGCGAGTATTACGACGATATGCCCCTTGCCATTCGTATGCTGTTGCGGGGCATTGGTGTGAAACGCTACAGCGAGTCGAGCTTACCCAGCTACCTGCTGTTTGAGAAACGTTATACCCAACATTTGATCGACCTCGGCTATCAGGACGGACTTAATAAGCTGCCCGAATTACGCCACTTTTTGCGTTTAGATTAATGCCCCAGGTTAAGTATCGCTGCCATTGAGCAGGAAGCGCTCAGCAAGCTCCACCCGCCGCGGCTTGCCCTTCAGTACCAGCACATCCTGCCCCTGCAGCACGGTTTCGGCGCAGGGGTCGTCAATTTCCTGACCATGGCGGCGCATGGCCGCCAGGCTAACACGGCGCTGACCCAGGTTTAGCTCGGCAATGGTCTTTCCCACCGCATAGGCGTTATCCGCCAAGGCCATCACATGCAGGTATTCCAGACGGTCGCTCTGGATCTCACGGTGCGGGGCCTCATCGCTGATGTAAAAGCTGTGCAATAGCGAATACCGATTCTCCCGCTCCTGACTAACGCGACGTAAAATCCGCTTCATCGGCACACCACTCATAAATAGAACATGAGACGAGAGCATTAAGCTCGCCTCAAGGGACTCGGGCACCACTTCCGAGACGCCACATTCTTTGAGCTCTTCAAGGTGAGCATCGTCCGGCATGCGCGCTAAAATTTTAACCTCAGGAGCAACTTCTTTAATCACTTCGGTCACTAATTTGACCTTAGCTAGATCGGTGAAGGTGATCACCACCAGGCGCGCATTGGCGGTGCCTGCTCGCTGTAAAATCCCCTTTTGTGTTACATCACCAAACATCAAAGGGGCATTGGCCAAACGCCCTTGCTGAACCAGGTAGGGGTCTAAATCTATGGCCACAAATGGCAACGCCTCGGTGCTTAGAAAACGACTGATATTTTGACCGACACGCCCATAACCGCAAATGATCACATGTTCGCTCTGGCGCTCATCGACACAATTGATCTGATCGGGCTCTGCCGTGGCGGTAAACATGCGATGCACCCATCGCGGTGCGCAGTCAATCAAATAAGGCGTGATCGCCATGGATAACACGCCCACGGCGATAAGCAAAGAGGCCAATTCGGTATCAAGCAGACCATAGGTTTTCGCCAAAGCCACCAGCACAAAGCCAAACTCTCCCATTTGGCAGAGCATGATAGCGGCGCTGAAGGCATCGGTTTTACGCTCCCCTAACAGCTGGGCAATAAACGCCAAAATCAGCCATTTCATCAGCATCATGGCCACCAGCACCGCAAGCACGATATGGACATGAGAAAACACATAAACCAGACTGAGTTGCATCCCCACGGTGACAAAGAATAAACCCATCAAAATATCGCGAAACGGGCGAATATCGCTTTCCAGTTGGTGGCGGTACTGGCTCTCGCCGAGCATCATGCCCGCCAAAAACGCCCCCAGGGCCATAGACAAACCAAACCAGTAGGTCAAACCACCGGCAAACAGGGTCACCAGCAAGGTAGTCAGAACAAAGAGCTCTTCATTGCGCATCCGCGCAACTTCGTTAAAGATCAGCGGTAACAACCACTTGCCTATGGCCCATAACAAGGCGCACACCAAAGCGCCCTTGCCGAGCGCAAAGGCCAGGCTATAGATTAACGAATGCTCGGTATCACCGGCCAGCAAGGGAATGGCGATCAGCAAGGGCACCACGGCCAGGTCCTGGAATAACAAGACTCCCACCGCCAGTTGCCCGCGGCGCTTTTGTAACTGGCCACTGTCTTTGAGGCATTTAACCACCACGGCAGTGGATGACAGCGCCACCAAGGTTGCTATCGCAAACGCGCTCAAGGAATCGAAAGAAAATAGCCACAAACAACAGAAGAAGACGACCGAAGTCACCAATACCTGCAGTAAGCCAACACCAAATACGATATTGCGCATTGCCAGCAGACGGGGGAAAGAGAACTCTAGACCTAAACTGAAGAGCAGAAAAACGATACCAAGCTCGGCAATGCCATGCATCTGCGAGCCATTGGCGAGCCAGTCGAAGCCGTGGGGCCCAGCCATGACTCCGGTAACCAGGTAGGCCAGTATCACCGGCAAACCCAGACGCTTAAACAACCAGACCAGCGCCACCGCACTGACTAACAAGCCAAAGACTTCTATAAACAGCTGCTGCATGGTGCTCCTGTAGCGTCAACACCCTGACCGACTAATCACCCTTAATTAACTATAGCAAGGGCTTGTTTTATGGCTAGTTTGAATTGATGGCACGGTTTTAGCATAAAAACATATACGAATTTAGTCTTGGAGCGTAACGCTTGGATAACGTCCATATTTTGACATACGGTCACACCGCCATGACCCAAGATGCGAACACGGCGGCACATTTTTACCGCCCTGCGTCGGTGGTCAACGTCACCGCTTTGACACACGAGCTCCAGCGCAGCCTTGAGCTGTCGACCCTGCTTGATATTTTTGCCGAGCATGTGCGCCCCCATGCCTATTTTACCGGCCTGCAACTGCATTCCTGTCTGGGTGTCAATGAAATGACGAACAGCCAAGACAATGCGGTGGCTAATCGTTTCGATATTGAGGTCGAGGGTGAGCACTTAGGCCGCTTGGTGTATTTAAGTGACGCTACTTTTAGTGCGGCCCTGCAAGAGCAGCTAAAAAAATGGCAACAAGTCCTCGCTTACCCGCTGCGTAACGCCCTGACCTATAATCGCGTGCTACGTCTGGCCACACGCGATCCTTTGACCGGGCTCAATAACCGCAGTGACTTTAATATCAGTGTCGAGAAAAAACTGGAAGCCTGCCGACGCCAGCACCGTCCTTTTAGCTTGATGCTGTTAGATTTAGATTACTTTAAACAGGTCAATGATAATTATGGACACCAGGTGGGCGACCAAACCCTACAGGAATTTGCCACCCTGTTGCGCCAGAGCGTGCGTGCCACGGATTCTATTTTTCGCTTCGGCGGCGATGAATTTGCCATCCTGATCGACGATGACCATTACACCACCAATACGGTGATCGCCGAGCGTATTCAAGCGGCGGTGGGTAACAGCGAGTTAATGAACCGCTATGGCGTCAGTTGCAGTATCGGTTTTGCCCTTGCGCAGGCCAAGGACGTGAATATTAGCCTGTTCGAGCGCGCCGACAAGGCCCTGTATCAGGCCAAATTCAGCGGTCGTAACACCTATCAGGGTGCCTCTGAATTGTCCGCCGTGCCTTTTACCAGCTTAAATGCCCACAACGATAACCAAAAACCACAAAAGAACGCCAAAATAAGCTGATACAGGGACGTAAAGCTTGGCAGCTCGGCAAACATCACGGCCAACAAGGGCACCAGTAAGCCGACAATGAAATAAGTGCCGCCTTTACCCAGCCAATAGGCCAGTAACAGCGCCCCGCAACAGAGCCCGGCGATCAACGCTATTGCCAGCACCGGCCATAACGGCCCGTATACACCGACAACCACGGCCAACAACACTAAGATCACCAACACAGCCCAGGGCGCCTTTTGCACTAAAGACAGGCCTACATGAGGCTTCTTTACGGAAGAGTGGTTGTCAGTTGCCATTGTAATCCTTGTTGTGCCAGAAAATCGTAATTATAAAAGTAACCTACCACCGCCACTAGGGTGTCATCGTAAAAAATGAGCGGGATGCGTTGTCGCTCCCAAGGCGGCACCTTGAGCTCTTTTAGCCAGTGACTCAGTTTATTGCCATAGGGTTTGTGCTGCGGGCGAATGCGAGCGTTAAGCACCCCAAAACGCACCCACACCTGCTCATCGGCATTTGGTGCCCTCACCCCGGTTCCGGGCTTACACATCAAGGTGCGCCCATCGTTTAGAGCATGTATACCCGGGTTAGCAAGGCGCTCGGCTACAGGCTCTACTTGGTGTTGAACCAAATACAGCTGCTCGTTGAAGCGGCGCACGCTCACCTCATCGCCACAATGAGTGCGCAAGGTTAAACTAGGCTGACTATCTGCCCGAGCGCTTAACAGCTGCGCACACAGGCTTTGCAGCTGTAATTGTGAGGGCATGGCGACATCATGGCTCTGCAGCCAGTAACGCAGGGCATTATTGGCTCGGGCCTCGCCTAATGCCATTAACGGCGCCAGGGTCAGTTGCTCGGAGTTAACGCTCAGCTGTGTTAGGTCTTGGGCGGCGATATCGTCCAGCAAGCGCTGCTGCTGTTGCAGTAGCTCCGTGGTTTGCGCCACCTTGGCACTAAAGCCAGGGAAGCGTTTGTTCAGTTGGGGCAAAATTTGATTGCGTAAAAAGTTACGATCAAAACGGCTGTCGTCATTGGACTCGTCGTGAATATGCTTAAGATCATGACGCTCGACGAAGTGCTGTAACTGCTTGCGGCTGATCCCGAGCAAAGGACGAAGCAAAGGGCGCTGTTGCCAGTAGCTCAATGCCTGCATGCCGCCGAGCCCTTTGAGCCCGGCGCCGCGCTTCAAGCGCAAAAAGAAGGTTTCTACCTGGTCGTCGCTATGCTGACCCAAAAGCAGCGCATAGCCTGCAGGCAAGGCCTTATCCATCGCCTGATAACGGGCCTGACGGGCCTTGGCTTCGATACCCAGCCTGGTCTGATCCGACAACACCACCTGCTCGCTGTAAAAGGCAATGGCACGCCTACGACATTGCTCGACACAAAAAGCCTGCCAATGATCGGCATTGGCGCTTAACCCGTGGTGGATATGAATGGCACACAAGGGCATGCCCTTCTCCTGGGCATAGCGCTGCGCCAGATCGAGCAAAACCATGGAATCCAGGCCGCCACTGAGGGCAACCGCCAAGCCTTGACACTCGGGCAACTCGTTAAGGAGGTGTGCTAATTGTGCGGCAAAGCGTGTGTACATAGGACTGGTCATTAGACGGTATTAGGCTGGCATTAAAAAAGGCCGACTGAGCGGCCTTTTTTTGCTTAACAGTAACCGAAGCTCATTAAGCGTTTGTAGCGCAAGTCCAGCATTTCCTCAACGCTGTTTTGACGCAGCTCGGCCAGGTCACGCTTCAACTGTGCCTTGAGGCTCTTGGCCATGGCATCGTAGTTGCGGTGCGCGCCGCCTAGCGGCTCTTCGATAATGTTGTTGATCAGATCCAACTCTTTCACGCGCTGTGCGGTTACACCCATGGCTTCAGCAGCCAATGGTGCTTTCTCAGCACTCTTCCAAAGGATTGACGCACAACCTTCAGGAGAAATAACCGAGTAGGTGCTGTATTGCAGCATGTTAACGCGGTCACCGACACCAATGGCAAGGGCACCACCTGAACCACCTTCACCGATCACGGTACAGATAGTTGGCACTTTCAGCGCCGCCATAACCTTAAGGTTACGGGCAATGGCTTCACTTTGGCCACGCTCTTCCGCACCCACACCTGGGTAGGCACCCGGAGTGTCGATAAAGGTGAAAATAGGCATTTTAAAACGCTCGGCCATTTCCATCAGACGCAAGGCCTTACGGTAACCTTCCGGCTTTGGCATACCAAAGTTACGTTTGATCTTTTCCGCGGTATCACGGCCTTTTTGCTGACCGATAACCATCACTGGCTCACCGTCTAAACGTGCTACACCACCAAGAATGGCCGGATCGTTTGCAAACGCACGATCGCCCGCGAGTTCGTCGAACTCGGTAAAAATACGCTCGATGTAATCACGTGTGTATGGACGCAGTGGATGACGAGCTAGTTGCGAAACCTGCCATGCACCTAGTTCAGAAAAGATTTTATTAGTTAGTTCAACACTTTTCTCTTTTAGGCGACCGACTTCTTCTTCTAGCCCTAAATCCAGTTCGCCCGCTCGACTGACGTGACGTAGCTCTTCAATCTTCGCTTCCAATTCGGCAATTGGCAGTTCGAAATCCAAATAATTGAGACTCATGTGCTCATTAACCCATTTAATTAAATTCTAATTCTATATTTTGTGCCGCCATCAGCGATAACTTATGAATTAAGTCATCGGCAGGCGTCACACACCATTGTGTTCCTAGTTCCAACTCAGCCAAGGCATCTGGCCGCCGGTACAGTATTTTTACCGGACAGGTGCCAAATTTGTACGGTTCCAGCACTTTTTCCAACTTTTCGAAGAAGTTGTCGTCAATTTGCGCCATGTCCACCGTCATTTTCATCGCTTTAATGCGCTTTTCACGGGCCTCAGCGAGGGTACAGACGTCTCGGGCGGTCATTGTAATGCCGCCAGAGAAGTTATCAAAGCTGACCTGTCCAGTTATCACCAAGATATTGTTGATTTGCAGCAATTCTTGGAACATTTCAAACTGTTCTGGGAATAAGCGTACATCAATTCGGGCACTCTTGTCATCTAAGGTGATTAATCCCCAGCGTTTATTCTTCTTATTTATCAAAGTTCGGGCACTGATCACCAAACCTGCCGCGGTGGTTTGCACATCTCGCTCAGTCGGCGTCAGATCGACGAGTTTACCGCTAGTATAGTGCTTAAGTTCACCACGATACTGATTTATAGGGTGCCCGGTCAAGAATAAGCCCAAAGTTTCCCGTTCACCGTCAAGCCATTGATTGTCGGTAAAGTATGGCACTCGTTTAAACGCTTGCTCAACCTCTTCCGGCTCGGTTGCCAGCAAGCCAAATAAGTCACCTTGGCCAAGCTGCTCGGCCTTATTATGCTGTTCGGCGGATTTAATCGCCTCGGGCAACGAGGCCATTAGGATGGCGCGACCGCCCTGCACCGGATCCGGACCCAGGTTATCCATGGCGCCGGCCATAATGAGTTTTTCAATAACCCGCTTGTTCAGGCGTTTCAAATCAACCCGGGCACAGAAGTCGAACAGATCCTTAAACGGCCCATCCTGCTCTCGGGCGCTCAAAATCGCTTCTACCGGGCCTTCACCCACGCCTTTAATAGCACCAATGCCGTAGACTATCTCGCCCTGCTCGTTCACGGTGAACTTATACAGGCCAGCGTTCACATCCGGTGGCAACAAGGTGAGCTTCATGTTTTCACATTCGTCCACCAGGGTGACGATTTTATCCGTGTTATCCATATCCGCCGACATTACCGCGGCCATAAATTCGGCCGGATAATGGGTTTTCATCCACAGCGTCTGATACGACACCAAGGCATACGCGGCGGAGTGTGATTTGTTAAAGCCATAACCGGCGAACTTCTCTACCAGGTCGAAGATTTTCATCGCCAGTTCGCCGTCAACGCCGTTTTGTATCGCCCCTTCTTCGAAGGTAGAGCGCTGCTTGGCCATTTCTTCCGGCTTCTTCTTACCCATGGCGCGACGTAATAAGTCGGCGCCACCGAGCGAGTAACCCGCCAGAACCTGGGCGATTTGCATAACCTGCTCCTGATACAGGATTACGCCATAGGTCGGCTCCAAAATGGGTTTCAGACTGTCGTGCTGGTACTGAACATCCGGATAAGAGATTTCCTCGTTACCATGCTTACGGTCGATAAAGTTATCTACCATGCCCGATTGCAGTGGCCCCGGACGGAACAAGGCCACCAGGGCTATCATATCTTCGAAGCAGTCCGGTTTAAGGCGGCGAATAAGGTCTTTCATACCGCGGGATTCGAGCTGGAACACCGCCGTGGTTTCGGCGCGCAGCAGCAGCTCGATACTGGGTCTGTCATCCAGCGGAATGGCATTGATATCCACCGGCGCTTTGCCCTCACGGGCGAGGCGCTCATTGGTCATATCCAGGGCCCACTGCAAAATAGTCAGTGTACGCAGACCCAGGAAGTCGAATTTAACCAGACCAGCGGTTTCTACGTCGTTCTTATCGAACTGGGTAACCGGGAACTTTCCCTCTTCATCGCAATACAGGGCAGCAAAATCGGTGATGGTGGTCGGTGAGATTACAACACCACCGGCGTGTTTACCGGCGTTACGGGTACAGCCCTCGAGAATGCGACACATGTCAATGAGGTCGCGCACTTCCTCGTCGCCGTCATAGGCCTCGGGGAGGCGAGGCTCCACTTCAAAGGCTTTGGCCAAGGTCATACCCGGGTCGCCGGGCACCAACTTAGAAATACGATCAACGAAGCCATAAGGGTGACCCAGCACCCGGCCCACGTCGCGAATAACCGCTTTTGCAGCCATGGTACCGAAGGTGATGATCTGGGATACCGCATCGCGACCATACAATTTGGCCACGTGGTCGATTACCTCATCGCGGCGGTCCATACAGAAATCGACGTCGAAGTCGGGCATGGAGACCCGCTCCGGGTTTAGGAATCGCTCGAACAGCAGGTCGAATTGCAACGGGTCGAGATCGGTGATCTTCAACGCGTAGGCCACCAAGGAGCCGGCACCGGAGCCTCGCCCCGGACCTACGGGAATATTGTTATCCTTCGACCACTGAATGAACTCCATTACGATCAAGAAGTAACCTGGGAACCCCATCTGGTTGATTACGTCGAGCTCGATTTGCAAACGCTCGTCATACTCGCCACGGCGCTCTGCACGCACCTGCTCGTCTGGGAATAAGAATTGTAAACGCTCTTCGAGGCCGTCGCGGGATACCTTAACCAGGAAGTCCTCGATTTTCAGCGAACCCGTGGGGTAATCCGGCAAGAAATAGGTGCCCAGTTGCACGGTGACGTTACAGCGTTTGGCGATTTCCACCGTGTTTTGCAGTGCCTCGGGAATATCGCTAAACAGCTCGGTCATCTGCTCGGGGGTTTTTAAATATTGCTCTTGTGAGAAACGCTTGGGCCTGCGCTTATCTTCCAGGGTGTAACCGTCATGGATGGCCACACGAATTTCATGGGGCTCGAAGTCGTCCGGTTTTAAAAACACTACTTCATTGGTGGCCACCACCGGCAGTTGATGTGCATAGGCATGCTCAACCGCCAGGTGTAAATAGGTTTCTTCGTCGGCGCGGGAGGTGCGGATCAGCTCTAAATAATAATCACCGGGGAAATGAGTGCGATAGAATTGGCTGATCTCTTCGATAATGCCAGCATTGCCCTTAAGCAGTGCCTTGCCCAAGTCGCCGTCTTTACCGCCGCTGATAATGATCAGGCCTTCACCATGCTCCGCCAGCCAGTCTCTGTCGACCATGGCACGGTGCATTACATGACCACGCAGATAGGCCTTGGAAATAAGCAGGGTAAGGTTTTTATAACCCTGGTTGTTTTTCGCCAACAGCAATAAACGACAAGGCTCGTCGGGAAATTCCGGGGTATTGAGCCAGATATCGGCCCCGACTATGGGCTTAATGCCGGCGCCGTGGGCAGCACCATAAAAGCGCACCAGGCCGCAGAGGTTCATTTGATCGGTAATAGCCAGGGCGCTGAGCTGCAACTCCTGCGCCTTGGCCACTATGGGCTTGGTTTTAGCCAGGCCATCGACCATGGAAAAGTCGCTGTGAACCCGTAAATGAACGAACTGAGGGGCTGCCATCGCTTATTGTCCTCGCTCGGCCAGTACCCGTTGGACGGGCTTAAAACTTTTTCTGTGCTGCTCAAGGGCACCATGCTCGGCCAAGGCTTCAAAATGCGCCTTGGTTGGATAGCCTTTATGCCCGGCAAAGCCGTATTGGGGATACTGGGCATCGAGCTCGATCATTTCCTGATCGCGCGCCACTTTAGCCAAAATGGATGCGGCACTGATCTCCGCCACCAGCGCATCCCCTTTGACCACGGCCTGCGCCGCCATATCGAGCGCCGGCAAACGGTTGCCATCGACAAACACAAAGTCTGGGGTAATATCCAAGCCGGCAACGGCGCGGCTCATGGCCAGCATGGTAGCGTGGAGAATATTGAGCTCGTCAATCTCTTCCACCGTGGCGCGGGCAATACAGTAACTCAGGGCTTTTTCTTTGATTTCTTCGCTCAGTGCCTGGCGCTTTTTATCGCTCAGCTTTTTCGAGTCGGTCAGACCGGTAATGGGCTTATTGGGGTCAAGGATCACCGCGGCGGTGACCACATCGCCCACTAAAGGCCCGCGCCCCACTTCGTCGACACCGGCAATATATTGAACGTCTGGGCGATTAATTTGCATCGATAAGCTCCAATACGGCTTTGGCCGCCTGACGGCTGGCATCACAACGAATATTCTGATGGATTTCGGTAAAACGGGCAATTAGCGCACTGTTGTCACCGTACAGGCGGGGCTCTAGCGCCGCACACAGGGCGTCGACGTTGCATTCATGCTGCAAATACTCGGGCACCAATTCTTCATCGGCCAACAGATTCGGCAGCGAGAAGTACTTGATGGTAAAGGTAAAGACGTTTTGCACCATCCAATAGGTCATAGGTTTAAGCTTATAGCCCACCACCATAGGCTTTTTATACAACATGCCTTCCAATGAGGCGGTTCCAGAGGCCAATAAAATGGCGTCGCTGGCCTGCATCGCTAAGCTTGACTGACCGTCGAGTAAAATAGCCTTAAGATTGGGCGCATGCTCTTGCTGCAGGGCTAAAAACTGCTCCTTACGCGCCGCATTAACCAGGGGCACCACCACCTTTAGATCCGGATTCTGTTGCTGCAAACGCTCGGCGGTTTGCGCATAGGTAGGGGTTAGCAAGCCAACCTCGGAGCCACGGCTGCCGGGCAGCAAAGCAAGTACCTTATCCTCGGGCGATAAGCCCAATTGCTCCCGCGCCTGGGTATTATCCTGCTCAACGGCAATATCATCGGCCAGGGTGTGACCCACAAAGGTGCAGGGCACCTGGTGCTCATCGTAAAATGCTTTTTCAAAGGGTAGCAGGGACAACACCAAATTAGTGGCCTTGGCGATTTTATGAATACGTTTTTGTCGCCATGCCCACACCGACGGGCTGACATAATGCACAGTCGTAATGCCCGCTTCTTTAAGCGGCAGTTCAACACGCAGATTAAAATCCGGCGCATCGATACCGACAAACACATCCGGCGGATTAGCGATAAAATGCTGCACCAACTCTTTGCGAATACGCAGCAGACGCGGCAGACGCGAGAGCACCTCAACCAGGCCCATCACCGATAGCTCTTCCATATCAAACAGGCTGTCGCAACCTAGCGCCTGCATACGCGGGCCACCGATGCCGACAAACTCTGCGTCCGGGTGAGATTTTAATATCGCTTTCATCAGGCCTTCGCCGAGAATGTCGCCCGACATTTCTCCGGCAACAATACCGATACGTAGAGGTTTAGCTGCTGCGCTCATCTAAAGGGGGCTTCCCATTTACCACTGTTATTATTAACAGCCTAGTCTACCCTGTTTAGGGTGTGCTTAAAACCTCAGCGGCGCACAAATCCATGACGCTGAAAAATAGCCGATTCTTTAGCCCTTTGGCACAGAGCGCAAGCCGGCTGTTTTTTCATCGCAATGAACTTTTTTATAAATTAGCAACTGCTAATGTGTGGTTGACTGTTAACCAATAAGTACGGATACTATGCAAACTTTCAGTTATTATTGAAAGTTCAAACAGCTTACATTAGGGGTAAACCATGATAGATGAATCCTTTGTAGACATATCCCGTCTGCAATTTGCAATAACGGCCTTCTATCACTTTTTATTCGTGCCACTGACATTAGGGATGACATGGATTTTGGTGATAATGGAATCGGTCTACGTGATGACCGGGCGAGAAATATATCGTGATATGACCAAGTTTTGGGGCAAGTTATTCGGTATTAACTTTGCGCTTGGGGTCGCCACCGGACTAACCATGGAGTTCGAGTTTGGTACCAACTGGTCCTACTATTCGCATTATGTTGGCGATATCTTCGGCGCACCGCTGGCCATCGAAGGCCTGATGGCCTTTTTCCTTGAGTCCACCTTCGTCGGCATGTTCTTCCTCGGCTGGGACCGCCTGACCAAGGTACAGCATCTCGGCGTAACCTTCTTAATGGCCATAGGCACCAACCTCTCCGCGCTGTGGATCCTTATCGCCAACGGCTGGATGCAAAACCCGGTGGGCTCCGAGTTCAATTACCAAACCATGCGCATGGAAATGCAAAGCTTTGCCGAGCTGGTCTTTAACCCGGTGGCTCAGGTGAAGTTTATTCACACCGTATCCGCCGGTTATGTGGCCGCCTCTATGTTTGTGCTTGGGATCAGCGCCTATTATCTGCTTAAAGGACGGGACGTGGCCTTTGCCAAACGCTCTTTTTCGGTGGCCTGTAGCTTCGGTTTAGCCTCGGTGCTGTGCGTTATCCTGCTCGGCGATGAGTCCGGTTATGAGGTCGGCGAGGTGCAAAAGGTTAAACTCGCCGCCATTGAAGCGGAATGGGAAACCGAGCCCGCCCCCGCCGCCTTTACCCTGTTCGGCATTCCCGACTCAGAAGCACAGGAAACCCACGCCGCGGTTAAAATCCCCTATGTGATGGGTATTATTGCCACTCGCTCCCTGGATGAAGAAGTCACCGGTATCAAGGAATTACAGCAGCAGCACGAGGTACGGATCCGCAGCGGCATGATTGCCTATCGCTATCTGGAAAAGTTGCGCAATGGTGATACCCGCCCCGAGATCGTTGCCGAATTTGACAAGTACAAGGCCGATCTCGGCTATGGTTTGCTGTTAAAGCGCTATCGAGATGATGTCTATAACGCCAGCGAAGAAGAAATTGCTATGGCGGTGAAGGACTCGATCCCCGCCGTAGGCCCGCTGTTTTGGACCTTCCGCGTCATGGTGGCCTGTGGGGTGATCATGCTCTTTATTTTCGCCGCCTCTTTCTATTACACGCCAAGCGCGTGATTGAGACAAAGCGCTGGCTGCTAAAGGCCGCCCTATTCGCCATTCCCCTGCCCTGGATAGCCATAGAAACAGGCTGGTTTGTGGCCGAGTTCGGTCGCCAACCCTGGGCGATTTCAGAAGTGCTGCCCACCTTTATGGCCACTTCCAGTCTGACCTTTAATGATGTGCTGATATCCCTGACCGGCTTTATTATCTTCTACACCATACTCGCTATTATCGAGGTGTGGTTGATGCTGCACTTTATTAAACAGGGTCCCAGCTCGCTGCACACCGGCAAGTATCATTTTGAACGCCAGGCCGCCTTTAAGGAGACTCAGGTATGATTTTCGATTACGAAACCCTAAAACTGATCTGGTGGCTGTTAATTGGTGCCCTATTGATCGGCTTTGCCATCACCGATGGCATGGACATGGGCGCCGCCGTCTTACTGCCCTTTGTCGCCAAAAAAGATGTCGAGCGCCGTGTGGTAATTAACACGGTCGGCGCGCACTGGGATGGCAACCAGGTCTGGCTGATCACCGCCGGTGGCGCATTATTTGCGGCCTGGCCCATGGTGTATGCCGCGGCCTTTTCCGGCTTTTACTTCGCCATGATGCTGGTGCTGTTTGCCCTGTTTTTCCGTCCCTTGGCCTTTGACTATCGCTCCAAGCTGGATAACCCGACTTGGCGTAATCGCTGGGACTGGGCGCTGTTTGCCGGCAGCTTTATTCCGGCGCTGATATTTGGTGTCGCCTTTGGCAACCTGATCCAAGGGGTGCCCTTGCATATAGATAATCTGATGCGGGTCAGCTACCTGGGCTCTTTCTTCGCCCTGCTCAATCCCTTTGCCCTGCTTTGTGGCCTGATCAGCGTGGCCATGTTGGTCGCCCATGGCGGTCTATGGTTGCAGCTGCGCACCGTGAACCCGGTGGCCTTGCGCGCCGCGAAATTGGGTCGCCTGGCATTGATCATAGCTCTGGTAGGCTTTGCCATTGCCGGAGTCTGGTTAACGCAAATCGAGGGCATGCAAATTGTCGCCATGGCCGATACCAATGGCCATGCCGATCCCTTGGCGAAAACCGTCAGCACGGGTACCGGCTTGTGGCTCGATGGCTATCAACAGCGTCCGTGGAGCCTGGCTTTTCCGATATTGGCCTTTGTTGCCGGAGGCTTAGCCTTAGTAAGCTCATGGCGTAACAAAGCCGGGGTGGGTTTTGTGCTAACGAGCCTGATGCTCGTGGGTATCATAATGACCTTTGGCGCCAGTTTGTTCCCCTTCATCATGCCGTCAAGCCACGATGCCAATATGAGTCTGACTATTTGGGACGCGGTCTCAAGCCATATGACCCTTAACATTATGTTTATCGTGGTGGCATTGCTGCTGCCCATAGTACTGAGTTACACCACCTGGTGTTATGTGAAGATGTGGCGTCGCGTCAGTCATGAAGAAATCGAAAACAACTCTCACGGCAGCTATTAAGGAGGCATTATGTGGTATTTCGCTTGGATTTTAGGCGTACTCTTTGCCGTTGCGTTCGGCGTGATCAATGTGATGTGGTATGAAATGCAACAGCACACCGACAGTATTGCAGACGACGAGCAGGAGCACTTCTAAGCTCATGAACCCCCAACCAAATCGCGCGCAGCAACTCCAGCTGCGCGCCTTTTTAAAGGAATTTACCCGCCCCCATAACCGCCCCTTGCTGCTAAGCATATTTTTGGGCTTTAGCAGTGGCGTGTTGATGATCATCAGTTGCTATGTGCTGGCGCAGTTGTGCCATCAGGTGATGTTTGCCGGGCAAGACTTAGCACAGCAGGCACCAGCCCTGTACTTGCTGGCTGGGTTAAGCCTGCTACGGGCGCTGTTAATGGGCGCCAGTCGCTATGTGGCTGAACGCAGTGCACTCAATATCAAGCTGGCGATGCGTGAAGCGCTGTGGAAAGCCTTGGTCAAACAGCAAGGAAACGGCTTAAAAACCGGCCCTGCGGCGCAGTGGGTGCTCACCTTCAATCAGGGAGTGGAAGCCCTGCATGACTACTTCGCCAAATACCTGCCGGCGGTGGCCTATGCCGGGCTTATCCCCTTTGCCATTATCGCCGTGGTATTTCCCATCGACTGGCAATCCGGGCTTATTTTTCTTATCACCGCACCACTGATCCCATTTTTTATGATCCTCATTGGTTACAAGGCGCAAGCGCTAAACGAGCGTAATTGGCAACGGTTACAATACCTGGGGCAATTCTTTTTTGACCGCTTAAGCGGCCTAACTCAATTAAAACTTTTTAACAGCGCCCAGGGCCAGGTTAAGCGCGTTGAGCAGATGGCGGATCAATTTCGTATCTCCACGCTGTCGGTGTTGCGCATCGCCTTTATCTCCACCCTGGCATTGGAGTTTTTAGCCACCATCAGCATCGCCCTGGTAGCTGTGATCATCGGCTTTCGTTTGTATTTCGGCACCTTGGACTTTGCCACCGGCTTTGTGGTGCTCTTGCTCGCTCCCGAGTTCTACTTGCCGCTGCGTCAACTGGGGCAGCACTATCATGCCAAACTCAAGGGCCTCGCCAGTGCCGATTCCATGATGGCCATTTTGACCCAGCAAGAGCCCGCGCAGCAGGTTAACCAACAGAAAGACACCATAGCCTCGGTCACCAAGCTGCAGGTGCAAAACTTAAGCCTGCACCTTGATGAAAGCACCAATGCGGTATTAAAAAATATCAGCTTTGACACCGACGCAAATGGAATTTTAGCTCTGGTGGGTCACAGTGGCGCCGGTAAATCTACCTTAATGGACTGCCTGATGGGCTTATATCCGCAAACGAATAAGGCTATACGCATCAATGGCATGCCTTTAACGGATATCGATATCGCCAGCTATCAAAAGCGCATTGCCTGGGTCGCGCAAACGCCGACCTTATTCAGTGGCACCCTGGCGGAGAATATCGCCCTGGGAAGCGCGTCAATCGACCTTGCAGCCATTCGCTCGCTGTGCAAAGAGCTCGACCTGGACGCCTTTATCATGGCTCTTCCGCACCAATATGACACCCAGTTAGGCGAATTAGGCCATGGCCTATCCGGGGGGCAAATTCAACGCCTGGCTTTGGCCAGGGCCCTGTTACGGCAACCGGACATCCTCTTTTTGGATGAACCCACGGCGGCGCTTGATAAGCATAGCGAGCAAAAGGTGCAAGCCTGTCTTGAGCGCCTCAGCGCACACACCCTGGTGGTGATCATTGCCCATCGCCTCAATACCCTGACTCGGGCCCAAAAAGTCTTGGTGCTACAACAGGGCGAACTCGTTGAGCAAGGCAGTTACAAGGATTTGTTCGGCACACCCGGCTCGCACCTGGCAAAGATGATCCATGCTCCGGAGGTCGTCCATGGCTAATTGGTGCTTTCTTATTTCCCTCATTCGCCCGCACCTTGGTTGGGCGCTCTTAGGCATGCTCTTGGCATTTCTTGCCCTGGCCGCCAACATCACCCTGCTGGCCGTGTCCGCTTGGTTTTTAGCGGCCATGGCCGCCGCTGGCTTACATGGGGTGACCATGAACTACTTCACCCCGGCGGGCATTATTCGCTTTCTCGCCATCGTTCGTACCGCCAGCGGCTATGCGCAACGCCTGGTGAATCACAACACCACCTTTTTAATTCTGAAAACGCTGCGAGTACGCATTTTCGCCGCCCTCACCCAGGTTCCGCAGCAGTGCTTTGCCAGTGTTGGGCGCCGCTTGTCACAGCTGCAAGAAGACGTTGAGCAACTCGATGAATTCTATATCGGGGTATTGGTGCCGCTGTTGCTGGCCGTAACGGCCTTGCCACTGATAGCCTGGGCGCTGGGCGTTTACAGCCTGGTGCTTATGCTGGTGACGGTAACGGCCCTGCTAACTACAGGCTTCTTACTACCGGCCTGGCTCGGTCGCAATCTAAAGGGAGTGGGCAAGTGCACCCAGGAAGCGCAAAGCGATTTAAGCGAGTGTCTGGTTGAAGGAACGCGCGGCTTAAAAGAGCTGTATCTTGCGGGTGCCACCGAGCAATATTGGCGGCGCCTCGATACGGCGCAGCAAGCGCTGGCCGAAGAGCAACAAAAAGCCCACCGCTGGTTTGCCGGCCACCAAGGTCTGTCTCTGTTTATAAGCCAGTTGACCCTGGTGTTGGCGCTGCTGACTTTGATCCCTCTGGTCAACAACGGCCAGTTGGCAAACGTCGAATTAGCCATGCTGGTGCTCTTGGTGTTAGGTGCGTTTGAGTCCGTGCTGATGCTCCCCGATGCCATGCTAAAAATGGAACTTACCCTGGCCAGCGCCGGGCGCATTCGTGCCCTGCTGGCCGAGGTGGAGCATACTCCCACACCTGGCCTACAGGGAGAAAAACAGGCTTCCTCGGTCTTTTCCTTACACCAGGTTCACTTTGCCTATCGGGCGCAGCAGCCCGTATTTCATGCTTTATCCCTGGACATAAAACGAGGTGAAAAGGTGGCCATTGTAGGCAGAAGTGGCGCCGGTAAGTCTACCCTGCTTGGCCTGCTAACGGCGCAATTACATGCGCAACAGGGAAAAACCCTGGCGTTTGGTATACCGATAGATGCGCTCGACCCCGCTTGGCTTAATCAGCAGCTGGGCGTGCTCAATCAGTATAGCCATACCTTTAGCGCCACCATTAGGGAAAACCTGCTGCTCGCCAAGGAGGATGCCTCTGATGATGAAATCTGGTCGGCTCTCGAACAGGCGCAACTAACGGCCACGGTAAAGCAAATGACTAAGCGCCTGGACACCCAAGTGGGGGCCACCGGACGCCAGCTGTCCGCTGGAGAAGCCAGACGTCTGCACCTGGCCCAGCTATTTTTACGCGACCCACAGGTATTGCTCTTGGATGAGCCCACCCGCGGCCTAGACGGTGATAATCAAAGAAAGGTGTTTGCTGGCGTGTTAGCCCTCGCAGAAAGCCGTACACTGGTGGTAAGCACCCATGAAGCCGCGCTACTTGGGCAAATGGACAAGGTGATCTGGATGGAGCAAGGCCGGATCAAGGCCATGGCCAGCCACGAGGCGCTCACGCGTCAATACCCCGAGTATCACACCCTTACTCACCTGCTTAACTAAATCTGCGTATCAAAAGTGCATGCATAAAAAAAGCGCTAACAACCGGGTTAGCGCTTTTTCTTCAATTTTTGCTCTGTGAGCAACTCTTTAAACGGCTCGATTTAACGAATAATGCCGCGCGTAGAGTTGGTAACCAAGTCGATCATCGGCTGAATAGCCGGGAAGTTAGCCACTTCCTCTTGCAATTGTGCCAGCGCCTCATCCGCCTTAAGACCCTTACGGAACAAGGTCTTATAGGCACGACGCAAAGCCATGATCTCATCAGACTCAAAACCGCGACGCTTCAAGCCCTCGGTGTTGATAGCAACGGGACGCGCAGGAGTGCCGATAGTGGTGACATAAGGTGGCACATCCTGGTTTACACCCGAGTACATGCCGATAAAGGCATGAGCACCCACTTTACAAAACTGATGCACGCCTGAGTTACCCGCCAGGATCACCCAGTCACCGATGTGCACGTGGCCCGCGACACTGGCGTTATTCGCAAAAATAACGTTGTCGCCAATCACTGCGTCATGCGCAACATGGGTATAGGCCATAAATAGGTTATTACTGCCAATCTTGGTGATACCCTGATCCTGAATGGTGCCACGGTGAATGGTGGCGCATTCGCGAATAATGTTGTTATCACCAATGATAAGCTGCGTCGGTTCATCCTTGTATTTTTTATCCTGGCACGCCTCGCCTACCGATGCGAATTGAAAAATGTGGTTGTTTTTGCCGATTTTAGACGGCCCTTTCACTACCACATGAGATTCAATAATGGTACCTGCACCGATTTCAACGTCATTGCCTATATAACTATAGGGACCAACTTGAACATCATCAGCAAGCTTTGCACCGGGTTCGATAATTGCGGTCGGATGGATCACGATTAAAACTCTCTTCTTGCACACATTAGTTCGGCGCTGCATACGACTTTATCGTCGACAACTGCTTCACCGTAGAATTTCCACATATTGCGACGCTCTTTTAGGAACTTCACATGCAAGTGCATGGTGTCGCCAGGTAATACCGGCTGTTTAAAGCGCGCATTGTCGATGGCTGCAAACAAGTATAGCTCGTTCTCACCACGATTTTCTGTGGTTTTAAAACCCAATAGGCCGGTTGCCTGGGCCATAGCCTCTAGGATCATCACGCCTGGGAAAATTGGCTGGTCAGGAAAGTGCCCGGTAAAAATCGGCTCATTAATAGTCACGTTTTTTACTGCGTGCAGGCTTTCACCCGGTGTGTAATCCAACACCTTATCCACCAACAGCATCGGGTAACGGTGCGGTAGTAAACTCAGTATCTCTTGAATATCTAAGCTATTTAACTGATTAGCCAACTTCTTTTCCTTAAAACAAAGTTATTCTTGTGACTTAAGCTCGGCCTCGATGGCCTTGATACGCTTGTTCATGTCACCAATATTGCGCAGGTGCGCTATGGTACGACGCCACTCTTTATTCTTACTGTGCGGCAAGCCCGAGGAGTAAATACCCGGTTCGCTAATGCCGCTGGTGACCATATTCATACCGGTTAGTACCACCTTGTCGCAGATTTCCACGTGACCTGTGATGGCGCTAAGACCGCCGATCTGGCAGTAACGACCTATTTTGGTACTTCCCGCAACCACGGTACAACCGGCAATGGCAGTCCCTTCGCAAATTTCCACATTGTGGGCAATCTGACACTGATTATCGATGATCACATTATCGTGGATAAGGGTATCGTCGATAGCACCACGGTCTATGGTGGTACTGGCACCAATCTCAACGCGGTTGCCAATTATAACAGAGCCGATTTGTGGGATCTTCACCCATTGGCCACGCTCATTGGCATAACCAAAACCGTCTGCACCTATCACGGTATTGGCCTGCACCAAACAGTGTTCACCCAGTTGCACCTGGTGGTACACGGTCACATTATTCCACAGCTTGGTATGGGCACCGATTTGCACATCTTTACCGATAAAACAGTGCGAGCCGATTTGCGCATGATCGCCAATCACCGCCCCCGCTTCAATCACCACCAATGGACCGATATTGGCACTGGCACTGACCTTGGCATCAGGGCTAATCACCGCGCTTGGGTGAATCCCCACGGCCGAAGCCGGCGTGCTGTCTAGCAACTGCGCCAACTTGGCATAAGCCACATAGGGGTCTTGGCAAACCAGTTTATTACCGGCAAAGTGCTCGGCGTCGGCGGCACTTAGGATCACCGCACCGGCCTGCGTATCGGCCAGTTGGCTGCGGTATTTTTTATTTGCTAAAAAACTAATATGCGCCGCAGTTGCTTTTTCAAGCGTCTGGATGCCAACGATTTCAAGGGTGCCGTCACCGATAAGTTCGGCACCTAAATGTTGGGCGATGTCAGCTAAGCTTTTTGCCATCATTACTTCTTACTTACGCGCTCAACCACTTTTTCTGACAGATCAGTTACTTCTTTAGGGTTGAAGTAAATAGTGCCGTCTTTAACCTTCACTTCGTCATAGTCACCGTCTTTGGCGATTTCTTCAATGGCGGTAATGATGGTTTTTTGTAGCTTGGCCAGCTCTTGGTTTTGACGTTGCTTGATTTCTTGCTCTAGCGGACGACCTTTTTCAGCAAGCTGCTTTTGCATGCCGTTAATCTTATCGCCAAGCGCCTTTTTCTGATCTTCGCTCATGGTTGGTGCTTCACGCTGGAACTTTTCCATTTCAAAGCGGATGTCGCCCTGAAGCTTTTCTAGTTCTTGGCGACGCTCGGAAAACTCACTTTTCAGTGTGTTTTCGATGGCCATAGTTTGCGGCACCTGAGAGTAGATAGTTTGCATATCAACGATGCCAACCTTGTGCGCCAAAGCCTGTACCGAAGTACCCATGGTTAGCGCGGCTAATACTACTAGTGCTGTGTTTTTGAATAGTTTTTTCACAGAAAGCTCCTTAGAAAGTGTTACTAATGTTAAAGCTAAATGTCTTGGTCTTATCATCTTCTTCTTCTTGCAACGGATAAGCAAAACTAATTAGCATGGGCCCCATGGGCGAGATCCACTGGATTGAAAGACCAGTTGAAACCCTGAAACGAGCTGGATCGGAATAATCATCCAAGCGCGCCCGCTCATCGGGCTGAAGGTTTTGATAACGGTCAACGTTAAACTCTGTGTCCCATACGTTGGCCGCATCGACAAAGAAACTGGTACGAACAGAACTGCTGTTCTCTTCATCTAAAAACGGCGTTGGAACTATCATTTCTACACCCGCTACCGCCTTGGCGTTACCACCGATACGGCCGGCAAGTCGTAAGGTATCGAATTCCTCGGCACCGCCTATATTGCCTGTCGGTGTACCGTCCGGCAAGGTTGTACCCGGGATATTCTGTGGAGAACGTATTACCGCCTGTGGCAAGATGGTGTTACGGTCGAAGCCACGTAATTCTTGCTCGGTAATACGGAAGAATTCCTGCACCGGTAGAACCTGATCATAGCCATTGGTTTCGCCATAACCATTACCATAACCCAGCGCTGCACGTGCCGAGAACACCCAACGATGATCGTCGCTCACCGGCCAGTAATAACGCGAATCATAGTTGATCTTAAAGTAGGTTAGATCCGAGTTTGGTGTGGTCGCCGACAGGTTTAGCGACTGACGCGAACCCGCTGTTGGGAACATACCACGGTTAACCGTGACACGAGACCAACCTGCAGTTAGCTCGTACTTGGTGAAATCAAAGCCAGCATCCGGATTTTCCGGATCCAGGAATGTTTCACGCAGCACGCGCGTTTGCTCGTATTCGGCCAAATCAGATAATTCTTCTTCAATCCAACGCACACCGAAGTTCAAACGGTTTACGGCGTTTATCGGGAAGCCGATATTAGTGCCAATACCATAGCTCTTCGATTTATAGTCGATCAGACTGAACTCGCTGGCATCATAGTTACGATAGAAAATACTCGAGCCTTGCGACACTCCATCCGGGGTGAAATAAGGGTCGGTATAAGACAGGCTGACGCTTTCAGAACCACGCGAGGTGTTGATATTAAATGCCACCTGATTACCGGAACCGAGGAAGTTTGACTCACTCACGCCAATGTTAAACTGCAGACCATAGTAAGAACCATAGGCCAAACCGGCGGTAAAGCTACCGGCGGACTGCTCTTTAACGGTAAAGCCCACATCGACTTCATCGTCCACACCGGGCACCGGGTTCACCTCAAATTCGACATTTTCCATGTAAGGCAAGCGTTGAATCTGCAATTTTGAGCGCTCAAGGTTTTGGTTTGACAACCAAGCGCCTTCAAGCTGAGTCATCTCACGACGAATAACTTCATCGGCGGTACTTTGGTTACCAGAAATATCAATACGACGTACATAAACGCGCTTGCCCGGGTCAACTGACAACACTAATTGCACTTCTTTGGTTTCGTCATCGATTTCCGGAATGGTGCGTACCACGGCATTGGCGTAGCCAAAGCGCGCCAGGTAACTCTTAATAAACTCTTCCGACGAAGTTACCACTGAGCCATTATAAAGCTCACCAGCCTTAAGCGGGAGAACGCTGCGGATCAGCTCTTCCCGACCAAGTAGGTCACCGATAAAGTCAAACCCCTTGACCATGTACTTCTCGCCTTCGGTGATGTTAGCGGTCACATACACGGACTCACGCTCGGGACTAACCGATACCTGAGTCGAGTCGATATTAAAGCGTAGATAACCACGGTCGAGGTAATAACTGCGAATTTTTTCTAAATCGCCCTCAATGGTTTGCTTTTGGTAACGGTCCGACGACATAAAGCGCCACCAAGGCAAGTCCTGTTGTGACTCCACCAGGTTAAGCAACTCATCGTCCGGGAAGAGCTCGTTACCAACGATGTTAATTTGGCGAATAGAGGCGGCATCGCCCTCATCAAAGTTAAGCTTAAGGCGTACCCGGTTACGTGGCAGGCGGGTGATTTCAATATCTATCTTGGCGTTGTATTTACCGATACTGTGAAAGAATTCGATCAGCCCCTTTTCAACGCTATCGAGCACGGTACGATCGAGTGGCTCACCGGTACGGATATCTTGCTGGTTAAGACTTTCGGTCAGCTGCTCGTCTTTGATGTCTTTGTTGCCGTCAAACTCAATGGAGCTGATGGTGGGTCGCTCGGTAACCTTAAAGACAATTTTATCGCCATCGCGGTACACTTCGATATCATCGAAATGGCCTGATTTATAGAGGGCTTTAATGGTTTTTGACACCGTATAGGTATCAATTTGGTCACCCACGTTAATCGGGATATGGGTCAGCGCGGCGCCTAAAGCAACTCGTTGCAGACCTTCAACTTTTAAATCTTCTACGATAAAGGATTCTTGGCCCAGGGCGGCGAAACTGGCCCCTAATAAACTCGTTACTGCCAAATGTTTTTTTATAGCCATTTTATTATCTTTGTCCTTTACTACAGTGTCTTCACCCAAACGCACTAGTTAGAGTTCGTTTTGCGCACGGCTGTTTTGGTTTGGGCCATCGGCTGCGTCTAATACAACCATCTTATCATTGCTGTTTGGCTTACACAGCAGTTTCTTTGTCCATCCGGCTCGGTTTTTACCCATAAAATAGCCAAGCCGGCGGTAACCTCGGGTTACAATCGCGCAATATCGTTTAACAGCGCGAACGCAGTAAGCGCCAATAATAACGTTGCACCGATGCGAAAACCAATTTCTTGTGTCTTTTCAGAGACTGGCTTTTTGCGAATAAGTTCAATTATGTAATACATTAAGTGGCCACCGTCGAGTACCGGTAGAGGCAATAAATTAAATACCCCAAGGCTCACGCTGATCAGTGCTAAAAAACTTAAAAACGCGACGAAACCGTAGCTTACGCTAGTTCCTGCCCCAACCGCAATGCCTACGGGGCCACTGATATTCTTAATCGACACCTGACCGGTGATCAGGTTTGCAATCATTTCAAAGCTCAGACTGATCATTTGCCAGGTCTTGGCAACGCCAAGGCCAATGGCCGTGACCGGATTGTAACTGCGGGTCACAATTGCATCTTCAGGCCAAGGCTCCACCACAGGTACCACGCCAAGGTAACCGCGACTAAAACCATCTTCTGTGGGTTTGTCGGCCGGTGTCACGGTTACATCCATGCCTGTTTTGCCACGCATTACATGAAATTGCAGTGGCTGCTCGGCGGAGCGCTCAATCTGCTGTACCAAGGCAGACCAGGACTTAATCAGCTTACCCTCGACACTGATCAGCACATCCCCTTCTTGTAACCCGGCTCGCTGTGCGGGTGAATCGGGAGCCACCATAGCCAGGGTCAAGGTCGCATCGGGACGAAACGGCACTATACCAATAGACGCCAATGGCGATTGGTCGCGCTGCTGTAAGCTCCAGCCTTCGAGATCCACCACCTTGATACTCTGGGTACCCGAAGGCGTTTGTATTTTAACATTGACGCTGTCATCACCCAGATGCTGCATCAATGCCAAGGTTACTTCCTGCCAGTCTTGGGTTTGCTGGCTACCGACTTCCAGCAGCTGATCGCCTGCTTTTAAACCGGCGGCCTCAACACGGCTTTGTACAGTAACATCGCCAATAATAGGCTTAACGGATTGCACGCCGATGACATACATCAAACTCAGGGCAAAAATGGCAAATAGAAAATTGGCGATGGGGCCGGCACTGACGATAGCAATACGGGCATACACGGATTTGGCATTAAAAGACAGGTGACGCTCATGCTCGGCAACCTTATCGACGCGCTCGTCAAGCATTTTTACATAGCCGCCAAGGGGGATCATCGCTACCACGTACTCGGTGCCGAGTTTATCGTGCCAACGCAACAAGGGTTTGCCAAAGCCAATGGAAAAACGCAGCACCTTGACGCCTGCCTTGCGGGCCACCCAAAAGTGGCCGTATTCATGCACGGTAACTAAGATGCCCAAAGCTACAATAAAGGAGCCTAGGTGCCACAGAAATTCGAACATTATTTTGCCCTACTCTTAATTTGCTGCTGTGCAACGCGTCTTGCATCGCCGTCGCACCGCAAAATTCCCTCTAAACAATCATCGTATTGGGTCGACATAGCCGCCAGGGTATCTGCATTTACCGCATAGATGTCGGTAAAGCGAATCCGGCCGGCTAAAAATGCCGCCACCGCCTCTTCGTTGGCGGCGTTAATTATGGTGGTCGCACTCTGCCCCGCTTTACAAGCCTCTATGGCAAGACGCAGGTTCGGGTAGCGATTAAAATCCGGAGCATGGAAGCTAAAATCTTTCATGGCACTGAAGTCCAACGGCGCCACGCCGGCATCAATTCGCTGTGGGTACGCCAAAGCATGGGCGATGGGCGTGCGCATATCCGGCTGCCCCATTTGCGCCAAAACCGAGCCGTCGCAGTATTGCACCATGGAATGGATCATACTCTGCGGATGGATCACTACCTCGATATCGTCAGCGCTGGCATTAAACAACCATTTGGCTTCGATAAATTCCAGGCCCTTATTCATCATGGTCGCCGAGTCGACAGAAATTTTCTGACCCATGGACCAATTGGGATGGGCGACCGCTTCGGCAACCGTGATGTCTGCGAAGGTGTCCAGGGCTCGTTCGCGAAATGGGCCGCCAGAGCCGGTCAGTAAAATTTTACTAACGCCATGGCTAACCAAGGTAGCATCATGATGACCCTGAATGGCCTCGGGCATGCATTGGAAGATGGCGTTGTGTTCGCTGTCGATAGGCAACAAAGTAGCGCCGTGGTGACGTACCTTGTCCATAAATAATTGCCCCGACATCACCAGGGACTCTTTGTTCGCCAGCATCACCACCTTGGCCGCTTCGATGGCGTACAAGGTAGGAATAAGCCCGGCGGCCCCGACAATGGCAGACATCACCATATCGACATCGCTGTGCTGACAGAGCATGGTCATATCCTGCTCATAGTCCACGACCTGGGTAGCGATACCCAGTGAACTAAGACGCTCGCCCAGTTGCCTGTTGGCATCGGGGCAAGACAGGGTCGCAAATCGCGGCCTATGCCGGACACAGTCGCTCACCATTTGCTCTAGATTGCGTCCGGCGACCAGAGCAAAGACCGAGTATTGCTCAGGATTGCGCGCAATCACGTCCAGGGTGCTTTGGCCGATGGAGCCGGTAGAGCCTAAAATGGTGACTCTTTTGCTACTCATAGGGTCATGGTCCAGGCGTAGAACACCACGAAGATAGGCGCTGCAGCAGTGAGGCTGTCGATACGGTCCAGAATACCGCCATGACCGGGCAAACACTTACCACTGTCCTTCATGCCGGCCTGACGTTTAAACATGCTTTCCAACAAATCGCCGACCGCAGAGAATGCCGCGACTATCACAGCCATCAGGGCATAGGGTGCCCACATGCCAGGCTCTACCCCTTTAAAATAACAAAATGCCAAGACAAAAATCGCGGCGCTTAGCAGGCCCCCAACAAAACCTTCGATGGTTTTATTCGGGCTCACCTTGGGCATCAATTTATGCTTACCAAAGTTTTTACCGCTGAAATAGGCGCCGATATCGGCACACCAGACAATGCCTAATACCGCCAAAATCAAATAGGAGCCAAACTGGCTCGACTCATCGTAGTTTGCGCTGCGCAGTACACAGAGCGCCAGCCACAATGGTGCCAGGGTCAATACCCCGGAAATACCGCGCATTAAATAGCCCTGTGACCAGGCATCGCTGAATTTAGGGTAACGTACCACCAATATGGTGGCCACAATCCACCAGGCCAGGGCCAGGGTGAAGACATAATTGATATCCGGCAGCATTTGACCCTGCTGCCACAGCGCGGTGATCGGCCAATGCCACTGCATTAACGCCACCAATACCGCGACTAACGCCACATAAATGAGCCTTTTGGCGCGATTACAAATACCCATTAACGCCGACCATTCGTAGGCGCCCAATAATACGATGCCGCCGGCACAGTAACTAAACCAATCTAGGGGGGCTAAAAACACTAATGCAAGGGCCAGTGGCGCCAGCACCAGTGACGTGATAATTCGTTGTTTAAGCAAGTCTTATACCTTCAACTTAGGGCTGAGCGTGTGAGAGTAATTGTTTTATTTGTTCACCGGTACATCCGAACCGACGTTCTCTCGATACGTAGCAGGCAATGGCCTCTGCAAAGACCGACTCGTTAAAGTCGGGCCATAGCGTAGGCGTAAAATAAAGCTCAGCATATGCTGCCTGCCAAAGCAGGAAATTACTGATGCGCAGGTCTCCACCTGTGCGTATCAATAAATCCAGTTCACTTTGTTCATTTAGACTAATATGCTTTGCCAGCGAGTGCTCGTCAATGTCATCCGCTGTTAATTCACCTGCCGATACCTTAAGCGCTAACTCTTTAGCGGCCTGGGCGATATCCCAACGACCACCATAATTTGCGGCAATATTCAGCCGCAGCCCGGTATTTTGGGCTGTAAGCGCTTGTGCTGCAGCTATCTTCTCTTGTAGCTTTTCGGAAAAGCGACCCAGGTCGCCAATGATGGATAATTTAACGTTATTTTTATGCAGCTTTTTCACCTCGCGGCCAAGAACCATTAAAAACAGTTCCATCAACGTAGTGACCTCTTCTTCCGGGCGTCGCCAGTTCTCACTGCTAAAGGCAAATAAGGTTAACGACTCGATGCCCAGCTTAGAGCAAAATTTCACTGCTTCTCTAACCGCATCAACCCCTTTCTTATGACCGTACACCCGTGGGTGACCCTGAGCCTGCGCCCAACGACCATTACCATCCATGATAATTGCCACATGTTTGGGCAATAATTGCTGCGAAATTTGTTCTGCGTCTAAAGCCATGTAACTCAAATTATCCACAAAAAAACGCCGCCTAGTATACCCTAGACGGCGTTACAAACCTAATGGCAATTTATGAGCAAATTGCTCAAATTTAGAGCGTTTAGATTTCCATCAACTCTTCTTCTTTGGCGCTTAGTTGTGCGTCCATTTCTTTGATGTACTTATCTGTTAGCTTTTGGATCTCATCTTCGCCTTGGCGTGCTTCGTCCTCAGAGATATCTTTATCTTTTAATAGTGCTTTGATATCGCTGTTCGCGTCACGGCGAATGTTACGTACCGCTACACGGCCGCTTTCTACTTCACCACGTACGATCTTGATTAAGTCCTTACGACGCTCTTCCGTTAGTGGCGGAAGAGGAACACGAATTACTGTGCCCGCTGATGCTGGGTTTAGACCCAGATCAGACGTCATGATCGCCTTTTCAACCGCTTGCGCCAAAGACTTATCGAATACGCTGATAGCCAGGGTACGCGAGTCTTCGATGGTTACGTTCGCTACTTGGTTCAGCGGTGTATCGGCACCGTAATAAGAAACGGTGATGCCGTCTAGCAATGCTGGGTGGGCACGGCCAGTACGGATTTTAGATAGTTGGCTGCCAAGTGCGGCTACACTTTTTTGCATGCGCTCTTGCGCACTTTTTTGAATGTCGTTTATCACGCTAGTATCCTACTTATTTTGTCTCACTCGAGGCTTCAGAAGAAATCAAGGTTCCCTCTTCTTCACCCATGATCACGCGCTTAAGCGCACCAGGTTTATTCATATTGAAGACACTGATTGGCATTTTATGGTCGCGCGCCAAGGTAAAGGCGGCTAAGTCCATTACTTTCAGTTCTTTTTCAATTACTTCATTATAGGCAAGATGACGATAAAGAGTGGCTTCAGGGTTTTTCACTGGGTCATCACTGAACACACCATCCACTTTCGTGGCTTTAATCACGGTGTCAGCTTCAATTTCGATGCCGCGTAAACAGGCCGCTGAGTCGGTCGTAAAGAACGGGTTACCGGTACCGGCAGAGAAGATCACCACGCGGCCCGACTTCAATAAACTGATCGCCTCGGCCCAGTTGTATGCGTCACACACGCCGTTTAGCGGAATGGCTGACATTAAACGCGCATTCACAAAGGCGCGGTGCAACGCATCACGCATGGCTAGGCCATTCATTACGGTTGCCAGCATACCCATGTGGTCGCCTACTACGCGGTTCATGCCCGCTTCGGCCAAGGAGCCACCACGTAAGAAGTTACCGCCACCGATAACTAAACCCACTTCTACGTCGAGTTCTACGAGCTCTTTAATTTCCTGAGCCATGCGATCGAGTACTTTAGGATCGATGCCGAAGCCCTCATCTCCCATTAAAGCTTCACCACTTAGTTTAAGTAGAACACGTCTAAAAATAGGTTTGCGACTAATATTCATATTTTCCCGGCCAATAACGAATTGTAGATAAAAAATAACCGCGCCTATGTGGGTACATAAGAGCGCGGTTATTCTAATTAATTTTGTTGGTCGACGCAAAAGCAAATCATGGCTTTTGCTCACTTCGGGCCGCCGCTTTCCTTGCTAATGACAAGGACATACGGGGCTGATAGCTAGGTCGCACCAACATGCTTTAATAAAGCGTAAAGGATTACTCGCCTTTAGCAGCAGCTACTTGAGCAGCTACTTCAGCAGCGAAATCTTCTTCTTTCTTCTCGATACCTTCACCAACTTCTAGGCGAACGAACGCTGACACTGACGCGCCACGCTCTTTAAGCATTTCGCCAACAGTTTGCTTAGGTTCCATGATGAAAGCTTGACCAGTAAGTGAGATCTCACCAGTGAACTTCTTCATGCGGCCAACAACCATCTTCTCAGCGATTTCAGCTGGCTTGCCTTCGTTCATTGCGATTTCTACTTGAACTGCTTTTTCTTTTTCAACAACATCAGCAGGTACGTCTTCTGGGTTTACGAACTCAGGCTTAGACGCAGCAACGTGCATAGCAACGTGCTTCAAAGTTTCTTCGTCGGCTTCACCAACTACAACTACACCGATACGGTCGCCGTGACGGTAAGAAGCTAGCTTGTCACCTTCGATGTACTCAACGCGACGAACGTTGATGTTTTCACCGATTTTAGCAACTAGAGCAACACGTGTTTCTTCGAACTGAGCTTGAAGCGCTTCGATGTCTGCTTTTGACTCAACAGCAGCATCAAGTACCTGGTTAGCAAAACCTAGGAAGTTTGCATCTTTAGCAACGAAGTCAGTCTGACAGTTAACTTCAAGAAGCGCAGCGAAGCCGTTACCTTCTTTGATAAGGATTGTACCTTCGGCAGCGATGTTACCCGCTTTTTTAGCAGCTTTAGCAGCACCGCTCTTACGCATGTTTTCGATCGCTAGATCGATGTCACCGTTAGTTTCAGTTAGTGCTTTTTTACAATCCATCATGCCAGCGCCAGTGCGCTCGCGTAATTCTTTAACTAGGGCAGCAGTTACAGCCATGGGAGTTTCCTCAAATCAATGTTTAGAGCAAGTGACCAAACGTCACTTTGAATTAAGAATATCAAGTCTTCACCGCTTTAGGATGAAGACTTGATGACAAGCGAGTCGCGATTACTCAGCGGCTACGAAATCGTCTTTTTCAGCTTGAACGGCGATGTTGCTTTCACGGCCTTCAGTAACGGCAGCAGCAACTGCGTTAGTGTAAAGCTGGATAGCACGGATCGCGTCGTCGTTACCAGGAACGATGTAGTCAACGCCGTCTGGGTTAGAGTTAGTATCAACGATAGATACTACTGGAATGCCCAGGTTGTTCGCTTCTTTGATAGCAATGTGCTCGTGATCAGCATCGATAACGAATAGTGCGTCTGGAAGACCGCCCATATCTTTGATACCGCCAAGGCTCTTTTCAAGCTTAGCCATTTCACGAGTAAGCATTAGCGCTTCTTTCTTAGTTAGCTTCTCAAACGTACCGTCTTGGCTTTGAGTTTCAAGATCTTTAAGACGCTTGATTGACTGGCGAACAGTTTTCCAGTTAGTAAGCATACCACCTAACCAACGGTGGTTTACGTAGAACTGGTCACATTTAACTGCCGCTTCTTTTACTGCTTCGCTTGCAGCGCGCTTAGTACCAACGAAAAGTACTTTACCTTTGTTAGATGCAGCGTTCTGTAAGAAGTTAAGTGCATCGTTGAACATAGGTACAGTCTGCTCAAGGTTGATGATATGAACCTTGTTACGCGCACCGAAGATGAACGGCTTCATCTTAGGGTTCCAGTAACGAGCTTGGTGACCGAAGTGTACACCCGCCTTAAGCATGTCGCGCATTGAAACGTTTGCCATTGTATTTTCCTCTATATAATTTAGGGTTAAGCCTCCACATATCCCATAGCACCAACACCTTGAAATAATTTCTCAGTGCACCCAAGTGTATGTGTCGATATGTGTGTGTGTTAATATTAAATGGTTATGTCTTCGTTACAGACAAACCACTCGCAGTAAGATGATTTTTACCGGCGGTGATTTTATTTGTAAAAAGACGGCGCGCTTTATACCATATTAGCAACCAAGACTCAAATTTTTGTGCACTATTTGTGCGCAGCAAACATCTTAAAAAACCGAATTGGAGCATCAATGACTGCAGTGATCAAAACCCCGGAAGAAATCGAAAAAATGCGCGTCGCTGGCCGTTTGGCCGCAGAGGTGCTGGAAATGATCGGCCCGTATGTAAAACCTGGGGTGACCACTGATGAGCTCAACACCATTTGTCACAATTACATCGTTAATGAGCAAGATGCGATTCCGGCGCCACTGAACTACCACGGCTTCCCTAAGTCCATCTGTACCTCGGTGAACCATGTTATTTGTCACGGTATCCCTAATGACAAGCCGCTTAAAGAAGGCGATATTATCAATATCGATGTGACCGTGATCAAAGACGGTTATCACGGCGACACCTCAAAAATGTTCCATGTCGGCCAGCCGACGATTCAAGGCAAACGCCTGTGCGAAGTGACTCAAGAAAGCCTCTATTTGGCCATTAAAATGGTCAAGCCTGGCGTGCGTTTGGGCGACATCGGCGCCGCTATCCAAAAGTTTGCCGAAGGCTTTAGCTACTCGATCGTACGTGAATACTGCGGCCACGGTATCGGCAAAGAATTCCACGAAGAGCCGCAGGTGATGCACTATGGCCGTCCGGGCACAGGTGAAACCTTGAAAGCGGGCATGTGTTTAACCATCGAGCCCATGGTTAACGCCGGTAAACGCCAGTGTAAGTTGCTTAAGGACGAATGGACGGTTATCACTAAAGACCGCAGCCTTTCGGCGCAGTGGGAGCATACCCTACTGGTTACCGACAACGGCGTTGAAGTATTGACGCTGCGCAGCGATGAAGACCTGCCGCGAGTAATCGAGCACAGTTAATTAGCAAGGATAACTAAGTGGCCCTACCGAATAAACTAAAAGACCTGCTCGAGCAGGCGAGCAAATTGGATGAATACAAGGCCTGTAGCCAATACTTTTACAAATGGCTGGGTAACCAATTTGATAAACAACCGGTAGGCTCGCTTATCCGCGCCCGCGCCGAATACATAGACCGTTTGCTGATCAAGCTGTTTCACAGCTGTAATCTGGCTCATGAGCCGGAATTAGCCTTGGTCGCCGTCGGCGGCTACGGCCGGGGCGAATTACACCCCTATTCCGACATCGACTTTTTGCTTTTGGTGCGCAGCGAACCCGCTCCTGATCTGTGCGAAAAAATCGGCCAATTTGTTACCCTGTTATGGGATCTCAACCTTGAGATCGGCCACAGCGTGCGCACCCGTGAGCAAGTGATAGAGCAAAAGCGTGAAGACGTGAGTTTTGCCACCAGTTTGCTCGAGAGTCGCCTTATCTTTGGTAACCATATCGAGTTTGAAAAGCTCAAAGAGCATATTTTGCAAACGCCGGTCTGGGGCTCGGACGACTTCTTCATCGCCAAACGCCAGGAGCAAGACCTACGCCATCGTAAATGCCATGGCACCGCCTACAACCTGGAACCCAATATCAAGGAAAACCCAGGTGGCCTGCGCGACTTGCAAACCATTATCTGGGTGGCGAAAAAACACTTCCAGGCCGAGGCCCTAGAGGAGCTCATCAACCATGGCTACCTCACCCACGAGGAATACCAAGAGTTGCTGGAATGTTTAGAGAACCTTTGGAATATTCGCTTTGCCTTGCATTTGGCCGCCGGGCGCAACGAAAACCGTCTACTCTTCGATCATCAGCCTCAGGCCGCCGAAATTTTAGGTTTTGGTAGCGATGGCAAGGCCTCAGTTGAGCGGATGATGAAACGCCTGTTCCGCATCATGAGCCGGGTACGCGAGCTAAACCAAATGCTGCTGGCCTATTTTGAACAAAGCATTTTGCCGGATCAACGCCAACTCCCGGTGGTCGAACTCGACCGCAACTTTGAGCGCATAGGTCATCAAATTCGGGTCAAGAATCCGTCGGTGTTTTTCCGCCGCGATCAACTTCTGGCGCTATTCGAGCACATTGCCGACCACCCAGAAATCACCCATATTTATCCGAGCACCATACGCACCATGCGTCAGGTGCGTCGGCGCTTACTCGGTGATTTGCAAGACTATGCCGGTTGCCGCGAAGCCTTTATGCGCTTGGTGAAACATCCCAACGGCATGGGACGGGCGTTTACCCTGATGCATAAACACGGCATTTTGGCGGCCTATTTGCCGCAATGGCGAAATATTTTCGGGCAGATGCAGTTTGACTTGTTTCACGCCTATACCGTGGACGAGCACACCCATAAGCTGATCAACAATATCTATCAGTATGGTGATAAAACTCGCGTCAGCGACTTCCCTATCTGCAGTGAAATCGTCACCCGCATGGACAAACCCGAGCTCTTATATTTAGCGGCAATTTTCCATGATATCGCCAAAGGACGCGGAGGCGATCACTCCGAACTTGGTGCCGTTGACGCCATTGCCTTTGCACGCTTACATCAGTTGCCCACTTCCGATGGCAAGCTGATCGCCTGGCTGGTCGAGAATCACCTGCTGATGTCGGTCACGGCACAGCGCAAAGACATCAACGATCCGGACGTAATCAACGAATTTGCCGGCAAGGTTAAAAATGAGCGCCAACTCGACTACCTCTACTGTCTCACCGTGGCGGATATCCGGGCGACCAATGACAATCTGTGGAACGATTGGAAGAACACCCTGCTGCGGGAGCTCTATCTGCACACCCAGCGAGCCCTGCGTTTAGGGCTGGAAAACCCCATGGATATGCGCGACCAAATTCGCGATAAAAAACATCAAGCTAAGCAAAGGTTAATCAACCTTGGTTATGATGAGGGACAAATTGATCTGCTGTGGAGCCGCTTTAAGGCGAATTATTTTACCGCCTTTAGTGAACAGCAGATTTCCTGGCATTGTGAGCACTTACTAAACGCTGAAGACCTATCTCAGCCTAGTGTTACCGTGTCCCCCGAGCCTATGCACGGCGGCACCCAGGTCTTTGCTTATAGCCCCTATAGCGCCAGTTTATTTGCCCGTCTGGTGAGCGTCATTGGCTCAAAAAAGGCGCAAATACAGCATGCCCAGGTGATGACCACCAAAGACGGCTATGTAATTTTCAGTTTTGTGATTTTAGAGGTCAACGGCGAGCCATTAACCAAAGGACGTGGTAATGGTATTAAGCGCGCTCTGGAGCTCTTTATGCTCGATCCCAAGAAGAAGATCCGCATTAAGAAGAGCCGCTCACAGCGCTTTAAAGACTTTAACATTAAGCCCAAGGTGATATTGCGTCCTCATGCCCATGCGGATCGCAGCTTAATCGAAATTCAGGCGGTGGATATTCCCGGGTTATTGACCAAAATAGCCCAGGTATTTCAGCGCCACCAATTACATATTCATGCCGCACGCATCACCACGGTGGGCGAGCGCGCAGAAGACTTTTTCGTCGTTTCTAACAACGACTACAAGGCCTTGACGGATGAAGAACAAGTTAAAATCCATCAAGCACTTAGGAAGAAACTAAACGCCGACAACGAGGCAACAACCGCCTAGTCGGCGCACTAACGAGGATAACATGGCAGATTTAAAAACCATTATTGAGCAGGCGTGGGACAACCGCGACGCCATTAGCCCAAATACCGTATCGAGTGAAGTCAAAGACGCCATTATCGCCGTGCTTGAGCGCCTGGATAAGGGTGAAGCCCGCGTTGCCGAGAAGATCTCTGGCGAATGGGTTGTGCATCAGTGGCTGAAAAAAGCGGTACTGCTATCGTTTCGTATTCGCGACAACCAGGTTCTAGCCGACGGTGCTAATCAGTATTACGACAAGGTACCGCTTAAGTTTGCCGATTACACGCCGGAGCAATTCCAACAAGAGGGCATGCGCGTGGTGCCAAATGCGGTAGCTCGTAAAGGCAGTTATATAGGTAAAAACGTGGTATTGATGCCTTCTTACACCAATATCGGCGCCTACGTTGATGACGGCACCATGGTTGATACCTGGGCTACGGTAGGCTCATGTGCACAAATTGGTAAAAACGTTCACCTTTCAGGCGGTGTGGGCATCGGCGGCGTGCTAGAGCCACTGCAGGCCAACCCCACCATTATCGAAGACAACTGCTTTATCGGCGCACGTTCGGAAATCGTGGAAGGGGTGATAGTCGAGGAAGGTGCGGTGATCTCTATGGGTGTGTACATTTCACAAAGCACCCGAATTTATGACCGCGAAACGGGCCAAATCCATTATGGCCGAGTGCCTGCCGGTGCGGTGGTGGTTCCAGGCTCCATTCCAAGCAAAGACGGAAGCCACAGCCTGTATGCCGCCATTATCGTGAAAAAGGTCGACCAGCAGACTCGCGAAAAAGTCGGTGTTAACGCCCTATTACGCGGCGTAGAATAAGTCCTGTATAAGCCTTCACTGACGGTGAAGGCTTTCCCTCCCCAACTACTTTATTCCACCTCACCTATAAAGTTTGAAATATTTACTTCGCTGCGGTAATCATAGGGTCGTTAACCCTAGTCTGATCGCTTATGAGGTAGATAAATGAACAAACGCGCCTTTTTAAAAACCTGTTCCCTCCTTGGCATCGGCCTCATGGCCAGTACCGGGGCTCAGGCCATCGGCATTCCCAAACTCGGGGCGCAAAGCGTTATTAAGCCCAAGACACTGCAAAAAGGCGGCACAATAGCCCTTGTCAGCCCCTCTGCGGCCACCGCAGAACACAAAGATTTGCTACTAGCACAACAACTAATAAAGGCCCTGGGCTATAAGGTTAAAGTGGCCGAGCATGTACTCGCTCGGCGCGGCCATTTGGCGGGAACGGATGCTCAGCGAGCGGCGGATCTCAACGCCCAATTCGCCGATCCCGAGGTTGATGCTCTGTTTTGTTTGCGCGGTGGCTCAGGCGCGGCGCGCCTGCTGCCCCTGCTCGATTACCCCGTCATCGCCGCAAACCCCAAACCCCTCTTGGGCTATTCGGACATAACCGCCCTGCACAACGCCCTGCTCGCACAAACGGGCTTGATCAGCTTCCACGGCCCCAATGCCACAAGCGAATGGGATCCCTTTAATGTGCAGCAGTTTCAGCGCCTGTTCGAACAGCGCCAGCGCATGCACTATATGAATCTGCCTCGTGGCGAGGATGAGTTGGTTAATCGCGATTATCTGACACAAACAATCACACCGGGGAAAGTATCTGGGCGCCTTGTAGGCGGAAATCTTACCGTGCTGACCGCTTTGGCGGGGTCGCCCTATTTACCGAGCTTTGACGGAGCAATTTTATTCTTGGAAGACACAGAAGAAGCGCCCTATCGTATCGACAGAATGATGAGCACCTTAAAGCTGATGGGGGCGCTGGATAAAATCGCTGGGTTTGTCTTTGGCGATTGCAACCAGTGCACACCTAGCGCCGGCTACGGCTCGCTGAGCCTGGATGAAATTTTCGCGGATTATATTAAGCCACTGGGAATACCGGCCTATCGAGGCGCCATGATTGGTCATGTAAAACAACAATTTATTTTACCCGTTGGCGCTCAAGTCACGCTCGACGCCGATGCCGGCTCTATCACCCTGGCCGAGTCGGTATTTAGCTAGCAACTTTTCGGGCACAAAAAAGCCCCTAACGGGGCCTTGTGCAAATATTCGATTAGGCTGAAATGGCAGTGGCCCAACCTAGAATTGCATTAAGGCAACCAATGCCCGCGAATACCGCGATAAATGCAACGAAATATTTGAAGTTGAAAGGGTCTTTAAAATCACCTTTATGCGCCATTGTAATTACCTCTTAAACACGACAAAAAACGGCGCATATAGTAATCTAATATTGGCTATCAATCCAGCGTTAGCACTATGCTTCTTTGGGCTAAGTCGGTAAGGATCTGCTGCGCCCCGGCTTGCAATTGTTCTTCACCAAAGCTAGGAGCATGCTGCTTAACCAAGGTACACAAGGTCTTAAGGGTAATCCCAGGATGCTTACTAAGGATGTCGAGCAACAGTGCCGTCATGCCATTGAGCGCTAAAAACTGCACCTCATCATCTCTATCACGATAGACACAAATATAACTGGGCACCTCATCCGGCGCGTCCGGTTGATTATCAATGGAAATGGTTTGCACCGGATAGTGATAACACACCACCTGAGCACATTCACTAAAATACATGGGCTCATCGGTGATGACACAAATAGCGCGATAAGTGCCCTGCACCTTAGCGGTGGCTACGGCAAGTTCGACCCATTCATAGTGCGCCAGCTCAAGTAAAAAAGCGGGATCGCTGGCCCGAGGCGTATACTCTTGAGCTAAAAAATGCACAAACTCTTTTGAGATATCGAGAAAGTATGGGGATTGCGCCTGGTGGTGCGCAAAAAAGGTGCGTACCAGCTGTTGCCACTGCTGCGGTTTATAAAGGCTATGCAATACCGGGAAACCACTTTCTAAAAAGCCGTTGACGTTATTGAAAAACAGCTCTCGGTAGATTTTCATGCGTCGCTCTTCGATATCCTCGGGCTTGGGATTGGCCTCTGGATCGCGAATATAATCACTGAATTGCTTTTGCACCTGTTTAAACTGCATCTTTAGGCTCGCTGCTGATTAACTAAAAAAGGCTGTTGCAGCTCGGCTATGGTATCGAGCTCGGTTATTAACTGTGGCAAGGGCGGGATATTAAAATCACGCTCAAGCAAGGTTGGGTGCACGCCATGGCATTCATAGGCCTGCTGTAACAACTGCCACACTGGGTCTATCACATCGGCGCCATGAGTATCGACAATTAAATCGTCCGCTTCATTATAGTGACCGGCCACATGAATATAGGCGATCCGCTCGCTGGGCAGATCTCCGAGGAATGCACTGGCATCATAACCGTGGTTGACAGAGTTAACATAGATATTATTAACGTCGAGTAAGAGCTGACAATCGGCCGCCGCCAATACCTCCTTGGTAAACTCCAGTTCGGTCATTTCTTGTCCCGGAGCACCATAATAAGAGACATTTTCCATGATAAGCGGTCGCTCTAAAATATCCTGCACCTGGCGAATGCGCGCCGCGACATAATCAACCGAATCACCGGTGAAGGGAATGGGCATCAGATCATACATATGGCCGCCAGCGGAGCAATAACTTAAGTGCTCGCTGTACATTCGAATATTATGCTCATCAAAGAAGCGTTTCAGGGCTTTGATAAAATCGATGTCCAGAGGATCGGGCGAGCCTATCGATAAGGAAAGGCCATGACAAATAAAGGGGTGGCGCTCGGTCAAGGCTTTAAACTGTTTACCCAGCTTGCCACCAAAGGGTAACCAATTTTCAGGCGCCACTTCCATAAAGCCAATTTGCTCGGGAATATGGGTGAGCATATCGTCAACCATTTCGCGACGTAGCCCAAGGCCAACATTACCTATCTCTGTGGCACAGGTTTTCATCACGTACTCCTTAGGTATTCCTAAACACACAAGCCGCGTGTGACGGCGGCTTGCATAGGTTTTGACTCGGTCTCAATGCTTATGCGCTGTGGCCGCCACATTTACCTTCTTTCTCGGCTTTACCTTCACCGCATTTGCCTTCTTTCTCACCTTTTTTGGCTTTGCCTTCACCGCACTTGCCTTCGCCACACTTACCTTCTTTTTTGGCTTTGCCTTCACCGCATTTGCCTTCGCCACACTTACCTTCTTTTTTGGCTTTGCCTTCACCGCATTTGCCTTCGCCGCACTTACCTTCTTTTTTGGCTTTGCCTTCACCGCATTTGCCTTCGCCACACTTACCTTCTTTCTTGGCTTTACCTTCGCCGCACTTGCCTTCGCCGCACTTACCTTCTTTCTCGGCTTTTTTAGCTTCACCGCAGCGACCTTCTTTTTCGGTCTTACCTTCACCGCACTTACCTTCACCGGCGTCTAGCTGATAACCGGCTACCATTTCTTGCATTTCAAATGGATTAGCCTGGGCATCGGTAGCTGTCATTGCAGCACCACCGGCAACAACCGCGCCAAGGGTCAATGCAATTGAATTTTTCTTTAATGTGTTCATGCTCTTGCTCTCTCTGTGTTAGTAGCTGTCAAATTAAGTAGACCCGACCTTGCGGCGGATGCTTTCACTAATGCTAGATTATTTTTTTAATCAGATCACAGACTTAAATATGAACTGATAATGCTATTTTATCAATAGCCTAGTTCAGGTTAGAATACGCGGCCAAAATTTCCCATAAGGTCAAACATGAAACTTATCCTCGCACCCATGGAAGGCGTTGTAGATTTTAAAATGCGCCAGCTGCTGACCGACATTGGTGGCTTCGATCTATGTGTGACCGAGTTTGTTCGTGTCGTTAATCAACGTTTGCCGCGCCGCGTGTTTATGCGCTATTGCCCGGAACTACACAACGGTGGCTTTACCCGTTCGGGTACTCCCGTGCGTATCCAGTTACTTGGGCAAGACCCTCACTATTTAGCCGAAAACGCCGTCAAAGCCGTTGCCTTAGGCTCTCATGGGATTGATCTGAATTTTGGCTGTCCTGCGAAAACCGTGAATAAAAGTAAGGGTGGCGCCGTGCTTTTGAAAGAGCCGGAGCAAGTCTATCAAATCGTCAAGGCGGTGCGTGATGCCGTTGATAATGAGCATATTGTTACCGCTAAGGTCCGACTGGGATTTGACGATGACTCCTTAAGCAGCGAAATTTTCGATGCGGTGGCGCAAGCCAAAGCCGATGGTATTGCCATTCATGCACGCACCAAACGCGACGGCTACCGTCCGCCAGCCTACTGGGACAAGATTGCCCCTCTGCTGGCAAGAAATACAAATATGGAAGTGGTCGCCAACGGTGAAATTTGGGATCTTAATGATGCCCTTAACGCACGAGCGCAAAGCCAATGTCAGCATCTGATGCTGGGCCGCGGCGCCCTGGCTATGCCAGATTTAGCGGCCTGGATTAAAGCAGAAGATTCGGGGCAAACCCATCGCCACCTAAGCTGGCATGATGTTATCTATCATATCGTGCACTCGTCCATGCATGACGATGAGCAGATGTCGAAACGCTACTTCGCCAATCGCACAAAACAGTGGCTGGGTTATTTAAAACGCACCTATGGCCAGGCCGACGCCTTGTTCGAAGACATCCGCCGCCTGCATGATAAAGACGAAGTATTAGCTGTATTAAAACACCATAGTGAGCAAGCGTAATACCAATTATGTTAAGTATGTGATCAGAGATAGCGCTGGGTAAATGATGTGATAACAAGGCGAATTTTCCTTATGTAGTTACTCTACATAGGCGAGCAAGATCAAAGCAATGCTTCGCAGCTTAGCGAGGTGAGCGCATGGATGCGCGATGTAACCAAGCTTCATGGATGAATTTAACCGCAAGAATAAACAGATTAGCTACTTAAGTGAATTGGTATAACTCACTCTTTTTCGCCTTTAGTTGATCACGGTCATATCGACTCAGCCATTTACTGGCCACAATAATAGCTACCTAAGTTAACAGTGGACTGTGTCATGACCATCGAGACGCTCGACTTTGAATCGAAAGTAGAGGTGTTGCTTTCGCAAGTACGCGAAGAGCTATTAAACCGCCTGCGCTACTCCACCCTCAGCCATGAAAACGAGCTATATCAAACCTTGGCAGCACACCCGGAGTGGGACTGGGTGGCACACCTTCGCGATAAATCCGGACCCACTTACAAGGATTTGGTAGATAAGCTGGAACGCCTTGAGGCAACCCAGTGCCAATTTGATTTGGGGCTCTTCGGCTTTTGCAGCGATTGTGAAGAACCCATTGAGGCGGCACGTCTTGTGGAAGACGTCACCACCCAACGCTGCCAACAGTGCGAAATTCACCTCAAGGCGCGTTAACCGCATCAGCATAGATAAAACTCTGTCCTGGGTGGGCCAATACCTGCATCAAGATGCGCGTTGCCCCCCCAGCATCTATTCCTTTATTAGCCAAAGCCGTATAGGCAAACTGCTCACTCCACATTTGCGCATGTACACCCAGGTCAACTTCCATCCAAATCAGCGCCATATAGCGCTGAGACGGCGTTAACTGCTGTGCCTTAGCCCATCCCCTTAGGTCACCATAACTTTGCCGCCAATCCAGGTCTGGCATTATTTTAGCACCCTCATGCTCTGGCAATGGCTGTACGTTCAGCCCTTTAAGGCCCTTTTGCTCGCCTAGGATATGGGTGTACCACTGAATGGGAGAGCGTACCTGATTACTGTAATAATTAATCTTCGCTTGATACCACTGTGCGCCATTGGGCAACTGACCCAAACCCAGTTGATTACGCGGCATATAACGGCTTAAATACGTCTCCAAGCTAGCGATAGCACTGTTAAGCACCGGCACTGTGCTCTGTGTTTTAATCTGCCCTAGCTGAGCCTGTATGTGCGCCATTTCCACGGCATTGAGGTAAATCTTACTTTGCTGCCCTTGCTCTAAGGCCTGCTCAACAAAGCGCAGCCATTTTGCTAAGCCTTCTTGCCACAGAGGATCTTGAAAAAACGCCGAACTGGCATCAATTTTTGCCGCTAACGGCCAGGGCTGATAGCGACGCACAAAACGCTCTTCGGTGATCAGGTAATCCAGGGTTTGCGCTTGGTTAGGAGTTAACTGCGAACGTGCGATGGCATTATAAATATCGTGGCGTTGCTTCAGGTACTCCGGAGTGTAGGGCCAAGGCTGGCTGGCATCGCCCTTTTCGCCGCTGAGCCTGGCATTAAGCTGTTGTAAGGCCGCAATGGCTTGCTCAGAATTTAAATTCGGCGCATCGGAACACCCCGCCAAGAATACTAACGCCACGGATAAAATTCGCTTGATCATAATCTGCTCAACGCTGTTATTTAGTTTTTTAAATATAAAAAAAGCCCCAATTGGGGCTTTTTATGGTCACATGCTGTGATTAAAGACTTACGCCGTTACGCTGCGCCTTATCTTTAATAAAGGTCTTCCAGCTACGAGCAAACTTACGTGTGCTTGGATCTTCCGCTGCTTTGGAGATCGCTGCATACGCCTGCTTGTATTTCTCTTGCTGTAAGTAGGCTTCGGCTAGGTCTGAATAAATTTGACCTTTCTTATCAGAGCCCAAATCAAGCGCTTTGTTTAACAAGGCCACGGCCTTATCGAACTGTTGCTCTTGTAAACGCAATGAACCTGCTTTACGGAAAAGCTCGGCATCGTTATCAAACTTTGCTGCTTCTTCGTAGTACTTAGCCGCCGTCTTAATGTTTTTCGTATTATGATAGTAGCTGGCAATTGCCGTTACATTTGGCTTAGTGCGCTCAACCTTACCTTCATTAACCGCTTTTTCCATATGGAAACCGGCTTTATAAGGCACGCCAACGAACGAATATAGCTGGGCAAGTACCTTATAGTCTGTTTCAGACTCAAGGTAGCCGTTGTCGTATGCGATATCCATGATATTCAGACCTTTTGAATAGTCTTCTACCTGCATATAGAAACGACCTAGGTTAGTCCAAGACTTTTTGTCTTCGGGCCAACTTTTCACCATACGTTCGCCAACTTTAACTACGTTCGGAAAGTCTTTCGTCTCGTAGTAAGCACCCATAAGCAGCGAGAAAGGTGCCTTTTTAGGCTCTGACTTCGCATTTAGCTCAATGGCGCGCTCGGCTGGTTGCACAACGTCTTTAAACTGACCAAGCTCATAGTTAGCCTGCGCAATACGCGTGTACACCGTGGCATCTTCTTCACCAGTGAAGTCCATCCAGTCGATGTAGGCTTGCTTTGCTTCTTTGTACTTCTTGGTATTAGCCAACAAGTCACCAATCAGCTTCATTGCTTGTTCTTGGTCGTTGAAGTTAAGCACATCTGGCTTAACCGCATCGCGAATATGCTTGATCGCTAACTGATAGTTGTCTTTCTGAGCATACAACTGACCTAAGTAACGGTCTACTGTAGCCTTATCAAACTTATCAGAAGGATCCAACTCTTTCAGAATAGCAATGGCACCGTCGACATCTTCAGCTTCATAAAGCTCGAAAGCCTTAACCACTTTTTTACCGACGCGCTCGCCCATGACCTTAGTCTTGGCATTTTTGCGCTTTTCGATCTCCGCGTAGTTTGGCGCAGCCACCGCTGAGGTGCTGACTACGCCGCCCGATACGGAGATTAGCAGAGCGAGTGCAGTAACTTTCGATAGATTTTTCATCTCTACACTCTCCTTACTGGTCTTGGTTCAGTTTAAAGTCAAGCTGTACTGTGATGCCAGGCTGTTTTACCGGCTTGCCATCAACAACTTTTGGCTTGTACTTCCATTTACGCAGTGCACGCTTAGCTTCACGGTCGAAGATACGCTTAGGCTCGGCGTCGATTACCTCAACGTCCTCTACCCCGCCCACTTCGTTGATGGTGAATGAAAGTTGTACCCAACCTTCTTTACCATCACGTGCGGCTTGCACTGGGTATTTAGGTTCAATTCGCACAAGAGGTGTCGCATCACCATCTCGACCAAATGCACCTGGGCCACTTAATCCACCGGCAGAACCACCCACGTTAACACTTGGCATATTAAAGCCTAGTGCGCCAGCATCAGGGTTGCTGTTGTCTGGCTGTGGCGGCTGCGGTTTAGGCGGCTGCTTTGGCGGTGGAGGCGGCGGCGGCGGTACACGCTTACGCTCCTGCACCTTGGATTCAGGTGGATTCGTCATAATTTCGACAACGATCTTCTCTTTCTCGTTAGCGGCGCGTCCGTCTCCTCCGGAGATCAGATACGCCATGAAAAAGAATAAGCCGAAAGTAACTGCCCCACCTGCAATCAGTGAAAACAGAAAACGAATCATTACTTTTCTCCAGCGATGGATATCTTATCGATACCTGCAGCTTTAATTTGGTCCATTACCTTCACAACTACACCGTGCTTCGCATCTTTATCCGCTTGGATAATTACGATTTCGGTTGGTTGCTCTGCTAATAGACGTTCGATATTCGCAGCTACACGCTCAACATCTACCTGACGCTTATCCATCCAAATTTCACCGTTAGAGCGAATAGCGATGAAGATATTTGCATTTTTCTTCTTAGTCGCTTGCGCTGCTTCAGGTTTATTTACATCAATACCAGCTTCTTTAACGAACGATGTAGTTACGATAAAGAAGATCAGCATGATGAATACGATGTCTAGCATCGGCGTCATATCGACGGCTGCTTCTTCTTCTTCACGAAAACGTTGTTTACGTGCCATATTCAAATCTCTCTCTAGTGATGAGGCAAGCTATCAATCAGCTTTTCTTTAGCCATTTTCGCACGTGCTTCTAGACGTGTACTAAAGAATACACCTGATAGTGCCGCAACCATTCCAGCCATTGTTGGGATTGTTGCCATTGAAATACCTGATGCCATTAGTCGAGGGTTACCAGTACCTTGGGTAGCCATGGTTTCAAAAACCGCGATCATACCCGTTACAGTACCCAGTAGACCAATCAATGGACATACAGCTACCAATGTCTTAATCAACAACATGCGCTCATCTAATTTTTCAGACGCTTCAGAAATCCATGCATCGCGGATTCTGTGTGCGTACCAAGACGTAGTGTCTTGGCGGGCGTCCCACTTAGCTACGATTCCTTTTTTCATTTTCGGAAACTCAGCAAGTAGGAACCAATAGCGCTCAATCATTAAAACCCACATGAGGAAGAGTGCTATCGCGACCACGTATAAAACCTGGCCGCCTGTGCCAACAAAATCCCTGATAGATTCCCAAATCTCCATCAGGACTAGCATTAGGCTTTCTCCTTCTCCGCGTGAGCAGCGATGATACCAGCGCTTTGCTCATCAAGAATGTGGATAATTGATTTACTACGACCGGCAACAACAGCGTGTACTAGGATTAGCGGAAGTGCCGCGATTAGACCTAGGGCTGTAGTTACTAGAGCCATTGAGATTGAACCAGCCATGATCTTCGGATCACCTGTACCGAATAGCGTGATCTGCTGGAAGGTGTTGATCATACCAACAACGGTACCAAGTAGACCTAATAGTGGTGCGATAGCAGCCAAGATCTTGATGATGTTGATACCCATTTCGATGCGTGGCGTTTCACGTAGAATCGCTTCATCAAGCTTAAGCTCAAGGTTTTCAACGTCTTGGTTTTTGTTGTCTTGGTAAACTTTAAGGATACGACCAAGCGGGTTACCTTCAGAAGGTGCGCTGGTGTTCTTAAGTTGACTCTTGATCTTACCTGAAGTGATTGTTAGGTCTACTAGACGTACAATCGCGATTAGGAAACCAATCACTAGTAGAATAGCGATGATGTAACCTACTTCACCACCTTGGTGGAAACGCTCTTCAGGAGTCGCTTTCTGCGTGTTTAGACGCAGGATTGAACCACGAGTTGGGTCAACGTAGAAACCAGTGTACGCGTCTGCTGAAGTATTGATAAGTGACTTAGCAGTGTCTGTACGTAACCGTCTGGTTGACGACCTAGTGGTTGAATCGACTGAGTGTCGCCTGAGTAAATCAGGTAACCGTCGTCTGTGATAAGGTTGAAGTTACCGATACGAGTTACTTGCTTAGTAGACGTTGAACCGTCAAGCTCAGAAACTTCAGCTTCGAAAGAAGATACTTTCGCAGACTCGGTCATTTCAGTTTGTAGGGCAATCCAAAGCTCTTCTAGTTCACGCGTAGTTGGTAGCTCTTTAGCCGCCGCTAGTGAACGAAGGATTTCAGCACGTCCAGGCTTTTCAGCACTTACTAGTGATGCTTCGATTGAACCAATTGTTTCTTGTGCCGCACGACGTACAACACCGAACATCTCACCTAGGGTACCTTTTGCATTTTCAAGTGCAGTTTCTTTTTCCGCTAGGGTGATTTCGTTTTGTGCGTATTCTTTTTGCAGACGCTCACCGCGTGCTTTTTCAGCCGCTAGTTCACGCTTTGCAGTGTTTAGCATAGCTTGCTGGTCAGCACGAGCCGCTAGGAACTCTTGCTCACGTTGCTTGTTTAGCTTGCCTTCAGAGATACGCTCTTTCTTTACTTGCTCAAGGATTTGGTCAAGTACTTGCGTGTTTGCGTGGGCATTAAGCGCAGCACCGGCAGAAACAGATAGTACTGCTGCAACAGCAAAACCTTTGAATAGTTTCTTCATTATCGATTACTCCGCGCCGAAGATTGGTAGTTTAACAAGATCCGGAGCCGCTTGCTTACGGGCCATACGGATTGTCTCTTTGATAGGCTTCAAAAATTCATCGCCTAACGCTTCCCATTGCTTAGTAGTGTTGTTCCACACCCAAGCACTCTTCTGGTCAAATGACTGCGCTACATAGGCAATACGACCAAGACGCGCGAAGTCTACAGAGATATCACGACCGTCAATGTTTAGGGTGCCCTGGTTAGCAACCATAGTCGTGCTGTAGTCTTTCTCTACCATGTAAGCTTCAAGAACCTGACGGAACTTCTCAGAAGTTGTTACAGAAGCGCTAGTCATGATGTCGCGTAGTTTTTCAATACGCTCCATACGCTCTTCAGTATCAAACGGAACGTCCGCTTTGATGAATTGCTCAAGCGTATCGATCATGCGATACATCAAAGGCACAACGTTTTGTTTCGTTTTATCGATACCAGCGATCTGACGCTCCAAAGACTCGATTTGTGAGTTTTGGTCATCAACAAGGCGCTGAACGTGGTCGTTATAGACCTTCATGATTTCTGTTTCATCTACAGTAGAGCGGTAATCGGCGATTAGCTCTTGAGTTTGACCGTAGATGTTGTCGATTTTAGTTTGAGACTTTTTAGCAGCCGTTTGAATTGTTGCACCAGCTTTGTGCAAGTCATTCAACGGATCTGCCATCACATTGTTGCTTGCAAGTGCAGCTGCGCCAACCAACGCAGAAGCTACAAGACTCTTTCTGATTTTAACAGACATAGTTCCCAACCAATTAAGTAATGTTACTTTTTGAATTTTTATCGGCTCACTCTAAATGAGCCAACCTAGGTATCTTTCTAGTGATACCAACTTGCCAATAATGCTAAAAGGTTCCGGTGCTGTCAACTTGATGTTCATCGCAATTTTCCTTGCGTTCGTCTGAATTTCCCATATGAAACATAAAATTAACACGCAACCCATCTATACGCCCCAAAATGCCTAGCCCCATCTAGGTTTTGGAAATAAAAAGTTAATTTTTATGACGTTAAAATTGAATGAAATTTCAAATTTGAATTGGCCTTAATAAGGCAAAATACCTACTTAAGATTTCCAATGCCCTATACTAAGCCACCCCTATCTCACCAAAATTGTCACCTGTCCTCTACTTCTAGGTGTGATTTAAAAACGAATAAAAATACACCACGGGGCAATAGGATTGTAGTTCATACCCAGCGAGCCTGCCGTTAGATAAGTGTTAATTTTTGCTTGTTCTATTAGCTAAAATCCTGCGCTAAAGCGCTAAGATGGGCTTACTGTCTATATTAAGAGGTGGTAGGTGTGATTGTTGCGTGCTTAAACACGGCGTTTGGCCAGGGATTTCAGTAATTTTTGTAGGAATTTAGCCATATAAAATACAAAAGGGCCCAGATGGGCCCTTCAAAGGTTCAAATATCTAACTGCTTAGAATTTTTGAGATAGACGTAGGAACCAGCTACGACCGAATAGACGGTAGTTACTTTCATCCGTATTACCATTGAACGCAGGCTCAATGTAAGGAGGAAGCTCGTCTGTAAGGTTAGTGATACCTACAGCAACAGAGGTCTTAGTCTCGAAGTTGTAAGTAGCTGTTAGGTCGTGATACGCGAACGAATCAACTGTGTACTTAGCTAATGGGCTGTTCGGATCTTCAGGATTTACAGGAGTTGTACCCCAGTAAAGAAGCTCGTCGTACTCAGTACCATCGATGTAGTTCATTGTGTACGCAAGGTTCAAGTTATCAAGCGTGTAAGACACGTTTAGGTTAACTTTGTTTGTTGCGTAAGTTGTATCGTTCTCGAAACGACCATTTAGGTCTTTCATCTTGAACTCAAACTCAGATGAATCATAAACCTGGTTCTCACGCTCTAGGAAGTGAGTCCAGCTTAGTACTGAGTTCCAAGAACCACCTAGTGCTTCAAACGCGTAGCTTGCTTCAAAGTCGATACCTTTCGCAGTCATGCGGCTAAGGTTAGTTGCTTGCGCGCTTAGTAGCGAGATTTCACCGTTTGTACGCTCGATGTTACCACATAGTGACTCGATACCACCTAGGTAACAACCGCGAAGTGAATCGTTTGCACCTACGCCGTCGATTACGTCTTCAATTTCGATCGCCCAGTAGTCAACTGTGATACCAAGGCCTTCAACAAACTCAGGAGACCAAGCTACACCGAAAGTAAGGGTATCGCCTTCTTCAGGTTGAAGATCTGGGTTACCACCTACTTTAGCTAGCTGCTGAGCATCGGTGTTTGCACTACCGCCGGCAGGAACGCCGTCAGCTGTACAGTAACCTTGTTGAGTCGGCGTTAACGCATCCCAGTTTTGGAAGCTACATGGATCCGTTGCTGACGGGAACGAATCATTCTGCGGGCCGTATAGTGAGCCGATACCAGGTGCACGGAATACAGTACCGTAAGTACCACGAAGTAGGATGTCATCATTCGCTTTCCACTCAAGACCTAACTGATAAGTAGTCTTTGAACCGAATGCGCTGAAGTCATCGTAACGAATACCAACTGGCATTTCTACGCGCTCTGCGAACGGTAGGCCTTCAAGTAGAGGTACGCGGAATTCAGTGAACAAGCTGTGTACATCGAAATCACCGATAGTACCTTTACTCTTGTTACCAGTTACTTCACCCATGAACTTACCAGAGTCAACTTGGCTCTCTAGTTCTTCTTTACGGTATTCATAACCGAAACCACCAGAAACAACACCCGCTGGAAGCTGGAAGAAGTCACCGCCAACGAAACCTGTTAGGGTTTGGATTGTGTAGTTTGAAGAATCAACAAGTGGTGCAGTTACGTAATCAAGCATTTCTTGAGTTACTGAACCAGGACCACCGAATACGTTCATAGATACACAGTTTGCGATAGGCGCATCTGGAGTACCACACACGATGTTACCGTCGCCATCCATGAATGATGGACCCATGGCTTTCGCTAGGTTAGGACCGAATAGCTGACCGAAGTCTGTGCTAATAGTTTGGCTATAACCATAGTTGTAGTTTACGTCGTAGTACCAACCGTCACCGAAGTCACCTTCGATACCGATAACTTGTTGGAAACGAGCGATGTCTTGTTCAAAGCTACGACCACCTTCTAGCATACGACGACGAGAACGCTCAACGTCAACACCGAATGGGTTATAGTAGTTGTCTTTAGACACACCGTTGAAATCAACCATTACCGGATTACCGTTGTCATCAAGAACAGGGTTACCATCGGCATCTAGCTTCTCGTAAGAACCGCTGTACGCAGGGTCATAACGAGTGTCGTAAGGTACGGCTGCTAGTTCTTGGCGTGAAGTACGCTTGTTAATACGCGTCTCGGTGTACATACGCGTATCTTCGTTAAGCTCGAAACCACCTTCGACGAAGAAGTTAAGCTTTTTATAAGGAGTTTGTAAGTAGTTTACAGGCGCGTAGTTGTAGGTATCGTTGTTTGGACCACCGCCAACAAATGGACGCATGTCGTCAGCTGTTGCGATGCCGCCGTCACAAGTACCGTTTGTGAAGCTGCCTGAAGTGTTAGCTAGGTAGAAGTTACCACAAGGTACTGAACCAGAGCCTACTGTGATAACGTTAGCGTCATCACCTGTACCAATTAAGCCGTTCTGACGGAAAGATTCTTCCGCTGCTGAACCCCAAACCTGCCATGGGAAGTTGAAGAAATCTACTTCATCAACGTCACCTTGGTAAACTTCGTCTTGGTTTACATAGTCAACACCAACTACGATGTTACCAGCGTCGAATTCTTTACCAGCAACAAGGCTGAAGCCGTGTTGTTTGTTTTCAGAAACGTCAAACGAGTTAGAAACCTGTGCTTTAAATTCAACACCTTCGAAATCGTTACGGGTGATGATGTTAACTACACCGGCTACCGCGTCTGCACCGTAAGTTGCAGATGCACCGTCTTTAAGTACTTCGATACGGTCGATCATAGACGCAGGGATACCCTGGAAGTCTGAAGAAACAGGACGACGGCCGTTTACAAGTACTAGAGTACGTGATGAACCTAGACCACGAAGCTCAACGAAAGTACCACCGTTACCACCGTTGTTGGTGGTAGTCATAGCTGGCGAACCAGACATTACTGCGCTTGACTGAAGGAATTGACCAACGTCTTGGATACCTTGGTTTTCAAGCTGAACTGAGTCGATAACAGTAACTGGTGAAGCAGTTTCTAGGTCGGTACGCTTAATACGTGAACCGGTTACTTCAATACGCTCTACTTCTTCAGCACCTTCTTCAGCAGCCATAGCTGAAGCTGAAAGGCCAGCTGTTGAAGCAGCACCGAAAACTAGTGCTAAGCGCACTGATTTTGCAATTTTGCTGTTTAACATTGGATTCTCCCTGGGTCACATTGGCATGTGACTAATTATTTTTTGTTGTGAACAACTTATTATGAAATGTAACAATTTACACTCACTAGGGAGATACTAAACAATTTAAGAAATACTGGTCAACAGCAAATTAACAACACAAACACAAAAAACAACGCCAAAGAAACAAAATGATGTTTTTTATTAGTACTTTTCCCTTAAAAAACAACATACTGAAAAGGCAATGCAGTAATTGTAATGGCTATAAAATAATTTGTTACAAAAGCCGGAATTGCTTACCTAGTTGGCCGTAATCAATGGTCATACCAATGCCCTGTAGATCATCGATAACAGGTTTCAATTGCCTTCCAGATAGTGTTCTAGCTCCAACGCGTGAGTAGTGGGTAGCAACTTAGGTCCCGACAAGGTGATCACATAGTGAACCCTGTCACCCTTACTCAAGCCCTTATCAGATTCCCGCGCCGCGCACATGAGGAGGGATAGCTTTTGTATACTGTTCAGTGTCTTTGCCTAAGCGCTTGCTGTAGGTAAGCAGCGCCACATCAGAGCAATTATGCAGTTTATCTGTATAGTCATTAACCACCTGTTGAACATCTGCACCTGTAAATAAGGCGCTAAACAAATCTTGTTGAAAACCCCGGGCAAACTGGGTCCAATCACTACGTACCAACTCCATCCCCTTAAACACAAGGCGATAACCATCTTGTGCTAACAAACCTGCATACCGCTTTTTACTGCCAGTATCTTTATGCTGAGCTTTTGGCATAAAAAATGGCCTATACAAGCTCTCATACTCTAACTCAAGATAACTGGCTAAGTTTAGGTTGTTTTTTAACCTGCCACGCAATTTTTGGTTAATTTGTTCCACTAAGTCCGATGCAACGGGATGACTTTGCACTGCATTAAGCTCGCTCGGGAGCGCCACGAAGGTGGAATCAGTATCACCATAAATAACAGTCACGCCCAACTCTTGCAGCCAGCCTTTGGTGGTTTGCATAATTTCACGGCCGCGCAAGGTAATCGAGCTTGAGAAGCTCGGATCATAAAAGCGACGTCCCTTCGACACGAGCACCCACAGAGCGTATTCATAATGATTTTGCTCGCCTGCTGCAAATGATGGTCATCCTCGTTTTTAGCCCGTTGACATGCCTCGGCCAAACTAGCCACTAAGTCTGGTAAGCGATGTTTGGAGCGAGAACGCTGACGATTGAAGCCAGCCAAAATCCACTTTACCATGGTCGAGTCGGTGACTAACTCTTGAGTCTTTACCCTACTCCCCCTAGAATATCAGCACTGTAAATATATACATAAGTCAAATCATGCTCTCCGATCCGCTTAAAAAGACCATACGTACCGCTCATCAGCGGATCGCCGCCAGCCTAGAGGATTATCGGCCCAGGCCAAGTCAGAATTACCTGGTGGCGGAAATAGCCAAAACCCTGGCTGGGGAGTATGACAAAAAGCAACGCATCTGTGTTATCGAGGCGGGCACGGGTACGGGTAAATCCCTGGCCTATTGCCTTGGCGCCCTGCCCATTGCCTTAAAAGCCAATAAAAAACTGGTCATTTCCACGGCCACGGTCGCCCTACAAGAGCAACTGCTATATAAAGAGCTGCCTTTTTTTGCCGAGCACAGCGGCTTAACCTTTAGCTATGACTTGGTCAAGGGGCGCGGCCGCTATATCTGCGCCCATAAACTGGAAAATGCCGTCAATGGCGACGATCAGCAAATGGCACTGATGCCGACCCTGAGCTCGCCGCTCAGTGAGATGGAGCAAAAGTGCCTGAAGCAATTACACCAGGCCTATAGCAATAAGCAGTGGCAGGGAGACAGAGACTCTTGGGCCGATGTGATCCCGGATAGGGTGTGGGGCCTGATCAGCGGCGATAAGCATTCCTGCCAACGGCAAATGAAGGCGCACCAAACCTGCCCCTTTCACCTGGCACGCAATAAAATTGCGCAAATGGACGTGCTGGTTGCCAACCACAGCCTGTTGTTGGCCGACCTTGAACTCGGTGGCGGGGTCATTTTACCCGAGCCGGAAAACTGTATTTACGTTATCGACGAGGCCCATCACCTGGCCCATATCACTCGGGATTTTTCCTCCGCCGCGGCCACCATCAAGGGCACCCAGGATTGGCTTGAGAAGTTACTTAAATTCAGCGGCAAAATGGCGCAAACCATTTTCAGTGCCAGCGCTGCGGGCAGCCAATTTAAACTTAACGATGCCGTCGACGATATCGGCCGTGGCCATAAAGCCGTGCTGACCATGCTTGATAGCGCCGCCTATGAGTACAACGAAGACCAGACCTACCGTTTTGCCCATGGCCGTTTGCCCGAACAGCTAACACAGCAGGCGCAAGACATTGGAGAAGCCGCAAAAACGGCGCTGCGAACCCTAAATAAAATGCACGAGGCGCTGAGCAGCGATGTTAACGATGGCGATGTTAAGGGTTTTATCGCCGAACCCATGCTTGCCGAGAGCGGCCAATACATTGCCCGCTTAGAAACCTTGCACAAGCTCTGGTCGAGCTACAGCAAGCACAGTGAAAGCGTACCTCATGCCCGCTGGATAAAGCGCATGGAGTATAAAAATCACCATGATTACCTGCTCAGCGACTGTCCCATCGAGGTGGGTTTTTATCTTAAAGACAAGTTATGGCACGAATGCGCCGGCGCGGTGCTCTGTTCGGCCACACTCACGGCCTTGGGCTCCTTTGAACATTTCGCCCATGAAAGCGGCCTGCGTGGCGAGGCCGGCGTTAAATTTATCAAGGTGCCCTCGCCGTTCGACTACCCGCAGCAAGCCCTGCTGCATATCCCAAAAACCGAATGTGAACCCACAGACAAAGCCTTTAGTGATTATCTGGTCAAAGCCTTGCCCCAGAGTTTAGAAAAAAAGCAGGCTAACCTGGTGCTTTTCGCCTCTTACTGGCAAATGCAGCATGTCGCCGAACGTCTTCGAAAACAGGGTTGGGACATACTGGTACAAGGTGAAATATCCCGAGATGCCCTAGTGCGCCGCCATAAAAAGCGCATCGATGACGGTCAGGGCAGCGTGTTGTTCGGTACGCAAAGTCTATCGGAAGGTCTTGATTTACCGGGTGATTACCTGACTAATCTGGTGATCACCAAGATCCCTTTTGCGGTGCCTACCTCACCCATTGAAGAAGCTCAGGCCGAGTTTGTACAAAGCAAGGGAGGCAACCCGTTTTTATCCATTACGGTGCCCGATGCGGCAAAGAAATTAGTACAAAGCTGTGGTAGACTGCTGCGCAAAGAACGCGATAGCGGTCGCATTACTATCTACGACAGACGCTTAGTCAGTAAACGTTATGGTAAGGCGATGCTTGATACCTTGCCGCCATTTAAAAGACAAATTGACTGATCATGTTTGAATTAGCGATCGACCCCTCGACCTGGGCCATACTCTGTGCCGTGGCATTGGCTGCCGGTTTTATCGACGCCATTGCCGGCGGTGGCGGCATGCTCACGGTTCCGGCACTGTTAACCGCAGGACTACCGCCTCATCTGACCCTGGGTACCAATAAGTTGGCCGCCAGCTTCGGCTCACTGACCGCCAGTATTACCTACTATCGTAAGCGCCTGTTCGACCCGGCATTTTGGGCTGGCTCAATTGTCGCCACCGCCATAGGGGCGGCCATAGGCACCTTGATCGTTGATAGCCTCAGCATCGAGTTTTTAAATAAGCTGATCCCCGTGGTGATCATCCTGGTGGCCATTTATTCCTTATTCGGCAAACTCAGTCCCGAACAAAGCGATCAATTACCCGTCTTGACCCCCTTGCTGCGCGTTAAGCAATGGCTGCAAGGCCTCGCGCTGGGCTTTTTCGACGGTATCGCCGGCCCGGGCACAGGCACTTTCTGGACCGCCAGCAACAGTGTTTTATACAAGATGAATTTATTGCTGAACTGCGGCCTGGCCCGGTCCATGAATTTTGTCAGCAACTTTATTTCTTTGATCACCTTTGTCGCCCTCGGCCATGTGAACTTTATTCTCGGCATTACCATGGGGATGTTTTTAATGTTTGGCGCCTGGCTGGGTGCCCACTCGGCCATTCGCTTTGGCTCTAAGGTGATCCGCCCGGTATTTAACACCGTGGTGATTGTGCTGGCACTAAAGCTTGTGTACGAGGCCTATCTGTAATGACCCGCGGTGATGCTCTGACTCGATTAAAACACACGGTTCAGCGCCTGCGTGCTGATGCCGAGCAATTCGATAAGGCTAAATGGTTTGCCAAAAATCGCTATATGCAGGCCCAACATACCTTGTTTGAACGCTCTGTATTCAATACCAGAAGCATGCAGTTAGTCGACTATGTAGATGAAGTTGAACAACAGTTAGAGCGGCTAAGCCACAGCCAATTCCAAGGAGCACGCCATCAATACGCCTTTGCCCTCACCCAGCTCAGCGAGCAGATAGAAGCCATAGTCAAAGTATTGAAGGCGACGCCGGTGTGGGAAAAGGAAAACACGCCCAGCGCCCGAGCGAGGAAGTACCAAAAGGCGGTGCAACAGATCATTCAACCTACCAATGAGCTCTACCAGGAGCTGGCCAAAAACCATGAGTTTGAACGCCGCTTAGAGCAGATGATCAACGAGCGCCAACAGCAATTGCATCTCGCCAAAGGTGAGCAGGCGACGCTATTAAATAAAGAGATACTGGCGTTGCATGCGCGCTTGGGACGCTGCCGTAAGGCCATCGGCGCCTGTGAAGAGCGCATTCAATACGCGGAAAAACAGCAGCAGCGATGAACCTCTTTTATCACCCCCTGTATTCGGCACTGCCCTTACCGGCGCACCATCGCTTTCCCATTGATAAGTATCGACTGTTACATGAACGCCTAATGCTGCATCCTGAGCTGAGCAAAGCGGCTCGGCTGCGCTGTGCCGAGCCTATCTCGCAGCAACAACTGGCCCTGGCCCACACCCCCGAATATATAGCCGACTTTATTGACGGCACCCTGCCCGCCAGCGCCCAAAAGCGCATCGGTTTTCCCCATAGTGATACCCTGGTGGCACGCACCTTACAGTCTGTCGGCAACTCTCTTGGTGCCGCCTATTGTGCATTAGAGCATGGCCTCGCCATAAACCTGGCCGGCGGCTACCATCATGCCTTTGCCGGCCATGGCAGTGGTTACTGTATCTTCAATGACTTGGCCATTGCCGCGCGAGAGCTCATACATCAAGGGCGGGTTGATACCGTGCTACTGCTCGATTTGGATGTCCACCAAGGCGACGGCAGTGCCAGTATACTTGACGAAGATGAGAACATTATCACCCTCTCTTTGCATGGCGAGCAGAACTTTCCGCGCTTAAAACAGCGCTCGGATTATGATTTCCCGCTGCCAACGGGCTGCGATGATGGCCTCTACCTGGAAACCCTGGAAACGGCGCTGAATCTGGTACTGCGCCTGCATCAGCCAGATATCATCTTGTATAACGCCGGTGCCGATGTGGTGGCCGAGGACGAACTGGGCACCCTGTCCTTATCCCTTGAAGCGGTTCGCCAACGCGATACCCAAGTGATGACCATGGCGAAGGAAAAAAACATCCCATTATGCTGTGCACTCGGCGGCGGTTACCAACGCAATCTGGAGCAGGTGGTGGACGTGCATTGGCAGTTGCTGCTAAGTGCCTACTATAGCTACAAATAAGGCCCCGTGATACTACCAGTATTTGCTGGACAGCGCTCCTAGGTGCGCTATGATAATTGGATATCAATTAGGTTAGGGCATAGAATTCATGAAGTTACATGACGATGTTCATAATTATTATGAAAAGCTCGTAGTTGAAGAAATGGCGCAGCAACAGCTGCAACAACAGTATGATGAAGACACCCTGGCCGACCTCAGCTGCACCGTACTAAATCAACTGCCATCGCGCTATATTCGCTCCGATGTCGACATGTTGTTTTATCTTTCCTCAGAGGAAGCCGCGCACATGCGGCTACAGGTGCAGGCTGCGATCCAAGTAGCCCGCGGGTTAATAGCAAAACGAGGTACCCATGGAGAATTCAGACAAGTCCCTAGATGACGCCCCGGATGAGGTTAAACTGGCGGTGGATTTGATCATGTTGCTGGAGCAACATAACATAGACCCGCAATTGGCTTTAAGCGCCCTAGCAATCGTTAAACGCGATCTTGAGCAGCGCATTTCAGAGCAGGCCTAAAAACAGTAACTACTGGCGCCTAATTAAGCGCCGAGCCTTACTAAATCTTTTCCCCTAACTTAAACAGAGCAAATTCTCCCGCTTCCATCTTATGCCAGCGCTCGTCATTGGTAAGCGGTCGCGTGGCTATCACGGTAACTATGTCGTTGGGCGTCGTTTCTTCTTGAAAATTCACCACCAGATCGGTGTCGATCAGGGTCGCCTTGCCAAAGGGAGCGCGGCGGGTGATCCAATGCAGATTATTGGTGCAATACGCCAGGACATGAACGCCGTCGGTCAACAACATATTAAACACACCCTTCTCACGTAGATGGTGCGCTAATTTAGCCGCATAGCGAAATACGCTTGCCATATTGGCGGGGCGTTTGGGGTACTTTTCGCGAATTTTATCCAGTAACCAGCAAAACGCCAGCTCACTGTCGGTATTGCCCACCGGCTGATAGAAGCTTGGCTTTAAGTCATTGTAATTAGACAGCTGACCGTTATGCGCGTAAGTGATCTCCCTGCCCCAAAGCTCCCGAGTGAAGGGGTGGGTATTCTCCAAGCAGGTGCGACCCCGATTAGCTTGACGAATGTGGCTGATCACCGACTTACTTTTAATGGGGTACGCACGCACTAATTTGGCGATTTCCGACTCAGCGCTCGGTAAAGGGTCTTTAAACGAGCGACATCCCTTACCCTCATAAAAGGTAATGCCCCACCCATCGGTGTGCGGGCCGGTATTACCGCCGCGCTCTAATAAGCCAGTGAAACTAAAACAAATATCCGTGGGGACGTTGGCCGACATGCCAAGCAATTCGCACACATAAACTCCTAAAAAACCGAGAAATATTAAGCAACAAACTGATTTACAGCCCTATAATTAAACACAGAGCTTGCAACCCCCATAGAGTAACGCTAATCTACTCGGTAGTGGTCAGACCTCTAACAAGGAATAAGATTATGACACTCCTTTTTTTACTCGCGCTCATTGTCGTGCTGTCCTACGCCAGCTATCACAGAGCCAGTTACAACACCTGCCTGGGCTTGGCGATTGCCACCATGCTAATCGGCACCTTCGCCGGAGCCTTTGGCTTTATCAGTTGGTTGGTCTTCTTGCTTATTGCGGTGCCCCTGTCGGTTACCACAATTCGCCAGCAATACCTAACAAAGCCGCTGTTTAAGACCTTTAAAAAAGTCACGCCCACCATGTCCGAGACCGAAAAGTCGGCCATCGACGCCGGTACCACCTGGTGGGAAGCAGACCTATTCTGCGGCAACCCGAATTGGAAAAAACTCCACCACTATCCGGCGCCAAAACTAAGCGCTGAAGAGCAGGCCTTCCTAAACGGCCCTGTTGAAGAAGTGTGTGGCATGTTTAATGACTGGGAAGCGACCCATGAATTAACAGATCTACCGCCCGAGGTGTGGCAGTACCTGAAAGACAACAAATTCTTCGCCATGATCATCAAAAAAGAATACGGTGGCCTGGAATTTTCTGCCTATGCCCAGTCTTGTGTGCTGCAAAAACTCACCAGTAAATCCACTTTGCTGTCCTCAATTGTCGGTGTACCAAACTCGTTAGGCCCGGGCGAATTGCTACAGCACTATGGAACCAAGGAGCAGAAAGATCATTACCTGCCACGCTTAGCGTGCGGTGAAGAAATCCCGTGTTTTGCACTGACCTCACCGGAGGCTGGTTCAGATGCCAGTGCCATCCCGGATTATGGTGTGGTATGTAAGGGTGAGTTTAACGGCGAACAAGTAACGGGTATTCGCCTGACCTGGAATAAACGCTATATCACCTTGGCACCGGTTGCTACCGTCCTTGGTCTGGCCTTTAAACTGCAAGATCCGGATGGCCTGCTTGGCGACAAAAAAGAACTGGGCATTACCTGTGCACTGATCCCAACCGATATGGAAGGCGTGGACATTGGCCGTCGCCATTTCCCACTGAATGTGCCATTCCAAAATGGACCAACCCAGGGCAAGGACGTATTCGTCCCCTTGGATTACATTATCGGTGGCCCAAAAATGGCTGGCCAAGGCTGGCGTATGTTGGTTGAGTGCTTGTCGGTCGGCCGTGCGATCACCCTGCCTTCAAACTCCACCGGTGGCATTAAGTCATTGGCCCTGGCGACCGGTTCCTACAGCCGTATTCGCCGCCAGTTCCGCCTGCCTATTGGTAAAATGGAAGGCGTTGAAGAAGCCATGGCAAAACTGGGCGGCTATGCCTATGCCAGCGACGCAGCGGTGGCCATGTCGACCGGTGCGGTAGACATGGGCGAGAAGCCTTCGGTAGTGTCTGCTATCCTCAAATACCACCTTACCGAACAAATGCGCGAGTCCACCATGCATGCCATGGATGTACACGGCGGTAAGGGTATCTGTCTTGGCCCGAACAACTACCTGGGCCGCGGCTACCAGGGTGCCCCCATTGCCATCACGGTAGAAGGCGCCAACATACTGACCCGTAATATGATCATCTATGGTCAAGGGGCGATCCGCTGTCACCCGTTCGTGTTGACCGAGCTTAACGCCACCACCATAGAAGACCAAAAAGAAGCGCTGGATGTGTTCGACAATGCGCTAATGGGCCATATCGGCTACACCATCTCTAATCTGGTACGTACCAAGTGGTTGGCACTAACCGGTGCCCGCTTTACCTCGGTGCCCTTTAAAGATGAGACTGCACAATTTTATCGCGATGCAGCCCGCTTCAGTGCCTCACTGGCGCTGATGTCAGACATTTGTATGGCGGTATTTGGCGGCTCATTAAAACGCAAAGAACGCATATCTGCGCGCCTGGGTGATATGCTGAGTTATCTCTACCTGGTATCGGCAACGCTAAAACGCTATGACGATGAAGGTCGTCAAAAAGAAGACCTGCCTCTGGTACACTGGGCTTGCCAAGAGTACCTGTATCGCTGTCAACGTGCCCTAGCGGATCTGATCAACAACATGCCTTCTGCACCACTGCGTGGTTTGCTTAAGGTGATCCTCTTCCCTTGGGGTCGTCCGGTACGCAAGCCAACCGACAAGCAAGAGCATGTGATTGCCCAGCTACTGCAAACGCCAAACGAAACCCGTACGCGTTTGGCGCAGCATATTTTCTTAAGCGAAGGGCCTAACAGCCTGCTCGGCAATCAAGAAAAAGCCCTGCGCGATATTCTTGCAGTCGAGCCACTGTTCGATAAGGTCTGCCGCGCCACAGGTAAGAAACTGGCCTTTATGCAGCTCGATAAAATTGCCGAGCAAGGCCTCGAAGCCGGTGTACTTACCGAAGACGAAGCACAGCGCCTGTGCGACGTTGAAAAGCAGCGCCTTGATGTCATTAATGTGGACGACTTCGACCCTGCCGATCTACTGGCCGGCAAGGCGGCGCGTAAGCAAACAAGTAAAAAAGCTTCAGCCGCCTAGGCTTAGGCTCGCTCAATCCTGTTAAAAAGCCGGCTGCCGCCGGCTTTTTTTTGTTCGTTAAATTTGCTAACAATTTACTGGTGATAAATCACACACTTTTCTTGCATTTACGCCAGCCTAAGCAAACACTGTTAACGCCATAATAATAACTTTAAGGATGAGAAACATGTCTAAAACCCTAGTCGCGACCAGTTTGGCTGCCGCGTTAACCCTGGTCCTCAGCGGGTGTCAGTCGGGTACCTCTAGCACAACACAAAGCCAGATCACTGCGCCTGCCTCCGTGCAAGCAACAGCGCCTGCCATGCCCACCTACAGCGCGGAAACCTTTTTCGACACCGTGAGCTTGCGTGGTAACAGCTTTAACCACAGCGGTGACAAGCTACTGCTTAGCAGCGATGAAACGGGTATTTATAATCTTTACGAGGTCAAGGTAAGCGACGGCAGCCGCACTCAGATCACCGATGCACAAGACAGCACCTACAGCGTCGGCTACTTCCCTAACGATGACCGTATCTTGTTTCGCCGCGATAATGGCGGTAATGAACTACACCACCTGTTTGTGCGTGAACTCGATGGCCAGATCACCGATTTAACTCCCGGCGAGCAAACCCGTGCCGGATTCGCCGGTTTTAGTAAAGACGGTACCAGTTTCTATGTGCTGAGCAATAAGCGCGACCCTAAGTTTATGGACTTGTATAAATACGATGCCAAAACCTATGCCGCCGAGCTGGTTTATAAGAACGAACAAGGCTTCAATGTCGCCGCCGTTAGCCCAGACGGCCGTTTTATCGCCTTAAACAAAACCAACAGCAACCGCGACAGCGACTTTTACCTGCTCGACACCCGTAAACGCAGTGCCAAGCCCACCCTGCTCAGTGCCCACAACGACCCCGCCAATTACAATGCCTGGGATTTTAGCGTCGATGGTCAGTCTCTCTACTATGCCACCGACGCCAAAGGTGAGTTCCGCCAGCTCTGGCGTTATGATCTGGCTACCGATGAGCATAGCTTAGCCCTCAAAGCAGATTGGGATATCAGCTTTCTGCGCTTTTCAGAGACCGGACGCTATATGGTTAGCGGCGTAAATGCCGATGCCAGCACCGAGGTCAGCATTTTCGACACCAGCACCAATAAGCAGTTAACCCTGCCGAGCTCGCTTCCCAAGGGCACGCTCAGCGGCGTTGAATTTAGTCATGACGAGCGCTTTATGTCTTTTTATCTGAGCTCGGATACCAGCCCACGCAACCTCTATCACTGGGAAATAGGCAGCGAACAGGCGCAGCGCCTGACCAGCACCCTGAGCGAGGAAATTGATGAAAACAATCTGGTAAGCAGTGAAATTGTCCGCTTTAAAAGCTTCGATGGTCTTACCATACCCGGGGTTCTCTACAAGCCTAAACAGGCTTCTGCCAGCAATAAGGTCCCAGCCCTTATCTGGGTGCATGGTGGTCCCGGAGGACAAAGCCGCACCGGCTACAGCGCCATGCAGCAACATTTGGTAAATCACGGCTATGCCATTTTTGCGGTCAACAACCGCGGCAGCTCGGGTTATGGTAAAACCTTTTTCCACCTTGATGATAAAAAGCATGGTGAAGACGATCTGCAAGACATCATCTACGGCAAAAAGCACCTGCAAACCCTGGATTGGGTCGATGGCGATAAGATAGGCATTATGGGCGGCAGCTATGGCGGCTATATGACCGCAGCGGCGCTGACCTTTACCCCGGAAGAGTTTGAGGTCGGCATTAATATTTTTGGGGTAACCAACTGGGTGCGTACCCTCACCTCCATTCCACCTTGGTGGGAAAGCTTTAAAAAGTCCTTGTATGACGAAATGGGCGATCCGGCCACGGACGAAGCGCGTCATCGTCGTATCTCACCACTGTTCCATGCTAAAAACATCACCAAGCCCCTGCTGGTAGTACAAGGGGCCAACGATCCTCGGGTGCTGCAAGTGGAAAGCGATGAGCTGGTAGCTGCGGTGAAAGCCAATGGTGTGCCGGTTGAATACGTGCTGTTCGATGATGAAGGTCATGGTTTTAGCAAACGGGAGAACCGTATTGCGGCCTCTAACGCTTACGTTAGCTTCCTGGATAAGTACCTAAAGGGCGAATAAGCTATAATTCAGGCAAGTAAGGCTCAAACAGAAATGGCTGGTTTAATATCCGGCTATTTTTTTTCTGTATTTTTCTTAACTAAAGGCGACAAATGGAATTTTTAAGATTATTTTCAAGGGAAAAGTGTTTGCTTTGGGGAGAAGCAAATGGCGGAGTGGACGGGACTCGAACCCGCGACCCCCGGCGTGACAGGCCGGTATTCTAACCAACTGAACTACCACTCCGCAGTGGTATGCATTGTACATCATTAAATGGCGGAGTGGACGGGACTCGAACCCGCGACCCCCGGCGTGACAGGCCGGTATTCTAACCAACTGAACTACCACTCCGCAGTAATGATGTGTGTACATGATATCAGGCTAAATGGCGGAGTGGACGGGACTCGAACCCGCGACCCCCGGCGTGACAGGCCGGTATTCTAACCAACTGAACTACCACTCCGCAAAAGCGCTGAATTGCATGTACTAAAGGATATAAATGTGGCGGAGTGGACGGGACTCGAACCCGCGACCCCCGGCGTGACAGGCCGGTATTCTAACCAACTGAACTACCACTCCGCAGTATTTATATTCTTTAATTATTCCAAATGGCGGAGTGGACGGGACTCGAACCCGCGACCCCCGGCGTGACAGGCCGGTATTCTAACCAACTGAACTACCACTCCGCGACGGAATACTGTGTTTGCTTAACTGGCGGAGTGGACGGGACTCGAACCCGCGACCCCCGGCGTGACAGGCCGGTATTCTAACCAACTGAACTACCACTCCACAGAGTAAGCAAACTTGGATAATTGGCGGAGTGGACGGGACTCGAACCCGCGACCCCCGGCGTGACAGGCCGGTATTCTAACCAACTGAACTACCACTCCGCGTTATCCAAACTGTTCAGGACTCTGCCCTGACAGCGGCGTGAATGATACGAATCACCCCTTGGTGAGTCAACAGTTTTTTTGAAATTTTAAGGCTTTTTTAGTCATCTGACATCGAAAGGTTTAAAATTTCACCTGATTTATCACTTTTTGAACCATTTTTGTCGAAGTTTGCTTGTGAAGCCCTCGACTGGCTTTGTTGTTTTTTACGCCAAAACAGCACATTAGCACCCAACATTAACGGCTTTTTTAACACAAAAATACGGATCAGCAGGCCGCCGAGCAGCAAAATAACCAGGTTACCCAGCACCACCAGCAGCGCATTTTCAAAGTTATTCGCTAGCCCCTCACCTTTAGCCTGAGACTGAGGCGGGTTCTGAACAGCAGTTAAGGAATTTGCGCTTGGCATATCCGCCGCTGGGTGTGATGTTACAGGTGAGGTCTTCACCACCTTTGCTATGGGCCGGGTGATCACAAAGTCATGATTAGGTAAATTAGCCATAAACTCACGGCCATTAATATTGGTGGCAAACATTTCCACCTCAACTTCATAACGGCCGCGTTCATAGTTACTGATCTTCAGGCGACGCTCGGCCAAGGCGCTGGCCGGCAAGGAAAAGGCTTGCTCATCATTATTGGGGTAAAAGATACGCCCTTGCAGCAACACCGACTCAGTTTTTACCAGCTCGGGATCAAGTCGAAAAACCAGTTCATGATCTGCGCCGCTCTCCCCTTTAATCAATTCATAGGCTAATGGCGGCTCTTTAACCACTACCGGCTCTTGCACCACCTTGCGCTGAATCAACGGTGTAGTTAGGGCAATTTCCGGGCGCCACTGACCGGGGGCAAAATCAAGGCGGAATTCGCCGGTAAAAATAGCATCGCCGGGGCGCTCATCAAAACCGCGGCCATCGTCTTTAAAGTCGGCGACATGCTCGGTACCGGCGCCAAAGTTGGTAAATTCATTGTTGTTGGTGCTGACAAAGTCCACCTGCAGATTAATCACCTCGTGAAAATGCCCCACCTCAACCTGTTCGCCGTCATTGAGTACACGCCCGGTCAGCTTGATGATCTCACCGCGAAACAATAAAGGAGGCAAGGTATCCACTTCTAAGGAAATATCGCCCAACACCATGATCCGGCTTTCGGGAAGGATCTGACCCACCACCTGCCAAGGACCAGGCATGGGGTTGCGCAACTCGATCAGATCATAACCGCGCTCATCGTGCCATTGCAGTTGCTCGTCATTAAGCGCGTGCGGGGCATACAATTTACTGCCATCGGGGCGCACCAAGACCACGGCAGGTGAGCCGGGACGACGAAAAAAAAGCAGGGTTATTTTGTCAACGTCATGGTCGATGCGAAAGCGGTTGTTTAGCAGCGGCAACTCATTGCCCTTAGATAGCAGGGTCAGTTTATCCTGCTCACTGGCAAGCGCAGTAAAACCTAGCGGGGCCACCAGGCTACTGAGGCACACAAGGCCCGTCATTAGGCTTGCAATAATGCGTGCATTAGTGCGTGTCATATTATTTCCCTGTTTTAAAGCGCGGTATTTATTCACCGCGCCATAAACAGCTGCCACCCTCTTTGGCAACCAAATCCAAACGCTGCTCGTGCGCTGCCAGTTCTTCATTGCTGGCGCTGATCACGGTGAGCGGGGCTCGGTCGCCCGGCAAGCGGATAATACCGCCGCTGTTGGCGCTGTCTTGTTGTTCGTTATTTTGCGCTAAGTTCAGCTTTTTCTGGCCTCCGGTCATGGCCAGGTAGACGTCGGCCAAAATCTCGGAATCCAGCAATGCGCCGTGCAGGGTTCGCTTTGAGTTATCTATATCATAGCGACGGCATAACGCATCCAAACTGTTCTTTTGACCCGGGTGCATATTTCGGGCCATAACCAGGGTGTCAAGGACCTGACATACGTCCTCGGTTTTTGGCAGTCCGCGATTGAGCAAGGCAAATTCATGATCCATAAAGCCGACGTCGAACGGCGCGTTATGGATGATAAGCTCAGCGCCGCGAATATAGTCGAGAAATTCGTCGGCTACCTGATGATACAGGGGCTTATCCTTTAAAAATTCGGTGGTAATACCGTGAACATCTATGGCTTCGTCTTCGATACCCCGTTGTGGGTTAATATAAACGTGAAAGTTGTTGCCGGTCAGACGGCGATTAACTAATTCCACACACCCTATCTCAATAATGCGATGGCCGTCTTTGGGGTTGATGCCCGTGGTTTCAGTATCGAGTACTATTTGTCTCTGCGCCATATCAGTTTACGCCCATATTTGCTATCTTTGCTGCTTCGGTCATTGTACATAATAACAAGGAAAAGCGTGCAAAAAAGCGTAGAAATTTATACCGATGGCTCCTGTTTGGGCAATCCTGGACCGGGCGGCTACGGGGTGTTGTTACGCTATGGGGAGCATCAGAAGACGCTCAGCCAAGGTTATAAAAACACCACCAATAATCGTATGGAACTGCTTGCGGCCATTGTCGCCCTGGAATCCTTAAAACGCCCCTGCCATGTCGATATCACCACCGACAGCCAATACGTTAAGCAGGGCATTGAAAGCTGGATAGACAATTGGAAAAAGCGCAATTGGCGCACCGCCAATAAACAGCCGGTGAAAAACGTGGATCTGTGGCAGCGTCTCGACGCCGCGCGTGCTCGCCACCAGGTAAGATGGCACTGGGTAAAGGGCCACAGTGGTCATGACGAAAATGAAATCGTTGATGATTTAGCCCGAGATGCGGCCATGAGCAATCACCTTTTAGTGGATGAGGGCTATCAAGCTTAGTCCCAAAGATGCCGCCGCCGTTGGCCGAGGCTAACTTTACTCAAGGGTGTGAATGTTATATAACGAATGGATATAACTTATAACTAATTTTGGAATAGCTATGTCACTCAAGGTCATTCCCTTTTACCATGATGACAGTAACACCCTGAGTTACATTCTTTATTGCACCGAAACGAAAGTGGCGGCGGTGATCGATGCCGTTGCCGACTATGACAGCGAGTCCAAGACGCTCAGCTACACCAGTGCCGACAAGCTACTGGCCTTTATCAATAAACATCAGTTACGGCTAGAATGGATCATCGAAACCCATGTTCATGCCGATCACCTTAGCGCCTGTGCCTACCTGCGTCAGCAAAGCGCGGGGAAAATTGTGGTCAGCGAGCATATCACCGAGGTCCAACGAACCCTTAAACCCATCTATCAACTTGATTGTGTTACCGATGGTTCACAGTTCGATGTACATGTAAAAGATGGCGATACCTTGGCGCTGGGTGAGCTAAATATACAAGTGATTGCCACTCCGGGACACACCCCGGATGGCATTAGCCTGAATTGTCAGGGTCATGTATTTATTGGCGATACCTTGTTTATGCCGGATTCCGGCAGTGCCCGTTGCGACTTCCCTAATGGCAGTGCCGCCGAGCTTTACGACTCCATTGTCCGTCTGCTTGAGCTACCCGAGCACACCAAGGTCTGGGTTTGTCATGATTATCAGCCCAACGGCCGTGCTTTGGATTGCCACAGCACCATTGCCGAGCAGCGCCAGGAAAACGTGCATCTGCAACAAGCGCAAGGGGACTTTATCGCCCAACGCCAGCAACGTGATGCAACACTGAATAAACCAAGGCTGATGGATATCGCCGTGCCCTTTAATCTACAAGGCGCCCTAACCCTTTAACCTTTTGTTGGCGCGCCGCTGGCGGCTCACCTCCACTCCTTTGATAGCGGGCTTAAACGTTGGGCGAGCGTGCCACTTGGGTTTGATTGGCGTCAAAGGCGTTACCCTTTTGCGCGCCACCAGCATATATACACTGCCCATGGGCTTTAGGTAGTGACGACAAAAACTACGCCAGCGCGCAAAGCGTGACAGCCGCGAGCCACGCGCTAGGGACGCATGTAAAAAGCGCTCATCGGCGATCAGTTCAAATCCCAGTAAATCAAGCCAGTCTTTAACCCGTGAGGGAGTAAAGAAACGACCACTCCAGGGCAGCTTTTGCCTGCTAAAAGGAATTAAACTGGCCAGGCCGCAAAAACTAAGGGGATTAAAGCCGGTGATCACAATATAGCCACCGGCGATCAGGGTGCGATGGGCTTCCCTGAGTATATGGTGAGGGTCGGTGTTGTATTCCAGGCACAGACTTAGCACGCAGGCATCGACACTGCCCTCGGCAAAGGGCAGTTCATCCACTTCGGCAATCACCCCAGCCTGCGGCGTACGCGCCGCCACGCCAACCTGATGCTTAATGGGGCTTGCCGAGGTATCCAATTGCACGCTGAGATCGCCTATTTTCAACAGGTGATAGCCAAACATGCGCTCCAGCCAGGGCTGCATCTTGCGCTCGATATCGCTTTGCAGATACTCGCCATGGGGAAACTGCCCCCAGGCATGGGGCGGCGGATGTCTTTGCAAACTCAGTGCTGGTTTCACACAATTAGCTCGTTATACTAGGAATATGATAACGATATAGAGCAATGGTCGATGGCGCAAGTAGAGGCAATCAAAGCTTATAAGGATAATTATATTTGGGCGCTACAAGGTAGCGATAATAAACAGGTGGTCGTGGTCGATCCCGGCTTGGCCGAGCCGGTCCTTGATTACCTGCAAGCACAGGGAAAAACCTTGGCGGGCATCCTCATTACCCACCATCATTGGGATCACACCACCGGAGTGGCGGCGCTCAAGCTCGCCTACCCGGAGATAACCGTGTATGGCCCCAAAAACAGCCCCTTTACCGATATCGACGTGGCGCTCGGTGAGGGAGATACCCTCACCGTACTTGGATACGAGTTTCTGGTTCGGGCCACCCCAGGCCACACCTTAGATCATATTTGTTATATTGGCGCGGGCCTGGTATTTAGCGGCGATACCTTGTTTAGTGGCGGCTGCGGGCGCCTGTTCGAGGGCAGCGCCGAGCAAATGTGGCAATCGATGCAGATCTTTCGTGCCCTGGATGATAACACCCAAGTCTATTGCACCCATGAATACACCCTGGCCAATATGCAGTTCGCCGCGGCCAGTCAGCCTCATAACGAAGCGGTTTTAAGCTATCAACACCAGGTCGAGACCAAGCGAGCGCAGGATATCATCACCCTGCCAAGCACCATAGGCCTGGAAAAGCGCATCAACCCTTTCTTGCGTGCCGATGTCATCTCCCTTGGTGCCATCCCCCCGCAGTTTCGGCCACAAGATGACGAACCCAACGCTAAGTTTGCCGCCCTGCGAGCCTGGAAAGATAATTTTTAGGCCGACACCTTCCCCAGTAAAAACAGGGCAAAATTTGTCTGCGCTCATAACTTTTTGCTAGTATGCGCGCAGATTCATCAAAAATTAACGGTCCATGAACAAGATTACCTATTCGCTGGCATTGTTGTTGGCATTATTAACGGGTTGTACCGCAACCGATACGACCCCTGTCGCGCAGTTACCGGACAATGGCGCAAGCCCGCAAGAAATCAGCGAAGCACTCACCCTGGAATTGTTGGATGATGGACAAATGGGTGAAGACGAAGAACCGGTTCCGGTATTTGATGATGTGTGGGAGCGCATTCGCTTTCAGCTATCCATTGATGTCCCACAAAACCGCCCCGTGGTGACCGAGCGTAATTATTATGCGCGTCATCAGGCCTATCTGGATCGCATCTCCAAGCGTGCCGAACCATACCTTTACTACATAGTGGAAGAAGTTGAAAAAAGGCAGATGCCTATCGAGATCGCCCTGTTACCTATCGTTGAGAGTGCTTTTGACCCATATGGCTACTCCCATCGAAGCGCCAGCGGCATTTGGCAATTTATGCCGCAGACCGGTAAGCGTTTCGGTTTAAAGCAAAACTGGTGGTATGACGGTCGTCGTGATATTACCGAATCTACCCGCGCTGCGCTGGATTATTTGTCTTATCTGCACAAAACCCTCGAGGGTGACTGGCTTAATGCCATTGCCGCCTATAACTCGGGCGAAGGCCGGGTAATGCGCGCCATTAAGAAGAACCGCCGCAAACACTTACCCACGGATTTTTGGTCCTTGGATCTGCCTAAAGAAACCACCGCCTACGTGCCTAAACTACTCGCGCTTGCCGACTTGCTTAAACGTCATGACGAGTTTGGCGTGCGTTGGAATAAAATCGTTAATGCCCAGGTCGTGGACCGGGTCGATGCGGGTACGCAAATTGATCTTGAGATGGCGGCAAAAATGGCGGGCATTTCCCTATCGGAGCTATACCGTCTGAACCCGGCCTTTAACCGCTGGGCCAGCGACCCTGAAGGGCCGCATCATTTATTATTGCCGCTCGACAGCATAGCGCGCTTCGAAAAGCGTCTAGCGACGGCACAACTGAAAGACCGCATGCGCTGGCAACAGTATGAAGTTCGCTCCGGCGACAGCCTGTCCTTGATAGCCCGCAAACACAACACCAATGTTAAAGCCATTCAAAGCCTTAACTCTTTATCGTCGACCAACATCCGCGTTGGACAAACGCTGATGATCCCCTTATCGGATCAGGGCGCGGCGCACCTGCCAGAGCGTGTCCGCCTAGCGGTGAACGGTGGCTCAAGTGTCACTCGCAGCCATACTGTAAAATCCGGTGATACCCTGTGGGATCTTAGCCGTGAGTACGATGTCACCCTGGCCCAGCTTAAGGCCTGGAATAACCTTAAAGACAATGCGGTACTGCGCCTTGGACAAAAATTAAAAATTCGCCAGTCGGCCAACTCGGGAGCCATCAAGAGTGTCAACCGCACCATCACCTATAAGGTACGTCGTGGCGACTCCCTCTCTCGCATCGCCTCACAATTTGGTCTGCGCGTCAGCGATATTCAAAAGTGGAATAAACTGGACAGCAAAAAATACCTGCAACCAGGGCAGAAACTAAAACTGATAGTCGATGTCAAACGCGGATAGCCTGCAGCTAACCCATTGATTATCAGCATAAAAAAAGCGCTCTTTGAGCGCTTTTTTTATGTCTTAGCGGTGTACTTATGACTGCGCGACCAAGCGCTCTACCCAAGGCAGTGCCACGGGCTCGGGGTCAAAATCAACCATGGCATCAATATCCAAACGTGGTTGAATGATCTTGCCTTGCAGCTCAATCAACAGCTCCTCAAACTGGCGTCCACCGCCGCAGAAGGTCTCGCCATAACTGCTGTCGCCTAGGGCAATCACCGCGCAGGGCTTAGCGCCGAGCAATGGAAACTGCTCTTGTAAACCTAAATAGAGCGGCAAAATGTTGTCTGGCAAATCACCCTGCCCCGTGGTCGAGGTAACCACCAGGATCTGTTCGGCAGCGATAATATCTTCAACCTGAGGGTTATCCACGAGCTTAGCGCTGCTTCCTAACTCGTTAATATGAGCGCATAGGGTCTCGGCAAGACGCTCGGCGGCGCCATACACACTGCCGTAAAAAATACTGATGGTTGCCATTAATTGTCCTTTACATAGGGTCTGTTGACCTTTGTTGTTTGTTTCTGCAGCAGTTTGTAGTGAATTTATACAAGGCGGCACATGTGTGGTGTAGTTATTCTACATGAACATGTAACAACACAGTAGAAATGCGCTACAAGCGCTGCCCTATGGGTTCATCTCAACGCACCCTGCTCTGTGTTGCTCGCTATGTACATAAAATGACTATGCAGCATAACGAGCGTCGTGATCAGAATGCGTTTAGATTGAACATAAAGTAAACCGCAAAGATAAACAGACCCTAATAACTTTCTTCACTTTGCGGCCAGCCCAGGCGCGCGAAAATAGCCAGGGCCTGCTCACCAAGCGGTGCACGAATATGAATGGTTGTTTGCGTATAAGGATGCACAAAGTACAGATCGGTTGCAAACAGCATTAAGCGCGCACAGCCAAAGTGATCGATAAAAAAATGATTCTGGGTGTTATCGCCGTGGTTTACGTCATTAATAATGGGGTGGTTAATGCCGTTGAGATGACGACGTATCTGATGCTTGCGCCCTGTTTTTGGCCAGCACTCCACCAGCGAATAGCGCACGCTGGGGAATTTACCCAGGCTCACTGGCAAGCTTGCCTGATGCAAGCAATGTACCTCGGTTTGCGCTTCTTGCGGCGCTTTATTGGTGTCGGCAAATTTATCGGCGATTTTATCCAGCTTTTCTTTTAACGGCCTGTCTATCAGACGCTGCTGTGGCGCATAGCCACGAACCAAAGCCAAGTAACGTTTACGGATCAGCTTGTCACTGAACAAGGTCTGTGCGTCCCGCGCCGCCTCACTGCTGAGGGCGAACAAGAGTATACCTGAGGTGGGCCTGTCGAGGCGATGCAAGGGGTAAACATGCTGGCCTATTTGGTCGCGCAGCATTTGCATCGCAAACTGAGTTTCTCTTTTGTCTATGGGCGAGCGATGCACCAGCAGGCCGGACGGCTTATTTATCGCAATAAAATGCTCATCACGATAGAGGATTTGCAAAGGCTCAACGGCCACCACTTCGATTTCCTGTCCCTGGGCCTGCGCTTGCTCACTCATCAGCGGTCCCCTTATCTGCGCTTAGGTGCAAATCTATGGCTTCTAGTGTCCTATGCACACTCAAGTAACGACCGGGCCACTGTACCTCGGCCATCGGAGTCAGCGCTATGCTACTTGGCAACACCACTCGGCGTTGCACCAATTCGCGCATTTTTACGATAAAGACAAACTGTAACCACTGCTCAAAGCGCAGCGTATCGACACAAAAGGGCTGCCTAGAGTGCAGTAACTGCGCATCTATGGGCTCTTGTTGCCACAATTTATGGGCCTGTAACTGAGTTTCCAGCTGCTGTAACAGCGAAGCGGTTTTATCGTACATACTAGGAATTAAAAAAATTTAGCAGCCGCCATCATAGCATTTCCCTTGGGTTGATGACGCAATATGCCTATAATTTGCGGAATTTTATTTCTAGGAGCAGCCCATGACTGCAAATATTGCCACCTTAGCCGAGTTACTCGACGCCGCAGGCACCACCTGGCGGGTGTACGACATTGGCCGTCGCGTGCAGAAATTAGATAAGGCCACCTTTGCCGATATCGAGGCGACCAATCAGCCCTACCCTTTCCCATTGGCTCAGCATGCCTTACTCGCCATTCAATTCTGGGATGCCAAGGCCTCCGCTGAACCCTATGTGTGGTTTTTAAAGTTGCCGCTGGATGAGCAAAGCAAATTGGTTGCCGCCAGTCGCGACCACTTCGCCAACATGGTGCTAGAGGCCGTGGGCACCCAGCTACTGGGCGATGAGCAAGAGCAAAGTAAGCTCGATAACAACCCCTATGTGTTTACCCCCAACGCTAACAAACGCGCCGCCTTTAATGCCCATATCAAGGTAGAGCTGCGCCAAAGTGCATCCCAGTACTATGAGCACACCCAGCTGTACTTCAGCGGTAAGCTGGGTTGGCACCAATGGCAGAGCATCGCGGTACAGGGATTGGCGGATTTTGCCGCGCGTTTGAACCAAGGTGATAACGAGCAGTTGTTATGCAGCGCCTGGGCAAATCTTCCGGTGGAAGTGCGCCAACCTTTGGCGGCACAATTAGAAAACACTCCGGTGTCGACGGCGGTTGCGGAAATGCTGCACCAATCGATACAAGACGCCTTAACCCAAGGCGATAAGGCCCTGTTGATTGACGCCCTAAGGGCTATCAGCTTTGCCCCTGCTACGGGAATAAGCGGTGCCGTTGTCGATCTAGTACTGGCGTCGAGTTGGAGCCAAGATGCAGATATTTGTCAGGTGATTGCTGGGCGTCTATGGAGCCACCTTCAGGAGCCCGAACGCTTAGCCGCATTCATGGAAAAAAGTGCACAAATAAAATCCGAGCAAGCTATTTTTGCCAGCCTGTTTGCGGATCTCGTTGCAATCCCAACGCTGCGCCCCCATGTCTTAGCTATGTTACGGTGCGAGCAACGCTCAGAAGCGCTATCGCGGGCAATTGGAGGCTTGTTCTCTTAGTGGTTACTTTGTGGATTTTGATGCTGGTCGCGGCGGTGATCGGCTTATTTTGGTATCGCCGCAAGTTGGCGGAAACGGCGCGAATACATGCGCAAAACCAGTGCCAACAACTGGGTGTACAGCTGGTTAGCGTTGCCTGCCTTAAATGGCGTATGGGTATATTAACTAATGGTAAGCTGGGGATACGCAGTACGTATTTGTTCGAGTTTTCAAGCGATGGAGAGAGCTTGTATCAAGGCAAACTGTACATGGACAACGAGCACCTGCACGGCAAAGACATTCCCCCACACAAAATATAATGCATAAAACTAAGGCGTGACCAAAGTCACGCCCTAATCCGTCTCTTCCCTGTGCGATATCCTATATCGCTGACCATTGTGGTCGTCCTTTTACCTTCCTGGTTCGATTACCTATCTTAACCGACAGCATTCCGTGCCCTAATTCCTGCTTCATCCTGAAGTGTCCACTTGCCATCTTGGCTATTCCTAGGCTCCAAGCCTTCCCTGCACATCCTGTGCTCCAGTCCTTGAACGGTTATCCTAAACCGTCTAGTCCCTTACTCGTCCTGCACGCCCTTGCTTTATTGGCCTCTATCCCTTCCTTGGCCCGGCGCTCCCTGCACCCTTGTCTTCCTGACCCTTATAATGATAGAGAAAAATGTCGTCAGTGCAGCCATTATGAATCAATTGAGAACAATGTCATTTAAATGACATAAATAGAAAACACTTACAATTCATAGCGTTGTGTTTATTTTGCTTAAATTTTAGGAAGCAAGAAACAGGGATCCCGCACATCAATGTGAGATATTTCCTACAAACAAACTTCCCTATACGCCATTGCTTTTATGTTTGAATAGCAGCTCTCCGCTGACCTTACTAAATTTCAGCGTCTGCAATACCTCAAAACCATGGCTGGTAAAAAAGTCGATATGAGGTTGTTGGGTAACAAATACCGCCATGCCTTTGAGGGCATTATCTTCCTGCATCAGAGTATCGAGGCTATTGAGTAGGTAGTGACCTAAACCATGACGCTGGTTTTGCGGCGCCACGGCAATAAAGGCAATAAATAAGTAATTGCCCATGGTTTGTAGCGCATTGCGTATGGTTTGCTCTTTTTCGATCAATTGCTGGGTGGTCAGGTAACCGGCACTCATCATCAATTTCAACCGCCAATGCCAGTATCGCTGCGCCGGCATAGAAGCCGCCGAGGCAAACACACAAGCGATGGCCTGTAATCTGTCCTCGACAAATAACCCCACCAAAGGCTGTTTGGATTGCCAAAACGTATGCAGCTCTTCACGAATTAAAGCGCGCAACTTTTTCTCGTAGTGCTGTTGAGATTGATCTTCGCCTTGCAGCAACTCTCTCATCAAAGGGTCTTTATGGTAGGCTTGATAGATCAGACTGGCGGCTACGTTTAAATCCTCAGGTGTGAGGTACTTGACGCTGTAATCGAGGGTCACTGACATAGAATTTCCTTGTTATCATTGTTGTTCTATATTTAAACATAGTTGTTATCGACAAAATTGAGAAACTCATGGATACCTCAAAGCACACTATGAATACGCTGTTTGAACAACTGGGTTTACCCAGCAGCGATAGCCAGATTGAACAGTTTGTAAGTAATCACAAACTAGGCAACGATCTTAAGTTGGCTGACGCCCCTTTTTGGTCCAATGCGCAACGTCACTTCATTAGTGAATCCCTCGCCGAAGATGCGGATTGGGCGGAACTCATTGATATTCTTGACGCTCAGTTAAGACATTAGGTATTTGCCGGCTGGCCTGGTGCCAGCGCCTAGTCTGCGGACAGTTTGGGTTCAGCAAAATCGCACTACACTGCGCGGATATTCTTCGCTCCCGAGCGAATCTGCTTTTATAATGCGTCGATTTTCAGTAAGAGGACCTAGCACAATGAACCCTGTGGTGTTTGAAGCGATCAAAGCCCTATTGGCTCAAAACAAAACCCCCACCGTAGCCCTGACCAAATCCATGTTAAGCGAGCCGGTGCCCATGCCGATGATCATCGCAGCGGTCAGCCAGTATAAAAACAATCCAGAAGCCTTTAAGAATATGGTGATCGAACCGAGTGCGCAGACATCGCAACAAAAATCATCGCAACTGGATCGCATAGAGAAAAAACTTGATAAACTATTGGCTTTATTAGAAGCCAAGAAGTAAGCATGTTTGTTGCCGATTTAACCTTTGACTGTTATCAAGATACTCAATTAGCCGACGCCGAGCAGGCGATCAACCAAATGGTGGTGGCGCTGCGCGCGAACGGACAGATAATCGGCGACGAATTTCCAACGGTATTAAAAGAGGGCTACTTCCTTACCCGGGTGATGTGCCCAGAAGAAGACTCGCTGCATCCCTTGCATCACAGCCCTTTTGTTAAACACGCAATCAACAAGCTTAACGAGGCCGGATTGCTGGCCCCGAAAGTAAAGGTGATCGGTCAGGATATTCATGCCAACAGCGCCGATGCCTGCTCCGAGCCAAGCTGTTATATTCTCTATACCACTTATTTGCATACCTGCAGCCCCCTGTACTGCGGCGATGATTTTCTGCCGGTGCCGCTTTATAACATACCCGCCATAGCCAATGGCGACTACAAGACCTTAATAAAGTGGCAAGAAGACTGGCAGGCCTGCGACCAACTGCAAATTAATGGTGCTACTCGAGCAGAATTTGCGGCCCTTGATGAATTAAGCCTGTTGGATAGTTCACTTAGCCGCCGTGGGCTGGACTTGAGCAAGCGGATTCGTTTTCTCACCAAAAAGCCGGTGTATTACTATTTATACCGAGTTGGTGGCGAAAGCCTGCAACAAGAGCTGCAACGTCGCTGCCCTGGCTGCGATGGCGAGTGGGCACTCGCCGAGCCTTGGTTTGGCTTATTCGATTTTCGCTGCGAGCGCTGCGAGCTGGTCTCGAATATTTCCTGGGATCATCAATAGGATCAGATCACCTCAATGGCGTCTAATAAGGCGCTGATATTCTCGGCCAATACATGGTGCGGCTCCTTGCCGACATACTCGAGGCATACCGCACCATCGTTTAAACGTACCGTCAGCAGTAGATCATCTTGCTCGGTTAAACCGATAAACACAGTATCCTGCTGCTTTAAGCGGCGCTTCATCAGTACATGGCCGGTAATGTTTTGCTGTAAGCGGACAAAGTCTTCTTCATTCCATGGCAATAGCAGCTCGATACCATGACCATCGATTTGCGCCGGTAGGTTACCACTGTAAACGCAGCAAAATAGCTGCTCCAATTGCGCCGGGAATTCAACCTCCAGGGCCATGGCTAAATCGCTCAAGGTTGCGTTATCGTCGCGCACATAAACTTGCCACTGAACCTGATCACCCTGCTCGGTGCCGCTGATGGCAGCTGGGCTTTGTGACTCCGGGTCAATATAAGCCATGGGGTTAGAGTTGAACTGAGCCTGGTGCTTGTCGATATGAGTTTGTAGTGCCTGTTGGAGTTGTGTGCTTACACTCATGCATGCTTTCCGTAAATTCGTTATAATGACGCCATTGTAACTAGATTTATGGCATCATGACAGATTACCGTAACGCCCCTGAGCTGCAGGCCAGCCTGCTGGGTAAAACCACTGAATACAAAGACTCCTACGACGCGAGTCTGCTCTACCCCATCGCCCGTAAGCTTAACCGCGACGACCTGGGCATTGATGAGCAGGCGTTGCCATTTCAAGGCGAAGATCTGTGGACCGGCTATGAGCTTTCCTGGCTCAATGGCAAGGGCAAACCGCAAGTAGCGGTAGCGGAATTTGTGTTTCCCTGCCAAAGCCCCAGCATTATCGAGTCCAAATCGTTTAAGCTATATTTGAACAGCTTTAATCAGACGCGCTTTGAGAGCATGGACAAGGTAAGGGAGATCCTCGAAGCGGATCTGAGCAAGGCGGTGCAAACCGCGGTCAAGGTGACCTTGTACGGACCAGACGATACGTCGCAGTTTGCCGCCACGGCACTCCCGGGATTCTGTATCGACGAGTTGGATATAGAGATAGACACCTTCGACCTCGATCCGGCGCTGTTACAGCTTGCAACTAATAGCGAACCGGTTGAGCAAACCCTGTATAGCCATCTGCTCAAGTCGAACTGCCTGATCACCTCGCAACCTGACTGGGCCAGTGTGGTGATCCGTTACAAGGGGCCACAGCTATGCCATGAATCACTGCTGCGCTACCTGGTATCATTTCGCTCCCACAACGAATTCCATGAGCAATGCGTAGAGCGTATTTTTAGCGATATAATGGCGCTGGCCAAACCGCAAGAGCTCGAGGTTTATGCCCGCTACACCCGTCGCGGCGGCTTGGACATCAACCCCTATCGCTCAACGCATCAGCAGCATATTCCCTTTAGCCTGCGGATTAATCGTCAATAACACTGGGCACCACCATGGCGCAGGTATCGATGTAATTCGGGGTGGCCACAAACCAGCCCTCGGGGCGGTTCTTGCGGGCCGCCACCAGCGCCTGAAAGCGCTCAGAGTCGGTGCGCATCACCCGAATGCTGGGTTGCTGCTCTGGTGCTAATTGATCGGCAAATTGCAGATCTAAGATAGGGTTAAACGGCGTTTGCGTGCTCCCAGGGCGTTGTAAGCGCTGCAGGTGCTCCATGCCACTGAGAACGCGACCAAATACCGTAATGTTTTTATCCAGGTAGCGCGGTGCATGGCCAATCACCACATAAAACTCACTGGTGGCGCTGTCTACGCCATTTCCTCGCGCCATACCTAAGGCCCCCATACAATGGAGCTGCCAGGTTTGCGTGCCCGCTTTATTTTGACCCACGGCAAAGCCGTTAATAAAGCCACTGCGCGGCGCATAGCCGTCGTTGTCGTTCACCTTAAGATCTAGCTGCAAAGGCTGCTCACTTTGCCACACAAACTCTTGTTGCAGCGGCGCAATATCCGTTTCTTGCTCACCCGCCCCACCTTGGGCAACAAAGCCTTCGACAAAGCGATACATGCTTAGGCCTTTATAGAAACCCGATTTCGCTAACTCACGCAATCTAAGCACATGCTTAGGCGCCAACAAAGGATTCACCTCGAGGTAGACTACGCCGCTTTGCAGGGTGAGGATCATCAGATTATTGCTATCTACTTGGCGCCAATCGGAGGGCTCGGCTGCGGCCATGATCTCGCGGGCGATTGCAAAACTGGTTTAGCCGGGTTAAAGGCGTAGGCCTTGGGGATCAATGGACCAGTCATTTGCGCGCTCAACAAGCCGGCCGTTAGCAAGGCTAAGGATTTTTTTATCATTATTATTTCCCTTATGATTTAGTCGATATCGAAGCGATAGAGAATATCCAACGTATCATACAAACCGCTGGTCACCTCGATATACAGTCTTTGTAACACCTGGTAGCGCACCGCCACCTCGGAGATGGACTCAAACACGCCGACACTGTATTTAACCGGGATCCCCGGAGCTATATAACCGGCGATTTCCACCTTGGTATCATCGCCGCTGCCGCTGGAGTTAAGTGTCACATCACTCAATCCGATTGACTCACCGATACGCGACACCAGGCCTTCCCCGCGATTGGTACCCTGCGCCAAGAGCATGCGTGTAAGCAAGGCATCGGTATTGGCATCACCATCGCCTAGCGGTTGTCCATTAAGCACGTAGGACAAAGCCTGTGAGCGGTCCATGGCCGGCTCGGAAAACACATGCAGCTGCGGTTGCTCGACGCTGCCGGCCAGTTCAATGCCCGCCACCACACCATTGGCGGTGTTATCCGGGTTACGAATGGCGCGCACATTAATATAGGGCTTATCTAGGGCGCCGCTAAAGCCTATTTGTCCTGTGCGGATCAGCAAGTCTTGACCAAATGCGCGGTACTTACCATCGACCAGGGTCAACTCGCCCACTGCCAGCGGGTGGCTCTCGTTGTTGGCGGTGATGCTAAGGTCGCCCTTAATGTAGGACTTCAAACCGAACGAGTCGACATACACATCATCTTTAATATTTACTTTTAAATCAACGTTATACATAAATGGTACGGTGGGCTCCTGTACCGGCGCATCAACAATGATTTCGTCATCACTGACCTTGACCGCGCCCTGGGGCAGCTCTTTGATTTTGATGCGCCCGTAAGGAAGATCAATGCTGCCATCCAGCTTCACCTGGCTCGCACTCACATCAATATTAAGATCTGGAGAAAGCGCAATCATAATGCCCTGATCCGGGATAAGCACAAAGCGCTGCCCCTGGACTTTCACCGTCAACTGCGGCTGCTCACCAAGCCAAAGCCCTTCGCCGCTTACGTTCAACTCACCACCATCCACATTGGCTAATTGACCGGAGACACTGATTTGCTCCCCGGCTAGTTGCACGCTCAAGCGTGAGTCGGCCAGGGACAGGGGTAAGGTATCCCCTTCCAGCGCTAGCTTTTGTGCATTCAGTTGGCCGTGCACCTTGGGCTCATTGATATTGCCGGAAAAACGTAAGTCGGCGCTGATATCCCCCGCAAGATTCTTTATCTGGGGCACCAGCGATGCAAACTTTGTCAGCTGGACGGCATCCACTTGCAGCTGACCGTCGAGGTGCTGCGCCGCCATAACGTCGGTGACCTTCACATCGGCGTTGAGGTTACCCAAAATAGAGGACTCCAGCTGTAACTGGGCTTGTGCCTGGTTAATGTCGCTATGCAAATACAGGGCTAAGGTTTCAACGGGATAACTATGTTGCTGCTGCTGGTGCAGGTAGCTCGCCTGTAATTGTTCGGTATGCAATTGCACATCTATGTTCGGCGCCTCGCCGCTGCGCCAATTAAACTGGGCATGGCCCTTGGCCACACCTGCCAAAGCGGCTTTTAGCCCAAGAAATGGCTTGAGCGCCTGGAGATAAAAATGCGTCAGCGTGGCCTTAACTTCACCCTGCAACGGATCTATGGTGGCGGGTTCAACACACAAGTCCACCGCATCGCCGCCCAAACATAAACGCTCCGAGCGCAGCGCCTGCTTGGCCAAATCCAGATGCACGCTCGTTGGTGCGGATAAAGCCACCTGGTGCTCCTGCAGCGCTATATCGAATTGTTCCAGTTGCACCTTTAACTCTTGCTGTGACGATGACAGCTCACTGACAAACGCGCTTTGCAGTTGTGCCAAAGGCGAATCAATACGCAAAGATGTTTGTTGCACCTTGTCACTGCCTCGGGATTGCAAGGCAAGGCTATCCAGGTGTTGGGCTCCGGCTTTAATACCGGATAACTGGGCAGAAATATCGTATTGAAGTGCGTCGTGATATTCACTTTCAACATCCAGGTTGAGGGTGTCCACACTAACGCCGGCACCTTGCACCTGCGCCAATTGCGCGTCGAGTTTTATTTTCGGTGTTAAACGCTGGCCACGAAGCTGCAACTGGGCTTGACCTGCTGCCGTGTATCCGGGCAACAGGGGGGTATCGGCGGATAATGCCAGCACCCCGTCTAGGCGCCACTGCTCGTCTATTTCTCCACTGAGGTTTAAGCTGTTCTGACCCTGACGCAAACGCAACTGGCGCACGACCCCGTGCAGTGAGCTATCAAGATCCAGGTCGGCCTGCAGTTGCAGCGCCATATCATTGACTGTGCCGTCTAAGGTCGACGGTGCTACAGCCAACTGCCAGCGACCTGTGGGGTCCAGCACGAAAGTGCCGGCTACCTTGCCAGACACATCACTGCGCACCGTATCGATAAGGTATTCGCTATGCAGATTTACCAGCTCGGCATTAAAGTTAGCACTTAGGCCATCGCGCCAATTCAGCTCGGTTTTTACCTCGGCTCGGCTGTCGCCAGCGAGCAATTGCAATGACGCGACCTGCAAAGAACTTAAGGTCCCTTTGGCGTTCATTTGACTGTGTAACTCGGGGTAGTCTGCCAACTGCGATTGCAAGTTTATGTTGACTTGATAATCATCAATATTACCCTCTACACGAATATCGCTTTGGTGTAATTGCAACACTTCAGCGCCTGTCGATGAACCCAGCGGAAGCTGCCATTGATGTTGTTGTGCTTGCAGCATAAAGGGCCAGTTGGTTTGCCGTAACTTGGCAGTGGCGCTCAGCGTCAATGGATATTGACCCTGGTTTGCCAGCGCCAATTGCAACTCGCTGAGGCTCCCGCTTAAATCAAGCTTGCTGCGCTCCCCAAGAGCTTCCAACTGCAGCGTTAACTGCAATGGATTATTGCCAGATAAGGCCACATCACCCTTTAGCGCCGCATGCAGCTGCTGTGAGTCCGTGGTGCCGCCCTGCTGCTGCGGCAGCCCGGCCACCAGCTCAGGTGGTAAGGCATAGCTTACATCCAGTTGCTCCAGCGACAGCTTGCTACCAAGCAGCGCCGCATTGAGCTGCAAGTTGCTGAGCCTATGCTCGCTTGCCCCTTGTACCAGTGTCGCATTGTTGAGGGCAAGGTTCTGAATACGGATGTGCAGGCCAAGATCAAAATCGATGTCGGTCAGCGGCGGCAATTGCATCAGGGGCCCCCGCTCTGGCTGTTGCTGCGCTGGAGCCAATTCAACCCTCAGTTCATTGACCTTAAAGGGCTTGATATTAACGCGCTTACCTTGGGCACTAAGGCCGGCACTCAGGTCGCGCACGTTGATTTTTTGCCCCGCCACCGCGATATCCGCCTCGGCGAGCGCCAGGCGTTTAACGTCAATATTCGGCAACTGGAGCTGTAGCAGAGGGCCAGAGGCGTTCGCATCCGCTTGCTGGCCGTCGCTGCCGGTGTCGGCGTTCGGGCTTAGCTGTGACTCCTGCTCGGAGTCGGCACTAGCGCTTTGCACGCTGAGGCGCTTCGCCGCGACATTATCGATACACACGCCGCCACAACCGAGCACGCGTATATCAAGCTGCACATGCTCGACATCCAGGGATAGGCCGTCGCTTTGGTATTGTAAATCGAAGGGACCATTGGCAAGCAAACGGCCTTGATGCAGCTCGATATTAAGTCCTGATACCAGGTTGTTAGCCAAGGCCACGACAGCACGGTTACCAAACCCGGTAAAAAGTAACAAGGCCACCAAGAGGACCAGAGTAATAAGGATGGCGGCAATCACTTTGACGCTTAAAAGAAGAATGCGCTTCATAGTTCGGGCCCCACGGTAATGCTGAGTCGGGTTGTATTGCCAGGGGTTGATAACGCCCAGGCATGATCAATGCGAATAGGCCCCACGGGTGTAAGATAACGCACGCCAAAACCCACACCAACAGAGAGCTTTTCGGAAAAGTCGTTGGTGGCGGTACCGGCATCAACAAACAAGGCGCTGCGCCAGTTACTGGCAAACTGGTAATTGTATTCCAAGGTGCCAGTCACTAGGTATTTGCCCCCCACTTTGGCGCCATCGACCTCGGGTGAAATAGACTCGTATTTAAATCCGCGTATGCTTTGATCGCCACCGGCGAAAAAGCGCAGTGATACCGGCACATCACCGATGTCATCGACGTACATGGCACCTATATTTACGCGACTAAAGAACAAATGGCGCTGCCAATAGGTATTTAACCAGGCATACTGTAGCTGCACGCGAATGATATCCGTGGACGAGGCCAGAGAATCGGCGCCAACCTCGGTACTGATCAACCATTGCCGCCCCCAATAGGGCGTGGTGCCCCCTTTTGAACGCTTGCGCGCATAGCTGACGCCGGGTAGCAACATGGCCGTGCTTTTCTCTTCCTCGCCAATGCGAAATTCTTCATATTCACGACGGAGAAATACGGTGCGGATCCAGTCTTCTTCAATTTTCCATTGCCGCTGTACCAGACCGGTCAGAGTCTTTGAGAAGATATCTGTATCGATATTATCCTCAAGCTTATAACCAAGGCTAAAACGCCAAATATCATCGACCGGATCGGCGACCGGTATGGTGTAGGAAAGGCTGATATCCTGCTGACGCTCGGACACATTGAGGTTACTTTCCAAATAATGCCCTTGCGCGCCTATCCAGGGACGCGACCACTTAAAGCGTACCTTTGGGCCCAAGTCTGTTGAGTAGCCGCCGCCGACCTCAAAGCTGTCCTGTGGCTTATGCAGCACCTCAACGCGAATAGGCACTTCCTGTGCGCTGCGTTTGGCAATGTCGGCATAGACGCGCACACTGCTGAAATAAGGGGTCTGCGACAATGCCAGGTTAAAGTTGCTCACCTTAGTGGCGTTATAAGCTTGCCCCGGCTCGAACTCGGCTAGAGAATGGATGTAGGCGCTCGCAGGAGTGTCGGTAGCGATATTCAAGGGGCCAAAGCGATAGCGCTGACCTGTGCTCATCACCAAACTGATCTCGGCGCTGTAGTGACCTCGATCGATTGCCAAGCGCGCCTCTTGCCACTTGGCATCAAAGTAACCAAGTTCAAGCAGTTGCTTATCGATAGTACTTTTGGCCGCATCATAATGACCATGATTGATGATGTCGCCGCGTTTAAGTGGCAACTGCGCCAGCACCTGCGTCAACTCTTTGTCTTGCTCTCCAGGACCAAGTAATCGGTACTCCAGGCTTTCGATACGTGTTGCCTGCCCCGCAGTGATCTTGGCAATCACCTTGGGTTCGGCGCTGTTGTCTTCGAGGCGCAGGTCAACTTCGGCATGATAATAACCCAGGGCTCGCATACTCAGTAACACCTGGTCGGTCGCATAACGCTGCAATTGCCGCGTTGGCTGCTCGCCACTGAGCTGTTGTAAATACAGGGCGACGTTTTTCTCCAGCTCCCCCTCGATACCCTCAATGCTGTAGCCGGAAATGATCCTTCCTTGCGGGAACTTGCCAGGCTCAGAGCCCCATGCGCCATAGGAGTCGAATGAGCACAGGCTCAGCACCAAGAGCAGGCTTGTTAGTAGGGTTAACTTCAACTTACTGTGTCTCCATTTCAATCACTTTTCCACCGCCTGTGCCAGCCTTATTGAATTGTATTTCAAAACTCGAGCCTGTTTGCTTGGGGCGTTAGCCCACAGAGGCTATAAAGATCAACAAACGCTCTTAATACTTAAGTTTATCACCGCTGGCCTGAGCCAATCACTAATGACGACGAAAAATTTCACTCAAGTGGCTTTTTATTTTTAGTAAGATATTAGACAATCGTAAGATTAACGCTTACATGAGATAAACGATGCACTTTCCAGACGACGACACAGGCCAAATTTTGCAACAAATGCACGAGCAAGGCGTCGACTTGACGCAACTGCACAGCGTCGATTTCTTTTTGTTGTTTGAACAACAAGCGCATGCACAAGGTTTTATCGATGCCCTGGCCCATGCCGAGGTCGCGCCAAAAGCCAGCCTCAGTACCTGCCCGGATACCGGTGTGTTCGAAGTGAAGGCCAGCATTACCATGGTGCCCGAGTATGAGCTTATCAATAACATGGAAGCCTATTTAGAAAGCCTGGCCGACAAACATAACGGCTATGGCGATGGCTGGGGCCTGCTGGACGAAAGCAGCGCCGAATAATAGCGCCCCTAACGTTAAGCGCAAAGCCTATCAACGACTATAGGCTTTGCGATAACTTCCCTGATAATCAAACAGTTTCTCACTGACCTGCCAACCGTATTTTTTCGACTTACGGGCGATCACAAAATCCGGCCAACCCAAATGCTGTTGCTGTGCCACAACCTGCTCGCTACTGCGCCACTGATTAACGCCAGGTGCATTATGACGCTTACCGTATTGGCGATTGAACAAGGCCAACACCTTGGCATTTGCAAGGTCGTACACTTCCGATACCTCGGCTCCGTCCTCGTCATAATAGGTAAGCTTAAGCTTACCCTGCGCTGTTTGCTCACAGCTTAAACCGCTGCAACGCAGCACCAGGGCGTCTTTCAGGTTTAGCGCCTGACGCAGCTTATCATCCGGGTCCACCAACTGATGCTCACAGCTATGGCATCTGCGCGCGGCAATATCATTTTCGCTAAAACACTGGGGACATTCTTTAAATTTAAAACGGTAATCGCATTGTTGCTGCTCTTCGCCATCGTCCAATAACCCCTGACAACGGCGGCCGTAATGCTCAATAACCTGACCCGCCGCATCCTTTTTCCCCCAAAACACGTTGGCAAAACCACAGCCGGGGCAAAGCACCTGCACCGGCTCACAATTTGGGTCCGGACGCTGCATCCCCACCTCGGGGTGATGAATATCAAAGCCGTTACCGGCATAGTCTATTACCAAGCATTCCTGCTTATCGGCACATAAACGAAGCCCACGGCCAATAATCTGCTGATACAGACTGACCGACTCCGTCGGTCGTAACAAGGCAATAAAATCAACGTGGGGAGCGTCAAACCCTGTAGTTAAAACAGAAACATTCACCAGATATTTAAACTCCTGTCGCTTAAAGCGGGCGATGAGGTCATCGCGCTCTGCTGCAGGCGTTGCACCAACGATAATATGGGCCTGACCGGATGGTAAATAACGGTAAATTTCTTCGGCATGGGCAACGGTGGCGGCAAAAATCATCACCCCGCGCCGGTTATCACTTTGTGCTATCACGTCCGAGATAATGGCCTTGGTGGCACGCGTACTCTGTTGCAATAAGGCATTTAGATCCCCTTCACTGGGCGGTGTAGCGCCATGTAGCAAGGCGGAAAAGTCATAATGCTGCACCGCCGCATCAACAATACGTGGCGGTGTTAGATAACCCTTATTGATTAAATAACGCAGCGGCAATTCGTAAATACAATCGCCAAATGGCGCATCACTTGGGCCACGAACAAATCCATGGTAATGACGATGATATACCCAACCACTGCCAAGCCGGTATGGCGTCGCGGTCAAACCCAATACTTTAAGTTGTGGGTTTATTTTCTGCAGAGCGGATATAACCTGAGCATATTGACTGGTTTGCTCTGTGCTGACGCGGTGGCACTCATCGATGATCACTAAAGAATAGTGGCGCTGTAACTTATCTATACTACGAGCCAATGATTGAATACTGGCAAACGTGACCTGCTCGTTTAAGTTTTTATCATTTAAACCCGCAGAGAAAATACCCGGTGTTAAACCCATGTCACGAAATTTATTAGCGTTTTGTTCAACCAACTCTTTAACGTGAGTCAATACCAGGATGGGATAACGGGCTAATCGGGCCAGCTCGGCAATGACCAGGCTTTTACCCGCACCGGTGGGCAAAACAATAACGGCCGAGCGCTGTGATTTACGAAAATGCGCTAGGGTATTGTCGACGGCTTGTTGTTGATAGTCTCTGAGTGTATACACTGCTGACACCCAAAAAAGGAAAGGTCCATTGCTGGACCTTTGGGTTTACGGTTATTTCGCGAGGTATTTAGTGAGGTCTACATCCTGAAACGCTTTAGGGCGTTTACCACGGCCGGACCACTCCACCATCTTTCCTTCAAACTCGCGACGATACTTAGGCTCTACCTTAGTACGCTTGTCCTGGGTCACATCAACAATATCTTCCACACTGAGCCCTTTTTCCTTCATCAGTTGTAGAACTTCCTGTTTCGCTTTTTCTTGCTGTTGCTGATTATCGAGCGCAGTGTTCAGAATATTAATTGCTTTTTCCAACTCATTAATAGACGCCGATTTGGCAAATGCTCTGATTTCTCTCACTGTGATCTCTTATATACTTTAAATGTGGAAATAAAATAATAATTGAAGATCAGTGATATATCAAAGTAATTATATTAATTAATGACTTAATAGCTGACTAGATAATGTTGGCGTGGCGCCAGGGGGAAGAAGTGAAGCCGAAACGGCTCCACTAATTATTAACTCTAGGACAGAGTCAATAAGGAATTAAACCGGAGTTACATTTTCCGCTTCTGGTCCTTTCTGGCCTTGTTTAATGCCGAAAGAAACCTGTTGGCCTTCGCTTAGAGTACGGAAGCCTGAACCATTGATCGCGCTGAAGTGAACGAATACATCTGGGCCATTTTCTTGCTCGATAAAACCAAAGCCTTTTGCTTCGTTAAAAAACTTTACTTTACCGTTTACTTGATCTGACATACTAAAGTGTTCCTGTAAGTCAATTTCTATTACTCGCCTGAAACCAGGCACTATCCTCCCTGAGCCAGTGTCGCTACCGCTAGGGTCCGGTACAGGACTAAACGAGGTTAGTCACACTTACAGCGTAGGCCGCACAAAACCGTCACATTAAACGCATTAACTCAAAGCAGTTCCTAGACTACCATAGAAAATATTAATAAGCTTTAAATTATTTGAAATTCACAGTAATGACATATTCGGGGATTTGCCCCCTTAAAAGGGCCGAGGTTCTGTATATTTCCCAAGCGATTATGATATGTTACTGACAAACATAGATTCTTGTAGCCAGATATAAAGGAGCGGTCGATGAAGAATTTACTTATAGCGGGTGTGGTTTTGCTGTTGAGCGCCTGCGCCTCGGGCCCGGACTTTGACTACGACAAGTCGGTAAACTTTGCTCAATACAAAACCTTTGCCTGGTTTCCCGATGCCAGCCTGACCAACGCCACCAATAATTATCAAATTAGCGAATTAATGGAGCGTCGCGTTCGACAAGCGGTGAATGATGAGCTTAGCGCCAAGGGCATGAGTATGGTGGCTGCGGACCAAGCGGATGTGCTGATCAACTACCATGCCTCGGTAGAGAAGAAGGTCGATGTCGATACCTTTACCACAGGCTATAGCGCCCGTTGGGATTACTGGGGCATGGGCTACAATGTGCAAACCACCACCCGCGAGTACCAGGTGGGCACCTTAGTGATTGACGTGGTCGACCGCGCTTCTAACCAACTGGTATGGCGCGCCGCCAAAGAAGGCCGTTTAAAGAAAAATCAGACGCCAAGCGAGCGCACCGCGGTCATTCGCGAGTCGGTTGCTGAGATTTTCAGTAACTACCCGCCAGGCACGAGCCAATAATATCTGCATCCACTTGCGGTGCTTACTGCAGTTAGGTAAGCGCCTCAAGTTGGGTTATTCTCCACATCGCCTCGGCGTTATTGCTGCCACACACGTCTTCACACGCCTTAAATTGTAAACACACCGCCGGCCGCGACGGGTCGCCAAACAACTTGCACAAATTATTTTTGTCTAGCTGGACACATCGTTGCCCTGCTTTCTTACCCTTGGGCATACCGGGTATGGGGCTGGAAATACTAGGCGCAATACAGCACGCACCACACCCTAAACGACAATTCATATTCGACCCCTAAAACAAACGCGGTCGCCATTTTAACAGATTACATGCTTTGTTACATATTACACATACCTGTAAACATGATTGCCGCTACCATATAGCCTGTCATCGAACTATACAGGGAGCTGCATTGTGGCCAGCAAAAAACAAATACTATTACCTATTGGTGTATTGGGAGTGTCAGTGGCACTTTTCGCCACCTTTATGGCAATGAAAAAGCCACCGGAGCAAAAACAACAGGAAAACATAGCCCCACTGGTAGAGGTCACCCCGGTCAACCTGACCGATGTCACCATGCAAGTGCATTCCTACGGCGAGGTTATGGCGCAAGAACAAACCGAACTGGTTGCTCAGGTGTCCGGTCAGGTGGTGTCTATCGCCGAACAGTTTGTTAAAGGTGGCTTTGTAAAACAAGGCGATGAGCTTATTCGCATCGACCCCAATGACTATGAAGCGGCCCTTATTGAAGCCCAGGCTGGCTTAGCGCAAGCCCAATCGGCGCTAGAGATAGAACAGGCACAGGCCCATGTGGCAAAAACCGAATGGCAACGCATTAAAGACAATGCCAATGCGGTGATCCCCTCGGAGCTCTATTTACGTAAGCCTCAGCTTGCAGAAAAACTGGCGAAATTCCGCGCCGCTCAAGCCCAGGTTAAACGCGCCAAACGTAATTTAGAACGCACCTCAATTCGCGCCCCATATGACGCCCTGGTCACGGCGAAGAAAATCAGCCTTGGCAGCGTAGTGAACCCAGGTAATGTGCTGGGTCAAATCGATGCCACCAGCATTGCTAAGGTACGTTTACCGGTAGCCAACCAGGATCTGCAATACCTGATCGATGGTGGTATTGGTGCCAAGGTTACCCTGACCAGCGAAGTGGCCGGTAAAATGCGCACCTGGCAAGGCTCCATAGTGCGTAACGAAGGCGTGATCGATAAGCGCTCGCGCATGACCTACTTAGTGGCCTATGTAGAGCAGCCCTATCAGCAGGCTCACCCACTGCGCTTTGGTGCCTATACCAATGCCCGCATTGTCGGTAAAAGTGTACGTGATGCCGCCATTGTTCCCAGCCATTTGATCAAGGACAACCGCATCGCCCTCATTGATAATGAAATCAAGCTGATGTTTAGCGACCTTGAAGTGATCCGCGAGCAAGACGGCATGGCCTATGTGACCGCCGGTCTGCAAAGCGGCCAGCAAATTATTACCTCGGCGCTGGAATACCCGACGCAAGGCATGCAACTGCGCTTAGACGAGCAAGAGCCTAAAACGGCGCACACGCAATTAGCGCTGAAGGAGGACTAAGCCATGGTGCAAAGCACAGAAAAAGGCTTGATCGCCTGGTTTGCCCGCAACCCGGTAGCCGCCAACCTGCTGATGGTGATCATCATAGTAGGCGGTATTCTCAGTGCGCTTTCTATTCGTAAACAGGCGTTTCCTCAATTTGAGAGTAACTGGCTCAGTGTTCAGGCCGTGTATCCCGGTGCTGCTCCGCAAGAGGTGGAAGAAGGGATCACCATTAAAATTGAGGAGTCCCTGCAAGGTTTAGAGGGCATAAAACGCCTTATCACCTATTCGAACCGCAGCTTTTCGCAAAGCTGGATTGAGGTTGATGAAAACTATGACTCGCAGGAAGTTCTTGACGAAGTCAAAATGCAGATTGACTCCATCTCCAGCTTCCCAGCGGAGATGGAGCGCCCTAATATTCGCCGCGAAAAATTTACTCAAGAGGTGATGATCCTCGCCCTGTATGGCGATATGAGCAATTACGATCTCAAGGAGCTTGGTAACAAGCTGCATGATGAGATGCGTGCTTTGCCTCAGGTCAATCTCGTTAATTTTAATTCGGGATTGGATTATGAAATAAGCATTGAGGTCAGCCCGGACAAGCTACGCGAATATGGCCTGACGTTCCGTGATATCGCCAGTGCCGTTCGTAACTTCTCGGCCAATATGTCGGCAGGCCAAATCCGCTCCGATAATGGCTATATTTCCATGCGTGTGGAAAAACAAGCCTATCGCGGCGGTGAGTTTGAACGCCTTCCTTTATTAACATTAGAAGACGGCGCCCAAGTATTTTTAGGTGATGTAGCGACCATACAGGATGGCTTTGAAGAAGGCCTGCAATATTCAAAATATAACGGTAAAAACTCCCTGATTTTTGAAGTCCGTGCGTCAAAAGATCAAGATGTCACCCGTGTTGCCGATGTGATGGACGCCTATTTAGAGCGTAAAAAGTCGGAGCTTCCCGAGGGCGTCACACTGGCCCCCATGATTGACATCACATACTACCTTGAAGGTCGTCTCGACATGATGATCGAGAATATGATTTGGGGTGGTATCTTGGTCATGCTGATGTTGGCCTTGTTCCTGCGTATCCGTCTCGCTTTCTGGGTGATGATGGGTCTACCCGTCTCCTTCCTAGGTGCCTTTTTAATGATGCCGGTAGGCTTTTTAGACGTCACCATAAACCTGGCTTCCCTGTTTGCCTTTATTCTGGTGCTGGGGATCGTGGTGGACGATGCCATCGTCGTCGGTGAGTCGGCGCACGCCGAAATCGAGAAACATGGTCACAGCCTGGATAACGTGGTGCGTGGCGTAAAACGCGTGGCCGTACCTGCCACCTTCGGGGTATTGACGACCATTGCCGCCTTCTTACCGCAAACCTTGGCCAGCGGCCCGGGAGCTGCGTTCTCTAAAGCCATCGGCGGCGTGATTATTCTGTGCCTATTGTTCTCCCTGGTGGAATCCAAATTAATTCTCCCGGCTCACCTGGCGGCCATGAAGAACCGCCCTGTTAATCCGCGCAACCCCTTGCACCGCTTACGTAACAAGATTGACGGCGGCCTACAGTATTTTATCGAGCGAGTATACCGCCCTGCTGTGCAGCGCTGTATTCACTATCGCTATACCGTGATCGTGGGCTTCTTTGGCATCCTGATCGTCAGTGCCGGCTTGTTCGCCGGTGGCTTAATCAAGTTTGTTGCCAACCCGAAGATCCCTCATGACTTCCCAAGTATTAACATTGAGATGAATTTGGCCTCGTCGGAAACAGCAACCCTGGATACGGCCAAAAAGGTTGAACGTGTGGTCATGGACGTGGAGAAAGTCATCGAGCAACAATATGGCATGCCCATGGTTAAGGATATCTCCCTTAATATGCAAGGGCGCACCAACGCACGCTTAATGATGGTCTTGGTAGAGCCGCACCTGCGCCCTATCGACACCTTCGCACTCAGTGCCTTGTGGCGTGACAATATGCCGCCGCTGCCGGGGATGAAGTCAATGACCATTAACGACAGCATTATGAATGGCGGTGGTGGCCGTGATGATGGTGATATCAGCTTCCGCCTCGAAGGCAATGACGCCGCCGAGTTGAAAGAAGTAGCCGGCAAATTGAAAGAAAAGCTGGCCACGCTCAATGGTGTCGGCGATATCAATGACTCTATGTAAAGTGCGACCGATGAAGTACAGCTGGATCTGAAACCCATTGCCTACAGCCTGGGCCTGACCTTGGCCGATGTTGCCTCACAGGTAAACTTCAGCTTCTACGGCCTCGAAGCTCAGCGTATTCTGCGTGATGGCGAAGAGCTCAAAGTCATGATCCGCTACCCCATTGAAGAGCGTAACTCTATCAGCGAAATCAATGACGTGCGCATTATTACTCCGGCCGGTGCGGAAGTGCCTTTAGCAGAAATAGCCACAGTCAACCTGGTTGACGGGGTAAACCGCATACGTCGTGAAAACTCTAAACGTACGGTTAATGTCTGGGCTGCCGTAGACACCAATCAGGCACAGCCGTTTGAAATTGCCAAGCAAGTGCGCGATGAGTACCTTCCGGCGCTATTGAAAAACTACCCTGGCGTGCAGAGTAATGTCGCCGGTCGAGTGCAAGAAGAAATGGATAGCGTCGCCGAGCAACGCCGTGATCTCGCCTTATCGCTGTTGATCATCTTTGCGCTGTTGGCCATCCCACTGCGCTCCTACTCGCAGCCGCTGCTGATTATGTCGGTGATCCCCTTTGGTGTGGTCGGTGCCGTGTACGGTCACGTTATCCTGGGTATGACCATGAGCAGCCTGTCCTTCTTCGGCATTATCGCCGTGGCCGGTGTGGTGGTGAACGACTCACTGGTGATGGTTGACTATGTGAACAAGGCACGCGCCCAGGGCATTGCTATTAAACAGGCGGTAGTAGAAGCCGGTTGTAAGCGCTTTAGGGCCATTCTACTGACCTCGATCACCACCTTTATTGGTTTGGTACCCATCATTATGGAAACCAGCTTGCAGGCACAAATCGTGATCCCCATGGCGGTATCGCTGGCCTTCGGTGTGTTGTTCGCCACAGTGATCACCCTGGTGCTGATCCCTTGCCAATATGTGGCATTGGAAGACTTTAAACGCGGCCTGCGTAAACTCTTAGGTAGGGCCCCTAAGGTAGAAGCAACGCCAGAACTAAAACAGCAAAGTTAAGTACTTGGTATTTATCCCAACCAGAAAAGCCTTGCCCCACGGCAAGGCTTTTTTTATGCCTCAAGATTAATTAAACTTTGAATTGGTTCTAGTGCCAGAACAACGCCCGCATAATGGGCGGATTAAGCTTGGCTAAAATTAGCGAGGAACGAGCGTCAGCCAAGCTTAAGACGTCCATTCATTAATGCGTTTGTTAGGTAGCTACGCCAACTCCAACTTGTGTTCTGCATACGCGTCGAGAGCAAGAGCTGTTTTATTTTCGGTGCACCATTTAGAAAGTTGAGTATGAATGCTGTCCCAGTGCTCATGCGACCAATCAGGCGCCACCAACGCCCAACGATCTTTTGCGGGTAAATAAACCGTAGGCGTGCCCATCGCATAATCTAAAATGAACTCACCTTGAGCGCATCGGCAAACCAACTCCTCTTTCCATCGGGGCAAAAATTCATAGGGTATATGCATAATTTCCAGTGCTACCTAACAACATCTTAGTGCGAATTCCCGGTTAAGGAAGTTATCCACAACCTAACCTTTTCCCACTAATAAAATTTTTATTTAATGATAGTAATAAGTTAGCAGGTGTTTTTCTCGCGAGCAATGAAGAAGTAATTAAGTAAAGCGAGTCGTTACTTATTCGAGCCTTGCTTGGCTCGCTATGTAATTTATTTTCCCAGTGAATATCAGAAACCTATCTCTTATCACCACATAACCGAGCCGGTTTGTGTGTTACATAGCGTGCCAGAACAACCACAATTGACACATTTTTACTTATCTCTCTTTGAAAAAGGCTTACGGCACTAATACGAAATAACAGGTATGGATCTCCCCGTTTAGATTCGCGCTGGAGAAATCAGATTTTGTTGTGGATTGTGCTGTTGATAGCGAGGGCGACGGGTGACCGAAGCCTTGCTTAGCAGCACCCGGAGGTGGAGGCATGGATGCCGACAGGATCACGGCTTCATGGATGAATTGTTCTAAGGTGATTGATACTTAAATCGCATCAACAGCTATGCGCAGCGTTTAACAAAACGCTGAGTTCGCAAGCATAAGCGAATCACGGGTGCCCTAGGAGTTCCAAGAGGGCGACGAGTGACCGAAGCACCGCTTCGCAGCGCTCGGAGGTGGAGGCAGGGACGCCGTAACTTCGTCACGAACAGGAACTCAGCTTCATGGACGAATTACTGCACTGAGGTTATACACTCCCTCTAAGCCGGCGTCGGCGGCCCGACAAAAATTGTCAGGCTGCTAGGTAACAGCTCCTGCGTTACTCTAGTACCGGCCATCCAAGGCGGCAAAGCCTGACCTACAGGCATAAAAAAACCCGCTTTTAAGCGGGCTTTTAAACACATCAACGAAGGTTAGATATATTCAATCTCAGTGATTTCATACTCTACCGTACCATTGGGTGTTTCTATATTCACACAGTCGTCCAGTTCTTTACCGATCAGGCCGCGGGCGATGGGTGAGTTTACAGAGATTAAGTTGTTCTTAATGTCCGCTTCATCATCACCCACAATGCGGTAAGTCACTTCAGCATCCGTGTCTACATTGACAATGGTCACAGTCGAACCAAAAATCACCTTACCATTGTTAGGCATTTTCGTTACGTCAATGATTTGCACATTAGACAATTTAGCTTCAATTTCTTGAATACGTCCTTCGCAAAAACCTTGCTGCTCGCGAGCGGCATGATACTCGGCATTCTCTTTGAGGTCGCCATGTTCACGCGCCTCGGCGATATCAGCGATGATTTTTGGCCGAGTGACTGTTTTTAATTCGTTTAACTCTGCACGCAATAACTCGGCACCGCGTGTGGTCATTGGAATCTTTTGCATAATATTCCCACTTACAGCAAGCCGCAGCGCAAGCGCTGCGGCCTATTGCTTAGTTAATTCGTTGGTGTAACTCTTGAACTGACGAGACACTACCACGGTCATCCGCAGAGTTTGCTGTACAGTTAGCAAATGCCGCGTTTAATGTTGTGGTGTAGTTGGTCTTGTGCATCAAGGCGCCACGACGTAAAACCTTAGAGTCTTCAATCGCTTGACGACCTTCTGTGGTATTAACGATATAGCTGTATTCACCGTTCTTAATGCGGTCAAGGATATGAGGACGACCCTCGAATACCTTGTTTACACGGCGAACTTCGATGCCTGCATTTTCAAGCGCCTGAGCGGTGCCTGAGGTTGCGTCTAGTTCAAAACCTAATTCGATCATGGTCTTAGCAAGCTCAACGATACGAGCTTTATCACCATTGCGAACCGATAGTAACGCGCGACCACCACGTGGTAAAGCATTACCTGCACCTAGCTGGGCTTTAGCGAAGGCTTCGGCGAAAGTATCACCTACACCCATTACCTCACCGGTAGAGCGCATTTCTGGGCCACGAATTGGGTCAACACCTTGGAACTTAGCGAAAGGAAGTACCACTTCTTTCACACTGTAATAAGGAGGGATGATTTCTTTGGTGATGCCTTGGCTCGCAAGAGACTGACCGGCCATACAACGGGCCGCCACCTTAGCAAGAGCAACACCGGTTGCTTTTGATACGAAAGGCACGGTACGTGCAGCACGCGGGTTTACTTCGATTAGGTAAACCTGACCGTCTTTAACCGCGAACTGCGTATTCATCAGACCTACTACACCTAACTCAAGGGCCATATTACGTACTTGCTCACGCATTACGTCTTGGATTTCCTGGCTTAGGGTATGTGCTGGTAGTGAACAGGCCGAGTCACCCGAGTGAACACCCGCTTGCTCGATGTGCTCCATGATACCGCCGATGATTACTTCGGTGCCGTCACAGATAGCATCAACGTCAACTTCGATGGCGTCGTCTAGGAAGCGGTCAAGCAATACCGGCGCTTCGTTAGAAGCAGATACCGCTTCTGTCATGTAGCGACGCAGGTCGTCTTCATCGTAGACGATTTCCATCGCACGACCACCTAGTACGTACGAAGGACGTACAACCAGTGGGAAACCGATTTCTTTTGACCTAGCTACCGCTTCTTCTAGTGAAGTTACCGTTGCGTTTTCAGGCTGAAGCAGGTTCAAACGCTCAACCATTTGCTGGAAGCGCTCACGGTCTTCAGCACGGTCGATGGCGTCTGGTGAAGTACCAATGATTGGCACACCGTTCGCTTCTAGTTCACGGGCAAGTTTAAGAGGTGTTTGACCACCGTACTGCACGATAACGCCTTTCGGCTTCTCAACGCGGACGATTTCAAGCACGTCTTCAAGCGTGATTGGCTCGAAGAATAAACGGTCTGATGTATCGTAGTCGGTAGAAACGGTTTCAGGGTTACAGTTAACCATGATGGTTTCGTAGCCGTCTTCACGCATAGCAAGGGCCGCGTGAACACAACAGTAATCGAATTCGATACCTTGACCGATACGGTTAGGTCCACCACCGATTACCATGATTTTGTCTTTGTCAGACGGTGCCGCTTCACACTCTTCATCGTAGCTTGAGTACATGTAAGCCGTGTCTGAGCTGAATTCAGCCGCACAGGTATCTACGCGCTTGTATACAGGCAAGATTTCAAGCTGGTGACGCTTCTTGCGGATTTCCGCTTCAGATACACCGGCGAGTTCTGCGATACGCGCATCGGCGAAACCTTTGCGCTTCAGGCGACGTAGGAAGTCTGCATTAAGACCGGCAAGACCCACTTCTTCGATCTTCTGCTCGTCTTTGATGATGTCTTCGATTTGTACCAGGTACCAGCGGTCAACCTTGGTAAGGTTGAATACATCTTCAACGCTCATGCCGTGACGCATAGCATCGGCGATGTACCAGATACGCTCGGCACCTGGCTCACGAAGTTCGCGAGTGATCTTCTCGATTGCGCCCTTCTCGCCCACTGGCAAGATAGGGTTAAAGCCAGTCGCGCCTACTTCCAGGCCACGAAGCGCTTTGTGTAGTGATTCTTGTTGGTTACGGCCAATCGCCATGACCTCACCTACCGACTTCATCTGAGTGGTTAGACGGTCGTTAGCACCGGCAAACTTTTCAAAGTTGAAGCGAGGGATCTTAGTTACTACATAGTCGATTGACGGCTCGAACGACGCAGGAGTAGCACCGCCTGTGATGTCGTTTTGCAGCTCATCAAGAGTGTAACCCACAGCCAGCTTGGCTGCGATTTTCGCGATTGGGAAACCCGTTGCTTTTGAAGCCAGTGCCGATGAACGAGATACACGCGGGTTCATCTCGATGATAACCATACGGCCGGTGTTAGGACACACACCGAACTGTACGTTCGAACCACCGGTTTCAACACCGATTTCACGCAGTACCGCCATAGAGGCATTACGCATGATTTGGTATTCTTTGTCGGTCAAGGTTTGCGCTGGCGCTACCGTGATTGAGTCACCTGTGTGTACACCCATAGGGTCGAAGTTTTCGATAGAACAGACGATGATGCAATTGTCGTTTTTGTCGCGAACAACTTCCATCTCGTACTCTTTCCAACCCAGTAAGCTTTCATCGATTAACAGCTCGCTCGTTGGTGATAGGTCAAGACCGCGAGTACAGATTTCTTCGAACTCTTCCATGTTGTAAGCAACACCACCACCGGTACCACCCATGGTGAAAGAAGGACGAATAATACAAGGGAAACCGATACGCGTTAGGGTATCGTGCGCTTCTTCCATTGAGTGGGCGATTTCTGCGCGCGGACACTCAAGGCCGATGTTTTTCATCGCTACGTCGAAACGCTCACGGTTCTCTGCCTTGTCGATGGCATCGGCGGTTGCACCGATCAGCTCAACGCCGTGCTTAGCCAGTACACCGTGCTTGTCTAGGTCAAGGGCACAGTTCAATGCGGTTTGACCACCCATGGTAGGCAGTACCGCATCCGGCTTTTCTTTTTCAATGATTTTTTCTACCACTTCCCAGTGAATCGGCTCAATATAGGTCGCATCAGCCATTTCCGGGTCGGTCATAATGGTCGCCGGGTTCGAGTTAACCAGGATTACACGGTAACCTTCTTCTTTTAGCGCTTTACAGGCTTGAGCACCTGAGTAGTCAAACTCACAGGCCTGGCCGATTACGATCGGGCCCGCGCCTAAGATAAGAATGCTTTGAATATCAGTACGTTTTGGCATTATTACTCCGGTCTCAAATTAGTTAGATTGCGCTTGCATCAGTTCGATAAAGTGATCGAACAAAGGTGCTGCATCGTGTGGGCCTGGGCTTGCTTCTGGGTGACCCTGGAAGCTAAATGCCGGCTTGTCGGTGCGGTGAATGCCCTGCAAGGTGCCGTCAAACAATGACTTATGCGTTGCACGAAGATTGTCAGGCAAGCTTGCCTCATCCGCGGCGAAGCCGTGGTTCTGTGCGGTGATCATCACAACGTCACGGTCTAGGTCTTTAACCGGGTGGTTACCACCGTGGTGGCCGAACTTCATTTTTACTGTTTTCGCACCTGAGGCCAGGGCCAATAACTGGTGACCAAGGCAGATGCCGAAAATAGGAATATCTTTTTCTAGGAAGGTTTTGATCGCTTCAATCGCGTAAGTACATGGCTCCGGGTCGCCAGGGCCATTTGATAGGAAGATACCGTCTGGGTTTAGTGCCAGTACTTCTTCAGCGCTGGTTTGCGCCGGAACTACGGTCAGCTTACAGCCTCGGTCTACCAACATGCGCAGGATATTGCGCTTAACACCGAAGTCATAGGCAACAACGTGGAATTTCTCGTCTTCTGCGGCAAGCGTTTTAAAACCTTCACCCAGAGTCCAGCTTGTCTCAGACCATTGATATGATGATTCGGTACAAACTACCTTGGCTAAATCCATGCCTTTTAAGCCAGGGAAGGCTTGAGCGGCTTCTAGCGCCTTGCTTTCATCAACGTCATCACCGGCGATGATACAACCGTTTTGTGCACCCTTATCACGTAGGATACGAGTAAGCTTACGGGTGTCGATATCGGCAATACCTAAAATGTTGCGCTCTTTTAGGTAATCACTGAGTGATTGTTCATTACGGAAATTACTCGCTAGCAGTGGCAAATCGCGAATAACCAGGCCCTTGGCCCAGATTTTGTTCGCTTCTTCGTCTTCGCTGTTAGTACCCGTGTTACCGATATGCGGGTAAGTCAAAGTTACGATTTGTTCCGCATAAGACGGGTCGGTCAGGATTTCCTGATAACCAGTCATCGACGTATTGAATACTACCTCACCTACTGACATGCCGTCAGCGCCGATCGCAGTACCGCGAAACACTGTGCCGTCTTCTAGGACTAACAGAGCGGATTTAGTCAAGTTAACCTCCTAACAGTAAAAAACGGGAGTAAAAAATGCGACTAATTTACAACCCGTTTAAAGCGCTTTATTAAGCGCATTATGAAATTTTGGCAAATTGACGATATTCTACACGAGAGTCGGTAAAAGATCTAATTAAATATCAATAAATATAAAAAACAGCACCTTTAACATTAAAACTTACTGAAACACCCAAAAAAGCACGTTTACTTACCCAGTTCCAGCACTTCGCGCATGGAATAAAAGCCAGGGTGTTTATTTTGCACCCACTTTGCAGCCCTCACAGCGCCACGGGCGAAGGTCATTCTAGAGCTTGCTTTATGTGTTAATTCAAGCCTTTCTCCCATTAATGCAAAATAAGCCGTGTGTTCGCCAACTATATCGCCGGCTCTGAGCACCGAATAGCCAATTTCCTTTTGTGATTTGGCTTGCTCACTTTGTGACCTGTCATAAACGGCGGCCTGCTCATGGTCCCAGCCTTTGGCCTCGGCAATGGCTTCGCCAATGGCCAGCGCCGTACCCGAAGGCGCGTCGATTTTATGACGGTGGTGGGCTTCAAATATTTCGATGTCTGCGTCGTCGCCGAATTTAGTTGCCGCCGTTTGCACCAAATCCAATAACAGATTCACACCGACACTGAAGTTACGGGCAAAGACGATGGGGATATGCTTGGCGGCCTCGTGCAAGCGTTGCATTTGGGCATCGGTAAGGCCTGTGGTGCCAATCACCATGGGGATCTTGTTGGCGACGGCGAATTCCAGGTGCGTCAGCATGCCCTCGGGCAAGGTAAAGTCAATGAGTACATCCAGCTCTTTGCTTGGCGCCAAGGTACTAAAAGTCAACGTTTGCGAGCCCTCTTGCAGCCCCTTGACCAGGGTTTCTACCGCCAAACCATTTAACTGCGACTGTTGGCGTACAAAGGCTGCGGCAAGGCGTGCCTGCGGGTCATCGTTGCCTGCTTCCAATAGTGCCTGGCCCATGCGCCCATTGGCGCCTAAAATGCCTAAACCTACACTCATTCTAATCCCCATAATATTGTTCATCTACTCACCCCCGTATGCTAACGCAGATGGGTGTTAGGTGCTAGGCACAAGCGCCGAGCAAAGCAAAAGCATTCTCAACCAAGCACGCCAGACAAATACAAACTTGCTTTAAGGGCTTAGCTTTAGGGATTACCTATGAGAGTGACACAGATTAGATATCGTTGTTTTTTTGTGCTACAAAAATGAAAAACAATAACAAAAACGTGATCACCGTAGACTTTAGCCATCCACACGTTTAAACTTCTCAACCTGGCGCCGATTTGGTCTTTGGCTTGCGGGCGCATGCACAACAATCTCTGGCTTGTTTGGCAAAATAAATGCAGCTAAAAGAAGGTTTTGGCTGTTGGTGATCGAAATTGAGGTATACATGCAGCCTAACTACAATGCCACTGTGGCAAAACTTTCACTCGTCCCCCTATTGGTGTTCGTCGCCCTATTCTTAGGCACTGGCCTGTATTTACAGGCGCAAGGCGTAGACTACGCTTTCTACCAATTACCCGCGCCGGTGGCCATCTTACCCGCCATCGTCCTGGCCTTTGTACTCGCTAAGCAGCGCATAAATGAATCGGTGGAAACCTTTATTCGCGGTGCCGGGCACAGCAACATCATCACCATGTGTCTTATTTATTTACTCGCCGGCGCGTTCTCGGCAGTAGCCGGTGCCACCGGCGGTGTGGACGCCATAGTGAATGCGGGTTTATCCTTTATTCCTCCAAGCCTGTTGTTACCCGGCTTATTCTTGATTTCGGCCATCGTCTCCACCGCCATGGGCACCTCCATGGGGACCATAGGCGCCATTGGCCCAATTGCATTGGCGGTGTCAATGAAAACCGGCATCGACCCGGCACTGATGGCCGGTACTATTGTTTCGGGTGCCATGTTTGGTGACAACCTGTCTATTATTTCCGATACCACCATTGCCGCGACCCGTACGCAAGGGTGTGAAATGAAGGATAAGTTCCGCGAGAACCTGAAAATTGCCCTGCCTGCGGCCCTAGTGACCATAGCGCTCCTAGTGTATTTAACCCCCGAGCCGCAAGTGGTAGAAGTGGGTGATTTTGACTGGCTTCTGGTGTTGCCCTACTTCTTTATCCTGGTGCTTGCGGTTATGGGCCTGAACGTTTTTGTGGTGCTCTTTAGCGGTATTTTATTTGCGGCATTCATGGGCTTTACCGGCTCATACGAAGGCAGTGCCTTTGTTAAAGACGTCTACAAGGGCTTTAGCGATATGCAGGAAATCTTCTTACTGTCGATGTTTATCGGCGGTTTGTCTGAGTTTATTCGCCGTGGCGGCGGCCTTGACTATCTGGCCAGAAAAATCCAGGCGTTGACCAAGCTAGTGGCCAAGTTTAATCGCCAGGTAGCGGATCAACTGGGGATCGCCCTGTTGGTGATGACATCGAACCTGTGTATCGCCAATAACACCGTGTCTATTATCGTCGCCGGACCTATTGCGAAAAAGCTGGCCGAGGACGGCGATATCTCCGCCAAACGCTCCGCCAGTCTGCTGGATATTTTTGCCTGCGTGCTGCAAGGCTCACTGCCTTATGGCGCTCAGGCTCTGCTATTAGGTGCGACCTTTAGCATTAGTCCGTGGCAGGTCTCTACCTCCGCCTTCTATTGCTTTATCCTCGCCATCACCGCTGTTTTGGTGATCATCCTACGCCGCCATAAGGTGTAATCCCCCTTTCCCTTTTGCATACAGTGGCGGCGTAATGCCGCCATCTGATACAATAGCCGCTGACATTTCTTTTATTTATTAATCACCTTGTAGTTATGAAAATCACCACACCCCTGTTATACGGCGCGGTGGCGCTGTCCTTGTGTGCCAATATTGGCGACGCGCACGCCGCTAACTGGAGCCAAACACAGTTACATGTAAACTATGGCGACTTTAAAAACCCCTTCACCAAAGAAGAAGCGGGTACCAGTATCGTATCTTTGCAACATGCCTCGGGTTACAGCCTGGGCGATAACTTCTTCTTTATTGATATCATCAATGACGACCGTGAAGACGGCTATCAGGACAGCGATTTTTACGGCGAGTGGTACTCTAACTTTAGCTACAGCAAGGTCAGCGGTAACAAAATTGAACTAGGTCCACTAAAAGACGTGGGCTTTGTGATGGGCTTTAACGCCGCCGGCGACGCCAATGTGATGAAGTACCTGCCCGGTGTGAAGCTTGATTGGCAGGTGGAAGGCTTTGATTTCTTCTCAACCCTAGTTACCGCCTACATCGATGACAGCGACGGCGTCAGCTCAGGCGGTGCACCGACCGAAAGCGACAGCTGGATGCTGGATTTAGCCTGGGGCGCCCCCTTTAGCATCGGCGAGCAAAAGTTTTACTTTACCGGCCATGTTGAATATATCGACGAGCGCGACAATGAGTTTGGCGACAAGGTAAAGGGCTGGCTTTTGGCCCAGCCGATAGTGCAATGGGATATGGGTCACGCCCTGCAAATGCCGGAGCAAACCCTGATGCTGGGTGTGGAGTGGCAGTACTGGCACCATAAACTGGGCACAGACACCACAGAATCGGTGCCGCAAATCCACTTGGCTTGGACCTTTTAATCGGGTAACTTAACCCGGTCAATTTATTTAGGAAGTAAGACTATGCCTAAGGCTAGCGAAATTAAAAAACACGCCGCCATTGAATACAATGGTCGCGTTATGATCGTCCGTGATATCGAGCGCTCTGTGCCACAAGGCCGTGCCGGTGGTAGCCTATACCGTATGCGTATGTATGACGTGGTTGACGGTGGTAAGGTTGATGAGACCTTCAAAGCCGAAGACATGTTGAATTTTGCCGATCTACAACGTCGTGCAGCCATGTTTTCATACGTTGATGGCGACGAGTACATCTTTATGGATGAAGAGGACTACACGCCGTATCACCTGAACAAAGACAGCATTGCCGAGCAACTGCTGTTTATCGACGAGTCGACCAAGGGTGTACAGGTGGTGCTAGTAGAAGGCCGTCCGGTCTCTGTGGACCTACCGACCAGCGTCGAATTGGTGATTGAAGACACCACACCATCAATTAAGGGTGCCTCTGCCAGTGCGCGAACTAAGCCGGCTACCCTGACCACAGGTCTTGTTGTTCAGGTGCCTGAGCACATCTCAAGCGGCGATAAAATTAAAATCAACACCGCCGAGAGCAAGTTTATTAGCCGCGCCTAATAACGTCTCTTATAAATAAAAAAGGTGGGCAAGTGCTCACCTTTTTTATTACTTGCTAGTTGCCTAGTCACATTTACCTGCCGCCAATTCATAACGCTTTTCACCGATGTAATACCACTTGCCGTCTTGCTCTTCTATATAGGCGCCAGGGTGATAAGGAAGCTGACGTAGTTCCTCAAGGGAGTAAAAGCCAAACGAGCGCTGGCAACGCCAATAGATCACCTGTCGACTGCTACGGGCATCCTGCGACTCTATGGTGTGCACCGTGTAGGGACCCACCGAGGCGTAATGCTCGGCGTCGCTGACCAGGCTTTGTCTGCCGATCAGTAAAACTAGGGTGTGTACCGCACATATGAGAACGACAAACTGCAAACCAATGGTGATTGCGGGGGAATAGTCCCGTCGCGGTATACTCCACCATAGATAGGCGGTGATCAGCGCCATACCGAGCAATTTAACCACATTGAAGATGGAGGCGATATCCGCCATAAACTCGGGACTGCGCCAGTGAATGGCAAACACCGGCGCCGGAATAAGGCTATCGACCGTCAGCGCCGCCGCTAACAGCAGCGCTAATACCATAGGTGGTTTCGACACGTTTTAACCCGGGGTTAGCGACACTGTGGACGCTTACCTTGACTTCGGGCCTGCTGATACAAGGCATTGGCACCTTGCATACGCTTTTGCAAGTCGTTGATGCGACTGGTTGGCGCCGGGTGCGTCGATAGAAACTCAGGCGGTGTGGCGCCACCGCTTTGCGCCATGTTCTGCCACAGCGCAACCGATTGTTGTGGTTCGAAACCGGCCTTCGCCATCAGCTCCAGACCCACCTCATCGGCTTCGCTCTCGTGAGTGCGGCTAAATGGCAAGACCACACCATATTGCGCACCTAAACCAAGCGCGGCCATAATTTCGTTGCGATAACCTATCTCACCCATGTCCAGGGCCACGGCACCGAGTTGCATGCCGGTTTGCAGCATCTGGCTTTGTGAAGCACGCTCATTGGAGTGCTCGGCAATGACATGACCCACTTCATGGCCTATAACGGTAGCCAGTTGCTCCTGATTTTGCGCCACCTTAAGTAAGCCGGTATGGACACCGATATAACCGCCTGGCAGGGCAAAGGCGTTGGCCGAGTCTTCTTCAAATACCACCACTTCCCACTGTTGCCGCGCGTATTTCGACGGTAACACCTGGATCACCGCATCGGCCACACATTGCACATAGGCATTGGTGCGCGCATCCTGGTTGACCTTTTGTTCTTTTTTCATCTGCTCAAAGCTGGCGCCGCCCAATTGACTCATTTGCGCATCGGAATACAAGGTCACCTGAGTGCGTCCGGTCGGTGAGGTTTTACAACCGGCAATCACTGCCGCCACACTAAGGGCCAAAATTAGTTTTTTCATTATTAATGTTTCCCAATTATCTCCTGCGCCAAGCATAGCAAACCACAAACGCAACGCCTAGCATCGAATAAAGTGCCTAATTAACATACTGTTAATAACGTTTCCCTATTATGGGCCTAGCCTTGGTGCTATAGTGAACAAACTAGGCACTGTGCTCTGCCTGCGCACTTTCCCCTAGCGTCTCCTCATTACCAACTTAGAAGAAACTATATCTATGTCCTTAGACGACAGAAGAACGCCTAGTCGGCGTTTATTACTGCCTTTGTTGGCCAGTATCGTTGCTATTACACCGCTGGCCGTTGATATGTATTTGCCGGCCATGGTGCAAATTGCCAGCGATCTGGGTGCCACCATGCCACAGGTGCAGATTTCCCTGAGCGTGTATCTTGCGGGCTACGCACTGGGCATGCTGTTTTTTGGCCCCATCGCCGATCAGATGGGTCGTCGCCGTTTAGCCCGTATCGGCCTTGCCTTGTTTGGACTCAGCTCGGTGGCCCTGGCCTTTTGTGAGGATATCTATTTATTTTGGTTGCTGCGCAGTGTACAGGCCTTTACCGGTGCCGCTGCAACCGTGGTGGTGCCCGGCATTATTCGTCATATATACCAACAAAATACCGCCAAAGGCATGAGCTATGTGTCGATGATCATGATGGTTGCGCCGCTGGCCGCGCCTAGCGTTGGCTCGGCGATTCTGACCCTGACGCAGTGGCAGGTCATTTTCCTGGTACTGGGCGGCTACGCCTTCATGTGTCTGGCCTGGGTGCAGATGCACCTGATCGATATTCCCATTTACCGCAGTGAGCATCGCGGTCTGAAGCTGTTCTTTGCCAGCTATGGCGTGGTCCTGGGCGAGCCAAAGGCTAGAGCCGATATTCTCAGTTCCATGCTGGCCTCCTTTGCCTTTTTCTGCTTTTTAACCTCGGTGCCCTTTATCTACCTGGATTATTTTGCGGTTTCGGAGCAGCTCTTCGGCGTGCTGTTTGCGTTTAATGTGATTGCCCTGATGCTGGGTAACTTTATTAATACCCGGGTGGTGCCCAAGGTGGGCTCGAGAAAGATGCTGTATTTCGGTCTGGCTCTGGCGCTAGTCAGCGGCAGCGCCTTGTTGAGCTTTAGCCTGATGCAGCAATCGCTGTATTACATAGTATGGAGCATAGCGCCGCTGATGATGAGTTTAGGCATTATCGCCTCCAATGCCGATGCCCTTATTCTGATGGAGTTCGAGCGTAACTCGGGTACCGCCACGGCGGTCATAGGTACGCTACGCTTTGGCAGCGGTGCGCTAGTTGGGCCTTTCTTAGCCCTGATCCACCCGGTTAATGCGGTGCCCTTTTCCACCATGATGTTTGTGGCCATTATCCTCATTGCCATAACCCAGATTTGGCAGCGCAAAAAAAATGCCCACTAAAAAGTGGGCATTTTTCTATCATTCAAAAACTTAAGGCGCTTTCGATACCATTACCATGGCCGGACGTAACAAACGACCGTTCAGGGTGTAACCCTTTTGCATTACCGCCAATACGGTGTTAGGCGCCACATCGGCACTTGGCTGTATGCTCATCGCCTGGTGTAGCTCCGGGTTAAAGGCCTCGCCTTGCGGGTTCACCACTTCCACGTTGAATTTGGCCACCGCGTCGACAAAGCTTTTCGCCGTCATTTCGATGCCTTCGAGCACAGGAACCAGGGCTTCATTTTCCTTGTCGGCGAACTCAATAGCACGCTCAAGGTTATCGATCACCGGAAGCAATTCGTTTGCAAACTTCTCTAAGGCGAACTTATGTGCCTTTTCAACGTCTTGGGCTGCACGACGACGAATATTTTCGACTTCGGCAGCGGCGCGAATAACGCTGTCCTTTTGCTCTTCAACGGTTTGTTTTGCAGCTTCTAATTCCGCGTATAGAGCCGCTAACTCAGCTTCAATGCTTTGCTCTTGTGAACCCTGCTCTTGTTCTTGCTCTTCTTGAGCCTCGACGTTTTCCTGTTCGTGTTCGTTAGCCTGTGGTTGCTCAGACATGTGTATATTCTCCAAAAACTGCGTAACTGCGATTCATTATGGGGATAGATTCAGCGGATTCAAGAGTCAACATGCTCGATTTGCGCAAATTCTTGAATGATCGCCTCAATCGGTGCCGACTTGGGCAAGATCACGCAAAATCGACTTTGATATTCGTGATTCGCAAAGTAAGCCAGGCTAAAGACTAAAAAGGGTTCAAAGCCAGGCAATGATAACTGCTCGCCAAACAACACGGACACGCCATTGCGAAACGCCAATTTATCTTCGATGCTATGCAAAAAGCGCGCACCTATATTAAATTCCTGGTCGCTATTAGTGTAAGCGTAGAGGTTATTCTCTCCGACGACTATGCTGTTGTCACTGCCCAGCTTATTGGCCAATTCACGAGTCCACTGCGCTAAAGAGCCATGGCAATAATGGGGCGCGGTGCGGCTCATGGCCTTCATGCGGTGCAGGCCTTCAAGCAGGTTTTGCTGCGCAAAAACCGAATTCAGCCAGGTCGCGAATTGATAGCGAATATCATCATTGGCTTCCAGCGGTTTAGTGATCAGTATATTGTGGCCCTGACCTTGTCGATCCAGCAAGAGCACCAGCCAGTGGGTGCGATCAAAGTCCAACACTTCCACACGAAACACCACCTGAGTGGTGACCTGCGGCAGGCCGACACAACAACACACCTTGTAGCGCCGTGCCAGATGATGGGCAAATTCCACCAGTTTATCCTGCGGCGGCTGCCAATATTGACCAAGCTGCTCAAGATGAAAATAGGAGTCAAACCAAAAATCAAAGCCCTGTTGGGTAGGAATGCGCCCCGCCGACGTATGGGGGGAATATAGTAGTCCCAGCTTTTCTAGGCGCGCCATGGCATTGCGCACCGTGGCGCTACATACCGCCATGCCTTTTTGTTTAGCAATACGAGAAGAGGCGACTGGCAGGCCCTGACCGTCGCAGTATAAACTCATTACCGCAGAGAATATCTGCTCATCACGTGGAGATAATTTCATATTGTTATAATTTAGGCTCATTGCCTCAGTTTCAACCCCACCACTTTTGCGTTACTCTATAAAGAGTTACTTCATTTATGGCACAGATATGGGCGCTTCTTTTAAAACTATTGGCTTAATCGGTAAAGCACATCATGAAGGCGCGGCGCTGACCTTACAACGCCTCTATGCCTTTTTGCAAGCTTTAGGTTACCGGGTCCTGGTGGAGCGTCATTATGGCGGCCAACTGGCCAATCCGGAAGAAGCCAATCTGGTTGATTTGGTCGAGCTCGGTGAACAAGCGGATCTGGCCATCGTGGTCGGCGGTGATGGCAATATGCTTGGTGCCGCGCGGGTACTGGCCCGCTTTAATGTCGGCGTCATTGGCGTTAACCGCGGCAACCTGGGGTTTTTAACCGACCTCAACCCGGATGGCTTTGAAGCGGCGCTGGAGCAGGTGCTCAGTGGTCACTACATAGAAGAAAAACGCTTCCTGCTGGAAGTGGAAGTGTTTCGCCACGCCGAATTAAAAAGTGCCAACTCGGCGATGAATGAAGCCGTGCTGCACGCCGACAAGGTGGCGCACATGATCGAATTCGAGTGTTTTATTAACGATGACTTTGTGTTTTCACAAAAGTCCGATGGCCTCATCGTGTCGACACCAACCGGCTCCACCGCCTATTCACTGTCCGGCGGCGGCCCCATTCTCACTCCTGGACTTGATGCCATGGCACTGGTGCCCATGTTTCCGCATACCCTGTCAAGCCGCCCCCTGGTGGTCGATGGCGATAGTGTTATTCACCTCAAACTGAGTTTGGATAACACCGACAGTCTCCAGGTTAGTTGCGACAGCCATGTGGTGCTAGCCACCCTGCCCGGTGACGAAGTGGTGATCAAGAAGGCTGAAAAACCGCTGCGTTTAATTCACCCGACCGACTACTCTTACTACAACGTGCTACGACAGAAGCTAAATTGGGGCTCTCGCCTGTATTAGAATTGTAAAGGTGATGTTCATTTAATATTGCAATAACCCCAGTTCTGGGATAAAAATAGCGACATTATTCATCATCTTTAACGTGCTGTTTTGCCATGGCTTTGGTTGTATTTCTTGCCTTTGTATTACTGATTGCCCTGCTGGCGGTGTACATAGTTATTGAACGCAATAGAGAAAAATCACGGGAATTAGGACGCCGACGCTTTAACGCCCGAGTCAAACAAATACAACAAAGCTTCCAAAGTGCTCTGACCGAATACCTTGAAACCCGTATTATTCGCCCGAAAAATATGGCCCCACTCAACGGCATCTGTAGCCACTTCTTTGTGGTCCAAAGTCACAGCCAAGAAAACCTAGCCTATTTGGAATACATCAGCGATCGGGTATTACAAAGCTTTCAACGCGAGTTAACCAAGGCCGATGCCCGTCACGATATGGAAGGTCTGGACGAGCGTGTGCAAACCTTGGCCGGCGCATTACCGAGTCGTGGCATCGAATACAATCGCTTCTTCTACCATGACCTATTACCTGACTTACTGACCCAATTTAGCACACCGGAGCTGAGCGCCGCGGAGCTCGAGGAGTTGGCTCAAGAAGATACCCTCTACCCCGCTAATGTAAGCAAGGTTAACCAAGCAGATCCGGCGTAAATTGTTTAAAATTTAATTTGCAAAAACTCAGACTACTGTATAGATTAACAGTTAACATTTAACTGGATGGATAAACAGTATGCTTTCGGGATTAACCATTTCTAATTTTGCTATCGTTAGCGAGCTTGAAACCCAATGGCATGCCGGCATGACCGCGATAACAGGGGAAACCGGTGCGGGTAAATCGATCGCCATTGATGCCCTCTCACTGTGTTTAGGTGAGCGTGCCGATGCTGCGGCGGTGCGTCCCGGCGCCAAACAAGCGGATATCAGCGCCCGCTTCGATATTAGTCGCCTACCCAAGGCGCAACAATTTTTGCAAGAGCATATGCTCGAAGGCGACGAGCAGGAGTGCCTGCTGCGACGCGTGGTCGCTAAAAATGGCCGTAGTAAAAGCTATATCAATGGTGTCAGTGTCACCGCCGCCCAGTTAAAGGAACTAGGCCAGCATCTTTTATCCATCCATGGTCAGCATGCCCACCAGCTATTGCTTAAAAACGACCATCAACTGCAATTACTCGATGGCTACGCCGGCCATAAAAAATTACTTGAAGATACGGCGCAAAGCTTCAGCCAATACCAAAAGTTGCAGCTTGAGTTACGCGACTTAGAAGCCAAGCACGCCCAACAACAGGCGCAGAAGCAATTGCTTGAATACCAAGTTGCCGAGCTCGACGAGTTTGCCCTAGAGGAAGGCGAGTACGAGCAAATCGAAGTGGAGCATAATCGCCTTAGCCACGCCCAGCACTTACTCGAAGGCTCACAACAGCAACTTTACGCCCTCTACGAAGGCGACGAGCAAACCATTAACGGCGCCCTACAACACAGCGCCTTAGCCATTAGCGAGCTGGCCGCCATTGACCCAAGCTTAGAGGGCATCGCCGCTATGCTTAACGACGCCTGCGTGCAGGTTGAAGAAGCAAGCCGCGAGTTACGCGGGTATTGCGATGGCGCCGAGCTTGACCCGGAGCGCTTAGCCCAGCTTGACGAACGCCTAGGCACCGCCATCACCTTGGCACGCAAACACATGGTTAAACCTCAGGCCCTGGTGGCTCACCATCAACAGATTAAGGCGAGCCTAGAGGCCATTTGTGTCGATGACCAACGCCTGGCTCAGCTCGACGATGAAATAGCGAGCGCACTAAGCGAATATCAGCAATGCTGCGAGCTGTTATCCGCCAGTCGTAACCAAGCGGCGCAAGAATTAAGCGAGTTGATAGGCGCCAGTATGCACGAGCTGTCGATGGAAAACGGCCGCTTTGCCATTGATCTCGATTTCGATCTAGCGCGCACGCCCAGTCGCCTTGGTTTAGACCGCATTGAATTTTTAGTCAGCACCAACCCGGGTCAGCCAATGCAGGCACTATCCAAGGTTGCTTCTGGCGGTGAACTATCGCGAATTAGTTTGGCAATCCAGGTGATCATCGCCCAGCGCGTTACCACACCCACACTTATCTTCGATGAAGTGGATGTGGGGATCTCCGGCCCCACCGCGGCGGCGGTAGGTAAGTTGCTGCGTCGCCTTGGCCAATCTACTCAGGTTATTTGTGTGACCCACCTGCCTCAGGTGGCCTCCAGCGCCATGAACCAGTTCTTCGTGGCCAAGCAGGTGGCCAATGATGAAACCTACACGCAAATGCAGGCACTTAATAAACAAGGTCGCGTCGATGAAATCGCCCGCCTGCTGGCCGGTGACAATATCAGTAAAACCACGCTGGCCAACGCCAGAGAGCTGATCGCGGCTCACGCATAAAAAAAGCGGGCTGATGCCCGCTTTGCTGCTTCCAAGGTTTTCCAAAATTACAGGTCCAGGTAATCCATAATTCCCTCTGCGGCGTTACGACCCTCGAAGATGGCGGTGACCACTAGATCCGAGCCCCGTACCACATCGCCCCCGGCGAATATTTTCGGGTTGGTGGTTTGATGCGTAAACGCGCCCTGCTCAGGGGCATTAATGCCACCCCAGTGGTTTATTTCCACACCAAAGGGTTCCAACCAATCCATCTTATGGGGCTTAAAGCCAAAGGCCATCAATACCGCATCCGCTGCCACAACATGCTCCGAGCCCGGCACCTCTTCAGCGCGACGACGACCATTTTCATCGGGCTCGCCGAGCTGTGTCTGCACCATGCGTACACCGCTCACCCGCCCTTGTTCGTCAACCACTATGCCCTTGGGCTGAACGTTAAACATAAACTCGACGCCCTCTTCCTTGGCATTTTTTACCTCGCGTTTGGAACCGGGCATGTTCTCTTCATCACGACGATAGGCACAGATCACTTGCTGTGCCTGCTGGCGCACCGAGGTGCGCACACAGTCCATGGCGGTATCACCACCACCGAGTACTACCACGCGCTTACCCTGCATATCGATATAGGGGGCAGCACCTTCGTCATAACCCATCACCCGGTTGGTGTTGCCAATTAAAAATGGTAACGCATCGTGAACGCCCTGAGCGTCCTCGTTTTCCAAGTTGGCACGCATACTTTGATAGGTTCCGACACCGAGGAAGACCGCATCATACTGGTCGATGATCTGTTGTAGCTCGATATCCTGACCGACCTCGGTGTTAAGACGAAACTCTACGCCCATCTCGGTAAAGATTTCCCGACGCCGTTGCATCACTTCTTTTTCTAACTTAAACGAGGGGATACCAAAGGTCAGCAAGCCACCAATCTCTGGATGGCGATCAAACACCACAGGCTTCACGCCGTTGCGTACCAGTACATCGGCACAGCCAAGTCCCGCCGGACCGGCACCGATAATGGCCACTTTTTTATCGCTCCAGACCACGTGTTTCATATCCGGCTTCCAACCCATGGCGAAGGCAGTATCTGTGATGTATTTTTCGATATTACCTATGGTAACGGAGCCAAATTCTTCATTCAGGGTGCAAGCGCCTTCACAAAGACGGTCTTGCGGGCACACGCGGCCACAGACCTCGGGCAGGCTATTGGTACGGTGAGAAAGTTCCGCCGCCTCAATAATGCGGCCGGTGCGAATGAGCTTTAACCACTGTGGAATATAGTTGTGCACCGGGCATTGCCATTCACAATAGGGGTTACCACAGTCAAGACAGCGATCCGCCTGAGAGTCGACCTGGTTTTGTGAAAACGGTTCATAGATCTCAACAAACTGCTGCTTGCGTGTAGAAATCGGTTTTTTGCGCGGGTCCACCCGCTGTACATCGATGAACTGATAAACATTCTGGCTCATACTTCCTCCTATTGCGCCTGCACACGTAGTTCGGCACTACTGCGGGCGCGGTGCCCCAGTAAGCTATGGACATCACTGGAGATGGGTTTGACCAACTTAAACAGCGGCAGGTAAAGATCAAAGCTGCCGAGGATAGCCTCGGCGCGCTGGGAACCGGTAAGCTCAAGATGCTCGGCTACCAGGCCGCGCAGGTGTTCCTGATGGGTTGGCAAATGCTCCAGGCTTACTATCTCCACCAGCTCTGGGTTCATGCGCTTGGTAAAGTCACTGGCCTCATCTAGCACATAGGCAAAGCCGCCGGTCATACCGGCACCGAAATTAATGCCCACCTTACCCAGTACGCACACCACTCCGCCGGTCATATATTCGCAGCCGTTATCGCCCAGGCCCTCGACCACGGCGGTTACGCCCGAATTTCGCACGCCAAAGCGCTCTCCGGCACAGCCAGCGGCATACAACTTGCCGCCGGTTGCGCCGTATAAACAGGTATTACCGACGATCGCCGCTTGATGCGACAAGAAACAAGAACCTATCGGTGGGCGCACTACCAGACGTCCTCCGGCCATGCCTTTGCCCACGTAGTCATTGGCATCGCCGATCAGTGTCATTTCTAAACCACCAGCATTAAACACGCCGAACGACTGACCGGCGGTGCCATGTAGTTCTATGCGCACCGGCTCGGCGGCCATCCCTTGATTTCCATGCTGGGCAGCGATATAACCGGAAAGCATGGCTCCCACCGAACGGTCGGTGTTACAGATACGCGTCACCAAGTTGGCACCGGTGCGATTGTCTATGGCCTGCTTGGCCTTGGATAACAGCTCTTCGTTAAGGTCACCACGATAATGTGAGGTGTTAGGCATGGAGCAATACAAAGACTGACCACTGACATTCCTTGGCTGTGCCAACAGGTGCGATAAATCAAGCTTTTGCTGCTTTGCCGTTTTCCCTTCGATCACCTCAAGCAACTCGGTGCGACCAATTAGGTCGACCAGGCGTGTCACCCCCAGGGCCGCCATTAATTCACGGGCTTCCTGGGCGATAAACTTGAAGTAATTCATCGCCATTTCCGGCAGGCCGTGATAGTGCTTGGCACGCAGGGTTTCATCCTGAGTCGCCACACCGGTGGCACAGTTATTCAAGTGACAAATACGCAGGTATTTACAACCCAGCGCCACCATGGGTCCGGTGCCAAAACCAAAGCTTTCGGCGCCCAAAATAGCCGCTTTGATGATGTCGAGGCCGGTTTTTAAACCGCCATCGGTTTGCAGGCGGATACGATGACGTAGGCCATTTTCAACCAGGGCCTGCTGGGTTTCCGCCAGACCAAGCTCCCATGGGCTACCGGCGTATTTCACCGAGGTCAGCGGGCTGGCACCGGTGCCACCATCGTAACCGGCTATGGTGATTAAATCGGCATAGGCCTTGGCCACTCCTGTGGCTATGGTGCCCACACCGGGCTCGGATACCAGCTTGACGGAGATCATGGCATCTGGGTTCACCTGTTTCAGGTCGAAAATAAGCTGAGCCAGGTCTTCAATGGAGTAAATATCATGGTGCGGCGGCGGTGAAATCAAGGTCACGCCGGGCACCGAGTAACGCAGCTTGGCAATATAGGGGGTCACCTTTTCCCCTGGCAACTGTCCACCCTCGCCCGGTTTAGCACCTTGCGCTACCTTGATTTGGATTACATCGGCGCTGCGCAAATAATGCGGAGTCACACCAAAGCGTCCCGATGCCACCTGTTTAATACGCGAGTTTTTCTCTGTGCCGTAGCGCAGCTTATCCTCTCCGCCCTCACCGGAGTTAGAGCAACCCCCGAGGCGGTTCATGGCGATGGCCAGGGCCTCGTGCGCTTCCGGTGACAGGGCGCCAATACTCATGGCCGCCGAGTCAAAACGCTTGTACAGCTCCTCGGGCGCTTCAACCTCGTCGATGGCAACGGCCTTGTTGCCGTCTTTGAGCGCCAACATATCGCGAATGTTGGTGATCGGCCGGTTATTAACCAGCTCCGCATAACGCAAATAATCCTGATAATCGCCGGAGCGCACCGCTTTTTGTAGTGATTGGATCACATCCGGGTTGTAGGCGTGATACTCACCGCCATGGACAAACTTTAACAAGCCGCCGTGACTCAACAGCTTACGAGCACTAAAGGCGAGCTTACGCAGCTTTAACTGATCCTGCTCAAAGTCCTCAAAACAGGCGCCGCTAATACGGTTGGCAACGCCGTTAAAGCACAAGGCCACGACATCATTTGACAAGCCCACGGCCTCGAACAACATGGAGCAGCGATAGGAGGCCACGGTACTAATGCCCATCTTCGACATGATTTTATACAGGCCTTTATTGATAGCATTACGATACGAAAGCGTCACTTCACGGTAGCTCTTGTTGATGATCTTGGCATCGCTCATTGCCACCAGAGATTCATAGGCCAAATAGGGATAAATGGCGGTGGCACCAAAGCCTAGCAGCACGGCAAACTGATGTGGGTCACGCGCACTACCGGTTTCAATAATGATATTGGTATCGCAGCGTAGGCTGTTGTTAACCAGACGCTGGTGCACCGCTCCTACGGCCATGGCCGCAGGAATGGGCAGGCTATCCTGGCTGATTTGTCTGTCGCTTAGCAGCAGCATAACCACCCCAGACTCGGCCTTACGCTGGGCCTCATCACAAATGCGGATCAACGCCTGCTCCAAGGTTTCATCGGCGGTGTAGTTTAAATCGATCTGGCTGTGGCTGTAGTGCTCGTCATTGGCACTGCGCAGCTGCACCATATCGGAATACATGAGTATGGGCGAGTCAAACTGCAAGCGCTTGGCATGCCCGGTGGTCTCGTTAAAAACGTTTTGTTCGCGGCCAATACAGGTCGCCAAAGACATCACGTGATTTTCCCGCAGCGGATCGATGGGCGGGTTGGTCACCTGGGCAAACTTCTGGCGGAAATAATCAAATAAAGAGCGGTGCCCTTCGGAGAGCACAGCGAACGGGGTGTCATCGCCCATGGAACCGGTCGCTTCCTGGCCGTTTTCACCCATTACCCGGATCACCTGATCCAGCTCTTCATTGGTGTAGGCAAACATCTTCTGATAGATCAGCAAGGTTTCTTCGTCAAACGAGCGGTTCCCCGCCTCTTTATCGCTGAGTTGCTCAAAGGGTGTCAGACGCTTAACATTTTGCTCCAACCATTGTTTATAGGGATGACGGGCTTTGAGGTCTTGGTCGATTTCATCTGAGTGCCAGACCTTACCATGCAGGGTATCGACTACCATGAGCTCACCCGGACCAACTCGGCCCTTTTCCACCACCTCATCGGCGGCATAATCCCAGATCCCTACTTCCGATGCCAGGGTAATAAAGCCATCTTGGGTCAATACATAACGCGCCGGTCGCAAGCCATTTCTGTCCAGGTTACAGGCGGCAAAGCGACCATCGGACATAACGATGCCGGCAGGGCCATCCCAGGGCTCCATATGCATGGAGTTAAAATCATAAAAAGCGCGTAAGTCCTCATCCATGGCACGGTTTTTCTGCCATGCGGGGGGCACCAGCATGCGCATGGCACGGAACAAGTCCATGCCTCCGGCCAAAAACAGCTCAAGCATATTATCCAGGCTCGATGAATCCGAGCCGCTTTCGTTTACAAAAGGCGCCGCGGTTTGCAGGTCAGGCAACAAGGGCGAGGCAAATTTATAAGCGCGGGCTCGGGCCCATTGGCGATTACCCGTGATGGTGTTGATCTCGCCGTTGTGCGCTAAATATCTGAATGGCTGTGCCAATGGCCAGCGCGGCTGGGTATTGGTGGAAAAGCGTTGGTGAAACACGCAGATGGCCGTGGTCATACGCATATCGGCCAAGTCGAGATAAAAATTCGGCAGGTCTTCGGGCATCATTAGGCCCTTGTAGACGGTCACCAAACCAGACAAGCTGGCGATGTAAAAGTCCTTGTCCTGCTGTAATTGCTTTTCGATACGGCGTCTGGCTATATACAAACGACGCTCTAAATCCTTGGGTCGCCAGCCCTCCGGAGCACTGACAAACACCTGTACAAACTGCGGCAATTGCGCCAGGGCAATATCCCCCAGATAACTGGTATCAACCGGCACCTCTCGCCAGCCAACCAGAGTTAGGGTCTCCTGCTCTAATTCTTTTGCCACCAGCAGCTTGGCTGCCTGGGCCTGGACCGGATCCTGGCTTAAAAAGATCATGCCAACGGCATAGTTTTTACCCAGTATCCAATCATTTTCTTTGGCAATGGCACGAAAGAAACTATCGGGCTTTTGCATCAATAAGCCACAACCATCGCCGGTTTTACCATCGGCAGAAATACCACCGCGATGCTCCATACGTGCCAAGCCGGTAATGGCGGTGCGAATAAGCTTGTGACTGGCCTGGCCATTGACCTGGGCTATTAAGCCAAAACCGCAATTATCTTTTTCTAACCTTGAGTCATATAACATTTTGGACCCCTCTCCCCATTGCTACTGCGTGCTAGCGTGGCAATTGTTGACCCTTGCTATGGTGCTAGCGGACCGTCAACGCTAACCCTTTGCCTCTGGAGTGTCAACGAAATAATGAATACATATTCACAATCTTGAATATTTTTCATTATTTGCAAGCACTCAAAAAAGTAAACACTTTGTACCATTTATCCGCTTTATATTCGTTATTTTTAACATGACACCAGTGTCAAAAATAAAAAACCGCCAAGCAACGTCAAGGTTAAGATGCTGTTTACGTTAACGTAAACAAATCAAAAAACGCATAATTATTCAAAATAAGAATAAGTATTCATCACTCATTTAACATAGAAGCAGGACACCTTTGGGCAAGCCGGTGCATGATTTGTGTACGCAGTGCGTGAGTATGCACCTGCCTAATAGCCTGGTTGATATCCGCCATGAGTTGCTGCCACTGAGGCCGCGCCGTTGACAACGCAAAGTACAAGGGCTGCTCGGTGATAGCCGGTTGCAAGACTCGGTAGCCGTCGCTGGCGACATTCTGACGCTCAGCCAGGGTGTTTATCACCAGGGGATCGGCCACGATCAGGTTGACTCGCCCCGAAAGTAACAATTGCAGGTTCTGGCTGTCGTCTATGGCTTGTTGCACAATCACGCGGCCACTGTCGAGCACTTTGTCCACCTCGGGAGCATTTTGGTAGCCGCGCACAACGCCCACGGCATAATTGGACAAGGACTGAGGAGCCGGCGCCTGGGTGAGCTCGCTGTCGGCGGCACTAATATAATGCACGGGAGTGTGGGCGTAGGGAGCAGACAAGGCCAGATGCTGCAAGCGGGTATTACCCAAAACCACATCGGACGGTGCCGAAGCTTCTATCTCATATTCGGGAGCGAGAATATCGACATGTCCCAACTCAGCCATGCGCACCGCGCGTGCCCAGGGTAAGAAGCGAAATTCGGGATTGTAGCCGGCCTCTATCATCACCGCCGCCATATATTGCAGCAGCCAGCCGCCTTGGCATTCTTGCCGGCCTATGTAGGGAGGCCAGTCCAAAGTCGCGATCACCACCTTAGATTCCCGCCGACCATCAAAGGTCAAGATGGCGCCCTGCCAGGTGCCAAGATAGCGATAATCTTGATTATCGAGCTGGTATTCCAAAGTCGCTTGCTTCGCCGTTTCTGCAGCTTTGCTGTTAGTTGGCCAACCTGCCGCGAAGCCAATCACTGTGCACAGTAGCAGCACAATGCCCTTACCTGGTACTGAGAACATCACCTGTTTCCATTTTCGCCAAAGAATGCCTAGGTGAAAGTGTAATAGATGCTGGCGAGATAGAAAGGAGAGCAAAAGAAAAGCCGGCGGATGCCGGCTTAATTATTCTTTTTCGCGTTTATCAACGGGATACCCTGCTGGGGTACCCGGCTGGGATACCCAGAAGGGATATCCGTTTGTTTATTCAGCGCTGTCCGCTTCTTTATACTTAGCGGCAGTTTCTTGGATTAGTGGCTGTAATTCACCGCGTTGGAACATCTCGATAATAATGTCACAACCGCCGATCAACTCGCCTTCAACCCATAACTGTGGGAAGGTTGGCCAGTTGGCATATTTAGGTAGCTCGGCGCGGATATCCGGGTTCTGCAAGATATCAACATAAGCAAACTGCTCACCACACGACATCATCGCTTGCGCTGCCTGAGACGAAAAGCCACAACTTGGTAGCTTAGGCGAGCCCTTCATATAAAGCAGAATCGGGTTTTCGGCAATTTGCTGTTTAATTTTATCAATGGTTTCCATTAACAACCTCAATTTCTATTTTCGGTGCTGGTCTGTATTGAAAACCACCACCGCGACCACAATGTTTAGGGTATGTTAAAGCAAACGGCCAACGCTTGATAGTTTCCTTGGGCAAACACGCGGGCTATTTTTCCCGCAAAGTTAACGAAAAATCGTGCCATGCTTGCTAACATTGGTAAAAGCGAGAATAGCTTACACTTCTTAAAGCGTTGCTGTTTGTTTAAACTTGAGTAAAATACTCGGGAATTATAGTACCACTATAATGGCTTTCAGTATACCGAGCGCAAACATGCGCCCGCCTAAAGCCCTTTTTCAAATAAAGACAGATGGAGAAAAACATGGCATTTGAACTACCGTCACTACCGTATGAAATCAACGCACTTGAGCCGCATATTTCTCAAGAAACTCTTGAGTACCACCACGGTAAGCACCACAACACTTACGTAGTAAAGTTAAACGGCTTAATCGAAGGTACTGATTTCGAAGGTAAATCACTAGAAGAGATCGTATGTTCATCAGAAGGCGGTGTTTTCAACAATGCTGCGCAAATCTGGAACCACACTTTCTACTGGCACAGCCTATCTCCAAATGGCGGTGGTGTAGCAACAGGCGCTGTTGCCGACGCTATCAACGCTAAATGGGGTTCATTCGAAGCGTTCCAAGAAGCTTTCAACGATAAAGCAGTAAACAACTTCGGTTCAAGCTGGACTTGGTTAGTTAAGACTGCCGATGGCTCACTAGACATCGTTAACACTTCAAATGCAGCAACTCCGCTAACTGAAGCTGGCCTAACACCTATCCTAACTGTGGATCTGTGGGAACACGCTTACTACATCGATTACCGTAACGTGCGTCCTGATTACCTTAAAGGTTTCTGGGCACTAGTTAACTGGGATTTCGCGAACCAAAACTTCGCAGCTTAATCGCCAGACATTAATCTTAAGGTGAATTAATTTCACCTTGACTTAATGGCCAAAAAAGCCTTGTTGTCGGTGTACAACGAGGCTTTTTTTATGTCCGCGGCCAACGCCAAATCAGGGGACTAAATTCCTAATATATTTCGCAAATTTCTATAACACTGTCTACGCTTTAAGTAACCGAGTTGCATCTTTGCCTTTTCATCTTAGCTTCGGGTTACTTGGAGGTCGCTATGACAATATTTGAGCATTACCAATCTCGCTTTGAGGCATCCCAAGAAGAAGAATACAGCGTTAGCGAGTTTTTAGAGCTGTGCAAACAAGATAAAACAGCCTACGCCACGGCTGCCGAAAGGCTGCTGACGGCCATCGGCGAGCCACAGATGATTGACACCTCGCAAGACTCGGTACTCAGTCGCTTATTCTCTAACAGGGTGATCGCTCGCTACCCCGCTTTCAGCGAGTTTTATGGCATGGAGGATGCCATAGAGCAAATCGTGTCTTATCTCAAACATGCGGCCCAAGGCCTTGAAGAATATAAACAAGTGCTCTATTTACTTGGTCCGGTTGGGGGTGGTAAGTCATCCATAGCCGAAAAATTGAAATACCTGATGCAACAGGTCCCTATTTATTGTTTAAAAGGCTCGCCGGTTAATGATCATCCACTGAGCCTTTTTAATGCCATGGAAGATGGTGACTTATTAGAGAGCGAATATGGCATCAAAAAGCGCTATTTACGCACCATAATGTCACCCTGGGCGGCGAAACGCTTAAAAGAATACAACGGCGACATCAGTCAGTTTCGGGTGGTCAAACGCTACCCCTCTATTTTAAATCAAATCGCCATCGCCAAAACCGAGCCTGGCGATGAGAATAACCAGGATATCTCTGCCCTGGTGGGTAAGGTTGATATTCGTAAGCTGGAACATTTTGCCCAGAACGACCCCGATGCCTATGCCTACTCCGGCGCGCTGTGCCTTGCCAACCAAGGCTTAATGGAATTTGTGGAGATGTTTAAGGCGCCCATCAAGGTGTTGCACCCGCTGCTGACGGCGACTCAGGAAGGCAACTATAACGGCACCGAAGGCATTTCCGCCCTGCCCTTTAGCGGCATCATTCTCGCCCACTCCAATGAGTCGGAATGGCAAACCTTTAAAAACAACAAAAATAATGAGGCTTTCCTCGACAGGGTTTATATCGTCAAAGTGCCTTATTGTTTACGCGTCACCGAAGAGGTAAAAATTTACGATAAACTGCTTAAAAACAGTGAACTAAGTGATGCGCCTTGTGCTCCCGGCACACTTGAGACGCTGGCCAAATTCTCGGTGTTATCGCGCCTTAAAGAGCCGGAAAACTCCAGTATTTACTCAAAAATGCGGGTTTATGACGGCGAAAGCCTCAAAGACACAGATCCTAAGGCTAAGTCCTATCAGGAATACCGCGACTATGCCGGTGTCGATGAGGGCATGACCGGGCTGTCCACTCGTTTCGCCTTTAAGATTTTGTCGCGAGTCTTTAACTTTGATCACAGCGAAGTGGCGGCCAACCCGGTGCATCTGTTTTATGTCCTTGAGCAACAAATAGAGCGAGAACAATACAGCGCCGAGGTTCAAGAGCGTTATTTATCGCACCTTAAGGGTTACCTGATCCCCCAATACGTCGAATTCATCGGTAAAGAGCTGCAAACTGCTTACCTGGAGTCCTACTCCGAATATGGTCAAAATATTTTCGACCGCTATGTCACCTATGCGGACTTTTGGATTCAAGATCAGGAATACCGCGACCCGGATACGGGGCAGCTATTTGACCGTGCCGCCCTTAATGCAGAGCTGGAAAAAATTGAAAAACCCGCGGGTATTTCCAATCCCAAGGACTTCCGCAATGAAATCGTCAACTTTGTATTGCGGGCTCGGGCTCACAACAATGGTAAAAACCCCTTGTGGACCAGCTACGAGAAGCTTCGTACCGTAATAGAGAAGAAAATGTTCTCCAATACCGAGGATTTGCTACCGGTTATTTCATTCAATGCCAAAACTTCGGCGGAAGATCAGAAGAAACACGAAGACTTTGTTAATCGCATGGTAGCCAAGGGCTACACCCAGAAACAAGTAAGGTTGTTATCCGAGTGGTACTTGCGTGTACGCAAATCTCAGTAGCACCTTTGAAGTAAGTTGAGGGGAATTTTATGGCGCACTTTATCGATAGGCGCCTGAACGGCAAGAATAAAAGCACGCTTAATCGTCAACGTTTTATTCGACGCTATAAAAAGCAAATTAAGGAAGCCGTTTCAGACGCCATAAACAAACGCAGTGTCACCGACGTGTCCAGCGGCGAGAGCATCTCCATTCCCGCCAAGGACATAAAGGAGCCGGTGTTTCATCAGGGCAAGGGCGGCTTTCGCGAGCAGGTGCACCCGGGCAATGATCAGTTTAATGCCGGCGATAGGATCAAGCGTCCTCCCGCGGGCCAAAGCGGTGGCGCCGGTGAAGGCGAAGCCAGCGACCAAGGGGAAGGCACGGATGACTTTGTGTTCTCCATCTCCAAGGACGAGTACCTCGATCTCCTGTTTGAAGACTTGGAGCTACCCAACTTACAGGAAAACAGCCTGGACAAACTGGTGCAGATGCGTACCCACAGAGCCGGCTTTTGTAGTGAAGGGGTGCCCAGCAACATAGATATAATCCGCTCACTGCAGGGCTCACTGGCACGCCGAGTGGCTATGACCGCGGGTAAAAAGCGCGAGCTGGCGGAGCTTAAACAAGAACTTATCCACCTTGAGCAGCAACCCGTGCCGGAGCAAACCCGCATCAATCAGTTGCTTGCCGAGATAGAGGAGCTGGAGCGCCAGATTTCGGCGGTGCCCTTTATCGATAACTATGATCTGCGTTTTCGTAACTATGAAAAGCGCCCTCACCCCACCTCCAAGGCAGTGATGTTTTGTCTGATGGATGTCTCGGGCTCCATGGATCAGGCCACCAAGGACATGGCCAAACGCTTCTATATCCTGCTCTACTTATTCCTGACCCGTACCTATAAGGATATCGAGGTGGTGTATATACGTCACCATACCCAGGCCAAGGAGGTCGACGAACAGGAATTCTTCTACTCTCAGGAGACCGGCGGCACCATAGTCTCCAGTGCCCTGAAGCTGATGCATCAGATCATTGCCGCCCGCTACTCCTCCAGCGAGTGGAATATTTACGCCGCCCAGGCGTCCGATGGCGATAACTGGGCCGATGATTCGCCCCAATGCGCCGAGGTGCTAAGTAACAAGATCTTACCCATGGTGCGCTACTACGCCTATGTGGAGATCACCAATCGCGCCCATCAAAGCCTGTGGCGCGAGTATGAACAATTGGCGGCCCAATTCGGTAACTTTGCCATTAAGCACATCACCTCGGTGGAAGACATTTATCCTATCTTCCGCGAACTCTTTAAAAAAAGTGCAAACACCACGGCGCAAAGCGCTTAGCATGAGGGGCGACTATGACCAAGCCTTTAAGTGACGGCCCAGATTGGACTTTTGATTTACTGGAACAATACCGAGAAGAGATCAAGCGGGTGGCCGAGCATTATAAACTCGACACCTACCCCAATCAGATTGAAGTGATCACCGCCGAACAAATGATGGACGCCTACTCCAGCGTCGGTATGCCCATAGGCTACAACCACTGGTCTTTTGGGAAGAAGTTTATTCAAACGGAACAAAACTATCGCCGTGGCCAAATGGGCCTGGCTTATGAAATAGTCATTAATTCCAACCCCTGCATCGCTTACCTTATGGAAGAAAACACCATGGCTATGCAGGCGTTGGTGATGGCCCATGCCTGTTACGGCCACAACTCCTTTTTTAAAGGTAATTATCTGTTTAAAACCTGGACCGACGCCGGCTCTATTATCGATTACCTGCTGTTTGCCAAGAACTACATCGCCGAGTGTGAGCAAAAATACGGCATCGATGAGGTGGAAGACATTCTCGACTCCTGTCATGCACTGATGAACTATGGTGTCGACCGCTATAAGCGACCGCAGCAAATCTCGCTCTATGAAGAGCAAAAGCGCCAGCAAGAGCGGGCCGACTACCTGCAGTCTCAGGTCAATGAACTGTGGCGCACCATTCCTACCAGCGAGCAACAAAAGCGCAAAAAGCGCCCCCGTTTTCCTTCGGAGCCCCAGGAAAACATTCTCTATTTTGTCGAGAAAAATGCGCCCTTGTTAGAGCCCTGGCAGCGCGAGATAGTGCGTATAGTACGCAAAATCTCTCAATACTTTTATCCGCAAAAGCAAACCCAGGTCATGAATGAGGGCTGGGCCACCTTCTGGCACTATACCCTGCTTAATCATCTGTATGACGAGGGCAAGTTAACCGACGGTTTTATGCTCGAGGTACTGCAAAGCCACACCAATGTTATTTATCAGCCCCCCTATAACAGTAATTATTACTCAGGTATCAATCCCTACGCTTTGGGTTTTAACATGATGGTGGATATTCGTCGCATCTGTGAAAATCCGGATGATGAGGACCGTAAATGGTTTCCTGAATACGCGGGGAGCGACTGGTTGGAAACCCTGCACTTTGCGATGCAGAACTTTAAAGATGAAAGCTTTATTAGCCAGTTTTTATCGCCACGGCTGATCCGTGAATTTAAGTTGTTTTCCATTGTCGATGACAGCCAACAGCCGCATTTGGAAGTCTCAGCGATCCATGATGAGAGCGGTTATCAAAAAATTCGCCAATCGCTCTCGGCCCAGTACAACCTCAGTAATCATGAGCCCAATATTCAAGTCTATGACATAGATATTCGCGGCGACAGGTCGCTGACGCTGCGCTACATTCCTCATCTTGGTATTCCATTGGCCGACTCCAAGGATGAGGTGCTAAAACATCTGCACAGATTGTGGGGATTCCCCGTGCGACTGGAGCAAGAAAATGCCGATGGCAGCATAGTAAAGTTAAGCAGCTGCCCCGCCGCAGAGCTGGATCTCGAAAACTAAGCGCCTCAGTTATAGAGGAGCTTAGTCTGCGGCCACTGTGGTTTGATTACGACCAGCTTGCTTGGAGCGATAGAGCGCCTTGTCGGCGGCCGCTATCCATTGCGGGTACTGTAAAAAACCACTGCGATATTGAGCGATACCGGCACTGATGGTCATACTCAATTGCACCTCCTCCAAGACCACCTTGGTACTGGCTATCAGTTGTCTAAGTCGCTCGGCAAACACCAGGGCACCTTGAGCGTCGGTATCGTATAAGATCACCACAAACTCTTCCCCACCATAGCGGGCCGCCATATCACTTTCGCGCAGCGTCCCCTTTAGCAATGCAGCCAGGTGCTGCAGTGCCTTATCACCACTGGCGTGGCCGTAGGTATCGTTAATGGCTTTAAAATGATCGATGTCGAACATCAGCAGGGAATCACAACCACCGTTACGCTTTAAGCGCTTAAACTCCTTATCCAGGGTTTCTTCCCAAAAGCCTCGATTTGGTAACTGGGTCAGGCTGTCGGTGCGACTGATCTGCTCCAGTAACCTGTTGGCCTCTTCAAGCTCTAACTTATTGACCGCTTCGTCGGTGACATCATAAATAATCACACAAATATGGGTCACCTCGCCACGGGTGTTGGTCAGTGGAATAAAGGTGGCGTTCTGATACATATAATCCGCTTTACCGGTGATCGGCCGATAGTTCTTAAAGCGGAAAATATAAGGCTTTTGCTCCCAAATGGTAAAAGAGCGGTTTTTTAATACAAACACTGACTCGGTTTTGGTGCGAAACCAGTGCTCATCAATGCTGGGAAAGACCTCAAATAATTCCTTGCCTTGCACCGCGCTTGGCAACAAGCCGGAATGATTTTCCATAAAGCCATTCCAGCTACAAACCCGATATTGTCTATCGAGCACCACCAGGCCAACGTCTACGGTGTTGAACATATCCAACAACCAGTGAACCTCGTGCATCTTGTAATCGGCTGCAGGCATAATCAGTCTTCCAGTAAATATTCGACTTTGTATTTCAGTGTCTTAAGCGAGTCTTCGGTGAACAGCAGCATAAGGTCGCAACTAATGTCATGACCTTCTATGCCATAGCTAATTTCGATCGCTAAGGTGCGTTGCCAGCGGCTGCGATTCGCTCTTACCAGTTCGGCTACCTGGCTATGCTGCCCCAGGACCACGGGATGTCCTTGGGAGAAATGCACATCCAACTGCTTTGCCAACCCGGTTAGCATGGCACCGATAAGTATGTTGCCGACGTCCATCAGCAGCTCCAACTCCACCGCGTCGTTAAGCTCACCACCATAATTCATCAGCGCAGCGATTTCTTTAAAGCTGGAGTCATTGAGCAACAGCAGCGCCTCACCGGAAATACCGCCACCAATAAAGCCCTGGCAAATCCCCGAGGTGGCCGCATTATGATCGATTGAATGCAATGCCATGGCCAACTCATTGACTTCCAAGATGTTGACATTGGGGATCGGCAAGGTGACAAAGACATTGAGCAAACGGGCCAGTAAATCACCGGCCTGGCCCATGGCGACATTGGTCAGTTCTTGATAGACATCGCGTACCTGCGGGTCGAGCCATTCGCCCAACTGCAACGCCAGGCGTCGACGCCGGGCACTGTCTTTTATGCCATGGCGATCGATGATCTGGGCCAACTTGGTGCTGTCGCAGGGCTTAGCAACAAAGTCGACGGCCCCGAGCTCACGTACCCGAGCTAAAGCGCTGGGTTGAATATCACCGGATACGATGATCACTATGACCTGGAGGTGGCGTTCCCGTATGGCCTGCAGCACCTGATAGCCGTCCATGCCCGGCATATTTAAATCGAGAAATAAAACCTCGGGATTGGCGGTCTCTAATAGAGCAAGGCATTCTTGGCCATTGGTTGCGTACATAAGTTGCACGTCCCAGTCTACGGGAAAGGAACGAGCGAGCTGTCGCCGGGCCACGCCGGAGTCATCACAGATCAATACTGGCGTTTTCATGACTTAGAATACCTGATACCAAGGTCTGAGAGGGGAAATGAAAAAATAATGTTTTTTGCTTATATTACAAAAGCTAACCGTTGATAATGGTATTAAAATTAACTAGTAAACTCAATTTAATTATAGACTGACGCTATCGACAAAGATAACGGCATACATTTTTAAACTAAGGCAAGAGTATGATAAATAAAGTATTGTTTAGCGCTATTCTACTGGCATCCAGTGTCAGCTACGGCGCCTTCGCAGAGCAAAGCAGCACCATCAACACCCTGGATGCCAATAAGGTCACCGCCAAAGGCAAGCCCGTCGTGCTGCTTGGTAACGGTGTTAGCGTAGGCCAAAAAGCCCCGGATTTTCGTGTCGTTGACGATACGTTTCAGGCCAAGGGCCTGGGCGATTATCAACAGCAAGCGGTGCTGCTAAGCGTGGTGCCAAGCTTGGACACGGGTGTGTGCAGCATACAAACCAAGCATTTTAACGAGCAAGTGGCGGCCAATTATCCGCAGGTTGCCATGCTGACCATCAGTACCGATCTGCCTTTTGCCCAAAAACGCTATTGTGCCGCCGAAGGCATAGACAAGCTGGAAACCCTGTCGGATGCGGTGTGGCGTGATTTCGCCGAGAACTATGGCTTACTCATTAAAGACATGGGTATTTTAAGCCGTGCCGTGTTTGTCCTCGATAAAGAGCACAAAATTATTTACAAGGAGCTGGTCAGTGAACTCTCAAAAGAGCCGGACTACAAAAAAGCCATCGCCGCGCTAGATTCGCTGTAAAACATCAGGCAATAAAAAAGCGCCTTCGGGCGCTTTTTTATTGCCTGAGTAACTCACCAGTTTTGCAACTGTGAATAGGCGAGCTCGACCAACAGTTCGATATGCTCGGCATCATCATTCAGAGCTGGGATATAACCTAAATGCTCACCGCCGGCCTCGGTGAAAATCTCGGCATTTTCCACCGATATTTCCTCCAGGGTTTCCAAACAATCGGCGGCAAACGCCGGGCACACCACCTGCAGCTTCTTCACTCCGGCCTGGCCTAACTCGGTCAAGGTTTTATCCGTATAGGGTTGCAACCACTCCTCTTTACCAAAGCGCGACTGAAAGGTCATAAGCCATTGCTCATCACTCAGTCCCAACTTTTGTGCGCAGCGCTCGGCGGTGAACTTGCAATGCTCATAATAGGGGTCGCCCTTACTAACACAGCGTTTAGGAATACCGTGGAAAGAGAAGATCAGCTTGTCCGCCTCGCCATGAGTTTGGCGGTATTTAGCAATGGACCCGGCCAAGGCATTAATATAGCTGTCGCGCTCATAATAATGCTTCAGGAAGCGGATCTCGGGAATATTGCGCACCTTGGCAAGATGCCGGTTCAGCTTATCAAACACCGCGGCGGTGGTGGTTGCCGAATACTGGGGATACAAGGGCAAGACCGCAATCTTGTCGATGCCACGAGCCTGCATATCATCAATTCTGCTTTGAATACTGGGCTGGCCATAGGTCATGGCATAATCCACATGAATTGACTGGCCGCTGTGGCTCTCAATGGCTTGCTTTAGCGCCTTTGCCTGACGCTCGGTAATGACGCGCAGCGGCGAACCTTCGCTTTGCCAGATAGACTCATAGGCCTTGGCTACCTTGCCCGAGCGGATGGGCAAAATGATACCATTGAGGATGACGGACCACACCAGCGGCGGGATCTCCACCACTCGGGTATCGGAGAGAAACTCTTTAAGGTAGGCGCGCACCGCAGAGGCCGTTGGCGCGTCCGGGGTACCTAAATTGACCAACAACACACCATAACGACTGGCTGGCTGCGTCAAAGCTAAAGACATAAACTCACTTTCCTTTCGTTGTTAGGATGTTGATTATACCCATAAAAGCATCGCTAGGATCAAAAAACCGCCTGACGGCGGTTTTTGTTGTTTAGGCGTTTAACCTAGTAGCTCAGCGAGTTGCTGGCTTACGGCTTCAACAGCCTGGGTACCATTTAACTTGTGGTACTGAGTGTTACCCGCTTGCGCTTCACCTTGATAGTAATCAACCAGTGGCTTGGTTTGCTCATGGTAAATGGCCAGGCGCTTACGTACCGTCTCTTCGGTGTCGTCATCACGGATAATTAGGTCTTCGCCGGTCACGTCGTCCTTACCTTCCACTTTAGGTGGATTGTAAACCACGTGGTAAACACGGCCTGAGCCTGGGTGTACACGACGACCGCCCATGCGCTCAACGATCACTTCGTCGGCAACATCAAACTCGATAACATGATCAACGGCAATGCCATTTTCTTTCATGGCATCGGCCTGTGGGATGGTGCGCGGGAAACCGTCTAGTAGGAAGCCATTTTCACAGTCGGCTTTAGCAACACGCTCTTTTACTAGACCGATGATAATATCGTCAGACACAAGTTGGCCCGCATCCATCACTTTCTTCGCTTCTAAACCAAGCGGCGTGCCTTCTTTAATAGCAGCACGTAGCATGTCACCGGTAGAAATCTGTGGAATGCCGTACTTGTCCATTAAAAACTGAGCTTGCGTGCCTTTACCAGCACCGGGTGCGCCTAATAAGATAATGCGCATAATCGTATCCTCGTGTCTGCGTTATTGGGGGTCATAAAATAAACTCAAATTTTTTCACAAGGACGGGTGTTACTCAAGGATAAAAAGGTAAAACTTTCGTCCAACATGGTTAACAGCCGAATTAGTAACCAGCCAGGCACAAAAAAGCCCGGTTATGACCGGGCTTTTTCAGTTCGTCTTTAAACGATTCTCTTATGCATCACGCTCTGCTTTTAAACGTGCTAGGCGTGCAACCTGATGAGTCGAGGTTAAGAAAGAGTAGATAGGCGCAAGGTAACCGCGCTTACGTAGCTCAAGGAAGTCTTCGTCGCTTAACTCGTTCAGTTTCTTCTCATCCACCAAGTAGATACCCGTGATGTCTTTTTTCTCACCCTTGATATCAACCGTTAGCGTTTGCGCTACCAATAGTTCTTTATCGGCAAGGTACTGAGTGAAGGCATCGGTTACGCCGCTGAACTCGATGAAAGAAACCAGAGCTTCTTTACGACGCTTAAGGTAATCCGTCTCTTCACCATTTTCGAACAAGGCATTGCCTTCTTCTTCGCCTACTAGCGGGCTGGCTTCGTCGATAACAACACCATATTGCTCTTGCTCAGGGTGCTTAACCAAACCTAGTGGGTAGCGAGTAACCGCTAGCGGGGCAAAACCTGCCTGCCATTGGTCGTCTTTGATAAATAGGTTTTCACCTGGCTCAAGACCGAATAAGGCAACCGCTTGGAATTTACCAGATTCATTGTTCTTTACGAATGCCATTGGGAATTCATTGGCGATACGGCCAAACTCGTGCGCCACAACTGGCACTAAATGCTGAGTTTTTAAAAATTCGATGTTCAGGCCATGTTTTACTTTGGTGTTGGCATGCTTTTCGTTATGCAAAGGCTGTACTTGTTGCTCCGCCATAATACTGCTCCATACTATTTACGTATTTATTACTTGTTGTGGCCTAAGGCTATCGGTTTTACTGGCAAAAAGAAAGCGAAAATACATTAAAGTTTCATGTCCCTTTTTCGCTTCAACTTTTTAAGATATGACGGTGTTCTCATTGTTGTCTTTAAGTGACATCCTCAGCCCTTTTACTAGCAAATTTTTTGCCCTTAACACAAGGCCAGATAAGGCTTTCAGGAAAGCCAAAGGTAATCAAACCTAGCCAGCCAAGGCGACAAAAAAGCCGCAATGATGCTGATATTTTGCCCTTAAAATACCCACATTGAGCACGCGTAATGTTGTGATTTCATTTTAGATAAGTGAAAAACCACCGTAAATTTTCCCTCACTTTCTGTTTTTGCCACCGGGTTAGACGAGGGTCAAAGTTGTTAATAAGGTGTATTAAAAAGCCAACAAGGCTATAATGACAGCGCTATCATAAAGAGGTGAATTCGAATGCAAGATACCCAAATTCGTTCTGTGCTTATTCTCGGTGGCGGCACCGCCGCCTGGTTAAGCGCCAATCACTTGGCCACTCAACTTAAAGGCGTCGACCAAGGTGGCGTTAAAATCACCCTGCTAGAGTCGCCTGATACCCCAACCATAGGCGTGGGCGAAGGCACGGTTCCCTTGATGGTGCACACCCTAAAAGAATTTGGCATCTGCGAGTCGGAGTTTATCAACGCCTGTGATGTATCCTTTAAACAAGGAATACGCTTTAACAACTGGATGCAGCCGCAGAACGAGCAACCGCATTATTATTACCACCCCTTTGATTATCCCTTGCTAAACAAGGATAACCTCGCCGCCTGGTGTCTCGACCCAACACGCAAGTTTGCTCATCAGGTCGGCACTCAGGCGCAGATATGCGATCAGGGTTTGGCGCCGAAAACCATCTGTTGCCCTCAATATCAGGGCCAGATGGCCTACGGCTACCATCTGGATGCGGCTAAATTCGCCGCCTTATTGGCGAAACAGGGTCGTGAGCAACTAGGTGTAAATCACCAATCAGTGCATATTGAGCAGGTGCAGTTGGATGATACGGGCGCCATCAAGGCACTGATCGATAATCAGGGCCGGGCCCACAGCGCCGACCTTTATATTGATTGCTCCGGTTTTAGCAGCCGCCTCCTTGGTCAGGCCATGCAGGTGCCCTTTGTCGACAAAAGCGACATCTTGTTCGTGAACAAGGCCCTAGCCATTCAGGTGCCTCATCAAGACCCTCAAGCCGAGCTGCCTTCATGCACCCTGGCGACTGCACAAAGTGCCGGTTGGATCTGGGATATCGCCCTGCCCACCCGCCGTGGCGTTGGTCATGTGTTTAGCGACCGTTATATCAGCACCGAGCAGGCGCACAAACAGCTAGCGGACTATTTAGGCATGGATGAAGATAAGGTCGAGGCCAGAGAAATAGCCATGCCGGTGGGGTACAGGCAAAAGTTCTGGCATAAAAACTGTGTTGCCATTGGCCTGGCGCAGGGCTTTGTCGAGCCCCTAGAGGCCACCGGCCTGTTAGTCTTCGATGCCACCGCCAAATTGCTGGCCAGTCAATTTCCAACAAATCAACATGACATGGCTGCGCTTAGTGAGCGCTTTAATGAGCGGGTCGGAGCCATGTGGGACAGCGTGATCCAGTTTATAAAGCTGCACTACGCCATTTCCAACCGTGACGACAACGCATTTTGGCGTGATAATCGCGACCCCAACGGTTGGCCGCAGGGACTGGAACAAAAGCTAAGCCATTGGCGTCATCACCTGCCCAGCCATTATGACTTTAACCAAGGCTTTGATGCCTTTCGCTTAGAGAACTATCTTTATGTGTTGTACGGCATGGACTTTAAAACCGATTTAAGCCACAGCCCGATGCGCATTGATTGCAGCCAAAGCGCCCAGTTACAAGAGGCCCTGGTCGCTAAGGGCAAACAACTCGCTACCCAGTTGCCCAGTAACCGGGCGCTGCTTAACAGCATTCGTACCCACGGGCTCAATAAGCGCTGAGCACGCAATTTAAACGCATAAAAAAAGCCAGTGAAGACTCACTGGCTTTTTTGCTGTAGCGCACAGCTTAAATTAGAAGCGGAACTGTAAGCCAAGCTTATAGCGTGCTTCGCCTTCGAAGAACCACGCCGGATAGCCGTCTTTAAGCTCAGGCACTACCTGGGCATCGCCTTCAGCCACACCGATTTGTACACTGTCTTCTTCGGTCAGGTTTACGGCTTCAAAGGTTACATCCAGGCTATCTGTCACCGAGTACTTGGCGCTCAAGTCCAAAGTGCCGTAGTCCTGGTGCTCACGGTTGCCATAGAAACCAGGTAACTCACGGATCATGTACTCAGAACGCCAGTTATAGGCAAGGCGCACGTTAAAGTCGTCGGTTTCATAGTAACCAACCAGGTTAACCGTATGATCCGATGAATCGGTAAACAGGGATACACGATCCGGGAAGTTTTCCGCCGGTGCAGATGAGTCCACCAAGGTGTAGTTCACCTGATAGCCGAAGCCATTATCGAATCCATCTTGCAATTGCAGCTCAAGACCTTGAATTTCACCGCCGCTACCGGTGCCCATGGTGGCTATGGTCCAGCTATCTACGCCTGAGTCATTATCAACAATGCCTATGCTTTGGTTAAGCACTTGATCGGTTTTGGTAAAGCTAGAAATGTCCTTGATAAAGTAAGTGGCGCTGAACATGGCGTCGCTATCGAAGTAGTACTCGATACCGAAGTCCGCCTGGGTCGCTTTGAATGGCTCTAGACCGATATTACCTTTTTTCAGTACCTCATTGCCCGAGGTACCATCGTTGTAACCGGCCAAAGTGGAAGCTGAGAACATATCCGCGTAGTTAGCGCGTGACATAACCTGGGCCGCCGACACGCGTAAGATCACGTCTTCGCTTAGGTCAAAGGCAATGTTCACACTGGGCAAGACTTCATCATAGTCCGCCTTGTCGGTGCTCAGGGTATCCGCGTAGTTGCCCATGGCATCAAGATCATAGTAGTCAGACTCGGCATCGGTAGAAACATAACGGACACCGATATTACCGCGCATCCCTTCTGCTTCGAAGTCGGCCATCAGATAAATAGCCAGGTTTTCTTCCTCTATGGTGCCGTAACCAGAGCGGTACACGTCCGAGGTATTATCAAAGCTAGCAATAGCGGCGTAGCCGTCGGCTATCATGGCATCCAGGTTTGGCTCTGGCAAAGTAAAACCAGCGCCAGAAGATACGGTACCTGAGTAGTAATTATCGGCGCTCTTCGCAGCGATACTGTCGACTAGATTCGCCGAGTAGGTGAGCTGCTTAACCTCATGATCGGCCCAGCGCACGCCGGTTTTAATGGCGGTAATGGCGCCAAAGTCTACCGGGAAGGTGAAGTCCACTTGTGCGTAAGTTTCTTCGTCCGAGTTAGGTTGCTTCTTCAGTGACCAACCGGCCGGTGATAAATCACCGTTGAAGTCACTGGCATCAAACTCTTTATTGGCGATATCAATCTTGATCACCTCGCCGGTGGCGTCATAGGTACCGGCGAAATCGGCTGGCGTGCCCAACCAGAAGCCATAGTTTGAAGTCAGATCGGTGCCCCCGTCGGACTGGGTATTACCAATGCGACCGCTCACCTCAAAGTTATCGGCCACATATTTAAAATCAAAATCAACCGTATCCGAGGTCATAGAGCCCGCACGCGCCCAAGTTTGTGCCCAGCCCGGGTTGGTATCATCGGCGCCACGACGGTAATAGGTACAGGTGCCCGAAGCGTTGGTTTGCTCACAGGCCGCCGCCTTGTCGTCCGGGAATATGGCAAATAACGAGGTATTAGCGTTATTGGCTTCAAGCTCCAGGCTCATGACATTTAGACCCAGCTCCAGGGCGTCGGTTGGACGATACTGAAACGCTGCATTGATTGCGGTGCGTTCACGCTCTTGTTGAAAGGTGGTGGGTACAATATCACCCCAACCTATCAGAGATTCGATGCCGTTACGCTGGTAGCTGGTTTCCGAATAGGCTGCCGCCAACAAGAAGCCGAAGTCTTCGTTGTCGTTTTTCCACGAGTACAGGCCCGACACATCTGGATCCGTCTCTTCAGAGATGGTGCCGTAGTCGGCCTTAATGCCACCGAAAATGGTGTTTGCGTCCAGGTCCAACGGCTTGCGTGTTTTCACGTTAACGGTACCACCGATACCACCTTCAACGGTATTCGCTTGTGAGGACTTACTCACCTCGATACCGCCCACTAACTCAGGTGGCAACAGGGTGTAGTTAAAGCTGCGGTCAATAGACTGTTGGTCATACCAACCAGTTGAGGCAACCGAATGACCGTTTAGCAAGGTACGGGTAAGCTGTGCCGAGGCACCGCGAATAGACACCTGCTGGCCCTGACCAAACTGACGGTTTACCGAGATACCCGAAATACGACCTAGGGCTTCACCCACATCGCTGTCCGGGAATTTACCGATATCCTCGGCGGATACAGCGTCGACTACCGAATTGGCGAAACGTTTGGTGTTCATGGCCGCTGCGAGTGAGCGACGAATACCACGAACTTCAATTACCTCAACGTCTTCTTTTAATTGAGTTTGCGTATCGGCCGCCACGGCAACACCGGAAAAACCGGCACCTATAGCCAGGCTGACGTTCACTGCTAATAAGCTTTTCTTAAAATTTTTAGCTAACACAGGATTCCCCTTGAATTATTCTTGAATCATTTTGTTGATTATCAAATCACTTCTGCCCAGTGATGATGACAACGCTGTCATCTACTAACAAACCATACACTCAAAATTACAAATTCGCTACATCTTTTGTCTTTTTAGTTTAAAAAAAGCACTAATTTAATTGTAACAAATTGATTTTATTTGATTTAGCAATGAGCCATAGCGGGTTTGTGGATTGAATCGCGGCGAATATAGCACAAATTGTAGAGTAAGAGTAAAGTACGCGATAAGTGCGGGTTAATGTGCGGTTGTGATTGCAAGATGCGCAATTGCTAAATACGATTGCCATATAAAGCAGCCATGCCTGAGACACGGATGAAGCCCTCCCAAGGCCATAAAAAAACGCAGTCTAAGCTGCGTTTTCTGTATTTTAAAGGCCAAGCCTTACGGGTAATTATTTACGGAGCCCAGTATACTTCCAGTTCGATGTCTGGATGCTGTAACACAGCCCGTAAAGGCATCGCCTGCACGTCGCCACCGGCTTTTGCTTCTTTGTAGACAGCCAGTTTTTCCTCGCCGCTGATCAACAACTTAACCACTCGCGACTGAGCAATGGCATGCAAGGTGAGGGTCATACGTTCTGTAATAGCGCCGGTCACCTCGCTTTCGATGGCATTAATTGCACACACCAGTTGTGGCGACGACAAACCCGTTTCTAACCCCTGCGCATGAGGAAATAACGACGCGGTATGACCATCCGGGCCCATGCCCAAGATGGTGACATCGAACGGGCGCTGTATCTGTGCATACATTTGCTCACACTGCTCTACTCCGGCCTCGGCTGTGGCAGCACCGTTTTTCATGGTAATAAAGTTGGCGCTGGCGGCCTTATCTTGCAACAAGGTGCTGTTAATAAAGCTTTCGTTACTTTTGTCATGGTCGGCATCGACCCAGCGCTCGTCAACCATGGCTACGTCAACCTTATCCCAGGCGATGTCTAGGCCCGATAGATACTTATAGGCCGGCGCCGGTGACGAACCACCGGATACCAGTAACGACGCACGTTGACGTTCGTTTAGAGCAGAGGTTAAACGCTCTGCAAGCGATGCTGCCAGGGCTTGGGTCATCTGCTCTTTTGAGTCAAAAAAATGCTCTTTGATGGTCACCATTAAGCGCCCTCCCCGGTGTTGAACCAACGATGCTTTGTTTCCGCCAACAGTTCATCGGCATCGACTGGCCCCCAGGTACCGGCACGGTACAAGGCCGGAGCACCTTGCTCTTGCCAGCGTTCAATAATGGGATCAATCCACTGCCAGGCCTGACGTACCTCATCACGGTGAATAAAGAGCGCCGGGTTATTGGCCGCGGCATCAAGCATCAAGCGCTTATAGGCATCGGAATGAAAACCCGAACCATAGGACTCGGATAATTCAATGTTCAAGGTCACCGGCTCAAGCTGCATCTCGAGGTTGTCTAAACGCTTTGACATCAGCGTGAGTTGAATGCTTTCTTCCGGCTGCAAGCGGATCACCAAGCGGTTTGGTTGAATGGGGCCCACACTCTCATCATAGACATTATGAGAGACCGGTTTGTACTCCACCACGATTTCGGCACAACGTTTTTTCATGCGCTTGCCGGTACGCAGATAAAAGGGCACGCCCGCCCAGCGCCAGTTATCAATATGCGCCCGAATGGCAACAAAGGTTTCGGTATTACTAGGACCGTCTGCCAACTCTTCGAGGTATCCCGGGACGATTTTGCCATCGAGCTCGCCCGGTACATACTGACCACGCACGATATTGTCGTCAACCTGCTCGGCCACTAGCGGGCGCAGCGCCTCAAGCACTTTTAATTTTTCGGTGCGAATGGAGTTGGCATTGAGCTTATGCGGCGACTCCATGGCTACCAAACACAGTAACTGCAACAAGTGGTTTTGGATCATATCGCGCAGCGCCCCGGCCTTATCATAGAAGCCGGCGCGGCTCTCCAGGCCCACGGTCTCGGAAATACTGATTTGAATGTTGTCTATGGTTTTGGCATCCCACAGGTTTTCAAATACCGAATTGGAGAAACGCAGCGCCATCAGATTTTGCACCGTCTCTTTGCCCAGGTAGTGGTCGATACGGAAAATCTGCTCTTCGCTAAAATATTGAGCGATCTTGGCATTGATCTGCTCCGCGGATTTACCGCAGTAGCCGATGGGCTTTTCCACCACCACTCGCGAGGTGTCGGTGATCAATCCCTTGGTGGAGAGAATTTCACAGCAGGTGCCGTATACCGCCGGCGGCAAGGAAAGGTAAAAGACGCGTGATTTATCTTCATCATGCTCACCAAGTATCGCTTTCAACTCATCCCAGTGGGCGTCGGCCTCGGTTACATTAACCACCACGGGCACCAGATACTTGGCAAAGGCTTGCCAGTCTTTATTGTTGTATTCACCTTTACTCAGGTGCTCTTTAAGGGCGCTGTGTGCGGTGTCAATATACGCATCACGTTGCTCTGTGCCGCGTACGGTAGGTAAGATCCGCGTTCCTTGTGGCAAGTTCCCTTCCTGATAAGCGCGATACATGGCCGGTAGCAACTTGCGCAAAGCAAGGTCGCCGCCGCCACCAAAGATGATGATATCAAAAGGATTTAGCATGATTTACTCTCTACCTGTTTATTGTGTGTTCCGACAAGCCAGCGATGCCAAGCCTGCAAGTGGCACATTCGTTGTTCTTATTGGGAATTATAACAAGCGCTAGGCTAGTGACCCTGATGTTAGTGTGCACTCATGGGTGCCGATAGCCGTTAGCGCCAGCGTTTACTTATTGGTGCTGACGAAAAAGGCAAAGCTCCGACCCTAGATATCTAGCAATCGGAGCTTGGGAATAAATGAGCTTTAGGGTCACTGTAATTCCTCTCACAAAAATACAGGCCCCAAAGACTCCAGCGCTACCCGTTCAAAGGTATTCTGTAAGCCGTCCCCCTTCAGGAAGAAGGCATTAATGGCTTCGCTGCTAAGCAGCTAATTTGTTAGTGGCGTTTATTAAGATAATACGCCATCAGTCCCTGCGTTGAACTATCGTGCTCCCCAACACTGTGTGCACGCAGCTCTGACTCGATATTCTTTGCCAGTCCCTTGCCAAGCTCGACGCCCCATTGATCGAAGGAGCAAATCTCTAAAACGATCCCCTGCACGAATATCTTGTGTTCATACAAGGCAATTAAGCGCCCTAGCCCTCGAGCATCGACCTTATCGAGGATAAGCGAGCTTGTTGGCCGATTGCCCTGATGAATTTTATGGGCAATAAGCGTTTCTATTTGTTGCTCACTGACACCCTTTTGCAGCAAGTCGGCTCGGACCTGCTCGGCATCAACGCCATTCATCATGGCCTCGCTTTGGGCGAAGAAGTTCGACATAAGAACATCATGATGTCTCTCAACGTCCGTTTGCGGCTGTACCGAGGCGATAAAGTCCGCTGGAACTATGGTCGTGCCTTGGTGCAGATACTGGTAAAAAGCATGCTGGCCATTGATCCCCGTCATACCCCAGATCAAGGGCACCGTATTGTAGTTCACGGACTCGCCGGCAAAGTTTACCGCCTTACCATTACTTTCCATTTCACCTTGCTGCAGATAGGCCGGCAACATATGCAGGGCCTGATCATAGGGCAAAATGGCCTGGGCTCGATGATCTAAAAAGCTGGTATTCCAAACGCTCAATAACCCCATTAATACAGGGATATTGGCGGCCAAAGGTGCCTGGCAAAAGTGTTCATCAATCTCAAACGCCCCGGCCAATAATTCTGTAAAGGCCTCAAAGCCGAGGTACAAAGCGATAGGCAAACCTATCGCACTCCACATCGAAAATCGACCACCAACCCAATCCCACATGGTGAATACGTTTTCATCGGCAATGCCAAACTCGGCGGTTTTTTGTAAATTCGTACTCACCGCAACAAAATGCTTGGCCACGGCCTGATCATTTTTTGCTGCGTCTTTTAGCCAACGCACCGCAGTGGTGGCATTGGTCATGGTCTCTGACGTGGTAAAGGTTTTCGATGACACCACAAACAAGGTAGTTTCTGGGTCGAGCCGCTTTAATACCTGTGCAATCTGCACGCCATCAACGTTAGAGATATAATGCACCCCAAGGGTTTCATCGGCATAACTTGCCAGAGCTTCGGTGGCCATTTGCGGGCCTAAATTCGAGCCACCAACACCAATACTGACGACGTCACGAATGGCTTTATTGCTATAACCCAGCCATTGACCACTGCGTACCTTGTCGACAAAGGCGGCCATTTTTGCCAGCTCATTGTGTACCTGTTCAACAACATTTACGCCGTCAACCTTGATAGCCCGATTACCCGGATTACGCAGTGCGGTATGCAAAACCGCGCGTTGCTCGTTGAAATTAATCTTGTCACCGGCAAACATTTTGTCGCGCCATTTGGGCAAGTCACATTGTTCTGCCAGCTCGACTAATGTGTCGCGCACCTGCACATCTATCAATTGCTTGGAGTAGTCAAATAACACCCCGGGAATGGTCAATGACAGCGTATCAAAACGGTTCTGGTCGGCTGCAAACAAGTCTTTAAGGTGCGTGTTTTTCAACCCCTTTGCCTGCTCTTTAAGCGCCAGCCAACTAGTTAATTGTGAACGACTTGCTACCATTGTTAATTCCTTATATTTCTAACTAGATTAATAGGCCTTCGCGGTCCCTGACCACGAATCGACTCACTCTCACCACATTTTTCTCTATTTTTGTGAAAGTTCGAGGACAAACCCACCAATCTTGCATTTTAAATTGCCGTTAAAAGTGAACGTTAAGTTAAAATGACAACGCTGTCAAATGGCTAATTTTAAATTTTATGAGCGGATCATAGCGCATATTTTCGTCCTTGACACCGGTATCATTAGGAAAATTTAAAATTTTCTCTGCTAATTATTCATAACTTTAGATACACTCAATGAAAAATTGACCTAGAGTCATTTTTCTTTGAAAACAGCTGCTGGAACCTAGTTTGCCGAACTGGCTCGCCAACTTGGCTTATCTGGGCTAAGCGGTAAGAAATTGTCGCAACCATACGCTGCATGGCGAGAAAAAGCCGGGAGCTACGCCACTAGGTCACTAATTAGACACACTAATTAGGTAACAAATACGGGCATCGCCTTGCGCTGCCGAGATAATAAGAAACGCTCATGAAAGTAACCATCAATGACGTTGCGAAACTGGCCGGGGTGTCAATGAAAACGGTTTCGCGGGTAATTAACAACGAACCTTCGGTACGCAAAAAGACCCATGATTTGGTGATGGCCGCGGTCAAAGAGCTAAATTACCAACCCAACCTCGCTGCCCGTAACCTAGCCGGTACCTCTTCCTACGCCATAGGTTTAGTCTATGACAACCCCAATGCCTATTATGTAATAGACATGCAAAACGGTGTGCTCTCTCGTTGCCGTCAAGAAGGCTATGAGCTGGTTATCCACCCCTGCAGCTATGCCGATGACAACATGAAAACCGAGCTAAAAACCATGATCCGTCGCTCCCGTATCGCCGGTCTGGTGCTCACCCCTCCCTTGTCGGAGCAACAGGAGCTGATCGACGAACTGGATGAGATGAACATGCACTATGTGCGCATTCTTTCTGGTCGCGGCGATGACAACGACAACAATTCCTGTATTTATGTGAATGACTATGCGGCGGCCTACGAGATCACCTCTCACCTGTTGCAGCATGGTCATAAAAACATTGCCTTTATTTGTGGTGATCAGGGACACAAATCCACCGCAGAACGCTTGGCTGGCTATCAACAAGCACTGGCCGATCATAAAATTGAAGCCCGAGAATCCCTGCTCTACCGCGGCGAATATTCCTTTGAATCTGGCGTCGAGGGCGCCAAAGAGCTACTAAAAGATAACAATCGCCAGGGCATCACCGCGGTGATGGGCGGTAACGATGAAATCGCCGCCGGTGCCTTGTTTGCCGCGCGTCTAATGAATATTGCCATTCCCGGTGAGTTGGCCATTACCGGCTTTGAGGACTCCCCCTTCTCCAAGCAGACCTGGCCCAAGCTGACCACCGCCCATCAGGATAATGATGAGATCTCCCAGCATGCGGCACGACTTTTGTTCAGCAAAACCCGGGGCGCACGCAATCAAGATAAAGACATCACTCGTATCTTCACTCCAAGCCTGGTGATCCGCGGCAGCTCCGACGCCAAAACCGCCTAAGCACAAACATGGCGGTCTCAGCACCGCCACAATCTCGCAAATGACCATCGCAACTGTTGTGAAATGACCGAGAAATAAGGATAATAGTTCGGTTCTTTTCAGCTTCTTGGGTGCCTATGACGGAATATCTCTTACTGCTTGTCAGTACCGTATTGGTCAACAATTTCGTATTAGTACAGTTTTTGGGTCTGTGCCCCTTTATGGGCGTATCTAGCAAACTGGATACCGCCGTTGGCATGTCACTGGCCACCACCTTTGTACTGACCTTGGCTTCCGTCACTAGTTACCTGGTGAATCAATATATCCTGCTGCCTTTAGAGCTGACCTTTTTACGCACCATGAGCTTTATCTTGGTGATCGCCGTGGTCGTGCAATTTACCGAAATGGTAGTACAAAAAACCTCACCCACACTCTACCGCTTACTCGGTATCTTCTTACCCCTGATCACCACCAACTGTGCCGTGCTTGGGGTGGCCTTGTTAAATATTAAAGAGCAGCATAGTTTTGTCGAGTCGGCCGTCTACGGCTTCGGCGCCGCCGTGGGCTTTTCGCTGGTGCTGGTGCTGTTCGCCGCGATGCGGGAGCGTCTGGCCGGGGCCGATGTGCCGGTGCCTTTTAAGGGGGCGGCCATCGCCATGGTCACCGCCGGATTAATGTCTATGGCCTTTATGGGCTTTAGCGGATTAGTTAAGTTTTAATGATGATTTTATTTTACGCCCTCTGTGCAGTGGGCATATTAGCGTTAGTGTTCGGCGTAATCCTCGGCTTTGCCGCGGTGCGCTTTCGCGTTGAAAGCGACCCCATTGTCGAGCAAATCGATGCCATTTTGCCGCAAACCCAATGTGGTCAGTGCGGCTATCCGGGCTGTCGCCCCTATGCCGAAGCCATCGCCAATGGTGATGAGGTCAACAAGTGCCCACCAGGCGGTGATGCCACGGTCAAAAAATTAGCGGATCTTATGGGCGTGGAAGCAACTCCCTTGGCCGGGGGCGAGCAAGCCGAGCCGGAAAAAAAAGTGGCCTATATTCGCGAAGACGAATGTATCGGCTGTACCAAATGTATTCAGGCCTGTCCGGTCGATGCCATCGTTGGCGCCACGCGACAGATGCACACGGTACTGATTGACGAATGCACTGGCTGCGACTTATGTGTCGACCCCTGCCCGGTGGATTGCATCGACATGGTGCCGGTCGCGCAAACCAAACAAACGTGGAAATGGCAGTTGCAAGCCATCCCCGTGACACAAATTGATTAAGAGGTGCAGTGTTGGACTCTTTATTAGCTCGAATTAGTCGCGGACAACTTTGGCCAAGCCCTGGTGGTGTGCACCCGCCAGTAAACAAAAGCCAGTCAAACTCGCTGCCCATCCATATCCTGCCGTTGCCGCCGCGCCTGGTGCTGCCGGTAAAACAGCATATCGGTGCTCAGGGACACCTGCTGGTCAATGTGCATGAGCAGGTGCTTAAAGGTCAGGCATTAACCAAACCCCATGCCAACTGGTCGGTTCCAGTACATGCACCTACGTCCGGTCGCATCATCGATATTACCCCAATGCCGTCAGCACACCCTTCGGCACTGCCTGAACTCAGCATTATTATCGAACCCGATGGCGAAGACCGTTGGTGTGAGTTAGTGCCCCACCCTAACTACCGCGAGCTGACTGCAGAGCGCTTGGTAGACATACTGCATTTTGCCGGTATTTCAGGCATGGGCGGCGCTGGCTTCCCGACCTATATTAAGGCCTCAACCAAGCAACAAATCGATGTGCTGATCATTAATGGCGCCGAATGCGAGCCCTATATCAGCGCCGACGATGTGCTGATGCAAGCGCACAGTGAGGAAATCGTGCGCGGTATCGAGGTATTGCGCCATCTGTTGCAACCCAAGCTCACTCTTATCGCCATTGAAGACGATAAGCCCAAGGCGATAGCAGCCATGGAGCAGGCCTCTGCCAATATTGACGATATGCAGGTACGCGCCATCCCCACCAAGTACCCATCCGGGGGGGAAAAACAGCTGATTCAAATTTTAACGTCCAAAGAAGTGCCTGCCGGCGGTATCCCCGCCGATATCGGCGTGCTGGTGCAAAACGTTGGCACCATGTACGCAGTGCAACAAGCCGTTGAGCTTGGTAAGCCACTGATTGAACGTGTGGTCACGGTCACCGGTGACACCCTGGCAGAGCAACGTAACGTTTGGGCCTTGCTGGGTACCGAGGTAAAACACCTATTGGCACAGCAAGGCTTTACACCTGAGCCGATGCAAAGGGTGATCATGGGCGGTCCCATGATGGGCTTTACCCTGCCAACGGTACGCATTCCCGTAGTGAAAACCACTAACTGTATTTTGGCGCCAAGCGCAGCGGAAATGCCGATGCCTGGCGAAGAGCGCGCCTGTATTCGCTGCAGCGCCTGTGCCGATGCCTGCCCAGCCTCGCTATTGCCACAGCAGTTGCAATGGTTTGCCAAGACCAAGGAATATAAAAAGCTCGAAGAGCACCAGTTATTTGATTGTATCGAGTGCGGTGCCTGCGCCTATGTTTGCCCCAGTGAAATACCTTTGGTTCAGTATTATCGTGTGGCCAAGGCGGAAATTCGCGAGCAGCAGATCGAGCAAATTAAATCGGACCGCGCCAAGGAGCGCTTTGAAGCCCGTAAGGAACGCTTGGAGCGCGAACAAGAAGAGCGTCGCAACCGCCATAAACGCCCTCGTCGCAGCACAGAGCAAGACTCACAAAGCAAAGAGAAAGTGGCCGAGGCGCTGGCGCGAGTAAAACGCAAGCAAGCAGACAAGGGCGATGACAAAACAAGGTTGCCGCCGCCATTGCCCGTGCGAAAGCGAAAAAGGCGGGCGAACAACTTGAGCCGGATAACAGTGACGTAGCGCAGGAGCGCGCTGCGCGTAAAGAACAGGCGCGCTTGTATAAAGAGCAAAAGCAGCAATCGGACACTCCTGAGCCCGTAGCAAAAGACGATAAAAAAGCGGCTGTAGCCGCCGCCATTGCCCGCGCCAAAGCGAAAAAAGCCGCCCAGGACGAAGACGCCGATGCACCGGCGCAGGACGATAAAAAGGCAGCGGTAGCCGCCGCCATAGCCCGTGCCAAAGCGAAAAAAGCCGCCCAGGCCGAAGACGCCGATGCACCGGCGCTGGACGATAAAAAAGCGGCCGTAGCCGCCGCCATAGCCCGTGCCAAAGCGAAAAAAGCCGCTCAGGCAGCCGAAGCCGATGAGGCACAGGTAGAGACAAGCGGTGATGTAACCACACCTGCGCCAGAGCAATCTCCTGAGGATAAAAAGAAAGCCGCCGTCGCAGCGGCGATCGCACGGGCTAAAGCGAAGAAGGCAGCGCAAGCCGCGGACGAGCCTTCGACTGAGCAATATGCAGACGCTGACACGGCATCGTCAGAGGCACAATCGGCCGAAGACAAGAAAAAAGCAGCGGTTGCCGCGGCAATTGCTCGCGCCAAGGCGAAGAAAGCGGCCAAGGCAGCGCAAAGCGATGAGGCTCAGGACGACACTAGCGATAACGCCAACACGCCGGCAGCTGAACAATCGCCAGAAGATAAAAAGAAAGCGGCCGTCGCCGCCGCCATCGCCCGTGCCAAGGCCAAAAAAGCCGCACGAGACGCGGATAACAACTCAGATGATGAGGATCCATCATGAAGCTCAATATGATGAGTTCACCATATAAACACAGCCATAAGTCGCTCACCGGTGTGATGCTGATGGTAGCACTGGCTGCGGTGCCGGGAATATTGGCGCAGTGCTATTTTTTCGGCACCGGTGTCTTGATCCAGCTGGTGTTAGCCCTGGTGTGCGTCACCCTGTTTGAAGCCGCGGTGCTCTATATGCGCGGCCGTAAAATGTGGCACACCCTGCAAGACGGCAGCGCCTGGTTGACCGGACTATTATTGGCGGTGAGTATTCCCCCCTTGACGCCTTGGTGGGTGATAGTGATCGGCTGCTTCTTCGCCATCGTCTTTGTTAAGCAGCTTTATGGTGGCTTAGGCGGCAACCTCTTTAACCCAGCCATGGCGGGCTATGTGTTGCTGCTGGTGTCTTTCCCTGTGCAAATGACCTCTTGGTTACCCCCGGCAGAATTGATGCATCATCAGGTCGGTTTGCTTGATGAGCTAAGTATGATTTTCAGCAACTATAGTCAATCTGGATACAGCTTGGAGCAACTGCGCTCCAACGTCGATGGCATTACCATGGCCACCCCCTTGGATACCCTGCGCACCGATGTCAGCCATGGTTTAACCGTGGCCGAGAGCATGGTAAAACCGGTTTTTGGTGAAACCGCGGGCATAGGTTGGCTGTGGGTTAACACCGCCTATCTGCTTGGTGGCTTATTGCTACTGCAACAGCGAGTGATCAATTGGCATATTCCCGTAGCCATGCTCGCAGCCCTGTCGCTGTGTGCCAGCATCGGCTATATCTTTGATTCGGGCAATCAACCCGGCTTAGCCTTCCACTTACTCAGTGGCGCCACCATGCTGGGTGCCTTCTTCATCGCCACGGATCCGGTGTCGGCATCCACGACCAATCGTGGCCGCCTGATTTATGGCGCCGCCATTGGCGTGATCGTCTATTTGATCCGCACCTTCGGAGGCTACCCGGATGCGGTGGCCTTTGCCGTGTTACTGATGAACATGGCGGTGCCGTTAATTGATCACTATACCCAACCGCGCACCTATGGGCATGGAGCAAAATCATGATCCTCTCATCTATGGTTAAAAATGGCGCTATCTTGAGTGCCTTCGCACTGGTGACCACAGGTGCGGTGACCCTGGTCCAGCAATTCACCGCGCCTAAGATTGCCATTCAAGAGAAAAAACAGCTCCAGGGGCTGCTGCACCAAGTGCTTCCGGAGTCAGCCTATGACAATGAGCTGTACCTTGACTGCACTCAGATACGCAGCCAGGAACTGGGGCCACAACCTAGCTACACAATATACCGGGCCCGCAAGCAAGGTAAGGTGGTGGCCTTGGTGATGCAAAGCACGGCGCCTAATGGTTACAGTGGCAATATCGAGCTGCTCAGCGCTATCTATCCAGATGGCACGGTTGCGGGCGTGCGTGTAACCAAACATAATGAAACGCCTGGCCTTGGCGATAAGATAGAAGCCAAGCGCAGTGACTGGATCAACAGCTTCAGTTCCCAACAGGTGCGCAGCCAGGATGACCCCCGTTGGGCGGTGAAAAAAGACGGCGGTACCTTTGATCAGTTTACCGGCGCCACCATAACCCCGCGCGCCGTGGTCGGTGCGGTAAAAAACACCGTCATTTATGCACAGCATAATTTCAACACCCTGGCCCAAGCGGACAATAGCTGCAACCCGGGAGAGTCATCATGAGTGATTACAAAACCCTTTTTAAAGACGGTGTCTGGGCTAATAACCCGGCCCTAGTGCAACTGCTTGGCCTGTGTCCGTTGCTGGCGGTGAGCAGCACCATCACCAATGCTCTCGGGCTTGGCATAGCTACCCTGTTGGTATTAGTGGGTTCAAATGTCACCGTGTCTCTGGTGCGTAACTGGGTGCCAAAAGACATTCGTATTCCTGTGTTTGTGATGATCATTGCCGCCTTCGTAACCATCATTCAATTGCTGATGAATGCCTTTACCTTCGGCCTGTATCAATCACTGGGAATTTTCATTCCCCTGATCGTGACCAACTGCGCCATTATCGGCCGCGCCGAGGCATTTGCGTCAAAGAATAACGCCCTGCTCAGCGCCTGGGATGGCTTAATGATGGGCTTTGGTTTTGCAATCATTTTATGTATTCTCGGCGCCATGCGTGAATTGATTGGCCAAGGCACCTTATTCGATGGTGCCGACCTGCTACTGGGACCCTGGGCACAGAGCCTGCGCCTGGACATCATTCATTTTGATCATCAATTTTTGCTGGCCATCTTACCCCCAGGTGCCTTTATCGGTTTGGGCTTGCTGATTGCCGCTAAAAACCTGATTGATGCCCAGTTAAAGGCGAAACAACTGGCTCCGAATGCCGAGCAGTTGAAAGGGCCTCGCGCTCGGGTCACCAGCTTAGACTAGCGTCCACGCGAAACTGTATAAAAATAACAAGGGCAGAACATGAATAAAGAAAAACGACGCCTGATTTTAGAGCGTTTACGCGAAGCCAATCCTCATCCAGAAACAGAGCTGGAATACAGCTCGCCGTTTGAGCTGCTGGTTGCCGTTACCTTGTCTGCGCAGGCTACGGATGTGGGCGTTAACAAAGCCACCCGCAAGCTTTTTCCACGCGCCAATACGCCACAAGCGATTCTTGATTTAGGCCTAGAAGAGTTGCGCGAAGCCATTAAAACCATCGGCCTGTTTAACTCCAAAGCCAATAACGTCTACAAGATGTGCCAAATTCTGGTAGAGCAGCATGGCGGCGAAGTACCGGAAAATCGCGAGGCCTTAGAAGCCCTTCCAGGCGTAGGCAGAAAAACCGCTAACGTGGTCCTTAATACAGCTTTCGGCTGGCCCACCATAGCCGTCGATACCCATATTTTCCGCGTCTCTAACCGCACCAAGTTTGCCATGGGCAAAGACGTGGTGGCGGTTGAGCAAAAGCTAGAAAAAGTGGTGCCCAAAGAGTTTAAGGTCGATGTGCACCACTGGCTTATTCTCCATGGCCGTTACACCTGTGTGGCGCGTAAACCGCGCTGTGGCAGCTGTATTATCGAAGACCTATGTGAATTTAAGGATAAGACGGAATAGCTGAAGAAAGAGCGCAGCAGCGGCAATCGCCAGGCCCTTTTCACTAATCCAGCTCCGTGAGTCCCAAACTGATCGCCGCTTTAATCAAGCCGGCAAGATCATGAATGCCTAGCCTGTTCATAATTGAGCTGCGGTGAGCCTCAACGGTTTTTAAACTGACATTGAGTTCACTGGCGATGTACTTAGACGAGTGCCCTTCCGCCACCAGCTGCAATACCTGCCTTTGCCGCGGTGTAAGCAGCTCTTCTTGCTCCGCATCCATGTACTCTAAAACATCGTCTACGGCCTGGGCACAAATGCCTTTTGATAAATAGCGCTCATGCTTCATCACCGAATTAATGGCCACCAGCAACTCTTCAAAGGCAGAGTCTTTCAACACATAGCCGTTGGCGCCGTTGAGCCAGGCTCGGGCAACATACTTTGGCCAGTGATGCATGGAGAGCATGATTATTTTGCCCTTGAATCCCGCCTTTCGTGCACTGGCAACCACATCCAAACCATTCATCGTTGGCAGCGTTACATCCAGCAGGGCCAATGCAGGCTGCTGTTCGAGGATCAACGCCAGCGCGCCATCGCCGGACCCAGTTTCCAGCACGGGGATCTCAGGAAATTGTTGTTGAATCAAGCTCTTTAAACCCGAGCGCACCAATTCATGATCATCCGCCATGACCAGGCTTTCTATCGCTGTCATTTTAATGGGATCCTTGCTTTGATTTTGCAGCCTTTGTGACGCCCTGCGTTAATAATTAAATCGCCCTTAACCTGGTATAAGCGCTCGCGCATCCCCAGTAAGCCAAGATGCTTGCCGCTGCGAATGCATTGCTCAATGTCTTTTAGCTCAATGCCGACGCCATTATCGGCCACCGTCAGTACCAGGTGCTCTCGCACCCGCGTCACACTCACCTCTATGGTACTGGCGTTGGCGTGCTTCAAGGCATTATTCACCGCCTCTTGAATCACCCTGAAGGCCAGTTCACCGTGACGGCTAATGCTTGACTCCAGATCTGGCTTTAAATACACACAGAGCCGTGTGTTAGTTCGCTTTTGTAGCTCTATAAAATATCTGTCCAAGGCCGCAAACAGCCCTAATTCATCGAGCATGGGTGGTCGCAGAGACTGGGTTAAATCACGTGTTTGACTGATAATTTTATCAAGCAAGGACACGCTCCCCGCGACTTGATCACACACGGCGGGGCTTTGCTGTTGCAAGTTAAGCATTTGCAGACCGAGTTTGCACGCCGTCAGGTTTTGCCCTATTTCATCGTGCAACTCCCGAGAGATGTGCCGCCTTTCTTGCTCCTTTGCCTGCTGCTTTAACGCTTGCAAACGCAATAAATCCTGATTGCGCTGATGCAGCCTTTGGGTGCGCATTTTGTGCCACCACCACATGGCCACAAGCGCTCCACAGACTAGGAATAAAACAAACCAGGGTGTTTGCCACCAGTGTGGGTTTACCTTCACAAGCAGGGGCTTGCTGTATTGCCAGCGGCCGGTGAAATCTCGACTACGAACCTGGATTTGGTAACTCCCCGCAGACAAATGGTGCAGCAAGAATTGTTGGGTCGCTCCGATGGCTTGCCAGGCCTCATGGGCACTGAGTCGATACTCATATTCTTTGGTACCTACGCCATAATCCAACAAGGCAAAATCGAGTTCGATTATGCTTCTTGGGCCCACCGACAAGGAACTATTGGTGGTGATCTTCAACGTCTTGTCTTCTTGCTTCACCTTCGCATTTAAAATCAGCGCATGTTCAACGTCTGCAGGCATTTTTGTATGCTTGTTAATTCGTATCACGCCCTCGAGTCCACCGAAAAAAAGCGCATCCTCGTTTTGAGCGCTGGCATGGGCATTGAACTGGGGGGTGCCTACCAACTCATCGATTGGATAATTGACAACATCATCACGGCTTTGGCTTAGCCGTGAAAGCCCCTTGGCCGTTGCCAGCCAAACGCTGCCATCACTGTCTTCCTCAACGGCTAAAATAATGTTTGAGTTTAAGCCCTGCTCCTCGGTGACATTGTGTAGGCTGGTGCCTGTGCTCGTATTCGTTAGCTCAAAGACCCCACCACCTCGTGTTGCAAACATGACGTTGCCATTACTCAACTTGCCGATTGCTGTCACATTAAAATGTGATGCACTGCCAGTGAGCGAGTCTAGGTGGTCACATTTTAAGGGTTTGATCTCACAGCGACTGAGGCCGTTGGAGCGGGTTCCCACCCAGAGATAGCGTCCATCCCTTTTTAGCGTCGTGACATAGTCGCCGCTGAGCCCCGAGTTAGGCACTTCATGCTTGTTAAAGCCTATCAGGAGCTGAGATTTTCCCGACCAAAGCATCAAGCCTAAGCCGCCACTGCCAAACCAGACATCGCCATTGTCGTCTATGTGTAAGGCGTTCACATAGCCAATCTCTGTATGGCGATAGCGAGCAATTTTCAGCAACTGCTCGGTATTCAAGTCGATAGCCCACAACCCGACCGTGGTGCCCAAATAAAGCCTATTTCGCTCGCTATCAAAATCGACGGCCAGGATCCCTACTTTAGTTATCTCTGGGTATTGCTCTCGTAAACGCCGGAACTGAGCGGCCGAGATCCCTTGAACACTTCCTTGATCAACTCTCACCAATGACTCATCGCCTTGGGTTACCATCAAGCCAGCACCAAAGCTACCGAATACAGGGTCTCCATTGTCAACAATATCCACGCTGGTGATATTGGTCAGGTCGCCCATCACATCCGTGCGCATTAGTCGCGCATCAAGGTCGTTATAGTTAATTCGTGAGCTATATAGGCCTTTACTTAAAGTGGCGATAAATAGCTGGGATTCGTATAGGGCCAAACTGTAAATGGGCACCGCTGGGGTCTGCAGACGGGAACCCAGCTCACTCGGATTTGCAGCGCTCAGTGAAGCCGTTTGAATATCATAGACGAAGACACCGTCATTGAGCGTGGAGACAAAGACTTTACTCTGATCTAACGCCAAGTCGGTCACGGTTCCAAGCTCTTGTCCTGGTTCAGACGAAAGGGTCACCGGCTCTAGTTGCTTGCTGGCGTAGTGATAGCGATACAAGCCGGTACGAGTAGCGAATAGGAACAGCTCTGACGACAATTGTCTGATAGCAAACACTCCATCGCTGTTTTTAAATGTGGTGTAACGACTCAACCAGATTTGTTCAAAATTATCCTGCTCGGGATTATAGACAGACACCCCTCCGCCTAAGGTCGCGACCCATAACCTTTGGCTATCATCAACAAATAATGAATAACCGTAGTTAGCAGAAACACTCTGAGGATCATTTGCTTTATGAAAATACCGCGTAAACGTGCCACTTTGAATATCAAAAAGATTTAGACCGTTTTGTGTGCTCACCCAGGCGCGATCCTTGCCGACAAAGGCGACATCATAGACGGAATCATTGGACAAAGAGTTCGGCGAAGAGGTTTGTCTAAAGCGCTGCACCGAGCCCGTTTCTGGGTCAAAGATATTGAGTCCACCCGAGTTCGTGGCTATCCATATATTGTCGTACATATCAATGGTTAACGAGCGTATATCATCATCGGACAAACCATCCTCAGAAGAAATATGCCGCAAGCGACTACCATCATAGCGATACAACCCCTCACGAGAGGCCAACCACATCACACCTTGGCTATCGAATTCAATATCGATAATCGAGCCCAGATCTATGCCGACATGATGAAAACTTAGACTTGCAAAAGCACTTTGAACACTCAGTGCAATGACAAAAAATGCAACAAACTTCAATATGTTTTCTACAAAAAAAACAATCGAGAAACAATACCGCGCCCATAGATCCAGGGTCAAGAGGCTAAATTCGGTACATTTCATACTAGGGTTTCCCCTAATACCCTCCCGAAAACCAAGTTGTTATAACCCTAAAACGTGAATGCTTATTCACCACTAACAATAACAATCATCTAATCAACAGGATGGAAACATGAAACGTCATAACAAGGTTTTTGCTAAAACTGCTTTAGCTACCTTAACGGCAATGTATGTAGCGAGCCTTGGTGCTACGACCTTGCCTTCTGCGCCTAATTCGGCACTAAAAGTAGATAAGATCGAATTTAACTCTCAAGCCATTGCAGCCCGTATGGAAGCGCAAAAGGCCAATATTGAAGAGCCCTCTCTGCTTCAGGGTAATGGCCGTAATGTGATGATTCGACCACCCCAAAAATTTGTTGCCGGGCCTGATGATGCTCCTTCGCATACCTATTTAATTCGCCTTCGCGATACGCCGGCTGCCCTGCATAAAGAGCTGCAACAAGACGGTTCACAAACCGCCTTATTTGCTGACAATACGCTCGGCGCCCGCCAGCAAAATCCACTGGCCAAGCCTGAGGTGGCGAACTACATTGACTCGTTGAAGCAGAAACAAACAAGTTTCGTTTCAAGCGTTAAGCGCCAAACCGGTATCAATATCGCGGTCGAGCATAGTTTTCAAATTGCTATCAATGGTATTGCCTCATATTTAAGCACCGCCGATGCCGAGCGCCTTTCGAAGCTGCCAGAAGTAGCCAGCGTGCGCGCGGTACAAACCTATGATTTACTGACGGATACCAGCCACGGACGCATTGGCACAAAAGAAGCATGGGCAAACACTCAGTATGGCTCCAGCACGGGCCTAAAGGGTGAAGGCATGCTCGTCGGTGTGGTTGATACGGGGATTAACCCAGAGCACCCTATGTTCCAAGCCACGGGCGATGACGGCTATACCGTAATGAACCCACTGGGCAGTGGCAACTACCTTCACGATTGTAAAATCGAAGGCTATGAAGACCTGTGTAATGATAAACTTATCGGTATTTGGTCACACCCAGATATTACCTCGGCCTACAGCGACCCTGAAGCGGGGCCTTACGGTGAAACTCGTCCTGAAGTGGGCTTGGACTTCAATGGCCATGGCTCCCACACCGCAAGTACCGCCGCGGGTAACATTGTCTATAACGTAAAGCATAAACTGCCTGCTCTGGCTGCCACCTCACAGGGCATTGAGACAGGCATTACGTTAGACCAAGTATCCGGTGTGGCTCCTCATGCCAACATTATTTCATACCAGGCCTGTTTACCCGGTCAGGTCGGTGCCTTGGATAAATACATCGGCTGCCCAACCGTCCCCCTGGTTGCCGCAATTGAACAAGCGATCATCGATGGCGTAGACGTTATTAACTACTCTATCTCCGGTGGTTGGGATCCCCACAACGATGACGTGGAGCTGGCCTTTTTAGCCGCTCATGAAGCAGGCATAAACGTTTCGGCCTCTGCCGGTAACGCTGGAACCTATGGCTCCGTGCAGCACGTCTCTCCTTGGGTACTATCCGTAGGCTCAACACAAACGGGCCGTTCGTTTTCCATCGCCCAATCATCTCGTGCCATCAATCTTGAAGGAGGCATTACCCCTCCTCGCAGCTGGCGCACAGATATCTACGGGACATTCTTAAGTGACATTACCGGCCCTGTGGTACTGGCCTCTGATTATGGCAACGAATTCTGTGAACAGCCCTTTGCCAACACCTTTACCAATGGTGAAATCGTGTTCTGCGCCCGCTCCGACAGCAATAGTGAAAATGGCGCCCTCGCCGACAAGGTAAAACATGCTAAAGACGCAGGTGCTGCGGCTGTAGTTGTTTACAATACTGAGTCATCGAACGCCAACATGCACTATACCTTGGAAACCGACATTCCACTTGGCATGACACCTCTAAGCAACGCTAACGAATTTGTCGCCTGGTTGAGTGAAGGTGCCGATCACCGCTTAACGATCCCTAAATCAAATAACACCATTAAGCATAACGAAAACATGGTCGATGCCATGTCTATGTTCAGCTCAATCGGTCATGCGGCTGTGCCCCAATACCGTGAAGCCACGGCACCTGGTATTGCCGCTCCGGGTTCGGATATCCTTGCCGCAGACACAACAGATCAACCTTTCACCTATGGTGCTCAGGTTGCGATTGGCTCAATTGGGCCGGCAGATTACGGTGTTAAAAGTGGTACTTCCATGGCCAGCCCGCATATTGCTGGGGCTATGACACTCGTGCGTCAAGCACATCCCGAGTGGTCCCCTTCCGAGGTGATGTCTGCCATTCAGCTTACTGCCAACGATGATGTAAAAAATGCGTTGGGCCGCTATGACAACATTCACCCTTGGTTCCATGGCTCGGGTATTGCCCAAGTTGATAAAGCAGTCAATGCCGGCCTCATCATGCACGTGCCGGTTAAACACTATCAGCTTACGAACCCATATGGCGGTGGTAACTTAGGTGCATTAAACACCCCTAATATGGTGGACGAACGCTGTTTCTATCGCTGTAACTGGATCCGAGAAGTTACGGCAACGGTCGATGGCACCTGGGATGTCAGCACGATTACCGATGAATACAGTGTCCATGTCGATGTTGAGCCAAAACAATTTACCCTGAAAAAAGGTGAGACGCAGCGCTTGTCGATCACGGGCAGCTGGCAAAATGCTCAAAGTATTACCGACAGTGCCCGCGGTGCCACGGTATTTGGCAAAGTACAGTTAATTGCTCAAGATCCTGCCGTGCCCGTGTCGCAAATGAATGTGGAAATGTCTCTGGACAGCGGCAAGCTGCCTGAGATTGTTGAATTTACCTCGCACACGGATGCGCCCACCTTCCGTTTGGATAACCAGCCACTTGGTAAAGCCGCAGCGCCACAGGTGACTGTGTATGAGCCGGTGCAAGCGAATATCGAAGAGCTATTGCTTAAAGAGCTACCAAATGGCAATGGCTCTGAAATGTTCCCGGCAAAACAAGATACGTCCAGTGAAACGCTGCACGTTTCTTGGGTAGATGTACCTGAAGATGCGGTGCGCTTTATCGCTGAACATGTCAGCTCTGGCCCGGCAACGGTGGAAGACGAGCTTAACGCAGACAAAGGTAATATCAGTATTTACGTGGGTATCGACGCTAACGGCGACAACCAGGTTCAATACGACGATGAAGTTATCTGTAGGTCTACGGTTAAAAACACCGAAGTGACCGAGTTCTGTAATATTCCTTATCCAGACGCCGGCAAATACTGGGTAGTTTGGGAAGAAAACAACCAGAACAAGTGGTATTGGCGCGGCAAAGAAGATGCCTGGTTCCCGCACAAGGTAGCGACGGCCGTGGTGCTTGGTAACAAGGCTGAGAATGCCGAGGGCTCGGTCAGTGCCGTGACTGATTCTGAAGTACTGTCTGATATCAGCGTTAAATTTAACGACTTTGAGCAGCAAACGGGTGAGCGCCATTACACTGCCATTGAGCTGGGCTCGGACAACCAAAACCCGGATAACCTTGGTTTAGTATCGATCAACGTTAATCGCGGTGATGATGTGGTCAGCTTCCATAGCGATAAAGCGCGGGCTATTGCCGGTGATAAAATCGCCTTCGAACTGGATGTGCTGCCGAATGTTTCTGGCGGTGACCGCACCTTCAACATCAGTGCTGAGTTACCAGAAGGCTTGACCTTGGATGATGTGTATCTATCAAACAATGGCTTCATCACAGGCGACGTAGCGATTGAGGGCAATAGCTTTGTGGTCTCTGGCGTGCAAAACAACAGCCAAGGCCGCAAGTCCATGTACCATATCACCGACTCCATTACCGATCAGTCATGTAAGACGCCGGTAGGAAACGGTGGCTATATCGACCTGCTCTCTTACGGTATTCAACCTGAGCCCAGCGCCCCGGTTATTCCATTGGACGGCGCATGGCAAATCCCCTTCTCGACACTCTTTACCGATAAAGAAAAAGATGAGCAATTTGCGCTGTTCCACAACTATGAGTTTGGTAATGCGTCAGATAGCCTCTACATTCACCCTACCGGTGCAATCGACTTCGATGGCGCAGTCACATTGAGCTACCGCTTTGCCGCTGACAACTTTAGCAGTCCGGCGCAACTGATGGGGGCATTCTGGTATAACCGCTTCCACCCTGTGATGGCTAAAGAAATGGCGTGGGGCGCACCGTACCAAGTGAACGATGCTGAGGGTAACGCGCTGCCCGAAAGTGAGGTCGCAGGTATTACGGTTACTCGACTTGTCGACCCAGGAACCGGCTCAGGTACGCACGTAGTCGTTGAGTGGGACAACCTGCAACATATGCAAGGTAAAAATGGCTGTGATTACTTCAGTTGCGGTCTTGATTTTGAATATGAACCACTCGAAGGCAATGATATGCGAGTGGATGCCCAGGCAATTATTGCCCGTGGCTACGACCACTCCCCAGGTGCCTATGAAGTTATTTACGCCTATGACAACCTGCACTTTGAAGATTGGAACGGTAACGGCACGGGTATCCAAGCCGGTCTAGGTGTGATGGAATTTGCTTCTGCCGGTATTCGTGGCTTCCGTGGCCCAATGGACCAACGCTCGCCATTCTACGGTTGGACAAACCAGAGTATCGTTCCTTGGGATGACAACTATGGCTTACTTGATGAGTATCTCAAGGATGACATGGTGGTGTGCCTTGATTACGATGGCCCGGAAGTGACCGCGTTCAAAGTACACATAGTTGCCAGCTCAAATGCTCATTCTATCGGTCAAGACTTTGATGTAACAGTGAATGCTGACATCGAAGGTGAACCTATGATGGCAATGAGCAAAACAATTAGTTTCCCATCGAATATCACTTTGTTCTCTATCGACGATGTAACGACGATGGAAGAGCAAACGGTGAGCGGTATTCGTGTCGACTATATGGATAACGACAATGTGTCTAACACCATCTCCGTTAGCGGTGAAGGCTTCACGGCCACAGTAAATGGCCACCAAAGCGGTTCAACCATAGATATTACGCCGGATCCGGACTTCAGTGGTGAAACGCAAGTAACGGTGAAAGTGAGCGATAACAACTACCCAACGGATGCTACGAGCACCACATTTATGCTCAATGTTGAGGCGGTCAATGACGCGCCGACGGCACAGGCAAGTGCAAACAGCACGCAAGTTGTTGAAGGCTCAAGCATCACCTTGTCCGCTGGTGCAGCCGATGTGGATGGTGATGAATTGTCTTACCTGTGGGAAGGTCCTGGTTCGATTGCAGATAGCGCTGCAGCCACTACCTCGGTAAGTGGTCTAAGCGTAGGCACTCATACCTTCACTGTTACCGTTTCCGATGGCACAGAAGAAGTAACCTCAAGCGTCACCGTGACGGTAACCGAGCAAAGTACGGTTGCAGATAAAAAGAGTTCAAGTGGTTCATTTGCCTGGCTCATGCTACTGCTTCCTTTTGCTTGGCTGCGCCGTCAAAAGGCCTAACATCATAAGCCCGACACTAAGTTGTTAGTGTTAACCCATGCCGCTCAATCCTGAGCGGCATTTTTGTATCTAAGGCACCACGTTGGTGTCCAATTGACGGTTGTAGCCCCTGGGGTTTAACGCTAAAGTAACCCGGTTATTATGCTGTGTGCTATCGGATGTTGTAGCCGACAAGCCCACAGCGTCTTTTCATATATGCAATGTAAGGTGGCATCATGCGCTTATTACACACCATGTTACGCGTGGGCAATTTAGAACGTTCAATTGAGTTTTACACGCAAGTTTTAGGGATGAAGGAGCTGCGTCGAGCAGACAATGAAGAATACCGCTATACCTTGGCCTTTGTTGGCTATGGTGAAGAGAAAGATCATACCGTGCTTGAGCTGACGTATAACTGGGATCAGGATAGCTATGAGCTGGGCACGGCCTATGGCCACATCGCTATAGAGTACGATGATATTTACAAGGCGTGCGACGAGATTCGCGCCGCTGGTGGGGTAATTAGCCGTGAGCCGGGTCCGGTAAAAGGCGGCACCACGGAAATCGCTTTTGTGAAAGACCCAGATGGCTATGCCATCGAACTGATTCAGAAAAAAGAATACACCACCTTCTAATGTTTAGATGGCGACCGACTAGCTAGGTTGAGTCGCCTTTTTTACCAGCCATTTATGCAATATGGCGAGCAAAGCCTGATACTCAATGGGTTTAGCCAGGTGATCTTGCATCCCCGCCGCCAGCGCAGCTTCGATATCCTGACTCATGGCATTGGCACTGACCGCAATGATGGGCGCATGCTCCGGGTTGTGGGCGCAAATAGCGCGACTAGCACTGAGGCCATCCATCACCGGCATCTGAATATCCATTAGAATAAGATCAAAAGCCTGCTTTGCTTCGGCGTCAATGGCCTGCTCACCATTTTCCACCAGGTGCACGGCAACCCCCTGCTTTTCCAGAAACTTGGTAATAACGCGCTGGTTAATGGGGTTATCCTCGGCCACCAGGACTCGAAAACCATCAAATCGGACCTGCTGCAGCGACGACATGGGCTCTGCATTTATCTGTGATAAGGGAGCTGAGCGCTCCAAGGTCAGACGAACAACAAAGGTGCTGCCCTCATCCGGCTCACTCGCAAGGCTAATGCTGCCGCCCATCAGTTCAAGCAAACGCTTACAGATACTGAGCCCTAAGCCGGTTCCGCCAAACTCACGAGTAGTGCTGGCCTGAGCCTGTATAAAGGGCTGAAATAATTGCCCACGTAGCTCTTTCGCTATGCCAACGCCCGTGTCTTTAACAGTAAACTCACACTCATAACTGAGGCCCTTTTCGCTCACCTGCAGGCCTATTTCTATGCCACCGCGGCTGGTAAATTTTACTGCATTGGACACCAGATTGCTCAGCACCTGGCGCAGGCGCATTTCATCACAGAGCGCATATACTTGCGGTTGCTCAGGGAGCGCCAAAGTGCAGCGAATACCCTTTTGTGCACAGCCAGGCGCAAAAAGCTCATTGATATCCTTTACGAGCTGGATCAAATCACAGGGTTGGCGCTCTAGAACCACCTTATTCGCTTCGATTTTGGAAAAGTCGAGAATGTCGTTTATGACCGTTAGCAGCATTTGCGTGGAGAGCTGGATTTGCCGCGTATACTGAGCTTGCTGTGACGCCAATGGCGTACTTTGTAGCAACTGCAAATAACCAAAAATACCATTCAAAGGGGTGCGCAGTTCATGACTCATGTTGGCCAAAAATAAGCTTTTTGCTCGCTCCGAAGCCTGCGCTCTGTGCTTTTGTTCTTTTAGCGAGGCGATTTGTGCTTCTATGGTCTTTGCCATACTTTGCAAATTGGCGCTGATCTTCTCAAACTCACGATAACTAAAAGGCTGTACCTGGGATTCGTATTGACCCTGAGCGTAGCGTTTACTCAACAAGGTGATACCTTTTAGCGGTTGGTTAAAGCGTCGCACCAACCAACGTGCCAACAGCAGCGCCAGAATGCCCAGGCTCAGTATCAAAATGGCGGCAAATGCCAAACTGCGGCGTAAAGCGCTTAAATGCGGTTCGTGAGGTTCGCTAAGGGTCAAGGTTAAGGGACTACTTGCCTCATTATGAAGTATGGCCACGATCTCGCTACGGGCCGTTAACTGCGCCTGAGAGCCCAATGTCCCCGCTTGCGCCAGCTCGTTATCCGCCAACATCACGCGGTAAGTATTGTTGTACGCAAATTGCTCAACCTGCTCTATTTGCGCCAATGAACTGATCAGTGACGAAATTGGCTGCAAGGTAAGTAGGATGCCGGTGGTTTGGTAGGGGGTGCTTAGCGACTCGCGTTCCAGGTTCAGAGGCGTGGCAATGGCCAGATACGCAATCGGCTGCGCCTCACTGCTTTGCAGACCTTCAAATTCAACAACAAAGTAACTAGACCCCGCTTGCTGCACGCTTTGCTGTAATAAGGGCACTGTGGTGGCGATATCCATATTCAGTGCCTTAAGAGGAAAGCCTTCGACAATAAAGCCAGCCTTATCTATGACCATGGCAGCGTGAATATTTGGGCTTTGGGTGACATATTCCTGAAGTTGGGTGAGCGCAAATTGCGAATAAAGAATGCGTATGGGTAATTCGGCAATGGCCTTGGAGTTAGCCAGGCGCTCGTTATCAATCACGGTCTTAAACAACTGCTGACGCAGTGCCAAAGCGTCATTATTGGCGCGCCAATTCAAGGTTTGCTGCGCCTGAGCCAAGGAGTTTTGATAAAACTGATAGCCAAAAAACAGTACGACCAGCAACATGGGAACCAGGCTGATCCACACTATGCTGACAAACAAGGCATGACTAAATTTGGCGGTGCGCATTTATTCGTTCCTTGCCGCTATGGAGCGCTCAGCAAGATGCTGCATAAATTCACTGGCCTGTTGGGCATTCATGGCCTTAGCGCCAAAGCGGGTGTAACCCTTTAACATCACCTCCCAGATAATCATCATATTGGGAGAATTCGGCATGGGCTCACTGTGCGCTAAGGTGTCGAAGAACACTTGGCTGTCGGCATCGGCGTTGGCCAATATATGTTGCTGCACCTGCTGATGGACAGGGATCCCGACATGGCGCTGCCAGAGTTGAGTTTGCACATCCGGGTGCTGTAAAAGCGCCGCTAACTGCTCTAGCTGCGCACGCTTCTCGCCGTACAAAGACTGCTCTGGGAATGCCAATACAAAGGCGGTTGAATATGGCTTCATGGTGTTTCCCGCCAGCCTTGGTAAGGCAGCAACACCTAATTGCTCCCCCAGGTGCTGCCGATAGTTATCATAGGCCCATATGCCATTAATACTGTAGGGTAACTTAGCGGCCATAAAACGCTGCTCGCTGCAGCTATAGTCACACCCAGGGTCAACAACCCCCTGCTCGGCCAAACGCCACACATAACTCAGTGCTTGACGCATGGCCTTAGTATTAAGGTTAGGTTGGTCGGCAACGACCGGAGGCTCACCGAAGGCGGTGACAAAGGGCACAAACCAGAACATCTCCATAAAGCTCCAGCCTATGGGTGCCGTACCTTGATGCTGATAATAGCGAAGCAATTGTTGCCAACTCGTTGCTGGCTCACTGACCAACGCCTTGTTGTAATACAGTACCAGATGGTTACCGGCAACAATGGGAATGCCTAGTTGACGCCCTTGCATCCGGCCGCTGGCCGCGAATAAGGGGGATTGCTCAGGGCTGAGCATGGATTGTGGAATTTCGCTGTAATTAACGAACTCATCCATGCCTAAATGATCGGCAGGCACTAAAATAGCGTCTGCTCGCGCACCGCTTTCCGCACTTTGAATTAACCTTACCTTTAACAGTTTTTGGTCAACCCATTGGGCATCAATAGCCAATCCTTTGGCCGCTGCAGACTCGCTTAAGAACGAGGCAAACTCACCATTTTCAATGGAAAAAGCCAAGGTCAGCGCGGCATGGCTGCCAGGACTGGAGCCAATACCCAAAAGCAAGATAACAAGTTGTAAAAACCGGGCTAACACAATTGCTCCCAAGGGTTTTCATACATGCGTAAACCAGCACCCAGGCATAGGAAAGAAGCCCAGATAAGGATTATTTGCGATAGTGATTTAGCGGCTAAGATCCTTGCCAAAACGCAGCAAAGTCGAGACGCAATAATGCCCGATAAGTTAACTGAAAGTTATTGAACTAGCAAAGGAATTTGTAGAATTTCTGCTATAGAAAAGTACAGAGATCTTGAAGCTTTTAGGAAAATATAACGAGAAAAGAATAAGAAGAAAGTGGCGTCCCCTAGGGGATTCGAACCCCTGTTACCGCCGTGAAAGGGCGGTGTCCTAGGCCTCTAGACGAAGGGGACAAAAATTTGCATATCGAAGCAGTGCTTCGATGAATTTTTGTAAGCGCGGCAGCTGAGCCAGCGAGGCTAAGCAACCTAATTACAAAAAC
>NZ_PQCD01000049.1:342384-342693 GCF_002964705.1 Pseudoalteromonas sp. T1lg75 | reverse complement strand
ATTCGAACCCCTGTTACCGCCGTGAAAGGGCGGTGTCCTAGGCCTCTAGACGAAGGGGACAAAAATTTGCATTTCGAAGCATTGCTTCGAGTAATTTTTGTAAGTGCGACTGCCGAGCCAGTGAGGCTGAGCGGCCTAATTACAAAAACAGATGCTTTTTGTCACTAGGACTGGTTATTTAGACTCTTACCATACGAGTTAAGTGGCGTCCCCTAGGGGATTCGAACCCCTGTTACCGCCGTGAAAGGGCGGTGTCCTAGGCCTCTAGACGAAGGGGACACAAAATGTGTCACTAGGACTGGTTATTTT
>NZ_PQCD01000049.1:341829-342374 GCF_002964705.1 Pseudoalteromonas sp. T1lg75 | reverse complement strand
CGGTGTCCTAGGCCTCTAGACGAAGGGGACAAAAATTTGCATTTCGAAGCATTGCTTCGATTAATTTTTGTAAGTGCGACAGCTGAGCCTGCGAGGCTAAGCGGCCTAATTACAAAAACATGCTTTTGTCACTAGGACTGGTTATTTAGACTCTTACCATGCGAGTAAAGTGGCGTCCCCTAGGGGATTCGAACCCCTGTTACCGCCGTGAAAGGGCGGTGTCCTAGGCCTCTAGACGAAGGGGACAAAAATTTGCATTTCGAAGCATTGCTTCGATTAATTTTTGTAAGTGCGACAGCTGAGCCTCCGAGGCTAAGCGGCCTAATTACAAAAACATGCTTTTGTCACTAGGACTGGCTATTTAGACTCTTACCATACGAGTTATCGAACACACCGAAACATGTATATGTTCGGCCTAAATTAGGATGAGATGTGTCGAATAAATGATTTGGTGGAGCTAGGCGGGATCGAACCGCCGACCTCTTGCATGCCATGCAAGCGCTCTCCCAGCTGAGCTATAGCCCCAAACCTGATACTGAAATCTC
>NZ_PQCD01000049.1:308537-341819 GCF_002964705.1 Pseudoalteromonas sp. T1lg75 | reverse complement strand
AGTGGCGTCCCCTAGGGGATTCGAACCCCTGTTACCGCCGTGAAAGGGCGGTGTCCTAGGCCTCTAGACGAAGGGGACAAAAATTTGCATCTCGAAGCATTGCTTCGAGTAATTTTTGTAAGTGCGACAACTGAGCCTGCGAGGCTAAGCGGCCTAATTACAAAAACATGCTTTTGTCACTAGGACTGGTTATTTAGACTCTTACCATACGAGTTAAACACCTAAACATTCGAAGTTTAGCCCAACGGGTGGGTAGCGTACACACTGCAGATTTTGGTGGAGCTAGGCGGGATCGAACCGCCGACCTCTTGCATGCCATGCAAGCGCTCTCCCAGCTGAGCTATAGCCCCAAACCTGAGTGCAAGAACAACCAACTTGACGTCGTCATCTCGCTTAGTGCGGGGCGCATTCTATGCAGCCACCCAAACAAAGTCAACATCTTTTAAGTAACTTTTTACCAACCGCAGTAATTTTAAACAAAGCGAGCAAAGCTTGTGCAAGATACTGGTATTTGTGGTTTTTTATTAGCCAAAAAGTTACTTTGAGGCGACAGACCAAAGCCCGAAACTGGCTATTTTACCAAGAACAGGTATTTGCTCAAAAGCGGTGGGCTCTAGTTGAGCCGCTCCTAAGGCCACATGCAAAGGCATCAGGTGCTCCTCGCTGGGGTGGCAATATCGCGCTCCGGGAGCAGCTTCCCAATTAATTAGATGTTGCGCCCTGTCCTCTTTGGGCATGGACGTATTCAACACCTGCTTTAACCAGGCTTCAAACTCACGGTTATTTTTAATTGCTTCCTTGTTATCAGCCAATCTAAATGCGGCCATATTATGAAAGGAAAACCCCGAGCCTAAAATAAGAACATTATCCAGGTGTGCAATTGTCTTTGCTATTTGCTTACCCAGTTGCAGATGAAGTTGAGGGCTATAATCACGCTGTAGTGAGATTTGCACACAAGGAACATCGGCCTCTGGGTACATTATGGCTAGCGGTACAAATACACCATGATCAAGCCCTCGCTCGGCTTCTTCTACCACAGGGACACCTAGCCCCATTAAACCAGATAATAATTCTTTAGCTAACTGGGGAGCCCCGGGTACGGGATAGTTAATATTGTAGGCCTGTTCTGGAAAACCATAATAGTCATACAATAACTGTGGCTTAGCCTGGGTGTTCACCTTTATCTCCGGCGTATCCCAATGGGCACTGATCACAATAATTGCCGAAGGCTTTGGGATTAAGGTCGCAAACTTTTCTAATGTTTCGACCATTTCCTGGTGCCCTTCATGGCCCAAAAGAGGTAACGGCCCGCCGCCGTGAGAAATAAACGCACTGTAGTTCATTGGTAATGACTTCATCTTATGTATAAGGATTGTAGTTATTGTCTAAAAATCCGCTGTCTGACACTAGGCGCTGGGCGCACAACTCATGTTCAATAGCGCACCGACGGCCCCTGTATTAAGGTGAAATTGATTAAATAGCCCACGCATTGGCTATAAATACCTCACCTAAAACAAAATGTATCATTCAAGTGTTGACAGTCCTTTCTCTCTATCTATAATAGCGCCCCACAACAACGCAGCTAATTAAGTTAGTCAGCAATGTTGTTACCAGATGTGGGTTGTTAGCTCAGTTGGGAGAGCATCGCCCTTACAAGGCGAGGGTCACTGGTTCAAGTCCAGTACAACCCACCACTTTAAAAGTGACGCATCTGAAAATTCTATATGGGTTGTTAGCTCAGTTGGGAGAGCATCGCCCTTACAAGGCGAGGGTCACTGGTTCAAGTCCAGTACAACCCACCATTCACTAGCTAGTCTAGTTTCATATAGAATTTAAAAGACCCCGGGTTGTTAGCTCAGTTGGGAGAGCATCGCCCTTACAAGGCGAGGGTCACTGGTTCAAGTCCAGTACAACCCACCATCATTTTGATGGAGTTAAGGAGCACGATGCTCGCATCGCACTATTATCCTTAACAAGGCGAGGGTTATTGGTAAGGTACTATAAAACCAAGCATCATTTTTAAGTGACATATCTGATATTTCTATATGGGTTGTTAGCTCAGTTGGGAGAGCATCGCCCTTACAAGGCGAGGGTCACTGGTTCAAGTCCAGTACAACCCACCATCTTCTAGATGGTCTGAGGAAATGTCGATGCTATGCATTGCGCTATTATCCTTAGATAGGCGAGGTTTATTGGTTAAACTCAATACAACCTACCATATAGAAATCGCAAAAAATTACGTTTTGGGTTGTTAGCTCAGTTGGGAGAGCATCGCCCTTACAAGGCGAGGGTCACTGGTTCAAGTCCAGTACAACCCACCATCTTCTAGATGGAGTTAAGGAGAATACGATGCTCGCATCGCACTATTATCCTTAGCAAGGCGAGGTTTATTGGTTAAACTCAATACAACCCACCATCTACTAAAACGTAATCCTACTGCGGGTTGTTAGCTCAGTTGGGAGAGCATCGCCCTTACAAGGCGAGGGTCACTGGTTCAAGTCCAGTACAACCCACCATTCTTTGATTCCTTTTTATCTTAAATAGATGCCACGCATCGCGCTATTCTCCTTAGCAAGGCAAGGTCTATTGGCTTAGTCCAGTACAACCCACCATTCTTTGATTCCTTTTTATCTTAAATAGATGCCAGGCATCGCGCTCCAGAATCTCGTCCCAAAACAAAACAGCTCCTTTTATCCCCATATCCTGCAAACTTATTTACACTCCCTAACACCATCAAAAAAACCATACCAAAGCATTAGATAACAACTCAATAAAGGCTTACCAAAGACGCAATTTAAGGCTTTACTCTTGATTTACTTGTCAGTCGCGAGTCTAGTTTATATAGTCGATGTAAACGATATTGATCTATTCATGGCATGTCTCAGCAAGTATCCAGTTCAGCCCATATTCTAATCATTGAAGAACAGCCTCTAGCCCTGAGCTATATGAAGCAGTCTTTAGAGCGGCTGGGCTATCGTTCCTTACATTTTGCCGAAAATGCCATAGTGGCCAAAGAGTTGTGCAAAGATCAGCGCTTCGATTTAATCATTTGTGCTTTTAATCTCAGTAAGCATCAGGATGGCTATCAGCTCTATGAAGAACTCAAGGTAAAAAAGCTGATTAAAGGCGCTACCGGTTTTATTTTTATTTCTGCGGAAACCTCGGGGGCCCTAGTACATAGTGTGCTGGAGCTGCATCCCGACGACTTTTTAGTTAAACCCTTTAATACCCTGGAGCTACAAAGCCGCATCGAACGCATTGTCAAACGCAAACATGCTCTCAAAGACGTTTATCAGTTAATCGATGATGAGAATTACTCCAAGGCACTGAAAGTAATCGATGCCAAACTGGTTGCCAATCAGGGCTACGCCGCTGTTTTGTTACGCCTCAAGGGCGAGACCTTACTGCTGCAAAAGCAGTTCGAACAAGGCAAAAGCTTTTTTAAATCTGTGTTGGATATTCAAAAATTTACCTGGGCACGTATCGGCATGGTCGAGGCGTTAATAGGCAATAACGAGCACAACCTCGCCCACCGCATGTTAAAAACCATGTTGGAACGCGACGAAACCCGCTTGGTTGCCTACGACCTGCTTAGCCAGTTGGAAATTAAACTCAACCAGTATGAACAGGCACAGGCTTACCTCAGTGCCGCAACCACCATGGCACCAAGAAACCTGGCACGTCAAACCAATCTGTCACAGGTGGCGCAAATCAATCATGATTACGAGCAAAACTATCAAACCTGTCGCGATATCGCCAAGTTTGCCCCCCACTCGATTCACGACAGCCCCGATGTGTATCTTAATGCCGCCCGAGCAGGGATCGACTATGCCCTCACCACAGATCAGAGCGAGCATATAACCCGGGTTACGCGCCAAACCACCAAATACCTCAATGATCTTAAAAAGCAATTTCCCGATGCCCAACAGCAAATCCAAGTGGATGTGCTCAATGCTCGGCTTTACTACCTTAAAGATGAGCACCACAAAGCGAAAATGCTGCTCGAGCAACTGGTGATTGATGACAGTCCCATCCGCTCCATCGATGGCGCCTTGGATCAGGCCAAGGCTTATCATGAGCTTGGTTTTCATGCCCAAGCCCAGACCCTGTATAACAAGATTATCGACCACTGTGAGCGCTATCCAGAGCGGCGCTCACCGCTGCAACTAAAAACCGCCATGCAACAGCAAAGCGAACGTCGCGACCTCACCATGGGCCCACGTGAACTAAATAACCACGCGGTGGAGAAGTTTAAACAGGGCAACTACCTGCTGGCACTTGAGGCCTTTAGCCAAGCCTTTCGGGTTATGCCGAAAAACCGCAGCATCGCCTTAAATTTACTGCAGTGCCTGTACGAGGGCAGCGTTCGCCAGGGTACCAGTTTTAACCAACTACTGGCCGATAAATGTTGTGCCCTGCTCGATAACAGCAAACTCGATGAGGAAATGAGCACCCGCTACGAAAAAATTAAGCAAAAATACCTTCACGCCCATCCTGCGACTCTCTGATCCCCTTTGTGCCAAGGCTCTGAAGGCCAGCGCACACTGCTGGCATTGTGCGTCAAAGCCTGTATATTGATGCTATAAATCAATAACAAACGAACCCAAAATGAATAAACTAACAGCCCTGGCTCTTGGTGTGTCACTGGCTTTGGCCGGTTGCCAAGACGCCCCTGCTCCAAAGCAAGAAAAACAACAACAGGCAGCCCCTGCGGCAGCAAGCTCACAGCAAATTGCCAAGGCGGTGGATGCCTATACCCAACGCTTTATCGACCATCAAAGCGCGCTGGCGACCTCCCTGAAATTACCGGCCGAGCAATATGGTCCTTATGCCAGTAAGTTGCCAGACTATTCGGTCGCAGGCATGCAACGCTTGCAACAAGATATGCGCGATGCCGCCAAGCAATTAGGTGCACTGCAACACCCGGCTTTGGCACAAAAAGATGCCTTGCACCTGAAGGTTAACCAGGTGATCGCTAACTACTATGCCGGTGATGCCAACTTTGCCGCCGGTTATATCGATACCTGGGGTGGTCACCTTCCTTATGTGGTTAACCAACTCTCAGGGCCTTTAATCGACCTGCCAAATCTGTTGAAAGATCAACATGAAATAGCTTCAGAGCAAGACGCCAAGGATTATTTAGCCCGTCTTAATGCCTTTAGCGACGTGGTTAAGCAAGTGCAGGAGAAGGTCAATGCCGATGCGAAGTTGGGTGTCATTCTGCCGAAGGCCTTGTTCCCCAATACCCTGGGGTATCTGGAAAACTTCACTTCGGCAGCGCCGGAGGTGCACCCCTTGGTGAGCTCAATGAAAGCCAAGTTGGATAAGCTTGAAGGCTTGAGCGAACAACAAGTGACGGATTATCTGCAGCAAGCCGAAGAAATAGTTCGCAGTAAGATTTACCCCGCTGTTGCGAGCGTCTACAACGACATGCAAGGCCTGCAGAAGCAAGCACCGGAGAAAGTGGGAATCTGGGCTCAACCCAATGGCGAGGCCTTTTACCAACATGAGATCACCTACTTGGGCGACTCAGACCTCAGTGCCGAACAAATCCACCAATTAGGCTTAGATGAAGTTAAACGAATCACTGCCCGTATGGACGAAATTTTAAAGGCAAACGGTTACAGCGAAGGCAGTGTCAACGAGCGCATGCAGCAGCTTAACGCCGAGCCGCGCTTCTTATACGAAGACAGCGATGCGGGTCGCGCCGAGCTGCTGGCATTTTTACGCGATGAAATCGTCACCATAAATAAAAAAGCGCCGGACTACTTTTCCACCCTGCCGCCACAAAAGGTTGAGGTACGTCGCATTCCTGTGGCCGTGGAAGCGGGCTCGGCGGGCGGTTACTACAACGGCCCGTCGCTCGATGGTTCACGCCCTGGGGTCTTCTATATCAATCTTAAAGACATGGCCGCGGTACCCAGCTTTGGCATGAAAACCCTGACCTACCATGAAGCCGTTCCTGGACATCATTTCCAGATCGCCTTAAATATGTTGCAACAAGACATTGGCCTAATGCGCCAAAACGCCTCTTTCAATGCCTATGTTGAAGGCTGGGCCCTGTATTCCGAGTTGGTCGCCTATGAAATGGGCATGTATGAGAATGATCCCTTTGGCGATCTCGGTCGCTTGCAGGCCGAAGTGTATCGCGCCGCGCGTTTGGTCGTAGATACAGGTTTGCACTATAAGAAATGGACCCGTCAGCAGGCCATAGATTACTTTGCCGCGGCGACCGGCAGCCCCATGAGCGATGTGGTGCCCGCCATTGACCGCTATATTGCCTGGCCGGGCCAAGCCCTGGGTTATAAACTGGGTATGCTAAAACTGGTTGAGCTTCGCGACCGCGCAAAACAGGCGCTGGGTGATAAGTTTGATATCAAGGCCTTCCATGATGTTATCTTGCTCTCCGGTGCCCGCCCTATGGCGATCGTCGAGCAGGATGTCGATGCCTGGATAGCAACACAGAAATAACAAGCACTCAGGGGCCGTACAGGCCCCTTTTTATTGACCTTTCTGCTTAGAATGTCGCAGACCATAAGCTCGGCGCCACCGAGAGCACCAGCAAGGTTGCCATCAGGGTATTAAACACCCGCAAGCGCCATGGCGATGTTAGCCAGGAGGTAAGCTTTTCTCCTACCAGGCTCCAAGAGCCAACACAGGGCAGGTTCACAAGCGCAAAGATCACACCGATACTCATCACCGTATACACATCCCTCGTTGGCGCGTACACACTGACCGCGCTTAAGGCCATGGTCCAAGCCTTTGGATTGAGCCATTGAAACAGTGCCGCCTGGGTAAAGGTGAAAGGATGTGCGGCCAAGTTCCCCGAGCTCGGTTCACCACTGGTGAAAATCTTGTAAGCCAGATACAGTAAATAGCCAAAACATAATAGCCTCAGCACCTCGAAGCTATAAGGGATAAGATCAAACAACTGCATCACCCCTAGCCCCACCAGCACCAACATCAAACAAAAACCAATGGAAACACCCAGCATATGCGGTATGGTTCGGCGAAAGCCAAAATTAGCGCCTGAACTCATTAGCATTAGGTTATTCGGTCCCGGGGTGAGCGACGACACAGCGGCAAACATAGCCAGTGGCAGTACCATCTCCGCGTTCATATACTTGCACCTCATTCAAAATTTATGCAATTATAATTAAATTACCAAGCAATTATTGCGCGTTATAGCCTGACCAAAATATTTATACACAACATAAAATGAAAAAAGACAAAATTAACGACAGAATATTGCAAGAACTTAGATCCCATGGTCGTCTTGCTAATGCAGAGCTCGCCGAGCGCGTGGGACTTTCTCCTTCAGCATGTTTACGGCGGGTGCAAGAGTTGGAAAAAAGCGGGGTGATCACTGGCTATCGTGCGACCATCGACAACCATGCCCTTGGTCAGGGATTCATCGCCTATGTTGGTGTGGGCTTAAACGATCATTCTACTGAGGCACAACAGGCATTTGAACAGGCCTTAGCGGACGTGAAAGAAGTTGTAGAATGTCACAACGTCACCGGTGCGTTTGAGTACTTGCTAAGGGTAGAAACGGCCGATATTAAAACCTACAAGGCATTCCACGCCGATGTCCTCGGAGCCATTGCCCAGGTGCACACCATTACTACCCATATAGTCATGGAGTCGCCTAAGGATGAGCGGGCCTAACCGCTCTCTACCAGCACAGGGTTAATCTTCGGCTTTTTTAATAGCAACGGCGTTAATGCAATAACGCAGGTGTGATGGCGGTGGACCATCGGGAAAAACATGCCCTAAATGGGCATCACAGACATTACAGATGGTTTCTATGCGCTGCATCCCATGGCTGCCATCGGCAATATAAGCGATGGCATTGTCGCTTGCCGGCTGGGTGAACGAAGGCCAGCCACTGCCACTGTCAAACTTCTCGGCACCATCAAAGAGCAAATTATCACAACACACACAATGGTAGCGCCCCGGCTCGAACAAGGTGCATGAATCACTGCTAAAAGGGCGTTCTGTGCCTTTTTTACGGGTCACGTAAAAGGCCTCTTCGCTCAGTTGCTCACGCCACTGCTGCTCGGTTTTTTCCACACGATAAGGAGGCTTTGGGTTGCCCTTCGCGCTCATCATAAGAATATTTTGCCAGTTCAGCATAGTCACTCCAAAATTTGGCTAGTCGGCAAGGCAACTTTGACACACCTGCGCGCTCCGGGTCTAGCTCTTAGTGCCTAAACGGGCTTAATACTTAGACCCCGGCTCCGGGTTAAAACTGAGATTAGCGGATATAGGCCTTTCCTAAACGAATAATCGCCTGAATGCGATTATCCTCGCGCAGGTCCTTATGATACACAAACCACAGGCTGCTATCGTTATGCGGTTCGATACAATCAAGGCGCTTTAAATGCGGGCACTGCTTGGCTTTGCTGTCATCTATGGGGCCAATACCTAGGCCATTTTCGATAGCAAACTGAATATCGAGTAGGTTGTTGCTCTGGTAGCAAATATTGTTTTCGTCAATGACTTCCAGCACCTGTTTAACAAAGGCTAAATTTCGCTTGCGCCCACCAGGCATCACCCATTGATGTTGATTGAATTCACTGTCACACCTCGGCGCCTGATTCACCTGAAAGTAATGCTCGGAATAATAATAAGAAAAATTAAGGTCGCTCACTTTTAGGGCAATCAAGTCCGCCTGCGTCGGCATGGCACCGGCGCGAATAGACACATGGGCTTTGCCTTCTGCCAGTGGCACTATGTCATCACTGACATCGACTAGGATTTTCAAATCCCGATACTGCTGTTGTGCCTGCACCAGTATCGGATGCAAAAACGAGGAGTATTCGGGTAAGGTGGTGATCTTTAAGGTGCCCTTAACCTGATCGGAAGTTGCAAACAGCTGTGATGGTAACTGGTTGAATCGGCTTTCAATTTCTGGAAAGGTTTCCAATAATCGGGTGCCCGCCTCGGTCATCTGGTAACCGCGCTGACTGCGAAAAAACAGCTTGCAACCCAGGTCTTTCTCTAAGCGGTTAATTTTCCGTAAGACGGTGGTGTAGTTAATGGCTTCTAATTCTGCCGCCTTCGCCAAAGAGCCTGTGGCAGCAACACGATACGCGATTTTTACATCGTCCCAATTAAACTCTTTCACACTAAAAATTCCAACACTTCTCGAATTAGAAGTTTACCTTTGCGCCGACATTCGTTCGCTCTGCATTTTTGCAGAATCATTATGCATATTTAAGCATTAATTTACCTCGCGATAAAGGATAGCATCACGCCGATAACAAAATTGCTACAACCAGGTACAAGTGTAACTGGTGTTTATCGGAGGGGATATGAGACCAAGAATTGCAATTATCGGCGGTGGTATTGCCGGTTTGGCTTTCGCTATTTACTACAAAAAACTGGGTGGACGCGTCGACATTTACGAACGTAGCCCGCTTTCAGGACGCGAAGGTTTAGGCTTTATCATGCTCGAAAATGGCGTTAAGGCCATGGCCCAACTTGGTTTAGACAAGCAAGCCGCCGAGGTAGGCTACCCGGTTGAACTATGTCATATCGTCGACGACAACAATAACTTGCTGATCGAAGAAACCTTAGAGGGAAGCTACGGCGTCACCCGCAAGGCGTTTTTGGACGTGCTGCTAAACGAAATTCCCTCTGAATGGCTACATTTTGATCATCAGTTCTCTCATTTTGAATGGCACCAGGACGGTAGCGCTAAGCTAGCCTGTTTTACCAATGGTGAAAAAGTCGAGGCCGATTACTTCCTTGGCTGCGATGGCGGTCGCTCAGCGGTGCGTGCACAAATCTTCCCCGAAGCGAAGCGCTCCGATATCAAGGTTAAAGAGCTGGTGTCCATCGTTAAAAGCCCGGAGCTGGTACAGCAACTTGAAAATAAATTTGTTAAGTACAAACACCTGGACGGCGGCTTGGCGGTTGGTATGGTGCCAGCAGACGAGCAAAGCGTGGTCTGGTTTGTACAATACGACTGCGAGCGCTTCGATATTCTTGATGACAGCGAGACAGGTAAACAGCACTTTGCCGAACGCCTGGTTAGCCAATGGCCCGACCCGATCAATGCCTTGATCCAATTAACGGATTTCTCGCAATCGCATATCTGGAATACCTGTTACCTTATTCCGCTGGAGCGCTTCCACAAGCACAACGTGGTGCTGCTGGGCGATGCGGCCCATGCCCTGCTGCCCTTTACCAGTCAGGGCGTCAATTCGGCCATTGAGGATGCCATTGAACTGGCGAAGATTTTTGAATCAAGCGTCGAGGGCTTTGATGTCACCGCACTGGAGCACTTCTCCGTGATGCGTAAAAGCGTTGTTGCCAACTATCTGACTCAGGGGTTAGCCTTGCAGCAGGAGTTTTTGGCCCCTCATCATCACGAACAGAAAATCCCATTCGCTTTTTAAATTGGAGTTAAATTGATGACTACCTCATTATTTGCACACGATCAGGTGCCCTTGGAGACCTTGCGAACTCGGGCTTACAACTTTCGCTGGGCGGAAACCGATGCCGATATCATTCCCCTCACCGCGGCCGATCCGGACTTTGCGGTAGCAAAAGAAATTCGCCAAGCAATCGCCGATTATGCCCAAAGCGGGGTGTTTTCCTATGGCCCACACCAGGGTTTGCCTGAATTTAAAAACGAATTGGCCAATGCCCTGGCACTACGTAAAGACTATCGCCTTAACCCGGAACTGATCTTACCCATCGACAGTGCCGCCAGCGGTATGTATGCAACCGCACGTTTTTGCCTTGAACCCGGTGATGAAGCCATTATTTTCGATCCGGTTGATTTTCTCTTCGAACAGTCGGTGTTAGCGGCTGGCGGTAAGGTGATCCGTTGCCCTTATGATAAAGACACAGGGCGTTTCAAGCTGGAGCTATTACCTGAGCTGGTGAGCGATAAAACCCGCCTAATCGGCGTGTGTAACCCGCACAACCCATTGGGTAAGATTATTCCCTTGGAAGATTTAAAGACCATCGCTGAGTTTGCCAACCAGCACCAGCTTTGGATCATGAACGACGAAATTTGGTCGGATATCATCTATCCAGAAAAACAATTTACCAGTTTCCATCACCTGGCTCCCGAACTGTGTGAGCGCGTGATCACCGTCTATGGTTTTTCCAAGGCCTTTGGTTTAGCCGGTCTGCGTGTTGGTGCGGTGATCTCCCCCAATGCCGACGTGCATCAAAAAATTGTCGATGCCGCCTATGTGATGACCACTGCCGGTGGGGTTTCAACCATCTCGCAGGTTGCCGCTACCACTGCACTGAAAAGCTGCTGGTATTGGGTGGATGCCTTTATCGAGCATCTAACGGCGCTTCGCGATCACGCGGTGAAAAGACTAAATGCCATTGAAGGCGTTAGCTGTCAGGCCCCAGAAGCCACCTATTTGTTATTTGCCGATATTTCCGCAACCGGACTGGAAGCGGAAGAGCTGGTCGAGCACCTGCGCAACTATAAGGTCGCCGTCGTACCGGGCAATGAACGCTTCTTTGGCCCTGGCGCCAAGGGCCATATTCGTATTTGTTTTGCCACCAGCATGGACATTTTAGACCAGGGTCTGGACCGCATTGAGGCGGGGATCAACGCATTAAGGCAGGAAAAGTAATGGAATGTGATGCGGATATCGGCTGTGTCATGCCGAACTATGAGACTAAAAAGGATCTTGAGGCCAACACCACTTCGACCGAGCAAGTGCACCTGGTTTTCGTCACCGACCCCATTTGTTCTCACTGCTGGGCCTTGGAGCCGGTTTGGCGCCGACTAAAACTTAATTACCAGGTGAATGAGCGCTATATCCACGGCGGTTTATTGCCGGGCTGGGAAAACTTTGGCGATCCTGGTAATGGCATCGCCAAGCCCACGGATGTAATAGGTCACTGGCAGCAAGTAGCACAGCACTACCAGCAGCCCATTGACCCGTCGATGTGGGCCAAGGATCCGATCAGCAACTCCTATATTCTTTGTCGAGCGGCCATTGCAGTGCGCTTACTGGCTCCCAATATGGAGTCGGCCTTTGTGCGCCTGATGCGTGAGCGCATCTTCCTTTACGCCGAGAATATGGCAAAGGACGAAGCACTTTTTGAGCTGGTTGCATCAATGGGGCTGGACGCGATAGCGTTTGCCTCCTTGCTCCACAGTGAGCAGGTACTGGCACTATTTAACGCCGAACAACAGGAAATGATGCAGCTAGGCGCCCGCGGTTTCCCATCGCTCATTTTTAACGGTGATAACGCCTTTAGGCTTGCCGGCTCACAGCCGTATCAAAACCTTGAGCGTGCCTTGGTACTGATGGGTGAAGCGCAGCCGAAACGCCGCCATTTAACGGTGCAGCAAAAATTGGCATCTTATCCGAGCTGGACCTTACGCGAAGCCTGTGAGGTATTACAGGTTAGCCCCGAGGAAGCGCGTATCGAACTGCACCAGTTTGGCTTTATCGAAAGTCAGATTGCCGGTGGCAGCTTTTGGTATCAAGCAGCGCCCTAGACGCTCTCTATTTATACCAATTCTGTTAAAAGTGAATTGGTATTTATGTGCGGGCATTAGGTGAATACTCTCCCTATTCACTTATTGCCTTTGCACATTCTCCATATTCTAGCTTTACCTTGTCAGCGGCAAGGGCATCGGCAAGCACCGAGCGCATATGGGCATGTAGGCTTTCCCTGGAGCCAACCACACTAAGGCGAAATACCCCATCCTCGGCGCTAAGTTCAATGCCATGCTCCCACACGTATACCGACGAAATCGTCTCTATGGGCACAGAGTGCCAAGGGCCATGAAGGTCGAAAAAGCCCGCCAGTGAGCACACCTTTAAGTGCCTCTGTTCTCGAAGAATGAAGCGCCTTGGTGGGTTGCGAGCGATAAACCAGGGGGTCAGGCGGTAGAGGCAGGAAGCCAAGGCCACGACATAGGCCAACATCAGCGTCATGCGCAAAAGCGGCCAAGGTGCGCTCAACCACAGCACAAGCGCCAGGGGCAGCAGGGCCACCAGGGTATACTTGGCCAGGGTTTTATCTATGGGCCGCGGCGAAAGCGTGCTACCAAACACCCTATTCTTCCTTATTTTTAACGTCTTTTTTCTTGCTCTCTAGCTCGTCCGGCCAATCGGCAAAAAACACCCGTAAATAGCGGCTGCGCATTAAATACAGGAGGATCCAGGCAACCGCCACCGCTTGCACGGCAATATAAAAGGAAAAGCGATAATACTGCTGCGAGGCCTGTAAAATAAGCCAGGCCAAATCAAGCAAGGCGCACAACACCAAGGGCCAGCGCATATGCCGCCACAGGGATTTTAACCTGGGGTTACTGCCAGGGCGACGCAGAGAATAAACCGTGGCCGGCACTATAGCGATAGCCGCTATGGCCAAGGCCACAAAAAAGTCCTGCTTTTGTCGATACACCAAGGCCACCAAATCGAGCTCGGGGCGTCGAGAGATGGCCGCAAAGGCCCAGATAAGATAAGGGCGCAGCAAAATAATCAGCGCCAGGGTAAAGCCTACCGGGGTACGATAGGCGCCGTGCTTATCCCAATATTCAGGACCATAATGTTTCACAGCTGAGACTTCCTGTCCGCCAACACCCCAACCAGGATAAAGGCGGCAAACACCATCAAGGGTAAATAGGTGCTGCCGAAGAACATCAGTGCCTTAGCCATAAAGGGGCTCACCCATAGGGTTAACACCCCTAAACCAAAGGCACTGACGAGCACAAATACTAAGGTGCGCAGTAAAAAGTGCTTACCTGCCACCAGCTTCTTAACGGTTTTGATCACATCCCCGGCATACAGGCCGATAATGCAGACTACAAACACCAGGGCGATGTCACCGAGATAGGGTGACAGCCACTGTCCAAAACGAAATAATCCCGACTCCAGCCAGGCGATAAAATCATTCATGGCTAGGCACCGTGCTCGGCAAACAGGGCCATTAAGTCGTCTTCACTGAGAATCTCAATGCCCAGCTCCTGCGCCTTGGTGAGTTTAGAGCCGGCCTTTTCTCCGGCGACCAGGGCATGAGTTTTTGCCGACACACTGCCCGCCACCTTAGCACCCAGCGTCTGTAAGCGTGCCTTAGCATCGTTACGGGTCAAAGTATGCAGGGTTCCGGTAAGCACATAGGTTAAGCCGGTGAGTGGTTGCTCACTTTCGCTTTTAACCTCGAGCGCTGGCCAGTGCACCCCTTCATCGAGCAAGGCCTGAACCACCCCTTGGTTCGACTCCTCGCTAAGAAGCTGTGGATATGTTTGGCAACTATCTCACCCACATCACTGACTTCCTGCAGTTGCTCTGTGCTCGCCTGCATAATGGCATCCAAACTCAGGTAATGATTGGCCAGATTTTGCGCCGTTGCCTCTCCTACCTCGCGTATGCCCAGGGAATAAATAAACTTGGCCAGCGTTGTGGTCTTGGCCGCCTCTAGGGCATTAACCAGATTAGCCGCCGACTTCGGTCCCATCCGCTCCAGACTTTCAAAATGGCCCTGGCGTAGCTGGAATAACTCAGCCGGAGTGTGGATTAGCTCGCGCTCAACCAGTTGCTCGACGATTTTATCGCCCAGACCATCAATGTCCATGGCCTTGCGCGAGGCGAAATGTTTAATCGCTTCTTTACGCTGCGCCGCACACACCAGACCGCCGCTACAACGAGCCACGGCCTCGCCTTCAATACGCTCAACGTGGGAATGACACACGGGACACTGGCTTGGGAAAACTATATCTTTGGCATCTGCCGGACGCTGCTCCAGCACCACCTGAGTGATCTGGGGGATCACATCACCGGCACGGCGCACCACCACGGTATCGCCAATTTTAACCCCCAAGCGGGCAATTTCATCGCCATTGTGCAAGGTGGCGTTGGACACCGTCACCCCACCGACATAGACGGGGGCCAAGCGCGCCACCGGGGTAATAGCCCCGGTGCGACCGACCTGGAATTCCACATCCAGCAACTGGGTGATCTCTTCTTGCGCCGGGAATTTAAAGGCAATGGCCCAACGCGGCGCGCGGGCAACAAATCCCAGCTGCTCTTGCGCGGCTTTGTCGTTAACCTTGATCACTACCCCATCGATTTCATATTTGAGCTCGCCACGGCGCGTAAGAATATCCCTGTAATAGGCAATAGCTTCATCGGCGCCATTAACCAGCTTGGTCTCCGGGCACAGGGGCAGGCCCCACTCTTTTAGCTGGTGTAGCTGCTCAAAATGCCCGCCTGCCAGCTCGGCGCCGGTGACCTGGCCCATGGAATAGGCGTAAAACATCAGTGGACGTTTAGCGGTGATCTTAGAGTCGAGCTGGCGCAAACTACCGGCGGCGGCATTGCGCGGGTTGGCAAACACCTTGCCGTCGTTCGCTTTGGCTTCCTCGTTAAGACGATGGAAACCGGCCAAGTCCATAAACACTTCGCCACGTACTTCCAGCTCCTCGGGAAACTCCCCTCGCAGTTTCAGGGGAATATTGCGGATAGTTTTAACATTCTCGGTGATGTTCTCACCCACCTGACCATCGCCACGGGTCGCCGCCTGCACCAGCACGCCGTCACGATACAGGATAGACACCGCCAAACCATCGAGTTTAGGCTCGCAGCAAAAGGTTTGCTGGCTACTTGCGGCCAATCGGTCATTGATACGCTTATTAAAGGCGTTGAACTCATCTTCATCAAAGGCATTGTCCAGAGACAACATGGGCACCTGGTGAGTCACCTGGGAGAATTTGCTCAGTGCCGCGCCACCAACCTTTTGGCTTGGCGAGTCCGGGCTTTGTAAATGCGGATGCTCGACCTCCAATGCCTGTAATTGGCGCATCAGTCGGTCATATTCCGAATCGGGAATGCTGGGGTTGTCCAAGACATAATAATTATAATTGTGCTCCTCCAGCTTGGAGCGAAGCTCGGCAATTTGTTGCTCGGGGGTGAGACTCATATCTACCTCGATAAAAAAGCCACCGGGAGGTGGCTTAGTGTCAATGTGTTTCCCTGCGTGTTGAGCCTTGGCAAAGCAAGGCCGACACCTCAGGATTAAGCGTACTCGCGGACTTTTTCCACGTACTCGCGTATGCCGTTTACGCTGAGCGGCTGACGGTTATGATCCAACAGCTCGGCACCGAATTCTTCGGCCAGCTTTTTCGCGGCACTGTGCAGCATATTGAAGGTGGTCATGGCTTCGCCTTCGTTCGGCAAGGTCATAAACAAGCTGATACCTGCGGTGCTGAATTGCTCCATATTGTCGATATCAAAGGTACCCGGGTTATACATGTTCACCATGCGGAAAAGTACCGGGCCTTGGCCGCTGCTTTGCTCGTGGCGGTGGAAAAAACCATCGTCGGAATATTTGAATCCCAAGGTTAAAACCAAAGGCAATAACTTGGCGCCCTGCATTTGCAGACCCTCTGGCATATGTACATGGATAATAACGAAATCTTCCGGTTGCACTGCGCTTGGCTTTGCCGAGGGCTGTGCCGACGACTCTTGCTGAGGCTTTTCACCAACATCCGTTTGCTCGTCGTCTTCGATGGCAAAGTTACCCAGGTTCGGCTCTTCGTCGTCCAAGGCGTTAAAGCTCGGCTCTTCACGCACATCGGTGTGAAGCGACGGGCTTGCCGAAGCGCTTGTCGACGTTCCCGCAGCAGCGCTTGCAGCTTCGGCCGTGGCAGATGTATCTGAAGTCGTACTGGTGGGCACCTGCTCTGACGCCTTTACTGGCTCACTTGCAACATGGGACGTTGCCCCAGGCGCTTCGCTTGACGCTGCTTTTTGTTGCTCCTGGGCTGGGGCCTTGGTTTTGGTCGCTGCGGAGTTATCAACCCCTTGCGAGCGTTTGCGCACAGACCATAGGCCGTGAATTAGCAAACCACCAATTACTACCGCACTGATTAGAATTAATACCCATCTGAGATCTTCGGCCATCCCCTCACCTTTATTCTTAGTTTGTTCAATTAACTGGCTTGAGCCATTTCCATTGCTTGCTCAATATCCACCGCCACCATACGTGACACACCCGGTTCTGCCATAGTCACACCGGTCAGGCGCCCTGCCATTTCCATGGCAATTTTATTATGGCTGATGTATATAAATTGCACGGTTTGCGACATTTCTTCAACCAAACGGCAAAAACGGCCGACATTGGCATCATCTAACGGCGCATCAACCTCGTCAAGCATACAAAATGGTGCTGGATTGAGCCTGAATATCGAAAACACCAATGATAATGCGGTCAGCGCTTTTTCTCCACCACTTAACAAATGGATTGTGGAATTTTTCTTGCCTGGCGGCCTTGCCATAATCGCCACCCCACTTTCAAGCAGGTCGTCGCTGGTCAATTCCAAATAAGCCGAGCCGCCACCAAAGACCTTGGGGAACAGCTCCTGCAGATCCTCATTGATCTGCTCAAAGGTGGCCTTAAACTGAGCCTTGGTCTGACGGTCTATTTTGGCGATAGCCGCCTCCAGCGTTTCCATCGCCATGGTGAGATCGTCTAACTGCTCATCCAAATACTGCTTACGCTCCTTGGCACTGGCAAACTCGTCGATCGCGGCCAGGTTTACGGCACCTAAATCGCTTAATTGCTTGTCTAAGGTGGTGAGCTGCGCCTGCCAACGTCCGGCATGCGCATCTTGCGGTAGGGTTTCGAGCACGGCTTTTAAGCTGGTATTGAGCTCTTCCAACGGTGCCAAGGCCTGTTGCGCCTTTAAGGTCAGGGTTTGCTCCGCCAACAAAGCCTGCTGGATCTGCTCCTGCAATTGCTCCCTTTGCTGCTCCCCCTGAGCCAACTTTTCTTTGTTTTGCTGTAACTCGCTTTGCGCCTGTTCCAGTTGTTGCTGTAAGGCCAGCTGCTCTTCTGCGAGCTGTTCTTTTTGCTCCAGCAACTGGGCGATTTGCTCTTCCTGTATGGCGATGGGTTCGGCCACCTCCTGCTGCTCGGCTTCGGCCGCGGCCAATTGCCCTCGGGCCAGTTCCAGTTCGCGCTCAATGTTGTCCTGCTTGCTCTGACTTAAGGTCAGCTCACTGTGCAGACGTTCGCTGTAGATCTGCGCTTCGTTCACCTGCCCTTGCAGCGCTTGCATACGCAATTGGGCCTGTTTCAAGGCCTGTTGGGCTTGCTCAAACTGATGACCTTCCTGCTCGCAGTGATGTTCGGCCTGGGCCAAGGCTTCCTCCGCTTGCTCTATACGTGCCAGCTGTTGCTCCAGCGCCAATTGTGCCGCCTCGACTTGCTCGCTCAGAGTATGCGCTCGGGTTTGTAAACGCACTAACTCCTGCTGCCATTGCTGAGCCTGCTCTTTTTGCAGCTCCTGGCGGGTTTGCATGCTAGCGTAGGATTTAGAATACTCGTGGACTTCCTGCTTAGCCTGCTCCAAGGAGGCTTTAAGCGCTTCGTGCTCGCCGTTAAGCTGCTCCAGCTCTTTTTCTATCGCCGGTAGTTTATCCTGGCGCTGCCCTAAAGCCGTATCCAATTCCTGTAGTTGCTGACGCTGAGCCAGCACCCCAAGTTGCTCACGGGTAGCCTGCAAACACCAGTGACGGCCATGCAAATGAGCATTGGCATCTATCACGGCGAGCCAGTTGGGGTCATCCAAGACTCGGGTATCCCCTTTGGCATCAAAGGCAATACGGTGCAACAGATCCGGATAGCGTCCGGATTGAATAAACTGGGCGACGGATTGCCGAGGCGCTGTCTCGGTTTGTGGTCCCAGCCAGTCGCCACTGCTATCGTCGCTTACCTGCAAGCGACGAAGTTGCATCAGGGCGACTTCGATGACTTGTTCATAGCCCGGTTGCACCTCAAGCTGAAACAGCATGCCATTTCCTTGTTCTTCTTGTTCGTCCTGCAACACAGAGTGAATGGCATCGCGTTTGGCGCCCAGCTCCTGAATATGACGCTGCAGGCTTTGCTGCTCCTGGCGGGCGTGATGCAACTCTTCCTCGTTGGCCAACAAGGCCTGCTCATGTTGCAGTTGCGCACTTTGCGCCTTGGCGAGGCGCTCGGTCAGGGCCTTGCTTTGTCGCTCGCTCTCTTCGAGTTGCTGCACAATATTGGCTTCCTGATGACGGCCAAGGGCGGCGTTATTATCCTCTACTTGCTGTTGTAAGGCCTGTACGCTGGCGGCGGCGCCTTGATGCTCGTGTCGGCATTGCTGGAGCTGGCGCTGATGTTGATATAAAAACTCACGCTGCTGGTGCTGTTGATGTTGCAACTGAGCGAACTGTTCCTCGGCCTCATCGCGCACCGCCTGGCACTCCAACAGGGCTTCTTGCAACTCTTCACTGAGCTGTTGCTGCTGTTCACAACGCCCTTGATGCTGGGCGACAAACTCGTTCTGTTGGCGCTGCGCCTCAAGCAGCTGCGCCTGCTGTTGCTGATTTTGCGCTATGCTGGCCTGCAATTGGTGGGCCCGCTGCTTGGCATGAATTTGTTGCTGCTCCAAACGCGCCAGTTGGTTGTCGGTTTGAAATATTTGCTGCTGGTTATGATTGAGTGCCGCACTGGTATCATCCAATTGCTGCTGATAGGCACTGAGTACATCCTGCTCACCGCGGTGGGCATCTTTAAAAAATGCCAGCTGCTCTTTCAGCTCGGCGAGTTGCTCGGATTGTTGCAACTGCTGTTGATGCAGCTTTTGCCATTTAAGCACCGCCAGCTCGCCCTTATAGCGGCGCTGCTGCGCTTTCAGCTCACGATAACTGCTGGCTTGCTGCGCCTGATGTTCTAGCTTATCGAGCTGGGTTTGCAACTCGGCACGCACATCAAGCAGACGCTCGAGATTTTCCTTGGTGCTGCGAATACGGGTTTGCGTCTCTCGGCGCCGCTCCTTGTATTTGGACACACCGGCGGCTTCTTCGATAAAGACCCTTAGTTCCAGTGGCTTACTTTCGATCAGCCGGGAAATCATGCCCTGCTCAATAATGGCATAGCTACGCGGCCCAAGACCTGTGCCTAAGAAGATGTCGGTAATATCGCGCTTGCGGCATTTACTGCCGTTGAGGTAATACAGAGACTGGCCGTCGCGGGTCACCACCCGCTTAATGGCGACCTGATTGCGCGCCGCCATGGTACCGGGCAAGCGACCCAGGGTATTGTCAAACACCAGTTCCACCGAGGCTTGGGAAACCGGTTTACGGGTCGCAGCACCGTTAAAAATCACGTCCGTCATGGCATCACCCCGGAGGTTTTTTGCCGAGCTTTCTCCGAGCACCCAGCGCACCGCATCGATAACATTGGATTTGCCACAGCCGTTTGGCCCCACCACACAGGTCATGGGGTCGGGAAAAGGGATCTTTGTGGCATCAACGAAGGACTTAAAACCCGCCAGTTTTATGCTGCTTAAGCGCATTACGCCTCATTATTCTAGTTATTATTAGGGTCTGTTTATCTTTGCGGTTTACTTTATGTTCAATCTAAACGCATTCTGATGAATATAATCACTGATTTATGTGGTTAAATTCATCCATGAAGCTTGGTTACATCGCGCATCCATGCGCTCACCTCGCTAAGCTGCGAAGCATTGCTTCGGTCTTGCTCGCCTATGTACATAGCGAGCAACACAGAGCAGGATGCGTTTAGATGAACCCGTAGGGCAGCGCTTGTAACGCATTTCTACTGTGTTGTTACATGTTTATGTAGAATAACTACACCACACATGTGCCGCCTTGTATAAATTCGCTACACACTGCTGCAGAAACAAACAACAAAGGTCAACAGACCCTAGTTGCAACATCTGCCTAAGCGCTACCCACTTAGCCGTGACAACGCTTTATATTATCTAAAATAATGCCACTGGCAATAGCCACATTTAAGGATTCGGCGCCACCATAGCCGGCAATGGTGATACGCTCGCTAACGTGCGCCGCCACCGCATCACTGATGCCGTGGGATTCACTGCCCATCACCAATATCCCTTGTCCGCTAAAGTCTGTGTGATGCAGGTTTTGCCCACCTAAAAAGGCGCCGTAGACAGGTTTGTTGCAGCTTGCCAGGTAGGCCGGCAAATCCACTTGATGGCAGGACACGCGAGTAAACGAGCCCATGGTGGCGCTGACCACCTTAGGGTTACAGGGGTCGGCGCAGTTGGTCGACAGCAAGACCTGTTTAAAGCCGTACCAATCCGCAAGGCGAATAATGGTGCCTAGATTCCCAGGGTCGCTGACGCCGTCTAAGGCCAGTTGCCAAGGAGTATCTTCTATTTCCGTCTGAGCGATGGGCGCCACGGCAATGGCATCGTTGTTGGTGACCAGGGTACTGACCTTAGACAAGGCCGTCTCATCGCAGCGGTGCACATCTTTAGCACTTAAACGGCTATTGATCAGTTGCTTATTGGCATTACAGAACTCCTCGCTGGCAAAGAGCTCTAACACGCCATGGTCGCTTTGCAATAGCTCAACCACATTCTTAGTCCCTTGAACTAAAAACTGTTGCTGCTGTTTTCGGTATTTTTTTTGTCCTAATTGACGCAGGTGCTTTTGCTGATTCTTTGAGAGCATGGAGCGTGGCCTTGGCTAATAACAAAGGAGGATCTGCTTATTATACACATGCTTTGCCCCATTGCAGAGTGTAAAAGTAGGATAAGCCCTTGCATCTGTTGCATTATTTGAAACTTAACGCTAAATTAATGAACTGCGTTTTTACCGCCAAAAAGACTAAAAAATGGACTTATCACAAACAGATAGCGTAACTAACACGACACCTCAGTTTGAACCTTACAGCCGTCGCGTCGAGTTTAGTGGCTCAGGGAAAGAGTTTTTCTCAATTTGGATCGTTAATATCGTTTTGACCTTGTTAACCCTGGGGATTTATTCCGCCTGGGCCAAGGTACGTACCTATCGTTATTTTTACGGCCACACCCAGCTCGACGGCCATCGATTTGATTATCTGGCGACGCCGATACAGATCTTAAAAGGCCGCATTCTTGCCTTTATCTTTTTTGTTATTTATATGTTCTGCACCCAGTTTGTGCCCGCGCTGGGCATACTGGCGATTTTTATTCTGCTGTTTTTAACGCCCTGGATCATCAATCAGGGCATGCGCTTTAACATGCGTATGAGCCGTTATCGCAATGTGCGCTTTAACTTTAAGGGCAGTTATGGCGAGGCCTTTGTGGTGTTCTTATTGCTGCCAGTGGCCAGCGTATTCACCCTTTATTTATTGCTGCCGTACGTGTTTAAACGCATGGACCAGTATTTACACAGCCATATTGAGTTTTCCGACACCCCCATTAGTGTCAATACCAAGGGCGGTGAGTATTATTTAGCGGCGCTGATGGCCTATGTTGCCGCCGGCATTATCGCGGTGATCATGCTAGCCGTGGCTGGTGCCTTCGGTTTTGGCCTGGAGGCCATGATCCAAAACCCGGAAATGATGAACGACCAAGCCGGCGCCATTGCTGGGGCTATCGCCATGGTGATGATAATGGTGATCTACTTTGTTGCCTTTGCGGTAGCCACGGGCATTTACCAAACCCATATTCGTAATCACCTGCTTAATAGCAGTGAGTTGAACGGCATTGCCGATTTTAAGTCGGATTTGAAGATGATCGACTACACCCTGTTGGTCTTTACCAATACCCTGGCCATCGTCTGTAGCCTAGGTCTGGCCTACCCTTGGGCCAAGGTGCGCAGCGCCCGCATGCTTAGCGCCGCCACCGAAGTCACCTTCCTGTGCGACCCACAAACCCTGCACGACCAACTGGGCGAACAGCAATCGGCGTTTGGCGAGGAAGCCGCGAACATGTTCGATATCGATCTGTCTTTGGGCTAACGCATGCAGGTCACCGGGTTTTATTACCTACGCAATCAAAGCCACAGTACCGAAGTAACCCTGTGGCTGACGCAAGATAGCAGTTGCGAGCAAGTGCGCATTTACAACGGCGATGAGTTGCTGGTGCAATTTGACCAATACCGTCAGGGGCAACAGATCAGCGGCCTGCCGGTGGAGCTGGTGTTTATTGATGGCAGTCGTTTTGTGCCTCATAACAGCGCTCACCGTTGGCCGTCGGAGTCCACTTGGGATCGCCTCTTGGAACGCATCGAAAAACATAAAACGGCGGTGCTCGGCTGCGTATTGGCAAGCGCGGCGCTCGCCTGGCTGTTGTTTTTTAAGATCATTCCCGCCAGCGCTGCGGTGGTGGCACGCTCCCTGCCGGATTCGGTGGTGCATGCGGCCTCGGAACAAACGCTTAAAGCCCTGGAATACGTGTATCTGGAGCCCACTAATCTGGACGATGCGCAGCAAACCCATATTCGTACCCTGTGGCAAAACCATATTGCAAAAATGGACCAGGCTCCCGAACATTTGGTTCTGCACTTCTACAGTGCCCCGGAGATAGGCGCCAATGCCTTTGCCCTGCCCGACGGTCAGGTGGTCTTAACGGACGAACTCGCGCTGATCCTCAAAGATAACGACACCGCATTGTTGGCGGTATTACTGCATGAAATCGGCCATGTTCATCATCAACATGGCTTGACCCTGGCAGCCCAATCCGCCGGCTCCTCGGTCACCCTGGCACTGATGTTTGGTGACCTGGAAGGCTTTGCCGAGATCATCATGGGTACGGGTTCGGCTTTGATACAACAACAGTTTTCTCGCGATATGGAACGTCAGGCTGATACTTTTGCACTAGAGCAGCTAAGCCAATTAGGCTATCATCGCTCGGCATTTGCCGAGGCCATGCAAGCCCTGGCCCAGGCACACGGGATGGATGAGCGACAGCAAGATTCATTATGGGATTACCTGTCTTCACACCCGGCAATCTCCGAACGCATCGAACGTGCGAACAACACTACGGATTAAAAAATTCTATTAACTCCAAGGAATCATCATGGCTTATGATTTTGGCTCGAAAGGGCTTGGTATAACTAACCCCTTTAAAATTGAAGGGACAATGCGCACCGCAGGTGGTGCCATTATTACCTTGATTGGTTTATTTAGCCTTTTTAAAGTCACCTCTTTAACACAAACCGATATGATCTCGGCCTGGACCTATGCGGCAGTGGGCTTGGTACTTATGATCTTAGGTTTAAAACGCTGTGGTAGCGGTCTTTTCCAACTCTTTAAATTTTTCGTTGGCCGCTCGGTACCCAGCTCTTTGGCGCCAAATCTAAGCAAGAGCGAACAGGAAAACGCGGTACTGGAGCAAAAGAAAGGCTCCCTTGCCTATACGGCAAAAACTCTGGAGTCCATGCTGATGGGTCGTAAAAACGCCACCTTCACCGAGCCTAAAGGCTGGGTGGGTCGTTTTGCTCACTCGGTATTACCTAAGCTGATCTTCTTGCCTTACCCCATGCGTAACGTGGCGCAAGAAGTCATTGGCGTTATTCTGCAGACCATTTTGGCCTTTGTTGCTTTCGGTCTGACCTACTTTGTGTCATCTTCTGGCTTAGCCGGTGAAGCGGGTCATATTATTGTGCCGGTATTCTCGGCCCTGATCCTGGTTTACCTCTTGCTATGTTGGCGCAGTGCCGCCAATGCGGTGAGCCTGAACCGAGTGAAACGCCTTAAAGACGTAGGCGCCGCCTCTTTGGCTAAAATCATTGCCTTCTCGGTGATCTTCCCCGTGGTAATAGGTGTGATTTATAATCAGTTTTTCGCCCCACACAAGGGTGAACTCGAGCAATGGGCACAGTTAACAGAAAAGGTTAGCCTGTTCTCGGCCTGGCCTAGCCTGTTTACCCTGTTGTTCCTAGGTGCGCTTTGCTGTGCGGCGGTGTTCTACCTGATCAATGCCCGTAGCAAGCAAAACGAAGTGGCCACCGAGGTCAGCGAATACCGTGCTAACTTGCAAGAAGAGGTGCACCCGAACGAGATTTTCATCAATATTGAAAGCATCGTACTGGCCAACCGCCGCTATAAAGAAATTCCGAACCGAACCTATATCGACTTCGACCCGGTGCTGAACGAACAAAGCAGCAGCAAGGGTGATTTCCGCGGTGAATTACTGATTGAAACTCAGCCTGAATTTAACCCGCGTCCTGGTAACAAGGGCTTTAATATCACCCGCTTGGTAAGCACCTTTGCGGCGCAGCTGAGTCTGGTTATTGGCTCCTTATTATTCTTCTCACTGGCTGGCGACGCCATCGGCCTGTATCACTTTATCAGCCAGCAAAGCGAGCTGTTACCTGAGTTCACCCGTGCCGCCAACCGCGGTAATATCGAACTGCTACAAAACTGGTTAGGCGATCTTTCTGGCCTGATCGTGGCCGTGCTGAGCACCTTCTTTATGTGGCAAATCTTCAGCACCATAGGTCGTATGCTGGAAAACTTCAGCCATGTATTTTGGGCGGAAATGCAATTTAGCTCTTTGCTGCTGTATTTGAAAACCGAAGGTACCTTCACCGAGTCAAAGATCTCTACCGGTATGTCTATCCATGATTCAACACGCAGCGAAAACGTGGTGATCAAGTCATCAATCACGCCCTGGATCATCAGCTCGCGCATCAGCTCAAGCACCTTCGCCACCAGCGGTGCCGATAACGTTGAAATGCCACGTTACGTCATGGCGATGAAGAAGAACGAACAAGAGCTCAATACCATAGTCGATGAAATTCACAGCTTCTTGAAGGCCCGTGAAAACATCGCTGGCTTCAGTAATACCTCAGATCTGCAAAACGCCGAGAACATCTTAAAGATGAACCAGGTGTCGCGCTCACAGCAAGAAACGCCAACGCTACTGGAAGAGCAAGGCGGTGCCTACCGCGAGCGCCAGCAGCAAGAAGCGGATATGCTCGAAGATAAGAACTAATAAAACGCCCTGCCTAGCAGGGCTTTTTATTGCCCGTTTTATGGCTTCTAGCCTGCTGTTTTTGCAACAATTGTTTACTACTTTGCGCTGCAAATTCACGGCGCCTTAGATATACTGCTGGCTAAACCCTGTAACACTTTGAGGTAAAGCATGCAGCTAGGTCGTGGATTCGAATACTTTTTTAGTGGCTTTCCAATGATCACCGAAAAAGGCCTAAAGCGCTTTGTACTGATCCCCCTGTTGATCAACTTGGTGATTTTCGGCACTTCCCTGTTTTTTATTTATGGCTGGCTGACCGACGCCTTCGCCTGGATTAATACACAACTGCCAGAATGGTTGTCCTGGCTTGAGTGGCTGCTGTGGCCGCTGGCGCTGTTGGTGGTGCTGTTTAGCTACTCGATGATTTTCACCGTGATCACCAACTTTATCGCCGCCCCCTTTAACGGCATTTTGGCGGAGAAAGTGGAATTACATTTAACTGGACAGCGCATCAACGACGATGGCCTGCTTGATACCATGCGTGATGTGCCACGCATGCTTGGCCGAGAATGGACCAAGCTCTGTTATTACCTGCCCCGCGCCATCGGCTTTTTTATCCTTATGTGGTTCCTGCCGGTAATTGGGCAGATCATCTGGGCGCTGTTTACCTGCTGGATGTTCGCCATTCAATATAAGGATTACGCCTTCGATAACCACAAGGTAAGCTTTGGCGATATGAAGCGCGACTTAAATGCGCATCGGGGGCTCTCCTACGGCTTTGGCGCCGGTGTGATGCTCTGTGCCATGATCCCCATCCTCAACATGATAGTGATGCCGGTGGCCGTGTGTGGCGCCACCAAGTTGTGGGTGGAGAATTACCGTAACAATTATCGCGGGCAATAATGATGCAAAGAACCTGGCAATGGACGCTGATGCTGTTGGCGCTCGGTTTTTTTGCGTTTTTGGGATGGATTATCTACCTTGCCAACACCGCACAGACGAGTGTCTTCTTTGATTTGGTCAGAGCACTGCCCTATGGCGATAAGCTGGGCCACTTCGTGCTCTTTGGCACCGCTACCTTGCTGGTGAGCCTGGCCTTAAAAGCCGCGTGCTGGCGCCTTGGTAGAGTAAAAGTGTATTGGGGTGCCTTGGTCGTTTTTGTCTTTGCTCTGTGCGAGGAGATAAGCCAGGCCTTTATTGCCAGCCGTACCTTTGATCTGGTGGATTTAACCGCCGACGTTTTAGGCATAGTCGCGGCCAGTTATCTAGTTAACCTCTTGGTCAAGCAATACAAAAAAAGCCAGAGTTAATCTCTGGCTTTTTTATCAGTTAGCTAAAGACGTTTTGCGGTACACGTAGCACTTGCAGATGTACCGTAACCTCTTCACGGTCGTGATACAGGTGCTTAGCCTGCAGGTTGTATTTTACGCCATACTCATGCAGCTCGTCGCGAATGCGCTGGAGGTTCTCATACACAGTATCAAAGCGCTTTTTCATCGGCAGCTTAAGGTTGAAAATCAACTCCTTCGCAAAACCGTTCACCGCCCAGTCAATCATTAGCTCGGTAACGCGGCTTGGTTTTTCCACCATGTCGCACACCAACCAGTTGATATTACGACGCTCCGGACGGAATTTAAAGCCGTCTTCACGGTAGTGTTTCACCTGACCACTATCCATCAATGCCTGATCCATGGGGCCATTGTCTATGGCCTGCACAAACATGCCACGGCGCACCAATTGATAGGTCCAGCCACCCGGGCAAGCGCCTAGGTCCACCGCCTTCATACCCGAAGCCACACGCTCTTCGCGCTCGTCTTCAGGCACAAACATCATAAAGGCTTCATCCAGCTTAAGGGTTGAACGACTCGGCGCATCTTTAGGGTGGCGAAGACGCGGAATACCCATGTATAAAGGCGAGTTGTTAAAGCTGAATGAATAGCCCACATAAGCTGTATCGCTGGCGATAAACAGCACATGCAGAGTCGGGCGATTTTTAACCTGCTGGCGCAGCAGGGTTTCCTGACCCTCTAATGCTTTGGCCAAGGGGTTGCTGATCTTTTTACAAAACTTAGAAAGCTCTTTGCCCTCGTTGGTATCACAGGTTTCCACGCGCAGTTCACCACACAGTGGGAATGACTTGGCAACCTCACAAATGCTACCGACACGGTCATCGATAGGCATTTTTGCCACTTGCGTGCCAATAAACCACTGGCGAGCAAAGATCATGTCCTTAAACGGGATCTTCTTGATCAGGTATTCGGCTTCATCATGGCTATAGCAATGATATGCCACCAAGGCCGAATTCGGCTTCGTCTTAACATAACCGCCCACACCTAAGTTGCTGGCGTGGTGAGTGATCTCTGCGGCAGCGTCGTTTTCGAAACCGGCGCGACAATAAATAACGATACAGGACATGGTAATGACTTATTTCATTTGTAAAAGTTTAATAACCATCGCCGCCCAGGCGACAATAAAACACAGGCCGCCCAAGGGAGTAATAGGGCCGAACCACTTAATGCCGGTGAGGGCCAAAGCGTACAGGCTGCCACTAAATAATAGGATGCCGGCAAGTATAAAGTAGCCGCTGATATTAAAATGCATACCGAGTTTACCCAGCACACCGATTAAAATAAGCCCAAGTGCATGATACATCTGGTATTCAACCCCGGTTTGAAAGACGCCAATAGCGTACTCCGAGAGCCGACTTTTTAGGCCATGAGCGGCAAAGGCGCCGAGTATAACACCGAGCCCGGCGAAAATCGCGCCCAGCACCAAAAATAACTGACTCATAGCTGCTCCTTAATGAAGTTTACGGCAATCTCTGCCGCCTGTTGCCAATTACCCTCTTGGGTATAACCACTTTTTTTACGCGGCACCAAGGAGTGATCGCCGTCACTGAGCCAATGAATTTGTGCCGGCCGGGTGTCGGCCAGCTGACTCAACTCATCGCGCTTGCCAAAGGTATCCCGCTCTCCCTGAATAACACAAAACGGCACCTTAATATCGCCAAAGTGGGCAACCCTGAGTTTGTCTTTCTTACCTGGAGGATGAAACGGATAGCCAAAGGCAATCACTCCACGTACCTCAGCATTGGCCCCCTCGGCTTGGGCCACCAGCATACTGGCCATGCGCCCGCCCATGGATTTGCCGCCGATAAACACGGGCAAGGCCTCTTGCCGCTGTGTCAGTTGCTCATTAAAACAGGCCAACAGCTTATCGGCACGATCCGGCGGACGACGCTTGCTCTCGGCCTTGGCTTTTTGCATATAGGGAAAATCAAACAAGCCAACGCTAATGCCCTGCGCCGCCATTAAGCGCGCTAATTCCTGCATAAACTCACTGTCCATGCCGGCGCCGGCGCCATGGGCAAAAATAAATTGAGCAATCGGCTGCTCTGCATTAAACCACTGCATTTATAGTTGTTCCTGCTCTTTTTCTACCAAGCCTAACATCCATTCTTTGAAGGACACGATTTTACCCAGCTCGGATTGCGACTCACGAAACACCAGGTAATAGGCATTTTTACTTTCCAAGCTGTGATTAAAGGGCACGATCAAACGTCCGGCATCAATTTCCGGTTTCGCCAGCACCAAGTTCCCCAGTGCCACTCCCTGACCATGGGCGGCCGCTTGCATGGCCATGGACGAGTGGGAAAAAATCGGTCCCTGATTCACCTGCACATTACGCACCCCGGCGGTTTTCATCCACACCTTCCAGGGACGACGGGTGGTATCATGCAGCAGGGTATGATTTTGCAAATCCTGCGGCTCGTTCAGGGGTTTGGGCCCGGTCAGCAACATGGGGCTGCACAGCGGCACCAAATACTCGGTATGCAGTTTGTGGGTTTCCACCCCGCTCCAATGACCGCGGCCATAATAAATCGCCACATCCACATCATCTTGCAGGGAGTTTTCATCCTGATCCTGCGCCTTAATTCGCACATCGATGTCCGGGTGCTGCTCGTTAAACAGGCTTAAGCGCGGAACCAGCCATTGAATCGCAAAGCTCGGGGTCAGGCTTACGGTCAAAGAGCCCTTGGCACCGCGAGCCAGAAGTCTTTCGGTGGCGTCATCCAGCTGTGAGAAGATCTCTTTAATGTCGAGAAAATAGCCCTGGCCTTCCTCGGTCAATAACAAGGAGCGGTTCTTACGTAAAAATAATTTTAAGCCGAGATGCTCTTCTAGGGTTTTGATCTGATGACTCACCGCGGCCTGGGTAACATAAAGTTCTTCCGCGGCCTTGGTAAAGCTTAAGTGCCTTGCCGCGGCTTCGAAAGCCTTGAGTGAATTAAGAGGAGGAAGTCGCCGAGCCATTGCTGATAGATTAGTTTTTTTAATTTGAACTGATTATATACAAAGGCCTTCAAGATGCCAATTTAGTGCACGACAAAGGCCTTCAAGATGCCAATTTAGTGCACGACAAAGGCCTTCAAGATGCCAATTTAGTGCACGACACAGGCCCTCATGTTAACCAAATGAAAATTAATACTAGATTATGGTCTTAGTTCCCCGTACTCTGAGCTTATGAAGTTGTTGTTAGTTGTCTTATTCCTATTCAGCCCAGCCGCCCTTGCCAAACAGAGCATTACCTGGCTGTTGTTAGACGCGCCACCCTTTAGCATGCCAGATGACAGCCCGATTGATGGGGTGTGTGATCGCGTGGTCGATGAAGTGATCAAGCGCACACCACAATTCGAACATCGCCGTCAGCGTGTGCCCCAGGCCCGTATTCGCCAAGCTTTGCAAGACGGCAAGGCTGTATGCCACCCCTGCATGATTAAGCGCGCCAACAGCGCCCTGGTGCGTTACTCGCTGCCAACGCAAATCTACCCGCCGCTTAGGGTGATCACTACCACGGAGCAACAACAAACCTTAACGCGTGCCCATGGTAACCCGATTAGTCTGCACTCGCTGTTTGCCGACCCGGCATTGCGCTACGGGCAAAGTGTGGCACGTAAATACAGCGATGCCATTGAGCTACTCAAAGAGAATATTCAAACCCGACAGGCCATCACCCTGAATTATCGTGGTCAAGATCAGGCCGCCGCCCTCGGCGACATGTTGCACAATAAGCGCATAGACTATGGCATCGACTATCCCTTTGTCGCCGACTATTACAATGACATCAGTGCAGCCAAGGTGCTTGCGACCACCAATATCAGTGGCGTGATGGATGAGCTGGTAAACGGCGCCATCGGCTGTGCCGAAAAGGCAAATAACGACTTCGCTAAGGACGTCCTCGAGGTGATCAACCCCATCCTCACTGAGGAGATTTTGCCAAGCCTTGACTATCGCCAGCATCAGGAGCGCTGGCTGGGCCACTACTTCGAAAATTTTAACGCCAGTTATGAGCAACATATACTGACAAAAAAGCCAGCAACAATGGCTGGCTCTAAAGTACTCAAATAACCCTAAGCTACTTACAGGTCGCTGGCGCTGGTATCTAGGGGCGCAAAGCTTTTGACCAAATCATCGATGGCCTTCATTTGCGTTAAATAACCCTCTAGTTTCGCCAATGGCAAAGCACAGGGACCATCACATTTGGCTTCATTGGGGTTCGGGTGCGCTTCGATAAATAGACCGGCAATACCCAGTGCCATACCGCTGCGTGCCAGCTCTGCGGCCTGGGCACGACGACCATCGGCGCTGTCGCTGCGTCCGCCAGGGCGCTGCAAGGCGTGCGTGGCATCAAAAATAACCGGTGCCATGGCCTTCATGTCATCCATGCCTAGCATATCAACCACCAGGTTGTTGTAACCAAAGCTGGTGCCGCGCTCACATAAAGCGACCTGCTCATTGCCGGCCTCGGCAAACTTGTTGATGATATGGCGCATTTCGTGCGGTGCTAAAAACTGCGGCTTTTTCACGTTGATTACATTGCCGGTTTTGGCCATGGCCATAACCAAGTCGGTTTGGCGTGCCAAGAAGGCCGGCAACTGAATAACGTCAACCACCTCGGCCACGGGGGCGGCCTGATAGGGTTCATGCACGTCGGTGATCAAGGGTACGTTAAAGGTGTTTTTGATTTCCTCAAAGATTTTCAAACCTTCTTCCATGCCCGGACCGCGGTAGGAATTGATCGACGAACGATTGGCCTTATCGAAAGAAGCTTTAAACACATAAGGAATATTTAATTTGTTGGTCACTTCCACATAGTGCTCGGCGATGCGCATGGCGAGATCGCGAGATTCCAACACATTCATACCACCGAACAGTACAAAGGGTTTGTCGTTGGCCAGTTCAATGGCGCCAATATTAATTTGTTTTATGGTCATTTTAAATTCCTTAAGGGGCGACCGACTGCATAATCAAGCCGCAAATATAAGCCATATACGTACCTACGCCGTAACCCAACACCGCCAGCAACACACCAACAGGTGCTAGCGAGGGGTGAAACGCCGAAGCCACAACAGGAGCCGAGGCTGCGCCACCAACGTTGGCCTGCGAGCCCACCGCCATATAAAACAGCGGCGCCTTAATGGCCTTGGCAACGATCAACATCAAGGCCGCGTGAGTCAACATCCAAATGGCGCCAAGGACAAAGAACCAGGGGGTATCTAAAATGGCCATAACGTTCATATGCAAGCCGATGGAGGCCACCAGAATATACAGGAAGCTCGAGGCCACTTTTGATGCGCCAAAGGCTTCGATATGGCGCACTCGGGTAAATGACAGACTAATACCTATGGTGGTTGAAATAACGATTAACCAGAAGAAGGTACTGTTCAAACTGTACTCCTGCGCCCAGGCAAACTGGTCGAAATAAGGCGCCAGAATATCGCCACAGAAATGAGCAAAGCCGGTAATACCAAAGGCGATGGCGATGATGGTCATATAGTCGTTCAGGGTCGGCAGGCGTGCATGCTCGGCATGGTAAGCCTCGACGCGCTGCTTAAGATCTTCAATCGCTGTGGTATCGGCACCGGTTTTGGCATCGATGGCCTTATGGTTACCGGCCATAAGTAACAGCACAGCCATCCAGATGTTGGCAACGATAACATCCACGGTCACCATGGCGGAGAAGATATCTCCACCGACTTCAAACATTTCCTTCATCGAAGCCTGGTTGGCACCGCCGCCTATCCAGCTCCCGGCAATGGTGGTCATGCCGCGCCACACCGCATCAGGGCCATGGCCACCAACCACCTCAGGGTTAATCGCACTCATGACCAAAATGGCCAAGGGGCCACCGATAACTATGCCTATGGTACCGGTTAAGAACATGATCAATGCCTTGGGACCGAGGTTGATAATGGCCTTTAAATCGATACTGATGGTCAGCAAGATCAAACAGGCCGGCAGTAGATAGCGCGATGCCACGTGATACACGCTCTTCGCACTTTTTTCGTCGACCACGCCAAAGGTGTTGAGTAAAGAGGGCAGGAAGTAGCACAGCAGCAAGGCCGGTACGTATTTATAAAACTTTTTCCACTGACGATTTTGGCTGTGGGCAGTTTTAAAAATGACCCCGAGAATAATGGCTAGCAATCCCATCACCACGGCGGGGTTGCTGATCATAGCCTCAGCAGGTTGATCCATAATGATTCCTTATTAGGGTCTGTTGACCTTTGTTATTTT
>NZ_PQCD01000049.1:0-308281 GCF_002964705.1 Pseudoalteromonas sp. T1lg75 | reverse complement strand
TGAATTTAACCACATAAATCAGTGATTATATTCATCAGAATGCGTTTAGATTGAACATAAAGTAAACCGCAAAGATAAACAGACCCTAATGTAGTGTGTTGTTATTGTTGTCGAGCTCATCAATTTGATGGCGCACTATCTCAATGCCAGGGTCGTCTGGACATTCTTCGACAAAGAAACGAAGGTCTTCTTTGGCCAGCTCCGGGCGATTAATCTGATTGAGTAAATAACCACGGTCGCGACGCTCGTAAGGGTCATCTCCCATCAGCTCCAACAGCAGCTCGGCACAGGCAAAGGCGCTGCCAAAACGCTCGGCGGCAATAAATGCCCACTTTTGATGGGCCAGATACAACTTATAAATTTCTTCGTCGATAAGCAGCTCGGGGCTTTGCTCTGGCTCGGCGTTTTCCGGCTGCAGATGCCACATTTGCTGGCCCGAGGCAGGCTCGATCAGGTAATGCTCCTGATCGCTAAAGTGCACCTGCACCATCACGCTTTGATCAACCAAGACCAGATCCGCACTAAAGCCGGCATCCTCTAAAATACCGTGCAAAATAATGCCCAGCGCCAGGCTGTTTCCGGTACGATAAAGCAAGGTGAAATACACGCTATTGAGGCGATACTCGGGCACGTTTTGCTGAGTGCCGCTAAAGCCCCACTCGCTATAAAAACTATCGACCACTTCGTTCAGGGCCTGGTGTTTATCATCTTCATGGCGCACAACTATCTCTTGCGCTTGCTGCTCTAGTTGCTGCAATTGCGTATAGGCTTGCTCGGACTGAGCCTGGGCCTGCCAGCGTGATTCGGCGGCAATGCAACGGTTTATGGCGCTAACACTGTAGCTGTGCTCTAAATCAAATTGGTCATCTAACCAAACATCAGACATAGATAGGGATATCTCACAGGCAATAAATTGGCCACTAGTTTACCTAGGATCGCCCTAAGATACCAATTTCACTGCGCTAGCGCCGTCAGGGGCGCTAAAAAAACGCCGACTTGCTGCCCGCCAGATAGCCAATAGCCAACAGTACCGCGGTGTTTACACCTAACCACAGCAGCTTTTGCCCTTTGCTTTGCGCTTTAAGTAGCTTAAAGCCAATCACAATATAGGCCACAACCAGAATGATTTTTTGCCATAACCAGGGCACGGTAAGCGGGTTGAGGCTAGCCACAATCAACAGCGCCACTGCACTTAATAGTAACAGGGTGTCGACTACATGACTGGTGATAAACACCCCCTTATTCGCGGCAATTTTACCACTGCCAAGGCGCGAAAAGGCGCGGGTGTAAAAAAGCACTACACTGAGCACCACAAATAACACATGGGTATGTTTGAGGGCGATATAATCCATGTTCTTCCTTAGGTCTTATGCCTTTGTTGTTATTCTATCTTTATTCTACGCACACCCAAGCACCAACTTGGCCAGGGTAATACGATCATTGTCACCTAAATCGCGCTCGGTGCGAGCATCTATGTAGCCATGGTCTATGAATAATTGACGCACCGCGGCGCCTTGTTCGTAACCGTGTTCAAACATCAATACACCGGGTCGCGCTAAAAACGCCTTCGCATGAATAATAATATGCGCTATGTCGGCCAATCCCTGCTGCGCGGCAACCAAGGCACTGAGTGGTTCGAAGCGCACATCGCCTTGCTGCAAATGGGGGTCCGCCGCATCGATATAGGGCGGATTGCTGACAATTAAATCATATGTACCATCTTCGAGGGCACTAAACCAGTCGCTGTGCATCACATGCACATTGCTCAGCTCAAGATTTTGCTTGTTTCTCAGTGCTAATGCCACGGCATCCTGACTGGCATCGACGGCATCAATCTGCCAGTTTGGGCGCTCCGAGGCCAGCGCCAGAGCTATGGCCCCGGTGCCGGTGCCAAGATCCAGCACTTTAGCGTTATCCTGCAAGGGTAATGCCAGGGCCAGCTCAACCAGAGTTTCGGTGTCGGGGCGAGGGATCAGAGTGCTGTTGTTCACCATGATGGGCAGCGACCAAAACTCCCGTATTCCGGTAAGGTGAGCAACGGGATGACCAGCGCAGCGTTTTTCCAGCAGCTGTATAAAATCATCATATTGTTGCTCACTGAGCTGGCGGTCGCCCCAGGCAAAGAGATAACTGCGAGGCTGTTGCAAGACATGCAACATCAGCACCTGAGCGTCAAGTTTAGGCGAGTCGCTCAGGGCTTGAAGGCGCTGTGTGGCCCTCGACAAGGCATCATCAATGGATGGCAATGCCAACTTACTCCTCTCCCATCGCTGCAAGCAGGTCGGCCTGATGCTCAAGAAGGAGTGGGTCGATAACCGCGCCCAGTTCGCCGGCAACGATTTCGTTAAGGCGGTACAAGGTCAGGTTAATACGATGGTCGGTGATACGACCCTGCGGGTAGTTATAGGTACGAATACGCTCGGAGCGGTCACCGCTACCTACCAGGTTACGACGCTGGCTGGCTTCTTCGGCTTGACGCTTTTCTGTTTCAGCCTGCTCCAAACGAGCGGCCAGTACAGACATGGCTTTGGCGCGGTTTTTGTGCTGTGAACGTTCGTCCTGGCACTCCACCACTACGCCGGTTGGCAAGTGAGTAATACGAATGGCCGAGTCGGTTTTGTTAACGTGCTGACCACCGGCACCCGATGCACGGAAGGTATCAACCTTAATATCCGCCGGGTTGATTTCGATGGCTTCCGCCTCTGGAATTTCCGGCATCACGGCCACGGTACAGGCAGAGGTATGCACTCGGCCTTGCGATTCGGTTTCCGGCACGCGTTGCACACGGTGGGCACCGGATTCAAACTTAAGCTTACCGTATACGCCGTCACCCTTGATGTTGGCGATCACTTCTTTGTAGCCGCCGTGCTCACCTTCATTGGCGCTCACCACTTCAACCTGCCATTTTTGCGACTCGGCGTAGCGGCTGTACATACGGAATAAATCACCGGCGAAAATTGCCGCTTCATCACCACCGGTACCGGCACGTACTTCAAGGAACACGTTGTTGTTATCCTTTGGATCCTTCGGCAGCATCAGCACCTGAAGGTCGTCCTCAAGTGATTCGATTTGGCCCTTGGCTTCTTTATACTCTTCCTGCGCCATCTCGCGCATATCCGGGTCTGAGTCTTTCAGCATTTCTTCTGCGGTGGCAACATCTTCCTGCGCTTGTTGGTAAGCGGTGAAGGTTTTTGCTACTTCTTCGAGCTCCGAATACTCTTTAGATAAAGCGCGGAAACGATCCTGATTGCCGATCACTTCGGGATCACTGAGCAACGCCTGCACTTCTTCATAGCGTTCCACTAAGGATTCTAACTTACGGTATACGGACTCTTTCATCTGTTTGTTATTCCTGGTTAATTCCTAACATCTTCTTCATTTGTGCCAACTGCCCCAGCTCGCCTTTCTCGGCAGCGTCTTTAATCGCCTTCGTGGGGGCGTGCATCAAACGATTGGTCAATTTATTGGCCAGCTCAACCATCACCTTATCCGGCTCTTTGCCACTGGCAAGCTGGCTTAACGCCCGCTCTAATAATTGTTCTTTAGTTTGCGTTACCTCGTTGCGGTAATCGCGGATCATATCCACCGAACCAAGGGATTTCAGCCAACTGGCGAATTCATCCACCTTAGTGGCGATAATACCCTGGGCCTGCTGGGCCGCCTGCTCTCGCGTCGCCATGTTTTCGCTGACTATGGCTTGTAAATCATCAACGGAATAAAGATAAGCATTGTCGAGCTCTGCCACCTGGCTTTCGATATCCCGCGGCACGGCGATATCGATAAAGAGCATAGGTTTGTTTTTACGGGTTCGCAGCGCTTGCTCAACCACTCCCTTACCGATGATGGGTAAGGTACTGGCGGTGGAGCTAATAACAATATCCGCCTTGGCCAGTTGCTCGGGCAACTGCGCCAAAGAAATCACGCCGGCGGCAAACTCATCCGCCAAGTTACGGGCACGGTCCAGGGTTCGGTTGGCCACCGTCATGGACTTGGGTGAGTGCTGATGAATATGACGCGCCACGAGCTCAATCGTTTCACCGGCACCGATAAGCAAGACGCTGGTGTTATTGAGTTGACCGTAGATATGCTTGGCCAGATTCACCGCCGCATAGGCAACGGAAACCGCACTGGCGCCAATATTGGTCTCGGTACGCACCTGCTTAGCCACCGAGAAGGTGCGCTGGAATAAGCGCTCGAACAGCACCCCTACGCCGCCATTTTTCTTGGCGCTGGCATAAGCCTGCTTTATTTGCCCAAGAATTTGTGGCTCACCCAGCACCAAGGAGTCGAGACCACAAGCCACCTTCATCAAATGATAAATGGCGTCGTTGTGGTCATAACTGTAAACATTCTCGGCCAGTTCCTCGATATCGAGGTGATGGAATTCGGCCAGCCACTGCAACACTTGCTCGGGTGTCCCACTTTCAAGTGAACAATAAATCTCGGTGCGGTTACAGGTCGAAACAATCACGGACTCAGCAAATTCATCCTGCATGGTGAGTTGCTGTAGTGCACGATCTAACTGCTCCGCCGAAAAGGCGACTTTCTCTCGTAAATCAACGGAGGCCGTTTTGTGATTAATACCCAGTGCGACTATGGTCATGGTGACAACTATTGCTTAACAACCAATTTGATTAAATACTTACTCATTGATAAATTAGCGCACACAAGCGCTTCACCGGCAAATAGATTTTTACGATGACGGTAAACGCTTTCTTCGACGCTAAATGCAAATCGCTTGCAATTAATATTGGTCAAAACCTGCTACAAGCGAATAATTTTACGAAAATCAAGCGAATAAGAAAAGGCAGGAAAGACATTTGATTAACTTTCGATTGATTTTGCTGGTGTTTTTTTTGTTTATCACCGGCTGTGCTCAACAAATCCCAAAATCCACTACCCCCGATGACGACTGGCGCCAGCAGCTTGCGACCATCTCTCATTTTAGTGCCGAGGGAAAAATGGCTTTTATTTCGCCACAAAAACGCCAGTCGGCCAACTTCGTTTGGCAGCAGCAAAATGGCGATTATGAGCTCGACCTCAACACCTTTATCGGCACCAATGTGCTGCGTTTGCAAAAACAAGGTGAACAGGTACACCTGGAAGTCGATGATGAACATTATCGGGATCAGAATGCGCAGCAATTGGTTTATCGCCTTAGCGGCTGGCTGTTGCCCCTAAGCGAGCCTCATACCTGGTTGCTCGGACAACTCGAAAGCGATGCCGATATGGATGAGCTCGAGCGCGTGCGCAGCGCCCATTGGCTAAGCCCAGACCAGCGTCGCTGGCAAATTCGCTATGACCAATACGAGCCCATCAAGGGCGTTTGGCTCCCCACGCGCATCACCCTGAGCCATGATTCACTACGGGTAAAACTTTTAATTAACCAATGGCAAGTGCAATGAATTCCCAAACTTTGAGCGTGATTGCCCCGGCAAAGCTCAACCTTTTTTTACATATCACCGGGCGCCGCGACGATGGCTATCATGAACTGGAAACCCTGTTTACCTTTCTCGATTACGGCGACACTCTGCACTTTAGTCAACGCCAGGACCAGGAAATAGTATTCGCCCCTCTGCCCGGCGTTGCCAATGCCGATAACCTTATCTACCGCGCCGCACACATGCTCCAGCAGCGCTATGAAGAATCTGGCTATGCCACCTGTGGCGTCGACATCAGCATAGACAAGGTGCTGCCCATGGGCGGCGGGGTCGGCGGCGGCTCATCCGATGCGGCCACCACATTGATGACGCTCAACTGTATGTGGCAACGACGCCTTAACTTGAAAGAACTGGCTGATCTTGGGGTCTCGCTGGGCGCCGATGTGCCGGTGTTTATCCACGGCCACAGCGCCTTGGCCCGCGGCATAGGTGAGCAGTTACAAACCGTGGAGCTACCTGAACGCTGGTATTTAGTGGTTCACCCTCAAGTGCATATCAGTACCGCCGAGGTTTTCACTCACCCCGACCTAACACGTGACAGTGAGAAACTTCCCGAGCAGTGGCAAGCGGCCGAACTGCGTAACGACTGTGAGCCGCTGGTCAAAAAGCTGTACGGCGAGGTTGAAAAAACACTGCTCTGGTTGTTAAAATACGCCCCGTCGAAAATGACTGGCACTGGAGCATGTTGCTTTGCCGAGTTCGAAAACGAACACGCCGCACGCGATGCTCTAGAAAAGCTGCCTGAAAAATGGCATGGCTTTGTTGCCAAAAACCTAAACAAGTCGCCCGCTCATATGGCACTTGGTTTAGTGAAGTAAAGTGTTTAAGTTAGCCTGTAACCAGGCATTATTCTGTGCCCTTGCAAACCTTGGTTTGTCATCACAGTCGATATGCTCAACTTACAAGTTAGTCCCAAATTTCAGTGCCCGAGGACCCCTACCGTGCCAGACATGAAGCTCTTTGCTGGTAATGCAACGCCTGAACTTGCTCAAAAAGTTGCAAAACGTTTATATATCGAACTAGGCGATGCCGAGGTTGGTCGTTTTAGCGACGGTGAAATCAGTGTGTCTATTAATGAGAACGTCCGTGGATCGGACGTTTTTATTATCCAGTCTACCTGTGCGCCAACTAACGACAACTTGATGGAATTGATCGTTATGGTTGATGCGCTGCGCCGTGCTTCGGCAGGTCGTATCACCGCCGTTATTCCTTATTTCGGCTATGCTCGCCAAGACCGTCGCGTACGTTCGGCCCGTGTACCAATCACGGCCAAGGTTGTTGCCGACTTCCTATCAAGCGTAGGTGTTGACCGCGTATTGACCGTTGACCTGCACGCCGAGCAAATTCAAGGCTTCTTCGATGTGCCAGTAGACAACGTATTCGGTAGCCCGGTACTAATCGAAGACATGAAGCAGCGTGACTTCGACGACGTAGTCGTAGTCTCTCCTGATATCGGTGGTGTAGTGCGTGCCCGTGCTATTGCTAAACTGCTTGATGACAAAGATCTAGCAATCATCGACAAGCGTCGCCCACAAGCGAACGTATCGCAAGTGATGCACATCATCGGTGATGTTAAAGGTCGTGACTGTATCATCGTTGACGACATGATCGACACCGGCGGCACACTATGTAAAGCAGCTGAAGCCCTAAAAGAACATGGTGCCAAGCGCGTATTTGCTTACGCCACTCACCCGGTTCTATCTGGTAAAGCAGCAGAAAACCTGCGCAACTCAGTGATCGATGAAGTGATTGTAACTGATTCAATCCCTCTGTCTGACGAGCTAAAAGCGCTGGACAATATCAAGGTATTGACCCTTGCCGATATGATGGCCGAAACCATTCGCCGTATCAGCAACGAAGAGTCAATCTCGGCGATGTTCGAGCACTAAGCACGAACATATCCTGCCAGAGTTGGGAGTCTTTCTCCCAGCCTGTTGAAAAACACCGCAATCTTTCAGGGCCATTGCTCAGGAAAACGCGGTGTTTTTTTATATCCCTTGTTTATTTTATCAAGGTGCGGTGGTACTATAGCGCGCCTTTTTTGATTGGTGGTTGGTTAAACGGCCATCAATCGGCTAAGACTTTTGGTCGCGAAGGTCTTAAAACTTTAAACTAAAATTTTTTGGAGACATCCATGTCTAACATTTCTTATACATTTGATGCAGAAGTACGTGCTGAGCTAGGTACTGGTGCGAGCCGCCGCCTACGTCGTGCAGATAAAGTTCCTGCAATCCTTTACGGCGCGGACAAAGAAGCTGTGTCACTAACGCTTGATCACAACAAAATCATTCAAGCGCAAGCACACGAAGGTTTCTACACTCACATCCTTACGCTAAACATCGGCGGTGAGTCAGTTGAAGCGATCCTTAAAGACGTTCAACGTCACCCGTTCAAGCCTAAGATCACTCACTTAGACTTCCAACGCGTTGACGCTAACTCTAAGATCCACACTAACGTTCCTGTTCACTTCATCAACGAAGAAGTAGTAACGAAGAAAGGTGCAACTGTTGTTCACCAGCTAACTGAGATCGAAATCACGTGTCTTCCTAAAGTACTTCCTGAGTTCATCGAAGTAGACGTAGCGAAACTAGCAGTAGGTGATTCACTACACCTATCTGACATTGCTCTTCCTTCAGGTGTAACTTCTGTAGAGCTAGCTAAAGGTGCTGACCACGACCAAGCGGTTGTGACTGTTGTTGCTCCTAAAGGTGCTGCTGCTGAAGATTCAGAAGAAGCTGCTGAAAGCGACGCAGAATAAGATTTAAGGTGTTAGCACCTTGAATACTATTCAAATGCTAGTGGGCCTGGCTAATCCAGGCCCCGAATACAAACAAACTCGCCATAATGCAGGGGCATGGTTCATCGAAGAACTGGCCGCCCGTTACAACTGCATCCTCAAGCCCGATAGCAAACACCACGGTTTAACCGGTAAGGTGATCATTGCCGGCACAGAATTTAAATTATTGATCCCCACCACCTATATGAATCTAAGTGGCAAAGCCGTTTCGAGCTTGGCTAACTTTTATAAGATTCCGGTCGAGAGTATTCTTGTTGCTCACGACGAGATGGACTTAGAGCCGGGCACGGCCAAATTGAAAAAAGGTGGCGGTCATGGTGGTCACAACGGCCTGAAAGACATCATTGCCAAGATGGCCAATAATAAAGAGTTCATGCGCTTACGCATTGGCATCGGCCATCCCGGGCACAGAGATAAAGTAACCGGTTGGGTGTTAGGAAAAGCACCGACGGCCGATCAAGAAAAGATTGATGCGGCAGTGGATGAAGCGGTGCGTTGTATGGAAATTTTGGCGAAAGATGGCGTGCTTAAAGCACAAAACAGACTCCATTCATTTAAGCCTTAGGCTTAAAGATTAAATAGGTATTAAGAATATGGGTTTTAAATGTGGCATCGTTGGCTTACCAAACGTCGGTAAATCAACTCTATTTAATGCACTTACCAAAGCAGGTATTGAAGCACAAAACTTCCCGTTTTGTACGATTGAACCGAACACAGGTGTTGTGCCTGTTCCAGATATGCGCCTAAATCAACTGGCTGAAATCGTAAACCCACAACGCATCCTACCTACGACCATGGAGTTTGTGGATATCGCCGGCCTGGTAAAAGGCGCCTCTAAGGGTGAAGGCCTGGGCAACCAGTTCCTTGCCAATATTCGTGAAACCGATGCCATTGGTCACGTTGTTCGTTGTTTTGAGAACGAAAACATCGTGCACGTAGCCGGTACAATCGACCCCGCTGACGATATCGACGTTATCAACACCGAGCTTGTGCTTGCCGACATGGACACCGCCGATCGCGCCATGCAGCGTCAAGCCAAAAAAGCCAAAGGTGGCGACAAAGACGCTAAATTTGAAATTCAGGTACTTGAGAAAGTAAAAGCCCACCTTGATGAAGGCCTAACGCTGCGCTCATTAGACCTAGAGAAAGAAGAAAAGGCGGCGATCGCTTACCTTAACTTCTTAACCATCAAGCCAACCATGTACATTGCCAACGTCAATGAAGATGGCTTTGAAAATAACCCACACTTGGACAAGGTTCGTGAAATCGCTGCTGCAGAAGACGCAGTTGTGATCCCGGTTTGTGCAGCCATCGAAGCAGAGCTTTCGGAGCTAGACGACGAAGACCGTGATGAGTTCATGGCCGATTTAGGCCTGGAAGAGCCAGGCCTGAACCGCGTTATCCGTGGTGGTTATGAGCTATTAAAGCTGCAAACCTACTTCACTGCTGGTGTTAAAGAGGTTCGCGCTTGGACTATTCCTGTGGGTGCCACGGCACCACAAGCCGCAGGTAAGATTCACACCGACTTTGAACGTGGCTTCATCCGTGCGCAAACTATTGCATTCGATGATTACATTGCATTTAAAGGTGAAAACGGTGCTAAAGAAGCCGGTAAAATGCGCCAAGAAGGTAAAGAGTACATAGTTAAAGACGGCGATGTGATGAACTTCTTGTTTAACGTATAAAAAGTTTTTATCCCGACAAGCCCGCTATTAGCGGGCTTTTTTGTAGGCTTTTTAAGCAAAGCAAGTCGATTTTTATTCGCTTCGTTTGTTTTTCAGGCAAACGATTCATCCTGAATATGTTTTTCGCAAAAAGGTGTTGACGCGCTTTCACCATATCAGCATAATACGCCCCGCATCAGCGATGATGACAAACAAAAGTTGGCTACGTAGCTCAGTTGGTTAGAGCACATCACTCATAATGATGGGGTCCCCTGTTCAAATCAGGGCGTAGCCACCATTTTCCACTACCAAGGAAAATGGAAACTAGTTTGTATGCGAAAGTAGTGGAATTGGCCGATGTCTTGAATTAGACGCCGGTTTTAGGTTTCATAATATACTTAAGCAAAATGCGGGAGTGGCGGAATTGGTAGACGCGCTGGATTTAGGTTCCAGTATCTTCGGATGTGTGAGTTCAAGTCTCACCTTCCGCACCATGTTCTTGATGAGAACTAAAACTATCAAACTCTATTGCTGGAGTATCGCCAAGCGGTAAGGCAGCGGGTTTTGATCCCGCCATTCCCAGGTTCAAATCCTGGTACTCCAGCCATCTCTTCTTGAGATAAATGCGGGAGTGGCGGAATTGGTAGACGCGCTGGATTTAGGTTCCAGTATCTTCGGATGTGTGAGTTCAAGTCTCACCTTCCGCACCATGTTCTTGATGAGAACTAAAACTATCAAACTCTATTGCTGGAGTATCGCCAAGCGGTAAGGCAGCGGGTTTTGATCCCGCCATTCCCAGGTTCAAATCCTGGTACTCCAGCCATGGCTACGTAGCTCAGTTGGTTAGAGCACATCACTCATAATGATGGGGTCCCCTGTTCAAATCAGGGCGTAGCCACCATTTTCTTTCTACCAATAAGAAAATGGGAAAAGCAAGATGCGGGAGTGGCGGAATTGGTAGACGCGCTGGATTTAGGTTCCAGTATCTTCGGATGTGTGAGTTCAAGTCTCACCTTCCGCACCATGTTCTTGATAGGAACTAAAAATTATCAACCCTGTAGTTGGAGTATCGCCAAGCGGTAAGGCAGCGGGTTTTGATCCCGCCATTCCCAGGTTCAAATCCTGGTACTCCAGCCAACTTTCTGAAGTTGCGGAATTGGCAGATGTCTTGAATTAGACGCTGGATTTAGGTTCCAATAGTACTCCAGACAGTACCACGATGCGGGAGTGGCGGAATTGGTAGACGCGCTGGATTTAGGTTCCAGTATCTTCGGATGTGTGAGTTCAAGTCTCACCTTCCGCACCATGTTCTCGATAAGAACTAAAATAATCAGCTCCTTTTGGTGTGTCGTTGGAGTATCGCCAAGCGGTAAGGCAGCGGGTTTTGATCCCGCCATTCCCAGGTTCAAATCCTGGTACTCCAGCCATTTTCTAGAGTCAATTTAGATTATGTGAATATGCCGAAAGTAATACATTGCGGGAGTGGCGGAATTGGTAGACGCGCTGGATTTAGGTTCCAGTATCTTCGGATGTGTGAGTTCAAGTCTCACCTTCCGCACCATGTATTAATCTTCTTAATTATCCTTCAAAAATATTTGTCCTGATTCTCCACCATTAAAACACCCTTAAACTTCTCTCTATCCATTCGTTATATGTCTGCTTCTTTCTGACGCAAAAAAAAGCCGCCCTATAGAGCAGCTTAGAAAAATTTTCAGTCACTTTACCGTCAAGTAATGCCACCCATGGCGTGTTTTAATACCTGTCGTTTCAGCGGACCCGCTTTATTCGCTGCCGACAGCGCCAAATTACGCAAACGCTTGAGAGGCGTTACACTGTTTGAGAAGCCAAAGTAACAGGCATCCATCATAGTCATCATCAGTAAGTTTTCCCCGCGTCTCTGACCCTGGTAACGCTTCAGCGCAGCCTCAAGCGTGTCTGTTTCTTCAAATGCTTGGGCAAGAGCAACGACATCCTTAAAACCCAAATTGACGCCCTGCCCGGCTAACGGATTAATGGTGTGGGCTGCATCCCCGATCAAAGCAAGCCTTTGCCCGATGTAAGTATTTGCGTGCTGACGCGCCAAAGGAAATACGGCAGATGACACCAGCTCAAACTCGCCAGGCAAGGCAAAGAAGTGCTCAATGACTTTCGCCTTAAGGGCATCTTTATCAAGTTGCTGCATGGCCTTGAGCTTGATGCCTTCGTCATACCAAATAAGGTTGGCGTAAGGATATTGCATAGGCAGAAATGCAATGGGGCCAGAGGGTTTAAATTGTTGCCAGGTTTTCGTTTGCTGCGGCGCATCCAGCTTTATCAGTATGCCCATGCAGTGCTGCTGGTATTGCCAACCGGTCACACCAATACCCGCCAATTGACGAATACGAGAACGGCCCCCGTCGGCGGCAACAATCAAATCGCACACAAACTGCTCGTGCTCATAGACCAGAGTTGCCCCTTGAGGCGTTTGCAGCAATTGCTGAGCCTGCCCCTCGGGTGAGCATACCTTAATGTCGTACTTTTCAAACTGGGCCCATAAGGCCGCCTGAATAAGTTTGTTCTCCACCAGGTGTCCTAAATGACTGGCACCGAGTTCCTGGCTGTCGAACAGCAACTGTTCAGGCTTATCTTCATACGCTTCCAACTGGGTGTATGGGGCTATACGGTTTTGACGCAAAGCCGGCATGGCGCCCAACTCATCCAGAAGCTGTTCGGAGAAGCGGTTAATGGCGGATACGCGAATATCAACCTGCTCGCTTTGTAATATCGCCTGCGGGTCTATGACCTGCTGCTCGATTACGCATACCTGCATGCCCTGCCTGGCAAGCTTGATGGCACAGGCTGCGCCCACCATACCGCCACCGACAATCAGCACCTGTTTTACACTCATTGGCCCTGTCTCTTGTTCTTGTTTCGCTGGCACGATTGTAACCCAGTTCTTTGGGCAAATGGCAGTTGTTGACCTCAAGATGTCAAGCATCTTTGATTTACTGCACTGTGGTTGGGCAAATATCAAAACTATACTTGGCTCATAGCGCGATAGCATATAAAATACGCGTCCTTTAGGCTAAGCTAAGTCAATGACCGCAGGTCCATAGCATTAACTTGACCTAGTCGTGCATAGTCAGTACCGGATTGAAAACGAGGCAATATTTCAATGAGCAAAAAGCTGCATATTAAAACCTGGGGTTGTCAGATGAATGAATATGACTCCCAGAAAATGGCGGATCTTCTAGATGATACCAATGGTTATCAACTGACCGAAGAGGCCGAAGATGCGGATGTGATTTTGCTTAACACCTGCTCAATCCGTGAAAAAGCACAAGAGAAAGTATTCCACCAGTTAGGTCGCTGGAAGCCATTAAAAGATAAAAACCCAGACTTGGTAATTGGTGTGGGTGGCTGTGTGGCCTCGCAAGAAGGCGACACCATTCGTCAGCGTGCGCCTTTTGTTGATATCGTATTTGGCCCGCAAACCTTGCACCGCCTGCCGGAAATGATCAAGCAAGTACAAGACAAAGAAGGCTCGGTCGTCGATATTACCTTCCCGGAATCGAAAAGTTCGACCGTTTGCCAGAGCCTAAAGCAGAAGGCCCAAGTGCATTCGTTTCAATTATGGAAGGCTGCTCTAAGTATTGTACTTTCTGCGTGGTGCCTTACACCCGTGGTGAAGAAGTAAGCCGCCCTCTTGACGATGTTTTGCTAGAGGTGGCCCAGTTGGCCGAGCAAGGCGTGCGTGAAGTGAACTTACTAGGTCAAAACGTAAACGCCTACCGTGGTGCCACCCACGACGGCGAGATCTGTTATTTCTCAGACCTGCTGCGCTATGTTGCCGCCATCGATGGTATCGACCGTATTCGTTACACCACATCGCACCCGGTTGAATTCACTCCGGATATCATCGAAGCCTATGCCGATGTGCCTGAACTTGTAGATCACTTACACTTGCCGGTGCAAAGTGGCTCTGATCGTATCCTAAACCTGATGAAACGCGGCCATATGGCCATGGAATACAAGTCAACAATTCGTGCCCTGCGCAAGGTGCGCCCGAACATCAGCATGAGCTCTGACTTTATTATCGGCTTCCCAGGTGAAACCACCGAAGACTTTGAAGCTACCATGAAGCTGATCAACGACATCGGCTTCGATATGAGCTTCAGCTTTATCTACAGCGCCCGTCCGGGTACGCCGGCGGCCGATTTACCGGATGACGTAAGCGAAGATGAGAAAAAGCAGCGCCTGTACATACTCCAAGATCGCATTAACCAAATGGCACAGAAAATCAGCCGTGATATGTTTGGTACCGAGCAGCGTATTTTGGTTGAAGGTCCTTCGAAGAAGAACCCGATGGAACTGCGCGGCCGTACCGAGAATAACCGTGTGGTAAACTTTGAAGGTCCACACTCAGTGATCGGTCAATTCGTGGATGTACGTATTACCGAAGCGCTGCCAAACTCGCTGCGCGGTGAACTTATCCGTACCGAAGCAGATATGAACCTGCGTCGTGACGTGGCCCCAAGCGATATTCTCGCCAAGGCACCGAGCGAAGAGCAAGCCAATGAGATTGGCGTGGGTACCTTTACCCCTAATTAATAAGAATAATGCGCTGTGGCCTAGGCCACGGCGCCAATCAACAGGAAGCAACTTTGAGTAGCCAGCTGAAGAACATCGATATTTATTTAGAACCGTCAGACAATGCCCGCCTTTCTTCTTTATGCGGTCCTTTTGACGAGAACATAAAACACATCGAGCGTCGCCTGGGAGTTGAAATTGCGCACCGCGAAAACCTCTTTAAAATAACCGGCAAACCACATACCGCTAAGGCTGCGGGCGAGATCATCAAAAGCCTGTACCTTGAAACCGCGCCGGTCAAAGGCAAACAAAAAGAAATCGAGCCCGAGCATGTGCATCTGGCCATCATCGAAGCCGATGTGCTGGAGCAAGAAGCCCCCAGCGTATGGGGTAAAGAAGTCTTTATTAAAACCCGCCGAGGCGTGGTAAAGCCCCGTAACCCGAATCAAAGCCAATATGTGGCCAACATTCTCAACCATGACATTTGTTTTGGTATTGGTCCTGCCGGTACGGGTAAAACCTATCTTGCCGTTGCAGCCGCCGTTGATGCCCTGGAACGTCAGGAAATTCGCCGTATTTTGCTTACCCGCCCTGCGGTAGAAGCCGGTGAAAAACTGGGCTTTTTACCGGGTGATTTAACCCAGAAGATCGACCCCTATCTGCGCCCGCTTTACGATGCACTGTTTGAGATGCTGGGCTTTGAAAAGGTCGAACGCCTAATAGAGAAAAACGTCATTGAGGTTGCGCCACTTGCCTATATGCGTGGTCGTACCTTGAATGACGCCTTTATCATTCTCGATGAAAGCCAGAACACCACGGTGGAGCAAATGAAGATGTTCCTGACCCGGATTGGCTTTAACTCTAAGGCGGTGATCACAGGTGATATCACCCAGGTCGACTTACCTCGTGGCGCTCGCTCCGGCCTGCGTCATGCCATCGAAGTCCTGGGTGAGGTTGATGAAATAAGCATGAACTTCTTCCAATCCCATGATGTTGTTCGCCACCCCGTGGTCGCGCGCATCGTTGAGGCCTATGAGCATCACGAAGAGACAGAACGCGTTAAGCGCCAGCAAAAAGAGCAAGCCAAAAAAGAGTCTGACCAATGAGCACCACAGTCGATCTGCAAATAGCCTGTGAGTTTGATGACTTACCAAGCGAGGCCCAGTTTCAGCGCTGGGCGGCACTGGTACTAGATGAGCTTAAGCCCGACTCAGAGGTCACCATTCGCATTGCCGACGAACAGGAAAGCCAAAGCCTTAACCACAGCTACCGAGGTAAAGACAAGCCGACCAATGTCTTATCATTCGAGTTTGACGCCCCGGCAGGAATCGAATTACCCTTGGTGGGCGATTTGATTATTTGCCCGCAAGTGGTATATGGTGAAGCCCAGGAACAGCAGAAAGCGTTTCATGATCATTTTGCCCACATGGTGGTGCATGGCTGCTTGCATTTACTTGGCTATGACCATATAAATGAAGCAGATGCCGAGATTATGGAAGCGTTGGAAAAACGTTTGCTGGCCAGCATCAATATTAGCGACCCATACAGGGATGATGAGTGTTAATCCCAATAGTGAGCTAGGTCTCATTATCGGAATTAATTCAACTTGGAGCGCATAAAGCTAATGAGCGACGAAAACTCGCATAGTAGAGAGGGTTCTTCTGGAAAATCCTGGTTAGATCGTATCACCCAGATGTTTCAAGGAGAGCCCCAAAATAAGGAAGAGCTGGCAGAAGTGATCTCAGACGCACAAGAGCGCGATCTGATCGATCCGGAAACCAAGGAAATGATTGAAGGTGTTTTGGGTGTCTCTGAACTCAAAGTACGGGATATCATGATCCCCCGCTCACAGATGATCACCTTAGACGTCGACAAACCCTTGTTCGACCAACTACCGCAGATGATCGAGTCATCACACTCGCGCTTCCCTGTGGTGTGTGAGGATAAAGATCATATTGAAGGGATCCTGCTGGCGAAAGATTTGCTCCCCCTGCTGATGGATAAGGAAGCCGATCTACCCACCTTACGCGAAGTATTGCGCCCGGTTGTGGTTGTGCCCGAAAGTAAGCGTGTTGACACCTTGCTTAACGAGTTCCGCCAGCAACGCTACCATATGGCCATAGTGATTGACGAATATGGTGGTGTATCCGGTTTGGTAACCATTGAAGACATTTTGGAAATTATTGTCGGCGAAATCGAAGATGAGCACGATGATGAGGAAGAAAATCTGCAAATTAAGCAAATTTCCAAGCATGTATTTTCGGTGCAAGCCCTCACTCCTATCGATGAATTTAACGATAAATTCAACACCGATTTCGATACCAATGAAGCCGATACCATAGGCGGTATTGTTCTTCATGCCTTTGGCCATATGCCAGGGCGTGGCGAAATCATCGACATTGACCCTTTGCAGTTTAAGGTAACAAGCTCCGACAGTCGTCGTATTTTGCAGCTGCAAGTCACTCTGCCAAAATCGAACGATGGCGAAGATTCTGACGCGGCTTAAGGGCGCTGTTAGAGATAGTAAAACCTGGCTGGCCTTCTTGGCCGGCCTTGTTTTAACACTCGCCTACGCCCCCTTTTCGCTTTGGCCCATCGCCTTTATCAGCACCGCGGTCTTGAGCTGGTGCGGCTATCAACAGCCCCCCAAAAAAGCGGCTTGGTACGGCTTTGCCTTCGGTCTTGGCTGGTTTGGAGCCGGGGTTAGCTGGGTTCATGTTTCCATTGCCGAGTTTGGTGGCTTACCCATTATCGCATCCCTGGCCGTTATGGCCCTGCTGGTGTGTTATTTAGCCCTGTATCCGGCCCTGGCACTGGCAACTACCGCTTGGTGTTACCGCCGAAGCGGCAGCTGGTTTGCGCCGCTCATCATAAGCTTTGCGTTTGCGGAATGGCTGCGCGGCACCCTGTTGACCGGTTTCCCCTGGCTTTCCTTTGGCTATAGTCAAACCGACTCACCGCTTAACCTGCTAGCGCCCATAGTCGGCGAATTTGGCCTCGCTTGTGTCGTGTTGGCGCTGGGCTATGGCCTGTTTCGTTTAGTCTTGGACCGTGCCTGGCAACCCCTGGTTGGCACCAGTGCCTTGCTGGCCGCCATAGTGCTTAGCGCGCACTTTGCGCCGAGCAATCAATACGCGAACAAGCACCTGTCCGTGGCTTTAGTGCAGGGCAATATCAAACAAAGCATGCGCTGGGAGCCAGAAAACTTCTGGCCGACCATGCTGAAATATCAGGATATGACCCGCACTCACTGGCAGGCGGATCTGGTAGTTTGGCCCGAGGCGGCCGTACCCGAGCTGGAATCCCTGGCAGGCGATTTTCTCCGCTCTGTAGATAAGGCCGCGGTCTTCAACGACAGCGCCCTGATCACCGGCATAGTGGATTATCAGTATGACACACGAAAGGCCTACAACACGCTTGTGGTGGTGGGCAAGCAAGAGGCCGACAGCAGTGAAGGGCAATATAATTACCTGCACAGGAATCGCTATCGCAAGCACCAGTTATTGCCCATAGGCGAATTTGTGCCTTTTGAGGATTTACTGCGCCCCATTGCCCCCCTGTTTGACTTGCCCATGTCGAGCTTTAGTCGCGGAGAGCGAGTGCAAAATAACCTGTTGGCCAATGGCTATCATATTTTACCGGCCATCTGTTATGAAATCGCCTTTCCCGATTTAGTGCGCGCCAACTATCGCAGTGACTCGGATATACTCTTTACGGTCAGCAACGACGCCTGGTTTGGTAACTCCCATGGCCCCCATCAGCATATGCAAATATCACGCATGCGCGCATTGGAGCTAATGCGTCCCCTGGTTCGCGTTACCAACACCGGGGTGACCGGAGTTTATGATCCGCTGTCGCAAAAACAACAGAGCCTGCCTCAGTTTGTTGATGATGTCCTGCTCACCGATGTTCACCTTATTGCCGGTGACAGCTTTTATGCCCGCCACGGTACATGGCCGGTGTGGCTATTGCTGATTGGCTTTGCCCTCGTTAGCGTGGGTATCAGCTACCGACGTAAAAAAGGCGCTTAATAGCGCCTTTTCACTTTCTTGCTCTGCGTTACTTATCCAGATAATCAAACACCAGATTAGTTAAGGCCTTGACGCCCAGAGGCAAGCCCTGCTCATCAATATAGAAGTGTGGGGAATGGTTACTCGGCGCAGTTTTGGCGTTCTGATCGGCTGGGGTGATCCCTAAGAAAAAGAACATTCCCGGCGTTTCCAAGGCATAGTAGGAAAAGTCCTCGGCACCGGTGATCAAATCGGTGATAATGACATTATCCTTACCCGCCGCCTGCTCCAGGGTAGGCATCATCTGCGCCGTTAACTCGGGGTTATTGACCGTCACCGGATAACCATGGTCTATATGCACCTCGGCTTTGGCGCCCGCGGCTTGTGCAGTTAATTCGGCCGTATGTTTTAAGCGTTTTTTAATGTCGGCGCGCATATCCTGATCAAAGGTGCGAATGGTGCCGACCATCTCCACCTCATCGGGAATAATGTTATTGCGCACACCGCCTTTGATGGCCCCATAGGAAATAACCGAAGGCGCCTTGGTCACATCCACCTGACGCGAAGCTATGGTCTGGGTGGCCATAATGATTTGACTGGACGCTACGATTGGATCAACGCCATTCCACGGCCTTGAACCATGGGTCTGACGGCCACTGACCTTGATACTAAAGGCATCCGAGCTGGCCATTAACGGCCCCGAGCGTAAGCCTATCTGGCCGCTGTTAAGCGAAGACGTAACATGCAAGCCGAATACCGCTTCGGGTTTTTCAGCGAACAAGCCCTCTTTCAGCATCAGCTCGGCACCGCCCTCCTCGCCTTTGGGTGCCCCTTCTTCGGCGGGTTGAAATATCAATAGCACATCGCCGGCAAGTTGATCCTTTAAGGCCACCAACGACTGTGCCACCGCCATCAGAATGGCCACGTGAGCGTCATGGCCGCAGGCATGCATCACGCCAACGTCTTCACCACGATAGCTGGCCGTTTGCTTTGAGGCAAAGGGCAAGTCCACCTGCTCGGTCACCGGTAGAGCATCCATATCGGCGCGCAGGGCGATCAGAGGACCACTTTTGCCACCCTTGATTTTCGCTACCACCCCAGTATGGGCGACGCCCGTTTGCACCTCTAAGCCTAAGGCTTTTAGGTGCTCGGCCACATATTTGGCGGTTGCAAACTCGCGGTTACTAAGCTCTGGGTATTGATGTAAGTGACGACGCCACTCAATCAGCTTATTCCCCACCTCGGCATTGGCGGTATCGATTTGGGCCGCTAACGATGCACCATAGGTGTGAGCACTTAGGCCAGTGAGGGCGCTAAAAAGCAACGCCTGGCATAAAGGTTTACCTAGTTTCATATTTCATCCCCTGTTGATTGCATTAGGCTGCTGGCTCTGTGAACGGCACAGCTGTACTAAAAGTAGGCTATCAGGGGAGCAATCAAAAGCGCAATGCGACAAAAGGCAGGTATAAAAAACCACCGCAGAAGCGGTGGTTTCACGTTTCGTCAGGCACTCAGCCAAGGCGCAGCAGCTCAACCTCAAAAATCAACGGGCTGGCAGGCTCGATAATTCCCACGCGGCGGTCACCATAGGCCAAATGGGCAGGGATATATAGCGTCGCCTTATCGCCTACACGCATTTGTTGCAGGCCCAGCTGCCAGCCCTTGATCACCTGATTCAATTTAAAATCTATGGGCTGGTCACGCTTATAGGAGCTATCAAACTCACGGCCATCGATCAGGGTGCCACGATAGTGTACACAGACCTTGGATGTTGCTTCTGGCTGTGCTCCTTCATCGCTACGGCTCTGCCACAGGATTTGCACCCCACTTGGCAGCTCTTCCAGGCCATCCTGCTCTTTGTTTTTGGCAAAGAAATCGGCTTCCTTTTGCTTGTTAACCGCCGCGACCTTGCGATTACGCAGGTGCCCGCGTATGGTCAAAACCAGTAACACCAGGATGATCGCAGACAAAATAAGATTAAGCATCGTCTTCGTCCTCCCCACCGACGATGGCGGCAATTTCGCGCAGTCTGTTCATGGCCAGATCATGAATACTGCCTTTGGGATAGGTGCCCTCTTTAAGCTCGCCGCACTCCTTGCCCGTTAACAGGCTAAGTGCTTCATCGACATTGGCGACCGGATAAATATGGAAGCGGCCTTGCTCCACCGCATCGATCACATCTTGGTTCAGCACCAGGTTTAAGCAGTTCGATTTAGGGATAATCACCCCCTGATCACCACTTAAGCCACGCATCTGACACAGTTTAAAGAAACCTTCTATTTTTTCATTCACACCACCGATGGCCTGCACTTCACCGCGCTGGTTGATCGAGCCGGTCATGGCGATCCCTTGATCTATAGGCACCTGGGTAATACTGGAGACCAGGGCGCACAATTCCGCCAAGGATGCACTGTCACCGTCAATATAACCATAGCTTTGCTCGATAGCGATATTGGCACTGAGCGTCAGGCTAAAATCCTGGGCATACTTGCTGCCCAGGTAACCGGTCAGCAGCATCACCCCTTTGGAGTGAATCGCCTTACCCAGCTCGGCCTCGCGCTCGATATCGATAACGCCGTCGCTGCCGGCATAGACGGAGGCACTGATGCGCGCCGGGGTACCAAAAGAGGTGTCACCCACATGCAATACGGTTAGGCCGTTCACCATGCCGACGGCTTTGCCTTCGGTGGCAATGAGGATATGGCCTTCTCGAATATCACTAAGCATATGTTCACTCATTTGCCCGGTGCGGTATTCCTTACCGGCCAAGGCTTCGTGCACATGAGTGGCGTGGATCTGCTCGCTGCGATCTTGACGAGCGTAATAACTGGCTTCTGCGACCAGCTCCATTAAATCGGCAAAGCGTGCCGAAAGCTTTTGCTGATGCTCGGCCTGGCGATGGCTAAAACGCAACAAGAGTGCCATAGCGTCACAGTTGACCTCGGTTTTTAAGGTCTCGCGACAATACTCCTGCACCTTGGTAATAAACTGGTACTGGTATTTATCCGTACCCGGCAGGTAGAAGTCGAAATCGGCCAGCACCCGAAAATGCTCGGCAAACTCTTCATCATATTCGTTAAGTGTGTAGTAAAGCTCGCGAGAGCCGAGGAAAATAACCTTCACATCCAAAGGAATAAGCTGCGGGCGCAGGGTGAAGCTGCTGCCCACCGAGCTGTCCTGATAGGGTAAGTCGTTTTTGATCTGGTGAGTTTTTAATGACAGCTTTAAGCCATCCCATACCTGGGCATTGGCCATGACCTTCTCGGCATCCATAATCAGATAACCACCATTGGCGCGATGCAAGGCGCCGGGCTGAATACTGCGATAACTGGTGACCAGGGAGCCCTGCGAGGTGGAATACTCAATCTTACCGAAAAGGTTACCGAAGGTCGGATTGGGCTCATAAATGACCGGCGCGGCATCGTTTTCCTTGTAGGGTACCAGCAGGTTGGGGGCGAAGAACTCGGTGAGCATTTCCTTACGGTCATACTCTTCTTCGCTCTTGTCATTGCTCTGCTCTTCGTCAAGCCATTCCAGCACGGTATCAACCAGCTCCGAGCGCAGGTCTTTTAAATAGCGTAATACGCCGATATGGGTGGCATATTTGTGCTCCAACTCGCGCAACAAGGGCTTAATGGCCGCCTCAGCGGTGGCCTTTTTCAGCTTACGCAGCGCTTCGCTGGACTCACGCTTCCATTTCGGCAACTCAATGAGGGCATCGATCAAGGCGTCTTCAAGCTCGGTAATGGCGTTGATAAAACGCTCCTGAGTGTGCTCGTCGAGAGCGCTAAATTGCTCATCGCTTAAACGCTGATTGTTCACTATGGGCACAAAGCCGACGTTGTTTTGATCTTCTATCAACTCAACGCTGTGCTCATTGGCCAGCTCTTCGACATGGGCCAGCGCATCTTCGTATTTGTCTTCAAATTCACGGTCGATGGACTTTTTCTTGCGCTGATAACCGGGGTTATCGAAAGCGGCTGGAAAGGTGTCGAGTATTTCTTCAAGCACGGCATCGATATCGTCCACCAGGACTTGCCCTTCGCCTGGATTCATCAACAAGGCGATGGGTTCGCGGTGATCCTGGTAGTTGTTTACATACAACCACTCTCTGGGCGTTTCTCTGTCCTTGGCGTACTGCTGTAGCTTGTGTTGCACCAGGGTATAACGGCCCAGTGCAGGCTCGCCCATCACATAGGCATTGTAGCCTGGCAATTGCATGCCCAAAGCAAAATCAAGGGCGCTGTCGGCTCGCTTTTGGCCGATAAAAGGCAGCTCTTCTGGGTATGGATGAGTGAGGCAAGTACGAATATGATTTTCGGAAATTTGCGGCGCAAGAGCGCAAGCACTTAAGGTGCTAACAACGCCTGATGTCTTATGTTTCATACAACACGTCTTTTGCTGGGCCCACTGCCGGGCCCTTGTTATTTTTAACGCCGCTAAGACTGACTATGGCTGCAGCGCCTGACGATTAAAGTGAATACCACCACACTCGGTGCAGGGCAAAATTTCACTGGGGTGGTATACATCTACCTTCTGATGGCAATTTTGGCACACTAAGGTGCCCATGGCTATCCATTCTCCGCTATGATAAACCCCTTTATGTTTAAAGTCTTGGCTCAAGGCCTGCCACTCTAATTGCGACTTGTCTTCGATATGGGCCAACTCATACCAGAGGCTCTCTTTGAGCTCCTGCCAAGCCAGAGAATTATAATAGTTCTCGTGCTCGATAAAGTGGTCGATATCCCGGGCCAGGTAACGCTTATATTCTTCGTACTTATCCTTGCTTAAATCCTTAAGCGCCTGTTTAGACTCTAAAAAGGTGGCCACCATATCTTTGACTTCATGGTCGTTAACATCCTTTAGCCAATCGCTAAATTCGGATAACCATTGACGATAATCTGCCATATTGACTCCTTGCATAAATTTTACCCCTACTAGTTAACTATAGTCCGCCTGCACACAATTCAATAATGGCGACAAAAAAGCCTGTCCCTTGCTGTGATTAACCATAGATTTGGGGTATGCTATCGGGCAAATTTGTCATCATTTTGCAAGAAGTCTGGAAGAGTAGATGCAAGAGCAATATAACCCGCAGGAAATTGAAGCGAAAGCCCAGTCATACTGGGAAGAAAACAAGGTATTTAAGGTCACAGAAGACGACTCAAAAGAGAAGTTTTACTGTCTCTCCATGTTCCCCTACCCCAGTGGTCGACTGCACATGGGTCATGTGCGTAACTACACCATTGGTGACGTAGTTTCTCGCTTCCAGCGCCTGCAAGGTAAAAACGTCATGCAGCCTATGGGTTGGGATGCTTTTGGTCTACCCGCTGAAAACGCCGCGATTAAAAACAACACGGCGCCAGCTAACTGGACCTATCAAAATATCGATTACATGCGTAACCAGCTAAAACTACTTGGCTTCGGTTATGACTGGGACCGCGAAATCGCCACCTGTCACCCTGGATACTACAAGTGGGAACAGTGGTTCTTCACTAAGCTTTATGAAAAAGGCTTGGTATACAAGAAGATGTCAACGGTTAACTGGGACCCAGTGGACCAAACCGTACTTGCCAATGAGCAGGTTATCGACGGTAAAGGCTGGCGTTCAGGTGCCGTAGTTGAACAAAAAGAAATTCCGCAGTGGTTTATTAAAATCACCGATTATGCACAAGAGTTGCTGGATGACTTAGACAAGCTAGAGCACTGGCCTGAGCAAGTACGCACCATGCAGCGTAACTGGATTGGCCGCTCTGAAGGCGTGGATATCACCTTTAAACGTGCCGATGGCAAAGGTGAATTCAGCGTTTACACTACCCGTCCGGATACCTTTATGGGCGTGAGCTATGTGGCCGTGGCCGCAGCGCACCCGATTGCCCAGGAAGCAGCGGCAGTCAATGCCGAGGTAGCCGCCTTCGTTGAAGAATGCAAAAACACCAAGGTGGCCGAAGCCGATGTTGCCACCATGGAGAAAAAGGGTATTGCCACTGGTTTAACAGCTGTGCACCCGCTTACAGGCGAAGAAGTCCCTATTTGGATCGCCAACTTCGTATTGATGGATTACGGTTCAGGCGCGGTGATGGCCGTACCGGCACACGATCAGCGCGACTTTGAATTTGCAACGGCTTACGGGCTTGATATCAAACAGGTTATCGCAGCAAACGAAGGCGATGAGTGTGACCTTTCAAAAGCCGCCTACACGGAAAAAGGCACGCTGGTTAATTCAGGCGAATTTGACGGCCTTGATTTCGATGGCGCCTTTAATGCTATCGCCGACAAGCTCACCGAGCTTGGCGTGGGTGAGCGCAAGGTAAACTTCCGCCTGCGCGATTGGGGTGTGAGCCGTCAGCGTTACTGGGGTTCACCTATCCCTATGCTGAACAAAGAAGATGGTTCTGAGCTGGCTGCACCTGAGGACATGCTACCGGTACGTCTGCCTGAAGACGTGGTTATGGACGGTGTAACTTCGCCGATCAAATCCGATCCCGAATGGGCCAAAGCAACCATCAACGGCGAAACCGTATTCCACGAAACCGACACTTTCGACACCTTTATGGAGTCGTCTTGGTACTATGCCCGTTACTGTAGCCCACGCTACGATGAAGGCATGCTTGAGCCGGGTGCGGCAAACTACTGGCTACCGGTAAACCAGTATATCGGTGGTATTGAACACGCTATTTTGCACTTGTTGTATGCGCGCTTCTTCCACAAGCTATTACGTGACTTCGGCCTAGTTAACTCAGATGAGCCATTCGAGCGCCTGCTTTGCCAAGGCATGGTACTTGCTGAAACCTACTTCCGTAAGGATGAAAAAGGCGGCGATATCTGGATTTCACCTACTGACGTCGAAACCGAAAAAGACGACAAAGGTCGCATTATCAAGGCGTGGCACAAAGACGACGGCCAGCCGGTAGAAAGCGCCGGTATGAGTAAGATGTCGAAGTCGAAAAACAACGGTATCGACCCTCAACAAGTAATCGACCAATACGGTGCCGATACAGTACGCCTGTTTATGATGTTCACTGCGCCACCAGAGCAAACGCTTGAATGGTCAGATTCGGGCGTTGAAGGTGCACACCGCTTTATCAAGCGTGTTTACAAGTACGCTGTTGATGTGAAAAATGCCGGCTTTGTGGCGTTAGATGTTGCTTCACTGTCGAAAGAGCAAAAAGAATTGCGTCGTGAACTACACAAGGCCATTGCCAAGATCACCGATGATCTGGAACGTCGTCAAACCTTCAACACCGCCATTGCCGCCGTGATGGAGCTATCGAATAAGCTGATCAAGGCGCCACTTGAGAGCGAAGGCGACATAGCTGTTGCTAATGAAGCACTTGAAGCCATGTTGATCATGCTTGCACCTATCACCCCGCACCTTTCGCACCAGCTATGGCAAGACCTGGGCAAAGAAGGCGACGTTCTTGACGCAAGCTGGCCGATTGCCGATGAAGCGGCTATGGTTGAGAGTGAAAAACTGGTTGTTGTTCAGATCAATGGTAAGGTACGTGCGAAACTGACGCTTGCGGCGGATGCCGATCAAGAAGCGGTAGAACAAGCCGCCTTTGCCGATGCCAATGTGCAGAAATTCACCGAAGGCCTCACAGTGCGCAAAGTGATTTATATCAAAGGTAAAGTGCTTAACGTGGTGGCGAACTAAGATGTTCGCCCCATCGCGTTTGCTCAACTTGATGATGCTCGGCTGCTTAGTGCTTATGCTAAGCGGCTGCGGCTTTCATCTAAAACGAGCTTCAGACCTACCCGAGGATCTGATGACCCTGGAAGTCACGGCACAGGACCCTAATTCGGCCCTGTACGCCGAAGTCTTGCAGGAGCTTGAGCGCGGTAACGTTCAGGTAAATCAAAACCTCAGCGTCGACTCGCCGACGCTCACCCTCAAAGCAGACACACTCGATAGACGCGTACTGTCGCTGTTTAAAAACGGTCAGGTGGCAGAATATGAACTGATTTATTCGGTCTCCTATCGCCTTGAGCGCGCCAATGCCGAGCCGATTGAGCAATTCTTTGAGCTCTATCGCAATTATCAGGACGACCCAGATAATGCTTTGGCCAAGGCCAATGAGATGACCATTTTGCTTGGCGAACTGCGCAAGCAGGCCAGTCGTCGCATCGTACGTGAGCTGGCTCAACTCTAATGCGCGTTTACGCTAATCAACTGCCGCAACAGCTACAAAAAGGGTTAGCACCATTTTATATGGTCTTCGGTGAAGAACCCTTTCAGGTTAGTGAATGCGTGCAGCAAATTCGCCACAGTGCTAAGCAACAGGGCTTCGATGAAGTCATTAAGCTGAGCGCCGGAGCGCAATTCGATTGGCAAGAGCTAGACGGTCATTATCAAAGTATGTCGCTCTTTAGCGCCCGCACCCTAATTGAAGTGGATATGGCGGGGCAAAAGCCGGGGAAAACCGGAGCCGAGCACCTCAAAAGCTATGTGCAATCCCCTAACCCGGATTGCGTTATTGTCCTGCACGGCATGAAGGCCTCGCAGGAAATCCAGCGCAGCGCCTGGTTTAAGGCCCTAGATCAACAGGGCCTCTTTATTCCCTGCTACCCCTTGACCGGCAACCATCTGCGACGCTGGCTCGACGGCCATTGCCGCCGTCTGCAGTTAAATCTCGAAGGCGATGCCAAGCAGGTATTGCTCGACACCACAGAAGGCAACCTGCTGGCCTGCTATCAGGAGCTGGAAAAACTCTCCCTGCTCTATGGGCAGCGCGCCATTAATGGTCACACCCTGCTGGGAACCTTACTGAATCAAAATAAGTTCGATATCTTTGATTTAGCCAATGCCATCTTGCTGGGTGACAGCACTAAGGCCATCCAGGTATTAACCCGGTTGCAAAACGACAATACCGAACCCACTGCCATCGCTTGGGCCCTGACTAAGGAAGCGCAGCAATTACAAAAGCTGCTGAGCTTGCAACAAAGCGGGCAAGACTTTAACAGCGCCTGCAAACAGCTGGCCATTTGGAAAAACCAGCAAGGTATGTACAGCCAGGCCTTGCAACGCCTGCGCAGCGAACACCTCAGCGAATTGCTGGACTTACTGGCCGATTTCGATAGCGCCTACAAAAGTGGCAAGCTAGGCTCTCCCTATCCCATGTTGGCCCATATTAGCGTCAGCTTTTGCCGTTCACTGCCTTTTGCCGCACCTAGCTTTGTGGAGTAAGCATGTTGTTATTTGGCGGCACCTTTGATCCGGTGCATTTTGCCCATCTGAATATGGCCGAACAATGCCTAGAGCATTTTGGCGGCGACACCTTATTTTTTATGCCCAATCGGGTTCCTGCGCATAAACAGGCAAGCGGCATCGACAATGCCGATAAGCTGGCGATGCTGAAGCTCGCCACCGCCGCCGAGCCCCGCTTTGCCATAGATGAGCGCGAGTTACACCGCAGCGGCCCCTCTTATTCCTTGCTAAGCCTGCAGGAATTGCGCAGCGAGCTTGATGCCAGCGGTCGTCAGCAGGAGCCAATCCTGTTTTTATTGGGCATGGACTCATTTAACGGCTTTGATTCCTGGTATCAATGGCGCGATATTCTCGAGTTATGTCACTTGGTAGTGTATCAGCGCCCGGACGAGCGCCTCTCTCCCTCGCCTCAATTGCAGGCCTATTTAAACCAGCACCAATGCAACCAAGGGGCTGGACTGGAGTCTAAACAAGCGGGACTGGTGTACTTTTTAGCCGGGCCGCAACGGGCGGTATCCTCTACCTTGGTGCGCGAGCGCTTGCAGCGCGGAGAGCCATGTGAAGATTTAATACCCGCGGCGGTGAGTCAGTATATACGCGATAAGCACCTGTATATGGCCAGTTAAAAATGGTACTATCACCCGCTTAAATGAATTTGATTAAACAGAGAGTGTATTTTGCAAACCAACGAACTCCTTGACTTTGCATTAGACAAAATTGATGACATGAAAGCCCGCGACGTGATCACCTTAGACGTACGCGAGAGCTCAGACATTACCGACTACATGGTGGTGTGCTCTGGTAACTCCAAACGCCAGGTACAATCTATCGCTCACCATCTTGCCAAAGAAGCCAAAGACCACAACCTCGACGTGATCGGCCAAGAAGGTCAAGACGTTGGTGAGTGGGTCTTGGTTGACCTTGGCGATGTGATCGTCCATGTTATGCAAGACGAAACCCGTGACTTCTATCAGTTAGAAAAGCTCTGGGGTTAAGCGGTGAAAATCCAATTGGTCGCCGTGGGCACCAAGATGCCCGCTTGGGTTGAAGCGGGCTTTAGCGAATATCAGCGCCGCTTTCCTAAGGACATGGCTTTAGAGCTGGTAGAGATCCCCGCCGGTAAGCGCGGCAAGAATGCCGATATCAAACGCATCTTGCAGCAAGAAGGCGAACGTACCCTGGCCGCCATTCCCAAAGGCAATCGCATCGTCACTCTAGAAGTGACGGGAAAGGCCATGGACACCCATCAATTGGCCAAAGCCATGGAAAAGTGGCAACTTGATGGCCGTGATGTCAGTTTATTGATTGGTGGCCCGGAAGGTTTGGCGCCCGAATGTATCGCCCGCTCGGAACAAAAATGGTCATTATCGAATTTGACCTTGCCACACCCCTTGGTCCGCATTATTGTAGCTGAAAGCCTGTACCGAGGCTGGAGCTTAAACAACAACCACCCTTATCACCGAGAATAATAAGAACCCATGCTGCGCAAACGCACTCCGATCCGCGACCATTCTGCCGAGGCCAATTTGTTTGCGCGGCGGGCCTTTACCGCCTTTGTTTTTGTGTTGCTCCTGGTCGCGGTACTTATTTCAAATCTTTATAATTTACAGATAGTTGCTCACAAGAGCTATCAAACTCGCTCGAACGATAACCGCATTAAGGTGATCCCCATCGCGCCCAACCGCGGTCTTATTTATGATCGTAACGGCAATCTGTTGGCGGAAAACAAACCCGTCTATAACCTTGAGGTGATCCCCGAGGAAGTAGACGACCTTGACGCCGCACTCAGTGACATTGGCAAACTGATCGACATCAGTGAGCAACAAAAGGAAGAGTTTTTAGACGACATCCGTCATAACCGCCGCTTTAAGAGTCAGGTGCTTAAAAGTCGTCTGGATGAAAAGGAAGTGGCGCTGTTTTCCGTTAATCAGCATAAGTTCCCAGGCTTTAGTATAGAGGCCCGTCTGGCACGTTACTATCCCTATGGCGATACCCTGACTCATGCCTTGGGTTATGTGGCCAAGCTTAATAAAAAGGAGCTGGCTCAGCTTGAGGCAGAGGATCTGGCAACCAACTACCGGGCCACGCGGGATTTCGGTAAATTGGGCTTAGAAAAGTTTTATGAAACCGAATTGCATGGCGAAGTGGGCTCGCAATCGGTGGAGATCAATAACCGTGGCCGAGTGCTGCGCAGTCTGGAGGAGACCGCACCGGTGCCGGGTAAAGACCTGGTGCTTACTTTGGACATTGGCCTGCAGCAAATCGCACAATTAAGTTTAGAGGATAAACGCGGCGCGGTTATCGCCCTTGATGCCAAAACCGGTGGCATCCTTGCCCTGTATTCCAACCCCAGCTATGACCCCAACCTGTTTGTCCACGGCATCAGCTCAGCGGACTACAAGGCCTTGTTGAATCCAGACAGACCGCTTATCAACCGAACCACGCAAGGGCGTTACGCCCCGGCCTCGACCATCAAACCGCATATGGCGATTTTCGGCTTGGAAGAGGGTCTGGTTACCGAGCAAACCAAGATGTTCGACCCGGGTTTTTTCCAAATTCCCAATGTTGAACATAAATGGCGTGACTGGCGCCGCTGGGGACATGGCCACGTGGATGTGTACAAGGCCATTGAACAGTCCTGCGACACCTATTTTTACGATATCGCCTACCGCGCCGGCATCACTAAGATCAGTGATTTCATGGCTCAGTTTGGTTTTGGCGATCTCTCCGGCATAGATATCAAAGAAGAAACCACCGCCATTTTACCTTCGCGGGAGTGGAAAGAAGGACGTTTCCGCGAGCCCTGGTGGCGCGGCGACACCATTTCCGTGGGTATAGGTCAGGGCTATTGGACTGCAACGCCGATTCAAATCGCCAACTCCATCAATATCCTGGTTAATAAGGGCAAACACCATCCACCGCACCTGGTACAGCAGTTACGCCGTGATGAGGAAGTGGAAGACGTCAACAGTGATGAAAAGCCACCAGTAGTATTAAACAACCCAAGACATTGGCAAATCGCCCTAGATGCCATGCACAACACCGTGACCAAGGTCAGCGGTACCGCGCACAAGGCTTTTAAAGGAGCCACCTACGATCCGGCAGGTAAAACGGGGACGGCACAGGTGGTCAGCATTGCCCAGGGTGAACGCTACGAGGCCGATAAACTCAAAGAGCGTCATCGCGATAACGCCATTTATGTGGGTTTTGCCCCTTTTAACGACCCACAAATTGTAGTCACCATTATCGTTGAAAACACCGGTGGCGGCGCCTCGGTTGCGGCACCTATTGCCCGCCAGGTAATGGATTATTATTTCCTCGCTAACCCCATTAGCCAAGGTAAGAAGGAGCCGCAGTCATGACTCCGGTAACCAGCAAGGTGTCAATTTGGCAACGTGTGCATATTGACCTGCCACTCTTTTTAGCACTGCTGGCCATGATGATTGGCAGTCTGGCCATAGTTTACAGCGCCAGTGGCCAGGATACGGGTATGATGATGCGCCACAGTACGCGCATGGGTGGCGCCATTATTGCTATGTTGCTCTGTGCCCAGGTCTCGCCGAGCACCCTCAAACGAGTGGTGATCCCTGTGTATCTGGTGGGCACGTTAATGTTGGTTGCCGTGCTCTTTGTCGGGGTCAGCTCCAAAGGCGCGCAACGCTGGCTTAACATAGGCATTCGCTTTCAACCCTCGGAAATCATGAAGTTAGCCGTGCCCATGTGTGTTGCCTGGTATATAGGCCGCAACCATTTACCACCGAAATTAAGCAACCTCTTTATCGGCTTAGTGATTGTTATGGTGCCCACCTTGCTTATCAAGGAGCAACCGGATTTAGGGACCTCGATTCTGATCGCCAGCTCAGGCATCTTTGTGCTGTTTTTAGCCGGCGTCAGTTGGCGCCTGATCGGCTCATTAGCCGTATTGGTGGGTGCCGGTGCGCCACTGTTTTGGCACTACGGCATGCACGCCTATCAAAAACAGCGGGTGCTTACCTTCCTCAATCCGGAAAGCGACCCCTTAGGCTCCGGTTACCATATTATTCAATCGAAAATCGCCATCGGTTCCGGTGGCATTGAAGGCAAGGGCTGGTTGCAGGGTACGCAGTCACAGTTGGAGTTCTTACCCGAGCGCCACACCGACTTTATTTTCTCGGTGCTGAGCGAAGAATTTGGCCTGATTGGGGTGTTATTCCTGCTCGGTGTCTACCTCTTTATTATCGCTCGCGGTCTCTATATCGCTGTAAATGCTCAAGAAGCTTTCGGAAAGTTATTGGCCGGCGCCCTCACCCTGACCTTCTTCGTCTATGTCTTTGTGAATATCGGCATGGTATCTGGCTTATTGCCCGTGGTGGGTGTTCCCCTGCCATTGATCAGCTACGGGGGCACATCTATGGTGACACTGCTCGCAGGCTTTGGCATCATAATGAGTATCGCCACCGAAAAACGGATGTTAAATAAATAATGGCCTTGCGCGCGCTTTTTATCGTTTTAATCAGTCTTATTGTTACCGCCTGTAGTTCACCCAAAGGAACCCCAGGCAATGGCCAGGCGGGTCGCTACCAGATGGAGCATGATGCCGCGCCTCTGCGCCACCCCACCGATATGGAACTACAAGATGCGGTGGTGACCGATGAAGCAAAAAGTGCTGCGGCAAATCGTCCCTATCAGGTCAGAGGCAAGCAGTATGTGCCCATTTTTGATGAAACCGGCTTCACCCAAACTGGTATCGCCTCCTGGTACGGACGCAAGTTTCACGGCTATCACACTTCCAACGGCGAGGTGTACGATATGTTTGCCATGACCGCAGCCCATAAAACCCTGCCCTTACCCAGCTTTGTGCGCGTCACTAATGTCGACAACGGCCAAAGCGTGGTGGTGCGGGTTAACGATCGCGGCCCCTTCCACGCAGACCGCATCATAGATTTATCCTACGCTGCCGCGTATAAACTAGGTTATCATTTAAAGGGTACAGCCAAGGTTAAGCTCGAAGCCGTTACCCTAGCCGACGCTAAGCCTCGCACTAAATACATACAGGTTGCTGCCGGGTCAAAATTGGCAAATATTCAGGCGCTGGCACTACAGCTAGAGCAGGATTATCAGGTGCCGACCCATATAAAACAGCAAAAAGATGGAATTTTTCGCCTCCGCTTAGGTCCTATAAGCGACGAGCAACAGGCTAAAACGTTATTAGAGCAATTAAAAAGCAGTCGGTTTGCCCAAGCTTTCTTGCTTTATGACGACCAAGCCCTTTAAGATAACACCCTAATCGCATTTTCACCCAAAACAGATTAAACAAGCATAATGAAATCAATTAAACACTCTCTTCTAAAAGGCTTAAGTGGACTGCTATGTGCTAGCGCCGTTTTTACTGCTAATGCCCAAATTATTCCCGCCCCTCCTGAGGTTAATGCCAAGGGTTATTTCCTGGTGGACTTCACCACGGGCAAGGTGATCGCCGAGGGCGAAGCCGATACCAAACTGGCACCGGCCAGTTTAACCAAAATGATGACCAGCTATGTGATTGGTACAGAAATCGCTGCGGGTAACATCGCCCCCACCGACATGGTGACGGTGAGTGAAAATGCCTGGGCGAAGAACTTCCCCGAATCATCGAAAATGTTTATCGAGGTGGGTAAACAGGTCAGCGTTGAAGACCTAAACCGCGGTATCATTATCCAATCGGGTAACGATGCCTGTGTGGCCATGGCCGAGCACATTGCCGGCAGCGAATCGGCGTTTGCCGATTTAATGAATGCGCACGCGCAGAAGCTGGGCATGAGCAACAGTCACTTTATTAACAGCCACGGCCTAGATACCAACGAGCATTACACCACACCGCGCGATATGGCGACCTTAGGTGCCGCGTTGATTCGTGACGTACCTGAAGAATACGCACTCTATAAAGAAAAAGACTTTACCTATAACGGCATCAAGCAGTTCAACCGTAACAGCTTGCTTTGGGATCAGGGCCTGGACGTTGACGGTATTAAAACCGGTCACACCGATGATGCCGGATACAGCCTGGTGTCTTCTGCAACCAAGGGCGATATGCGCTTAATCGCCGTGGTCATGGGTACCAGCTCAGAGCGTGCCCGTAAGGTAGAAAGCAAAAAACTACTTAACTATGGCTTCCGCTTTTTTGAAACCATTACTCCGTACCAAGCCGGTGATAAATTTGCCGACCAGCGTATTTGGATGGGCGATAAGGAAATGGTTTCTCTGGGTATTTTAGAAGATACGCCGATCACCATCCCTCGTGGTCAGCAAAAGAACCTGGAAGCGAATTTTGAGCTAGATAGCACATTGGAAGCGCCTCTGGCTAAAGGCACTAAGGTAGGTACCTTATACCTGCAGCTGGCCGGTGAAGACATTGCCAGCTACCCACTGGTAACGCTGGAAAGCGTTGAAGAAGGTGGTTTTTTCAGCAAGATCTACGATTACTTACGCTTGCAAATCATTGAGTAAGTAGAAATATACTTACAGCTGGCCTAATCCAGAATAAGCGCCCCTATTGAGGGGCGTTTTTTTTGCGCTAAAAAATGCTAGAATATGCCCCATTAAGAACTAATGAACCCATTAGTTTGTCTGCGTCCTGTGTTGTTAATGAGGGTCAAGCATTATGGTCAAGCCGGTTAAAAACACCAAGTTTGATGAATTTCTAGAGTTTCCTTGTCCATTTACCTTTAAGGTAATGGGCCTTGCTAACGTAGAATTAACTGAGCAAGTACTTACAGTTATGCAAGAACATGCTCCGGGCGACTACGCACCAAGAACCAAGCCTAGTAGCAAGGGTAACTACGAGTCGGTCACCTTGATTGCAACCGTAACATCGAAAGAACATATCGAAATTATCTACACTGAGCTGGGCAGCCTTGAGCATGTCCGCTACGTGCTCTAATGGCACTACCGAGGACACCCAGATAGTGAGTAATCTAATTGTTCGCCAGCTAGGACGCCAGGAATACATGCCCATTTGGCATGCCATGCAGGACTATACCGACCAGCGCGATGAGCAAAGCGCCGATGAAATTTGGCTGGTCGAACACGATCCCGTTTTTACCCAAGGTCAGGCCGGTAAAGAAGAACACCTGCTGATGCCAGGTGATATTCCTGTGGTTCAGGTCGACCGCGGTGGTCAGGTAACCTATCACGGCCCAGGTCAACAAATGCTCTATGTCCTGTTTAACTTACGTCGTCTAAAAATTGGCGTTCGTGAGCTGGTAACCTGGCTGGAAGAAAGCATTATCGATAGCCTGAAAGAATATGGCGTCGAAGCCTATGCCAAAAAAGATGCCCCGGGTGTCTACGTGAATGAAGCAAAAGTTGCCTCGTTAGGCCTGCGCGTACGCCGCGGCTGTTCCTTCCACGGTCTCGCCTTAAATGTCGATATGGATTTAGGCCCGTTTCTGCGCATTAACCCCTGTGGTTACGCCGGCCTGCAAATGGTGCAATGTAAAGACTTAGGCGGTCCACAAAGCGTAGAGAGCGCCGGACAAGGGCTGGTGCAGCAATTAATTAAACGACTCAACCCGGCAGAGGTTGAGTACCAACAAGGTTTAGCGAAATAATGACAAAATCATCTGTACGTATGGAGCCAGGCGTAAAGCTTCGTGACGCGGAAAAAATGGCATTGATCCCGGTAAAGGTTTTGCCGACGGAAAAAGAAGAAATGCTGCGCAAGCCACAATGGCTGAAAATCCGTTTGCCTAAGTCAAACGAACGCATTGATGGCATTAAACAAGCTATGCGTAAACATGGCCTGCATTCGGTGTGTGAAGAGGCGAGCTGCCCTAACCTATCCGAGTGTTTTAACCATGGTACGGCGACCTTTATGATCTTGGGTGCAATTTGTACCCGCCGTTGCCCGTTTTGCGATGTGGCGCACGGTCGTCCACTCAAGCCCGATGCCGCAGAGCCAGAAAAACTGGCGCTCACCATTAAAGACATGAAGTTAAGCTATGTGGTGATCACCTCGGTTGACCGCGATGACTTGCGTGACGGTGGTGCACAGCACTTTGCCGACTGTATTCGTGAAATTCGTAAACACAATCCAGGCATTACCATTGAGATCCTGGTGCCGGACTTTCGTGGCCGCATGGAACGTGCGCTTGAAATTCTAAGCGAAACACCACCGGACGTATTTAACCACAACCTGGAAACCGCACCGCGTTTGTATAAACTCGCGCGTCCGGGGGCCGATTATAAATGGTCTTTGGAGCTACTACGTCGCTTTAAAGCAGCTCACCCAGAAGTGCGCACTAAGTCAGGCCTAATGGTGGGCTTGGGCGAAGAAATGAGTGAAATCGAAGAAGTGTTACGCGATTTACGTGAGCACAATGTCGACATGTTGACCGTGGGTCAGTATCTGCAGCCTTCGAAGCACCACCTTGCGGTTAAGCGCTATGTGCCACCCGAAGAGTTCGATGCCCTGAAAGAATATGCCGACGAGATTGGCTTTTCTCATGCTGCCTGCGGACCTTTCGTACGCTCCAGCTACCATGCCGACCAGCAAGCGGCGGGTAAAGAAGTTAAGTAATCCATTGCAGCACGGCCTTGTGCAATGCAAGTGCCGTGCCTATTATAGACACACAGTTGTCACAATCCCTACGACCCCCTACACTTATTTCAACCGCGCACTTTAGTGCGGCTATATGCTTGTTTAATCTTTAAACATTGGTACTATTTTGCTACATTGCGCCAGCATTTGCATCTTTTTGTTAACAGTCGTAATCGGTGCGCAGAGGAAAATCCATGGAGTTTACGGATCAAGAAGTGGCCTTCTTTCAACAGTTGTTCAGTGAGAAGCCATTAGATAATGACAACCTAGGCGGGGCTGGCCTGTCTTTGCGCTCCACGCTCCCCGACTATGTCGCGCCCTTATTTGATAACCCGGGCTTGTATATGCTCGCAGAAGTCGGTCATTTTGAGCTTTGGTTTCCCCTTAGTCTCAACCTCACCGAGAATAACGACATTCAGCCACAGCTCGGTGCCCCAGAGATCTTTGAAGCTCAGGGGATCCACCGCAGTTGGCGCTTCGATAACCCCAGCGACATTACCCTGAAAGACCAAAAAGGCCAGCTTTGGCCGGTACGCTCTTTATCCTCAACCGGTGCCGTAATAGACATCACTTCCCTTGAAAATCCACCTCAAAGTGCGATGGCGAAGCTTATTTTGCCTCAGTATGATGCTCTACCGATAAAGCTTAAAAAGACCCGGCAGCAAGATAACTTTGTTGCCGTCACTTTTGTCGCCAATGAGAATAAAAGAGAACTGAGACAGTACCTTTTTGAGCAGCACAAACGGCATTTTCAGCATATTTATCAATCATTGACCAATGCTTGTTAAATGTCTGTTCAGGCAAGTTTGTTAAGCTCGAAGATACTGCAAACAAAGGGAATCAATAACTATGAACAAACTATTACTAGCAACGGCCATCTCAGCTACCTTACTAACAGGTTGTGGTGGTTCAAGTGATGATAACAATGAGCCAATGACGGCTCAGTTTACCCTAGGTGTATCGGATGCGCCGGTCAGTAATGCAAAAGAAGTATGGGTTGCTTTCGATAGCATCATTATCAACGCCGCAGACGGCGAGCGCCCAACGTTCGAAACCCGCACTGCAGATGGTGAGCCGGTAATGGTTAACCTGTTGGAGTTCACAGGTAGCGATGTATTCGGTCTTATCAACGATGAAGTTGTAGCACCGGGTGAATACGCGTGGCTACGTGCCAACATCATTAACGGTGATGAAGCCAATATCGAAATGACTTCTCACATCGTTTATAACGATGATACCGTGGCTCCTTTAGTCGTTAACCGTAAAAACAGCGACGGTATCGGCGAGATCCAAATCAACGACTTCACCCTAGCGGTAGGCGAAAACCAATTTGTTCTTGAGTTCGACCTGAAAAAATCACTGGTTGATCCTAGCAACAGCGAAGTTGTGAACCTTAAGCCTACCGGTATCCGTCTTGAAAACCTTGCCGAAGTTGAAGACATTGAAGGCACAGTATCAAGCGCCATGATGGAGACCTGTGAGGCTGACAACATCGCTCTTGCTCCAGAAACTGGTACCTTTGGTCATGCGGTTTACCTGTACAGCGGTGACGTTGTTGAGCCTAAAGACCTTTACGTAGACGGTGAAACCTCACCTGCCGACGCGCCGATTGCTACGGCTAGCGTGGTAATGAACGAAGAAACCGGTATGAACGAGTTCGAGATCGGCTTCGTTGCAGCGGGCAACTACAAGCTTGCTTACACCTGTGCGGCACACCTTGATGACGCAGAAGTACTAAATGAAGAGGTTACTCTGTACTCTATTCAGGACGTCACTGTAGTAGCGGGTGAAGACGCCAACGTTACTTTTGATATCGCTGAATAAGCAGCTGAAATAAAGCGATAAATTTTTTTAAAATTTAGCTTGCGTGGCGCAATAATTTGGCTATTATTGCGCCACTTTTTATTAGATAGCCAATCCTAGTACAGCATTTCTTGCCAAGGCGAAAGAGTAACTATCCAAATTAACTTTTGGAGTTATGATGTCGGTTTCTACCCTTGCTCAGCCTTTTGCTACAAACAACGAGCACCTTTCCTTATGCGCTGCGCTTGCTAAGCAGCACGGCACCCCGTTACTGGTACTTGACCTAAACCAGGTGCGTGAAAACTATTTGCAGCTGGCCAGTGCGTTACCCAATGTAGCTTTACATTACGCCCTTAAGCCCTTACCTCATGTTGATGTGGTACACACATTAAATGAGCTTGGAGGCTGTTTTGATTTGGCCACCAATGGCGAAGTGGACCTGGTAGCTCAGGCCGGCGTATCACCTAAACAGGTAATACACACGCATCCGATCAAACGCATCAGTGACATAGAGCATGCCCTTCACTTTGGCTGCACGACTTTCGTGTTCGACAGTGAAAATGAGCTGCATAAGTTTGTGCCCTATCGCGACCAAGTCGAACTTTTGCTGCGCCTAAGCTTCCCTAATAAAGACGCGGCCGCCGACTTGTCGAAGAAATTCGGGGTCACGGTCGAAGCTGCATTGCCACTTCTGACCCGAGCAAAAGAGTTGGGAATTCGGGTGCGCGGTTTGTCGTTTCATGTTGGCTCGCAAACCATGGATGCTGGCAAGTATGTTCATGCTATTGAACAGTGCAAAAAAGTATTTGAAGCTGCTGTTGCCGAAGGCCTAGGGGCCATGAATACCTTGGATATTGGCGGTGGTTTCCCCGTAAGCTACTCGGGACAGCCCATCGATATCAAGGAGTATTGCGCGCCAATTCGTGATGCGCTGGCAAACTGGCCAGACACGGTGCAATTTATCGCCGAGCCTGGACGCTTTATCGTCGCTTCGGCTATGACCCATGTAATGAGCGTCATGGGCCAAAGTCAGCGTGGTGGCACTACCTGGTACTACATGAACGATGGTGTCTACGGCGCCTTTAGTGGCCGAGTTTATGGTGAGCCCGAGCAGCGCTTTTACAGCCTGGCACACGAAGATGTGCAACCCTGTGTTTTAACCGGGCCGACCTGTGACAGCATCGATGTGATCAGCGATAACTGTTTAATGCCGGCCTTAGCGGATGGGGATTTGGTGTTTACCGAAAACATGGGTGCCTATACCTGGACCACCAGCACCGAGTTTAACTTCTTCGCCAAGGCGACCCTGATCAGCTTGCAGCCCTCACTTATGGTTGCCCAGGTCGGTTAATCCCGACTCATTAAATCTCTGCCGAGGCATCGGCAGAGATCCACATGCTATTCGCATACGTATCTATCGACTCCAATTCCTTGTTTGTGATCGGTATGCGAATCGGCCTTTATCTCTTTAGCAATGACCTCAGAGTAGAAGATAATGCCCTGTTGCGACTAATGAGTGCGCGTTGCGGACAGATTCTTTTTGTTTACTGCCCACTGAGAACGTTCATTCCATCTGCACACGGCGCCTATCCACACCAGCACTACTCCAAGCCCGTGCGTATCTTCACTCAGGCGACACTCGCCAACCTAGCCAAGCAGCTAGCGGCATACGACCACTCCCTTTATCACATCGAACGCCTTGAACAACTCACCCAACTGATAAAAACGCAGGGAGTTACGGATATCGGCATTGCTTTCCAGCACGGCTGGGAGGAAATAAACAGGGTGTGCACACTCAAGCAACGCATGGAGCACCTCACCTTCTGGCACGCCCATAACCATACCTTGTTCAGCGCCGAGCAGTTACCTTTTACTGTGTCTGATATACCGGCGACATTTAGCCAATTTCGCAAGAAAACCGAAAACTCGGTGGCAATCGAACCCACTTTGCAAAAACCCATCGCCTTACCTAAACCAATGCATTGCGATTTACCGACCAGTCCCCTTGAGCCTTCACGTGAAGAACTTGTAGAGCCTTGGTTTAATAACAGCGCTCCCCAGGCACTGAATGACTATTTCCACACGCGAGCGGCCAGCTCTTATAAGCAAACCCGCAACGCTTTGCATGGCGACAAGTTCTCAACCGGGCTCTCTCCCTGGCTGGCCAATGGCTCTCTTAGCGCTCGCCAGGTCTATAGCGCCCTACTTGCTTATGAGCAGCGCTGCGGCGCCAATGAATCGACTTACTGGATCTACTTCGAACTCTTGTGGCGAGAGTATTTTCAATGGCTGGCTCTAAAGCAAGGCCGCTCGCTATTTGTATTTAAAGGCATGAGCCACACGGCCCCAAAAACCAGCTTTTACCCGGAACGTTATCAGGCCTGGTGTCATGGCAATACCGAGTTTGAGCTGGTCAATGCGCTCATGCATCAACTCAATACCAGTGGATGGATGTCCAACAGAGGCAGGCAAATCGTCGCCAGTTGTTTTGTCAATGAATTGGAACTTGATTGGCGCTATGGCGCGGCCTACTTCGAGCATCACTTAATTGATTACGATGTTGCCAGCAATTATGGCAACTGGCAGTACATAGCCGGGGTCGGTGCCGCTCCCCGCGGAGGACGGCATTTCAACATTGCCAAACAAACCGAGTTATTCGACCCCGACGGCCGGTTTATCAAGCATTACGGTGGAGTGGCTGTGCAAGCACAGGAGCGGGATCACAACGGATGGCCACAGAAATAATATCAGAGACAGTATGAACAATAAGCATTACAAAGAAGTTCGCCTGATTTTAGGAGACCAACTCAATGCCAATCATTCTTGGTTTAAAACCAAGCGAGATGATGTGCTTTACATCATTGCTGAGCTGCATCAAGAAATGCACTACACCAAGCATCATATTCAAAAGATCATGTGCTTTTTTGCTGCGATGGAACGGTTTGCGTCTGCCCTTAGCCAGGCGGGGCATCAGGTTTTACACCTTACCCTGGACGACACCCAAGAGTTTGCAGAGCTCAATGATTTAATTGCCCACTGTGTCACCGAGCATCAAGCCGACTGTTTTAGCTATCAGCTCCCGGATGAATATCGGCTACGCCGGCAACTGGAGCAGCTGACATTAAGTGGCGTTGAGATAAGGCGCTATGACAGTGAGCATTTTATGCTCGGATTTGAAGAATTAGGCGACTATTTCCAGGCGGATACCCATCACACCATGGAGCAATTCTATCGCAAGATGCGCAGGCGCTTCGATATCTTGATGGACCAGGGTAAACCCCTTGGCGGCCAATGGAACTTCGACAAAGAGAACCGTAACAAGCTCAAGGCCGAGGACATTAAACAGCTTCCCCCTCCCTTGTGCTTTGATAACGACGTTAAGGCAATTACCGAGCGCATTGCTCGCCATAAAATAAAAACTATAGGCAAAGGCGGGCCCAGGCTGCTGTGGCCGGTGACACGCAAACAAGCACTGCAGTTGCTTGAGCATTTTTGTAATCATCTGCTGCCTCTGTTTGGCACCTTTCAGGACGCCATGACCTGCCACAGCGACGCTAAATGGTCCTTGTACCATAGCCGCCTGTCGTTTGCGCTCAACGCAAAAATCCTCCACCCACTGCAAGTCATCAACGCAGCAATAGAGGCATATCATGAATCTGAAGGAAGGATCACCCTTGCGCAAGTTGAAGGCTTCGTCAGGCAAATTTTAGGCTGGCGTGAATATGTCAGAGGCGTCTATTGGCTCAATATGCCCAAGTACGCACACAGTAATGCCCTCGAGGCGCACCAAGCGCTGCCGGAATTTTTCTGGAGCGGCAAAACAAAAATGAACTGCCTGCAACACGCCATTGGCCAAAGCCTGGACTATGGGTATGCGCATCATATCCAACGCCTGATGATCACCGGCAACTTTTGCTTGCTGCTGGGCGTTGAACCGGACCAGGTGGATGCCTGGTACCTGGGTATTTATGTCGATGCCATTGAATGGGTGGAAATGCCCAATACCCGGGGGATGAGTCAGTTCGCCGATGGCGGCATTATTGCCACCAAGCCCTACTGCGCCGGCGGCAACTACGTCAATAAGATGAGCGATTACTGCCAAGGCTGCCACTATAAGGTCAAGGAAAAAACTAGCGACCTCGCCTGCCCCCTCAATAGTCTCTATTGGCACTTTTTACACCGGCACAGAGCACGTTTTGGCAATAACCACCGCATTGGCATGATTTATCGAAACTGGGATAAGCAAAGTGATGAAGCCCGTCAGGCTGTGCTTGATAGAGCCCAGTGGTGCCTAGACAACGCCGATGATTTATAAAGACACAAAACAGGAACTAAAAATTAACAATTTAGTAACCAGATTGTAAGGCGCCCCCATTTAAATACAGGCTGTTTTAACACTAAAATGGAAACAAAATGAAGCAGCCCCTTATTTTCGGCGCCCTATTCATCGCCGCTATTACCACCGATGCCCAAGCATTTAGTCAGCAAACCCATAAGCGCATCGTGCTTGATGCCATTGCCTATATGCAACAAAACCAAAACAGCACCGCCTATGCAAAATTGCAACAATACGCACAACAGCACAATATGTCGGTGGCCGCCCTGGCCGAGCTGCTGGGCCAGGCGGCATACGATGTGGATGATTTCGAAGACACCTTTTTTTGCGGTGCCATGTCGGGCTCGTGTGTTCAGGCTCCAGCCTGGGGAGTCGCCGAGAGCATCGTAAAATACACCAGTTATTGGCACTTCCAAAACCACACCCAGGGTGCGGATGTGCACGGTAATGACTTTGGTGGCTATAACTATGAAAAGCTCACCGTATGGGGCGACATCGACAATATGGCGGCCACCTGGTTGCAGGGCGACTACCTGGATGACGGTCAGGGCGGCGCTAGCGGCTGGTTTGGCGACAGCAGCCAGTACAACACCTATGGGATCACCGAAGCACACTATCGCATCGATAGCTACTCCAGCTACAGCATGTATGATGACTTTGAGGAAATGCCCTTCCAGCCCATAGATAACTTGGGTCAGTACTGGTATCAAAGCTACCTGCAAAGCGGTAACCCTCAAGTATTAGGGTTTGTATTTCACACCACAGATCTACTGCAACCGCATCATACCTGGACCACCTCGGCCCTCAATCACTCAAGTTGGGAAAGCTGGGTCAATGACTACTATGATCAAGAGCAGCTTAATGACTTTACTTTGGTCTCCAACGCCATGGCCTCATTCGCAGCCCTTGACCCGCAAAGTCAGGACATCCGCCCACTGCTAACCCAAGGCGGGGCATTCAGCTATGCCCAGGGCGGCATAGTGCTGAATTCTGAAGATCATTATGATCGTGTACAAATTGGCCGTATGGTGATCCCCCATGCCATCGCCATGGTGGTGCACCTGCTAAATCACGCGATGGAGCAGCATTAATGCGACTGCGAGCCATTATTTTGATAGGCCTTTTTGGCCTATCTTCTTGGGCTTATGCACAACTGCCCACGCCTCAGGAAGTCTCCTTTATGCGCACGCTTTACCAGCAACAAAGCCTGGAGTTAGCCGCGCAAAGCAGGGAACGCCTTATTGAGAATGCGTTTTTGTTAGTGCAGGCGCAGCACACCTTTCCTCACCTCCTGTTACGCCAGGCCGAGGTGGGGTTTGATAATCAGTACCATGTCCGCCGCTACCTGCTAAACGCCTGGCAAGTGCATGCTTGGCTTGACCCCAGCACCCTGCCGGCACTGCCGCAAACTCCTTTTTGGACAGCCCAGTGGCTAAGCCAAACCCTTGGCAGCTACCCAAGCGATGGCCGGCTAAGCACCGACAGACTTGCACAGCTAAACAGCGTCGAACTGCTGCCGGAAAACGGCCCTTGGCCAGCGCTTAACTTAGGTGATTTTTATCAAAGTATGTCGATGCAAATTAAATTTCGCCTGCATCGCGCTGACCTAGACGTCTTCATCGCCGAACTAACGCGCTGGCATAAGTACCGAGAGGCAAGCAAGCAGCTTGCGGCCAAGTTGAAGCAGCAGCAACTGACGCTGTCACGACTCGAAGAGATGGCCTTAGCGGATATTTTACGACCCAGCATACTGGGCCAGCTTGGCGTCCAACAGACCTTGCATGGGCAAAGCCCCGAGCTTGAGCGCCTTAAAGGTGAAATCAGTGATACACAAATCGCCCGCTACTATGAGCGCCATCAACAGAGCTTTCGCTACATTGAGCGCGTTAGCGCGCAAGGCGTGCGTTTTAAGGATGCACAAGCGGCGCATGCATTCTACGAGCAAGCCATGAAAGTGGGATTTGCCGCGGCCTTGGCTACGCATGAAGATATATTTACCCAACACCAGGGCGAGCTTAGCCGTGATGACAAGGCTAAGGGGTTTGCCTATCAACTGGCTTTTACCTTACCGGCACAGACAATCTCTCGCCCGGTACGCACACCAAAAGGCCGCTGGCTGGTTATTCACTGTCAGGATAAGGAATATGGCCTTTATCCAGCGCAGTCACAAACCGTGCGCTATCAAGCGATGAATGCCATCGCCAAGGAGCAAGCACAGGCTAACTACCGGCGACAATACCTAGCCTGGCGTAAAGATCTGGGGTTACAAGAATGAAGAAAACCTTATTTGGCACCCTATTAATCGCCGCGACTATCGCACTCTATTGCCTTTACCCAGAGCACCAGATGCCTGATCCCCAGGTTAAAACCGCTATTGGTTCGCCATCCGAAACACCCAAAGGCAAACCTTTGGCTCCCACTAAGACAATGGTACCTGCAGAGCCGAGCACGACACTTCCAGATAACAAAGTAGAAGCGGTTAGTGCTCAATACTCGGCGCCCGAGTACCTGCCGCCAATTGCAAAAAACAATACGCAAACACCGGGTTATCAAGGGGATCTCGACGATCATCAAGCCTATCAGCAATACCAGGGCGCACAGCAGCTTGCCCTCAAACGAGCTTATGTAAACGCTGCTCAGGACAAGGTCGCGGGGTTAAAAAGCCTGTTGGCACGAGGTGAGCGCGAAGGCATAAGCGCGGAGCAACTTGAGTTTGCACGCAATAAGATAGATGCCTTAGAGCAGATGCAGCAACAACTCGAAGCAGAGCTGGCCACCGCTAGGTAAATATCAGACTCCCCAAGAGACGTGGGGAGTCAATGAGCTTGATACTGAAAAGTTCCTAAACAGTTCTGAACCAACCCGTTAATGAATAACGCTTGGCACTGGCGTAGGGAGCAACATACGTGACCGCATGAATTTTATGAACATCGAATATAGTCAGGGAATTAAAAATTGGCGAATAACTGCGAGTAGGGGTGCCGTCTTGCTCGTAAAACTGCAATAAACCGCCCCAGTCTGGGTGCCACTGCGGTGTTAACCCCAAAACATAGGCGTAAACTCGTCCTTCGGATGGAACTACATCGTTGTGTCTAGTGAGAAAATAGCCTTTGTCGTAGCAAGTTGCCTGAGCGCTGGCACGAATTATCTTCTGCCCAGACATTTCAGCAAACTCATTTAACACTGGCTTTGAATTCAAGTAACTAAAAAGTGCTTTTAACACTTCTGCACTTTGCTCGTTGATAAAATGTCGCCCATATACAAAGCCTACACCCTTCGCTGCATGCTGCTGGATATTTTCAAATAACCTACCTCGTTGTCCCGAAGACATAGCAGCTAGCTGTTCTTGGCTTAACTCTTGAGGTTTGCCATCTTGGGTGAGTGCTATGTTGTATTGCGTTTTGCTTAATTCATTGAACAAGGACTGTGCCTGCTCAGTTGGCAAGACATCTGTAATACGACAAAAGCCTTCCTGCTGTAATTGCGCTTTTGCTTCACCGAGCACATGGGGGTTGAACTGAAACATCTCATACCGTTCTTGTTATTATTTCTTAAACCAAGACTAACATCATTGTAAGCCGAAGTAAGTATTTATAGCCGAGGTGGTACAGGGCTTTTGCCAGTACCACCGATACCTTACACCTCTGCACTAAAGAGCAGCGGCTCCGCCTACAATAAACGACTTCTGAAGATAATGATCCCAACTACTTTAACAACAAACTGGAATCAATGGCGCGAAAGTAACTGGCGGCATTTATTAACGATGCAGCGGTGAGCTTTTCACAGCTATACACTTCCACACGCTTGTTTTTTTCGTCGCGTAGTTTATCGCTAACAGGTCAAAATCGCCATCGCCGGAAAGTAAAATGGTGGTGTCGGTCTGGCAGCCATACTCTATGGCATCCAGAGTGATCCCCACATCCCAATCACCCTTGGCTGAGCCGTCGGCGCGCTGGATAAAGGGCTTTAGCTTGACCTCAAATCCTATCGCGCGAAGGATATTTTGAAACTCCCGCTGCTTTGCATCACCCCGGTCAATAGCGTAGGCAAATGCATGCTGAATATCATACTGGCTGCTCACTTCACGCCAAAATGCATTGTAATCAAAATTACGCCCTTGGCTTTCTCTGCAGGTGTAATAGATGTTCTGCACGTCCACAAAAATAGCAGCACTGGGTTTTGAGGTGTCCATCGGTTATATCCCTAATTTAATCGTTTGGCCCAATTACCCTGGTGCTGTAACTGGCACTGCTCTTCGGTGTCATATCTGAGTTGTTTAGCGGCATTTTTCAGGTTCAGCCCCACCGACTTTAAACTAATTTGAATAACGCGCTCAAGTCGTGCTCGCTCGCCTGAGCTGATAAATGCATCACGCTCGGTGTCATTATCGAAAACCACCGTGAGTGTGAAGCTTGCTTGCGGGTTTTTCCAGTCAATGTGATGAGTTAACCAACTAAAACCCTTGATTATTTTACAGTGCTGTTCACACAGCCGAGTTAATAACTCGCGCAATTGCTTATCGCGTTTTTTGTCTGTTTTCGTCATTGTTAACACCTTTTATACCAATTCTGTTAAGTATGTGATCAGATATAGCGCTGAGAGCATAATATTTAGCCCGCTAGAATAATTAGCTATTTAAGTGAATTGGTATTAAACACAAAAAAGCCGCCCAAAAAGGGCGGCGCATCACAGGGAGATATCTTAACTGATTACTTACTTTCTAGTAAGTTGCCTTTGCCAATTTCGATTTTGCGTGGCTTTAAGGCTTCTGGAATTTCACGCTCTAGATCTATAACCAGCAGGCCATTTTCCAAACTTGCGGCCAATACTTTGACGTGATCGCCAAGTTGGAACTTGCGCTCGAAGTTGCGCTCGGCAATACCCTGATGGATAAATTTGCGCTCTTCTTGAGATTCTTTATCGGCCTTTGTTCCGGTCACCTTGAGCGTGTTATTCTCCGACTCAATGGTCAGCTCATTGTCGCTGAAACCGGCTACGGCCATGGTAATTCTGTACTGATCTTTACCCAGAGCCTCAATGTTATAAGGCGGGTAACTTGGTTGTTTATCGGTGCGTGCCGCCGCATCCATAAGTGATGCCAGGTGGTCAAAACCGATAAATGAACGATATAGTGGAGAAAGGTCTACTGTACGCATAATAATATCCTCAATTTAAGCAATATTTGGCGGTTGTTTTTCTGCTGAACAAACAACCTTTATGTATAAATATCAATAACTTTAGTTTGGTTAGGACCCTTTATGGCGTCCTCATAATCTGATGTATGGACGGTGCTTTTAATTTCAAGATAATAATTTCACATTTTTCTTAGAAAAGCCGGTCTAAAATAAGTATCAAATTGAAATTAAAGGATTTTAATGAAAAAGTTTTTTTTCCAACTCGTGGTCATAGCGGTGGTATTTTTCGCGGTGAGTGCCTATCAGGAGCGCCACCTTTTGTCTGCCGACCACAGCCCGGCTCCCTATTTTTCCCTGCCCCAACTGCATAGTGACGCTCGCTTTAGTATTAAGGAGTTGCAAGGGCAAAAAACCGTGCTGTATTTTTTTGCCCCCTGGTGCACCGTGTGTAAGTTATCTATGCCAAATCTACAAAAAGCCATGGATCGGGGCGACGTTCATGCCATCGCTATCGCTCTGGACTACCAGTCGCAGGCACAGGTAAGCGAATTTGTCGATGATTTACAGCTGACAATGCCTATACTTTTAGGTAGCGAATACACCGCACAGCAATATAAAATATCCGCCTTTCCAACCTATTACGTGATTGATGAATCTTTGTCTATTAGTGCACGTGCAATAGGTTACTCCACCGAGTTGGGTATTAAATTAAGAGGTAAATCAGATGATTAAAATGCTTTGCGCCGCTATGGGCCTGGCCCTGAGTGGCTCCCTGTTCGCCGCAGAGTTACCGGCGCTGCCGGAGCCGGTCAGCAACAATGCGGTGGCCAAGGTAAACACCGAGCAAGGCAGTTATTTCCTGAGCTTTATGGGCCTGGGGGCGGGTAAAACGCACCTTGATGTTCATAACAAGGTGTGGGCGTTAAAACTGGGCAGCAATGCCTGGCAAGCAAAGGCGCCGGTTCCGGCGTCAACCCAGCTATCGGGCCGCCTCGCCGCCACCGCCGTAGGCGTTGGCAAGTATGCCTATGTGTTTGGCGGTTACACAGTGGCCGCCGATCACACAGAGATCTCGGTGCCGGATGCCTATCGCTATGACGTGGAAAAAGATCAGTACCAACAGTTGGCTAATATGCCGGTGCCGGTGGACGACAGCGTCGCCCTCAACTACAACGACCAGTATATTTATCTGATCAGCGGTTGGCACAACGACGGCAATGTCAATCTGGTACAGGTATATGATATCGCTAAAGACAGATGGTCACAGGCCTCCCCCTTTCTCGGCGATGCGGTATTTGGCCACGCCGGCGCAATTAACGAGAACCTGATGATAATTTGTGACGGGGTTAAAACCGTGGCCTATGCCGAAAAACGTCGCGGCTTTGCCGCTAAAGCCCAATGCCTAAAAGGGGTTATCGACCCACAAGACCCTCGCCAGGTCTCATGGCACAGCATTGCCCACCCCAGCGGCAAGGCGCATTATCGTATGGCTGCGGGCACCATCAACGGCAACCTGGTATTTATCGGTGGCTCACCTAACCCCTACAACTACAACGGCATAGGGTATAATGGCAAACCCAGCTCGCCCTCAAGTCAGGTCTGGCGTTTTGATGTTCCCAGCAACCGCTGGCAACGGATGGAACACGCCCAAAGAGCAACCATGGACCACAGAGGTCTGCTCGCCCATGAGGGCACCGCCTATCGCATTGGTGGCATTGGCGAGAAGCAAAAGGTGTTAGACCAGATCACACCGTATCGATTTAAATTTTAGGAGTAACATCATGGCCAAAGCCTGTGCCTACCACATCCTGGTGAAGAGCAAAGAAGAATGTTTAGCAATTAAAGCCAAGCTCGATAAAGGCGGCGACTTTAATAAGCTTGCCAAACAGTACTCAACCTGCCCGTCGAAAAAACGCGGCGGCGATCTCGGTGAGTTTGAACGCGGCACCATGGTCAAGGCATTTGACGATGTGGTCTTCAAAAAACCATTATTTGAAGTGCATGGCCCGGTGAAGACCAAGTTCGGCTATCACCTGATTAAAACCGTTTATCGCAGTTAATCGTTTTTAACGAACAGATAAATCGGTTTTTGGCATTTTACCCGAGCTCCTAAGCTCGCTACACTGCCTCCTGTACCTTAAAAGAAGCACTGGAGAGATTATGTTAACTGTTATATTTGGTCGTGATGGTTGTCCCTTTTGCGTACGTGCGAAAGATGTTGCTAGCCAATTAGCCGAACAACGTGACGATTTTAAATTTCGCTACGTGGATATCATCAAAGAAGGGATCAGCAAGGCGGATCTGGAAAAGTCTGCCGGCAAGCCGTGTGAAACAGTACCGCAAATTTTTATCGACCAAGAGCATATCGGTGGCTTTACGGAATTTGAAGCCTACGCCAAGGCAAACTTGGGTCTGTATCAAGAATAACAGCTACCCTGAAGCGCCGCTCACCAAAGCGGCGTTTTCATTTGTTCATAAAACAAACTAAAAATTAAAAAAACAAGCGTAGCGCGAAACAAATCAACAAACGCCTTATTTTCAGCATTTTTATCCTGCCATTTCTACTTTGACAAGGACTAAAAAACTCTTTATTCGCTAACAGAAAACCCTTTATTTATGCCGTTTACACAGGTTTCCTAAAATACACCTGATTAAATTTCATACAAAACCAATCACATAGGAAATAGTTTCAATTTATACAAGCAATTACTGCTTCATTCCTGTACAATGCGCGCTCTTTGAATTCCTGAGGCGTTTTAATGTCAGAACCAGTCACCTTTGAGTCGTTGAACCTTTCTCCTGCTATCTTAAAAGCAGTGGAACAGTTGGGTTATGAGACTCCTTCCGAGATCCAAACTCAATGTATTCCCCTTTTACTCGACAAAAAGGATGTCTTGGGAATGGCGCAAACAGGTACAGGTAAAACTGCTGCCTTTGCTTTGCCTTTATTGAACAACATCGATGCCGATGCTAAGCACCCGCAGATCCTTGTACTTACCCCCACTCGTGAGCTTGCTATCCAGGTAGCGGAAGCGTTCGAGCAATATGCAAAATTTACTAGGGGCGTAGAAGTCTTAGCACTTTACGGTGGCCAGAGCTACGGTATCCAGCTAAGTGCATTGCGTCGCGGCGCACAAATCATCGTCGCGACCCCTGGTCGTCTATTGGATCACATCAGCCGGAAGTCTATCGACCTATCTCGTCTTAGCGCACTTGTGTTGGACGAAGCGGATGAAATGCTGCGCATGGGCTTTATCGACGATGTAGAAAGCATCATGGCGCAAACGCCAGAAACCAAGCAAACCTGTTTGTTCTCTGCGACTATGCCAAAACAAATTCAGTCTATCTGTAAAACCTACCTGCAAGACGCCGAGCAAGTGCGCATCACGCCACGTAACAGCACGGTATCGACCATCGAGCAGGTTTACTGGCAAGCCCGCGTACACAAGAACAATGCTATCGTGCGCTTCTTGGAAGCGGAAACGTTTGACGCCGCTATCGTATTCGTACGTACCCGTAACGACACGGTACAGCTGGCAGAACTGCTAGAGCGCGAAGGTTTCTCCGCGGCACCGCTTAACGGCGACATGAACCAGCAAGCCCGTGAGCGCACCGTAGACCGTCTGAAGAGCGGCTTACTTGATATCGTTATTGCTACCGACGTAGCGGCACGTGGCCTTGATGTTGAACGCATCAGTCTGGTTGTGAACTACGATATCCCACAAGACAGTGAAGCCTATGTACACCGTATCGGCCGTACTGGTCGTGCTGGTCGCCAAGGTAAGGCCATCTTGTTTGTTAAGGGTAACGAGCGTTACCTGCTTAAAAACATTATACGCCACACCAAGAGCGACATCGCAGAAGTACAGCTACCAAGTGCTAAAATGGTTGAGCAAAAGCGTATCGACGCCCTTGAAACCAAGATTGCCGCCGCCCTTGAGCACAAAGACAGCGAGTTCTTTGCCCAGGTTGCCAATTCAATCGGTAACAAGCTGCAACTTAGCCAAGGCGACCTTGCCGCGGCCCTGCTATGCCTAGCGCAACAGCAGACGCCATTGAAAGTGGAAGAGATCAAAGCGAAGGAACGTCCAGAGCGCGGTGAGCGCAATGAGCGCCGTAACGAACGTGGTGAGCGCGGTGAACGTCGCCGCGATGACAATCGTCGTGATGGTGATAAGCCACGTCGCGAGCGCCGCGACTCGAACATGCCGATGGATACCTACCGTATCGAAGTAGGCCGTGAGCACGGTGTACAGGTTAAGAACATCGTTGGTGCGATTGCCAATGAAGCGGATATCTCCAGCAAGTACATCGGTGACATCCGTTTGTTTGAGGCCCACAGTACCGTTGAGCTACCGCAAGGTATGCCCGCTGAGAAAGTTGCGCACTTCCAAAAAGTATTCATCTGTAAGCGCCCGATGAAGCTAACGCTAAGTCCAAGCGAAGCGAATGCGCCACGCGAGCAACGTGATTCACGTCCTCCACGCGAGCGTAATGACCGCAACGAAGGCAAGAAGCGCAGCTTCCGTGACCCAAATGCGAAAAGCCGTGGTCCACGCAAAGAGCGTCGCGCTGTTAGCTTTCAATAAGCAAAATTAAAAAAACCGCCCAAGGGCGGTTTTTTTTATGTCTTATCGCCGCGTATCCAGCCGACGCTGAATACATAACGTGTACCTTCTTCCACTAAGGTAACGGCATGAGCGTTAACATCCGGTCTAAACAGCTTGATACGCTTGCTGGTATAGATAGGTTGCTCGCATTCAAACTCACCGCCCTTCTTAGCAGCTTTTAAGACTATATTAAGGCGATAATGGCGACCAGACTCCACTGTATCCGTATGGCGCTGGATAAAGCTTCCTTGTTTGAAGCGCAAAAGATAACAATCAAACTTAATCGGCCAATATGCGCCAGCCAACAACATTTTGTCATAGCCGGACTGCTGACGCCCCTTCTGCCACCATAACCAACGCATTAGGTTATTCCTTATAATCGTAGCTCACTGCCATCTTGCTGATAATCGACAACTTTCGCAATTATTTAGGCACAAAAAAACCGCGCCTAAGCGCGGTTTTTCAAACGAGGGTAAAACCTTATAGGTCGCCTTCGTTTTCAGATAGGAACTTAGCAACACCTTCAGGGCTTGCGTCCATACCTTTTTTACCTTCAGTCCAACCAGCAGGACATACTTCACCGTGCTCGCTGTGGAACGCTAGCGCGTCAACCATGCGTAGCATTTCGTCGATGTTACGGCCTAGAGGTAGGTCGTTAACTACTTGGTGACGTACAGTGCCTTCTTCGTCGATTAGGAAAGAACCACGGAAAGCAACGCCCGCTTCTGGGTGCTCAACGTCGTATGCTTGACAGATTTCGTGCTTAACGTCAGCTACTAGAGCGTATTTAACTTGACCGATACCGCCGTCTGCAACAGCAGTGTTACGCCATGCGTTGTGTGAGAATTGTGAATCGATAGAAACACCGATTACTTCAACGCCACGCTTTTGGAATTCTTCATAACGCTTGTCGAAAGCAATTAGCTCTGAAGGACAAACGAAAGTGAAATCAAGTGGGTAGAAAAAGATAACCGCTTTCTTGCCTTTGATTGTCTCGTGTAGGTTGTATGCATCAACGATTTCGCCGTTACCTAGCACTGCTGCAGCTGTAAAGTCTGGTGCCTTGCGGCCTACTAATACACCCATTTTATTCTCCAAAATAGTTTGAGTTTATCGTACTTTGCGGCTGAGACGACGAGGCCGCCTAGCCTGTATTTATTCCTGCACATAGATATAGTGGCGGGCTTTTGAAAAACAACCCCGACATTAAAAATACGTACATTTATATTCTTGGGCGCTATGTTACTGAGCTAGGGCGCAAAAGAACAATCGCATTTAACGATAGCAGTTATCGAAAAAAGTGATTGTTTAATTTTTAGCTGTTCAGGCACAAAAAAGCCTGCATTCGCAGGCTCTTTAATTAATCCATAATGTCTTCGGGCATATCGCCACGAATTTCCTGCCAGATTTGACCGCTCTGATGGCCATAACGACGCATTAGGGAAATGGCACCGTCGTGGTCTTGCTTCTCGGCCAGCTCAGCCAGATCAGAATAGAATTGACGCGCTAACTCACGAGTACGGGGATCAGAGAAGTAGTGACAACCGATTTTTGAGTAAAAGCCTTTAAAGCCATTGAGGATTAACACATAAATTTTGTTGTTTCCGGCACTGGCAAGGTGATGGTGTACCAAATAGTCATAGTCGGCAAAGGCCTGAGCCGTGTCTTCAACACCGTCACGCTCGGCAACAATTTCCTTTACACGCTCTGGGTCGATTTTGATCGCCGCACGCATATAGATGGCACTGATGTTGGTGCGTGCTGACAGTAGCTGATCGGTCAGCTCGGGCATTTTATCTTCGTCAAGACGCGCCAGCGTCTCAAGAATATTAAGACCCGAGGTTTCCCAAAAGTTATTTACTCGCGTTGGCTTACCATGTTGAATGGTGAGCCAGCCATCACGAGCAAGGCGTTGTAAAACTTCACGCAGTGTCGTACGAGTCACGCCGATGAGTTCCGATAGTTCGCGCTCGGCAGGAAGAATAGAGCCTGGTGGAAACTCACCATTCCAGATGGACTCAACTATGTATTCCTCAGCAAATCCAGCTGGGCTTTTCGCTTTAAAAATTCTCATCTAAGGTCCACTTCACCACGGTTTATGTAATTTTAATTATCCCACTGATTGTACCAGATGATTAGCAACTAACAAGAAAACTTCACTGTAAAGCACACCGAGTAAAACTGGCAATTGCACAAGACAATAATAAAGTATCAGCTTTTCCCGGCGTTTGGCTGGTGCTTGCATAGACCCAGGTGCAGGTACAGAAAACTCGTTTATCTATTCGGCGCTAATATATTTAGTCAAAAACAAAATAGATAACTCATATTGCACCTACCCGTTAACCCTTCTTTAGTGGTGTTTTCTGCTGACGCAGCCAACGAGCTCCCATCAACATGAACACGATTAGATAACCCAAACTACCACCTGAGCTGCTTAAGTCGTCTGAGTCGGCATTTTCCACTTTAATATAAAACTGAACTTGGGCCGTTAGCCCTAAAGGATCAGTTGCCGTAACAGTAACCAGATAATCACCTGCTTTGGTTGGCACACCTGAAATGTAACTGCCGTCAAGCACTAAGCCAGCTGGCAAACCTTCTGTAGTAAAGATAAGATTATCGCCGTCGGGATCACTAACGATATCCCATAACGCTCCCTCATATTCAGTGCCAACAGTCATTCGTTGGTCATATACTTTTTGAAACACAGGCGCCTCGTTTAAATTAAGCAACTGAGTTTTTAGTGGAAATGTAGCTCGCCATGACCCTTGTTCAGTCACTAATTTAAAGGGAAAACTACCGTCATGGGCTAGGGAGTAAGCTTTTTCAATTGTAAAGCGAATATAGTTATCTTTCGGCACCGCATTTTTATTATCTTCGCTACTATAGCCTATCGCCAGCATCCAAGTTTCTTGAAACTCAGGTTCAGAAGTAAACAGCTCATAAATAGGAAGTGTTAACTCCTCGTAGGAATAAATGGTGTCAGGCTCGTTGAAATCCACTGCCACGTTAACAAGAAATGGCGCCTTGATTACTTCAATACCGTTTTTCACATAGGGGTTGTCAAACACCAGTAGGTCAGAACCCAAGTACGCTCTTAAGGAACCCTCTGAGACTTGGGGATACAGGTGATTCATAAACTCAACTTGATAGTAGCTGTCCGTGTTGATGTCATAACCAAATGATCCACTGGTGCTGTAACCCGAACCAAAAGCAAGTTTGGTAGTTTCATTATAAAAATAAGGACGTCTGGCCTGCACGTTCAACTTCTCCACACTACCGTCAGGCAATAATTCCATGTCATCTACAAACAAGCGGTCTGTAACAGGGTTATAAAATACCGTTTCAACACAGCAGCCGTCTTCAAATTTTCCAGCCCACTTATCTTCTACAAGTAACTCGTCGTTATTGTGAGATATGCTGATAAATTTATGCCTGTGAGTTCCCCAATAAACGATTCCGTCCTTGTAAGCACTGATGCGCGGAAAGGTAAGCTTTTCAACATAGATCTGAGCACAGTTATTGAGCGTTGTTAGCTCCTCAATGTCACAGTAGTAAACCTCCTCATTCACCTCAAAATAAACGTGTGCTTTGTCAGGAGAGATCACTGGACGACTGTCAGCTCCATGAATTGGTTGCCCAAAAAAATGCCCGTATTGAAATACTGGATACTCAGACAATAGCTGCTCATCTTTATAAATCTGAGCATAAACAAAGGTATCATTTGGGTTTAAGACAAGGGCAAATACTTTGTTTGATAGCGGCTCTGCCATAATCAACTGTGCCCAACTACCTTGACTTTGCCCCTCAAGTACAGTTTTCGATTGAATCTCCCCTGTTTCATTCAGTGTATATCGAGACAACCCCAAGGATATTTCAGAGCTTATTTGTTGAAAGTCGTTTCCCCATGCTGGTGAGCCTTGGTTGTCTCGTCTATTCACTAGCAGATCATTATTCGATAGGTGAAGAGTACTAAAATAGTCAAACTGATACGTTTCTCCTACCGGTTCAATTTTTAGGGGGCCCAACCAGAGGACATTGTTAATTTGTACAGGGCGGTCTTCAAACCCTTCCTTGTTACCGTATGACCTTTGCCCAGTTATAACTTGATAGCTCTTCAACCAATGTGGGTAGGTGAAGTTACTATTTATTCTTGCCAATGGATCAGTAGGATCAAATAACCATGGGCTAAATGCATTCGGCTTAACTCTTACCCAGTCAGTATGAGAACCAACACCAAGGAATTTGCTCCCATCCCAATTGTTAGCTATTAATTGTGGACTCGAGTCTTCGCTTAGTGGCCAGTTAAAACGCACCACATTACTGGTATATGATTTTAATACAATAAATCCATCGTTTTGATCTAAAACCAAAACATCGGGGGTCATAAATTCAGCCAATTTAGGAACACTAAATGGAACAGAATAAATAGAGCCATCCCAAGGATAAACATTGCCTATAAAATCCAACAAGGTTCCATCAGGGTGAATATAAGTGCTGTAATGATTAGGTAATTCGAAATCTTCGTGTGTGTAACGGCCTACTTCCACCGCCTGCTGATCAACGATTTGATATTGCACCATAGCTGTGTCCCCGAGTATCAGCACCAAATCTTGGTCTGGCAACAGCTTTATAGAGTAATTGCCAATTCCACTTGGCACATCTAACACATGCTGAAACTCACCTGTAGATACACCTTGGTCATCAAATGGTAGGAAATACACATCAAATACGGTGGCAGCTAGTGCTCCCCTGCCATCACTGTATAAAGCCACTTGATTGTCAGCTTCGTAGCGACCTAAATATGTATGGTCCAGCATTTGCCAACCATTCTCATCTGCTTGTAACGTATAAAAATGCCCCTCATTAAAACTATACGCTACCCCCTCTTTACTGGGGTGATTCACCATGTTCGTGAACACATTCGCAAAAACCACTGTTGATGCAGTTGAAAGAGTTAGCAGCCATATTAACAACCCGATTCTTATCATCTTATATCCTTATTTTTTTATTTTTACTTACAGCTAACGTGTCACAGATGCGGTAATAATCTAATTAAGTATTAACATTTAACTTCTTTTTAAAACCACGCTCTAGAATGATTTCGACCGAGTCTTTAGCAAAGCATTAAATTGCTCACACAAAACCCAGGAGAGCAAAGAAGAAGAGGTAAGCAGAAAATATAGGATAAGTATTCGTCTGAGTTGCATCGATTAACATCCTTTTTCTCTGTTTATAAATTGTGCCAATTAAAGTACCACTCTAACAAGCCATTTAATAAAAATGAAATTTCCGATCCGCTTTGTTCTTAAAGCTGTCCTGAGAGTGTTTATGTTAACAAGCTTTGCGGCAGAATTGGATTGGTTTAACGTCAACTTTATAGACTTTAATAGGTGGCCCAAAAATATTGTTAATGTTTCAGATTTGCCTGTAGTAGACATTTATACTAATTGATTGTGTCGTAAAAAAAGCCAATTCACTGTAAATCGCACCGAGTAAAACTGGCAATCGCACAAGACAATAATAAAGTATCAGCTTTTAGGGGTTTCTGCCCGGTGCTTGCATACCCCAAACAGCGTGGGCATAATCCTCAAAATAAAAATTAATAAGAGAGTCCCATGAGCTGGTTAAGTAAGATTTCGCGACAACGCGCGCCCTGGTTACTATTGGCGTTAATCGCCACCCTGTTTGAAGCAACGGCGCTGTATTTCCAATACGCCATGGATTTAGCCCCGTGCATTATGTGTATCTATCAACGCACCGCCGTGTTAGGCGTGTTGTTGGCTGGCCTTATTGGCGCCATCAACCCTGCTAATATATGGCTGCGCCTGAGCGGATTGGCTACCTGGCTGGTTGCCAGCATTTGGGGTCTGCTATTGGCCCGTGAGCACATTATGATGCAAACCACCACGGATCCCTTTGCCTTCGTCTGTGAATTCGAACCTAACTTCCCCGTGCCCTTGCATGAATGGATCCCTGGCTTCTTCGCCGCGACCGGCGACTGTGGTAACATCGACTGGCAATTTTTAGGTCTGTCTATGCCGGGTTGGATGCAGGTGATTTTTGCAGCTCTTGCTGCGGCAGCGATTATCGTGACCTGTGCTAGCTTGTTCTTTAAGCCTGGCAAGTCATGATTTATTTTCTCGCCAGTCACATTCCTAAGCTGCAACCCTTCAGCCACCGCCAACGCCTCCAACTGGTGGCCGAGGCGTTGGAGTTATTGAGTGCTCAGGAGCGCATCATCTTTAATATCATTAAGCTGCTACTTATCACGCCGCTGTTTTTATTGTTGGTGCGCTTTGAAGGCTGGAATATGTTGCCCTGGTTACTGCTCGCCGGCCTTGCCTACCCTATTCTGGTGTTACCCGTACGCCACTACTTTGCCTGTCGTCATCTCGACCAGGCGATTGCAGAGCATAATAAAGGCAGCTAATGCTGCCTTTATGTTATCGTCCCACTACAACGAAACCTTGTCCTTGAGTTCGGCCATTAGCCGCTCGCCTATCCCTGGCACATCATCCAATTGCTCAATACTCTTAAAGCCACCATTTTTATCGCGATAATCGATTATCGCCGCCGCTTTAGCAGGGCCAATCCCAGGCAAGGCCTGTAACTGCTCGGCCGAGGCCTGGTTCAAGCTCACTTTAGCAGCGCTCGGGGCTTCGCTTTTACTGGGTTCGGCTGGTGCCGCAACAACCGGGTGAGTGGTGGCAAGTAAGAGTATTGTGGCAAGGGCGCCTGCAAAGGCACTTGCAGAGGTGTTCAGTAGTTTCATACTTCTCTCCTTAAAGTGATGACTATTCCTTTGGTACTACCGCTATTAAATAAAGAAGAAGGAACCAGGCTTGTCAACCTAGTGGCTCTGGCGCACACGCATCGACCCAAGCTCCTGAGCACTGTGTTTATCGCAAGTTACGGAAAAAGAATAAAAACACCTTGACCTTAGCTCCTTGCCACCCTAATCTAACTGTATAAAAAAACAGTATAGTTAGGAGATCCCATGGCTGTTGTCGTTAAGTACGTAGTTGAAAGAGATGGAGTCGAGCGCATGACCTTTACCAGTAAAAAAGAAGCCGATGCTTATGACAAAATGCTCGATATTGCCGAAAACCTAGAAGGCCTATTGGCAAACGCCGATGTCCCCTTAAGCGAACAACAGGTCGAGGGCCTGGCGCTGCAAATAGCTAAACAAAAAGAAGATTTCATGCAGGTGCTAAAAGGCGCTAAGCCAAGTGATAAAAAAGCCGAAAAAAAGCCCAAAGCACAGGACAGCAATGACAAGGTGACCGAGCTGAAGGCCAAAGAAGCCTAACCAACAGCCAGAATTAAAAAAGCCAGCTAATGCTGGCTTTTTTGTTGATAACCTTTAGTTTGGTTATTTAGTAACCTCGGCCACGGCATCGGCAAAGTAATCGATGTTTGCATGGCTGATACCGGCTACATTCACACGGCTCGAACCAACGATGTAAATCGAATACTCTTTTTGCAGGCGCTCGATCTGCTCTTTATTAATGCCTAAGAAAGAGAACATACCGTGCTGACGCTCGATAAATGAGAAGTCCATGCCGTGACATTTGGCATTTAGCTTCTCTTTTAATAGTGAACGGAACTCGTTAATGCGTGAGCGCATTTCATCCAGCTCATCGTGCCACATGGTGGTCAGCTCTGAGCTAGCTAAAATAGTGCTGACGATATCCGCACCGTGTGCCGGCGGCATAGAGTAAATGCTACGCACCACGCTCAGCAATACCGAGTTAGATACATCGGCGCCGCTGGCATCTTTAGAGATGATAGAGCATGCACCGATACGGTCACGGTATAAGCCGAAGTTCTTCGAACATGAAGAACAGATGATCAACTCTTCAACCTGAGAAGCAAGCAAACGCAGGCCGGCAGCATCTTCGTCCAGGCTAGTACCAAAACCCTGGTACGCGATATCGATAAGCACGGTAAAACCTTGTGCTTTGGCGATGTCGGTTACGGTTTGCCATTGCTCGGCATTTAAGTCCATACCACTTGGGTTATGACAACAAGCGTGGAGCAAGACCACATCGCCAGCCGGGATCTGGCTTAGAGCGTTTACCATTTCATCGAACAATAGACCCTTATTTTCATAGTCGTAGTAAGGGTATTCTTTCACCGTAAGACCAGCCGCTTCAAACAAGCTGATATGGTTAGCCCAGGTCGGTGTAGTCACCCAAACCGTAGCATCATCGTTACAACGCTTAATAAACTCGGCGGCTACGCGCAATGAACCTGTACCACCTGGAGTTTGCGCCGTACGAACACGGTCTGCCAGCAAGGCTGGGTGGGCATCGCCTAACAGCAGTTGTTCCATTTTCTGACAATAATCCAAGTTACCGGCCAATCCGATATAAGACTTGGTGGCCTCATTGGCTAAGCGAAACTCTTCAGCTTTTTTTACGGCTCTTAACACAGGGGTGTTGCCCTGCTCGTCTTTGTATACGCCGACACCTAAATCGATTTTATTGGCATTGGTGTCAGCCTTGAACGCAGCCATCAACCCAAGAATGGGATCCGTCGGTAATGGTTTTAACTGTGAGAACATGGGACTCTCTTTTTAATTATCTCAGGGGTTAGCAGTACCCGGCCACATTAAGCTGGCAGATGCGCGACAATTTCTTTGCTTGCGGCAACTAACAGAGCTAAGCGTTCGGGGGTAAAAAAGTCTGTGCTGAATGCTTCCGCATCGACGATACCCACTACTTTACCTTCCTGCGAATAAAGCGGCAAGCAGCTTTCCGCCTTCACTTTTGGGTCACATGTATAGTATTCGCCACCGCTGGCAACATAGTCTTCCACATTGTTGATAATTCTGGCCTTTCCTGAGCTTGCGACCTGTACATTGTTACTGGTGGCGGCAAACTCAGCGGTTATAGGGAATAAGGGCCGGCTAGGCGCACCATAATAGGCCAGTTTTAGCAGTTGCCACTGGCCGTCAATATCACGAGCTTGATAGATACCAAACCAGTCAACACCACTTTGCTCCACGACAAAATCAACGATCGCCTGCAAGGTAGCAAGCCGCTCCTCGGCACCGGTATCAAGGTGCTCACGCAAGCTAAAGGGCTCTTCCTGTAAATGGCCAAACAGGCTACATGCGCCGCCCTCGCCCAATTCTGGAATTAAATATTGCCACTGCACCTGAGCATTGGCTGTCGCCACATATTCTTTTAGTAAAGCCTGATACTGCTCGATAAGCGCCACATCCGCCTCGATGTGCGCCAGTTGGTTATATGAATTCATTTAGCCATCCAAACATCTAAACCTTTAAACGGATGCTAACACAGAGGCAAAAGCACAGGCAATCATTAAATAAGGCGGGCGACCAACCCTCTAGAGCGTATAGGTGATGAGCACCTGGTTACCCTTGTCGTTATAGCTCACCGTCGTCGCGAGTTCATGTAACAAGGCAATTCCACAGCCATAACCTTGATACTGCTTTGGCGGTCGATGGCAGCGGTGATTAAAGCCGGGGCCGGAGTCGGTCACCGTCAGTTGCAATTGACGCTGCGTTGGCCGGTACGCTATGTCCAAGCGAATATGCCCACTCTCAAGCTGGACCAATGCCCGCTCACGCCGCGCATAATATTCGATAAAGCCGGCGTCGCTGCGTTTAAGCCCCGAGTCCAAGGCCAGTAATCCATGTTCCAGGGCATTGTTATAGGCTTCGGACAACAAGATAAAGAGCGCCGATTTATGGGCTCGGAACCCCGGTATACTGGCCACGAGATCAATCAATTCGGAGACGGGATCCGTGCTTTTTAATTGCTGCGCGTCCAGCTCCAGACTCAGACTTAGAGGTAACTGGCTTAGGCGCTCAGGAACAGGTTCCAACTGCGGCTGTGGCTGCGGGTCAATGAGTACTAGGCTGTAATCATCCGCTTGCTTGTCGCCGCCACTAAACCAATGCACCGCTCTAAGGACATCGGCTGAGCTAGCCTTGACCTTGGCAGCCACGGCGCTGAGCAAGCCTTGCTCGCCAAATTGCTGCTCCTCACCATTCGTTGCCTCAATAATGCCATCGGTGTAAAACACCAGGCGGACATTATCTGCCAAGGTGAGGTGCACCAAATTCCGTTCGAATTCATCATCTTCAAGTATGCCAAGCGCCATATGCCGAGACTGCAGGCGCTGTAATACCCGCCCCTGCTGATCGAGCAAAAAAGCATCGGGCAAGCCGCCCATCCAGAGGGTGGCGCTTTGCGCACTTGGGCTCAGCTCACACAGTGTCGCCGCACAAAACATATGCGCCGGCAATAATTGCTCAAGGGCCTGGTTTATTTCCCGGGCAATGTCGGCCACGGCAAAGTTTTTCTCCACCATGGTGTAGAAAATGCGTGCCACCGGCAGAGCGCCCACCGCAGCTACCAAGCCATGACCGGTAAAATCGCCCAGCAGAAAGTACTGGCCTCCGTTGGGACTCAAGGCACTGAGGAAAACATCACCGTTGAACATCGCCGCAGGTGACAAATGCCAGTCGACCCCCTTGGGCACCTGCATATTTCGCTGCAGGGCATTGGTAAAGATATGCTCCACCAGCTCGTATTCGCGCTCCGTTTGGCGCTGATAGTAACTAAGCGCCCGCGTCTGCTCCATGGACTGCGCCAGCAACTGGCGAATACGCAGGTGCGCCCGCAGTTTGGCTCTGAGAATATGAGCATCAAATGGCTTGGGCATAAAGTCATCACCGCCAACATCAAGACAGCTAGCCAGGGCCTGCTGCCCCTCTAATGCGGTAATAAAAATGATGGGTAAGTAAGCGCCCCCAGCCTGTTGCTTTATTTGCGGCGCCGCCTGATACCCGTCCAGGATGGGCATCATAATATCAAGCAGCACCACATCCACCGCCATGCTGGTTACCAAGGCCACCGCCTCGGCGCCGTTAGCGGCTTCCAGCACACAATACTGCTCGCGCTCCAATAAGGCGCGCAGCACTTGCCGGTTAAGGGCCTGATCATCCACCACCAAGACCACCGGGGGATGTTCGGCTATTCCAGGTGAGCCGCCGAGGCGGCCAACCTCAGTCAATGGCAAACTTCTTGTCAAAACGAGAAATCTGGAAGATCTTCTTCAATTGCGCATTGGCATTACAAATAGCAAAGCGTTCAACTTGTCCCTTCAAGGCTTTTTGCATGTTTAACAACATGCCCAGCGCCGAGCTGTCCATGTAACTGGTGGCACGTAAATCCACCTCCACAGAGCGCGCGCCGGGGTCGATGCCAATGTAAGCGTTACGAAAGTCCTGTACTAAGTTAAAATCAAACTTATCCTTAATCACTATTACCAATGTATTCTTTTCCTTGTCGTAATGCTGATTCAAACTCATGCTCGCTCCTAAGCTACTGATTATTTGCTTGTTTAAAATATAGGACCTAGCACTAATTTGGCAATAAGCAGAGCGCAATTATGATAAACTAGCGGCCTGATTAGGTCGGAGGTAGTGATGAGCGACAATAACCTAGTGTATTCAACTGAGACGGGACGCATTAAAGCGCCTGTTGAGCAAGAGCAAGCCGACGTTAAGCTGTTTAAAGACGGGGCCCTGCGTATCGAGCGACAAACCAAGGGCCGCAAAGGCAAAGGGGTGATGCTGGTTGTTGGTATTGACCCGCAGGAACATGATCTAAAGAAACTGGCGAAGCTATTAAAATCAAAAATGGGTCAAGGCGGCGCCGTTAAGGATGGCGTTATCGAAATCCAGGGTGATGACCGCGACAAACTTAAAGGTTTGCTGGAAGCACAAGGCTTTAAGGTCAAGATAGCCGGCGGCTAAGCCTCAAGACGCCCATATTATTGCGGGCTATACAAGGCCCGCCAATGGCCTCGTAAGGTCTGCGGGTCGTAGTCAATATGGGCCACGCCACAGGTTGGGAAGATGGGCATTTTATCCGGACATAGCTCGGCGACCATATAACTGACAATGGGCATATGGGCGACCACCAGCCAGCAGTCTATGTCATCGTGCACCGCAATCAGAGCGCTAAGGTAATCAACGGCGCGTTTAGCATCGGCGGACGGGATCACTTCCTCGCTGTCTTCGCTGTAAATAAAGTTGCGACAATGCTCCTTTACCTGCATCGCGGTTTGTTGCGCCCGCACATAGGGGCTCACCAATAAGCCTTGAGGATTAAAGCGTTGTGCCAGCCATTGACCAACATGATCCGCCTGCTCCAGGCCCTTGGCGGTCAACTCACGCAAATTATCTTCTGCCTGCAATGGCTGCGCATCGCCATGACGCATGATTAAAACTGTTTTCATTTCTGTTAAATCAACTAATTAGAGAAAAAGTTTTGCCGCAAAAGCTAGCCATTAAGGCGCGATATTCGCTATAGTTTAGCTTTACCACCCGATATTCAGGTAGGCACTTCGCCGTAACCGCTGGCCCTGAACATCTTGTAACTTTTTTTAGTTTCAGGAGCAATAATTGAATATCAGCCGCAATGATAACAGACTCTACCAAGCGCTAACACTGCCCAATGGTCTTAGGGTTTTGTTAGTCGCCGACAGCGATAGTCAAAAAGCGGCCGCCGCGCTTACCGTTAATGCCGGGCACTTTGATGATCCCTGGTACCGCCAGGGCCTTGCCCACTTTGTCGAACATCTGCTTTTCCTCGGCACCGAAAAATTCCCCGAAGCCGGTGAGTTTCATGACTTTATTAGCCGCCACGGCGGCAGCAGCAATGCCTGGACCGGCACCGAACACAGCTGCTATTACTTCGATATCACCAAGCAATATTTTCAGCCGGCCCTGGAGCGTTTTAGCCAGCTCTTTATTGCCCCCCTGTTCAATGACGCAGAAATAGACAAAGAACGTAACGCCATCGACGCCGAATTTAAGCTAAAAATTAAGGACGATGGCCGTCGTATCTACCAGGCACACAAGGAAACGGTCAACCCCAAGCATCCCTTTGCCAAATTCTCGGTGGGCAGCCTGGATACCTTGAGCGATGAACAAGGCCCGATAAAACAAGAACTGGAGTCGTTTTTTTCCGAGCACTATCAGGCCCAATGGATGACTTTGGTATTATGTGGCCCCTACTCCTTGGCGCAATTGCAGCGCTGGGCCGAACATCTATTCACAGAGCTCAACAGCAGCACGTCCAGCAAACCCGAGATTGCCGAGCCCTTGTATCGGGCGCAAGACCTTGGGCTGGAGCTGCATATAGAGCCCCATAAGCATTTGCAAAAGCTGATCATCAGCTTTGCCATGCCGAGCATAGATGAATTTTATCAGCATAAAACGGTTAGCTTTCTTGCCCATTTACTCGGCTATGAGGGCGAGGGCTCTCTGCATTCTCTGCTTAAAAGCCAGGGCTGGATCAATGCCTTATCCGCCGGCGGCGGCATTAACGGCAGCAACTTTAAAGACTTTAATATCAGCCTGGCGCTCACCGATGACGGCATTGAATATTATCAGGATATCGTCGAGATGGTGTTTGCCTATATCGCCCTTATCCGCGAAAACACCGGGCAACTGCACGCTCTGTATCGGGACAAGCAAACGCTGTTGCAAATCGCCTTCGATAACCAGGAAAAGGCGCGCTTACTGGATTGGGTCAGTGGCCTGAGCGTGAATATGCACCACTATCCCAGCGAACATTATCTGTATGGCGACTATCTGATGGCCGGTTATGAGCCACAGCAGTTTGCCCAGGTGCTCGACTGGCTGAGCCCCAAGAATATGCGTTTGGTGTTGATCCACCCGGGCGTTAGCGGCGATAAAACCACACAATGGTACAACACCCCCTATTACACCAGGGCCTTGGAACCCCAGTGGCTGGATGCCCTGGCGGCCATTGATACGCCGCTAAACACCATGTCTCTGCCCGAGGTGAACCCTTACTTGCAACGCCCCTGCATACTGCATGAACTGGAGTCGCCCGGTGCCACCCCAGAAAAGCTGGCCTCACACCCGGGCTTTAACTTTTGGTTTAAACAAGACGCCACCTATCGCGTCGCCAAGGGTCACTTTTATCTGGCCATCGACTCCCAGTTGGCAGTCAAAGATGTGCAGCATATGGCCCTCACTCGCTTGTTTGCCGATCTCTTTATCGACTGTGTGGCCGAGCAGTTTTATCCCGCCGAGCTGGCAGGCCTCAACTACCACCTGTCTTCACACCAGGGTGGTTTAACCCTGCACACAGCGGGTCTGTCTTCCAGCCAGCTGGAGCTAGCGCAGGGGCTGTTAGACGCCCTCTTTAACGCGGATATTTGCGCCAAACGCTACGCCGAATACAAGAAGCAATTGGTACGCCACTGGCAATCGAGCAACCAAAACAAACCGGTGAGTGAGATTTTCAGCCGCATCGGCGCCGAGATCATGCCCTGGAATCCCACCCCGGAGGCGCTGGCGCAGGCACTTAAAAGCACCAGCTACTTGCAGTTTAAGCAGTTCCGCGAAGAGTTTTTTGCCGCCGTGCATATCGAGGCATTTTTACACGGTAACTGGCGCCCAGCCGACGCCTATGACTTTTTGCGACTGATCCAGTCCCATCTGGAACAAAGAGCCAATATCGAAGCCATCAGCCGTCCGCTTGAGGAAATAACCTCCATAGTACAGCAGCAGCTTAGCCTGCCCTGTAACGACCATGCCATGGTGATTTACTATCAGGCCACCAGCGGCGATATTGAAGAGAAGGTATTGATGATGATGGTCAATCACCTCCTTAATCAGCCCTACTTTAATGCCCTGCGCACCGAGCAGCAGCTTGGCTATTTGGTGGGTGCCGGTTATGCGCCTTTTAATTCCCGCGCAGGCCTGGCATTTTACGTGCAATCGCCCAATGTCTCGGGTAAGGAGCTATTGGCGCATCATAATCACTTTATTAGCCAGTACTGCCAATAAGTGACGCAAATGGATGAGCAAACCTGGCAGCACAGCAAACAAAGCCTGTATCGCCAGATTGCCGAGAAAGACAAAAACCTGCGCCTGCGCTCACAACGCTTTTGGCTAGCCATCAGCAATCCAGGTGTCGAGTTTACCCTGCAGGCAAATTTACTGAGTACGCTGGAAAACATCGAGTTTGAGCAGGTGCTGCAGTATTTAAACGAGTTGTTTGCACCGCAGCGCCCGCGAATGGAGTGGTTGAGTGATCCGCTCACTGAGCAAGGTCAAAACGAGCAAAGCCAGCCCTTATAAGGTTTGATCCTTGCCCAAGTTCAGGTCCCGACGCGTTGGGCTGCCTGGATATAAAACACTAATAATGCTTTGATTATAATTGTTTTATTCTTTTGTAAAGGATGCTAGTTTGAATTAACTAACACGTTTATATAAAGGGATTTATTGTGAGTCTTCTAAAACCGACCAGCGCTTTAATTTTGGCTTTTCTTGTAGCCACAATGGCCTCAACCACGACTTTAGCTCAAGAAAAATTAAGTGACACCTACAGTCAACACACCGAAATCATACAGTCAAAAGTGCTTGGTGAAGAGCGCAGCATCCTGGTGCAATTACCTAAAAGCTACCACACCAACCCTGACAAGGTGTACCCGGTAATTTACCGCCTAGATGGTGCCAGTAATGTCCCCCTGCTTACGGCGGTTATAGAGCGCTTACAGCATGCCCAATCAGCTCCCGAGGTTATTATTGTCGCCATAGAAAATACCAACCGCCTGAGAGATCTTTATCCCACGGTAAACCAAGACCCAAGGGGGCCGGTCGGACTCGGTGGCGGTGGCGCCAAGTTTTTGGATTTTTTCGAACGTGAATTGATCCCTTTGGTCGATAATAAATACCGTACCCATGACTTTAGAGTCATTGCCGGCGCTTCCGCAGCCGGAGTCTTTGCCCTTTATGCGCTGCAAGCCAAGCCCGAACTTTTTCAGGCCCATATCGCCTATAGCCCTGCGGTGTGGTGGAACCATGGCGCGTCGGCAAAGAGTACCAAGGAGTTCATTGCCAAAGCTAAAACGCTTAATAGCTATGTGTATATGAACATAGGTGAAGAAGGTGGCGATATGCGCGCTGTGTATGATGACCTGCATCAGTTTATGCTGGCCAATAAACCCAAAAATCTGACCCTGGTCACCAACGCCTTCGATAACGTAGCGCACGCACTGACATCCAGCGCCGGCATATTCAATGCGTACCATCATTTATTTATGCCCAGGGCCATGCCGGTACAGGCCTTCACCGGCGAGCTGGACTCTATTACCGACTACTACGCTCGCCTTTCACAGCAATACGGCGAACAGATAGCGCCGCCGGAACAGGTAATAAGAGAACTGGGTTACCACTTTGTCTTTGAAGAAGATGACTTTACAACGGCAATAAAGCTATTCAAGTTTAATATCGAATTGCACCCTAAGTCCGCCGATGCATACAACGGACTGGCCTTCGCTTATGAGCGCAACGGACAATATAAGGACTCACTGCAACAGGTTAATATGGCCTTAGAGCTCTCCAAAGAAGGCGATGCGGGTTATGACTTCTTTATCCAACGCCGCGATAGATTGCTTCCGTTAGTGAAGGGCACGCAAAGTTAACTGGCTTACAAGGCCGCGATAATCAACTTTAGTTTGAAAAGGAAATCATGGGTGCATTTGTATTTTTATACTTCTTTCTAATTATCTATGCACTTGCAATTAGGTTTGCATCTAGAAAAGAGGTCTATTCTGGTCATGTTAGTTGGGCATATAAATTACAAGCTTTTACTTGTGTTGCTATTACAGCATTAACTAGTGCATCAATTGCATTCCTTTTTGCTCAGAATGTAGCCGAATGGTTCTATCAGTTTATACCTGCATTTATTGTGGCAGTCATTGTTGCTGCAAATAAGCCTATTGATTACAGTGAAATTCAAACTAACAAGTTGTTAAAGCAGGACAAGTAAAGCTAGGCTGGCGCTAATTTTAGCCAAGCTGAATCTGCCCATCATGCGGATGTTATATCTCTAAGGAAGGAGTTACCTCATGGAAGAAGAATCGACGTTTATTACCTTTGCATTGTTTACGCTCTTGGCTGCCATTAGTCCCATTATTTTGGCCATTATTGCAAGCGTGAAACTACACAGAACCTTTGGCAAGGGAGCCATTTTCTTTCTTAGCATTGGAACCATCCTCATAGGGCTGCTGCCGCTCGACACGCTCGCGACGGTTGCACTATCAAGGTTGGATACCGACCTACTTGCTAAAGCTATGCTCTATAAAAGCTATGTTGTCATGGCGTTGACTTATCTGGGCTCGGTCTCTATCTCGGTGGGCATTCTAATGCTGTGCCACCAGTATCAAACAAAGCCCTAACCATGCCGCTTGGGAAAGTATTCACTCTCTTAAGCCCGTAGATTGTGCCAGCTCGCTACCCATGCTGGTTTTAGCACAGCCAAAAAGGTAAGCTAACTTCAAGGACTGAATAATAACCTATTATAAAGAAAGGAAAAATTGTGCATCCAAATAGAAATGCAATCGCTTTTGGTGGTCTAGTGGCCACAGTTTTATTCTTTGTGCTCTTAATCATACTGGCCTTGTGGGCTTGGCCTAAATACAAAGTATATAAATTAGAAATGAATGGTATTGCCGCATTAAAAGAGGCGGAATGGAGCAAACAAATCCTCATTGAAGAAGCCAAGGCAAGGGAGCAAGCGGCGCTAATGCAAGCAAAGGCGCGGGTCACGTTAGCCCAAGCCGAGGGTGAAGCCAAAATTGTTCAAGCAAAAGCCGAAGGCCAAGCAGACATTGAAAGAGCAAAGGCAGCCGCAGAGGCAAACAGAATCATAGGCGAGTCTCTAAAAGGGAATGAAGCTTACCTGCGTTATGTCTGGATTAAAGGCCTGCAAGAAGGCAATGGCGAGCGCATATACATCCCCACCGAGGCAGGTCTACCCATACTCGAAGCGGGCAAAGCAGGAAAGTAATCTGCTTTTGGGTGAATTGCTAAAACTAGATAGTTTGTCCAAACAGCTGGATCTTGTCGCGGTGACGACGACACCCAACTAAGAAAACCGTTGCCGATGAGTTGCAACTCACTTACACAAAAAAGGATGCTCGGCGGCATCCTTCTCGGCACCAAGAAATATCAGGGACGCCAAATAATCCCACAATGGGCTATGGCGCGCATCAAAGCGCGGCGGTAATGCACATTAAACAGCGCCAGGGCGAAGGGTCCACATAAGCCGCCTAACAGGGCCCAGCGTTTGGCTGGCATGCCTTTGGCGGTGGCAACTACAAACAACAAACTGGCAAACACGACACTTAATAATAAAATCATAATCCCCCCTCATTCTCGGGCGGCGACTTTACCATAAAGATGCTGATTAATTAACCACCCAGCCCACCCTGCTTCTTTAATTCACAGCTAGACCATTGGTTATTAAGTAAACTTTTTCAGTTGATTTTATTTCATCTAGAAGCCGATACGCGCCCAAAATCCTGAGCACAAAAAAGCGCAGCATATTGCTGCGCTTTTCAATCTTGTACTTAGGAGGAGATTAACTGCGAGCCTGTTCCTTGTCTTGATCCGCAGCGTCCTCGGCAACGTCCCCGGCAACGTCCTTGGCCGGCTCTTCAGAATCAACTGATTCGGACTCGTCGTTGCTTTCAGCGTCGGCTTTGTCGCTAGCCTCTGCCTTGTTCTCAGCTTCAACCTGCTCCTTTGTCTCAACCTGCTCCTTTGTCTCAACCTCTTCCTCAGCTTCAACCTTGCTTTTAGCCTCGGCAACCGCCTGCTCCTGCGGGTAATAACTTTCGCCCTGCTCGGCCATGGCCAGTAGAGCCGCCGCCGGGGCAAAGCCGTCATTCAACTGCGCATAGGTTGCCAGAATCGAGCACACTTTGCCGGCGCCCAGGTTATCCATATAGCTAAACGGACCGCCCAGGAACGGCGGGAAGCCAATGCCGAAGATGGCACCTATGTCGCCGTCGCGGGCATTGCTGACGATACCTTCTTCCAAACAACGTGCCGCTTCGTTCAGCATCTGCATGACGCAACGCTGGGCAATCTCTTCCTTGTTTAGTTTAGGGCTGAGCGTCACGCCCAGGAATTCGTAAACCGACTCGTCCACCTTCTTCTTTTTCTTGCTGTAATCGTAGAAGCCACGGCCCGACTTGCGACCTAGACGCTTGTCGTCGATTAGGCGATTAAACACCTCGGGTGCCTTAAAGCGCTCGCCCAGCTCGGCCTCAAGAATAGGAGCGATCTTAGAGCCGATATCGATACCCACCTCATCGAGCAGCGCCAGAGGGCCAACCGGGAAACCAAACTCCACTAAGGCCTGGTCGATTTTCTCTATGGGTTCACCTGCGAGCAATAGGTTTGCCGCCTCGTTCACATAGGGAGCCAAGATACGGTTTACAAAGAAACCGGCCTTGTCTTTAACCACTATCGGCGTTTTGCCTTGCTTGCGGGCAAAGCTCACGGTGCGGGCGATGGTTTGCTCACTGGTCTTCTCGTGGGGAATAATTTCCACCAGCGGCATTTTTTCTACCGGCGAAAAATAGTGTAAGCCAATAACATTTTCCGGACGCTGCGCCTGCGCGGCAATTTGCGCTATCGGCAACGAACTGGTGTTGCTGGCAAAAATGGTGTGCTCTTGGGCATATTGCTCAACATCGGCAACCATGGCCTGCTTCAAAGAAAGGTCTTCAAATACCGCTTCGATAACCATGTCCACATGCTTAAAGCCGCTGTAATCCGTGGTGCCGGTAATGCGGTTCATCTGCTCTTGCAACTCGGCCAGAGACAGAATGCGGCGCTTACGCTTCTTCTCCAGAATTTTGTAGCTGTAGTTCATGGCACCGGCAATGCCTTGTTGCGCCACGTCTTTTACTCGGGTGCGCACACCCGCCTTGATGGCACTCACATGAGTGATACCCGCGCCCATCAGGCCGCCACCCAACACGGCAATCTTGTCGGTGCTTGGGGCGTCATCGGCGCGCCATTCTTTCTTCATCTCTGTGGTGGCAAAGAAAATACCGCGCAGTTTTTTAGAGACATCGCTCATAACCAGGTCGGCAAAACCTTCAGCCTCTGTTTTATAGGCCTTGAGTTGGTCCAGCTCGACGCTGGCACGCACCGCCTTGATAATAAGCTCAGGTGCCGGGTAATGGCCGCCGGTCTTCTTGGCCACATTTTCGGCGGCTTTTTTGAAGATCAGGTTGCGGCCAAAGGGGTTAGACTCCAGCAGCGCCGACATTTTATCGAGCTGAGGTTTCGTCGCTTTCGCTTTACCTTTTTGCGCAAACTGCACCGCCACGTCCAATAAAATCGAGTGCGGCACGCAATCATTCACCAGACCTGCTTTTTTCGCCTGCTTGGCGCGCACCTGCTTGCCGGTTAGCATCCACTCCAGAGCCTTTTGAATGCCCACCAGCTTAGGCAGACGCTGAGTACCGCCGCCGCCAGGCAAGAGGCCTAATTGCACCTCGGGCAGACCCATTTTGGTAATGTCGCTGTCGCTACAAACGCGGTAATCACAGGCCAGAGCAAACTCTAAACCGCCACCTAAGGCAGCGCCGTGAATGGCGGCCACCGTGGGATAAGGCAATTTAGCCAAGTCAAAAAAGGCGTCGTGACAGGTACTTGACAGAGCCAGCGCTTCTTCGCGGGTATTGGCCTCGTCCAGCATGTTGATGTCGGCACCGGCAATAAAGTTATCCGGCTTGGCGCTAATAAACACCAGGCCTTTAACGTTATTTTCGTTGGCTGTGGTGATCACATCCTGCAACTGCTCGGCAAAGCTGGCGCGCAAGGTGTTCATCTTCTCGCCGGGCACGTCTATGGTGACGATACCCACGCGCTCGTCATTGAGCTCGAATGTAAATACTGATTCAGTCATTATGCGCTCTCCAATACAAAGGCGGCACCCAGGCCACCGGCGGCACAGGCCGTGGTTAATGCCAAACCACCACCGCGACGATTAAGTTCATGAATACTTTGGGTGATCAAACGCGCACCTGTGGCGGCGAAGGGGTGACCATAGGCCAAGGAACCACCGTTAACATTGAATTTATCCATGTCGATTTCACCAATGGCCTTATCGCGACCAAGCTGCTCCTTGGCAAACTTATCCGAGGCAAACATCTTCATATTCGCCAGGGTTTGCGCCGCAAAGGCCTCGTGCATTTCAATCAGGTCCAGGTCACCCAGGGTAATACCTGCGCGTTCAAGGGCCACCGGCGTTGAGTGCGCCGGGCCCATCAGCATGTCTTCGTGCACACCGATGGCGGTAAAAGCATAGCTGCGAATATAGCCCAGGATTTCATAACCCATGGCCTTGGCTTTGCTTTCGTTCATCAACAGCACCGCTGCCGCACCATCGGTTAATGGCGTAGCATTAGCGGCGGTGACGCTGCCGTATTTGCGGTCGAACACCGGCTTTAACTTGGCGTAGCTGGCAAGCTCGGAGTTGGCGCGGATATTGTTATCCTGCTCGATAAACGACTTATAAGGCGGCACATGAGCGGTCATTACCTCCTGCGCCAGCTTGCCCTCGGCCCAGGCCTGACCTGCCAAAGTGTGTGAGCGATGCGCCAAAGCATCCTGATCGGCACGGCTGATATTATGGGTTTTTGCCATCTGCTCGGCGGTTTGCCCCATGGACAAGCCGGTGGAGTATTCGGCCACCGCCGGCGGCACCGGCAGTAAGTCTTTTAGGCCTAGCTTGGAGAAAATCTTTAAGCGCTGCGACAGGGTGCGCGCTTTATTTAAGTCGACCAGACTGCCCGCCAGTTTTTTGCTTACGCCAATAGGCAATACAGAGGATGAGTCCGCACCACCGGCAATACCCACCTGTGTGTGGCCGGCCATTATCGACTCCGCGACATTGGCGATGGCCTGGAAGCTGGTTGCACAGGCACGGGAGACCGAATAGGCATCGATATTCACAGGCATGCCGGTTCCGAGCACAATTTCACGAGCAATATTTGGCGCTTCGGGCATTTGTACCACCTGACCAAACACCAGCTGGTCGATTTCCTTGCGGTCGAAATCAAGACGCTCAAGCATCTCATTGACCACCAGCTTGCCTAGGTCCAATGCGGGTATATGATGAAAAGCGGTCGCTTGCTTTGCAAAAGGTGTACGCAGGCCGCTGACAATGGCGATGCGCTCCCCGTTTCGTGTTGTTAGTTTTGTTTGCTCAGACATATAAATGCTTCTCCTGCTGACAGGTCTGACCTGTTAATGTTTCCCCGATTCTAAAACAACCCTGGGCGCATTGCCAATAGGCAGGGCTAAATTTACCACCCAGCTACAACAATAGTTAACAAACTGGCGCAATCAAAATAAAAAACAAGACTTTAAAACTGAACAATTGTAAGTAAAATCGATCGAACTATTTGGCTATAGCAATGCCTAAAGGGCGTTGTTAGGCGTAACAAGGTTATGACACACGCCCTATTTTTTCACAGCATTTAAATATGCCGGCAAGGACAAGTACACTTATGGCAGTTTCTAAGTTTGCACAATTAAAAACCTATTTAGATACCCAAATCATCGGTCAACACCAGCTCACTCAGTCCCTACTCATTGCCGTATTGGCGGACGGTCACCTGCTCGTTGAAGGCCCTCCCGGGCTGGCCAAGACCCGCGCGGTAAACGCTTTGGCCAAGGGCCTAGAAGGCAGCTTCCAACGCATTCAGTTTACTCCGGATTTATTGCCGTCGGATGTCACCGGCACCGATATTTACCGCCAACAAACCAGCGAGTTTGTGTTTGAGCCGGGTCCGCTGTTCCACAACCTGGTGCTGGCGGACGAAATAAACCGCGCCCCGGCCAAGGTGCAGTCGGCCCTGCTGGAGGCCATGGCCGAGCGGCAAATCACCGTGGGCAAGAACACCTACCCACTTGAGCAGCTGTTTATGGTGATGGCGACACAAAACCCGCTGGAGCAAGAAGGCACCTACCCGCTGCCCGAAGCGCAGCTTGACCGCTTTTTACTGCATTTGAATATCGATTACCCGGACGCCGAAGCTGAGCTGGCCATTTTGCGCCTGACTCGCGGCGAGGCCTTGGCCGGTGAGCAGCAAAATATTGAGCCTATTTCGCAGGCGGATCTATTCGATGCCCGCCAACAAGTATTGGCACTGCATTTGGCCGAGCCCTTAGAGCAATACCTGGTGCAGCTGGTGATTGCTACCCGTGATGGTTTACGCGTCGATGACGACCTGGCCAACTGGATTGAATACGGTGCCAGTCCACGGGCCACCATTGCTCTGGACCGAGCCGCCCGCGCCCATGCCTGGTTAAATGGTCGCGACTTTGTCAGCCCGGAAGACATTCAGGCGGTGTTTCATAATGTGCTGCGCCATCGCATTATTCTGAGCTACGAAGCTCAGGCCGAGGGCGTCAGTAAAGATCAGGTGTTAACGCGCATTTTAGAGCGCGTGGCAGTGCCTTAATGGCTAAGTTGCAGTCAGCCATGGGTGTGCAGCAATGGCTTCAACAGTTGCATAGCAACGGCCATAGCCTGGCTTTAAAAGAGCTCACCTACTACAAAACCAAAACCCAGCTGCTGGATTTAGCGGTGCGCAAGCGTATACGCAGCCCTCATAGCGGCCAGTATCTGGCTCCGCATAAGGGCCGTGGCATGGAGTTTGCGGAGGTACGCCATTATCAAAGCGGCGATGATGTGCGCAGCATCGACTGGCGTGTGACCGCCCGTACCGGCGAGGCCCACACCAAGCTGTTTCAGGAAGAAAAGGAGCGCCCGGTACTGATGTTGGTGGACTTTAGTGCCAGCATGCAATTTGGCTCTCAGCTGCTATTTAAATCGGTGCAAGCGGCGCATCTGGCGGCCTTGATCGCCTGGTCTGCCTGTGCCCGGGGCGACAAGCTTGGTGCCCTGGTTTTTAACGATCAGCAGCACCATGAGTTTCGCCCACAAAGCCGAGATAAGGCGGTGTTACGGGTATTCCATGGCCTGCTCGACAGCCATAAACAGCAGCAAACCCTCAGCAGTAGCACCACTGGCACAGATCTGCTGCGCCAGTTGCAACGCCTCAACCAGCTTGCCAAGCCCGGCAGTACGGTATATCTGCTCAGCGACTTTGCCATGCTGCAACAGGATAACAACCCGGCCATAGAGCGGGAATTACAGCGCCTGGCTCGCCACTGTGAAGTGGTCGCCTGCGTGATCAGCGATCCCTTTGAGCAGCACCTGCCACACTACCCGGAAGCGGTGAATGTGCGCAGTCATCAGGGGCAATTTAGCCTACCCCTGCACGACGCCAGCTTTCGCCGCCGCTTTAATCAGCAGGCACAGCAACTCGGCGCTTTGCGCCAGCAAAAACTATCCCGATATTGCCACTCCTTGGTGGAAATCAGTGCCGCCAAGGCACTGGAAAAACAGTTTTATGAAGGGAGTTTGTAAATGAAATGCTGCCAGCCTCCACACCGCCACTCCTTGGTGGAAATCAGTGCCGTTAAAGTACTCGAACAACAGTTTTATGAAGGGAGTTTGTAAATGAAATGCTATCAGCCTCCACACCGCCACTCCTTGGTGGAAATCAGTGCCGTTAAAGTACTCGAACGACAGTTTTATGAAGGGGGTTTGTAAGTGAAATGCTGTCAGCCTCCACACCGCCACTCCTTGGTGGAAATCAGTGCCGTTAAAGTACTCGAACAAGAGTTTTATGAAGGGAGTTTGTAAATGCAGTCAGCCCCCACAATGCCATTGGCCGATGTGATTGTCCCCACCGAGGTATCAAGTTGGCCGCCGGGTCCGGCCTGGTGGCTCTTGGCCGCCACACTGTTAGTGTTAATTATCGCCGCCGTACTGGTTTATCGTCGCCGCCAGCAACACTTGCGCGCCAAACGCCATGCTTTGGAATTGGCGCAGCAACAAACGGCGTTAGGCCTGCATCAGCTGTTAAAGCGCTTGTGCAAACATTATTACGGTGCCCAGGTAAGCGCCCTGACTGGCCAGCGCTGGGCCTTGACCCTGTCTCAGTTGAGCGGCCTTACCTTTCACGCCGAAGAGCTTACTGCCTTATATAAGGGTGATGCCGTGCAGAATGCCATGCAGAATGCCATGCAGAATGCCGAGCAGGATGAGCTGGCGCATAAGCTAAAGCAGGCCCTGGTGCAGTTTAAGACCAAGGAGACCCTGGATGTTTGAGTTCGCCTGGCCCTGGCTGTTTATTCTTCTCCCCCTGCCCTGGCTACTGACCTGGGTGCAAAATAGCAAAAAAACACACAGTACCTTGTTACTGCGTATCGACTCCCTGGCCTATCAGGCCAAGGCAAAAACCCAGACCCGCGTTAACAAGCGCTGGCCACATTGGTTACTGGCCCTGGCTTGGCTGACATTCGTGAGCGCCTTGGCTAATCCAGTGTATCGCGGCGAGCCTATTACCCTGGCCAATGAGGGGCGCGATATTATGTTGGCGGTGGACTTATCCGGTTCCATGCGCGAGCAAGACATGGCCTATCAGGGACGTTTTGTCGACCGCCTTAGCATGGTAAAAAATGTGCTCAGCGACTTTATTACCGAGCGTCAGGGCGATCAGCTCGGGCTTATTCTCTTTGCCGATACCGCCTTTTTACAAACCCCGCTAACCAGGGATCTGGATACCGTGGCGCAAATGCTCAAAGAAGCGCAGATTGGCCTGGTGGGTCGCGCCACCGCCATCGGTGATGCCCTGGGTTTGGCGGTAAAACGTTTTAACGATAAATCTGCGTCCAACAAGGTGGTGATCCTGCTCACCGACGGCCAAAACACAGCCGGCAACCTCACCCCGGAGGAAGCCTTGATCCTGGCCAAGGATGCACAAGTGAAGGTATACACCATAGGCGTTGGCTCCGACGGCAACTTTGGCGGCGGCCTGTTCTCCATGGGCGGTGGTGCGGCCTTGGATGAGCGCTTACTTACTCACCTGGCCAAGGAAACCGGCGGTCGTTATTTTCGCGCCACCGACACCCGTAGCCTAGCCAATATCTATCAGGAGCTGGACGCCCTGGAGCCGTTGGCGAAAGAAGAACAAACCGTGCGCCCGGAAGAGGCACTTTTCTACCTTCCGCTCTTTTTGAGTTTCTTAATACTCTTGTTGGCCACCGTCTGGCACCGCTTTGCGGTTGCCATGCAGCGTGTTGCAGGAGAGCAATTATGACCGAATTTATTTTCTTACGACCCGATCTCTTATGGCTGCTGCTACTGCCGGGCTTCTACCTGATTTGGCGCCTGGTTGCCAGTAAAGACGAACAACAGCAACAACCCTTGATAGCCCCCCATTTGGCGGCGCAAGTAATGCAAGAAGGCGCTGAGCAACGACAAAACAATGGGTTGCTCAATGCCCTGCTGCTGGCACTCATGGTGGTCGCCATGGCTGGACCCAGCTTTAGCAAACTAGAGCTGCCGGTGTATGAGGCGAAAATGGCGCGGGTTATGGTAATGGACATGTCCCGCTCCATGTTTAGTACAGACATCAGCCCCAACCGACTGCAGCAGGCCCGCTTTAAGGCCTTGGATATGGTGGAGCTGTTTAAAGAAGGTGAAACGGCGCTCATCGCCTATGCTGGCGATGCCTTTACCATTTCGCCGCTGACCTCGGACAGCCAAACCCTGACCAATCTTATCCCCAGCCTAAGCCCGGATATTATGCCCGAGCAAGGCAGTAATGTACTGGCGGCACTGACGCTGGCGCAGGAGCTGCTGGAGCAAGCCGACTACCCGCAAGGGGACATTATTTTGATCAGCGATGGCATAGATGCTGAGGAAGAAGGCGATATCCGCACCTGGCTCAGCAACAACGACTACCGTTTGCATATCTATGCCATAGGCAGCGAGCAAGGCGCCCCCATCAGCTTGCCCGATGGCGGCTTCTTAAAAGACAATCAGGGACAAATCGTCATTCCTAAGACTAACTTTGAGCGCCTGCAACGCCGGCGCAGCTCGGTGGCGGTAAACTTATTCGTTATCAGCCAAGCAGCGACAACCTTGGTGTTCTCGCGGTTTCCAAAGGCGAACAAACAACACAGCAGGCACAAAGCCAGCAAACCCTTTGGCGAATCGATGCCGGCATCTATCTGGCATTACTGGTTCTGCCCTTGCTGCTATGGCAACTGCAACGCCGCGCCATTATGCTGTGTGCCGCCTTAGTGCTGGTGCCGCAAATATGGAGCCCGGCCCATGCCGCCAGCGGCCAGTCCTGGTTTAATAATGCCGAACAAAATGCCCTCAACGCCTACCATGACAAGGCCTATGAGCAGGCGGCACAGGCGCAAAACCCTTTGCTCAGTGGCGCCGCCAAATACCAGCAGCATGACTATCAGGGAGCCTTGGCTGATTTTAACAAGGATAACTCGGCCACCGGCCTGTATAACCAGGGTAATGCCCTGGCGCAACTGGGCGAGATCGACAAGGCCCTGGAGCGCTATCAGCAAGCCCTGGATAAAGATCCCAATCTTGAGGCCGCAAAGGCCAATAAGGCCACCCTGGAGCAGTTGAAAAAGCAGCAAGAGCAGCAAGAGCAGCAACAAGGTGATTCAGGGCAGGAGCAAGACTCCCAAGGCCAGGACCCGCAACAACAAGAAGATGGTCAACAACAGCAGCAAGGTGGCCAGCAGCAAGGCTCTGAGCAACAAGGTGAGTCGCAACAACAAGACGACTCCGAGCAACAAAACGGTGGCAGCAGCGCGCAAAATGAGCGTAACAGCAATGAACGCAACCGCCCGCAAAACAGCGCCCAGGCCGACGATAAGTCGGACCAAGACGAACAGCAAGAGTCTGGCGAGTCTTCGACCGAATCCTCGAATGAGTCATCGAACGAGCAGTCGTCGCAACAAAATGCAAAGCAACAAAATGACGCAGCGGCTTCGCCCGAGACCTCGCCCGAGACTTCGTCCGAGGACTCACAAGAACAAGCTAAAGCACAACAGCAAGCCCTCGGCGAACAACAAGATGGCGAGCAACAAGCCGCTGCCATGGCCGAGCTCAGTCCCGAAGAGCGTGAAAAAGCGCAACAGCTCAATCAACTGCTACGAAAAATCCCCGACAACCCGGAAATCCTGCTGCGCAACAAAATGCAACTCGAAGCCCAGCAACGTCAACGTTATCGCCGCCGCTTACCACAAGGAGTAGAGAAGTCATGGTAAGAAATTTTTTATATATTTGCTTTATCTGCTTGAGCCTGCCGAACTTCGCCTTGACGCAGCTCGAAGCCAGCGTCGATAAAAACCCGGTGCTCGCCGGTGAATACTTTATGTTGACCCTGAGCGCCGATGACACCATCAAAGGCAGCCAACCGGACACAGACGCCTTGTTACGGCACTTTGTGGTCGGCCCTACTTATCGCAGCACCAATACCCAGATGGTCAACGGCGTAGTCAGCCGCCAAACCAGCTGGCGGGTGGAACTGATGGCCCGCGAGCCTGGCCAATATGAGATCCCGGCCTTCAACATCAAGGGTGTGAGCTCCGAACCCTTTACGCTCAATGTGGTCGCCAATAAGGATGCCCAGGGCGATGGCAATAACGCCTTTATTAAAACCGAGCTCACTCCGGCAAGCTTATATGTGCAACAGGCAGCCATTTATACCGTAAAACTTTACGTCGGCGTCGACCTTATCGATGCGGCCATGACCGCACCGGCAATGAGCGAAGCAAATTTGGCTCAGTTAGGTCGCGACAGCGAAAGTCAGGAAGTGGTCGACGGTCGCCGCTATCGGGTGATCCAGCGCGAGTATCTGATCCAACCGCAGAAAAGCGGCACCTTTGAACTAGAGGCACCGGTATTCAACGGCAAAGCCCGTGTAAACTACCGCCCGGTGGCCGTCAGCGCCCGTGGCACGAGTCAATTGGTGGATGTAAAACCCACCCCGGCGCAGTACAGCGGCGCCTGGCTGCCCAGTGAGTTGGTTGATTTAAGCGAGCAATGGCAAGGCCTGGAACAAGAGGTTAAGGTAGGCACGCCGATCACTCGTACGCTTACGCTCACCGCACTCAATGTTACCAAGGAACAATTGCCGGATGTAACCAGCAGTGAAGTTGAGGCGGTGCGCAGTTATGCGGATCAGTCCGAGCGCACCCATGTGGTTCGTAATGGCCGCATCATTGCGCAGACCAAGACCTCTATCGCCTATGTGCCGCAAAAGCCGGGCACCTACACCCTGCCGGCGATTTCAATCAACTGGTTTAATACCGTTACCGGGCGTGAGCAGGTGGCGAGTGTCCCCGAGCAGCAAATCACCGTGGTCGCCGCCGACGGAACAATAGTGGCCCCCAGTGAGCCGCCCCAAGCAGAGCAAACCGCCACAGCCGATGCAGAGGCTCGTAAAGACGACAAGACGACCGTCACCCAAGGCGAAACAGGCTCTCTACCCTGGTGGCTGGCCCTGCCCGGCTATGCCTTATGGTTACTGACCCTGCTGCTGTGGTGGCTCAGTCACAAGCGTAAAAAAGCACAGGCTGTGGAGCAAAGCCAAGAATCAACGGCAAGTGCCCCCGTCAAGGTAGGCGATATCCAAAACGCCGCCAACAGAGGAGACGCTAAAGCCCTCTATCAAGCCATCGACATCTACGCCAAGTCTCACTATGGCAACATAGATGCCTGGCTTGCGCTGTGGCCACAGGATGCGGTGCAGGAATTCGCTAAGCTGCGCCAATCTCTGTACAGCACAAGTGCACCCGAGGTTGACTACAATCGCATCGCCAAGGCTGCGGCACACACCCCGCGCCCCAGCCATAAGCAAAAAGCTGAGCTAGACTCCTTGTATTAAAACCTTGGTCGCCTGGTTTGCGCTGCGTCGCAAGCCAGGTGCAAAATTTTCACCTTTCACGAAATAATTTTTCGCCATTACAGGTCTTTATGGGCATGGCAGATAAACAAAAGCGCTATGAAGCGCTGGTGCAGGTCTACCACAAAGAGCTCTATCGTTTTGCCTTTTGGCTAAGCAAGGATGCCACTGTGGCTGAGGATCTGGTCCAAGAAACATTTTTAAGAGCGTGGCGATCGTTGGATTCCTTGCAGGATCAGGGCGCGGCTAAGTCGTGGCTGCTGACCATACTGCGCCGTGAAAACGCCCGTCGCTTTGAACGTAAACAGTTTGATTACAGCGATGTCGAGCAAGACACACTAGTCGATGAGCACAATACCGCGCTCGATGACGATATGGAACTGACCGTGCTGCAACGACATATCATGGCCTTACCGGACGAATACAAGGAACCCTTGATATTGCAGGTGATGGCCGGGTGCAGCGGCGAGGAAATTGCCGATATCCTTAATCTCAACAAAAACACGGTAATGACGCGCTTATACCGGGCTCGAAACCAGTTAAAAGACGCATTAACTCGTAACGATGACAAATTTACAGAGGCCCCCAATGGATGAACTCGAATTTCGTCGGCGCCTTTTAGCCCAGCCGCACGACAAAGACAAAGCGCTGCTTGAGTACGCACAACAAAGTCCCGAGCGCTTAGCCCTGGTCAATGAGCTCAAGAGCTTTGATAAGGAGCTCCAGCAGGCCATGCAGGTGCCCGTGCCGGAGAGCCTGGCCGACAAGATTATTCTGAGGCAAAGCATGAGCGATGACGGGAGTGACGTTTGCGTGCCCATGCCCCGCTCGGTTAAGCGTCCTTGGTATCTGGCGCTGGCTGCCAGCATTGCCATAGTGTTTTCCGTGGCCTTGTATCAGCTAAATAGCCCGACCCTGACCATAGGCGAGCATGCCCTGGCTCATGTCTATCATGAAATCGACTCGCTGGAATCCCAGGATCGTCTCGATATGGCGACGGTCAATGCCCGTCTTAGTGAATTGGGTGGCCAGTTAAGTGCCCTGCCCGGAGAGGTGACCTATGCTCGCTTTTGCCGCTTTAAGGGGCAGAAGAGTCTGCACCTGGTGTTTGAGTCGGACTTTGGCCCCATGACGGTATTTATCGTTCCCACCAATAATGAATACCTGGGCGATAACTACTTCTCCGATCAGCGTTTTGCCGGGCGGGTTTCCCACTTCCCGCAGGGTGATGCCATTTTAGTGGCCGCCGCCAAGGCGCCCATCGATGAATATCAAAGTCGTATCAACCAATCGCTGCATTGGTTATAAAGCGGTGCTACCCCGGATAGCAAAAAGCCACCCTCAGCAAACTAAGGGTGGCTTTTTTGTGTCTCTAAGCGAGCTATAAACTAGCTCTTAGCTTGGGCTTAGTTAAGTTCGGCTTTCAGCGAATCCTCTACCTGCTCAAAGGTAGCAATAAGCTCGTCGCTTGGCTCTTTGGTTGCCAGTGACACCACCACAATGGCGATACACGACAGGATAAAGCCAGGGACGATTTCATAAATAATGCTGCTCAGGCTTTGACCGTTAATGCTGATAGGTGCATAAATCCAGAACAACACGGTCGCGGCACCCACCACCATACCGGCAATCGCGCCTTGCAGGTTCATGCGTTTCCAGTACAGGCTAAACAGAACCAATGGACCAAAGGCGGCACCGAAACCAGCCCAGGCATTACTTACCAGATCCAGAATCGAACTGTCGCGGTCGTAGGCAAGGTAAATGGCACACAGGGCCACTAACAGCACACTAATACGGCCTATCAATACCAATTCTTTTTGAGACGCTTCTCGGCGCACATAAATGCGATAGAAGTCCTCGGTTAGCGAGCTAGAGCACACCAATAGCTGAGATGAAATGGTACTCATGATGGCCGCCAAAATAGCCGCCAGTAGGAAACCGGCCACCAAGGGGTGGAACAGCAGCTCGGAAAGAACTAGGAAGATGGTTTCTTTGTCGTCGATGGGCATTTGATTTTCCAGCATATAGGCGGCACCAAATAAACCGGTTAATACCGCACCTATGGCCGACAAGGTCATCCACGACATACCGATACGACGCATGGTCGGCATTACCTTCACCGAGCGCACCGACATAAAGCGCACAATAATATGCGGCTGACCAAAATAACCTAGACCCCAGGCCATGGCAGAAATAATGGCAATGGTAGAGCCACCGGCAAACCAGTCCATCATATTCATTGCATGCACTTCGCTCTCTTTAGGCGAGGCCAACAGCAAATCATAACTGGCATTGCCAAGCGTTTCGAACACCGGTTGATCAAGCATCATATAGGTGGCCACCGGCACCGCCAGTAACGACACAAACATGATACAACCCTGGACGAAGTCGGTCATGCTCACCGCTAAAAAGCCACCAAACAGGGTGTATAGCACCACCACGCCGGTGGTCACATACAAGCCGGTTTCGTAACTCATACCAAAGGAATTCTCGAACAGCTTACCGCCGGCAACCACACCGGATGAGGTGTACAAGGTGAAGAAGACGATGATGACGATGGCGGAAATAACGCGAAGAATGTTTTTGTTATCGGCAAAGCGATTGGCAAAGTAATCCGGGATGGTAATGGCGTCATTGGCTCTTTCCGTGTACACACGCAAACGCGGTGCAACCAGGAAGTAGTTAGCCCAGGCACCGAGTACCAGACCGATGGCAATCCATACCTTGCTCAAGCCAAATAAATACATGGCTCCAGGCAAGCCCATAAGTAACCAACCACTCATATCCGAAGCCCCGGCTGACAGGGCGGCAACACTTGGCGATAGGTTTCGACCACCGAGCATATAGCCAGATACATCATCGGTCGATTTTTTATAGGCATACAAGCCTATGCCAAGCATGGCAATAAAATAAATGGCGAGTGATATTATCGTACCTAATTCCAAACTAGCCTCCAACTTTAGCGCTAAATAGTGCGTGCCTTGGCCGCAGCAGGGCTCAAAGCTATTTGTTATTGTGTTATACGGCTGTCGATTACAACCGAGTCGCCTACTATAGCATGGCGAACGGGGGCAACTCCAATTAGTGCGTTTGTCGCAAAATTGTTCGACTCGTTGCCATAATGGCAACACCAGAGGCTAGACCTGAGCCTAGTATGTTGTTTTAAAGTAAAAAGTACTTTTTAATCGTGACAAAAGTATATAATACTGGGTGAAAGCCACTTAAATTTCTCATATATTGGTAGAACAATTTGAGTCAGATTAATTGGCACCCGTAACGGACTATGGCTCTAACTAATAAGCAACCAGTTTGGATGTGACAAATGAATTTCTACGCTGCGCGACAACCCATTCTCGACAGAGATAAATCCCTGGTAGGCTATGAACTCCTCTTTCGCGATGGTCTTGATAACGTCTTCCCCCAGATCAATGGCGACGAAGCCACTTCGCGACTGATTGAAGGCAGTCAGTTTACCTTTGGCCTTGAAGAGCTAACCGGAAACAAGCCCGCCTATATTAATTTCACCCTGGAAACGCTGGCCAAGGGCTATGCCACCACCATGGGGAGCGACGAAATCGTCGTGGAGATCCTTGAGACGGTGCAACCGGGCAAACGCCTGCTGGCCCTCACCAAGGAGCTCAAAGAGCGCGGCTATACCCTGGCGCTCGATGACTACAAACACCAGAATGTCTGGCGTCACTTCTACCCCTATATCGACATTATCAAAATCGATTATTTGCAAACCCCGGTGGAGCAAATCGAGGAAGTGATCGACGCCATTAAAGCTTTCCCCCATATTAAACTGCTGGCGGAAAAGGTCGAAACCCATGAGCAGTATCAACAGGCGATGGATCTTGGCTTTAGCTTTTTCCAAGGTTTCTTCTTCTCCAAGCCGGAAATGGTGCAAAGTAAAGCACTGCCGCCTTCCGAGCTGACCCTGGCGGAACTGCTTTATGAAACCTCCACCACCGAACTGGACCTAGCCAAGATCACCGCAGTGTTCGAGCGCGACGTTAACCTTTCCTACAAGCTGCTGCGCTATTCCAACTCGGCCATGTTTAAACGCCGTACGGAAATCGCCACCATTAAGCAGGCCTTAGTGGTGCTTGGTGCCAAGGAAATCAAAAAATTCTTATCCCTGTTATTTGCCGCCCAGTTATCCTCGGATAAACCCGCTGAACTGATGCGCTTGTCCTTAACCCGAGCCCGTTTTGCCGAAATATTAGCGGAGCAGCATCCGGATCAGGTGGACGCGAGCCGCGCCTTCCTAACGGCCATGATGTCACTGCTTGATGCCATCTTAGATCAAAGCATGGCTGAAGTAGTAGAGCGCTTACCCTTGGCCAACGATATCAAGGCGGCGCTGCGCGACGGTGAGGGCGAACTAGGTGATTACCTGGCCCTGGTTGAACAGTATGAGCAGGCCCAGTGGCAACAGGCCAATGGCACCATAGATAAGATGAAGCTTGATGCCAAGCGCGTGCCCGATGCCTATCATGAGGCCATTCAATGGGCCCATGAACAAATGCAGGCAATCATGTAAGCCCGCATTGATAAATAAAAAAGCCTGCTCAATGCAGGCTTTTTTTATTATAGATTTTCCAGGAAATTATCATCATATTCTTCAGCTTCCGGCTCTTCTTCAAGCGGCGGGTTGCCATCATACAGCTCATACAGCTGACGTTGATAATAGACGTCCTTAACAAAGGTATAAGGGTCCAGCGACTCATTCAACAGGCTTTCTTGAGGGATCAACGAAGCGCGGGTTTCCACCACTTTCAACACAAATACCAGGATGGTTTCCGGTGTACTCAGGGCGATTTCCGGTAACACGAAGTTATCCACCACATCGCCTGTGAGGTTGCGGGCGGTGCTTGGACCCATACCCGGCAACATCAGGTAGGCGCCATCACCTATACCCCAAACCCCCAGGGTCTGGCCAAAGTCTTCATCAACATATTCAAGGCCTAAGCTGGTTGCCACATCGAACAAGCCAGCGATACCCACCGTGGTATTGACCAAAAAGCGCGCCACGGCGATGCCGGTGCGATCCGCCTTGCCTTGCAGCGCGGCGTTAATGGCATCCGTAGGGGCGCTGATATTGTCGGTGAAATTGGCGATTGAACGACGCACCGGCGCCGGGGTCACCTCTACATAACCGACTGCTACAGGACGTAAAATATAAGCGTCGAGGACGTCCATATTGAAGTCATAGATAGGACGGTTAACACTTTGCAACGGGTCGCGCGGGTCTTCTTTCTCCGGCGGCACCTGAGCACAGGCCGTTAGCAGCAGCGCCGATAAGGTCATTAAAGTCTTTTTAAGCATCGTCTATCCTACTGAATCAAGGTATCTATGGTCACGTTGACACTCGGTTGCTGCAGGCGGTTAAAGGGCTGTGATTTACCTTCTAATTCACCCAGCGCAACGGCCACGTCACCATCTTTTGAGATACGGGCAATCACTTGAATTTTTTCGAACTGCTGCAAACTCAATTGCGCCATCATGGCATCTGCCTCGCTTAAAGTCACACTCATGGGCAAGCTAAATTGCTCAAAGCGCTTCACCGCCAATGGCATGGCGGGTCCCTCGGCGGCCTTGGCAAACACAAACAACACGGCATTATGAGGAATGCGATTCGCTATCTCCTCGGCCAGAGTCACCTGCACCTGCACCTGGTGAGTCGGCTCGCTGTTTTGCTCTTGCGCCAGGCGCGAGTCGATTTCGGCAATGCGTTCGCTGACCATGGCATAACGCGGGTCTTGTTCGGTCATGGTCGCTAAAATCAGCTCAAAGGCACTCTTGGCCTCGGTCCAATCCTTACGCTCGTAAGCGATTAATGCCAGCATAGAAATAGCATCAATATTTTGCGGCTGCACCTGCAGCACTTGCGACAGCAGCTTGGCCGCCTGGTTCATCGCCATCTCATCGCCTTTGATCAACAACGACTGGGCATAACTCACCTTGGCACTGAGGTTTTCAGGGTCCATCGCCAGCACCTTATCGAATGCCTGCATCGCCATTTCGTAATCGTTTAAGGTCATGGCCACACGCCCTAGCATTAGCCAGGCCACCGCATCATCACCGTCCTGCGCCAAGCGGGTACGCAAGCCCAATAGCAGTGCCTGACGCTCGTTGGCATCAAGGGGCTCGCCTTTGCCCATCACCGCACGCTCGCCCAGTTCCGGCAGCTCAACCATGGCCAGTTCCCACGCCTTAAGCTGGGCCTGATTACCGGTAAAATAATAGAACACCGCACTGAGCAGCACCAAAAACGCGGTGCCCGTCAGCGCCAAAATGCGGTTGTTGCCGCGGCTTTGCAGTTGTTGTTCCGGCGCTAAGTCATTCAGCAGGCGTCTTTTAAGTTCCAGTAAGGACTCGTCAAAACTCGTTTGCGAAATGCGCCCCAGCGCTAAATCATCGGCCAGCTCCTGCTGACGTTGTTCAAAAATATCGATGCGCTCGGCATTGACGCTTGGGTTCACATCGCTTTCAAAGCGACGGAAAAACGGCCAACAGACAAATACCAAGGCGGCAATCGCTAAGGCCGCAAAGGCCCCCCATAATGACAACATTACGCAGACTCCTTGCGCTTATAGCGCGTGATCAACTTTTGCAGTTGTTGCTCGTCGGCCTCAGACCAACGGGCTTTTTGCGCCGCCTTTTTCTGGCGCAGAACAATAAAGGCGAAGCCGCCAACCACGATCAGACCGGGCAGTATCCACAGCAAAATAGTAGCAGGGGTGACCGGTGGCTGATAATGCACAAAGTAACCATAACGATCGATCATGTAATCGATAACCTGGTCCTTGCTCTGCCCTTCTTTGACCAGTTGTTCGACCTTATCGCGCAGATCCTTGGCAACCACGGCATCGGAGTCGGCGATATTCTGGTTTTGACACTTAGGGCAACGCAGCTCCTTGGTCAGTTCGGCAAACAGGGCCGCTTGCTCTTCGTTGGCGAAGTCGTATTTTTCTTCCACCGCGCTGGCAGAAACCGCAAATACCAAGGCTAATAATACAAACACAAAACGCATGTTATTCTCCCAGCAAAGGCGCAAATTTGGCACGCCATACTCGCGCGTTAACATCACCGGTGTGATGCACCAGCACCTTGCCTTCGCCATTGACCAAGAAGGTCTCCGGCGCCCCGGAAACGCCCAAGTCCAAAATAAACTGGCGGTCTAAATCCAGCATATTGAATTGATAAGGGTCGCCGGCACGGGCCAACATATCGCGCACTTCCTGTTGCAACGCCGCTAAGTCGAAGCGGTCGCCGAAGTCCGGATCATAGCCCTGCTCGTAGTACAAACCCACTATGGTCACGCCGCGCTCGCGCAACTCGGTTAAATAACCCAGTTCCGCCAGACAGGTCGGGCACCAGGTGCCCCAAACGTTAATCAAATAGGTTTGTCCAGCCATGTCGGCATTGGTCCAACGCTTTTGCGGCGTCATCAGATCCGGCAAATCAAAGGCTGGCAGTGCCTGATTCACACGGCCGCTTTGCAGCTCACGTGGGTCGGAAAACAAGCCTTTTAACAGAAATACGCACAGCAGCAAAAACACCGCCAGTGGCGTCAATACCAACCACTTTTTATTCATGCCTGTGCCTCCTTGGGATTACGACGACGGTAACGGCGATCAAATAAGACGATAAATCCGGCCAGGGCAATTAAAATACCGCCGAGCCACATCACCCGTACAAAGGGTTTATGATAAATACGCAATGACCAGGCACCACCGGTGAGCTGCTCGCCCAGGGCCAAATAGAGATCTCGGCTCAGGCCGGCGTCCACGGCGGCTTCGGTCATAAACTGCATGCCGATATCGTAGCGACGCTTCTCCGCGTGCAGCACGGTTTCCTGCTCGCCTTGTTTAAATACGGTGACCACCCCGGCATGACCGGTGTAGTTTGGTCCACGGATCACCTTGACGCCATCGAAGCGGAAATCATAGCCACCCAAGGCCACCTGCTCGCCGGGCACAACGCGCACATCACGCTCCGTTGAATAAGCCGAGGTCAGGGCCACGGACATAATCACCAGCGCCAGGCCGATGTGACCGAGCTGCATCGCCCAATAGCTCAAGCCCAAACGCTTAATCGATTGTGCCTGAGCGGTTTTTTGCAGCAGATCTTGCGCGCTCATCACCATAATCCACAGCGCCAACGCGGTGGCCATAAAGGTGATGGCACTGACCTTGGCGAAGCTGCTGAACAACCAGGCTGCGGTAAGTACCAGGGCAATGATCACGCCCAGGCCGTATTTACCCGCCACCTGCTTCAGCTTGTTTTGCTTCCAGCGTAGCAGCGGCGCCGCACCCAGCAATAAGGCAAAGGGCACGATCAAATAGGTAAACATCTGATTGAAGAAGGGTTCGCCGATGGAAATCGAGCCCAGACCCAGCTCCTTGTGGATCATCGGCAATAGCGTACCCAGTAGAACGATCAGCGTTGCTACCACCAGGAGAATATTATTCAGCCACAGCGCTACCTCACGAGAAAACAGGCTATAGCGACCCTCACTCGATACATGGCCTGCGCGCAGGGCATAAAGCGTTAACCCGCCACCCACGACTATGGCCAGGAAGGCAAGGATAAACATGCCGCGATCCGGGTCCGAGGCAAAGGCGTGTACCGAGACAATAATGCCCGAGCGCACGATAAAGGTGCCCAATAGACTCAGTGAGAAGGCGGCAATGGCCAACAGCACGGTCCAGGATTTAAAGATCCCGCGTTTTTCCGTCACCGCTAAGGAGTGCAACAGTGCCGTGGCTACCAACCAAGGCATCAGCGAGGCGTTTTCCACCGGATCCCAGAACCACCAGCCACCCCAGCCTAGTTCCGCATAGGCCCACCAACTGCCGATGGTGATACCCAGGGTTAAAAAGCCCCACGCCGCCATGGTCCAGGGGCGAGACCACTTGGCCCAAAGGTTATCCAACTGGCCGGTAAGCAGTGCGGCAATGGCAAAGGCAAAGGAAACAGACAAACCCACATAGCCCATATACAAAAGCGGCGGGTGAATGATCATGCCAGGGTCTTGCAGTAACGGGTTCAGGTCACGTCCTTCCACCGGATAATAAGGCAACAGGCGGTCAAACGGGCTCGACATCAACAAGGTGTAGAGCATAAAGCCGACGGCCAAAAAGCCCAGCACGCCCAGTACCCGAGCGCGCAATGGCCAAGGCAGTGATTTGGACATCAGCGCCACCGCCGCCGTCCAGCCCGCCTGCATTACCAACCACAGGAGAATAGCCCCTTCGTGGCCACCCCAGGTCGAGGTGATCTTGTAATACCAAGGCAAGGTACTACTTGAGTGGTGGGCCACATAGGCCACGGTGAAATCATCGGTCAGACTGGCGTAAATCAGCGCCGCAAATGAAAGCAGCACAAAGATAAACTGGCCCACCGCCAATGACGGCGCCGCGCGCATCAGACGTAAATTGCCTGTGTGCGCGCCCCACATGGGAAAAATAAACAACAGCACACAGAGCACCATTGCCAGGGTTAATGAAAAATAACCGAGCTCTGGGATCATAACTTAGTAGCCGTTGTTGTTATAAGTTGGTTTCTGGTGCTTTATACCCTTCACCGCTTCGGCGACTTCTTCGGGCATGTATTCTTCATCGTGCTTCGCCAGCACTTCGAATGCCTCGATCACATCGCTTTCAATCAGGGTGCCCTGTGCCACTATGCCCTGCCCCTCACGGAACAGATCAGGCAAAATGCCTTTATAGCGAATGGTTACCATGGGGCCACTATCGATCAGCTTAAACTCAACGAATAGCGAGTTTTCATCGCGCTTGACCGAGCCCGGCACCACCATGCCGCCGATACGCAGCTTTTGTCCCACACTAGGCTTTTCAAGCTCAGGACCCTTACCGTTGATCAACTCGCTCGGGGTATAGAAGAGGTTAATGTTTTCTTGCAGTGCGTACAAAGTCAGGGCCACGGCGCTGGATAGGCCGAATAACAAAGCAATAATGGTTAATAGGCGTTTTTTACGTCTTGGGTTCATGACTGCGACTCCTGCTGCTTAGCCTGCTTGGCTTTTTCAATACGTTGCTCACGGGCTGTTTGTGCCGATACCTGCTGCAATAATTTACGTTTCTCTTGAACCGAGCTTACCACCAGGGCGATAAGAATTAACGCACAGCTGCCGAACGATAACCACACATAAAAGGCGTAGCCGCCCATGGCGAAAAATTCTGAAAGACTGTCAAACTGCATCTTATTTGCCTCCCGCCAGGGCTTTCACCCAGGGGCGATGTTGTTCGCTTTTTAGGATTTCTGTTTTCAGGCGAATGAGCGTCACCGCACCTAGGAAGCCGGCAAAACCAAGGATATTAATCATCAAGGGCCAGAACATGCTCGGGTCGATGGCCGAGGTATCGAACTTGGTGATGGTGGCGCCCTGATGCAGGGTATTCCACCACTCTACCGAGAAATGAATAATCGGCAGATTAACCACACCAACCAAAGCAAGAATAGACGCCGCCTTCCCCCCGGCGCGCTTATCTTCGAAGGCATGATAAAGAGACATTACACCCAGGTATAAAAACAACAGAATCAACTCTGAGGTCAAACGGGCATCCCACACCCACCAGGCACCCCACATGGGTTTACCCCAGGCGGCACCGGTCAGCAGCGCAATTACAGTCATGGCCGCGCCTACCGGCGCAATGGCAATCACCGCCAGCTGGGCATTGCGAATTTGCCACACCAGAGCCACCAAGGCAGCAATGGCCATGGACGAATACGCCCCCATGGACCAAATAGCCGACGGCACATGGATAAAGATGATGCGATAGCTGTCTTTTTGTTGGTAGTCAGCAGGCGCAAAGGCCAGCCCCCATACCCAACCCACCAGGATGCCAAGCACGGCAACCACGGCAAAATAGGGTAGTAGGGTGTTACACAACTGATAGGCTCGTTCGGCCTTAGCGTAGGGATGTAACCACTTCCACATTAGTTAATACTCACTTTCAATGCTGATGAAACGGCAATAGGCGCAAGCACAATAGCGACGGCTAAAAATGCGCCTAGAATCGCAAGCTGGCCGCCATAAGCCAGGGACATGCTGGCGGTATCGATGGCGGAGGTCGCGAAAATTAATACGGGTATATAAAGCGGCAGGACCAATAAACTTAGTAGTACCCCACCCTTTTGCAGGCCCACGGTGAGCCCGGCGCCGATGGCGCCGATCAAGCTCAGCAGCGGCGTGCCGATCAGCAGGGTCAGCATCATGGCGCTCAGAGCCTGCGATTGTAAATTCATCAAAAGCGCGAACAGTGGCGCTAAAATAACCATGGGCAACCCAGTGACCGTCCAGTGTGCCGCCACCTTAGCCGAAACGCTCAACGACAGCGGAAAAGGCGACAACATCAGTTGCTCCAAGGTGCCGTCCAAGTAATCGTCGCGAAAGAGCTTGTCCAGACCCAACATGGTCGCCAATAAGGCCGCCACCCAGATAATCCCTGGCGCCATGCGCGCCAGTAGATTGGGCTCGGGACCAATGCCCAGCGGGAACAGGGTGATAACAATTAAAAAGAACAATAACGGATTGATAATGTCACTGCGCTGGCGAAAGGCCAGACGAACATCTTTTTTATACACACTGGCCCACACGCGCCAATAAGAATGATTCTGTGCTATCAAATGCGATACTCCAGCTGCAACTTGATAAGCTTATCAAAGTGCGTGGTGAGGTCCTGGTGGCTAGTTAGCAAAATTGCCCCGCCAGTGGCCAGATGCTCGGCAAAACGCTGCTGCAGCAGTTGCACGCCTTTTTTGTCCACCGCAGTGAAGGGCTCATCCAACAACCACAGGGGCGCGCGATTTAACCATAAACGCGCCAGGGCCACACGGCGCTGTTGCCCGGCAGAAAGCTGACGCACCGGCACATCTTCAAGACCAACCAGACCCAGGTCGGCAAGCACCTCGTAGAGATCTAAGCCGCTTTCGAGACCATGGGTATTAAGCCAAAACTGACAATTTTCTAAGGCATTAAGCGCAGTGTTCACGCCGGTTTTATGACCGATAAACAGCACATTCTCGGCGTACTCGTCATAATTACGACCAATACACTGCTGGTTAAATTTTACTTGCCCCTGCATAGGCTCGGCGAAGCCCGCTAAAATACGTAATAGCGAGGTTTTTCCGGCCCCATTAGGGCCTTCTAACTGCATGATCTCGCCCGACTTTAGGTTAAAACTCAGGTCTTCGAACAAACATCGCTCTTGCTTTATACAAGTGACTGCGTCAACGTGTAGCACAAACAGGGTTTCTCAATGCTTAAAATTGGGCGATAGTCTACCATAATGCTAAGCTAATGCGAAAAATTGCAGGCAAAACTTTGATCTCGTGCAGGGGGGAATATGTCGGGTCCATTTGCCCCTTTAACTAACCAGGCTTCGGCGCTGGAAATGACCGTTTCGAACGCGGCTAAACCGCAGGAGCAACTCCCCCAAGAGCGCCTCTTGGCGGCCCGTAACATTCGCATTGAACCCCAGCAGATAAGCATGGAAGTGCGTGTGCAGGGACATTGGCAAAGCACCACCTTGACACTCAGCCCCCCGCAACCCCAGCTTGCAGGCCTGCGCCTGGAAAGCGCCGAAATCCGCCTGGGTGTCAATGGCCAGTTGCAGCTACGCCCAAGCGAGATCAGCCTTAATGTCGATAAAGCCCAGTTGCTATATCAGCTAGTATCAGCCTTGGCGGCGCCAAAAAACTCAGGGACGACGGCGCAAACACTCCAACTCGCCGCTTACCTCGATAATCAGGGTCGTATCCAATTACCGCAATTGGCAGCCAGCCTGCAAATCAATAATGCCACCTTGGCCTTGCTCGGTGAAGGCACACAAGCGCTGGCGGTGGAGCTTAGTCTGGCGCAAGGGCAATCACGGATACAGGCACACCTAGTGCTAAATAATCAAACCCGACTGCCCCTCCCCTTAGCCGATAATAAACTGATGCAATGGCTGGTCAACAGTGCGCCGAGACTGGAATTAACGCCGCAGACAAGCACGCCTGGCAGCCCGACGGCCCAGTCGCTGGCGCAGCTGTTACTGACGCTTGCCCATGGCCAGCAAACGCCTTTGACCCAAGTGGTGCTGCGCCAAGGCGAAGTCGCTTTGCTGCAGGGGCAACCCCAGCCGGTCATGGCTAAATTGGATAACAGCGGCCAATTACAACTGCAACTGCAGCCTCCCAGCCTGCGCCTACACACCCAGCTACCGACGCTCGCTGGCGCTAAGGCCCCAATGCCGGACTCGGGCGAGCTAACGGCAACTCCCCCGACCACGGCCACCGGAGCAAATGCCAAAGCAAATACACTCAAAACACAGCTTCTGCCGCAGGTGCTCAGTTGGCAGGCGGCCCTGTATAACAAGCTTATGGGCGCGGCACTGCAGGATAAGTCCCACGCTTTGCCCCCATCCCTGTTGCAAAGCCAGGCCAAGGGCTTGTTAACCCCCCTGCTGCAAGTCTCGCCAATGCATCCCTTGCCCGAAACAGGCCAGGAGCAAAGGCCCCTGCGCAGCGCCATGCCCGTGGTGCCAAACCAAGTGCGCCAACAGGCGCCCCTGCTGGCACTGATAGTGCAAATGCAAGGCTTGGTCAGGGTCAGTATTCCCGCTCACCCCTCGTCTGGCCTAATGCTGCCTGGCTCTCAATCTCAACTCCAACCTGGGCCCGTAAAGGATACGACTTCTTCAGCGAGCTTGTCGGCACACGTTCAGTCAAACAAGGTCGCGGCGCTAACGCCCTTGCCCTTAACCCAAACCCTGACGCAAACGCTGCAAAAATTGCTAACACCGGGCCAGCAGCTGCGTCATCATTTGACCCAACTCGACACTCAGCTTATGCAGGCGCCGAAGGAGCTGCAACAGCTGGTCAATCAGGCCTTCGCCAAAATGATAGGACCACATACACCCAGCGTGCAAAATGCGACGCAAATTCGCGCCCAACTGCAACCCTGGACCCTGTCACCACAGCAGTGGCAAAGCTCGCTCAGTGCCAGGCTCGATCAGCTGGTGACCGCCTTGGTGGCGGCGCCAATTTCCGATGCCCCTGGCAACGTTACCCAGGCTGTGCCACAAGCTGTACCAAAGACCAACAATGGCTTACTCCCCCTGTTGCAACTCTTGCTTGGTAACAGCGGAAAAGGCCCGGAACAACAACTGCGTGCGGATAATCTGCTGCAACAATTGCAATCTCCGGCGGCGCAGGCGCTGATTGATGAGCTGGCCCCCATACAACAGCAGATGACCCCCCAACTTAGCGCCCAGCTTAGTACTCAACCCGGCACACAGACTCAGGTCGCGCAGCAAGATAGTAATGCCTTGGTGCAGCTGTTATTACCCATGCGCCTGCCACCGGATGTCGGGCACAGCGAACTGACGCTGGGGCGTTATCAAAAAAAGAATAATCAAGGGGAAACGCATGAGGTGTGGTTTGTGCGCATGCAGTTCGATTACGGTAAACAGGGTGAGCTCAGCGTGCAGGCACAACTGAGCCAACAGCAGCTTAACTGTGCCCTTAAGGCCAGCTCCCATGCCCTAAGCGAATTGGCGCAGCAACACAGCGAAGACTTAAGGCGCAACCTGCAGCAGCACGGCTTATCCGTGCCCGCCATTGAGGTGCAACAAGTCAGCGAACAACAGGCGCGCCGGTGGCAAGCATTCTATCGCCGCCACAGCATAGTGAATCTAAAGGTGTAGTCATGAAGCATAACGAGCAACGCAGTGCCATTGGCCTGCTTTACCAAGAAGGCAGCGCGCCTCATGTCAGCGCCAAGGGTTTCGGTGAGCTGGCCCAGCAGATAATCAATGCCGCCGAGCAACAGGGAATTTTAATTCATCAGGATAAGGAGCTGGCGAACACCTTGGCCGCCTTGCAACAAGGGCAAGAGATCCCGCCTGAGCTCTATTATGTGATAGCCGAGCTTATCGCTTTTTCCTACGTGTTACGGGGAAAGTATCCGCCGGGGTGGCAGAACTTTAGCAATAAGCTCAATATCAAAGCCTAGTTTTTTTGATGCAGAGAGAAAAGCAGTTCAGCTTCCGCCAACGGTAGTTCACATTCACGCATCACCTCATCGAGTGGTGCACCAAGTTCAATCATTTTTACCGCCCGTGAATACAACTTGGCCTGGGGATCCGCATCTTTAAAGCTATGCTGTTGCTGCGCCAGCTCCTCGGTTCTGCCTTGCAGATGCTGGACATGGTTGGCAATATTTTCAACCGCGGTGCGCACCTCGGCAATTTCGGCGCGCAGAATTTGGGTTTGATCTTGCCCCTGATCGGCGTGAGCCAATTGCGCAAGCAGGCGCTCATGACTGGCGTGCAGTCGCGTCAAACGCAGCCATAAGATCACCACAGCCACCGCCAGGAGCAAAATCACACCGGCGCCAATCAGCATAGAAGTTGTCAGTTCGTTCATTGCTTAAAGATTACTCAGCTCATCCCACTCATCGTCATTGAGCAGTTTATTCAAATCGACCAAGATCAATAACTCACCATCGCGATTAGAGACTCCTTGAATAAATTTGGCGCTTTCATCGGTGCCGATATTCGGCGCACTGTCGATATCCGAGCTGCGCAGATAGACCACTTCCGCCACCGAGTCGACCAAAATGCCGATCACCTGCTTTTCCGCCTCAATAATCACGATACGTGATTGCTCGGTAACCTCGGCATCCACCAGGCCAAAGCGGGCACGGGTATCAATCACGGTAACCACATTGCCGCGCAGATTAATGATCCCAAGCACATAATTGGGCGCACCAGGCACAGGAGCAATGTCGGTATAACGCAGCACTTCTTGCACCTGCATTACGTTAATACCATAGGTTTCTTCCTGCAGACGGAAGGTCACCCATTGCAACACCTCATCACTACTGTCGACATCATGTGCTGAGACTTGTCTCTGTTCGCTCATACTTGGCTCCATTTAAAATTGGCCGTCACAGTAACGGCCAAACTGGCATATATAGTTGATACTTTTATTGCGCCTGACTATCGAGTCCCTGCTCTAGCAGCAGCTGTAAGTTTTCGACATCGATTAAAGCACACATTTTTTCTTTTATAACGCCGGCCAACCAGGGTCTTTTACCATGACTTTGCCGCCATTTTACGTCTTCGCTTTTTAGCGTGACGTTGTTGATAAGGGTTTCAGCGCTCAGTCCCCACTGGGATTCTCCGAGCATAATCACGTACTTGTAGTTTAATGCCTGTTGTAATTGTTTGTCATATTTTTCTGGCATCACCCAACGGGCGGTATCAACCACATTAATTTTCTCATCCCGGTTTAACATCACCCCGCTAAACCACTCGGGCTTACCGAACAATTGATTCAGCTCGGTGCGCTGATGAATGCCGCCGAGGGATTTTAGCGGTACCGCCAGGGTTAAACCGGCCACCTCGAAAAACAAGGCCTGAAACTCGCCCTGCATATATTGCTCGCGCGCCGCCTGCGGGGCTCGTAATGGCGTTTCCTCGGCGTTATTTTCCTGCGGCTTTAGTAAGGGGTTTGCCGCTGGCTCGCTCAAAGGTTCGGATGAAGTCGCGAGTGCAAGCTCCGCCGAAGGCACTGGCGAAGCTTCGGGCACGGGTGACACCGCTTTGGCCTGGGTTGGTTCGGCAACCGGCATAGGCGTCACTTCCTGTACCTGCTCCTGTTGGGTCACCTGCGGCGCCGGTGGCTCTTGAAGCTGCGGGCGCGGCTGCGACCTGAGCTCCACCTGCGCCAATAATTGCGCCACGGCACTCATGGCCAGCTCTTCTTGCGCCATTGGCGACAAGGGGTTATGAGGTTTGGCCTTGGCGACTTGCTTGGCTATTTTCGGCTGCGGCTCTCGAGGCGTTTGCTGTGGTTCCTCAAAGGAGTCTTCCTGCAGCAAGGCATCGAGGTATTGGCGCATAACCTGATCGTTCGTTCCGCTCATTTGCGCCCTTCCCGCTGTTGTAGGTAGTCAAGCAAATGGCGGTAGGCCTGCACCCCACGAGCCTTGCTGAAATGCTTACTGGGCACCTGCTGTGCCAAGCTGGCATCGCGGAATTTAGTGTCTATGGGGATCACCCCGGGCCAGACATTGTCGCCATAGCTGGCCTGCAACTGTTTATAGGCCACCAAAGACGCCTTGGTGCGCTTATCAAACATGGTTGCCACCACAGTATATTTGTAGGCTATGCCGGGGGCATCGCCACTCCCCTTAGGGGCGGCGCTCATTTGCATCAGCTCCATGGTGCGCATCATGCGTTCCAGGCCCTTAAGGGCCAAAAATTCGGTTTGCACCGGCACTAAAACATGCTCGCTGGCGGCCAAGGCATTGACCATCAACACCCCAAGCACGGGAGGGCAATCTAAAATGGCATAATCATAGTCATCCGTTATCTTCGCCAGCACCTTTTTAAGGATCAGCCCCATGCCGCTTTGCGTGCCCATGCTTCTGTCCAAGGTGGCAATGGCCATGGTGGCCGGCAGGATATCGATATTATCGACCCCGGATGGACACAAGGCCTGCAGGATTTCTTCTCTTTGCATTTCCTTGCCGCGGGAAAATACATCATAAGCGCTGATTTCGATGCGCTCAGAGTCAATGCCAAAGTAATAGGTCAAAGACGCGTGCGGATCGGTGTCGATAAGCAAGACGCGCTTACCCTGCTCCGCCAGCAATCCGGCCAAGGCCACCGAGGTAGTGGTTTTCCCAACGCCGCCTTTTTGGTTCGCCACAGTCCAAACTTTCATTGCTCGTTATCCTCGCTGCGCGTGGTAATGCGAATGCCGCCATGGGGAAGCTGTATAATTTTAATGCTGTTATCTTGTCCCGGCCTATGAATTTCCTGCTCTGTCTGCTTGCCTTGAGGCTGAGCTGTTAGTGATGCTTCAGGTGAAGCCTGTGGCACAGCCTTTGGCTCCGGCAGGGCGTACTTGGAGATGGCAATCACCACCTTACGATTTTTTGCCCGTCCTTGTGCAGTGCCGTTATCGGCAAAGGGGCTGTATTGGCCATAGCCTTCAAGGGCCATACGCTCGGGGACTATCTGCTCCTGCTGCAACTGCTTGACCACCGCCGCGGCACGGGCCGCCGACAGCTGCCAGTTGGAGCTGAATAATTCGTTATTAATACTCTGGTCGTCGGTGTAGCCACGAATACGCAGGTAATTACGCTGTGGCGCTAACACCTGGGCAATACGGGCGATCACCGCTTCGGCTTGATGAGTCACGGTGGCACTGGCGCTGGCAAAGACCATGGCGGAATTCATTTCTATGGTAAGCCAGTCCTGATCGAGCTGTAACTGTGCATCGCCCTGGCGTATCTCTTTAAGCAAGGTGTTGGTGAGCTCATCGACCAGGCGCTCCAATGGCTCGCCCAACTGCTGCTGCGGCAGCTGAGTCACATCACCGTACTCGGGTAACAGCTGTTGGCTGGCCTGACGCTCCCTTTGCAGGCTTTGACCATACAAGAGGGCCTCATTGGCCGGCAGGGGTTGGGTCAGTAACCCCTCGGCGGCGGCGCCGGTGTCATCACTGGCGGGGGCCTGAGTCGCCTTGGTGAAGATCTGCTCCAAGGATTGCGAAAACACCTTGAACTGCTCGTCTTTATGATTGATGGCTATGGCGTACAGCACCACAAACAAGGCAAACATAATGGTCATATAGTCGGCGTAAGACACCAACCACCTATGGGTATGTTGTGATGCTTTTGCTTGAGCTCGACGGTGGCGCAGACGCATAGGGCTAGTATCCTGAACTCACATGACGCTCGGCGATATAGGCCTCTAGCTTTAGCTCAATATTGGCCGGCGTTTCACCCGTGTGCATGGCCACTATGCCCTCAGCGATAAGCTCGTGATAAAGCATCTTTTCTTCAATCACCTGCTTAAGCTTATTGGCAACCGGCAGTAACAGCAGGTTAGCCAGGCCGACACCGTAAATGGTGGCCAAAAACGCGGTGGCGACACCGGCTCCGAGCTGCTGTGGTTCGGTGATATAAGCCATGGCCTGAATTAAGCCCAACACGGCGCCCAAGATGCCTATGGTCGGGGCATAACCGCCCATGGCCTCGTACACCCTGGCGGCATCAAGCAAGCGCTCGCGCTCCAAGGTCAGTTCGATATCCAGGGTATCGCGCAAACGCTGTTCCTGGGTGCCGTCGATAAGCAAGCTTAGGCCCTTGGCCGCGTAGGGGTCTTGTGTTGCCAGGGCATATTCTTCCAAAGCCAAATAGCCTTTTTGTCTGGCCGTACTGGTCCATTCCTTGACCTGCTCAATACCCGCTTCCATATCGTAACAGGGCGGCGTAAAGACCCATTTAAAAATTTCCAGTGCCTTTTTAAATATGGGGAGCTGGGACTGCAACATGACCGCACCGAGCGTGCCACCGACCACGATAAGCAGCGCCGGCAGATTGATAAGGGCACTGACCACACCGCCCTCCAGGCTGTAACCCAGGGTGATGGCCCCAAGGGCAACAATAAGACCGAGCAGGGAGAGCTTATCCATTGCCCACCTCCTTGATTAAATGGCTGGCAACGTCCTCGAGCGCCAACTGATGATCATGCAAACCGGCACTGACAATGGCCTGCGGCATGCCATAGACCACGCAGGACTCTTCATCCTGAGCCCATACCCTGGCGCCGTATTGCTTTAACATGCGCGCCCCTTCACGACCGTCGGCGCCCATCCCGGTCAGCACTATGGCCAGCACATCGCCGCCAAATTGCTTGGCGCTGCTGGCAAAGGTGACATCGACGCTGGGTTTATAGGTGATTCTCGGGTTGTCATCGGCAAACACCTTGAGTCTGGGTGAGGTGGCGCGAGGGTCAAACATCATTTGCTGACCACCGGGGGCCAGGTAGGCGGTGCCGGGTTTTAACATGTCGCCCTGCTCAGCCTCTTTCACCTCTATGTTACAAAGGTTGTTTAAACGCTGAGCAAAAGCCGGCGTAAAGGCTGAGGGCATATGCTGTACCAGTAAAATAGGCAGCGAAAAATTTCGGGGTAACTGGGTTAAAATACTCTGCAGTGCGACCGGACCGCCGGTTGAGGTGCCGATCACCACCAGGCGATAGTTTTTGCCCGTCGCCCGATAGCTAGTGGGACGAGGATGCGGGCTCAAACCTGGTTCGTTTTGCACCTTGGGCTGAGCCGTTACTGCCGGCGCAGGCGCCGACCCCGAGCGTGCACCGCTGCGCAGCGCTGTGGTAGCCGTCGAAGTTGCTGTTGCAGTTGCACTCGCAGATGCAGTCGCAGATGCAGTCGTTGCCAAGGGGGGACGACGCCAGCGCATTAAGCGACGACGCCCCAGTTCTTTCACCTTACGCTGCAATACAGCCACGGCTTCATCGTTATTGCGGGCGATGTCCTCGAATTTTTTTGGTAAAAAGTCGAGCGCTCCCGCATCGAGGGCATCCAGGGTGGCACTGGCCCCTTCGCGCGTCAGAGAGGAGAACATCAGGATAGGCGTGGGGGTCTTCGCCATGATCTGTTTAACCGCCGAGATCCCATCAAGCACCGGCATTTCCACATCCATGGTGATCACATCCGGACGCAAGGCCGCGGCTTTGGTTACCGCATCGGCCCCATTGACGGCGGTGTCTATGACCTCGATATCGCTATCGGCAGCAAGAATTTCGCTGACACGGCGGCGAAAAAAACTCGAATCATCAACAATCAGAACTTTTACAGGCATGGGCCCTCACCTAGTTTACGCTGGACCGGCCAGCATAGTGTTTTAACATGCTCGGCACATCGAGGATAAGGGCAATGCCGCCATCTGAGGTAATGGTCGCACCAGCCATACCTGGTGTCCCCTGCAATAAGGCATCCAGAGGCTTAATAACCACCTCTTCCTGACCAATCAGAGAGTCGACCACAAAACCCACCTGCTGGGTACCAATTTGCACTATCACCACATGGCCCTTTGCCTTGCGCTGCGAGCTGTCGGCTCCCTTAACCAGCCAGTGCTCCAAGTAGAACAAGGGCAAGGCCTTATCACGAACGATAATGGTCAACTGGCCATCAACCACATTGGTCTTGGTTAAATCGAGGTGGAAGATTTCGTTGACCGCCGCAAGCGGCAGGGCAAAGGTTTGCTCGCCCACCACCACCATCAGGGTCGGTAATATCGCCAGGGTCAGGGGCACTTTGATGTCTAAGCGGGTACCCACACCCAGTTGCGATTCGATATTAATGGTGCCGTTAAGCTGGCTGATCTTGGTTTTCACCACATCCATGCCAACGCCACGGCCGGAAATATCGGAGATTTGTTCCTTGGTTGAAAAACCCGGCGCAAAAATCAGGTTATAGGCCTCATTATCGCTTAAACGGGCGGCCTGATCGGCGTCCAGTACGCCCTTGTTGATGGCGATATTTTTCAGCTTTTCAGCGTCCATTCCGGCGCCATCATCTTGAATACTTAAGAGAATATGGTCCCCTTCCTGGGAGGCCGAAAGCTTCACCAAGCCGGTACGGGGCTTACCCGCTTGCTCGCGCACAGCGGGCATTTCGATACCGTGGTCGACGGAGTTGCGTACCAGGTGCACCAAGGGATCGGCCAGGGCTTCGACCAGGTTTTTATCGAGATCCGTATCTTCGCCTTCCAATATCAGGGAGATATCTTTTTGCAGACTGCGAGCTAGGTCTCGTACCACCCGAGGGAAACGACCAAACACCTTTTTAATTGGCTGCATGCGGGTGGCCATCACCGCCCCTTGCAGATCGGCGGTCACCACATCCAGGTTGGAAATGGCTTTACCCATGTCTTCGCTATTGCTGCTATTGGCCAGGGTCAGCAGGCGGTTACGTACCAACACCAGCTCGCCAACCATGTTCATAATCTGATCCAAGCGCTTGGTATCGACGCGCACCGTGGTTTCGGCGGCGGGCGCCGCGGCTTTAGCCGCCGGCTTGCTGACCGGCTTGGTGACCGGCTTCTCGGCGGGCTTACCGACGGGCTGACCATTTGCATTGCCAATAACCTGGCCTGTTGGCTGACCTGCAGGCTGGCCAACGGGTTGACTGGTGGGCTGAACTTGTGGTTTTTGTACCGCCGCACTGCTATCGCTGGCCGGTTGGCTTGGCGTTACTGAAACTGCGGACGCGGCCTGGCTTGTGGCGGCTGGCGGGCTTGGTATCGCCGTAGGGCCATTGCCTTTGCCATGAAGCTCATCGAGTAAGGCGTCAAATTCGTCCTCACTGATTTCCTCATCGTCGTCGGCGCTGGCCACTGCAGCCGTCTCTTCTGCGACTTTTTTATCGGCTGATGCTGTTACAGATGTGGTCGCAGATGCGGTTGCTGAGCCGGAGCCTAATACACCAAAACTGCCGGGGCCGTGCAATTCGTCAAGTAAGGCATCGAATTCATCATCGGTAATATCTTCATCGCCCTCTGGGGCTCCCTCGGTGACCCCCCCGGAGAACCCTGAAAGATTGCTATCTGTGCTGACTTCCTCGGTCATTGAGGTCTCGGCCCCGGGGCCCTTACCTACTCCATGTAACTCATCAAGTAAGGCATCAAATTCGTCTTCACTGATTTCATCAATAGCCGAGTTGGACTCATCATTAAAGGCTATCGAGGTATCCTCGATAGCCATAGATTCAGCCACTGGCACTGCCGTGGTCTCCACGACAGGAGCAACAACGGGTGCAGGTGTAGCAAGGGCTTCACCGGGTGCTTCCGGCTCACTTAATTGATGTAAAATAGCTAACAGTTCGGGGTCGGCGGGCTCGGGGTGAGCACGCAGCTGAATTTGCGCGAACATCTCGTTAATGGTGTCCAGCGCTTGCAAGATCACATCCATCAACTCGGCTGTAACGCGACGTTGACCCTGACGCAGAATATCAAAGACGTTTTCGGCACCATGGCAGGCATCAACCAACTCATTCATGGCCAGGAAGCCGGCACCGCCTTTCACTGTGTGGAAACCACGGAAGATGGCGTTAAGTAGATCCTTATCTTCGGGATTATTTTCCAGCTCCACCAATTGCTCAGACAGCTGTTCTAATATTTCACCCGCTTCGACGAGAAAGTCCTGCAAAATATCTTCATCTACTTCAAAGCTCATGCAACCGCACTCCTGTTAGAATCCCAGGCTCGACAACAAGTCGTCGACCTCGTCCTGGCTTGATACCACATCATCACGAGATTCTTTATCAATAATGGGCCCTTCAGGGCCTTCGCCGTTGACCTTAATGGCCACTTGTTCTTTTTCTAATAGCTCGCCTTCTTCAGCACCGAAGACGGTCAGCAGGTGGATCAAGCTGTCTTCCACTTCACGTACCAGTTCGATAACCCGGCGGATCACCTGACCGGTCAAGTCCTGGTAGTCTTGCGCCAACAACACATTGTTAAGCAAAGCGTGCAGCTCCAAGGTACTGCTCTGCGAGCGCCCCATAAAGCCGTCAAGCTGATGGCACAGCTGCTTAAACTCGCCCAACTGCAAGTCTCGGCGCATCAGCTTATCCCAGCTGGGTTTGATCTGATGCAGGTCGGTGGACAAGCGCTCGGCAATGGGCAGGCTGGCTTCCACCGCATCCATGGTTTTATTGGCCGCCTGCTCGGTCATTTCCATAACATAATTTAGACGCTGTTTGGCGTCTGGAATGGCTTCGTTGGTCAAGTCTGAAAGGCGGGTATCCAGCTGAAAATTTTTCAGTGATTCATGCAGTTGGCGCGTGAGTTTTCCCACCTCGGCAAACAGCTCGGATTGCTCCTTCGAGGCCGCATCCAAGATCAATTGGTCGGCTTTTTCCTGTTCGCCCTGTTCCAAGAACGCGACAAGCTGCTTGGCCTGCTCCAGGGTAATATGAGGTGCAGCGGGCGCTGACATAAACCTCTCCTTCTTTTTTAACCTAAGCGTTCAAACACTTTTTCCAGCTTGGTTTTCAAGGTCGCGGCGGTAAACGGCTTAACAATGTAACCATTCACACCGGCCTGGGCGGCGGCAATAATTTGCTCTTTCTTGGCTTCGGCGGTCACCATTAATACGGGTAGGTGCTTGAGTCGCTCGTCGGCGCGAATGGCGCGCAGCAGGTCAATACCTTGCATGCCCGGCATATTCCAATCGGTGACCACAAAATCGAAGTCCTGATTTTGCAGCATAGGGAGCGCCGTGCTGCCATCGTCTGCCTCTTGCACATTGGTGAAGCCTAAATCACGCAATAGATTTTTAATGATTCTTCTCATAGTGGAAAAGTCATCAACCACGAGAATTTTCATGTTCTTATCCAAAGTATCCTCCAGTGAGGTCTAAACCCGCTTTACTTACTACTAATTGATCCAGTCGCTGATCTTGGCTCTAAGCTTGATCATCGCCTGGCTATGTATTTGGCTCACACGCGACTCGCTAACCTCGAGTATGTGCCCTATTTCTTTTAAGTTCATTTCATCGTTGTAGTACAACGACAGCACCAAGGCGTCGCGCTCGGGCAACGACTTGATCGCCGCAACCAAAGCGGCATTAAATCGTTCGTTATGCATGCTGGCAAAGGGGCGGCTGAGCTGTTCTTGTTCATGCTCTCCGTCACCGCCGATAACGTCTTCATCGACGCCCAGATCTTCGATGCCAATGACCTTGGCGCAATTAACATCGTTTAAAATCGTATGATATTCCTCGAGTGAAATATCCAGCTTTTGGGCGACTTCGGCATCTTTTGGCTCACGTCCCAAGGCCCGTTCCAAATCGTGAATGGCCTGCGCTATGGCACGGCTATGGCGGTGCAATGAGCGTGGCGCCCAATCACCACGACGAATTTCATCGAGCATGGCACCACGAATACGAATGCCGGCAAAGGTTTCAAAGCTGGCACCCTTGCTGCCATCGAAGTTTTTCGAGGCTTCGATAAGCCCTATCATTCCCGATTGAATGAGATCGTCCAATTGCACGCTGGCGGGCAAACGCGCCAAAAGATGGCAGGCGATACGCTTAACTAATGCAGCATGGCGCTCCACCAAAGAACTTAACTGCTGTTGCTGTTGATACCCTGCGACTCTATTCATAGCCGTCCTAAACCGTTAGCCGCCTACGAGCTTTTCAATAAAGAATTCTAAGTGTCCCGAAGGATGGTTTGGCAACGGCCATTGCCAGGCCTTGTTGGCCAGGCTCTTCAACGACACCGAGGCCGGAGAGTTAGGGAATAAATCAACCACGGCTTTTTGGCGGCGCGTGGCTTTACGCATGTTTTCGTCATAGGGCACGGTGGCAACCAGTTCCAGTGAGACATCGAGGAAGCGATCGGTGACCTTGGACAGCTTGGCGAACAGATCTTGACCCTCGCGCAGGCTGCGTACCATATTAGCAACGATTTTAAATTTGTAGACACCATGCTCGCGGCTAAGCACCTTGATCAAGGCATAGGCATCGGTAATGGAGGTCGGCTCATCACAGACCACCACCACCACATCCTGCGAGGCGCGCGAAAAGCTTAGGACCATGTCGGAAATACCGGCCGCGGTATCGACAATCAGCACGTCATAATCGTTATCGAGCTCGCTAAAGGCACGGATCAGACCCGCATGCTCGGCGGGGCTTAGTTCCACCATGCTCTGGGCTCCCGAAGAAGCGGGAGCAATATGGATGCCAGCGGGACCTTCAACCAGGATGTCGCGCAGGTGACACTCACCATTGAGGACATGCGACAGGTTTTTTTCCACTCGCAAGCCAAGCATCACGTCGCAATTGGCCAGCCCCAGATCGGCATCAAGCACTAAAACCCGCTTTCCTTGTTGGCCCATAGCAATGGCCATATTCAGGGAAACATTGGTTTTACCCACACCGCCTTTGCCGCCGGTTACGGCGATTACTTTTACGCCTTGACTATTATTCTGATTCATTCTGCGAAGGCCGCTTGCCTGATCCAAGATGGTGTTAATCATACATTCCTACTGCTGGTGACGCTACCGTCTGACGCCCTGCTGGAGCCTGTGCTGCTTGCGCTTTTTGGCGTTTTATAAACAATTGCTCAGCCTTTCTCACCATTTTTTCCGAGTTTGCAACCCGGATATCTTCTGGCACGCGCTGACCGTTAGTAAGATACCCTATTGGCAGGCGATTTTGAATCGCTACACTAATAATCTCACCCAAACTTAGACTTTCATCAAGCTTAGTGAAAATACAGCCACTTAGGTCGACCTTTTGGAAGTGTTTTATGGCTTCTTGCAACACTTCGCGCTGGGCGGTGGCACTGAGTACCAGGTAGCTGCGGATCTCAACCGCGGCGCTGCGCATCAGGGTATTTAACTGCTCGCTTAAACGCAGATCGCGCTGGCTCATACCGGCGGTGTCAATTAACACCAGGCGCTTATTGCGTAACTGAAATAAGGTATCGGCCAATTCGCTGGCATCTTTAACTTGTTTTACCGGACAACCGATAATTCGCCCATAGGTCGCCAATTGCTCGAAGGCGCCGATACGGTAGGTATCCGTGGTGATCAAGGCCACCTGATCGGCACCGTATTTCTGCGCCCCCAGGGCCGCCAGTTTAGCCACCGTTGTGGTTTTACCAACACCTGTGGGTCCCACCAAGGCATAGACGCCGCCATGGCGTAAAATCTCGTTGCCCGTGGTGTGCATATGCTTATGCATCATTTCCATCACTCCCTGCCAGGCTTGCTGACGGGAAACGTCATCGGGCACATAACGCACCAACTGCTCGGCCACCTTGGCATCGATACCCATGCCTTGCAGACGCTCGATAAAACAGGCGCGGGTCGGGTCTCGACGGGCACGGTCTTGTGACAGCAAGCCCGATACCTGATGTTCCAGCAATTGGCGAATGGCATTCATTTCGTCACGCATGGCGGTGATTTCATCCTGCTCGGCCTTGGTGCTCTGAGCGAAGTCATCTAAGTCATCACCGTCCAGGTCATCACCCAGATGTTGGGCGGGCATTCTTGGTTTCGGACGCTGTGATGGCGCATGCGGTTGTTGCACCCGCGGTTGCACACGCGGTTGCATATCTGATTCTGCCGGGGCGTAGTGCGACGCTGGCTGCTGCACCTGCTGCTGCCCTGACTGCTGCAAATCGATGCCGGATTGCGAAAACATATCCGCCAGGGCGGCATTTTTCGGTTGTGGATTTTGACGCTCTAACAAAGCCTGCAAGGAGTCGGCCACCGGCGTGTGTTCGCGCTCTTGTTGGCTATGGACGCGGGCACCGTGATTATATGGTTGCAGTACGCGCGGCTGCACCCGTGGTTGTTCAGTTTGCTGAGTTTGAGTATTCGATGCAACAGCATTCGATACGACAGTATTCGATACGACAGTATTCGATACGACAGTATTCGGCTGGGCAGGCACCGCATTAGGACGCTCATGATCGATGGCGGCGACGATTTCAACACCATCGGCGAGCTTTTTATTCGACATGATCACCGCGTCGGCGCCAAGTTCATCCTTTACTTCTTTTAATGCGCTGCGCATGTCTTTAGCAAAAAAGCGTTTAATTTTCATAAGTTCACCCTTTAAGCAACGGCCTGGCCATTGGTTTATTGCTGTCCTACGGAGCTAACGATCTTAATTTGACGCTCATCGGGGACTTCCTGATAGGACATCACCCTAAGGCCTGGAATGGTGTATTTAACAAAGCGTGATAACACCGTTCGCAGCATTCCTGAGGTCAATAAGATGGAAGGTTCACCGGCCATTTCTTGGTTTTGGTGAGCTTCGCTGAGCGACGCTTGTAATCGTTCCGCAAGGCCAGGTTCGATACCGGCACCTTCATCTCCTGCGTTCTGAAGTGACTGATGCAACATCTGTTCCAACTCAGGCGCCAATGTTATGACAGGAATTTCCGGGCTTGCGCCCACCGCGTCTTGTACTATTAATCGACGTAACGAAATACGCACCGCCGCGGTTAAAACATCCGGGTCCTGGCTGCGTGGGCCATACTCCACCAGGGTCTGAACTATGGTGCGCATATCGCGAATAGCGACCCCTTCGTTAAGCAGGTTTTGCAACACCTTCACCACGGTCGTCAGCGGCAAGACCTCGGGCACCAGGCCCTCTACCAGGCGGGGGTGACTCTTGGCCAGCATGTCGAGCAGGCTCTGTACTTCTTCATGACCCAGCAGCAGTGCGGCATTGTTAGTAAGTAACTGGCTGATATGGGTAGCGACCACGGTGGCAGCATCCACCACCGTGTAACCCAGGGATTGAGCTTCGTCTTTTTGCTCCGGCTTGATCCACACAGCATCAAGGCCAAAGGCAGGATCCTTGGTGGCAATACCATTGACCGGGCCAAATACCTGACCCGGATTGATGGCCAGCTCTGAGCCACTGCTGAGCTCGCCATCGCCGCTGGAGACTCCCATCAGGGTAATACGATAGGCATTGGGGTCGAGCTCCAGGTTATCGCGGATATGCACCGGCGGCACCAAAAAGCCAAATTCCTGGGAGAGCTTTTTACGCACCCCTTTGATACGGCTTAACAGCTCACCACCTTGGGCCTGATCCACCAAGGGGATCAAGCGATAGCCCACTTCCAGGCCCACCACATCCACCTGCTGCACATCATCCCAGCCCAGCTCTTTAGGTTCATCGCGGGTCGCCACTTGGGTGCCCGCCCCCTGCGCCGCCAGCTGTTGCTCTTGCAACTCGGCCTCGCGCGCCTGTTTTTGTGATAAATACGCAATAAAACCAAGCAAGGCTCCCAGACCCAAAAAGGCCAAATGGGGCATGCCCGGGACCAGACCCATGGTGACCAAGATACCGCAGGCGATCCACAACGCCTTGTCGTTACCCAGCTGGCTTTTTACCTGCTCGCCCATGTTGTGCGACTCGTTTTGTCGGGTCACTACGATGGCGGTGCCGATGGACAGTAATAGCGAAGGTAATTGCGCTACCAAGCCATCCCCTATGGTAAGCAGGGTATAGACCTCCATGGCCTGACCAAAGCTGAGGTCATGCTGGATCATGCCGACAAACAAGCCGCCGACTATGTTGATGATCAAAATAACAATACCGGCGATGGCATCGCCTTTTACAAACTTACTGGCACCGTCCATGGAGCCGTAGAAATCCGCCTCGCGGGTCACCTCTTCACGACGCTCACGGGCTTGCTCGGCGCTGATAAAGCCGGCATTTAAGTCCGCGTCTATGGCCATTTGCTTACCCGGCATGGCGTCCAGGGTAAAGCGCGCCGACACCTCGGAGATGCGCCCCGCCCCCTTGGTGATCACCACAAAGTTGATAATGATAAGAATTAAGAAGACCACCAGGCCGACCGCATAGTTACCACCGATCACCACGGAGCCAAAGGCTTCAATTACCTTACCGGCGGCGTCGCCGCCTTGGTGACCTTCGAGCAGCACCACTCGGGTACTGGCGACATTCAGGGCCAGGCGCATAATGGTGGCGACCAAAAGCACCGCCGGAAACATCCCAAAGTCCAAGGGTTTTAAGGTGTAGACGGTCACCAGCAGCACCACCAGGGCCAACGCGATATTAAAGGAGAAAAGAATATCGAGCAGAAACGGCGGCATCGGCAACACCACCATGGCCAGCGCGGCCAGCACTAATAAAGGCGTACCCACACCCTTGGCATATTCTTTTTTATCGCGATTAAGCTGGGTTAAAACGGCCTTGAAATCCATAAATGCGCACAGCAATAAATTGACACTGGGGGGATTAAAGCAAGGAGCAGGCCAGCTTTAGCGGTTACGCTTTAGCGGCGCTAATACTGATAGTCATCAGGGATGGGGAGGTGTTCGCTCAGCTTGGTCGGTCTGCGGCCACGGCCCTTTTGGAAACGCTTTAACTGATAGACATAGGCCAGCACCTGAGCCACCGCGGTAAAGAGTTGCTCCGGCACCTGATCGCCCACTTCGGTGGTATGAAACAGCGCCCGGGTCAACACCGGCGACTCCACCAGAGGAACATCGTTACCCTGGGCCACCTTACGTATTTCATCGCCAATTCATCGCCCCCCTTGGCCACCATGATCGGGGCTCCGGCCTTGTCGGTATCGTATTTCAGCGCCACCGAATAGTGGGTCGGGTTGGTGACCACCACGTCGGCATCGGGGACATCCTGCATCATGCGTCGCTGCGACATTTCCCTTTGGGTGCGGCGAATACGCGCCTTGATCTGCGGATCACCCTCGGAGTTTTTATATTCGTCCTTGACCTCTTGCAGGGTCATTTTCAACTGCTTGTGGTGATTGTAACTCTGATACGGGGCATCGATGGCCGATACCACCAGCATGGTGCAGCTCAGCGCCAGGAACATCCAGGCGATGATCTCCAGGGCATGGGCAATATTGTTCGGCGTCGACTCTATGCTGAGATGCAGAATTTCATAGAAATAAACTTTAATTAAAAACACCGCGCAGGCGGCGACCAGGGCAAACTTCAACAGCGCCTTAACCAGTTCAACCGCCGCCTGGGTACCGAACATGCGTTTAAAGCCTTTTAGCGGTGACATTTTATTGGCTTTGGGAGCCATGGCCTGCCAGGAAAAGTTAAACCCACCGAGCAAAGTATTGCCAATAAAGGCCGCCAGCACGATCACCAGTACAAACATGGCCATGGGATAGAGCAAGGCATCTGCGACGGCGCCCCAGGCCGAGAACATTTTCGAGGTGTCGTAGGTTTCGTTGCGGCTCAGGGTGAGCATGCGCCCCATCACCTGGTGCAGGCCTCGGCCAATGTCCGGGCCATAAATAAGCAGCGACACCGCCGACATGATCAGCACAAAGGTGGTGCCTAGCTCTTTTGAGCGCGCGATTTGCCCCTTCTTTTTCGCCTCTTGGAGCTTTTTCGGCGTGGGTTCTTCGGTTCTTTCCTGCCCTGAATCTTCAGCCATTTATCCTCCTAAGGGGCACAGCCGACCATGGAGCACATCAGCTCCACCATACGCAGCCATTGGGCCTCGAACTGGGCCATAAAATTCCCCAGGGTTGCCCAGATAATGACCAGGCCGGATACCAGGGTAAAGGGAAAGCCGATAGCAAAAATATTGAGCTGTGGCGCGGCACGGGTCATCACCCCGAACGACAGGTTGATCACCAGCATGGCGGTCAGGGGCGCCAGGGCCAGTACCAGAGCCGTGGTAAACATCCAGCCGCCCCAGGTGACTATGTCCCAATAATGATCCACCGCCCACCAGGTACCGTCGATGGGCACGGCGATAAAGCTGTGCACTATCATTTGGATCATCATCAAATGGCCGTTAAAAACGAAAAACAGCAAGGTGCTGAGGATCAGGTAGAACTGGCCCACGGCGGGCACACTGAGGCCATTGGCCGGGTCAACCACGGAGGCAAAACCCAAACCGGTTTGCATCGCCAGAATTTGCCCCGCCAAAATAAAGGTATTGAGCAGCAGTTGAGAGGCAAAGCCCATGGCCACGCCAATGAGTATTTGCTGCAGCACCACCAGGATCATTTCCGCCGAGAAGAGGTTGGTAAATTGCGCCGGCGGTAGCACGGGCACGGCAACAAAGGCAATCACCAGAGCCAGTCCCAGCTTGACCCGCGCCGGTACATTGCGGGCGCCGATACCGGCCATTACCATCAGCATGGCGGCAATGCGCACCAAGGGAAGTAAGTAGTCACTTAGCCACTGAAGTATAACGGCAAAGGGGTATTCCATCGCTAGCCCGCTATTTCTGGAATAGACAGTATCAGGCGATTAAAGAAATCGATCAGCTCCTGGGTGATCCAGTGGCCCCCTATGATCAGGGCCCCCAAAGTCACCAACAAACGCGGCAAAAAGCTCAGGGTCTGTTCGTTAATCGAGGTTGCGGCCTGAAACACGGCAACGATTAAGCCGACAATCAAGCTGGGGACGATAATTGCCGACACCAGCTTGATCACCAGGAACAAGGCATCACTAAGGATATCGACAAAAACACCCGGTTCCATGCTTAGGTCCCCAGGCCAAAGCTGCGGGCCAAGGTGCCCATCACCAGCGACCAGCCGTCGACCAGCACAAAGAGCATGATCTTAAAGGGCAGCGACACTATCATGGGCGAGAGCATCATCATACCCATGGCCATCAGCACACTGGCCACCACCAAATCGACGATAAGAAACGGAATAAAGAACATAAAGCCGATAATAAAAGCGGTTTGCAGCTCACTGGTGACAAACGCCGGGATAACCACGATAAAGGGCGTGTCGGCTGGGGAGCCCAGTTGTTCATAACCGGCGATTTGCGCAAAGGTTTCCAAATCCTTAATGCGGGTTTGCGAGAGCATAAAGGCCTTCATGGGCTGCTTTGCCGCTTCGAGTGCCTGCATCGAGGTCATTTTTTCATCCAGATAGGGCGCAATGGCCTGATCATGCACCTGGTTATAAATGGGCGCCATAATGAAAATACTTAAAAACAACGACATGCCCAACAATACCTGGTTTGATGGCGTTTGCTGCAGGCCGATGGCCTGGCGCAGTATCGCCAGCACCACTATGATGCGGGTAAAGGAGGTCATCATGATCACCGCCGCCGGAATAAAACTCAGCGCCGTCATAATGGCCAGAATTTGCAGGGTTACCGAGTAATCTTGAGAGCCATCGGCATTGGTGGTAACGGTCACCGCCGGTAAACCTTGCTCGGCAAAGGCGGTCGGGCTAATGAGCAAGGCGCACAGCAGCAGGAGCCAGTATTTCATCATCTTAGGTCTTATTTTTAGTATTGAGTAAATGGCTAAGTTGCTTTGCCAGTGGCGTCATTTCCCGCTCCGGCAAAGGGTTTTCTAATTCATACAAATAGTTAATGGCCTGTGGCGTCACCCCAAGCAGGTGTTGTTTATTATCAATTTCCACCACCAGCAGCCGCTCCTTGGTGCCCAGCGCCAGGGTACGTACCACCTTAAAATCGTCGCTGGTTGCCATATTGGGATTAAAGCGCTTCAGTAAAAACGCCAACACCAGTATGGTCACCACCACCAGCATCAGCGACAGCAGCATGGAGACGATATTGAGGTTTAACCCCGCTCCCGGCGTGGCTGCGGCGGTACTAGCCCACCCCCAGGTCGGCGCAGCACTTAGTAATAAGGCAATACGAGCAGGCTTCATCGCAACTTCTTAATACGCTCGACCTGACTGATCACATCGGTAAGGCGAATACCGAACTTATCGTTCACCACCACCACCTCGCCATGGGCGATCAGGGTGCCGTTTACCAGCACATCCAAAGGTTCACCGGCAACGCGATCCAGCTCGACCACCGAGCCTTGGTTCAGTTGCAGCAGGTTACGAATATTGATTTTCGAGCGCCCCACTTCCATGGAAATGGTCACCGGAATATCTAAAATGGTGTCGAGCTTACGCTTGTCGTCCGCCGACACGTCCTGGTTTGTTGGCGTCAGCTCGTCAAGCTCGGCTGCGTGCGCCTCACTGGCCTCGCTTTCGCTCTGCTCTGCTTCGGCCAGGGCCGCGGCCCATTCGTCCATGGTATCTTGGTCATCACTCATTACATACAACCTCTGTTGCTAGGCACAGTTACTCTGTGCTTCTTACCAATCTAAATCTACCCCTTCACTGAGGTGAAGGTCATCTTCAAGCACCGCCAGTTCGGCATCCGAATCCAATTTTTTACCGCCTTTGGTAAAGACATGAAGATCGGATTTAACCGACTCGGGGCGTTTAATTTTTTCACTGATCTGCAGCGCCACCATATCCCGCGAACGTCCCATTTTAGCACGGTAGGTCGGCAGGTCTTCGACGAACACGGTGACATGCTCGGGCATTTCCACCGGAATAATATCGCCGGCCTGCAGGTCCATAATCTGCGCCAACGACAGGTCCACGTCCAATAGGCGCGTCGACAGTTCCACGTCCACATCCATAATTTCATCGCGCAGCGCCTTGGACCAGCGCAGGTCGGTGTCTTCGGTATCCGATTGCACACCGGCATCGAGCAGCTCACGAATCGGCTCCAACATGGAATAAGGCAGAGCAATATGGAAGTCACCACCGCCGCCGTCGAGCTCGATATGGAAGGAGCTGATCACCACCACCTCGGTGGGGCTGACGATATTGGCCATGGCCGGGTTCACCTCGGAGTCGAGGTATTCGAAGGACACATCCATCACTGGCGCCCAGGCTTCTTTGTAATCTTCAAAGATGATTTTCAGCAGCATCTGCACAATACGGCGCTCGGTGGGGGTAAATTCACGACCCTCAATTTTCGCATGGTAACGGCCGTCGCCACCGAAGAAGTTATCCACCAAGATAAACACCAGGCGGGCTTCCATGGTGATAAGGCCAGTCCCCTTGAGTGGGCGAAAACGCACCATGTTCAAACTGGTTGGCACAAACAGGGTGTGAATATACTCACCAAACTTGATCATCTGCACGCCGTTAATAGAAACCTCGGCGGTGCGGCGCATCATATTGAACAGGCTGATGCGCATATGCCGGGCAAAGCGCTCGTTAACGATCTCAAGGGTCGGCATGCGACCACGAACAATGCGGTCCTGGGACGAGAAGTCATATTGCAAGGCAACATCGGCATCGCCTTCGCCGCCCTCGGCTACCTCTTCTTCTTCAACCTCGTCGACACCGTGTAATAGCGCATCAATTTCGTCTTGAGATAATAAGTCGCTCACGCTACACCTCGTTACTGCATCACAAAGCCGGTAAAGAGTACCCGCTCAACCACACTTGTACCGGCAACCCCTTCAAGGGCCTGCTGTACGTTTACCAACGCCTCATCGCGCAGTGATTCTTTGCCCGCCGCGGTGCTTAATTCATCGGCATTGGTGCCGGCGAAGACACTGAGTAAGGTGCCCTCAATCAAAGGAATATGCTTTTTCGCCGTTTCCTCATTGTCATCGCCTCGTACCAATAGTTGCACCTTGATCTGCACGATGCGATCGCGCGCCGCACCAGGCACATTAAAGACGAAGGGTCGTGGCATGGCCACATACAAGGCACTGCCTAATTGCGCGCTCGGTGAACCCAGGGCCGACTCAGCGCCGCCTTTTGAGGCTACTTGCGCGGGAGCAGGCGTCGCTTCATTAGCGGCAGCGAAGAAAAAATAGCTGCCAGCGGCGGCCGCCAATAACGCCAGGGCGACAATGATTATTATTAATTTTTTAGGTGAGCCGGCCTGTTCAATTTGTAGCTCGGCTTGCTTGTCATCGGCCATTGGGCGCCTCGAATAAAATCAGTTAGCTGTATAATAGCAATTGTTATTAGGCATAGAAATCAATTCCTTGCTCTGCCTGTGGGTTTTTCACCGGGCCGCTAAGCGGCTCAATTTCGGCCTCGCTGTCGCCTTGGACCTCAGCCTCAAGGCCCGGTTGAGCCTGGTTGGCAAAGGCCTCCCGTTCATGGCCCTGACCTTGATTTTGCTGCTCCACCTGCGCCTCACCCAGGGCTAATCCTTGCTGCGCCAATAACTCGCGTAGCCGTGGCATGCTCTGCTCTAACGCCTCTTTTGCCTGCTGGTTTTGCACCACAAAATTAATATGTGCCTGCTCACCCTCGCTGCGCACGCGAACCTGCATGCTTCCTAATTCGGGTGGATCGAGACGGATTTCCGCCTCCTGATTGCTGAGATTCAGCAACATATTGACCCGTTGATGCAATTGCTGGGCGGCATCGCTCTTAGTGATATTCAGCGCCTGCAACAAGGCCGGATCCAGTGTCTGCTTAGACCCCGTACCTTGGGCAGCAGTCTGGGCCTGCACGCTGGCAGGCGATACAAACTGTTGCCACTGGGCTAAGTCCGCTTCAATGGCGCTGCCGACATCGCTCGCCGCACCGGCGTGAGTGCCTCCAGAGAGTTGCGCCAATAACGCCTGTGCTAACTGCGAGATTTTGCCTCCCTCGATGCTCTCGAGCCGCCCTTTCGGTGCCGATTCCAGGCCTAGATCTTGGCTGATTTTAACGCCGGCCGCCTGCTCATGGCCCTCACTTAGGGCAAGCAAATCATGCTCAACACCGGCGTTTAATTCGCTACTTGTGCTAGCCGTTGCACCCGCAGTTGCACCCGCAGTTGCACCCGCAGTTGAAGTCATAGTGACGTGAATGCCTGACGCCAAAACGCTATTTTTACTTTCTAAAGCGGCCGCCGTAGCGGATTGCATCGGCTTAGTCAGGAGCTCGTCCATCTTGCCCGACTCAAGTCTGGCTGGTGAGCCCGTCTCTTTGCCTTCACCTTGATCGCCGAGCAAAAAGCCTTCAGGGGATCGCTTAGCCCAGCCTTCAAGCTGCTGCGTTAAGGCCGCTAATTGCTTGGGTTCCAGGTTTTGCTCTTGAGCCAATTGCAGCACAGTGGCATTAAGCTGCTCTTTTTGCTGCGGCGTTAATTTCGCCAGCGCCTGCTGTAAGTCCGGCGCTAACGCTTTTATCTCTATCCCCTTAGCTCCCATGGCCTCAGCCCCCCAGGCCGAGACACTGTGAGCCGCTGTTTTTAACTCCGTACTGATAGTAAGCTGGGCAAACAACTGCTGATAAAAATCGCCCCCTGCTTGCCCTTGCTCGCCACCTTGGGTGGTTAACTGCTGCGCCGCCTGCGAGGCATTCGTATGGTCGGCCAAGGCTGCTTGATTCGGCTCGCTCTGCATATCCGCACCCGCACCCAACTCAGCGTCGGATTTATCGCCCGAGGATAATACCTGCTCCTCGTTTGCGAGCGTCTCTTCAGCGTCCATAGAAGGCACGGTCAAGGCTGCGTCTTTTTCTTCGGCCAAATCGATATTCGTTTTCTCATCGCTCGCCTTTGGTGACGACGTCTGTGGCAATGCCTTTGCCGATGTATCGGGTGATGCCTCTGGCTTCGCCTTGGCGTCTACTTTACTCTTGCTGGCGGCATCCTGGGCCTGCTGGTAGGCACTAGCAAAGCTCGGCGCCTGCTCTTGAGAAGAGTCAGAGCGAAACACTTCATCACCTGCGCCTTTGGTGTGCGACGAGGCAGAATCGCCGGAAATCACTTGGGTGCCGAGCATGGCAACGGACTCAATATATGTCATGAACAGACCCTCAAAAGGTGGCAAAGCACTGCCGCTTTAGCACCGGGAATAATCAACCTGGCCTGTTGACTGCAATATATGCACCAGTTTTGGCCTTGGCTGTTTGAGGGGCTCATGGGCTACGAACCCGAGCCCTGCGCCAGGCGCCGGGCAAAAAACTGGTTGGTGCTGAACTCATCCAACATTTTCTGCTCGGCTTTGGCCATGACTGCTTGCTTTTGTTGTTCTTGTTTAGCGATCAACTTGGCCACCGCCTCAGCGCGTATACGCTGTTGTTGCCACTGTTGCTGGCGTTGCTGGGCGACTTTATCGGCGGTTTCCACCGTGTGTGACTGCTGAGCAATGGCCTGCTCTATTTTCGCGATAAAATTTTGATAATGACTAAAGCCGGCACTGGATAAACCGGCCTGAGCCTTGTTCATCAACTGACTCATGTATTCGCCACGAAATTGGGTTAAGCCCTGCAATTTTTGCTGTTGCAGTCGATGGTGCTGCTGAGCACTGAGGAAGTCGGCACGCAAGCGTTCTTCCTTGTCGCTTTCAAGCTTAAGTAGCAGAGATAACTTAGCCACCCTTGCCTCCTTGTCCGAACAACACGGCTAACGAATGCAAGCACTCGTCGTAAGGCACCACGTCTTTCATGCCCTGGCGTAAAAATTGATTGATCATCGGCATCATATCTATGGCCTGATCCAGCATGGGGTCGGTGCCCTTTTGGTAGGCACCCAGGGTGATCATGTCTTTGTTTTCCGAATACATGGCCAGCACCTGCTTCATGATTCGGGCCTGCTGCATATGCTGCTCGGACACCACCTGAGGCATCACCCGGCTAATGGATTTTTCCACATCGATGGCGGGGTAATGGCCGCTGTCGGCCAGCTCCCGCGATAGCACGATATGACCATCGAGTATGGCCCGCGCCGCATCGGCAATGGGGTCTTGCATATCATCGCCCTCAGAGAGCACGGTGAAAAATGCGGTAATGGCGCCTTGCCCTTCGCCGCCGTTGCCAGCGCGCTCGATCAGTGCCGGTAATTTGGCGAACACCGAGGGCGGATAGCCCTTGGTGGCCGGAGGCTCGCCCACCGCCAACGCAATTTCCCGCTGCGCCATGGCATAACGGGTGACCGAGTCCAGTAGCAACAAGACATTTAAGCCCTGATCGCGAAAGTACTCGGCGATGGTGACCGCACTCTCGCAGCCCTTTAAACGCATTAACGGCGAGGCATCGGCGGGCGCCGCCACCACCACGGCACGTTTACGTCCTTGCTCACCCAAGATCTCTTCAATAAATTCTTTCACTTCGCGACCACGCTCGCCGACCAGACCCACCACTATTACATCGGCGGCACTGCCTCGGGTCATCATTCCCAACAGCACGGATTTACCCACGCCACTGCCGGCAAACAGGCCCATACGCTGACCTTGGCCCACGGTGATCACTGAATTAATGGCACGCACACCCACATCCATGGCCTGGCTAATGGGACGACGCGCCAAAGGATTAATATTGTTTTGCGCAAAACGCGCATAATGTTCGGTGCGCAAAGGCCCAAGGCCATCCAAGGGACGACCTAAACCGTCCACTACGCGGCCAAGTAAATTCATACCCACGGGCAAACCCGGCTTTTTCGCAACAGGGATCACCCGCGCCCCGGGTAACACTCCGGAGATACGGTCGTTGGGCATCAAATAAAGAATGTCGTCGTTAAAACCCACCACCTCGGCATCGACCATGCCCTGATTGGTTTCTACCTGGCACAAACTGCCAATGGCCGCATGCAGGCCCTTCGCCTCCAAGGTTAAGCCCACCACCCGGGTAAGGCTGCCAGCCACCGCGACCGGCGCTGGGGCAATGGCACTGCGCTTGTTTTTAAGGCGTTGTGCTAAGGAGTGACTCATGGCTTAGTTCTACCCTTTCACCGGCACGCCGGCGTCTTGCAAAAAGCCGCCGATAACCTGTTGCAGTCGTTGCGACAGGCTCATGTCGATGGACGAACGCTGCTGCTTAATATGACAGCCGCCGCGCTCCATTGTGGGCTCGCTTAATAATTGCCAATGACGATTACTCAGCTGCTGCTCATCGAAATGGCTTTGTACTTGAGCCAAGTCATCGGGATGAAGATAAATCTGGCACTGGGCGTCATTGCTCGGCAGCGCCTCGGTGGCCGCCTTTAGAGCCGCGAGTATAATATCCGGGTTAGTGCGAATTTCGCTCAGGATCACCGCCTTGGCCAGTTCCGTGGCTAAGAACAACAGTTCCTGCTCGACTTCCTGATCCAAACGCTTGGCCGGCTCATCAAGTGCCGCCAACAGCGACTTTAACTGGGTTATTTGCTCATCGAGCAGTGGCTTGGCAACTGCGACACCCTGCTCCATCCCCTGTTGCTGACCTTCCTTAAAGCCCGCTTCCTTGCCCTCGCTCACGCCCTTGTCAAAACCATCGATATAGCCCTGCTCATGGCCTTGTTGCAGCCCTTCTTCATAGGCGTCCTGACGGATCTGCTCCAGTTCTTCCATGGTCAGCTTGGGCAGCTCTGGCTCTTGCGCTGTGTGTACTTCCTCATCCTCAGTGCCGCCTTGCTCACCAGCGTGATACAGCTGCTCTAAGGGAGTACCGAAGGCGGTCGAACGCCCCTGCAAAGACTCGGCACTGGCGGTGACATCGGGTATGGGCCAATGTTGCAACAGCTCTTCGGCGGCTTCACTGGCCTCTAGCGGGCGTCCTGGATGCAATTTAGTGTCCTGCATGGCTTAGAGGAACTCCTCGCCGCCACCACCACCGAGCATCACTTCGCCGGAGTCGGCCAGGCGTCGCGCGGTAGAGAGAATTTCTTTTTGTGCTGCTTCCACTTCACTGATGCGCACCGGCCCCATGGCTTCAAGGTCATCACGCAGCATATCGGCGGCACGTTTAGACATGTTGCTGAGGATCTTATCTTTAAGGCCGTCATCGGCGCCCTTAATGGCCTTCATCAGCACATCCTGCTGCACTTCGCGCAGGATAGACTGAATGCCTCTGTCATCGACATCCATCAGGTTCTCAAATACAAACATAAGATCTTGAATCTGCTGCGACATTTCTTCGTCGTGCTCGCGAATAGAGTCCATAAGCTGACCTTCGATATTGGTATCCAGGTAGTTCATGATATCCGCCGCCGCTTTCAGGCCGCCCATTTTCGCCGCCTGGGCACCGGCCTGACCGGCAAATTGTTTCTCCATTATCTCGTTAAGCTCTTGCAGCGCCGCCGGTTGCACCTCTTCGAGGTTGGCAATGCGCATGGTCAGGTCAAGGCGCACTTTTTCCGGGAACTGGGAAAGAATTTCCGCACTTTGCTCCGGCTCCAAATACGACAGGACTATGGTTTGGATCTGCGGGTGCTCGTTGCGAATAATATTGGCCACCTGCTTGGAGTCCATCCACTTCAGTGAATCCAGGCCTTTAGCGCCGGAGCCCATGACTATCTGATCGATAAGGCTAGCCGCTTTATCTTCGCCTAGCGCCGCGGTCAGAGCCTTCTTAATAAAGTCCTCGGACTGGAAGCCTATGGTGCTAAACTGTTGGATTTGTTCGATAAACAAATTATGCACGGCACTGATTTTATCCTGGCTTAAATCCGCCAGGGTAGCCATGGTCATGCCCACTTTTTGCACCTGCTTGGGCTCAAGGTGTTTTAAAATTTGCGCTGCGTCTTCTTCGGACAAGCTCAAAAGTAAAATCGCCGCTTTTTCTACCCCTTCAAGCTTATCGACATTGAAGTTACTGGGGAGTTTCTGTTGTGCTTCAGTCATCGTCATTTAACCACGCTTTTACTACTTGAGAGGATAATTCCGGCTCGTTGGCCACCAAGGCACGGACCGCTTTTAACAGATCTTCATCGCCGTGTAAGTCCGGCAGCTGCAAGGTGCCATCCGGTGAGAAGCCCACCGAGGCAGAGTCGAAATCATTGTTAAGCATTTCCAGGGTACTGTCGCCAATATCCACGCCCGAGGTCAGCGCTTCTTCATCATAGGCTTCTAGGGTGTCATCCGGGTAGATCAGGCGTTTCAACATGGGGCGCACCACGGCGATGATTAGCACGATAATCACTAAGGCGGCCAGGATCACACGCACCAGCTCCCTAAACCAGTTTTGCTCCCACAGGGGTAGCTCGGCGGCTGCGCCCAAGTCTTCGCGAACAAAGGGCATGCTCACGACTTCCAGGGCATCGCCCCGTTGTAAATCAAAGCCCACACCGCCTTGGAGCAAACGACGAATATTGTTGAGTTCCTGCTCGGTACGTGGCGCCGCCGTTGCTTGTCCTTCGGCGTTGGCAGCCTGACTGTAATCAACCGCAACCGAGACGCTGATACGACGGATCACCCCACTTTGCTGGCGCTTATGAGAGATGGTTGTGTCCAGCTCATAGTTACGGGTTGCTTCTTTGTGGCTGCGAGAAGGCGCATTGCTTTGCGTCGTGCTCTGCGTTTCGGTGGCATCTTCGGGGATAGCGGAATTAACCGGCGGCTGATTGCTCAGGGCACCGGGGATACCCACGGCCAGGCCGCCAATATTATTTTCTTCCAGGGTGGTTTCGCTGCGCACCGCTGGCAGGTCCGGGTTGTAGCGTTTTTGCGTTTCTTCTACGGCACTGAAGTCCATCACCAGGTCGACCTGAGCGGTGTAATTGCCCAGACCCACCACGGGGATCATAATGCTGTCGATTTTTTCCAGGTACTCCTGCTCGCGCTGACGCTCAATTTCATACTCTTTACGTGAGCGCGCCGACAGGGAGTTTTGCGAGCCGGAATTAAGCAAACGGCCGTTTTGGTCGGTCACGGTCACGCGTTCAGGAGATAGGCCCTGCACTGCCGAGGCGACGATGTCGACCACGGAATCGATTTCTTCACTGTTCAGAGTGCGACCGCGTTGCAACGTTAATACTACGGTAGCCGAAGGTTTTTTCTCCACCCGGGCAAAGACGTTTTCTTTGGGCACCGCCAGTAACACCTTGGCACGGCTGACCTTGTTTAATTCTTCTATGGTGCGCGCCAATTGCTGCTCGCGAGAATGCTTCAGGCGTTCACGCTCAAGGCGCTGAGAAACACCAAAGCCCATGTCTTGCATCAAAATGTCGGTGCCGGAGCTGGGGCCTTGAGTTAAACCCTCACGGGTCATGGACAGCTTGATATCCTGATACGCATCTTCGGGCACCATGATAACGTTGCCGTTGAGCTCATAGTCAATTTTTTGGGCGTCTAAAAAGTCCAGGGTTTGGATCAGCTCTTCCGTGGGCATTTTACCCAGGGGGCGCATTTCCGGCTGGCGTGCCCAGATAATGATAAAAATGGCAATGGCCAAGCAAATAGCAAGGGCAATGATCAAAGTGGCCTGGCGCAGCATATCCACGCCGCTCAAGGCACCCAGGTAGCCCGACTTTTGTTCATGTTGCTCGCCTGAACCGGAGTGCATATCGGCACCCGAGTCGGCCAGGGCGAGATCCGTTGATTGATTTGCTTGCGCCACGACTTTTCTCCGCTATCCGTTAAACAGGCATGTTCATAATGTCTTTATAAGCTTCCACCAGCTTATTGCGCACCTGCACCGTGGCTTCGAACGCCACCGAGGATTTTTGCGAGGCGATCATGGCTTCGGCAAGGGATACACGGCGGTCGCCCATTTCCACGGCGGTGACCTTGGCTTTGGCATCCTGTTGCAGGCCATTCACATTGTCTATGGCATTGCTCAGCAGCTCACCAAATTGCACCGACGCCGAGCTGCTCGGCTGAGGCATGGTTTTTAACGGGTTACGCGCTTGCGCTTCGAGTGCAAGGGACTGCATTTCCTGAAATAAAGAATTGGCTTGAACTTTCATCAAACTGGCACTGGTTAAATTAAACTTAAGCTCTATAAAGCATTAACTGTGCCAATTAAATTAACCTTAAATTACAGTAAGTTATGATGATTTTTTTTTGGCGTTGACGAGTATTTAAACAACGTTAATTTGACGTAACAAAAAAGGCTCAAGTGTGACTTGAGCCCAATTTGATGGATGACAACTAAGCGGGCAGTTGAATGCCCTGCTCGCGCATTTGCGCTATCTTGTAGCGTAGCGTGCGTGGACTGATCCCCAGCGCTTCGGCCACGTCTTTGCGCTTACCGTTAAAGCGTGCCAGGGTATCGAGGATGATCTTATGTTCCTTGTTTTTAAGCTCATCCTTAAAGGTGAGCTCTTCATCTTCTGCCTTGTTCCCCATCTCAACAGCGCCGCTTATTGGCTGGGAAGCAAGAGGTACAGGAGCAAGGGGTGGACTTAACAGCTCTTCAATATAGATGGCATCGACCTCGACCTGAGGACCGGTGCGCAGGATCAGTGCCCGCTGCATGACATTATCCAACTCCCGTACATTGCCCGGCCAGGCATGACTTAACAGCTTGTGTTTGGCCGCCTCACTCAGGGTGGCTGGCGTCTGTTTACCCGCTTCACAATGGCGCTGCAATAAATGCTCGGCCAGGGGAATAATGTCTCCCGGTCGCTCGCACAGGGGCAACCACTGCAGGGGAAACACATTTAAACGGTAATAAAGGTCTTCACGGAACACCCCGGCCTGCACCGCTTCTTTTAGGTCGCGGTTGGAAGTGGCCAGCACCCGCACGTTCAAGGCAATGGTTTTGCGACTGCCGAGACGTTCTACTTCGCGCTCCTGCAACACCCGCAATAGCTTGGCTTGCAGCCCGAGATCCATCTCGGTGATTTCATCGAGTAGGATGGTGCCGTTTTGCGCCTGCTCAAATTTACCCGGGCAGGCATTGACCGCGCCGGTAAAGGCCCCTTTTTCATAACCAAACAGGGTCGACTCGAGCATGTTATCGGGAATGGCGGCGCAGTTGATGGCAATAAAGGCTTCATTGGCACGACCGGACTGGTCGTGAATATAGCGCGCCAGCACTTCCTTGCCGCTGCCGCTTGGGCCCATGACCATCACGCTGGCATCGCTGTCGGCGACTTTTTTCGCCAATTCCAGCAGCGCCAAACTTTTGGCGTCGGCGACCACGGGACCGCTGTCATTGCTGGCTTGAGCCGGCAAATAACGGCTGACTAAATTGATCAGCACCTCGGGGGCAAAGGGTTTGGCCATATAGTCTATAGCGCCCAAACGCATGGCCTCGACCGCATCGTCTATGGTGGCGTAGGCGGTCATCATCAGTACCGGCAACTCCGGATAATTCAACTTAATACTTTTAAGCAACTCAATGCCATTAATGCCCGGCATCTGTACATCGCTGACCACCATGGCCACCGCCTGCTCTTTTAGCATCATGATCGCTTGCTCACCGCTGTCGGCGGCAATGCAGGGAATGCCGGCAAGGGACAAGGTGTCGGTCAGCGCCTCTCTTAGGCCCGGATCGTCCTCCACCACTAGCACATAATTACTCATACTTGCCCTCCTGTAGGCGGGTCTTTAAAAGCGGCAGGCTAAGTACAAACTCGGCCCCGCCCTGTTCGTTATTATTAACTGTCACTCGGCCCTTGTGGGCGTTGAGCACAGACGACACCACGGCTAAACCCAGGCCAGTGCCCTGACGCTTGGTGGTAAAAAAGGGCTCGAAAATCTTCTGCTTTAGCTCGTCGCTAATGCCCGGACCATTGTCGGCGATCACTATATCCACCATGTCGTCGGTATCCGGGCTGCGCCTAGCGCTCATACTTATTTGCGCGCCACTGGCTATTACCTGCACACTGTTGTGAATAAGGTTATTGATGGCACTGGCTAAGGCGGTGCGATTGCCCATGACCTCGATATCCGGCTCGGGCAGTTGCACATGCAGCTGGGCCCCATGCTCAATCAGCATGGCCTCGGCGCCTTGTTTTACCTCGCTGAGCAACTGGCCCAGGGATGTGGGTTCAATCACCTGTTGCTCGCCGCTTTTGGCGAACAGCAGCATGTCATTGACCTGACTTTCCAGGTCTTTAAGACGCGACATCAACTTGCCATGAAAGTGCGTGCGGGAATCGCCGCTAAGGCGCTCGGAGCCCAGGTTGGCACCATAGAGCATGGCCGCCGATAAGGGCGTGCGCACCTGGTGAGCCAAGGTGGCCACCATTTTGCCCAGCGCACTGAGGCGTTGCATATGCGCCACCCGCGCCTGCAACTGGCGGGTTTCGGTTAAGTCCGTCATAAAGATAAGCTGCCCCGGCTCTGGGGTCAGGGCGCGTATTTCCAGCTTGATACGACGTCCGTCTTTAAGCGACACCTCATGACCGTCATCCTGTTGTGGGCGAAAGGAGCGTTGAATAACGCTAAACCACCTTTCCCCTTCAAGGGGCTCGCCGAGCATATCCATGGCAATGGTGTTGGCCTTGGCTATCGTCCCCTGGGCATCGAGCACCACCACACCCGCGGGCATGGTATCGACCAGGTGGCTAAGCCAACTGGCTTGCTGTCTAAGCTCGCTAAGCTCGCCGACATAGGCCTCATGGGCCAAGGTTGGACTAAAATGTCCATGGGAAATAATCTGTGGGGTTATTACGCTTGCCAAAGCCATAGCTAGGTACTCTAAAACTCCGAATAACAGCTAAAAAGCACAAAGCATACCAACTTTTATTTTATTATTTTTCAATGTGTTACAATCAAACATTCAAACCAAAAAAATGACACTGTATATAAAAACAGTTATGCGTTATGCTGCTATCAAGATGATAAGGAGAGCACTATGTGTACAAGATGCGGCTGGGTGGATCTAACGAAAGAAGACTATGTTGCCTACCATGACAATGAGTGGGGCGTGCCAATTTATGATGACCAGCAATTGTTTGAGTTTTTAACCCTGGAGTCGGCCCAGGCTGGACTGAGCTGGTACACCATTTTAAAAAAGCGCGACAACTACCGCCGCGCCTTCGCCAATTTTGATGTGCACAAGGTCGCCGCCTTTAACGACCAGGACGTCGCCCGCCTGCTACAGGACGCGGGGATTGTCCGCAATAAGCTTAAAATCAACGCCACCATTAATAACGCTCAGCGCTTTATCGAAGTGCAAAAGGAGTTTGGCAGCTTTAGCGCCTATCAATGGCAATTTGTCGATCACAAACCAAGGGTTAACTCCATTCGTTCGCGCGAGGATTATGTCGCCACCAGCGAGCAATCCGATGCCTTTGCCAAGGATTTAAAAAAGCGCGGCTTTAAGTTTTTGGGCTCAACGACCGTATACGCCCATATGCAGGCCTGCGGCATGGTCAACGACCATCACGACGATTGTTTCAGAAAAGCGCAGGTTTTGGCTATGTATGATTAACTAAGGTGAGCTGCTACGCCTTTTTATTTTACTTATCCGGCAAGAGCAGCCCTCCATCGCATTCTAGGTATAGGCTGCATTTTTATTACGAATGTAAATTCACACCTAATGTTGAGATTATTTCGTAATAGCCAAACAGAACAAGAATAAAAAAAGCGAACAAGATCAGGTCATGTTTGAAGTGATGGCGTAGATAGAACAAGCGCTCTTTATGGTGAAACACATCCATAAGTTCATCACCAAATCGAATCGACAGAAACGTCCCGACTCCGGATAAAACAATAACCAACCAATATGGAAACGGTGTGGTTAATATCATTTTCATGGTTTGCGTAACAAATGTTGTTTCATAATATTCAGGAAGGTAAAACAACAAAAACACATTAAGCAGAATAGCTATGAGCCAGACGACGATTTCTGAAAGCACCATGCGAACACCCAATAACAATCGAATGGGAAAGTCTAATAAAAAACCGGCATCGGCCACGGGAGTGCAAAGCACAAAGAAGCTCCAGGTTATTAGGGATGCCACCCCTCCCGTTATAAAGTCATACTGGTAAGTTAAATAGCCAAAGTAGGATAATAAAATTAACAGCAGCAATAGGAACTTTATCCATACCTGATGCCTGGGATGCTTCATCAACCACCTCTACTTAACTATTTAACTGCCTGAAGAAATACGCATTTATGCGCTCGTCAAGATTACTGAGCTTCATAGTCATCGCACCACATGCAATCCAGATAAGGCATGAGTTGTCGTAGCGAGTCAAAGCTAGATTTAGGCACACACCTACTAATCCACAAATGCTTTAGTTTTGGGTTGGTAGCAAAGTAATCAAGGTTTTTATCTTTTACTTGAACCGAGGATAGAAAAAGCGCTTCAAGGTTATCTAAATGCTGAAAGGGTGAGAAGCTGTCTATCTTTTGTTTAGTCCAAATGTCGCCCTCCACCCCGAGAGCTATTACACCTTTCGCGCCCTTTAGAAACGAATAATCCGTAATGTTCTTTGACTCATCAATCCATAGCTTCTTCAAACTTGAAATATTACAAAGCACATCCATATTCTTCGTGGGCTTTAGCTTAACAATATGAAGGTGAGACAAATTTTCAAGGTTGGCAATCATGGAAAGATCTGAAACCTCTAGCTTATCAATTACTAAGCTCTTGAGCTGAGTCATCTGACAAACCTCTTGGAAAAATCCTTCATCTACAGATGTTGCAGTAAGGTCGGTAACGAATCTTAAATCAGAAATTCCTTCGAACGACTTACCCTTTCTCCAAAAGTTTAAAACCTCTGGCTCACCTTCAATTTCACCCAGTTTTCTATAGCAAACTGTGTGATGCCTTCGCTCTCGATACTGTTCATTGCAATCCATGGGTCACCCTACCACCCGCACAATGGGCGAAGTTAAGCTTGGCTAAAATTTGCGAAATATGAGCGCAAGCCAAGCGTTTTGCGTCCATTTTTGAGGCGCTTGTTAGAAATCACAAGCACCTAGTATCCTGTTATGAAAATTAATGGGATATCTGGAGCCGAGGCTGGTTGAATTTCACATGAGATATTCGCTAGTTCTTTTTGCATTGGATTTTGGGAGGTAAGCCTGTCAGCTAGTAATGGATACATCGTTTTTATATGCTGCTTTGCTGATGTGAAATCCATTGAAACCTCATATTTATAGCTACTTTCATCTGCGTTAAGAACGATATCGCCAATATAAACAACAGAACCAGGAGGAGCGTCAAACACCATGGTATTACTACCTTCGCACGGGAAAAATAACTCACCTCCAATTCCGCTAGGCAAAATACCACCGATGCCGTAACTTTTTCCTCCAACTCTATTAGGAAGTTTGGCAACAATGTAACCTTTTTCAGGATAAGTATTTAATGTGACTGAACTTGTATCCCTCAACCATTTATTGCCTGCATTTTCTCCTTTGAATATATGTAACCTGTATTTTGGATGGACACCCAAAACTATAATTGAATCATTTTTAATATCAGCGTAGTTTCCGCTAGGACTTAAATTAGAAAAAGAAACACACCCTGAGATAAACAAAAATATTACTGCCCAAATTGATTTATACATCCATGCTCCAATTGATTTCTAACGCCTTACTAATGGGCGTAAAATGCTTGGCTAAAATTAGCGACGAAGGAGCGCAAGCCAAGCGCTTTACGTCCTTTTGAGTAACTTGTTAGCATGGCAGTTACTCCTCTTTTAATTGTGGTAGCCCAAGCTTGGACTCTAAACCTGCAAACTGCGCTTTTGTATAAGGGCCGAAAACAAACTCATTGTGTTCAGCGAACTTATGATCCTTAGTTTTATCAATATAAAAGTAAGAGCACGTGTTTTCTGGACAAGCGTATACGGAAATATATTTAGTGTTGGTTGCAATATATTTAGGCTCATCTACACGTCCGATGTAAGCTCCGTCACCTAATGAGTAACCTAGAGTTTTAGCGCCGTCTATATAGTAAACCTCATACGGTAGTTCTTTCCACACTGGAGAACAACCTGCTATGAACAATGACACTAATACTAAAATTACTCTCAAGACTTTCCCTGCGTGCTAACAGCTTATTATCAAGACCTTGCAAGGTCGTGTACTTCGTAAGCTAGATTACATTGGACGGTTTAAAAGTCCAACAGCTGCTGTTCTTTTAATATCCCAGCCAGATTATCAACATAAAAGGTGTTTACGTTTGAACGCCGATGTATCAGCCTAACCCCCTTACATTGCATCCGAAACAGGGGGCGAGAAGAGTAATCGGCAGCAGGACGCTGGCGAAAGCATGCTCGGGGCATGGACGCCTTGTGCATGCTGGTTACGTTCATTTCTCGTAACCTGGTGAGGAAATAATGCAATGTGGGGGCGCCTTGGGGTTCCAAGGGGTGGTTGGCGTAAACCACCCTTTGGTTGCCGTCGCCAACGCGACAAGATCTTAATGTGAAAACCACTGCCAAGTAAAAACAGCAACTTATATTTAAAACCACATTAATGCCAGAGGCTGCATCCAAAAAGCGCATCAGGCGGCGCGTCGCCCCCTAATCCCTATTAAGCTCATACTTCTTCATTTTCTCCACCAAGGTGGTACGGCGCACCCCCAAAATCTCGGCCGCTCTGGCCACCACATAGTCGTAGCGCTCCAGTGCCTGAGTGATCAGGCTGACCTCAAGCTCGCCTAAATAATCTTTCAGCTTGATACCGTCATCGGGCAACAGGCCCATATCGGCTTTACCATTACCCTCGCCTACAGTGTCTTCATCCTCGTCGATAAAGCCTTCGCCAAAGATGTCGTTTAACGCCTGGCGCTCGAGCAATTCTTCCGGGTACTCGGGCACAAAGGCTTCAACGTCTAAATGCTGGTATTTGCTCGGCAGGTCCGGCACATCCACCACCTGGTCGGGGAACATGATCACCATGCGCTCTACCAGGTTGCCCAGTTCACGGATATTACCCGGCCAGGTATGGGCTTGCAGACTGGCGATAGCGCGATCGGTAAATTTCACCCCCTGGCCACTGTGTTGTTGCAGGCGCTTGGTAAGCTCCTTAAGCAGCAGGCCGATATCTTCGGCGCGCTCGCGAAGCGCCGGGTTTTCGATGGGGAATACATTTAAGCGGTAGTAGAGATCTTCACGGAAATCGCCGCTACTGATCATCGCCTCGAGGTTACGGTGAGTGGCGGCAATAACGCGCACATCCGCCTGAATGGCCTTGGTGCCGCCAACGCGCTCATAACTGCGCTCTTGCAGCACGCGGAGCAGCTTAACCTGCATTTGCAATGGCATATCGCCGATTTCATCCAGGAATAGGGTGCCGCCCTGAGCCAGTTCGAAGCGGCCCTTGCGCGCCGAAATCGCACCGGTAAAGGCGCCTTTTTCATGACCAAACAGCTCACTTTCCAGTAACTCCGCGGGAATAGCGCCGCAGTTCACCGGCACAAACGGGCCGCTGCTGCGTCCGGATAGCTGATGGACATTACGCGCCACCACTTCCTTACCGGTCCCCGACTCTCCGAGGATCAGTACATTGGCATCGGTTTTCGCCACCTGGGAGATCAAAAAGCGGACATGATTCACCGCCTCGGTATCACCGACCAGACCATTAAAGGCTTTGGCATTCACATTGCTATTGCCACAGGGTTTAAGACGCACATATTGCTGGCAGTCATGCAGCAGCTGAGTGGTGACATCCTGGGAGAAAGGTTCACAGATCAGGCCGATAACATTGGCAATTTTCAGTAGCGGTTTTAGGGTTTGTCCCACCAGTAAAAAGGGTAATTCCGGATGGGCCTGGATCAGCTGTTCATGCTCGCCCTGGTTAAGAGCGCCCAGTACTATGATCGCTTCCTGGTATTGACCAACTTGCTCAGAGAGTTGCTCCAAGGTAATGATTTTATTAGCTTCACCTACAAAGGTTAACGCATAACTTAGGCCTTGGGCACGACTGCCGTTGTCATCAAGAATCAGGATCATCCTAGCGCCACTTATTTCAAAAGCTGTGGAAACAGGCCATCGATTGTATTGCAGTTAAGTGAGGATTCAAGTGCAATCGGCACTTTTTTGACATAGATGCCAAATACTCGCCATTCCTTTGCGCTAAAGCAATAATTAAGGATTAGTTTTTATCAAAGAAACCGCGAGACAGACAAATTTTCTGAGCCTGTTTTCTTAATCTTGTTAGAATAGCAGGCACACGGAGCAGGGTAAAATTGGCGGCAAATTTGGCCTCTTTTTTTATTTTTACGGCTCGCAACTTTACGCTCCTGGCTTGCTTTTTGCTTAATGCTTTAGTCTAGCTTTGAGAATCCGGAGGAAAACATGGCTCATTCTTCAATTAACAAGTATCGCCAGGTCAAGGTCAGCAGTGTGCGTGAGATGCGCCCATACGATCAGGTCAATCTGGTGTTTACCAACATCATCGGCAAACTGGCCGCGGCCAATGGCGCCATCGCCCGCAACGATCTAGTCACCAAGGGTGAAAACCTGTCCCATTGCATCACCTTGCTAGGCGCCTTGCAGGATGCCCTGGATATGGCACAAGGCGAGATCTCCGACAACCTGCACGCCCTGTATGATTTCTGTCAGCGCCGCTTAGTGGAAGCCAACATCAATAATGACGTGGAGATCATCAATGAAGTGTCGGGCCTGATTAAAACCATCAAAGAAGGCTGGGACACCATTCCCGCCGACGCTCGCGACGGCGCTGCCCACGTTTAAGATGATGGTGAACCGGCCCACCTTTAGCGACGACACCCTGAACACGCTAGTGCACAACCTGGCGCAGGCAATTGCTGCGCCGCCCGAGGATGAGCAACAGCTGTTGCAGGCCCAGCAGCGACTCGACGCCTATCTTAAAGACTTGTATGAAGGCCCAGGGCCCACGCCCGGGTTTGAGGAAACTACAGCGCTTAAACAGCTGATTGACGAGCTCACCGAGGCCGCTGTGCAAAAACGCCAACAGGCCATGGATGAGATACGGCGGCAAAAAAGCAATAACAAGGCCATTGCCAAGTATCGCTCGCTCTAACCGGGAGCAAAGGCGACCCCCATAAAAAAAGGAGTGCAAGCACTCCTTTTTTTATTCCTTAATCGGACTTTTTCACCACCCCGGGCAAGCTGTTCAATTGCTGCTGCAAATAATTGCCGGTGCTGTTCATATTGGCCACCAGCAAGTCCATGGCATTGTACTGCCTGAATAAACGGCTTTCTAACGAGGTCATCTTGTCCTGGAAGCGCTCATACTCGTCGTCAAGCTTATCCAGTTGCGCTTCGCGGCCATCAATACGCTGCTGCATAATGTCATCAAAACTACCCAGCACCTTGGTCAGGTCATTGGCGAAGCCGGACTCCCCATCGGCACCGATAAAGAAATTCTGCACCCGCTGTGGGTCGGCCTCAAGCTGGTCGTTAAGGGTATCGCTATCCAGGGTCAGCTTGCCGCTGCGCTCAGTGCGCACACCCAGCTCACCCAGCAAGATGGTTTCGCCATTGCCGGTGTCGTAGCCATTGCTAAACATGGAACGAATTTGATTCAGGGAGCTGCGCAGTAAGGAGTCCCCCACCAAGGGGCCACTGCCGTTTTCGCCGTCGGCCTTACCTAACTGGTTGGCCAAATCGACCAAGGCGTTAAATTTCTCGATAAAGGTATTGAGGCCCACGCTCACATTGCTGTTATTCTCGCGCACCTTAAGCTGGCTGATATCGTCATCGGCGCCATGAGCTTTCTTCACCTCGATATCGATACCGTCAATCACACCATTAAACTCATTGGTACTGCTTGTGGCGACAATGGTACCGTCGATGGTGATCGAGGCATCCTGAGCCGCAACCGTTTGCGTCAGGTTCTGTGCAAAAGTCGGTGAACTGGCATCCGCATCATAGGCAAAACGGGATAAGCCATTGGCATCTAGGCCGTTGCCATCGCCGCTGTCATCGACGGCCACGGTAATGGCGTTTTCCACACCGCTTTCCTTGCTCGACAGCACCAGGTGCTGACCACTGGCATCGGTGATGATGGTAGCAGTCACGGCGTCGTTGTCCTCGGCGTCGTTGATCTTGTCACGCAGTGCCTCAAGGTTGTCACCGGCGGCAACATCAACGGCAAAGGTATTGCCGCCCGAGGCAAAGGTCAGTGTGCCCTCGCCCACATCTTCATCGGCGGCTAAGGCGCCGGACATCAGCTTTTGTGACTGCGCCAGGGCGTTCACCTTAACCGAATAGCTGCCAAGGGCGGCGTCTTTATCCGAACTGACAGAAACAAAGTCGTCACCGCCGGAAATGCGGCGCTGCTGATATTTATCGATATCGGCCAAGGACTCCATGGCCGTTGCCAGATCCTCCATCGCGCCTTTGAGCGCGCCAATGGCGGAAATATCCGTGGTGAAGTTGGCCTGTTGTCTGGCCATGCGCTGCTCAAAGGGCACCTTTTCCGCATTAACTATGGCAGAAACTATGTCGTTAATCTGAACACCGGATCCTATACCGGTAAATGAAATCGCCATACTGGCCCCCTTTCGCTTGGCACTACACTTGTGAATCGATAAATACGCCCGGGGCTTGCGCCAGGCGGCCTACCACATCCAATACTTCTTGTGACGGATACTGCTTCACCAGCTCACCGCTGTTTTTATCAATGACCTGGATCACGTCACGCCCCGACTCTTCATGAACATAAAATTCGAGGCTCTTATTCATTTCGCTTACAAATGTCTGCAATTGCTGCGCCACTTTTTCTAACTGCTGTGAGGTAAGCGCTTCGGGAGCCAATAAAGTTTCTGGCTCTTCGTTTTCTGATTGTGGCTGCGTATTAACAATGGGCTCAGGTGAGGCATTAAGCTGTTTGATGGCCTGGGCGAGAGCAAAGTCCAGCTTGTTATCCATGTTGACCCTGTCCATACATCCTCCTAGCAGTTATTGTTCTTGGTAATGCTATGCAGTTAGAACGCAAAAAGGAAGGGCCAACCGACGCCTTCCTTTGTGCTTAGCTATTGCCGTTTGTGCCCTTAGCCAAGTAGGCTCAATGCAGCTTGTGGCAACTGGTTAGACTGAGCCAAGATAGACGTACCTGCTTGTTGCAAGATTTGGTTCTTGGTCAGAATCGCCGTTTCCGAAGCAAAGTCGGTGTCCTGAATACGGCTGCGTGATGCAGATACGTTTTCAGACACGTTCGATAGGTTCGAGATGGTGTGAGCAAAACGGTTTTGTACCGCACCCAGGTCGGCACGTTGTGAGTCGATTTGCGCCAAGGCCGCATCGATGGTGTTGATGGCGGCTTGGGCGTTAGAGCTGTCGTTGCCATCAATTTTAAGGCTTTCTACTGAGGTCAATGTACCTGTGCCACCGGTAGCAGCAAGATTTAAAATATCATCAACATCCGTACCAGAAATACCAATTTTTTCCGGAGATGAAAGTGTTAGCGTAGATGACACACTAATATTGTTATTGGTAGCACCGCCAGCAACCGCCACGCCACCCGTGACATTATTTGCAATCGTCGCTGTACCAGCTGTACCTGTCATCTGGATACCATCAACATTCTCTGCTTTCAAGGTTAAAGCACCATTTTCGACTACCGCATCATAGCCATCGGCTTGTAAGTCTTCAGCCAAGCGATCAATGTCACCGCCATAAGTCGCTAAATTATAGGTATCAACCGCCGCACCGCCTTTGCGTAATGTTATTGCACTATCGTCAGCCGATGTCAGGCCCGCAATGGTGACGTCTAGTTTCGCCGTAGCGGTAACCCCAGTGGCAGCGTCGTTAATTGCATCAGCAATGTCTGCCGCCCCCTTTCCAGTGACTTTACTATCATCAATCGTTACACCGTTTATGTTTAAACCAGCAGTAGCAACATTAGCCAAAGTTGTAGCCAAATCCGTTGTTGCAGTTGCAGCTGCGCCTGTAACTGCACCGGCGGCACTGCCCTTAACTTCATAAGCGCCAATGGCATCGGCTGACATATTACCCAAGGTTACATTAATGGTTTCATTGGCGTTGGCACCTACCTGGAACTGCTTGGTACCGAAAGAGCCGTCAAGTAAGCTGGTTTGACCGAACTTAGTGGTTTCGGCGATACGCGTTAATTCTTGTTGTAGCGAGCCTACTTCTTTTTGCAGCGCGGCACGGTCGTCGGCACTGTTTGAACCGTTCGCAGATTGAAGTGCCAGGTCACGCATACGCTGAAGGATGTTAGCAGATTCCTGCATCGCACCTTCTGCGGTTTGTGCCATTGAGATACCGTCGTTGGCATTACGCTGAGCCACACCCAGACCGTTGATTTGCGAGGTTAGACGGTTAGCGATTTGTAGACCCGCGGCGTCGTCTTTGGCGCTGTTGATACGCAGACCAGAAGACAAACGTTGCATTGACGTTTGTAGATCTGAGCTAGACTTGCCTAGGTTACGCTGGGCGTTTAACGAGGTGGTATTGGTATTTACTGATAAAGCCATGTTCAAACTCCTGATTACTGTCGTAATTCTTTAAGTCGTATTCACCAAGAGCCATCAACACTATTCTTGTTCCAGCTCCGTTCTGATTAGGTTAACGGCCGGCCAAAAAATAACTTTAACAATTTTTTTGAAAAATAATTAAATTCATATTTTTCATATAGATAAAAGCAAAAAACCGCGGATAGCCGCGGTTTTAATACCAAGGAATGGGAAAAAATTAGCCGCCCAAGAGACTGATTGCCGCCTGCGGCAACTGGTTCGCCTGCGACAGAATCGAGGTACCGGCCTGTTGCAGTATCTGGTTTTTAGTCAGATTCGCTGTTTCTACGGCAAAGTCGGTATCCTGGATACGGCTGCGCGAGGCGGACACGTTTTCCGATACATTGGCCAGGTTAGAGATGGTGTGACCAAAACGGTTTTGCACCGCACCCAGGCTGGCACGCTGCGAGTCGATTTGCGCCAGGGCCGCGTCTATGGTCTTGATGGCATCTTGGGCACCTGCAGAGGTCGAGCCGCTGATATCTATGCTCTCTACCGAGGTCAGTGCCGAAGTACCGCCAGCACCAATCACGCCAGAACCAAATAACTGATCGGCCGTGTTACCTGAAATACCGATTTTATCCGCCGAGCCCAGCTCCAAAGTTGAAGCCACGGCCGCAGAGCCGTTAGATGGAGCCGTCACACCGCCTAAATTAAAGGCCACACCAGCTTTGGTATCGGTCGAACTAATACCGTTTACACCGGTCGCCTTAAGGGTAATTTCGCCATTACCGCCGTTACCGTCGGCATCGAAAATAGCATCATAGCCATCGGCCAGCATGTCTTCCGCCAGACGCTCCATATCGCCGCCATAGGTGGCCAGATCATAGGTATCCGGACCAAGAGTCAACACCGCAGTTGCACCGGAAATACCACTGATGGTGGTTTCCAACACGGCTTCGGCATTGACGCCAATGCCTGCCTGGTTAATTGTTTCGGCGATATCCGCCGCACCTTCACCGCTGGTAACTACGATATCGGTGCCGTTAATATTCAAGGTGTCATTTGTGGTGGTGCCCAACAGGGTAGCAAGGTCACTTGTCGCAGTCTCTGTGCCTAAGACGGTACCGGCGCCGGTAATTTCATGGATGCCGATGGCATCGGCCGAGGTATTACCCAGGCTCACATTAATGGTTTCATTGGCGTTGGCACCCACCTGAAACTGTTTAGTCCCAAACGAGCCGTCCAACAGACTGGTGGTACCGAACTTGGTGGTTTCGGCGATACGGGTTAATTCTTGTTGGAGTGCCGCTACTTCTTTTTGCAGGGCCTTGCGGTCATCGGCGCTGTTTGAACCGTTCGCCGACTGCAAAGACAGGTCTCGCATACGCTGCAAAATATTGGCCGATTCCTGCATCGCTCCTTCGGCGGTTTGGGCCATGGAAATACCATCGTTGGCGTTACGCTGGGCCACGGTCAAACCGTTGATCTGCGATGTCAGGCGGTTGGCGATTTGCAGACCGGCGGCATCGTCTTTGGCGCTGTTAATACGTAGGCCTGACGACAGGCGTTGCATCGAGGTTTCCAGCGCTTGACCGGATTTTGATAGGTTACGCTGGCCGTTGAGCGACGCAACGTTCGTATTTACACTTAAAGCCATTTTACCATCTCCTAAGAGGTTTACCGTGGTTCTTACAAGTAAGGCGAACCACTTGGGATATTATTTCTTTAAACTCTATACACACACCGTGCCAAAATTATTTTTGCCTTATTAATCATAAACATAATATTTATTTTAAAAATTAGATAGTCAGCAACCAGCGCCCATTGTCAGCTTCTTGCCGCTTGTTTTGCCGGGTGGCAATAGTCTGACCGACGATAATAAAAAAGGACCCAGGGGGTCCTTTTGAAATCATCACCTGCGGCATAAGCCGACAGGGCGTTAACCGATATAATCAAACAGCGACAGCTTAGCCAGGCGGCCAAAGGTGGCCTGAGAGGCTTGCAAGGCGGTTTCATGTTGCGTCAATTCGCTGATGGCCGCGGCCATATCAACTTCCACCAGGTTAGAGCGCGCCGCCTGATTGTTGATCTCGCGGGCGCTGTTGCTGTCTTGTACTCGCTCCAGGGCGGTCATGCGTGCGCCCAAGGTAGCCTGGGTATAGACCACTTTTTCCGACGCGTTGCGCAAGCCCACATTGGCATCGGCGAGATTATGGTGGTATTGCTCATTGGTCAGCGAGCCATCTTCGAGGGTATTGATCAAATCACCCAGGGTATTTAAGACATTTTGCTTTTGCGGTGCCTCAAGGGTCACGCTGGCCGTGGTTTCCCCCTCATTAAGGGTCATATTAATGCCATTGAAGTCGATGGGTTCACCGCTGTAGTCGCCGCTTTGTAATACGGTGCCTGTGCTGTCGACTATTTCATATTGCTCGCTGGTCGTGCCCGGTGCCGGTGGCAGCACATTGATGGTAAAGCTGTTGTTGGCCGCAGTAACGTCATCATAGTTGGCCTGATGAAAGGCATCAAAGGCCCCCTGATCGGCAATAACCGCGATGCCTGTGCCTAAATCCGTATCGGCGATATTCAATCGTGCCGCAACCTTCTCAAAGGTGGTAAAGCCATTGTCGCTGGAATTGATTTTAACGTTATTGGCTATGGTGATCTGGTGCTGGCCCTGATCGCCCTGATACACATATTCGCCAGCCACGCTGTCGAATTTGTAGGCCTGACTGGCGTCCTGATAGCCAGAAAACAGGAATTTGCCGTCTTCCGTTTGCGTGTTCATCAGCTCGTATAAGGTTTTTTGCAGCTCTTTAAGCTCGCTGGCCAGGGCTTTTTTATCCTGCTCATTGAGGGCGCCGTTACCGGCACGCACCGCCAGCTCCTCGGCGTACTGAATCGTGGTATTGATATTTTGCAGCACGCTTTCCTGGGTGTTTAAGCGGCTGCTGAGCATATTGATGTTTTTCTCATGCTGCTCATTGATCTGTATTTTGTCGCCCAACAGCATGGCCTGAGCATAATCGCTGGGCGCCTGAGACGCGCTGCTGTATTTCTCGCCGGTGGCCACCTGGTTCTGCGCCTGCAACACATCCGATTGCTTACTCAATAACTGGTTCAGGCTGTTTTGATAAAACATATTATTTGATAAACGCATAGCAGTTACCTCGCAGAGCTAAGCAGGGTGTCAAAAACGGTTTGGGCGGTTTGCAAAATACGGGCCGACGCCGAGTAGCTTTGTTGAAAACGCAATAAATTGGCGGCTTCTTCGTCGAGGTTGACCCCGGACAGCGACTCGTACCAGGCATTAGACTGGGCTTCCAAGGCACTGAAGGCGCCAAAGCTGGTTTGTGCCTGCGCCGTCACCATGCCGATATCACTCACTGTCCCGGCATAGGCCTGGTTGAAGGTTTTGCCATTGCTGCCATCGTTTTGGGCATTCACGCTTTGACGCACCAGATTCTGGTTTTGCAAATCCGCCAGGGCCTGGCCGTTGCGGTTATCATCAAAGCCCTGCTCATTAAATTCGACGCTAAAGCTATCGCCCACCTCGGGCGTGCCTTTAATATCAAAATCAAAGCCATAGGCATCAAAAGGCGCACCGGCCTGGGCGAGAATACCGTCTTTTGGGTCGCTCAAGGTAAAGGTCACCGAATTGGCACTGTCGGACAGGGTGTATTGATCCGGATCTGCCACCTTGGTCAGGGTCAGCTCGCCGTTGGCCAGACTTGGTGGCGGTCCGGGTAGGAAGCCGGTGCCAATACTGGTTACCGAGCCGGCGCTAATGCTGGCCTCGGAGTTATTATTAATATTCGTTTCGGTGCGTATGGGCGAGGCCAGGGCCAGGTCTTCTCCCTGGTCGGTGGCCAGGGTCAGCTGGCTGGCGGCGGCACTATTGAGCTTGATATCCACCTTATCGCCAATCGCGCCCAGGGTACTGACATTAATTTGCAGGCCGAAAGAGTCATTGCCACCAAAGTCCACATCGCCATTGGCGGCTATGGTGGCCGCCGATGCGGTGCCTATGGCATTGCCGGAAGCGTCTATGGGTTGCACCAGAACATCGTTGGCACCGGGACCGGTAAACTCAAGGCGAAAATCACTGGCGGGAATATTGGTGCCCTGCCCGGGCGCTAAGGTAGCACTGAGTTCGGCGTTGCTGTTGCCATGGGCCAGACCGGCCACGCTTGGCAGAGTGAAGAGATCGCCCCCAAGCTCACCATTGCCCGCCATACCCAGGGCATTTTGCTGGTTAAAGGCATCGGCAAAGGACAAGGCCATTTGCCCAAGCTGGGTTTGCGCCGGAATCAGGATCTCATCACGATAGGCCAGCACCCCGCCAATTTCACCCTTCAGGGTATTAGGGTCGATATCGATGGCGATGGCTTTGCCATCTTGCACATCGAGCTTGAGCTCCATCTTGCTGGGATCTGGGTCCCCTTGCAAAGAAAACATATTAAAGGTGCCGTTTTCCATCACCAGGGACTCACCCGTGCTCATAAACACCAGCTTCTCGCCATGAGGGCCATCGGTGGTTTCGATATTCACCAGGGCCGAGAGCTCCTTGATCGCCAGATCACGCTCGTTATACAGGTTGCTGGCACTGGCCTGGGTATCACTGCCATGCACGGCGGTGATCTTGCTGTTAAGCTCGCTGATTTTTTCAATCAAGCCATTGGCTTCTTCGCTTAAACCGTACAGCTGCTCATTGACCGCCTGCTGTTGCTCGTTGAGCGCCCCCGACAGAGTATGGAGCTGATCGACAAAGCCCTGGGCATTGCTGAAGAACAAGGACCGGGTAGTGCTGTTCGCCGGCTGGTTCAACGCCTCTTGCAAGTTATTAAAAACATTATTAATTTGCGTTGATAAGCTGGTCGATTCCTCGGAAAACATGGTGTCCACGCGGCCGGCATCGGCGGTAAAACGCTCGAAAAAAGCCCGGTTTGAGGTATCGCGATTAAGCTGCTGCTGGGCAAACTCATTAAGCAGGCGATAGGTTTCACCGCGGCCAATTTGATTGTCTATGGTGCCGCCGTGCTCGGTGCGCTCACGCACATAACCGGCGGTATTCACATTCGCTATATTCTTACTGGCGGTATTGAGCAGCTCGGTGCTGGCACGGATGCCAGAGCTGGCAATATTAAGTAAGTTAAAAGACATACCTTAGTCTCCAATGCCTGGTAGCGAGCCTACCAGGGCCTTTAATTCGGGTTGAGCAAGAACGCGCTTCACTTTAGTGGCATAGTTGGGGTCGGTGGCATAACCGGCCGCACTGATGGCATCGATAAAGGCGGCAGGCTTATCGGCCACCGCCAGCGCCTGTTGATATCTGGGATTGCTTTGTAAAAACGAAACAAAATCGTCAAAGCTTTGTTGCAAGGAGTCATACATGCGAAACGGCTCATTGCGTTTTACAGCCACACCTTGCTCATACTCCACCGTGGTTTTAGCGGTGCTGGCTCCTTGCCAGTCACGGTGGGCCTTGATGTTAAAGAGGTTATTAGAGCTCTCGCCGTTGGCGGATTGAATGATGTGCTTACCCCAGCCGGTTTCCAAAGCCGCCTGCGCTACCATCACCCCGGGATGTACGCCAATTTTTGCCGCCGCCTGACGGGCAAATTGCCACACGCCCTCGATAAAGTCCTGCGCCCCTTGGAAGCTCGGCGTCTCGGTCTTGGTGTCGGCTATGGTCTCGGCTATGGTCTCGGCTATGGTCTCAGCCCTGGTATCAGCCTTTACCTCGGCTGCCACCTGACGATTGACGGATGCAGCCTGCACCTGAGTGTCTGCGCCTTTAACCGAGCGAGCACCTGCCACCTGCGGCATACGCAACACCTCGGCCGGAACATATTTGCCCTGCTCTGGCGAGAGCTGCTGCACTATGATATCCGCCAAGCCTAAGGAACCGTTTTTCGACAGCTCGCTGGATAACTGCTGGTCGTGCATGTCCTGAAAATATTTGACACTGCTGGCGTTAAAAGGGCTGTTTTCATCCTCAAAAGCGGCATTTGCCTGACGCATGCTTTTAAGCAGCATTTGCGTAAAGATTGACTCAAACTGCTGTGCCGCCTGCTTCAGTGCCGCGCGCTCACCCTCACTGCCCTTGGGCTGCTTGAGGGCATCCTGACGCAACCTGTCTAGGCTGGTTAGGTCAAATACACTTTGTTGTTGTAGTTGGTTGGCATCCATTGTGCTGACGAGATTAAAACCATGTGAGCAATTAATGCTGCTAACAATGCAATTTGTATACCAACAGCCAATAAAAAAGCCCGCAATCACGGCGGGCCTTTTTATCAGTAGATCAATTACCTGGGCTTAAATCACCACCAACTGACCATTAATGGCGCCGGCTTCTTTGAGCGCTTCTAGAATTGCCATCAGATCGCCCGGGGCGGCGCCCACCTCGTTTATGGCTCGCACCAGGTCATCCAGGCTCACGCCAGGGTCGAATACGAAGGCGCGCGAGTCGTCTTGCTGAACATCGATAATGCTTTGATTGGTCACCACTGTCTGGCCGCCGGCCAGGGCATTAGGCTGCGACACCTGGGCATTCTCGGCGATGGTCACGGTAAGACCACCATGGGTAATGGCCGCCGGCTGCAATTTGACGTTTTTGCCTATCACTATGGTGCCGGTGCGCGAATTAACTATAATTTTCGCGGCATTGTCGGCGGGCTCAAACTCGAGATTTTCCAAGGTCGATAAATAGGCGACCCGTTGCGCCATGTCCCGCGGCGCCAACACCCGCACCGAGGCGGCATCCATAGCGGTGGCGGTATCGCCGCCGAGCAGATTATTAATGGTATCGGACAGGCGTTTTGCGGTGGTGAAATCCGGGCGATTAAGGTTAAAGGTAATATAGTCGCCTTGGGTAAAGGGGCTGGGAATAGCTCGCTCGACCGTAGCCCCATTGGCAATGCGCCCCACCGTTGGGGTATTGATCACCACCTGACTGCCATCAAGACCCTCGGCGCCGAGACCACCGACGACCAGGCTGCCCTGAGCCAGGGCATACACATTTCCGTCGATACCCTTTAAGAAGGTTTGCAACAGGGTGCCGCCACGCAGGCTTTTGGCGCTACCGATGGAAGACACGGTAACATCCATGGTTTGCCCCGGCTTCATAAAGGCCGGCATATCCGCATGCACGGCAACGGCGGCAACGTTTTTAATCTTGGGCTGCAAATTGGCCGGCAAAGTAATGCCGAAACTATTGAGCATGGCCTTAAAGCTTTGCTGGGTATAGCGGTTTTTCTCACCGGTGCCGGGAAGACCCACCACCAGACCATAACCCACCAATTGGTTGCTTCGTACGCCCTCGACCATGGCCACATCCTTGATGCGCTCGGCCTGAGCCGGCAGGCTTGCCACAGTTACGAGTGTGGCGATGATGACGCTAAACCATTGCATATTGATACTCCTTAAAACGGAAACAACGAGCCCATAAAGAAGCGCGATAGCCAACCGGCACTTTGCGCTTCCTGCATGTCGCCCTTACCCGAATACTGAATGCGGGCATTGGCAATGCGGTGCTTTCCACCGTATTTTGGGCGCTGACATCGGTCGGGCGCACTATGCCCTCTAGGCGAATAAACTCCTGACCGGTGTTTAAGGTGAGCCATTTTTCACCGCGGATCACCAGATTACCGTTAGGCAACACCCGCATCACGTTAACCGAGATATTGCCGGCTAAGCTGTTCGATTGATTCGACTTGGCATCGCCGGTAAAGGCTGCGTTGGATTTTACTCCCAGCTCTATGCTGTCGCCGCCGATATTCACCGGGTTGCCACCAAGACCAATAACCGGGTCCAGACCCACTTCGGTTTCCTTATCGGTTTCGGTTTTTGCCGTTTTTGACGCCTGGGTCGACTCGCGCAGCACCACGGTAATGATGTCACCGGTACGCAACGCCTTTTGATCCGCATACAGATCATTGGCCAACACGGGGTTAAACAAGCCCCCGTTATTGTTGATGTTTTGCGGCGCCTGCTGCGGATACATGGGGGCATAATAGGGATCATCCGCTACCACTGTGGCATTTTGTGTCGTTTCGCAACCGCTTAATGCCAGGGTAGCCGACACACCGGCCGCCAACCATAAAGACCTAGTCATCATAATGCTGCCTTAGAGTTGCTGGTTAATGTAGCTCAACATCTGGTCCACGGATGAAATCACCTTGGAGTTCATCTCATACACGCGCTGGGTTTCAATCAGGTTCACCAACTCCTCGGTGACATTCACGTTGGAGGTTTCCAGTGCCCCTTGAACTATGATGCCAAGGCCATCAACACCCGGGTTACCCTGTACCGGCGCACCACTGACGGCGGTTTCGGTATAGAGGTTTTGACCCATGGGTTCCAAACCGGATGGGTTGATAAAGTCGCTGATCACCAGCTGGCCGATCACTACGTTATCCGCCTGACCGGCGATGCGCACCGAGACCTCCCCGTCTTGCGAGATGGTCAGTGACTGGGCATCGTCGGGTACGTTCATTTCCGGTTGCACCGGGAAGCCGGCACCACTGGTGACGATACGGCCGTCTTCATCCGTGGTGAATTGGCCGTTACGGCTGTAGGCAATATTGCCATCGGGCAGTAATACCTCGAAAAAACCCTGGCCCTGGATCATCCAGTCCATGGAGTTTTCGGTACTCAGCATATTACCCTGAGAAAAGTTCTTTTGGTTTGCTACCACCTTGGCACCAGCGCCAAGCATCAGGCCCGAAGGCATTTCCGTGTCCTGGGACGAACGCCCGCCCGGTTGATTAATATTTTGATAGAGCAGGTCTTCAAAAATGGCGCGGCTCTTTTTGTAGCCCACCGTACTCGCGTTGGCGAGGTTGTTGGAAATCACCGAAATATCGGTTTGTTGGGCATCAAGCCCGGTTTTACTGATCCACAATGCTGGGTTCATATTATTAACTCCTCGCTAAGGCTAAACGATGCGCAGCAATGATTCGGCGCGCTGATCATTTTCTTCGGCGGTTTTCATTAGCTTGACTTGTAATTCGAATTGGCGTTGATGGCTGATCATGTCCACCATTTCATGGACCGGATTGACGTTGGATGTTTCCAACGCTCCGGGGATAATGGAAACCTCGGCGGAAACGTCAATGTTTTGACCTTCGCGGCCACGAAACAGGCCATCATTGCCTTTTTCGACCTGGCGACCGCTGGCCTGCACTATTTTCAGCCTGTCCACTTCCTCTAGAAAGTTGGCCGGCGCGCCCTGGGGGCGAACCTGTATGGTGCCATCCTTACTAAAGCTGACTTTTTCTATGGGCAGGGGCAGAATAATTGGGCCGCCCTCGCCCACCACCTGGCGACCTTCACGATCCACCAGCAGGCCTTCTTGGGTGACACTCAGCGAGCCGGCCTTGGTGTAGGCCTCGCTACCGGCATCATCGAGCACAGTCAACCAGCCCTGCTCGCTCATGGCGATATCGAGATCGCGTCCGGTAGCGGAAATACCGCCGGCACTGGTGTTGGTTCCGGCACGCTCCTGCAAGGCGAAGACCCGGGTCGGCAACCCTTCACCAAAGGCCTGCATCGACCGCGCCTGAGCAATATCGGCTTTAAACCCCGTGGTATTGGCATTGGCCAGGTTATTACTCTTAACCGCCATCCCCAACAGGCTTTGTTTGGCGCCGGAAGTTGCTATATACAGCATTTTATCCATTGGCTTGCTCCCACAATTCTTAACTAGGGTAGGAAAAGCAAGATTAATACCAACAATGACGACAAAATAAGGACACAAAAAAGACCACGTAAACGTGGCCTTAATAATCTCAACTACCCTTAGCGGATCTGCAGGATATTCTGCTGCAATGTTGAGTTCACTTCCAGCGCCCGCGAGTTGGCCTGGAAGTTACGCTGTGCGGTGATCAGGTCCACCAGCTCGTTGGTCAGGTTGGTGTTTGACTGCTCCAGCGCCGAAGAGTTAATGGTGCCCAGGGTACCCGTACCCGGCTCACCGGCGATCGGCTCACCGGATTCAATACTTTCTTTCCAGCCGGTATTACCCACTTGCTGCAAACCTTGTGAGTTCGGGAAGCGCACCATGGCGACCTGGCCCAGGAAGGTGGAATCGCCATTACTGTACGACGCCACAACCTTACCGTCGGTGCCAATATCGATGCCCGCAAGACGACCTACGGTCGAGCCGTCTTGCTCCAGGGCTTTCACTTCAAAGCGGCTGGCATACTGAGTCGGTACCTTGTTGGCTGTATTACCCTCATCGCGCCAGTTCAGCTCCACACCCGAGTCCGGGAAGGTGGCGCCATTGTCTAACAGAGTCGACAAGCCGGTGCCCGGTCCTGCCGGCAGCGTAACCTCATCGAAGGTGCTCGGGGTCACATTCGGGTTGCCATTGGTGGTCGCCGGTAAGCCACTGGAATCAAAGCCAAACTCAACCAAAGGCGTGAACGGCGAAGCTGGTTGCTCGGCGCCCGTGCCCGGATCGATGACCTTGCCATCCATAGTCGCATACACTTCCCACTCGTTAGGCGCCGTGGCCGGGTCTTTTTTAACGAAGAAATACTGCAGAATATGCGGCTCACCCAGCGAGTCATACACAGTGGTCGAGGTCGACGAGTTATAGGTGGCACGGTCGGTCGGCTCAAATACTAGGCCCGGGGCATCGGCGGTGGCATCCAGGTTAAAGGATGAATACACGTTTTGTGTGGCGCGCGGCGAACCGGATGCATCGGGGATCTGGATCGGGTTAGCGGTGCTTAGGCTCACCGATGAGGTATCACCTGAGCTGGGGTCGACCGGGAAGCTTTGCAAGAAGTTACCCTTGGCATCGACCATAAAGTTATCGTCGTTAAGCTTAAAGGCACCGGCACGGGTGTAGGTCATGTCTTGCGACGCCAGGCTGTCGGTCATGGCAAAGTAGCCGTCGCCGGTGATCGCCAAATCCAGGGCATTGTTGGTAAATTTAAGTGAGCCCTGGTGGAACTGCTGCGCCACCATGGTGGTTTGCACACCGTCGCCGCTTTTGGTTTTGCCGGCACTGAATACCGAAGCCGCATACACATCGGCAAATTCGGCACGTGACTCTTTAAAGCCCGTGGTATTGACGTTGGCAATGTTGTTCGCGGTAACGTCCAAGTCTTTCTGGGCTGCAGCAAGCCCGGTTAATGCGATATTGAAACTCATGTTTCACCTCTTCGATTAGTGCCTAACGGCGCAGCTGTTACACAGAAATTTCCGCTACCTCAGATAGTCGCACCGCGCCCTCTTTGGTATTGACGATAATTCCATTTGCGCCATTAATATTGACGCTCTCAATATTCTTAAAGGTTGCCAGGGGCAAGGCGTTAAATTCGCCATTGATGCTGCCCTCGGCGACAATTTGATACTCGCCCGGCGGGAATGGCTGACCATCTGCGTCCAGGCCGTCCCACTCAAAACGAATAGCACCGGCACTTTGCGCACCTAAATCCACGGTATCGATAATTTGTCCGCTGCTATCTTTTATGGTCAGGGTCAGGTTATCCACCGTATCCGGTGCCAATACCGTACCCTTACTTACTTCACCGCTGTTAAGCTCTATGGTGTCCGACTCCAACAGCGCCTTCTTGCCAACCAGAGTTGAAGCCTGTAAGGCGGAGTTAGAAGTCATGGAGGCCGCCAAGGAAGCAAAGTTCTCGTTAAGCTTGGAGATCCCCTCGGCCATGGTGAAGTTGGTCATCTGTGCAATCATCTGGTCGTTATCCGCCGGTTTACTCGGGTCCTGATAAGACAATTGCTGAGTCAGCAAGCTGAAAAAATCTTCTTGCGTTAACTCATCATTTTTTTCCTCTGTCTTGGGCTGGTTATCGTTCCAATATAACGACCCTAATCCCGAGGTTGATTGCACATTATTGCTCATGCTCTATCCTCACTTTACCCGCGACCAAGCTGCAATGTTTTGGTGAGCATTTGCTTGGCTGAATCGGCGATTTGCACATTGGTCTGATAGGAGCGCGAGGCAGAAATCATATTGGCCATCTCTTCCACCACATTAACATTGGGTTTGTAGATATAGCCTTTGGCATCCGCCATGGGGTGATTGGGGTTGTACTCGACCTGCAATGGCTTATCGCTTTGCACCACACCCAATACCTTCACGCCTACAGACTCACCATGCTCTTTACCCAGGGCTTGCTGCAATTGGGCAGCAAACACGGGCTGGCGAGCACGGTAGGTTTGTTCCACAGAGGAGCTCACCGAGTTGGCATTTGCAAGGTTACTGGCGGTGGTGTTGAGACGCACATTCTGTGCACTCATCGCCGAGCCGGCAACATCAAAAACATTAAATAAACTCATGGTTATGCTCCTTGACCGCCTAGCGCTTTCTTAAGACCTAAAATCTTGCCGGTCATAAAACTTAGGCTGGCCTGATACTCTATGGCATTCTGTGTATACAAGTTCCGTTCCACCTGTACATCAACAGAGTTACCATCACCTGTATCTGTTTGATTTGGAACGCGAAATTTAGCAAACCCAGCGTTCATTTGCGTGCCTGCATGCAGGTGATCCGGGTGCGTGGTGGTGAGTCGATTGCCGCTTAGCTGCCCACTTTTTGCCGCTTTTAGGGCGGTGGCAAAATCGATGTCTTTGGCCTTGTATCCCGGGGTATCTGCATTGGCAATATTCGACGCCAGGAGCTCGGCGCGTTGCGAACGTATAAGCATCGCCTGGGGATGAACCCCAAACGCTTTATCAAAGCTAATAGCCATAGCCTCTCCAAATTTTTGACTGTGGAAAGGGCTACAGCAATTCTTATACCATAGATTTTAACTATATGTTTTTATGTGTTTTTTGGTAGATGATACCGGGATTGCAACGCAGCATAGTGAAATCGTTACTGAGCCCAGTCATGGACTCGCTGGCGCCGAGCAGAAGGTAGCCGCCGGGGTTCAGGGCCTGGGCAAACTGGGCAATAATTTTGGCCTTCACTTCGGGGGCGAAGTAAATCAGCACATTGCGGCAAAAGATAATGTCGAACTTGCCCAGTAAGGCATAGGAGTCGAGCAGATTAAGATGGCGAAAGCTGACCATGCGCTTGATATGGTCGTTGACCCGGGCCATGCCGTTATCGCCATCGATAAAGAACTTACGACGACGCTCGGCGCTAAGGCCTCGGGCTAAAGCCAGGGCGTCATACTCACCCTTTTTACACATCTCCAGCATGCTGTTGGAAATATCGGTGCCGACGATTTGCACATTGGGATTCAGCGCACCGGGGCGGCTTTGCTGATATTCGGCCAAGGTCATGGCGATGGAGTAAGGTTCCTGGCCGGAAGAGCTGGCCGCCGACCAGATCTTTAATGGTCGCGCCAGGCCTTTAAACTCGGGTAACAGCCGGTTCTTCAGTAATTCGAACGGATATTGATCGCGAAACCACAAGGTTTCGTTGGTGGTCATGGCATCCACCACGGCGGCACGAAGTTGCCGCTCATGGGGACTCAAGGTTTTGTGCACCAGCTGCGACAGGGTATCGACACCAAAGCGTGCCATCAAGGGAGCCAATCGGCTTTTAACCAGATACTGTTTGCTGTCGCCGAGCACTATGCCGCATTGCTGCTCTAAAAAGGCACGAAACTGATTATATTCGTTAAGCTGTAAGTGCTTATTTTCCAATCTATGACTCACTTAGTGGTGATTAACCAGGATGGGCAACACGGACCTTAGTCGTTGTGCACCCATTTTTTTACCGCACTCGCTAACTCGTCCGGATTAAATTTAGCGATAAAGTCATCGGCGCCGACCTTCTCAATCATGGCGCGGTTGAACACCCCACTTAAGGAGGTATGCAAGATCACATGCATGGGCGCTAGTTTGGGGTCCGCTTTCACCTCGGCGGTTAAGGTATAGCCGTCCATCTCCGGCATTTCCACATCGGAGATCAACAGTGCCACCCGTTCGGTAATGGTCTTTTGGCAATCAAGCTCGGCAATTTCCTTAAGACGCATCAGCGCTTCTTTGCCATTTTTGGCCAGCTCGGTTTGCACCCCAAGCGGCTCCAGTGCCCTTGTTACCTGATTACGTGCCACCGCCGAGTCGTCGGCGATAAAGACGATGCGCTCGCCAATATCCCGCTGCATTTCGCCGTCGTCGGCAATGCCCTGGCTGACTTCGGTATTAACCGGACTTATCTCGGCAAGGATCTTCTCCACATCGAGGATCTCAACGAGTTCCTTGTCTATCTCGGTGACGGCGGTCAAATAGGAATAGCGACCAGCTCCCGAGGGGGGCGGCATGATGTTTTCCCAATTCATGTTGACGATGCGCTCGACGCCACCGACCAAAAAGCCCTGCACCGAGCGGTTGTACTCGGCGATAATGACAAAACAATCCTGAGTATCGGTGATCGCTGGGCCGCCCACGGCCATCGACAGGTCTATAACGGAAATAGTTTGCCCGCGAATATGAGCAACGCCGCGAATATAGGGATTACTCTTGGGCATTTTGGTGAGCGCGGGACACTGCAAAACTTCGCGCACCTTAAACACATTGATGCCAAAGCGCTGACGCCCCTTAAGTTTAAACAGCAAGAGTTCAAGGCGATTTTGACCCACCAGCTGGGTGCGTTGATTGACAGAATCTAAAATGCCAGCCATCGGGGCCCTCCTAGCATTGACTTAAAACTACAGATTTGCGCCAGTATGCGCCAGATAGGAACGCTTTTTGCTTTGAGCTAACCAAGTCAGCATAATTACGTTTGCGCGTCTGCTATTTGACGCCTCGTAGTTATACCCTGTTTTGTGCAATAAGCATAGTCGAAAGGCCCTCAGTATGTTCAAAAAAATAATCTTTATTCATGGCTTCTGGCTGCTGAACGCTCTATTTCTAAGCCCTTTTTCCGAGGCGCAAGCAAACCAAAACAAGGACTACAGCCGCGAGCGCTTACAAGCCTTGGCTGAGCAACATATTATCGCCTTAGCCCAGATAAAACCGCAGCAGGAGCTGCAGGTAAAGGCCATCGACCTGGATGCACGCATCGGTTCGCGCCACTGCGCTCAAGAGCCGGAGCTGTCCACCGCCAGCGAGCCCCCTTTTAACCGCCAGGTGACGGTGCAACTCAAATGCCCAGAGCCGGCCCTGTGGACTCAATACGTGCATGTGCGCATCGATAAGCTCTCACCCATAGTGGTCGCCAACAGCCATATTGCCCGTGGTCAGATTATTGCCGCTACGGATGTCAGCACCGAGTTAAGGCCACAACATTTTGTCCGCGCCCGTTACGTGGAAGCCCCGGATTTAGTAATAGGCAGTCGCAGCAAACGTACGATACGCCAAGGCCTGCCCATCAACCTCAATCAGTTGTGCATGGTATGCAAGGGTGATAGCGTGACTATTGTTGCCAAAATCAATGGCTTAACTATTAAAACCTCGGGCGAGGCACTAGAGGATGGAGGCTTGGGGGAGAACATCCGAGTTCGTAACCGTAAATCGGGACGCTTGCTCAGTGCCCAGGTTACCGCGGTTGAAACCGTTGCAGTGAATATCTAAATTATATGCTAAAGTAATGGCGTAAGTGGCCGATAAAATATCCAAAGGTCAGTTTAGCTCAGGTACGAAGACATGGTTAATCAAGTAAATAAGAGCCAGCAAGGCGCGGTGTATAATAGCCCGCAACAAAAAATCGAGCAGCAAAAATCGGCGCAATCTCAGGCCACTGGCGCTGCCACCAAGGCCGATGTCAAAGCCGCGAGCGATTCTGTGAGTCTCACTCCACAGGCACGACAAATGCGCTCATTGCAAGAAAAGGCAGAACGTTCTTCGGGATTCGATGAACAAAAAGTGGCCGAACTGAAAAAAGCCATTGCCGCCGGCAAATACCAGATCGACAGCGAAAAGCTGGCGAAAAATATCGCCGCATTCGAGTTTGATGTGTATGGCTGATTCGGCACTTACCCTGGCTTTGAAACAACAGCACAACAGCCTCAATGAGCTGTTGGTTTTGCTCAATGACGAGCTCACCGTCATTGCCGGTCGCAGCGGCACCGAGTTAAAAAGCATTACCCCGGCCAAGGCCCAGGCCCTAACCCAGATTCAAAAACAAGATCAACATATTGCCCAACTCCTGGCCCGCCAAAGCGAACGCGATGAGCAAGACCAGCAATTGATCGACAGCGCCCGGGAATTACTTGCCCAGTGCCAACAGCAAAACCAGATCAATGCCCATGCCGCCCACCAGGCACAACTGAGCGTTAAACAGCTAAAAGATATATTGATCGGCGCGCCGAGCTCCATTACCTATGCCGCCGACGGTGCCATTGACCGCAGCGACAATAAACTGGTGCGTAACCTAAAGGCCTAACGGCTGGCTAAAGGCTTGCTAAAAGCTCGTCAGTGCCTCAGTAATAGCTCACTTTTTTTATCTTACGTGGCTTGGTCTCGCTAATGTAGAGATCGTAAACACGCTTCATATCCAGCTCCAGCTCGGTGGCATAACTGTCACCAACCACATAGCTGCTCATTACCTTGGCACCACGGATCACCCCTTGCACTTTGGCCTCTAGCTGATCGTTACTGGCAACGGCTTGCGCCAGCTCGGTATGGGCACTGAGTTGCTGACCATATACCTGCTCTGCCAGTTCACGATAGGCCTCTATCTTAGATGCCTTCATTGCCATCAGGGATTTTTGCTCGGCTGTTTCGCCTGGTTGCGGCGCTATGGGCGCATACCCCACCGCCTTTAAAACAGGGTAGCTATCCGGTTGTTCAATGGCGTACTCAACGTGCTTATCATACATCGAGCTACAGCCTGCAGCGCCGATCACCAACCCTAGAATTATGCCCACTTGACGCAGCATCTCGCTCTCCACTTCCACTATTTAATGTGATTGCCATAGTATGCACAAAAAATGCCAAAAAAGCGTGGGCGAGATTAACCTGGTATGTTCTTTGCTGGTCTTGATGTAAGTGAGATCCTACGACTGATTTTTATGCGATACCCAGCTTTACTTTGCGCCCTGTTATTTTCTGCCTACAGCCACTATGTGGCGGCACAATGGCTACAAACCACAGGGGTCGCACCCCTGGCCGGACAAAGCAGCGCCGATGCGCGCCAGCAGGCTATCAATGATGCCCTTACCCAGGCGTTGCAGTACTCCGGGTTATCGCTGTCGAGTGTGCAAACCCTGAGTCAGGGAGTCTTGACGCAAGATAGCATCAGGATACAGAGTCAAGGCCAGGTACAGCAAATTCATGTGCTTGAAGAGCAACAACAAGATGGCTTGCTGAGTGTGACCTTACAGCTTGATATACGGGCAGGTGCCGATGCTCAGCAGTGCCAGCAAAGCGGTTTACGGAATCATTTTGCCCTAACCCGCGCCGGATTTGCCAACCCGCAGCAAGCCCGCGATGGTCAAATATTTGACATTCCTCAAGCCTTTAGCAAGCAGCTCTTTGCGCTGATGAGCCAGGCCGAATTGAATGTGCGCCCGACTCCCTATTTTAAAGAAGCCCTTGATGTGGCGCCCTTCTTTTCACAGCAGTACGATTATGATGAGCAGCTTATCGATTATGTGGGTAATGCCAGCAATAGCCAGTTTGTGCTGCTCTCGCATATCACCGATGTGTCCTTAGGACAGCAGCTCAACAGCGACTATGCCTTTTGGGCCGACGACAGCTTTGCGCGCTTTTTTAACGTGGAATTTATACTGTTTGATGCCCTGAGCTTTGAAAAGATCTGGCAACAGGCTTATCACACTCAGGCGCCCTGGGATTTTGATAAAACCGCTTTGGTCGATGTGCATAGCGGCATCTTTTGGCAAAGTCAGTATGGCCGCAGCGTCAGTGCTCTTAGCCAGCAGGTAATGTATGACCTTAATCAGGCGCTGCAATGCCTGCCAAGCAAAGGCCAAATTAAGCATATCGAAGATCAACAGGTCATTATCAACCTTGGCAAAGACAATGGCTTGACCCTGGGACAAGAGCTCACCCTAGCTCATAACAGCCAGGCAGTCACTTATGCGGGTAAGCGTTTGCCACGCCAGGTAACTACCTTGTACCGGGTCGAAATTACCCAGCTCTATCAGCACAGTGCCGTGGCCAGCAATGTTTCAAAACGGCCACTGCAGAATATCCAGCTCAATGATCTGGTGCTGGTGAATCCTTAATGAAACATTCGGGCAAGCTGACCTAAACATCCAAAAAAGCGATTACATTAATCAAATTAAACCATTTTAATGATTTAATTCATCTTGGCATACTGGGCTCATTGTTTAGATAAGGATTAAAACTAATGAGCCAATTTAAAAACAGCACAGGTCTACGCGTACCGGATGTCACCTTTGCCATTCGTGACAATGAACAGTGGCAAAAACGCACCAGTGCAGATATTTTTGCAGGTAAAACAGTGATCGTCTTTGCCCTGCCCGGTGCCTTTACACCCACCTGTTCATCCACTCACTTGCCCCGCTATAACGAACTTGCGTCGGTATTTAAACAAAACGGCGTTGATGACATAGTCTGTGTCTCGGTGAATGATACCTTTGTTATGAACGCCTGGGCGCAGCATCAGGAAGCGGGCAACATTACCCTGTTACCCGATGGCAATGGCGAATTTACCGACGGCATGGGCCTGTTGGTGGATAAAAACGAGCTAGGTTTCGGCAAGCGCAGCTGGCGTTATTCCATGCTGGTTAAGGACGGCGTGATTGAGAAAATGTTTATCGAGCCGGATGTGCCCGGTGACCCGTTTGAGGTGTCTGATGCCGATACCATGCTGGAGTACATCAATCCTCAGCAGGTGAAGCCTCAGCCGGTCAGCCTGTTTAGCAAACCCGGTTGCCCGTTTTGCACGAAAGCAAAAAACCTGCTGACCGAGAAAGGCCTGACGTTTGAAGAGATCATCCTGGGCAATAACGTCTCGCTCACCAGCTTAAAGGCCATCACAGGTCGTGAAACCGTGCCTCAGGTATTTATTGGTGGCGAACATATAGGCGGCAGTGACGATTTGGCCGCTTACTTCGCGGCCCAATAAGATGGCGGCCCCTGCAGGAATCGAACCTGCAACTACCCCTTAGGAGGGGGCTGTTATATCCATTTAACTAAGGGGCCAACCCAGGGTCTGCTGACCCTGGGTTGATTATAAAGCTAGGTATTTGATAATCAAGCCCATTCATTGGGATTAAGCGGTTATTCCTCACCTCAAGTGCTCATTGTTGATGCGCTATCTGCACCCCTTACTTACACCCGTTAGGCTAGTTTTTTAATAATACCCCTGTCTCTTCTTCGACTTGTCGCGATTGCAGCGCCATTACTGTGCTGCCTGGCAGTAAGATTTGCCCACTGGCCACCAGGGTTCGACTTTGCACTGCGACGATGCGGGCGTTTACCAGGACCCCGTCACTGCTGTCGGTCAAGGTACCTGTCAGCAGGTACTGAGCCGCCGTGGCACTTTCCAGATCCAGGTAATCGCGGCTTAAGGCAAAGTCACCCTCAGGCGTTACGCGAATATGCCTGGTCAGCTTAAAATCGATAACCGGCACCCGCAGTTGATGAAGCTCGTGCATCAAGGACTCGGCGACATGATTGCCCAGCAAACTGCCCTGATTTAAATCGCTATCGACATAGGTAAAGGTGGTCACCGCCAGCGCCGTCGTTATCGACGCCTGATCCAGGTTGACCGCCAGCTCCTGAGCCAGCTCCTGAATATAGACGTTAATGGTTTTGCTTTGCGCATTAAGCTGCGGGTAGTAAGTGCGCTCACCTTGGAAAAAGGCCTTGTCCACATGCAACCTAGGATTGGCTTCTCCTTCGTTACCCTCAACTTGAGTGCTGGCGGCATCGGCGTTAGCTATGCCATGCTGCTGGGCACAACCGGCCAGTGCAGCCAAGGCTAACGTCAGTGCTAGCTTATTCATTCCTCTCTCCTATTCAAGGGTCTGTTGACCTTTGTTGTTCGTTTCTGCAGCAGTTTGTAGTGTATTTATACAAGGCGGCACATGTATGGTGTAGTTATTCTACATAAACATGTAATAACACAGTAGAAATGCGCTACAAGCGCTGCCCTGCGGGTTCATCTAAACGCATCCTGCTCTGTGTTACTCGCTATGAACATAGAATGACTATGCATCATAACGAGCGTCGTGATCAGAATGCGTTTAAATTGAACATAAAGTAAACCGCAAAGATAAACAGACCCTAGAGTCTAGTATTCTTTTCTGTGGATCTGACCGTGACGCAATATACCCTTTTGCTCGGGCCACATCACGTTGGCGGGGATATAGTCCGTCGCCGCTGCCACCACCTGCTGAGTATCGAGTTTGATAAGCCGCGCATTCACCACATAGCTGTCCTCTTGGCGCAACAAGGTGCCGGTTAGGTAATAATCCAGGTTATGACGCTGCGTTAAACGCATAACATCACGGGCCAGCATCTTATCCTGCTCCGTCTGCATATAAATACCGTCGCTTTGCTTAAAGTCGACCACCTGGAATCCTGCTTGCGTCATCAAGGTAACCAGCCCGTCTTGCAACTGCAGGCCGAGATCATGCTGCTTGGGTTGCTGCGAGTCATGCTCCAGTTGTTTAATGGGCAAAAAGGTGCCCACGGCGATACGCCCGCTTAAGTGCAGTTCGCCCTGGCGCGCTTCATTGCCATGAATACGCGCCAGCAGTTGCTCGGCCAAGCGTTGCGTATGGCCATGTATCGCCTGTGCCGACAATTGCCCGGCTTGCGTCTGTTCATTCATTTGCTGAGTACTTTGCTCCGACTGTGCGCAGGCAGTTAGCACTAACGTTGCAGATAGAATTAGGTATCGCATCATTCACCCGTAGAATTACTCTCTATAAGCTGTTAAGCAAAATCAGCGCCAAGATGTCATCTAGGTCGTCTAAAGAGGTGGATGCTGTGCGCCATGCGAAACCAACAGCTGCTGATGTGAAAAACCGCCCAGGCAGAGGAACTCTTAACGTAATCCTTAGGGTTAGATCCGCCGAGTATGGCCCAGCTTACGCCTTTCGTTGGCTATATAAGACGCCAAGTTATTGGCGAGTGTTTTTGTCTAAGAGACTCGGTAGCGGCGGATGCTTGCCGCCCCTTGAACGGAGCGGCAACAGGATTGGTTAGTTGGGTTACACCGCGAAGGGGTAACGGATAGCGTCATGATGCTGATAGCCGGAGATTTCAAAGTCGTCGGTACTCACCCAGGTTTCCAAATCTTCCAAGGATTTGATCTCAGGGTTGATGTGCAGTTGCGGCGAAGGGAATGGCTCACGCTTTAACTGTACGTCACGCATCAGCTCAAGCTGATTTTCATAAATATGGGCATTAACGATTTTGTGATAGGCCATGCCCGGCTTATGACCCGTGATCTGGGCCACCAAGGCTAACAGGGTAAAGACCTGGATCTGGTTGAAGTTTAAACCCAGGGGCACATCACAAGAGCGCTGATAACTGGTCAGGTGCAAGGTGTCGCCCAACAAGGAGAAGGTATGAGTGTGCATGCAAGGGCGCAAACAACCCAGTTCAAACTCGCCGGGATTATAAAAGGTGATGATTTCACCGCGGTCATCGACACCACGGCTGAGGTTATCAACCACCTTCTTTAACTGGTCCAGATGCGTGCCGTCCGGCTTTTGCCAACTGCGCCCCTGAACGCCGTATACCCGGCCCATATCGTCTTCACCGCGACGATTGGGGTTGTTCAACCAAGCCTGGTTTTCGTTGGCGTTGGCATTCCAGGTGTTACAGCCAATATCGCGAAACTGGGCGGCACTGTCATAGCCACGCAAATAGCCAAGCAGTTCGGCAATGGCCGCCTTAAAAAAGCTTTTACGGGTAGTGATCAGTGGAAATTCGTTGGCGGCAACATTGTACTCCAAGTCCGCATTAATCACGGTCAAACAACGGATCCCGGTACGCTCATTTTCCACCCAGGTGCCGGTGTCGACGATGCGACGGCATAAGTCTAAATACTGTTTCATCTTTGCTCCCTTATTTCTTCGTTGCCGATGCCGCGGCGTTATCCGCTTTGCTGTACGCCCAGTAGATAAGCGCCCCACCGAGAATAATCATAGGCAGGGATAAAATCTGCCCCATGGACATAATGCCGCCCAATAGACCTAAATGGGCATCCGGCTCACGGAAATATTCAATGGCAAAACGGAAGGTGCCATAACCGAGTAGGAACAGCCCGGAGACACTGCCCGCAGGGCGTGGCTTTTTAATAAACCACTGCAAAATTAAGAACAGCACCAGGCCTTCGAAAAATGCTTCGTATAATTGCGATGGGTGACGCGCGTCCGGTCCGCCGGTTGGGAACACCATGGCCCAAGGCACATCCGAGGTACGTCCCCACAACTCGCCATTAATAAAGTTACCGATACGCCCCGCCAGCAGGCCAAGCGGCACCAAGGGCACCACAAAGTCACCCACGGCGAAAAACGATTTACCGCGCGATTTGGCAAACCAGAAGATGGCCGCAATCACCCCGAGCGTGCCGCCATGGAAGGACATGCCGCCCTGATCTATGCGGAATAAATAAAGCGGGTTTTCGAGGAAATAAGCGAATTGATAAAAGAATACATAACCCAAACGACCACCGAGGATCACCCCGAGCATGCCGTAAAATAATAGGTCGCTGACTTCTTCTTTACTCCAGCCCGAACCGGGTTTGGCGGCCTGACGGTTTGCCAGCCACATCGCCAATACAAAGCCAACTAAGTACATTAAGCCATACCAACGTACGGCCAGCGGCCCTACTTCGAAAATCACCGGGTCAATTTGTGGAAATTCTAAAGCCATAATTTTATTTTTGCCTAGCTAAACACCATACGTAAGGCGATGATCACCAGCAGTAAGGCGAAGATTTTTTTAATATGTGAAACGGGTAAATAGTGCGTAGCGCGCGCACCATAGGGCGCCGTAAACCAGGAGGTTGCGACAATACCGGCCAGCGCGGGAACGTAAACAAAGCCAACAAAGCCGTCACTGATATCCTGCACCTGCCACCCGGAGGCAATGTAACCCAAGCAGCCAAACAGCGCAATGGCAATACCACTGACCGCAGCACAGCCGATGGCCTTTTTCATGTCCACGGAAAAGTAGTTCAGCAGGGGGACGAGAAGCGCGCCGCCGCCAATCCCGATCAGCCCGGACAGCGCACCGAGAACCGAGGTTGAACCCAAGATCACCACATCTGAGGGCATGGGTCGGGAGCTGGTCGCCCTATGGCTGGAATAGATCATCCGCAGGGCAATAAACATCACGCACAGGGCAAAAATGGTTTTTAGCCCCTGCTGGGGTATATAGCTGGCCATAAAACCGCTGAACAGCGCACCGCTCGACACCCCAAAGAGAACGGCGGGTGCCACTTCCCAGGGGACATTCTGGTTACGATGATGGGCCAGTGCCGAGGACGTGGAAGTAAATAAAATCGAGGCCAGTGAGGTAGCAATGGCTATCACCAATACATGTTCAACATCGGTGACATTAAAATGCACCAGCAACGCACTGAGCGCGGGCACGATAAGCAGGCCACCACCTATGCCTAACAGACCGGCGAGAAAACCCACCACGCTTCCTAGCACCATGCACAAGATAAAAAGCCAAATAGGATCTGCCATGTATTTTACTTATTCTGTTTTCTTATATCGCTAATATATCAGGTTATAAAGAGGATTTCATTGCTTGCCATCATCGTCTTTTTGTCGATACAACAGTTGCCCCAAGCCCTGTTCAAGCATGAAATCCCGTACCAAACGATGTACCTGTTTGGCATTGGCGGCGCTTAAACATTGCGCCAATAAATGCTTGCAGGCCTTTAAGCCGACACGGCGGATCACCCACTTCACCTTATGCAAGGCGCTAAAGTTCATACTTAAACTGTCAAAGCCCATGGCTATCAACAAGATGGCTCCCTCCGGCTCACCGGCCAGCTCGCCGCAGAGACTAAAGGGAAAGTTTGCTGCCTGGCATTGTTCAGCAATGCTATTGAGAGCCCGCAGCACGGCCGGGTGATAACAATCAAACAGATTGGCGACGCGGGAGTTGGCCCTGTCTACCGCCAGCAGATACTGGGTAAGGTCGTTGGAGCCGACCGAGCAAAAGTCCACCTTGGCGGCAAACTCGTGCAATAAATAGATGCTCGATGGCACCTCGATCATCACTCCAACCAGGGGTTTGTCGATGTAACTGAATTCGTGCGGAAAGTCCTGCTGCAATTCATAGTAGGCGCGCTCTAACAGGGATATGGACTCATCCACCTCCCCGACTTCGCTTATCATGGGCAGGAGAATGCGCAGGTTACCGAGACCGGAATTAGCCTTGATCATGGCTTTAACCTGATCCAGGAATAGCTCGGGATGATCCAGGCTAACGCGAATGCCGCGCCACCCTAAGAAGGGGTTTTCTTCTTGAATATCAAAGTAGTCAAGGGCCTTATCACCGCCTATGTCCAAGGTCCGCATGGTGACCGGTGCCGGGTGATAACTGTTCAGCACCTGACGGTACCACTGCTCCTGCTCATGCTGGGAGGGAAAGGTGCCTTTTTGCATAAACCAGGACTCGGTGCGATACAAACCCACGCCATCACAATAACGGGCGCTGTCGAGCTCGGTTTGTAGATCCAGACCGGCATTAAGCATCAGGTCGATGGCCTTGCCATCCGGGGTGGTCGAAGGCAGGTGGTATTCTGACTCAAACTGGTCGTGTAATTTGGCATCGCGGTGCTGAATTTGCGCGTATTCTTTTTTCAGCGCCTCACTGGGACTAAGGTACACCCGCCCGGCATAGGCGTCGATGATCAGCTCTTTATTGTCGAACTGCAGCAGCGGAATATCGTTGATACCCCAAACCGTGGGGATATTAAGGGCCCGAGTCAAAATAGAGGCATGAGAGTTGGCGGCACCGTGCACACTCACCACCCCTTTTAAGCGCTCTTTGGGTACCTGCGCCAGCATGGCCGGGGTCAGGGTATGAGCCACTAAAATAGTATTCTGCGGATAAGGCTTAGTGGCCTTTTCGGTATTGAGCAGATGGAACAGCACCCGCAGGCCAATGTCTTTGACATCGATGGCGCGCTCGCGAATATAAGGGTCCTGCATGTCATTGAACTGCTGCACCAAGCGTTCAATCACCCGTTTTAAGGCACTTTTAGCACACCAGCCCTCGGCAATTTCCTGCTCCACATCGCGGCCTAGGCTGCGGGCATCGAGCAGTTGTAAATACACTTCAAAAACCGCCACCGCCTCGCTCGGCAGGTGCCCTTGCATGGACACCGCCAAGGTACTAAATTCCTTGCGGGTGGCCGCCACCGCCTGCAAGAACAGCTGCTTTTGTTTGAGCTTATCCTCTTCCTTACGCAGCTCCACGGACGAAAAATCGACCTTGGGCAGCACCACATAGGCATCGCCCTGGGCAATACCGCCGGAGCTGGAGATCCCCTTGAGCATGGTCGAGCGGTGGCTGAGGTCGTCCTGTTGCAACAGGGTTTGTATTTGTGCATCGGCCAGCTGCGGTGCCAACTGTGCCGATAAGGTGATCAAGAAGGACTCTTCGTCTTCGCTAAATACCCGGGCCGCGGTTTGCTGCACCACAATAACCCCAAGCACCCGCTTTTGATGCACCACGGGCACGGATAAAAAGGCGTTGTACTGCTCTTCTTTAACAAGATCTGAGGTTATAAAGTGCGGGTGAGATTTGGCATAGGCAAGGTTTATGGGCTCTTCACGCTGAGCCACAAGACCCACCAGGCCTTCGGTAAAGCCTAGGCGGAAATTACCCACGGCGGCGGGGTTGAGGCCATCGGTGGCCATCAAGACAAAGTTATCCTGGCTGTAATCGGCAAAGTAGATAGAACAACACTCGGTCTTCATCGCCTTTTTGACCTGGCTGACAAACACCACAAGCGCGCTTTCCAAGCTTGGCTGATGAGCAACTTGCTCGACGATGGCGCGCATGGTGGCTAGCATAACGAAAACTCTCCTTAACGGCGGTTACGCCACTGCCCCTGTGGGGATGACTCCTTACGATTAAACGGCATCGCAATAGGGGCAAACTCTTTCATTACCCGGCGGTAGACATCGCGTTTAAAGGCCACGACCTGGCGCACCGGATACCAGTAACTTACCCAACGCCAATCATCAAACTCGGGATGATGGGTTTTCAGTAAGTTTACGTCTTCATCTTTGCATTTTAGTTTAAGCAGGAACCACTTTTGCTTTTGGCCAATACAAACCGGGGTCGAATCACGGCGTATTAACCGTTTCGGTAATTTATAACGCAACCAATGACGCGAGCTGGCTATCACCTCGACATCTTCCGGGCGCAGGCCCACTTCTTCATGCAGTTCGCGGTACATGGTTTGCTCTGGCGTCTCGCCATCGTCCACTCCGCCCTGAGGAAATTGCCATGAATGCTGGCCGTAACGGCGGGCCCAAAATACCTGACCCTGATTATTACAGATTACGATTCCGACGTTGGCACGAAAACCTTCGGCATCAATCACCTTAGTGCCTCTTTTGTAAGTCGATTTTTATCGATTGTTCCACAATCGCCAATTGACAGCAAATAATATTCGCAACTAACACCAAGTTACTCACATGTTGTGCATAACTTTTAATAACTACGGATAAAAATAAAACAAATCCACAATCGACCGGTGCAAAACCGCTTTTCTCCACAGATTCTGTGGATAAATGTGTTTATACATCTGTATTTTGTGGATTAAAACATCATGCCAATTGTATAAAATCTTAACAACTATAAAAATAAACCATTAAAATCAATGCATTACAAATAAAATTAAAGCAAATAGGTGAGCAAAAAAGCACCCGATTTTTTCTGCTCAAAATAACAACACCCAGATTCCCTGTACCTAACGGCACGCCCCTTTGTTACAATCAGACCTCCAGGGCCCTTATCGAGTAGCTATGATTTCTCCACCTTCAAACCTTGCACAACTGCGCCAGCGCGTCGATGCTATTGCCGGCATGACCCTGGGCGACCTTGCCCAGCAATACGGTTTTAAAACCCCCGAACATTTGCAGCGGGAAAAAGGCTGGGTTGGGCAACTGTTGGAATATGTGCTGGGCGCTACCGCGGGCTCTTTGCCAGAGCCGGACTTTCCCGCCCTTGGCGTGGAATTAAAAACCCTGCCTATTTCCTATCAGGGCACGCCGCTGGAAACCACCTTTGTCAGCGTCGCCCCCCTCACCCAGGTGACCGGGCTGAGTTTCGAGCAAAGTACCGTGTATAAAAAACTCTGTCATGTGTTATGGCTGCCGATTCTCGCCGAGCGCGATATCCCCGTGGTGGAGCGGGTTATCGGCACTGGTTTTTTATGGCAGCCCAATGCGCGGCAGTTCGCCCAGCTGAAACGAGATTGGGAAGAGCTCACCGAGATGGTAGCCCTGGGGCAGATTGAGCAGGTAAATGGCCATTTTGGCGAGGTCTTACAACTGCGTCCCAAGGCCGCCAACAGCAAGGCCCTGACCGCTGCCATAGGCAAAAATGGCGAGCGCATTCAAACCCTGCCTCGGGGCTTTTATTTAAAAACCCAGTTTACCCGGCAGATCCTCGCCCAGCAGTTTCAGCCGTAAGGCTAGTCCTCAGGCTTGCCAGTAGGCATACCAAAGCTTCCCTCAAGGGCGGCAATAAACAGGCATAAAAAAACCGCGGTAAGACCGCGGTTTTTTCTTGGCTAAATAAGCTGCGCTTATTGGCCTTTGATTTCAGAACGGCCTTTATAAACCGCTTTGTCACCAAGTTGTTGTTCGATGCGTAGTAGCTGGTTGTACTTAGCTACACGGTCAGAACGACATAGTGAACCAGTTTTGATCTGGCCAGCCGCAGTACCTACCGCAAGGTCGGCGATAGTCGCGTCTTCGGTTTCACCACTGCGGTGTGAAATAACCGCAGTAAAGCCAGCGTCTTTAGCCATCTTGATTGCATCAAGCGTCTCAGACAGTGAACCGATTTGGTTGAACTTGATAAGGATAGAGTTACCAATGTTCTCGTCGATACCACGCTTAAGGATCTTAGTGTTGGTTACGAATAGATCGTCGCCCACTAGCTGTACCTTGTCGCCAATCTTATCGGTTAGAATTTTCCAACCCGCCCAGTCGCTTTCGTCTAGGCCGTCTTCGATTGAAACGATAGGGTAACGTGCCGCTAGGTCGGCAAGGAAGTCGGCAAAACCAGCCGAGTCGAATACCTTGCCTTCGCCTTTAAGGTCGTATTTACCATCGTGGTAGAACTCAGAAGAGGCACAGTCTAGCGCTAGGGTTACGTCTTTGTTTAGCTCGTAACCGGCAGCAGCAACCGCTTCAGCGATCACTTCCAGGGCTTCTTCGTTTGACTTAAGGTCAGGTGCGAAACCACCTTCGTCACCTACCGCCGTGTTTAGGCCGCGTGCGCTTAGTACTTTTTTCAGGCTGTGGAAGATTTCCGCACCCATGCGTAGCGCTTCGGTGAAGCTAGGAGCGCCGACCGGCTGAACCATAAACTCTTGGATATCAACGTTGTTATCCGCGTGCTCACCACCATTGATGATGTTCATCATAGGCACAGGCATTGAATACTGACCAGATGTACCATTGATGTCGGCGATGTGTTCGAATAGCTCAACACCCTTGTCCTGAGCTGCCGCTTTAGCGTTCGCTAGCGATACGGCCAGGATGGCGTTTGCACCCAGTTTTTCTTTGTTCTCGGTGCCATCAAGCTCAAGCATGATGTTATCGATTGCACGCTGCTCAAGGGCATTTTGGCCTTTAAGGGCGGTGGCGATTTCGTTATTTACATAACCCACGGCCTTCAATACACCCTTGCCCAGGTAACGACTCTTGTCGCCATCGCGTAGCTCAAGGGCTTCACGTGTACCGGTTGAAGCACCTGAAGGTGCACAAGCACGACCCCAAGCACCACTGGCTAGGTAAACTTCGGCTTCAACAGTTGGGTTACCGCGTGAGTCCATAACTTCACGGCCAATCACTTTAACAATTTCTGACATCTCGATTGATTCCTCTTGTCCCAGGTTTAGTACTCCCTCCCCCGGGGCCTTTCTCGGCACCTCTGGGCAAGGGGTATAAAAACGAAAAAGCCGTGCATGGGCACGGCTTAATACGATCGATTACGAAGATTGCTTCTGGAAGCTGTGTGCAGCCGCCACGAAACCTTCAAATAGTGGGTGACCATCACGTGGCGTAGAGGTGAATTCCGGGTGGAATTGCGCCGCAATAAACCAAGGGTGATCTTTGTTTTCAATGATTTCCACCAGCTTTTTATCTTCGGAGAGACCGGTGAACTCAAGACCCGCTTGCTCAAGCTGCTCAACATAGTTGTTGTTCACTTCATAGCGGTGGCGGTGACGCTCAACAACTTGATCACTGCCATACACCTCACGTACCTTTGAACCTTCTTTCAGATGACACAGCTGAGCGCCAAGACGCATGGTGCCACCTAAATCCGACGCTTCGTCACGTACTTCAACATTACCGTCTTTATCAAGCCACTCGGTGATCAGACCCACTACAGGGTGCGCCGAGTTAGCATCGAACTCGGTTGAGTTCGCGCCTTCAAGACCGGCTACGTTACGCGCGTATTCAATTAGCGCCACCTGCATACCTAAACAGATACCCAGGTAAGGCACCTTATTTTCACGGGCATACTTGGCCGCCATGATCTTGCCTTCAACACCACGACCACCGAAGCCGCCAGGTACTAAGATGGCATCAAGACCTTTAAGCAGGTCAACGCCCTTGCTTTCAATGTCTTGTGAATCAACGTACTGAATGTTCACGGTAAGACGGTTTTTCAAACCGGCATGCTTCAGGGCTTCGTTAACCGACTTATAGGCATCCGGTAATTCGATGTATTTACCCACCATACCGATAGTCACTTCACCAGTGGGGTTCGACTCTTGGTAAAGTACTTGTTCCCACTCGGATAGATCCGCTTCCGGGCAATCCAGGTAGAAACGACGACAAATGATGTTGTCCAGATCCTGTGACTTAAGTAGCGCCGGGATCTTATAAATGCTGTCTACGTCTTGTAGCGAGATAACCGCTTTTTCTTCAACGTTAGTAAACAGGGCAATCTTGGCACGTTCGTTTGCTGGCAGTTTACAAGCAGAACGACACACCAGGATGTCTGGCTGAATACCGATTGAGCGCAGCTCTTTTACAGAGTGCTGAGTTGGCTTGGTTTTCACTTCACCGGCAGGGCCTAAGAATGGCACCAGCGTTAGGTGCATAAACAAGGCGCGCTCGCGGCCGATTTCGGTGCCAAGCTGACGAATGGCTTCTAGGAAAGGTTGTGACTCGATGTCACCTACGGTACCGCCGATCTCAACGATGGCGATATCATGACCTTCTGCACCTTCAACTACACGACGCTTGATGTCGTTAGTGATGTGCGGGATAACCTGAATGGTTGCACCCAGGTATTCACCACGACGCTCGCGACGAAGAACATCTTCGTATACACGGCCTTGGGTGAAGTTGTTGCGGCTGGTCATCTTGGTGCGAATGAAACGCTCATAGTGACCAAGGTCAAGGTCCGTCTCTGCACCGTCTTCGGTAACGAACACTTCACCGTGTTGAATTGGGCTCATGGTGCCCGGATCAACGTTGATATAAGGATCCAGCTTTAAGATTGTGACTTTCAAGCCACGTGCTTCTAAGATCGCTGCCAATGATGCAGCAGCAATACCTTTACCCAACGAGGAAACCACCCCGCCTGTAACGAAGATAAATTTTGTACTCATGCGAACCCTAAGATATCAGGAAATGGATTAAATTATAGAATCAAGACGGGGCGATAGTATAGCAAACCCCCCTCGGCCAATCCAGTTAAAATTCACCCTAGGAAGCGCCCTTGGAAGCCCCCTTGGGAGCACCTTTACTCCTGCCCTTTTACCGCCTGCCAGGCCGCTTCCATCTGCGCTAAATCGGCGTCTTGCAGGCCCAGGCCTTGAGCCGTTAGCTGCTCCTCGACGCCATTAAAGCGACGACTAAACTTGCGGTTGGCCTGGCGCAGCAGTTGCTCCGGGTCTCGACCAAGATGACGGGCTACATTGACGGTGGCAAACAGCAGGTCGCCAATTTCCTCGGCGCAGTGCTCGCTATTTGGGTCATGGTCTATGGCCTCTCGCACCTCAAGCACTTCCTCGGCGACCTTGTCCAGGGCACCATCAACACTGGGCCAGTCAAAGCCCACCGCGGCAACGCGTTTTTGAATCTTGTTGGCGGCACTGAGCGCCGGCAGATTGGCGGGAATATCATCGAGCAGATGATGCTGGCCCTTGGCCTGACGAGCCTGATGCTTACGGGTTTCCCAGTTATCCTGGACTTGGCCATCAGCAAAAATATGAGGGTGGCGCTGTTTTAGCTTGGTATTGAGCTCGGCGACCACGGCATTAAAGTCAAACAATTGTTGCTCGCTTGCCAGCTGGCTGTAGAAAATAACCTGAAACAGCAGATCCCCAAGTTCCGCCTTGAGCTCATCATAGGCGCCACGCTCTATGGTGTCGGCCACCTCATAGGCTTCTTCCAGGGTATGCGGCACTATGGTTTCAAAGGTTTGCGCCAAGTCCCAGTCACAACCGGAGTCGGGACAGCGCAACTTGGCCATGATGGCCTGTAGCTCGGCAACGGCGTTGTGGCTCATCCGCCCGCTCCCACACGAGAGGCGTCGTAGACACCCTCGATTTGCATCAGCTTGGTCAGTAAGCGGTTAGTGCTGCTTAAATCCGACACCGCAATCTTCATATTGAAAATCGCCAGCTGTTTCTCGTCCACCGTGTTCACATTCATGCTCAGCACATTGACCTTTTCATTGGCCAGCACCGAACTGATATCGCGAATCAACCCCTGACGGTCATTGGCTTCAACCTTGATAGACAAGGCAAAATCACTGCTGGTTTTTGCCGACCAGCTGACCTCGACAATGCGCTCCGGGTGGCGCTCCTGCAAGGTGGCAAATTGCTCACAGTCGCTGCGGTGCACGGCAATGCCGCGGCCCTGGGTAATATAACCACAGATAGCATCGCCGGGCACCGGCTCACAACAGCCGGCCATATGACTCATCAGAGAGCCGACGCCTTCCACCACTATGCCGTTTTTATCCGCCTTGGTATTGCGACTGGGCTGCTTAAACTTAATTTGCGGCTCGGGCTCACCCTTGTTTTGCACAAAGTTCAGCAACTGGTTTAAGCGCACATCGGCGGCGCCTATGGCCACCAGCAGGTCATCCAGATTAGTGAAGTTAAAGCGCTTAATGGCCGGGTCGAGATCCTTGTAGGTAAGGTCCAGCTTCTGCAACTCGTTATCGAGTATGTCCTTACCGGCCTGCAGGTTTTTATCCCTGTCGAGCTGCTTAAACCAATGATGGATCTTCGCCCGCGCTCGTGATGAACGAATATAGCCAAGGGATGGGTTTAACCAGTCGCGGCTTGGGTTCGGCTCTTTCTGGGTGAGAATTTCCACCTGATCGCCGGTCTGCAACTGATAGGTAAAGGGCACAATTTTGCCAAACACCTTGGCGCCGATGCAGCGATGGCCAACGTTGGAATGAATATAGTAGGCAAAGTCCAGCGGCGTGGCGCCATAGGGCAAGTCGAAAATATCGCCGCGCGGGGTAAAGACATAGACCCTGTCTTCCACCACCTGGTTTTTCAGTTCATCGGCCAGGTCTGTGCCGTCGACCACTTCTTCTTGCCATTGCAGAATTTTTTGCAGCCAACTGATCTTTTGCTCATAACCGCTGTCGCGCCCGGACAGTGCCCCTTCTTTATACATCCAGTGCGCGGCCACACCGAGCTCCGCATCCTCGTGCATCTGCGCGGTGCGAATTTGAATCTCCACGGTTTTGCCCTCGGGGCCAAAAACCACGGTGTGGATGGACTGATAGCCGTTAGGTTTTGGCGTGGCGACGTAATCGTCGAATTCTTTAGGCAGATGACGCCAGCTGGTGTGCACCACGCCGAGGGCGCCATAACAATCCTGAATCTTATCTACCACGATGCGCATGGCGCGAATATCGAAGAGCTGGTCGAACTCATAGTTCTTTTTGCTCATCTTTTTATAGATGCTGTAGATATGCTTAGGGCGGCCGTAAACCTCGCCCTTAATGCCCGCTTCATCAAGCTTGGTTTGCACCTGCTTGACCATGTCGCGCATATATTCTTCGCGGTCGAGGCGCTTTTCTTCTAACAGTTTGGCGATGCGTTTATAGGTTTGCGGATGCAAATAACGAAACGCGAGATCTTCGAGCTCCCATTTCAATTGGCCTATACCCAAACGATTGGCCAAGGGGGCGAAAATATTGCTGGTTTCCTTGGCGGCAATGACCCGCTCTTCTTCGTCGGCGTTTTTCACCTCGCGCAAATAACACACCTGCTGCGCCAGCTTAATGACCACGGCACGCACGTCTTCGACCATGGCCAGCAACATGCGGCGGATCTTATCCACCTGCACCTGGCCGTTAGAGGCATGAGCCAAGGTGCTGATGGTGGCCATTTGCTCCACCCCGGTCAGCAACAGGCCAACGTCTTTATTGAAGTCTTCACTGACGTCACTAATCGCGATTTTTTCAGCAAGGAAATACGGTGTCAGGTAGGCGGTGGCCAGGGAGGTCGCATCAAGATTCAGTTGCGCCAGAATTTCCACCATTTCCAGCGCCAAGCGGTCGCTGTCAGCATTGCGAAGCTCGCCGCAATAATCGGTAGCGGCTTTCACCAACTGGTACTTCTCGTCACTTAACCCCAGCTGCTTTAAAGCGCTGTCGAAGTTTTCGATATCGGTGCGATGCGACTGTCTAGTTGCCACCATGGCGGACTCTACCCCCTTGTAAATAATGCCATTGTTTCGATATGACCGGTGTGCGGGAACATGTTCATAATGCCCAGCTTATTAAGAGTAAAACCGGCTGCAAGTATCGTTTTGCTGTCTCTCGCCAGAGTAACGGGATCACAAGACACGTACAAGACGCGTTTGAACTGTTTGAGCGGTAATTGCGCAAGTATGGCCTCGGCGCCCATGCGCGACGGATCAAGCAGCAACACATCGAGGTTTTTATCAAACCAGCTCGCCTGCGCCAAGGGCTCGGTTAAATCGAAACAATGGAATTGGCAATTATCCAGCGCGTTAGCCTGGGCATTTAACTGAGCATAGTCCACAGCCGAGGCAACGCCCTCAACACCGACCACTCTTTTTGCCTGTTGTGCTGCCAATAAGGAGAAGTTACCCACCCCACAAAACAGATCCAGCACCTGCTCATCGGCGCCTAAGTTCAGCCACTGCATGGCCTGCGTCAGCATCTGCTCGTTCACCTCGGCATTCACCTGAATAAAGTTATCCAGGCCAAACTGCAAGGACAAGTCACCCTGCTTAATCTGGTAGCTGGCCGCCGGTAAGCGCTGCTCGGCGCTGTGCTGCCACACCAGGGACCAGTCATGCTCCTTGGCGGCATCAGCCACCAATTGCTGCACCTTATCGGCAATGGCCTTGGTGTAACGTATAACTAGGTAATGCTTTTCATCTGTGGCCACCAGTTGCAAATGGGACAAGGAGCGCAGCGCCGGATGCTGATTTATCTGGGCGCGAAAGAAGGCAAAAACCTCGGCAAAGCCCTGCTCCAACACCGGGCAGTGTTCGATGTTAACTATCTGCTTGGAGCCTTGCTGACGAAAGCCCACCTGCAGACCGCGATTCTTATCATGGAAGATGCTGATACGGGCGCTGCGACGATAATGCCAGGGCTGACTTTCTATCGGCCGCTGCCAGGGTAATTCGCTTTGACCGGTAAATTTGGCAAACAAGGCACCCACCGCCTGCTGTTTGGCATCCAGCTGGGCCTGCAACTCCAAGTGCTGCAAGTTACAGCCGCCACATTGCTGATAATGCTGGCATAGGGGTGTCACTCGCGCCGCACTGGATTCGAGTACCTTAATGCATTGTGCCTCGGCGTAACTCTTCTTATCGGCGCTGATGCGGGCAAGCACACGCTCACCTGTTAAGCTACCGTTAACAAAAACCACCTTGCCGTTACTTTTTGCTACACCACGACCATGGTGATCCATACTCTGGATGCTTAGCTCTTGCGTTTGATTTTTAACTTGTTTTTTACTTGGCTTAAAAAAGTTCGCCATGCCCCGCCCTAATTTACATTGCTAAAGATCGGTGTAAGCTATAACCTAAACTTAACACAGTCTCATTTATTTGTTTGCTTATGAACCGACTAGGCCTTCGGGATTCAGTCCTGATCCTGACCTTGGTGCCTACCGTGGTGATTGGTCTATTGCTCGGCGGTTATTTTACTATAAATCGCTACCTAGAGTTGGATGAATTTCTCATTGAGCAAGGCAGCACCATTATCGAGCCATTAAGTATTGCCATTGAGCAACCCTTAGTTAAAAACGACAAAGCCGCCTTAGAACGTATTGCCCGACACATTCACAATATGCACTCGCCGCTGATCAAGTCGGTGGCCATTTTTGATGCCAGCGATTCTTTGGTGGTGACCAGCAATCTGCATCGAAATTTTGAGCGCCTGACTACTATTCCTCCCGAGGTGCATCAAAGCCTGAACAAGGCCATTCGCGACGATCAGTTTTTAATTTTCTATCGCGGCGTACTCGATCCCAATGCCCCAAGCCATCTGCCATTTCAAACCGCCGGCACTGTGATGGTGCAATTTAACCGCCAGGCCGCGGTGATTGAGCAACAAAAAGCAATTTTGATCAGCGCCGCGGTGATCCTGTTGGCCATCGGCTTTGCCGTGGCGATCTCCATACGCCTCAGCCGCATGATCACCCAGCCTCTGTCGCGCCTGGTGCGTGCCACCGGTGAGGTCGCCCGTGGCGAAGAACCACAAAATATCACCCAGACCATGCAAGGCGAATTGGAGCAATTGCGTTTGGGCTTGGTGAGCATCACCGAATACATGGCCGATGAAAAAGACGAGATGCAGCGCCATATCGACCAGGCCACCGCCGATTACCAGGAAACTCTGGAACAGTATGAAACCCAAAATATTCAGCTGAATATCGCCAAGCGCGAGGCCCTGGCCGCCAACAAGGTGAAGTCGGACTTCCTGGCGAAGATGAGTCACGAGCTGCGTACCCCGCTCAATGGCGTCATCGGCTTTGCCCGCCAGCTTTATAAAACGCCGCTTAATAAGAGCCAAAAAGATTACCTGGATACCATAGAGGCCTCGGCCAACAGCCTGCTTAGCATCATCAGCGATATTCTCGACTTTTCCAAACTTGAAGCCGGCGCCATGGAGCTCGAAAGTATTCAGTTCCAATTGCGCGACGCGGTGAACGAGGTGCTGACCCTGCTCGCCCCCGGCGCCCATGAAAAGAACCTGGAACTGTCGATTCATGTAAACCCCAATGTGCCCGAGCAACTGCTTGGCGATCCGACCCGTTTTCGTCAGATCCTCACGAACCTGGTGAGTAACGCCATTAAGTTTACCGAGCAGGGTGAGATCAATATCGATATCAGCAGTCGTTTGCTGGCCGATGAGCGCACCTCCTTGTTGATCTCGGTAAAAGACACCGGCGTGGGCATCGCCATGGATAAGCAAGACACCTTGTTTACCCCCTTTGGCCAGGCCGACTCCAGCATTACCCGTAAGTTTGGTGGCACCGGCCTGGGGCTTATTATCACCAAGCATCTGGTGGAGGCCATGGGCGGACGCATCACCTTGAACAGCGCGCCGGGTAAGGGCACCTGCTTTACCTTCAACGCGGTATTTAAACTGCCGGATCACCACTTCCAAAGCGAGCTGCCCTGTAGCTCCTTGGCCAATAAACGAGTGCTGTATTTCGAGCAAAACGAGCACAGTTATATGGCCACCACCAGCATTTTACATGCCTGGGGTGTGCATGTGAGCGGCTGCCGCAGCCTGGAAGAGCTCGAGCAGGTACTCACCGGCTCCTTCACATTCGATATCTGTGTGCTTGGGGATGCCGGTGGCGTCGAGTCCATGGCGCTGATGAAACAGCTGATCACCCTGGTGCGCCCACACAGCGACTATATCTATTTGCTGCTCAATACGGTGTCGCACAATATGCGCGAGGCCCTGGTTGGCAGCGGAGCCGACGGCTGTCTCAGCAAACCCATTAATCATCGCAAGTTCTGTGAAATGCTGGCGGCGCCTTATCGCCTCGACCACCCCACCATTCACACCCAGGACCGCAAGGCCAACCGCTTGCCGTTAAAAGCCCTGGTGGTGGACGACAACGACGCCAATCTGAAACTGATCTGCGCCCTGCTTGAAGAGCAGGTAGAAGAGCTGGACACCGCCCACAATGGTGCCCAGGCGGTGGAGGTCTGTAAGAGCCATAAATACGATATGATCTTTATGGACATTCAGATGCCGATCATGGATGGCATTACCGCCTGTAAACTGATCTGTGAGTCTTCCTTGAATGAGGACACCCCGATCATCGCCGTGACCGCCCACGCATTAACTGGCGAGAAGGAGCAGCTTAAGGAAGTCGGCTTTGCCAGCTACCTCACCAAGCCCCTGGACGAGGACATGCTCCACGAAGTGCTTATGGAGCACGGCGCCGATCATAAACGCCTGCGCGAGCGTCACGGCAACAAGAGCACCCCAAGCACTCCCCCCTTTACCAGCAATGGCCTTAACTGGGAACTTGCGCTGCAACGCGCCGGAGGCAAGGAAGACCTGGCTCACGAGATGCTTAACATGCTGTTGCTGAGCATTCCGGAAACCGCCAGCCTGATCGAAGACGCCATCGCCGCCAAGGATCATCAGCGCCTGCTGTCTATTATTCACAAGTTCCACGGCGCCTGTTGTTATACCGGGGTGCCAAAGCTGAAGAAGCTCGCCGAGCTGATTGAAACGGCCATGAAGGAGCAGGCCAGCATCAATGATATCGAGCCCGAGTTGCTGGAGTTGCTCGATGAGCTTAGAAATTTGATGACGGATGCAGGGTTGGAGAAGAACAACTCGTTGTGACCGCTGGTGTGATTACCATCACACCCAAGGGGCGAGTCCCCTTGGAACCCCTGTTTGGCAGAGTTGTGGGTTTCCTACATGACAAAGCCGGTGCTTTAAGCCGACAATGGAGTTGTGGGCGAGGCTTTGCCGCCATGGACGGCGGTACTAGGGTAACGCAGGAGCAGTTACCTAGCAGCTTTGCAACTAGATCTTGTCGCGGTGGCGACGACACCTTAGGGGTGGTTTACGCCAACCACCCCTAAGAACCCCAAGGCGCCCCGACATTGCATGGTTTCCTCATCCCAATACGAGAAATGAACGTAACCAACATGCACAGGCCTTCCCTGCCCTGAGCATGTTTTCGCCAGCGTCCTGCTGGCGATTACTCTTCTCGTATCGCGCTTCGGATGCAATGTAAGGGGATTAAGCTGATACACCTGCGTATCTAATTTAGATTATCGCAACCTGTTAGATGACTAAAAGCGAATAGCTGACGCCCATCCTTCCACCGAAATTACTGTGTATACATCCATAATCGATGAGTTTCTCCCATAGTCAGGAAAACAACCCAATCGGTCGTTTTTGTCGTGTCCAGGTTTATAGCAATTTAGCGCAACTTCAATGCTGGTAAGCACTTGCTAAATTTGCTATCAATGGTCATAGGACAAAAACGAGACAGATTGAAGTAGAAAAACGACCCAATCACTCGATATTAAATTGTTAAGCACCATGAATAAGCAACGAATAGCTTTAGCCCTACTATCATCAATTTTTATACAATTACCATTGGGTTATTTTTTTATATCGCTAGAAAGCCTTGTACTTGGTCATGGATTTATAGGTGCTCCTGATGGTATTGGCTTTTACTTATTAATGAATTTACTCATAGCAACAACAGTAATAATTATTATTGGCTTACCTGTGTATTTAATACTGCAAAGGCTTAATTCAAATACCACCTTTAAAGTGTCTTTGGTCGGCTTTCTTATCCCTGTCATAATTCTTTGCATTATCTATTTAACCAACTCTGACTATAGTGGCTATTCGGCAGGTGAAAATTACTATGGTACATATAGAAAGACATTCATAGATGGTAAGCGCACTTTCTGGGGCTGGGTAAAAGTATTTGAAAGCTTAGTCACCTACGGCGTTCACGGTATAGTTGGCGCAATTGTTTTCCACAAAATTCAAACGAGAGGTAATAATGCTTAACAAGTTGCTGTTATTCGTTAGGGCCATAAAAAGCATGTCCTCCACCGGACGCGCTAACGCGCACCCCATAGCAAGGCGTTAGCTGCCCAGAGAGTTTGAGATTGAAATCATACATTGCTAAAAAGTCGCCAGACGCCCTCTTAAGAGACTATCCGATACAAGGCAAAGTTGACGGTTGGTTTTTCCGATGTCGTGAAGAAAGCCCATGCCAGTTTGTCGCAGTAGGCGAGGATTTATGGGGACGTAAGGTTTGTTCTGACAACATTGATTACGATGCAGCATTAACTGATTGTATAAACCAAGCAAATGAAATACTCAATCGTAAACAGGGCAGCTAACAAGTTGCTGAAATTCGTTCGTAAACTCACTGGGACAAGAGGAAAGAGCTATTAACAAGGAATGGTTTGTATTAGTTCTACCCACATTTTTTTAGGTTTCTTCTGGGTGTACTTTTCGTTATTTCCAGCGCTTTATGCTAATTCGGTACTGCCCAAAAAGTTAAAGCAGCTCATCGATAGTCTTAGGGAGTATGAAGGAACGCCGAGTGCTACGATTATTCCAATGGCATTGTTCTTACCAGTACTGTTCTTAGGTTTTGTTGTTGGCTATTTCCAGAGTAAATCCTCTGACTCAGCAACAAAGTGGATGGGGCATTTTGCAGCCTTTTTAGGCTTGGGGTTTTATTATGGACTGTATCGTCTTTTTGCGTAAGTCTGCTAACAAGGCGCTTTTGGCACTTATCAGCCCATCAGCAAACTCTGAAGTAGCAGGTATCGCCTCTCCCGTTTGGATTCGCGCAGGAGAAATCAGCTTTTGTTGTGGAGTGTGCTTGCAACAACGGAGCATGGAGGCGGAGTTAGGTTTACCGAGGTAGGACACCTCGTTAAACCGTGTTGAAAGCTAAACGGAACGTTTAACAAAACGCTGAGTTCGGAAGCATTGGCGAATCACGGGTGTCCTAGGAGTTCTTAGGGGCGACGAGTGACCGAAGCACCGCTTCGCAGCGCGAGGAGGTGGAGGCCTGGATGCCGACAGGAACCCTCCTTCAGGGACGAATTATTAGCGCTGAACTTAGCATTTCCTCTAAGTCGAGGTCGGCGACCCGACACGATCTCAACAAAAACAAAAAAGCCGGCGATAACCACCGGCTTTCCAAAGAAAGTTCTCAATATCAAAACTGCCGTCAGCAGTCTGACTCCAAGACCCTAAGCGCGAGCCTCGATCATCAAACGTTTCATATCACGTACGGCCTTTTCCATGCCATCGATGGCGGCACGGGCGATGATCGCATGGCCGATGTTAAGCTCGTAAATCTCAGGCATGGCTGCGATAGGCTTTACATTGTGATAGTGCAAGCCGTGACCGGCGTTAACTACCAGGCCTTGGGCGTGGGCGTATTGCACGCCAGCGCGGATGCTCTCAAGCTCTGCCGCTTGCTCGGCGTCGTTTTCGGCATCGGCATAGGCGCCGGTGTGAATTTCGATATAGGGCGCGCCGGCTTTGACGCTGGCATCGATTTGCGCTTCATCGGCATCGATAAAGAGGCTCACCTTAATGCCGGCGTCGCTTAAACGTTTTACTGCATCCGCCACCTTGTCGTACTGCCCGACTACATCCAGGCCGCCTTCTGTGGTCAGCTCTTCACGCTTTTCCGGCACCAGGCAGACAAAGGCCGGTTTTACTTCCAGGGCAATGGCGAGCATTTCTTCGGTGACCGCCATTTCCAGGTTCATGCGTGTTTGAATCGTGTCTTTCATCACATAGACGTCACGGTCTTGGATATGACGTCTGTCTTCACGCAGGTGAATGGTGATCCCGTCGGCACCGGCATGCTCGGCAACCGCAGCGGCATGGGCCGGATCCGGATAAGTGGTGCCTCGGGCCTGACGTAAAGTGGCGATGTGGTCAACGTTAACGCCTAGTAGAATCTCTTTCATGCTGCCTTACCTTGATTTAAATAGTTCTCTGCTTTTTAGTGGTTTGTTGCCAAGCAAGGGTTTGAGTATATAGCGACAAAAATGCTTCGCCGCCCTTTGTACTTGCGGCTCACAAAAATCATAACGGGCAAACGCGAGAATATGCGCACCGCTAAAACCGTAACCCTGCACCGGCTGTGCCTGGCGTACCCAACCCTGCTCGGGATAGTAATCGTATTGTCCTTTGGCATCAATGGCATCGCCCTGATAGTCGCTGTCAAAGTTAACGCCATAACCCAGGCTCTCCAGCAGCTGCAACTCATAACAGCGTAAACTGGCAGCCAGATCTTTAGCTCCTGCAAGTTCCCGCAAGTGCTGTGAATAGAGGGAGAATATCTGCTCCAGAGGCTCATTGATGGGGACGATGCGCGCCGCCAATTCATTCATATAGAAGCCACAATAGAGCTTGTCGCCGCGCAGTGGCTCCAAGGCGGTATCGAGTTCAAAGTGTTGCAGGTATTTGAGCTCGCCATTGCCTTGATAGCGAATAAGGAGCGCTTGGAAGGGTTGTAACTGGGCTTTGTGCTTGATCGCCTGCTTGCCGCTTAGGCGCGCTATCATGCGCATCAGGCCGCGATTTTCGACCACAAAATCGACCAGCCATTGCGAGTCGCTAATGGCCCGTCGATGCAGTAAAAAGGCGCGCTCAAAGCCCGCGTTCATGGGCTTAGTCTTCGCCGTAACCTAGGCTACGCAGGGCACGTTCGTCGTCCGCCCAACCCGATTTAACCTTGACCCACAGCTCAAGGAACACCTTGTTATCGAGCATGTCTTCGAGATCGCGACGGGCTTCACGGCCAATGGTTTTCAGCTTTTCACCCTTGTTACCTATGACCATGCGCTTTTGCGTTTCACGCTCAACCAGGATCAGGGCGTTAATCTGCCATACGCCGTTGTCTTGCCATTTAAACTGTTCGATTTCCACGGTCACAGAATAAGGCAACTCGTCACCCATAAAGCGCATGAGCTTTTCACGCACGATCTCCGCGGCCATAAAGCGCATAGAGCGATCGGTAACATAGTCTTCTGGGAAGTAGAAGTCGCCCTCGGGCAAGCACTTGCGCACCTCTTGTTTGACTAAGTCCAGATTGCGATTGTTCTTGGCAGAAACCGGAATAATGCCGACAAAGTTGCCTTTTTCACTGAGCCAAAGCATATGCTTGGGGATCAGATCCTTGTCTTTCACCTGGTCGGTTTTATTCATCACCAAGAGCACAGGCGTTTTACCGGCACAGACCTTGTTCAACACCATTTCGTCGTCGTTAGTCCAGTGCGTCCCTTCAACCACAAAGATGATCAGCTCAACATCGCCGATGGAGCTTGAGGCGGCACGGTTCATTAAACGGTTAATGGCACGCTTTTCTTCCACATGCAGGCCCGGAGTGTCTACATACACGGTTTGGTAATTGTCTTCGGTATGAATACCCATAATGCGGTGACGCGTGGTTTGCGGCTTGCGCGAGGTGATACTGACCTTTTGCTCGAGAATCTTATTAAGCAGGGTCGATTTACCTACGTTAGGGCGGCCCACAATGGCCACCATGCCACAATGTGGCGGTGTGTGCGTATCAGCTGTCATTCTTTAATATCTTTAAGGCTTTTTCTGCGGCTTTTTGCTCGGCCTTACGGCGCGAACTGCCCACAGAGATAATACTTTCCATTCCTTCAACGATACATTCTACCGTGAAGGTCTGGTTATGCGCCTGACCCTTGGTATCGATGACCGTATAACCCGGCAGGGGTAATTTACGGGCTTGCAAAAACTCCTGTAACAGGGTTTTTGGATCTTTTTGATTCATGCCCGGAGAGATAGAGTCTAGGCGCGAGGCGTACCATTGCAGTACCAACTCACTGCAGGTGTCGATATCCGAGTCGAGGAACACGGCGCCAATAATGGCTTCTACCGCATCGGCCAGGGTCGACTCACGGCGATAGCCGCCACTTTTAAGCTCACCCGGCCCCAGGCGCAGGTATTCGCCGAGGTTAAACTCAAGGCCAAATTCGGCCAGGGTCTGGCCGCGCACTAGGGTTGAGCGCATGCGGCTAAGGTCACCTTCGCGAGCCTTGGGAAACTTGTGATATAAGGCGTTGGCGATGACAAAGCTTAAAATCGAGTCACCAAGAAACTCCAGGCGCTCGTTATGCTGGCCCTTATGGCTACGATGGGTCAGGGCTTGCTCAAGCAAGCCCTGGTCAGTAAAGCTATATCCAATTTTATTATACAGTTCTGTTACGTTTTTCTTCATTGTTACTGAATATTACCTAGGCGTTCAAAACGAACACCGGTTGGAACCCAACTTGGTAAGACGTCGGCGGGTGTGTTTTCAAATTCAAAACTCATCCAAATAAATACCGCTTTACCTACCAGGTTAGGCTCTGGAACGAATCCCCAAGCACGACCATCTTCACTATTGTCGCGGTTGTCGCCCATCATAAAATAATGACCTTCTGGGACAGTCCATTCGTCAATCTTAGTGCCTTGTTGTTGATAGTACTTACTCTTAAACTCGGGCAGTCTTGGGTTTATTAAAATATCGTGCTTCAGGCCGTCGAGGTCTTCTTCAAGACGCACAAGTTGTTGGCCCGATTGCATAAACTCGTCTCTGTTAATTATTTCTAGTGCAATTTTATTGTATTCGCCACAAAGCAAGTCGCCCTGCTCGGTTTGCCCTTGTTCACAATGTGGTTTGATATACAACTGCTTATTGCGATAAACAATGGTATCGCCGGGAAGACCGATAACACGTTTAATAAAATCCAGCTCCGGCTTTGGCGGGAACTTAAATACGGCAATATCGCCACGCTCCGGTTTGCCCGTAGCCACCAGCTCCGAGCGCCATACCGGGTCCTTAATACCGTATGAGTATTTTTGTACCAGGATAAAATCACCCACCAACAAGGTAGGCATCATGGAGCCCGATGGGATCTGAAAGGGTTCGAACAGGAACGAACGAAACACGGTAATGATGGCTATCATAGGGAAAATCGACTTAGCATGCTCGGTGATTACCGGCACCGGGGCGATTTCCTCTTTCACTTCTTCGTCCAGTGGCTTACCCGTCGCCCCTTCGGCAAGAGCAATGCGCTCTTTACGTTTAGGCGCATAAACCAGATGGTCAACTAACCAGATCAGGCCCGAACCCAGGGTTAGCAGCACTAAAAATACGGAAAAATATCCAGCCATCAGCGGTGTCCTTTATTGTTATTATTTGCCGACTTTCAAAATCGCCAGGAAGGCATCTTGCGGTACTTCAACGTTACCCAGTTGCTTCATACGCTTCTTACCTTCTTTCTGCTTTTGCAGCAGCTTTTTCTTACGGCTTACGTCACCACCATAACACTTGGCGATTACGTTTTTACGAAGCTGTTTAACCGTTGAACGGGCGATAACATGGTTACCGATAGCCGCCTGAATAGCGATATCGAACATCTGTCGTGGAATAAGTTCACGCAGGGCTTCTGCCAATTCACGACCACGGCCTTGGGCGTTGTCGCGGTGACAAATAATGGCCAGGGCATCGACACGGTCGCCATTAATAAGAATATCCACACGTACCATATCGGCGGTACGGAATTCCTTAAAGTTGTAATCCAACGAGGCAAAACCACGGCTGGTTGACTTCAGCTTATCGAAGAAGTCCATCACGACTTCACCCATGGGCAGTTCGTAAGTCACCGCTACCTGCTTGCCGTGGTAGGTCATCTTGGTTTGCACGCCACGCTTTTCAATACACAGGGTAATTACGTTACCCAGGAACTCTTGCGGCACCAGAATATTGGCTTCAACGATAGGCTCACGAATTTCAATGATATCATTGACCGGTGGCAACTCTGACGGGTTATCGATTTGAATCGTGCCGTCTTTGGTTTCCACCTCATACACTACGGTCGGTGCCGTGGTGATAAGATCGATGTCGTATTCACGCTCCAGACGCTCCTGGATGATCTCCATGTGCAGCATACCTAAGAAGCCACAGCGGAAACCAAAGCCTAGGGCCGTTGAGTTTTCCGGCTCGAAGAACAATGACGCATCGTTCAGGCTCAGCTTATCAAGAGCATCACGGAATGATTCGTACTCGTCCGATGAAATAGGGAACATACCGGCATAAACCTGCGGTTTAACGCGCTGGAAGCCCGGTAGGCGCTCTTGTGCAGAATTACGTGCTAGGGTGATGGTATCACCCACAGGCGCACCGTGTATTTCTTTAATACCGGCTATAATAAAGCCTACTTCGCCCGTTTTCAGCGCCCCCGTGTTGGTCTGCTTCGGGGTAAAGATACCTACTTTATCGGCTATATGAACCTGCTCGTTCGACATGATCTTAATCTTGTCGCCTGATTTAAGCTCGCCCTGCATAATACGCACAAGGGATACAACGCCCTGATACGGGTCGAACCAGGAGTCGATGATCAATGCCTTAAGCGGGCCATCGGTGTCGCCTTGCGGTGGCGGAATATCACGCACGATGCGCTCTAATACCTCGTCGATACCCACACCGGTTTTAGCGCTACACTGCACCGCGTCGGTGGCATCGATGCCAACAATGTCTTCAATTTCTTCGGCCACGCGCAGCGGATCGGCCTGCGGCAGGTCAATCTTGTTTAAGATTGGCACCACTTCCAGGTCCATTTCGATGGCGGTATAACAGTTAGCCAGGGTTTGCGCTTCTACGCCCTGACCGGCATCAACAACCAAGAGTGCCCCTTCACAGGCTGCCAATGAACGCGATACTTCGTATGAGAAGTCAACGTGTCCCGGGGTGTCGATAAAGTTTAACTGGTAGGTTTCACCGTCTTTGGCGGTGTAGTTTAAGGTTACACTCTGCGCCTTGATGGTGATACCGCGTTCACGCTCAAGCTCCATTGAGTCCAATACTTGCTGCTGCATTTCGCGGTCGGTCAACCCGCCACACACTTGGATCAAACGATCGGACAGGGTCGATTTACCATGGTCAATATGGGCGATAATCGAAAAGTTACGGATATGCTTCATAAATTGGATTCTGACTTCTTAAAACTGAGCTCGGGTAAACAAAGGCCCAATTTTACCTGTTATTGACGCTAATCACCATCTCTTTGCGAAACTGGTAAGCTCAGAGGGTAAATTTTTAACACTTTAACATCATGCGCAACGCGCTTAAGCCTATGTTTTGCAAAAACAAAACCTAAAGCCCCAGCGGCAAACGCGGCGCCTATCTGCAGCCCTTCCCCTACACCTAAAACGGTCTGTGCCAGCACCGCCGTCACCAAGGCGAATAACAGCGGCCAGATATAAACAACAAAGGAACTCATCACTATGTGCGAGTCGTCGAGGGCCAGTTTCACCTTTTGGCCGACGCTGACGGGCTCACAAAACTGATAGGGAAAACGCTTTTTGTCTGTGCCGAACAGCTTGGCGAACACTTGCGAGCCGCACTTGCCATTACAACCAGCACAAGCCGGCTTCGGCTCGGCCTGTAAAAACGCGGTGTCGCCCTTGACGGCGACCACGGTAAGAACTTGTTCAATCATGGGCTTAACTACAGAGGTCGCTGTACCGACTCGGCAATGTTTTTTGCCGTAGCGACGGGGATATTACCTATCACCGACACATCGAAGGCGCCGGCATTATGGATATAAATGGTGGTGGCTCCCGAGGTCAAAGAACCGCTCGGACGCTGACCGGCCAGGGGACGCTGCACAAACACCGAGACCTCAACCAGGCCATCGGAATACAAATAATAATCTGCCAGCTCGTTATTTAAATTGAGTTTATGACGGTCGGACTTAAGCAGTTCAAAGCCCTGAGGCAACCAGCCGATTTGCCAGCTGCCCTGGTTGCTCGGCTCCTCATCACGAGGTAAAGGCGCTGGGAATTCACGACGGCTGATCTCAAGTAACTCCGGCGCTGGGGTTTCCGAAACATTGATATGACTGAGCTGCAATTGCTCTAAGAATTCGCCCTGATTATTTACATAGGCGGATTTGAGCAGTAAGGAGGTTTCGGTATCAAGCCAGACCCAGTAGCTGTATTTGTCCTGGTCTTTGGCTTCGATGCGCAGCAGTTGCGCCGGACGACCGGCTATGCGGCCCTTGTTGCCAAGCACAAAGTTATAGTTTTGTGCCAATTGTTCCACATCGCCAAACAGCACTTCCGGAATAGGCCCGCTGATCGCCGAGGTTTTAACCGAGTAAGGCTGAGCTTGGGGCTCGTAATAGGTAACGCGATCGTCAACGCGCACCATTTCCAGGCCGGCGCCATTGAGCAGGGACAGTAATTCCAGCTCCTGACCCTCATGAATACCGTGACTCCAACGGTAGGGTTCCATGGCGCGGTCTTTCACCACCACAAATGAGGCGACGAAGTTGCGCTGCTTGACCGCAGTGGCCATATTGTCCAGCCACTGCTTGGCGGTCATTTCCGACATCGCCTGCGCCGGTAACAGCCACAGGCTCAATAGCACAACATAAAGGTACTTCATTTAACTATTATTGTTCCTGTTGATCTTGCTCATCTTTATTGTTTACCGTGTTCGCTAGGTGCGCGGCTTCACGAGTTTGACGCTGATGCTCCAACACCAGAGCACCAATGCGCTGCTGTTGCAATTCGCGTAAACCACGCTCGGCGCTTTCCAAAGCCGGCTCCGAAGAATAACTCACCGGAGAGGCAGCGCCAATAAATGGGTTTGACTGCAAAGGCGGTAGTTCATCGGCACCATTGCCCGTAGCACCATATTGTTGCACACCCAGTACCGCAACCACTGCCACACTTGCGGCAATGGCCGTTTGCGTAATGCCTCGCCACCAGGTAGCGCGGATGACGTTATCCTGCTGTGGCACCTCATCGCGAGATATGGACTGCTGATCAAACTGCGCATGAACCGGTTCTTGTTCAAGTTGTTGGGCTACCTGCGCGGCTATATCTAACTGAATGCTAGGTGCTGTTTCGGAGCGCATCACATTGCCAATCAGGCTGTAACGAGCCAATGTATCTGTATCTACATCAGCAACGTCAAGCGTATCGACACTGGCTTCATTATCCACCAAGGCAGAAATAAAGGCTTTGTCCTGCTCACTACACTTTGCTTTAGTCATAATTACGACTCACCTATTAACGGAGTTAACTTATTGTCTATCGCTTCACGGGCACGGAATATACGTGAACGCACCGTGCCAACTGGGCAGTCCATCACCGCGGCGATTTCCTCATAGCTCATCCCTTCAAGTTCTCGTAAAGTGATGGCTGTTTTCAAATCTTCAGGTAGCTTATCAATGGTGGCAAAAATGACGTCTCTGACCTCGTCACTTAACAGCAAATTTTCTGGGCTGGCATTACTACGCAGTGAATCTGCACCTTCATAAAACTCAGCATCCTCAGCATCGACATCATTAGCCGGCGGCCTACGCCCTTGTGCAACTAGGTAATTCTTTGCACAGTTAACGGCAATACGATACAGCCATGTATAGAACGCACTGTCGCCCCTAAAATTAGGCAGCGCCCTATACGCCTTAATAAAGGCCTCTTGAGCTACATCTGCAATGTCACCTTGATTGGCAACATAACGCGATATCAATCCTGCTACTTTGTTCTGATATTTGGCGACCAACAGGTTATAAGCATTTTTATCTCCCTGTTGAACCTTTCTTACCAGCGCTAAATCCAAATCCTGCTCGCTCATTCGAGCCGGTACTCCTCTGCGTTATTTTGCTTTTCGTATTGTATCCAAGCTACCAAATACACTCAGTCTGACTGGGTCGAAATGAAAAAGTTCGCAAATACTGCATTTTTTTTCTGTTCTTAGTTAACTTCAGTCGTGCCCAGGCGGCAAATATGATACATATAGAGGCAACATAATAGGTAATATAAACCTCGGCTCAACACTATAACATGAACCCGAATAAACAACATCACAGCGACGTTGCTATCATCGGCAGCGGTGCCGCTGGTCTGTCTTTGGCGCTCTCCCTCGCCAACCATTGCCAAGTAACCGTAATCAGTAAGGGCGCCCTAAACGAGGGCTCTACCCTGTACGCCCAAGGCGGTATTGCCGCGGTATTCGATAAGAAAAACGACAGCATCGAATCCCATGTTGAAGACACCTTGACCGCCGGCGACGGTCTGTGCTCCCGTGAAGCGGTACACTACACCGCCTCCAATGCCAAAACCTGCATGCGCTGGTTGATTGACCAGGGTGTGCCCTTCGATATGGAAACCGATGACAAGGGTCATGAGCGCTATCACCTTACCCGTGAAGGCGGCCACAGCCATCGCCGCATTTTGCATGCCGCCGATGCCACCGGCCGCGCGGTGCAAACCACGTTGATTGAGCGGGTGTTGGCCCATCCCAATATTACCTTGCTGGAAAACTACAACGCCATCGACCTGATCACCGATGCCAAACTCGGCAACAAGGGCAGGCATTGTCATGGCCTATACGTATTCAACCGCGCCAAGGAGCGGGTGGAAATCATCAGCGCTCGTTTTGTGGCGTTGGCTACCGGCGGCGCCAGCAAGGTCTATTTGTATACCTCCAACCCGGATGTGGCCAGTGGCGATGGCATTGCCATGGCGTGGCGCGCCGGTTGTCGCGTTGCCAATATGGAGTTTAACCAGTTCCATCCCACCAGCCTGTATCATCCCAAGTTGCAGAACTTTTTGATCACCGAAGCGATGCGTGGTGAGGGCGCCTATTTACTGCGCCCGGACGGCACTCGCTTTATGCCGGAGTTTGATGAACGCGCGGAGCTGGCGCCGCGTGACGTGGTGGCCCGGGCCATCGACTTTGAAATGAAACGTCTGGGTGCCAATTGCGTCTATCTGGACATTTCCCATCGGGATAAAGAATTTATTATCGAGCACTTCCCCACCATTTATGCCAAATGCTTAAGTGTGGGTATCGATATTACCAAGGAGCCCATTCCCGTGGTGCCGGCAGCCCATTATACCTGCGGCGGCGTGATGACCGACTTTAATGGCAAAACCGATCTGGATAACCTCTACGCCATCGGCGAAGTAGCCTACACGGGTTTACACGGTGCCAACCGCATGGCCAGCAATTCCCTGCTGGAGTGTATCGTTTTTGCCCACGCTGCGGCCAAGGACATAGTGGCCAAGCTGGATTTACCACATCAGGCCGCCACCTTGCCGGAATGGGATGATAGCCGCGTCACCGACTCGGACGAGGAAGTCGTGATCACCCACAACTGGCATGAGTTGCGCCTCTTTATGTGGGATTACGTCGGCATAGTGCGCTCCACCAAACGTTTGGAGCGGGCTCTGCGCCGAGTAGAATTGCTGCAACAGGAAATTCATGAGTATTATGCCAACTTCCGCATCAGCAATAACTTGCTGGAACTGCGTAATTTGGTGCAGGTAGCCGAGCTAATCATCCGCAGTGCCCTGGCGCGTAAAGAAAGCCGCGGCCTGCATTACACCTTGGATTATCCGGATCATCTACCCGAAGCCCGAATTACCGAGCTCACTCCTGCTGACTAAGCGCCAATTGCACCGCCCGAGCACACTCACAAAAGTGTTCGGGCGCCATCGCCCTAGCGGCGATAAAGAAATGATGGCGCTTGGCGCTCAGATCATCTTGCAGCTGCACATGAATTAAACCGGGGAAAACCCGAGATTGTCTTAACAAGCGACCGCGGACGCTGACATCCGCTTGATGCACTTCGGCGCGTTGCCCCTGGATAACCAAAGTGCCCTGCTGGGGCCAACAGCGACTAAAGCGATGCCAGAAATGGACATAGCCCAAGGCCAGGGTTAGGGCGCTCCAAAAAGCCCAAAGCCATTGTGGGTGCGCCAAGAGCAATAACGCATAGACAAAAACAAACACCGCCATAACCGGGCGGTGCTGTGGATCATTATTAAAGAAGGCGCCGCTATACACGAACGCGGTCAAGGATGATCTTAACCATGCGCGCTAGCTCCGGGTCCTTACATTGCTCATGACCCATAAACCAAGCGAACAGATCTGGATCATCCGCCTCCAGCAAACGTTGAAACACCGCTTTGTCGTCATCATTTAAGGCATCATAGCCCTGCTCGACAAATGGCATAAACAACACATCCAGCTCCAACATGCCGCGACGACATGCCCAACGTAAACGCGCCTTACTATCTAAATTCGCCATTGTTTTCCTCTCAATAGTCTGCTGCCCAGCAGTGTAACAAAATCTCCCCCGGCACACAGCTATTTTACGCTAAGGCGCTGTCATCACAGAAGTGCTTACGTTACACTAAGCACAGTAATTGCTCGTGCACATAAGGAGTCATGCATGTCCACTTTGTCGGTTTATACCACCGATTACACCGTCATTTATGTTCATGGTGACGATGCCAAATCTTACCTGCAAGGCCAGCTGACGCAAGACGTTAACGACATTGACGCCAACACCTGGCGCTGGGCCGGTCAGTGCAATGCCAAAGGCAAGCTGTGGGCCTGCTTCCGCCTTAGCCAGTATCAAAACGGCTATGCGCTTATTTGCTCAAACACCGAGGCCCAAGTTGCCCTGGCCGAGTTAAAGAAATACGCGGTCTTTAGCAAGGTTGATATCGAACAGCTTGATACCCAAGTATTGGGGATAATGGCGCCTAAAGCCGAGCTTGTTAGCCACTTTAATATCGACATCAGCGGCAATGCCCAGCAATGCCAAGACAATCTGGTGCTGCTCTTGGACGACCAACGCGCCCTGTTTATTGGCGATAACGGCGTTCTGCCCGAGCCGCAACAAGGAGACGAGTTTGCCTGCGCACAAATTAAAGCCGGCGAGCCAAGCCTAAATGCCACAGCTATCGATGCCTATGTGCCGCAAATGGTTAACCTGCAGGCCCTCGGTGGTATCAGTTTTAATAAGGGCTGCTACACCGGCCAGGAAACCGTGGCGCGCATGAAGTACCTTGGTAAAAACAAGCGTGCCATGTTTGTGCTGCGGGCTGAGCATGAAGGTGTATTGGCTCCCGAGCTCGATGACGAGCAAAACCCATTCGACTTAGAGCGTCGGGTTGGCGATAACTGGCGCCGTGCCGGTAGCTTAATCGCCCAAGCCAGCGTCAATGGCGAACTTTTTGGCCTCGCCGTGTTGCCAAATGATACTGAGCAAGATGTTCAGCTTCGCGCAAAACACGCTCCACAGGTGCTGTTCACCATTGCACCTCTGCCCTACTCACTGACAGAAGATTAATCTGGGATACATTATGAATATAGCTGACAACAAAGTCGTGACGATGCACTACAGTGTGGTCGACAAAGCGGACAACACCATAGACAACACCTTCGATGGCGAGCCACTGGTATTTATCGTGGGTACTGGCTTTTTGATCCCTGGCCTTGAACAAGCCCTTCAGGGTAAACAGGCCGGTGATACATTTAGTGTCGAAGTTGAGCCAAAAGACGGCTATGGTGAGCGCCATGAGCAACTTATGCAAGCGGTACCAAAGGCCATGTTCGAAGGCATGGATATCGAGGTTGGCATGCAGTTTCGTGCCACCACGGATGACGGCGAGCAAACCGTGATCATCATCGATATCCAAGGCGAAGACGTCATTGTTGACGGCAACCACCCGTTAGCGGGCGTTGCTTTGAAGTTTGACGTTGAAGTGGTTGACGTACGTGATGCTACGGCCGAAGAATTGGCCCATGGTCACGTGCATGGTGAAGGCGGCTGTGGCCACGATCACTAATCAAGCATCTACGCTGACAAAAAAGGACGCCGATGCGTCCTTTTTTGTTGGTGTTAATTAGCCGGGCAGATGCTGACTAATGGCCTCTGCCAATTGCTCGGCGTCATTACTGCCGACTCGGAAGAAGGTGCCATCTTCTAATTCAATGGCCACCGCGGCGAAGCCGTTGGCGCTGTAAACCCAACCATCATGGGTAATACGAATGCCGATCCCATGGCGAAACGAGTTGCTAACCACGGCTACCGATTTTATGTCACTAAACGCCAAGCGCTTTTTGCCAATTCCCGGACCAAAATACCACTCGACTCCTTGCTCATCCACGCGCACCGTCAGGCCATGAAATAAGAAGGCACAAAGCGCTAAGATTGCCGCAAACAACAGCATGGGGCCATCGCTGCCCATCAGGTAAAACGCCATACCGACAAAGGTGCCGATCCACAGAATAATGGCCAAAATAGCCCAGGCATACTGTTTATGCTGATACATAGAAATTAAACTCTTTTAGTTAAAACTGTAAACAAAGGTGGCACTCAATTCCGAGTCATAGGTGCGCTTTTGCGTCTCCGGTTTGGAGTTATAGCGATACAGGTAGGCAAACTTTAACGAAAGCTGGCCCATGATTTGGCTAATTAGTGAGGTTTCCGACTTTAACCGCGAGTTAAGCCCAGACAGTGACTGCTCGGCACTGATAAACTGATTAAAGCGCGTGCGCTTAGACACCTTACGCTCCCATTGCAGGGCCAGGCGCAACAGATAACCGGTGACATCGCCATCGCTTTGCTCGACTTCCTCCTCGCCTTCAACCTCTTCAATATCCGCTTTGGACACGTAGAGTCCGGGACCAATATCGAAGTCCACGGTGTTTTTCACCCCACGATACAGGCGGTTGCCGTATCCGGTTGCCACCGTGGCCTTATAGTCCAGGCCGGAGAATTCATCGTCTTCATAATCCCCGTACAAGAACAAAGAGGCATTTTCGTTGCCTACCTTGTAGTTGGATTGTCCGGAGATAAAAAAGCGCTGGGCGGAGATGGTTTCTTCGCCGGTTTCACTATCGACATCGCGACGATACAGGGAGTCGAATTTAAACTGGTTTCGCCAATGGGTGAAGTCCTGATAGACGTTAGCACGCAGCTTAAAACTGGTCGAGTCGGTGTTACCCCTGGTGACGATAAAGCCAAACTCGGCATCGCCATAGAAGATTTCGCCCTGATGTATTTCATGGATTTCGGCATCCGTTAATTGTCCGTATTCGTGAAAGTCTTCAAACGGATCCACCGCCCAACAACTCAAACTAAAACAACCAAGGAGGGCTACCAAAAACCGCATACTAACTACTTACTCTTTCCAAATAACGTGACAAAAAGGGGCATCCTGATCTCGACTGATCAGCACCCGGGCAAAAACGATATCTTCATTTTCCAGCTCCAGACCTATGGTCACTTCGCTGTAGAATTCGGGCTCAATTTCCATCGCCACTATGCTCTGCCAGTCTTCGCTCGGTTCACTTTCTTCAATAAAACCAAGCTCTTCTCTGTGAGCATTAAAGTCATCAATATCCTGTTCGCTCAAATGCTCTGGGGCGAGCTCTAAAAACACTTCATACGCGTGGTGAGTGATCTCTTCGGCGCTGAATAATCTGGGTCCGGACATGCTGGCTTCTTTGTTACTTTTGTTTGAGCCGATAATAACAAAAGTTATGGGCAATGTGCATAACCATACGACCAATAAAAAGCCGGGAAATTCCCGGCTTTTTGTTATTTTTTATTCTTGGGGATTCGGGTCTACCCCGAGCTTACGTTTCACGCCCTCACGCATGTGTTGCACATAGGTGTAGAACAGGGGTACCAGCAAGGTACCGAGCACGGTGGCAGCTATCATGCCCGACATCACGGTGACACCCAGGGATACCCGGCTGGCGGCACCGGCACCGGTGGCCAGCACCAGAGGCAGCACCCCAAGTACAAACGACAAGGCGGTCATCAATACGGCACGAAAACGCTGTTCGGCGGCAATTTTGGCCGCGTCGAAAATACTCTTTCCTGCCGCCCTTTGCTCCATGGCGAACTCAACAATAAGGATCGCGGTTTTGGTCGACATACCGATCAACAAGACAAAACCAACCTGAGCATAAATATTATTGGTCATGTCGAGCATAAAGAGCGTACTCATGGAACCGAATATCGCCAGTGGCACGGCGGCAATTACCGAAAAGGGGATGGTCCAACTTTCATACTGAGCCACCAGGAACAAGAACACAAACAGGACGGCCAAACCAAACAAGACACCGGCCACATCCCCGGCCATGATCTCCTGTCGAGTTTGCCCCGCCCAGTCAAACACGTACCCATCCGGTAACTCCGCAGAGAGCTCCTTCATCACATTGATGGCGTCGCCGGTAGAATAGCCCGGAGCGGCATTACCGGTCACACTGACACTGCGATAGAGGTTAAAGTGATTCATGCTGGTCGGCCCAAGAATAGGACGCAAGGTGGCCACCGTGGTCAGCGGCACCATGTCTCCCTGATTATTGCGTACATAGTAGTACTGCAAATCCTCGGGCTTGGCACGGTATTCCGCCTCGGCCTGAATATTCACCTGATAGGTACGGCCAAACTGGTTAAAGTCATTGATGTACAAGGAACCCAGCTGGGCCTGCAAGGTAAGGAATATATTGCCGAGGGTGATCCCTTGCGCCTTGGCCTTGTTGCGGTCAACCTCCAGAAAGTATTGCGGCGAATTGGCGCGGAAGGTACTGAATACGCTTTGTAGCTCGGGCCGTGAATTAGCCTCGTAAATCAAGCCATTCATCACCCCGGCCAGCTCGGCAGGGTCACGCCCTTCGGAGTCAAGCAGGCGATATTCAAAACCGGAGCTGGCACCCAGACCCGGGATAGGCGGCACGTTAAAGACCATGGCCTGAGCATCGGGCAGCGCCCACAATTACCCCTGCAAACGGCTAATAACTTGATTGATTGATAATTCTGGCGTGGTGCGCTCTTCCCAGTCTTTGAGCACCACAATGCCCAAGGCGTTATTGGAGCCAGCACCACCCAGCAATGAGGAGCCCGATACGCCAACAAAGTCTTCCGTGGCCGGGTCTTGCGCTATGATATCACCGATTTTCTGCACCACGGCGTCGGTACGCCCCAAGGCCGCCGCATCAGGCAACTGGATATCGACAAACACGAAACCTTGGTCTTCCGGTGGCACAAAACCCGTGGGCACATTTTTAGCCAACCAGCCGGTGGCCACAAACAGCACTACAACGATAATGCCGATACGACCGGCACGCTTAAGTAGGAAGCCGACGATACCCGTATAGCCCTTGGTGGAGCTGGTGATCACATTTTCAAACGGGCGTAGCCATTTTATCGGTTTCATCTTTTCGGCACTGAGCAACAAGGTACACAGGGCCGGGCTCAGGGTCAGCGCGTTTACCGATGAAATCAAAACCGCAAAGGAGATGGTTACCGAAAACTGCTTGTACAACTCACCGGTGATCCCCGGCATAAAGCCAACGGGCACAAATACCGCCAGCAGCACCAAGGTGGTAGCGATAATTGGCCCGCCCACCTGAGACATAGCCTTATAAACGGCGTCCTTAATCGGCAGCTTCTCTTCGCGCAATATACGTTCAACGTTTTCGATCACGATAATGGCGTCATCCACCACGATACCTATGGCCAGCACCAGGCCAAACAGGGTGATCAGGTTGATGGAAAAGCCCATGGCCAGCATGGCGGCAAAGGTGCCGATCAATGACACCGGAATGGCCACGGTCGGAACCAGGGTTGCTCGCCAGTTCTGCAAGAACAAGAAAACCACTAAGATTACCAGGCCCACCGCTTGATACAGGGTGATCTTTACTTCTTCAATGGAACGGTTGATAAACTTGGTGGTGTCATAGGGAATCTTATATTCGAGCCCCTCTGGAAACTGCTTTGACAGGTCCTTCATCAGCGCCTTCACCTTTTCTGCCACTTCCGTCGCATTGGCTTCATTCAGCTGATAAATAACGATAAAGCCGGTGTCTTTTTGGTTCAGCTTGGCGCTGCCGGCATAGCTTTGTGCACCGCGCTCTATGCGGGCGATATCATTTAAACGGACAAAATCACCATCCAGGTTGGAGCGAATAATGGTTTCGCCGAACTCCTTCGGCGTCACAAATCGCCCCTGTGCTTGAATGGCATATTCAAACTGTTGATTAGGCAGTGACGGCGAGGCGCCTAACTTACCGGCGGCAACCAGGGTGTTTTGTTCCTGAAGGGCGTTTTGCACCTCCACTACGGTCACCCCTAACGAGGCCATTTTATCTGGCTTTAACCAGATACGCATGGAGTAAGTCATATCCCCCATTACATCGGCCGAGGCTACGCCGGGAATACGGCTCAGAGGCTCGGTCAAATAGTTGGTGGCATAATTACTTAAAAAACTCGAGTCCATATCCGGGTTTTCTGAGTATAAACTCACACCCATCAACATGTTGCTCGACATTTTTTTCACCGATACGCCCTGGCGACGCACTTCCTGCGGCAAGAAGGGCTCGGCTAACGAGACCCGGTTTTGCACATTCACCTGGGCCATGTCGGTATCCGTGCCCACGTTGAAGTACACTGTAATGGTGGCCGAGCCATTGTTACTGGAGGTGGACTCGATATACATCATACCTTCGACGCCATTGATTTTTTCTTCAATGGGGCGAATAACGGTTTCTTCTATGGTTTGAGCACTGGCCCCCGGATAAATGGCGGTAACCTGAACCTGAGGCGGAGTAATTTGCGGGTACATGTTGACCGGCAACTGAGTCATCGCAATTAGCCCCGCGAGGGTGATCACAATGGAGATCACCAAGGCCAATTTCGGTCTATAAATAAACGTCTTACTGATCATTGGAGACTCTCTTATTGTTTGTCGCTAAGGGAGCCGGTTTTTTTATCGATCTGCTTTTCTACCGGCTGCACGGTAATACCTGAACGCACTTTTTGTAAGCCTTCGACTATCACTCGCTCTCCTTGCTCAAGCCCCGAGTCAACAACCCACATGGCATCAATGCGACGGCCTAATTTCACCAAGCGCTGCGCCACCGTGTTGTCGTCTTTTACCACCAGCACAAAATTACCCTGCTGATTTACCTGCACCGCAGCTTGCGGTACCAAGGCTTGCTTTTGCTTCTCTTTACTTTCGACAATCAGGGTCACAAACAACCCTGGCATCACTATGCCGTCCGGGTTATCAAACTTGGCGCGCAGCTCCACCGTACCTGTGCTGCGATCAATTTTGGTGTCGGCAAAGTCGAGCTCACCGTTTTGTGCAAAATCCGTGTTGTTTGGTAAGCGCAGAGCCAAGTCTAATTGCACCTTATTGGGGTCGGCGTTCTTTTGCTGTTGCTGTTGTTGATAGGTAATGTAATCCGCTTCCTCAACCTGGAAGTTGACGTAGATAGGATCGATATCGGTCAACTCGGCCAACGAGCCGGAGTTAGGGCCAACAATATTACCAACATCGTAATTCACCTTACCGATCATGCCGCTAAAAGGTGCATGAATTTCGGTATAGCCAAGGTTTAACTTGGCCTTTTCCAATCCGGCTTCACTGGCTTTAACCGCCGCTAGAGCCTGATTATAGTTGGTTTCTAGCTTGTCTAAGTCGGCAGCGGAGATAAAGCCGTCAGCGGCAATTTCACGACCGCGCTTTAGGTCGCGCTCGGCCCTGTCGGCAATGGCCTTATTGCTGCGCAAGGTGGCCTCAAGTTCGCTGACGCTGGCGCGGTATTCGGAAGGGTCGATCTTTAGCAGCAACTGCCCTTTTTCAACTTGAGAGCCCTCAATGAAGGTGCGTTCAATCAGCTCCCCAGACACCCGAGCCTGAATATTGGCTTCCTGAAATGCCTCGGTGCGAGCCACAAATTCACGGTATTGACCAATTTCTTCTACTTGAACATCATAGACCGATACTGCGGGAGCAGGGGCGTTCTGATTGGCGACGGGTTTTTCTGAGCACCCTTGAGCCATTGTTAACGTAGCGCCCGTAAGCGCCACGGCTAAGATCTTCTTTGTAAATGAACTTTTATTCGAAGGTACGCCGAGCATACTCCCTCTCCTTGATAGCTAATAATGATAAGCGCGCAATTAATCCCCGCGGAGATTACATCAAGTCGACCTCAATAGCGCTTCTCAGTTCTTTGAAAATATAGACTAATTTGTGACTTACTGTATTTATCCTTAGATTATATAAATACCATGTAAACAAACTTATTGTTGAACAAATTACATACTATCAATGGAGTTACATAACAAAATGACAGGGCTAGCCCTTTGCGTTACATTGCTAGTGGTCAGAGGAGATAATAATGATAACGCTCAGCTTTAAAGAACACATAGCCCATGTCACCCTATCGCGTCCGCAAAAGCGTAATGCCCTGAATTATGAAATGTTTAAGCAGCTTGATAAGGTCATCAAGACGATTAAAAAACGCCGGGATATACGCGCCGTGATCCTTGATGCCCAAGGCCAGGATTTTTGCAGCGGCCTGGATGTTAAAGGCGTGATGGCCAAGCCACGTCAGGTACTGTCGTTACTGTTTAAATGGCTGCCGGGCAATCAGAACCTGGCACAGCGCGTGACCTTAGGCTGGCAAGAATTAAATGTGCCTGTAATAGCCCTGACGCAAGGGCGCTGTTGGGGCGGCGGCATGCAAATAGCTCTGGGCGCCGACTTTCGCCTAGCCACCAAAGACGCCAGTTTTGCCATTATGGAGGCGCGCTGGGGCTTATGTCCGGACATGGGCGCCAGCCTGATTATTCCCAGCCTGCTTAAAGCCGACGACTATCAACGTCTGGCACTGACGGCTCAGCCTATTGAAGCCAGTGAAGCACTGGAACTTGGGCTTATCTCAGCCATAGAAGAAAACCCTATGGCAGCGGCGCAGCAACTGATTGCCGATATTAGTGAACGCTCTCCCGATGCCATGGCCGCCATTAAGCGCCTGACCACCAGCGCCTATCGCCAAGGTCATCGTCGCCAATTAGCGAAAGAAACCTGGTCGCAGATCCGCCTACTTATGTGCAAAAATACCCGCATCGCCATTAAAAATGCCAGCAGTGATAAACAATATGACTATCAACATCGCCGCTCTTGGTAAACATGCTAAGTTGGCCCTGCGCCTCCCAGTAAGCTGGGCCATCTTAAGTAGTTTTCTTGTTACAGCACACTTAATAAGCGACTACTTTGCTTTTTCCTTTCCAGCGCCGCTCAGTGCCATGTTAGCGCTGTTTTTAGCCCTGCAGCTTGGGCTATTAAAATTGCATTGGTTGCAGCCTGGCACACAACCCTTGCTCAATTTTATGCCGCTTTTTTTCGTCCCCGCCGCCGCCAAGGTGGTAGAACATAGCCCGCTTATCGCCGAGCACTGGTTGGTACTCTTGCTTTGTTTGTTTTTGGTGCCGGCATTGGGCTTAATCAGCATAGGCTTTTTAATGCAAAGGCTAAGGGGCACGTCATGATGTGGTTGGCGCTACCTTTGACCATTATCGCTTTTCTGTGTTTGCGTCAGCTCCACGCTAAAGTGAACTCACCGCTGTTAAACCCGGTATTGTGGACCATAATTGCGTCCGTTTTATGCCTGGTGCTGTTTGATCTTGATCTGCCCAGCTACAGCCGTGCCACGTCTCCCTTTAATTACCTCTTGGAGCTGGCCGTAGTAGCACTGGCGGTGCCCTTGTATAAACAAATACATCAGCTTAAAAAGCAACTGCTGCTGATCCTTATCGCCGTAGCCGTGGGAGTTATTATGGCCACCAGCAGTGCCTATGTTATTGCCACCGTGCTCGATGTCCCACAGCAGCTAAAGGCATCTTTAGCCAGTCTCTCAGTTACCACTCCCATCACCCTGTTGGTAACCGAACAACTGGGCGGTATTGGTAGCATTGCCGCCTCTATGGTGATCCTTATCGGTGTGGTCGGTGCCATTGTCGGTTTTAGCCTGTTACGCCTGTTTGGCATTAAAGATCGCAGTGCCCAAGGCCTGGCCTTAGGCGGCGCCTGTCATGCCATAGGCACAGCTACCGCCATCGCCGATAACGAATTAAGCGCCGCCTACGCCTCGGCGGCCATGGCATTAAGCGCCATACTCACACCACTGCTGGTTCCGCTTTACTACCCTTGGCTAGTGCACTGGCTGGGATAAGCTACAGCCCCCTTAGCTCTCCTGCTTACCTTGCTTTCTCACTAGCAAGGTAAGTGCTTACTTACACCTGTGGCAAATATGCTTTACTGTGTCTGCTGGCGATATCGACCGCAGAGCTTCTTTCATTGCTGCTTTTTTATTACACTAAAACCCGAGCAAGGAGTGCCTCTGCGTGCTGTGCTTGTTATTTTTTACGTAATTTTATGGGAATCAAAAATGAAAACTAAGCTCCCGCTACTTAGCTTAATAGCCGCGGCAACCCTTAGCGCCTGTAGCTCAACCGATAATGCTCTGTATTTCGAACGCACACAGCTAGAACAAGACATCAGCTATCTTGCCAGTGACGATCTCAAGGGCCGCAAAACCTTCTCTGCGGAAATAGACGTTGCCGCCGATTACATAGCCCAGCGCTTTACCAGCATAGGCCTACAACCTATGCCCGGTGCAGAAGGCTTTAAGCAGCAATTTGATTTGCACTCGGTGACGCCCAAGTCGGTGTCAGTCAGTTTGAATAACCAAGCGGTTAAAACTGAAAGCCTAGCCGTTGTTTCCCAATCTGATGGCTTCGCGTGGCAACAGGCAGATGAACTGGTTATTACCCAGATCTCCGCCGATGCTGATCTTCGCGAACAGCTACGCAAATTAAACCAACAGGGTGGCAATCACCTGGTTCTTGTTAATAAGGCCCACGAAGAGCTTTTCACTCGTTATCAAAACTATTTTAATAATGGCCTGACTAAGCTGGAGCTTAAAGATCAAGGTGCTATGGTCTTGGTGCTGGGTTACGAAGGCGAAGTAAAAGACCTGGACGTTAAAGTCGTCAATGAGGTTAAAACGCAGCAGCTCACCAATGTTATCGGCATTCTTCCCGGCAAGAAAGAAGATGCCGACGTGGTGCTCTTTAGTGCCCACTATGATCACCTGGGTGAAAGCAAAAAAGATCAACATGGTCATCAGCAAGAAGAAGGTGAGGAGCAGGACAGCATTTATAACGGTGCCAATGATAATGCCTCGGGAACCGGTGCCATGTTAAACCTAGCTCAGCATTATGCCCGTCAAGGCGATAACGAACGCACCCTGATGTTTGCTGCCTTCACCGCTGAAGAGATGGGTTTGATCGGCTCTAAGCACTTTGCCACCACGCAAAACCCGGATGCCATCGCCGCCATGATCAACATCGAAATGATCGGCAAACCCTCTCCATTTGGCAGCGGTAACCTGTGGATGACGGGAGCCGATAAGTCTGATTTACAGGCGGTGCTTAACCAGAGTCTGCCGCTGGAGAATCATATTCAGGCCAACCCCTACCCTAAGCTGAATTTATTTTACCGCTCTGACAATGCCTCTTTAGCCGGGATGGGCGTACCCGCACATAGCTTTAGTTCAACAGATATGGCTAATAACGACCACTACCATACCCCGAAAGACGAACTGGCAAACCTGGACTTTGAGTCTATTTATAAGTCGGTAACTCTATTGGCAATGGCGAGCGAGCCACTGGTGAGTGCGAAAGCCACACCTTCACGAGTCGCCCCGTTGAAAGATAATGCCGAAGGTAAAATTTACTGATCTTAAGTAGTGAATTAGTTATAAGGCGGCCTCTGGGTCGCCTTTTTTATATCCATAAAATTATTTCAGGTAATGAAAAGCGTGAGATTGCACCTGAGCCACTAAATTTCAGGCAATAAAAACCCCGACCATTGCTGATCAGGGTTTGTTTATTAGTGGTGCCCAGAGGCGGATAAAATTGTCGGGAACAATTTAGACAGCGACGGCTGGCCGCTTATCCTTGGATAAGCGGTGAACTATAGGGAGGTAGTTCACCATCGAACCACCGACAATAAAGAGCGTGAGATTGCGCCTAAGCCACTAAATTTCAGGCAATAAAAAACCCCGACCATTGCTGATCAGGGTTTGTTTATTAGTGGTGCCCAGAGGCGGATAAAATTGCCGGGAACAATTTTAGCCAGCGACGGCTGGCCGCTTATCCTTGGATAAGCGGTGAACTACAGGGAGGTAGTTCACCATCGAACCACCGACAATAAAGAGCGTGAGATTGCGCCTAAGCCACTAAATTTCAGGCAATAAAAAACCCCGACCATTGCTGATCAGGGTTTTTTTATTAGTGGTGCCCAGAGGCGGAATCGAACCACCGACACGGGGATTTTCAATCCCCTGCTCTACCGACTGAGCTATCTGGGCAAAATACTTTGCTCTGCTTCTAATTCATCCATGAAGCGAGGTCCTGTCGTCATCCTGACTCCACCTCAACGAACTGCGAAGCTGTGCTTCGGTTTCGTCTCGCCCAACTGAGCTATCTGGGCAATAAAAATGGTGCTGTTCAGCACCACATTTAATAATGGTGCCCAGAGGCGGAATCGAACCACCGACACGGGGATTTTCAATCCCCTGCTCTACCGACTGAGCTATCTGGGCAAGAATTTGTTTCTTGTGCTCTAAATTCATCCTTGAAACGAGGTCCTGTCGTCATCCTGACTCCACCTCAACGAACTGCGAAGCCATGCTTCGGTTTCGTTTCGCCCAACTGAGCTATCTGGGCAAATATAAATGGTGCCTGCTGCCGGAGTCGAACTGGCGACCTACTGATTACAAGTCAGTTGCTCTACCAACTGAGCTAAGCAGGCACACAAAAGTGTGCGTATTCCCGATTTAATCAAGAACACCAAAAATGGTGCCCAGAGGCGGAATCGAACCACCGACACGGGGATTTTCAATCCCCTGCTCTACCGACTGAGCTATCTGGGCGTGCGGCGTATTAAACGGTTTTTAGGGTACCAAGTCAACCATTTTTTAAAATAAACAATTCGTTTGCACACAAATCATGCAAACTGGGATTTATTGCCGAAAATCCCAGCAAATCGCTTATTTTTCAGGTGGTCTGTAGCCTTCAATTTCGACTTCTTTACCTTCGAAAAGGAAGCCAACCATCTGCTCTTCTAGGAAAGTACGATGTTCAGGATCCATCATATTAAGATGCTTCTCGTTAATCAGCATGGTCTGCTTTTGTTGCCACTGTGACCAGGCTTCTTTTGAAATGTTATTAAAGATTTTCTCACCCACTTCACCTGGGTATAGCTGATAATCTAGCCCCGGGGCTTCTTTTTGCAATTTTTGGCAAAATACTGTGCGTGCCATATTTATCCTCTACCTACGCAGCTGTTTATATTGAACCTAGTTTACCCTAATGCAGAAGTGCTCGCATCTGCCAAGTGACGCTTTAGTTGTTTCAATAACTTCTTCGTCGGGGCTGCGAGACCAACCGGAGGCTCGTTAATTAGGTCATACTCCAGTAATCCACCTTCTGCCAAGCCTGCCGGAGCCTTATCCAGTAGCACTATCATGGGGCTAATACTAAGCTGGAAATGGGAGAAAATATGGGTAAACGGCTCAAGCTCATGTACCTTACCCTGCCACCCCTGCTGGGCCACATGCTGTTGCGCCTGCTCCTGGTCGGCAAACTCTAAAAAACAATGCAAGCCACCCCAGATCCCGCTACTGGGTCTCTTCTCCATATAGGTGTGTCCGTCAATAACGGGGATCAACATGGTGCAGCTTTTTTTCGGCACCTGTTTTTTTGGCTTAGAATGTGGAAATTCACCCACCTTATTGTGTTTAAAAGCCAAACAGCGGCTGTTTAACGGACAGGGGTCACAATCAAACTTGCTGCGTGAACATAGACTTGACCCCAAGTCCATCATGGCCTGATTAAACTGGGTCACGCCGTTTTTAGGGGTAAGCTGTTCACTAAGCTGCCATAGCTGATTTTCAACCTTTTTAACCCCATACCAGCCTTCAACCATAAAACAACGGGCCAGCACACGTTTAACGTTGCCGTCCAAAATGGGATGATGCTCCCCGCGCGATAAGCTTAAAATGGCTCCGGCGGTGGAACGGCCAATACCCGGTAGCGCCATTACCTGCTCCAAGGTTTGTGGAAACTCACCCTGATGCTCGGCGCATATAAGCTTTGCGGTTTTATGTAGGTTTCTTGCCCGCGCGTAATAGCCCAGACCGGTCCAATAATGCAGTACCTCATCCTCATCGGCCTCGGCCAAGTCTTCTATGGTGGCGAAGCGCGCCATAAAACGATTAAAGTAGGGGATCACCGTCGCTACCTGGGTTTGTTGTAGCATAATCTCCGAAACCCAAACCTTATAAGGCGTTTTTGCTAATTGCCAAGGCAAGGTTTTACGCCCACATAAGTCGTACCAATCGACAATCTGCTCGGCGAACCAGGTTCGCATTTCTTGAGATAATTCCACTACATTACTCTTTGCTTTTTTAAATTGCGCCCAGTCTATAATTGTGTCGATAAATATCAATAGCCACCGACTTGTACTTAAGCACGCAAGTGGGGATAATACGCACCCATTTTCATTAGGACAGCCACTATCATGAGTGAATCAACACAACAGGCTCTTGCGCAAGCCGAGCGCGAAGGCAAATATATTCGCAAGGTGCGTAGCTTTGTAAAACGTGAAGGCCGCTTAACCAAAGGTCAGGCAGCGTCATTAGAAAAGTGTTGGCCAAGCATGGGCCTGGAACATAAAGACGGTCTGCTTGATTTCACCAAGGTATTTGGCAACGACAACGATGTGGTGCTGGAAATCGGTTTTGGCATGGGTAAGTCACTGGTCGAAATGGCCAAGAACGACCCAAACAGTAACTTTATTGGCATTGAAGTACACCGCCCGGGTGTGGGTGCCTGCTTAATGGATGCCGATGCCGAGGGTGTGACTAATCTACGCGTATTTGAACACGATGCCGTTGAAGTATTGGCAGACTGTATTGCCGACGGCTCACTGGCCAAGGTACAGCTATTCTTCCCCGATCCATGGCATAAAAAGCGCCATCACAAGCGCCGCATTGTTCAGCCGGAGTTTGTCGAGAGCCTGCGCAGTAAATTAAAAATCGGCGGTGTTTTCCATATGGCCACCGACTGGGAAAACTATGCCGAGCATATGCTTGAAGTTATGCAGGCAAGCGAGAACTATGCTAATCAGTCGCCAACCAATGACTATGTGCCACGTCCCGATTCTCGTCCGCTTACCAAGTTTGAGCAGCGCGGTCACCGTCTGGGTCACGGCGTATGGGACCTTATGTTCGAGCGCGTGAAATAAGATGCAGTTGAGTAATCCATCGCAGCTGTTGCTGCGCAGTGATGAGCTATTGAGTGCCGACTCAATTTTAGTGGTTAACTTTAACTGCGATGGTTTCGCTCACCAATTGCGGGCCCTTAACCCGCAAGGGAATATTTACCTATTCAGTTACAATTTTGCCGACGGCCAGTTTGCAAAAAATCAACTGAGCGGCGCCAATATCACTACCTTGGTCTCCCACCAGTTACCAGAGCAAAAATTTGATCTGGTGATCTACTACTACCCTAAGGCCAAGGCCGAAGCCCTGATGACCTTGGATAATATTCGCGCCAGCATCAACGCCGATGCGCGGCTACTGGTCGTAGGTGAGAAAAAGGGCGGCGTTAAGTCAATTGAAAAACAGCTTAAAGGCCTTGCTCAGGGTCATAAGGTCGACTCGGCGAAACATTGCCAGTTGTATCAGTACACGGATATCGAACTGTTAGCCGAGTTTGACATTAGCCGCTACCACAAAACCTTTACGCTAACGCACGATATCGCCGGGCAAAACATAGAGTGTGACATCGTTAGCCTGCCTGGGGTCTTTAACCATGGTCAACTGGATGATGGCACCGCCTTGCTGTTAGACAGTCTGCCCGCCTACCCTAAAGCGAAAAGCCTACTGGACTTTGGCTGTGGCGCCGGCATTATTGCCAGCTTCTGCGCCAAGCGAAACCCCAAGGTGAAAGTTACCGGATTAGACGTTAGCGCCCTGGCGGGATATGCCACGGCACAAACCTTTGCCGCCAATAATATTGATGGCTCGGTCCTACTCAGCGATGGTTTAAGCGAAGTAGATCAACGCTTTGACTTAATCATCAGTAATCCGCCGTTTCATACCGGCTTAAAAACCGATTATAAAATTACCGAGCGCTTCTTTGCTTGTGCCAAGGATCACTTAAACCGAGGTGGCGAGCTAACCCTGGTGGCCAATAGCTTCTTGGCCTACCCGGAGCAACTACAAGCGCACTTTAAGCATCATGGTACCTTGGCCAAAACCAAGCGTTTTGCCGTATATCAAAACCGCTAAAGCGCTTGCGCCCTGCTTAGCCTAGGCAAATCAGGGCGTTTTCGTATTCGCCTCCCTAGAGTGCAGCCCAGCTTCAATTCCCGGCCATCGGCCAGCAATAAATGCAGCTCTCCTCGGCGCACCAGATACACACCATTTTGTTGAAAGCGCCGTAGATAACTCCACGCCAATTTTGGATGACAGTATACAAACACACTGGCCTCCCGGTATTGCATTTGTTTATTGCCACCAAAACCCTTGGTATAACGAAAGTGCCTAATCGCATCAATCAGCAAGCCGTGTCGACAGCGGTTTTTACGTATTCCTACTTTCCGCCCGTAAGGGTTAAAGGCGGTAATGACGCAGCCGCTCGCCGCTTTAGGCAGCGGCTGCGCAAACACAAAGCGGGCTCCTTTATAATCATCTAGATAGACATCAAGCAACGACGGGGCGATACGCTTTCTCTCTGGCGTTAACATCTGGCTCTTCCTACCTCGCTTCGTTTGTCGCTTACAATTTAACCATAGTATTGATAATGCTCACACGGCGGCAGCATCGATGTTTTTTTGTTTAACTAAATGCAACAAAAGCCGAATAATTCGTAAAAAAACGTTATCAAGCGTAAAAAACACAGTAAAAGTATAAAAATAAAGGAACTTTTTTACAGAACAGTCATCCCATGCTTTGAAGGGTAAAAAAGAGAATGATATACTATCTCCTTGGCTCAAAATTCGCCCTTGAATTTATTATTTATTAAAGGTCGAATTTGAGCATCTTACCCTAAACCAAGCAAAGACTTGGTGAACAAAGGGTGAGCAAATTCGATTGTATGTCAACAAAGAACGCCGGCTGCAAAATTAGTGTAAATAGGCAGCAAGGCAGTTGGGTACGTCTAAATTTTATCCAAATTGATTTTACTTGTTAACATTTAGATATACTCCTATAATCGCAAGTATTCGGAGAGTTCCTATTTTCCGGCTTTATGTAAATAATTTATTCCGAAAAGGTTAATAAACAATGCAAACGCCAGTCATTCTGATCGTTGAGGATGAAGATGTTACCCGTCTAAACCTCGTTAGCTTATTCGAAGCTGAAGGCTACAAAGTGATTGAAGCCATTGATGGTGATGATATGCATGACAAACTCACCACCAATGATGATATTAACCTGGTTGTTATGGACATCAACTTACCAGGTAAAAACGGCCTGATCCTCGCGCGCGAGTTACGCCAGAAGCGTAATGTTGGCCTTATTTTCTTGACCGGTCGTGACAACGATGTCGACCGTATTCTTGGCCTAGAAATTGGCGCTGATGACTACATTACCAAGCCATTTAATCCTCGCGAGTTAACCATTCGCGCCCGCAACCTTATTTCTCGCACAGCAGCGAGCAAGGACGATCCGGCGCTAGATTCAGATGGCGTTGTAAACTTTAACGGTTGGGAGCTGGACGAAAATAGTCGCTGCCTAACTTCACCAGCGGGCGAATCCAAGCGCCTACCTAAGGGTGAATACCGTGCACTGCGTCTGATGCTTGACTCACCGGGCCGCATTTTTAGCCGTGAGCAGTTAATTAAGCATATGACTGGCCGTGAATTGCGTGCCAACGACCGTACTGTGGATGTAACCATTCGCCGTATTCGTAAGCACTTCGAAAGCGACAACAGCACACCGGAGCTAATCAGCACCATCCATGGTGAAGGCTATCGCTTCATTGGCAAGATTGATAATAACTCTTAATCATCTGCCAAATTAGATAAGAATGACTGAAGGGCCTCGAGCCCTTCTTTTATTTGCTCGTCTAACTCATCCAGCCAACTCTGACGCTGCTCTGGTGCCACTTCAAGACACTGATTTTCCATCTTCTTAGCCTGTAACTGCACCGCTTTTAGACCCACCGAACCGGCGGCCCCTTTCAGCTTATGGGCCACAGACTTATACTCCTCAACGTCATCTTCGACACTGGCAACCAGTTCTTGTTGATAACCCGGGGCAAGCTTGGCAAACAGTGCCACACTGCGTGAAAACGCCGTTACGCCCATGGAGTCGAGGAATTCACCGATAATTTCCTGATCGAGCAAGCGCTCATCAAGATCAAGGGTGGGGGCTACAGTTTGTTGATGCACCAAGCGCTCTGCCGCCACCTGCTGCATACATCCCTGACCTATGCCAAACAGCTTGGAGAGCATATTATCAAGCTTGGCCGTATTAATAGGCTTGGCAAGCGCCCCTTGAATATTAATGCCTTCCAGCTCTTCTTCGGCGCTGCGTACATTCGCGGTGAGCACCACTATGGGAAGATGGTCAAACTCTCTTTGTTCGCGGATTTCTCTGGCCACCACATCACCGTTGATGTCCGGTAACTGCATATCCAATAACACCAGATCAAGGTCATCCTCGGTTTCCACAAAGGCCAGCGCATCTTCACCGGTTTCCGCCCAGATCACTTCATGGCCGCGCTGCTCCAGTAAATTGGTGGCGATTTCCGCATTCAAAGGCACGTCTTCAACCAGCAAAATATTGAGACTCTTGCACTCATAGCTCTCGATTACCGGAGCACTGGTCAGTTGCAGTGGAATAGAGACGGTAAAAATACTGCCCTCGCCTTTTTGCGAGGTGACCTGAATATCCCCACCCATTGCCGTAACCAGGGCCTTGGTCACCGCCAAGCCGATGCCTGAACCAATGGCATTGGCACCGCTGGCATCAGGGGCTTTATAATACATGTCAAAAATATGGCTAAGCTGATCGTCCGGGATACCAATACCCGAATCGCGCACCGTCAGAATTAAACTGTGTTCCTCACCAAGTTGCTGGTGCTCACAAAGCAGGGACACCCCACCTTCAGTGGTAAACTTAACGGCGTTATTAATCAGGTTCCACAGCACCTGACGCAGACGCGTTGGATCGATTTGCGCATATACATTGAGCTCCCCAAAGCGCTCGATGTTGAATGACAACTCTTTTTGCGCGGCGATTAAGCTGCCAAAGTTGACCACGTCATTAATGAAATCGGCGACACTGACCGGCTCGGTCACTATATCCAGCTGCTCACGGTCAATTTTATCCAGGTCGATAATATCGTTGAATATATTGCCCAGGGTTTCGGCACTGGAAAACACCGTATTACACCAGCTACGTTGTTGCTTGCTAAGCTCGGTATCGAGCAGCATACGTGTTAAACCGACGATGCCATTAAGCGGCGTACGCAGCTCATGAGACAAGGTGGCAATAAACTTACCCTTGTCTTTATAGGCGGTTTCCAGCGCTTGTTCCGCTTCTTTACGACTGGTGATATCCCGGCCAAACGCCAACAAACCTATATACTCACCTTTATCATTAATAAACGGCAGCTTGCGCATCTCAAACCAATACTGTTCGCCATCCACCGGATATTGCACATCGACGGTAACCGCTTCATGTGTAGACTCGACCTGGCGATCGGTTTTTAACACCGCCGGTAATAGTTGTGCCGGATAGATGTCTTCGGCTTTCTTGCCGATAAGCTGGTCCGAACTGCGATTCATCACCTTTTCAAACATCTTGTTGCAGCCCGCGAACACCCCTTGACGGTCACGGTAATAGAAAAGGTCGGGGGAAGAGTCGACGATGGAGCGCAGTAACATGCCCTGCTCCGCCAATTCAACCTGGGTTTTCTTACGTTCGGCAATTTCCCGGCGCAGCTCGTCAATGGCACGGTATTTGGCATTCAGAGCCATTTTCCGCTCATCGATCTCTGTATTTAACAGGCGGATATTGTCTTTTAATGATTGGTTGAGCAGCTTCTCTTGCTTGGTCGCCGTCTCTAGGTATTTTTGTGAGTCTTGTAGTTGCGCCACGGATTGCAGCACCACCATGATCACCATGGGCGCTGCCACGGCGGTAAAAAATACCACCGCCAATACGTCCAAGAGCATGATTTCGCCGGTGGCCACATAATAATACATGGCACTGAAAATCAGCGCCGCAACTATGAACACGCCATAGACGATGGCGCCGGCATACCAAGTCCCGAAGCGTATTAGGAGATTTGTTAAAACACGAACCCAAGGGCTCAGGGAAGAGTCAATCATAAAAAAAGGGGTTTTGCTACAAAACCCCTATATTGTAATCAACTTAGAGTGCCTTTGGCAGTATCTGCGTTGAGATTCTTGCGAATGAGCATACGCCTATGCGTTTACCACCTTTGACCAACACCCCTTTTCGCATATTGCTGGCGCCGCTGGCGCTAAGGGTTAGCTCAAAGCTTTGGCTGTCAATATCACTGGTACCACCGGCGGTTGCCGCCCCGGTATTACATTGCATTTGCCCTAGCTTGTGGTAGTTGGCGCGACTGAATGGTGTCGATGAGTTCACTAACGGACCGGCACTGGTGGTGTTCACCGCTTGCTTCCAAACCGCCAGCTCAACATTAACCACGCCGCCACGCATGCTGATCTTATCTTCATGAGTCAGGAAATAACTATCGAAGGGACCAAATTGCGTCGCTCCCGACATGGAATCCTGGCTTTGGCGCATATCGCCTAACCATAGGCCGCCTTCACCAAATACCTGAATTTCAATGTCGTCCTTATCGCCATCGGCAATACGGTCGATACGCGCATAACTGTTACTATCAAGACCAAAGATCATCGAGCTTGCACTCTGAACACCGGCCTTGATTAAGCGAGGCTGTTTACCGTGACGCGCCACTTGCGTATCTAAGGTGCCCCATGGGAAAAGGCCCAACACTCCAGACTGCAGATAGCTCAGTTCACGACTATTGGTGACCGAAATACAGTCAACCCCCAGGCGACAAGCCTCAAAGCCGTTGCCATAAACAATCGGGTCTTCTGTTAAAACCTGTACACCGTCGCCGGACAAGATTGTGGCATTACGGCCACCACCCACCAAGGCATTCACAGCTTCGCCCTGAGCCGCTACCAGCAGTTGACCTTTTGCACTCATTTCTTTGATTTTATTAAGCAGCTCACTGGGCTGGTTGGCATTTTGATAAAACGCATGGTACAGCAGTAATGGGCTGGAATCGGCTATAAACAGTGCATCCGAGCGGCGCAGCAGATCATATAGCTGTTCCGGGTCACGACATAGCTTTTGCTGTTTTTGATATAGCTGCGGATAAAGCGCATCGCGACGGAAGCTCGCCAAACGCGAAACCTGATAGTCGGCCAGGTCAGCACAGAGTGCCGCATCATTGGCATTGATCACGGTTTGCATTGCCCCATCGATGGCTAACCAATGCGCCTCAAAACCCAGTTGTTCAAACAAGGTTTGATAATAATCGACATCGCGGTAAGGGTCGCGACTGCCACCGGTTACAAAGGCGATGCGAGGCTTACGTTTTGCGTCGGCAATGCCCTGTGCGGCCGTGAACAGCTCGGCGAATGCGTCTTTTGTGACCCAATCACGGGTGCCCTCAAGATCAACTTGTGGCTTTAAGCTGCGCTTTTTAAGCTCTTGTTTTTGTTCAAGCAGGTCAAAAAAGTTTTGCTGCTCAAAACCAAATAAATTAAACCAAAACTCCCGTGCAGTTTCCTCGCTGTTGCTCAACTTAAAGTCGCTGCGACGCAGGTAACGCTCGAATTCTTGTTGGCTAAAGGCATCATCGGCAAAATGTTGCCGTGCCTTAGTTAGAATTTCCACAGCCTGTTTACGGATTTCCGGCTGTTCGGTCCAGGCCATATCAACAATGCGCTCTAGGCCTTCATCGGTGATCTTGAAAACCGGCTGTTGTTTATAGCTGTTCTTATTCAAGCGCTCGCGAGATTCGCTGTTACAGTAGCGTAATCGCTCACTGGAACACACTTGTAGATCATCGGCCATTAGCAATAACTGGGGGGCAGCCTGAGCACTAACGCTACAGCTACCTAGCATTGCCAGTGAGGCAACTCTTAATAGAAATGATTTCATGGGACTGGTCATATTATTATTTTGCAAGTTACGGGTTAAAAGCAGGTTTAAAGCAACACAGAATATTAACAATGTTTGCAGTGTATGGGAATAGTTACACCTTTAATATTAACAAGGCGCTGCTTTTACATGCTGTATTAGTTATAGCACGAGTAAACTCCACATTTGCTAATTTTCAGGTAGAATACCGGGCTTTTCAGTATTACCTATGAGGAAGGCCATGCAAAACGCCATGCCAGATATTGCTAACACGAGCTCTGCTCCCGTTCAAGAAACACTAGAATGGGTGGGGATGAGTGATATTGAGCTGCCGCTGCTGGTCGAATCCGACGGCCTGGCGCCCGTGGTCGTTAACGCTAAAGCTCAGGCTTTCGTAAACCTGATCGACAAAAATGCCAAAGGCATTCATATGTCGCGACTGTTTTTGGCCCTTGATGAACTCTCTAAAGCCCCTGCGGTAACGCCACTTAATATTAAGGCTACCTTGGATAAGTTTATCAGCTCACACAGTGATATCAGCTCACAGGCCCGCATAAGTCTGACCTTTGACTTACCACTTCGTCGCCCGGCCTTGTTAAGCGATAACAGTGGTTGGAAGTTTTACCCTATCGCCATCGATGCGCGTATTGGCGACGGAAAACTGGACTTCGAAGTTGGCCTAAAGGTGACCTATTCGTCAACTTGCCCCTGCTCAGCTGCCTTGGCGCGACAGCTAATTCAAGCTAATTTTGCCCGCGACTTTGATGCCAAAGAATTAAACTTTGCCGATGTCCACGCCTGGCTTGGCAGCAGTGAAGGTATCAGTGCCACACCGCACTCACAACGTTCTGTGGCCGAGGTGAAGGTACGCTTGGGTAGCCAGGTATCGACATTCAACTTCCTGGCACTGATTGACGCCATAGAGAACACCTTGAAGACGCCTGTACAAACCGCGGTTAAGCGTGAAGATGAGCAGGAGTTTGCTCGCCTCAACGGTGAAAACCTGATGTTCTGTGAGGATGCGGCACGCAAAATCAAATCGACCCTGAATCAAGATAACGACGTGCATGACTTTTGGTTACGTATTAACCACTATGAGTCTCTGCATGCCCATGATGCCGTAGCCATTGCAACCAAAGGGATCGTCGGCGGCTATCAGCCCTAGCCAGCTAAAAGGCCCAAGAAGCTAAAATTTCAGGCACGCTTATTGCTTCAGAACGAAGGTGTCAAATATTCGTTCTGGAGTAACTCATGGAATTCGCGCTGTTATCAATACTCGTCTTAGTGGTTATCGCCTCGGTGATGGCCTCTAAGTTCACCGATAATAACGAAAACCCCTACCCCTTCGTCCGTAAAAAAGAAATATACACTCAGGTCGAAAGCGCCTTTCTCACTTTGTTAGAACGTGCCGTGGGCGATAACTATCGTATCGTCAGCCGGGTAAAACTGGCCGATATTATCGACTGCAAATCAGGGCTCACCAACAAGTCCAAACGCATTGCCCTCACTAAGCTTAAGAACAAGCAACTGGATTATGTGCTGCTCGATAAAACTAAGCTCACCATAGTTGCTGCCGTTGACCTGGTAAATAACGCCAATAAAGGAGGCCATAAAGCCCAGCGCGATTGGTTTGTCAGTGGAGCCTTGGAAACGGCCGGTATCCCCCATATTCGCATGAAGGTTAAAAGCGGTTATCGCCCCGAGGATGTACGTAACGCTATCTTATTTAAGATAGGCAAGAATGAAACCAGCAACACGCGCAAATCGGCTAACCCGCCGGTGTTGTCACCGTCACAAGCCAAGCTGCAAATGCAAACTCCAGCTATAAATACCTCTACTCAGCTGGCGGAGATTTAATGCCATATCGAGACAGCCTTTGGTATACTAAGGGCTGTTTTTGCCAATAAGTTAGAGATGCTATGAAAGTAGGTATTATCGGCGCTATGGAGCCGGAAATTGCAATTTTACGTGAGCAGATGAGTGACGTTGAGGTACTCGAGCAAGGCGGATTCACCTTTTATCACGGGCAATTAAACGGCCAAGAAGTGACCTTGGTGCAATCCGGTATCGGTAAGGTTGCCTCCGCCGTTGCCACCACTATTTTAGTCGAACAATTCCACCCTGACTGTGTTATCAACACGGGCTCTGCCGGTGGCTTTGATCAACGCCTGGCCGTAGGCGATGTCGCCATTGCCAATGAATTGCGCCATCACGACGTCGATGTCACCGCTTTTGGCTATGAATTCGGCCAAGTGCCACAAATGCCTGCCGCTTACACTTCTCACCCAGAATTAGTAAAGGTGGCTGAGCAGTCGATTGCCGAATTGGCTCAGTGTCAATCATTGGTTGGTTTAGTTTGTACCGGTGATTCCTTTATGTGTGATCCGGCCCGTATCGAACAAACGCGAACGCAATTCCCAAGCATGTTGGCGGTAGAAATGGAAGGCGCAGCCATTGCCCAAGCCTGTCACCTGCTCAATACCCCTTTCGTGGTGATCCGCTCACTGTCGGATATTGCCGGTAAAGAGTCGCCCGATTCATTTGAAGCTTACCTAGAGGTAGCATCAAAGAACTCATCGGCCATGGTGATGGCGATGCTTACTAAGCTATCTAACGTTAGCCTATAGATGCTGCCGGAGGCATTGAGCAATCACCTTGAGTTGTTGCTGTTATTGGCAGCCGTCGCCTTAGCGCGATGGCTGCCGATGCCCTCCTGGTACCACCCCTTTACCCTGCTACGGCTGGCCTACGGCGATCTCGTGGCCCGCACCTATACACCACATCATAGCAGTGCTTACCTAGGCCTAGCGGCTGTATTAAGCATTGTTCTGTGCGTATTGTTACCAATGTTGGCACTGACACTTTTTGCCCAACTGGTTTTCTACCCGGAACTGCTCTCGGCATTGGTGCTGTATTTATGCCTTGGTGATGCGCCGCTGCGCCAAACCAGTCAACGTATTGCTCAGGCCTTGCAACAAAAGCGCAAATCCTTGGCCCGGGCACTTTTAAGTAAACTCAGTAATCGTGATGTCGAGCGGCTAACAGAGCAGGGTATAGCCAAAGCCAATATTGAAATCTTAGTGCTGCGCCTGCTGCACGAATACTTCACCCCCTTGCTACTATATTGTCTGGCGGGCTACCAGGCCTGCTTTGCCTATGCGCTATTATGGCAACTCCATCAGGCCATGCGTATGCATGCCCCGCCAAATAGTCATTATCTTTTCGCAAGTAAGTGGTTACTTTCACTGTGCCAATTACCTGCACTTGTATTTTATTTATTACCTCTTGTGATCAGCAAGCATGGCAAGGTGGCCTGGCGTTATATAAAAAAATACGGCCAACATTTTTATCATCGCCCTAGCGGTTGGCTGCTGAGTGTGTTCAGTGCGGCGCTGCAGATACAACTTGGCGGCCCGGCCTATTATCATGGTGAGCGCTTCGAGCGCATGCGCATTGGCCTTTACCGCCAGCCCGAAGCGGACGATATCAAGGCTGCATTAAAGACGACTGAGATGATAAATGGCATGTGGCTGCTGGTTATCATGGCCACGTTTTTACTACTGCCCTAAAAAATGACATAAAAAAGCCACCTGGACGGTGGCTTAGTATGTATTTAGCACTGCCGCTTTTTACTAGCCCAGGGTTACCTTGGCGAAGCGACGCTTGCCGACCTGGTAAACCGCGGTAGTGCCTTTGGCTATCATCAGCTTACTGTCACTGACCTTGGTTTCACCGTCGATCTTCACCGCACCTTGCTTGATCATGCGAATAGCCTCAGACGTACTGGCTACCAGCTTGGCATCTTTTAATAGCGCCGTAATCATCATCTCGGCATCGGCACAGGCTAATGTTTGCTCTTCGATATCATCGGGCAAAGCATTTTTAGAGAAACGCTGGGTGAAATCATCATGGGCCTGCTGCGCCGCCTGCTCATCATGGAAACGAGTGATAATTTCCTTCGCCAGGGCAATTTTGATATCACGCGGGTTGGTGCCATTGGCCACGTCTGCCTTTAACGCCTCGACTTGCTCTAGGCTCAAGGCACTTAATAACTCGTAATAACGCCACATTAAATCATCGGAGATAGACATCATCTTGCCGAACATATCCTCTGGCGAGTCGGTAATACCGATATAGTTACCCAGGGATTTCGACATTTTTTGGACGCCATCTGTACCTTCGAGCAATGGCATCATTAGCACGGTTTGCGGCTTTTGACCTTCGTCTTTTTGCAGTTCGCGACCCATTAGCAGGTTAAAGCGCTGATCGGTACCACCGAGCTCAACATCGGCTTCTAGCGCTACCGAATCCCATCCCTGTACTAAAGGATATAAAAACTCATGAATAGCAATTGACTGACCATTAGCATAACGTTTTTTAAAGTCATCACGCTCAAGCATACGTGCTACGGTCTGTTTGGCCGCTAGTCTGATCATTCCAGCAGTGCCTAACTTTTCCATCCACTCGGAGTTAAAGGCAATGGTGGTTTTCTCGGGATCAAGGATTTTAAAGACTTGCTCTTTATAAGTTTCGGCGTTAGCTAACACATCTTCACGGGTTAAAGGCTTACGGGTTACATTTTTACCCGTTGGGTCACCTATCATGCCGGTAAAGTCACCGATCAAAAAGATGACTTCATGGCCTAAATCCTGGAAGGTTTTAAGCTTATTGATAAGCACGGTGTGGCCTAAGTGAAGGTCCGGTGCCGTTGGATCAAAACCAGCTTTAATTCTTAGTTTTTTCCCTGACTTAAGTCGTTCCGCCAACTCGTCTTCGAGTAAAATTTCCTCAGCGCCGCGTTTAATTTCTGCCAGCGCCGTCTGCAAGTCTGTCATTTATTTCTCCGATAAAATATGTGCTAACCGCGCGATTCTAGCGCACTTTGGCGCCGGTTTAAATGCACAAAACACTGGTATTTTGCCATTATTAGATATATGCTCAGCCTTTGGCTAAGTTTGTTTTCCTAAACGGCGAAAAAGGTAGGTTATGGTTAGCGTGGTACACAAGCTCCCCAAAAAACACAAATTGCTCATTGTGGGCTTCTTGGTGACTATTGTTACCTTGATGCTTATACCGACAGAGCGCGCCACAGCCTCAAAGGATAACGATGCCAAACCACTCGAGGTAGGCAAACGCTACGAGTTACAAATAAAGCTCGAAGATGAAGAAAAAATAGCCGACTTAAACTCAGCCGAAGAAGCACTTTCCTTACCTAGCTATGACCATAGCGATTTTGAAGTTAAAAACGGCGATAGCCTGGCCGTCATCTTTAAACGCGCCGGCTTTTCAGCACAAACTCTGCACAAACTCGTAAATACCAACGAAGAAACCAAAAAACTAACCAAGATTCATCCAGGTGAAGTACTGAGCTTTGCAAAAAACGAGCAAGGTGAGCTATTGCAGTTAAAGTATGTGCTTAGCAAAACAGACACCCTATTTGTTACTTTGAACGATGAAGGCAGTTACGATACCGCCATCGACTCCAAGGAAATTGAAACCTTAACCAAGTCGGCCTCAGGCTCGATCAACGGCAGCTTCTGGACCGCTGGTATCAGCGCCGGCCTGAGCGAAAAACAAATTATGAACTTTGCCACCATTTTTGGTTGGGATGTGGATTTCGCCAACGACCTGCGTAAAGGCGATCAGTTTAGTTTGATTTATGAAACTCACCATGTGGATGGCGAGTATATTGGCACGGGCAAGATTCTTGCCGCCGAGTTTATTAACCAAGGCGAGCGCTATGCCGCGGTAATGCACAGCGACGGTAACTTCTATACACCGCAAGGTCGCAGCATGAAAAAGGCCTTCCTCCGTGCTCCGGTTAACTTTAAATATATCAGCTCAAGCTTTAACCCGCGCCGCCTGCACCCGGTCACGAAAACGGTTAAGCCGCACCGTGGTATTGATTATGCCGCAAAAACCGGCACTCCCGTGGTTGCGGCAGGTAATGGACGTGTGATCAAGGCAGGTTATAACCGCTTTAATGGTAACTACGTCTTTATCCAGCACGGCAATACCTATGTCACCAAGTACCTGCACCTGCATAAGCGCAAGGTAAAACAAGGCGCAAAGGTTAAACAGGGTCAGTTAATTGGTACTGTGGGTGCCACGGGTCGCGTCACCGGCGCACACCTGCACTATGAGTTCTTGGTTAACGGCGTTCATCGTAACCCTAGAACTGTTAAGCTGCCGAAGTCAGAGCCGCTACCGGCCAGCGAGTTAGCCAAGTTTAAACCGATTGCCGATACCTTGTTGGCGCAATTGGAGCGTGAGCGCGAAATTCAACTGGCCATGAACAGCAAATAACAATTGTGATACGAATAAAAAAGCACCTCAGGGTGCTTTTTTTATGTCTAGTGCCTAGCGATTAAACGCTAAGTACAGTAATTGTAAGATCAGGCTAACTGCCACCAGGGGAATGATGTATTTACGAAACCGTACCATTTTATGAAGCCCCATTTGCCGCTGATAACGTTCCAATAAAGGCACGACAACGGCCAAGGCAACGAACAGGGCAAGAATAATCATAATCGCATTCATGCTTATCTTCTCCTTAATAATATACCTCCCTTATAACAGCTCGGCACGCAAATGCCTACCTTGGGATAGGCAGGCATAAAAAAGCGCACCTTAGTGAGTTCACGACCAAGGTGCGCAATGGCTAGGAAGAGCCAATTAACCGACGTTAGCCAACGAGGGCCAGTAAGATACCCGCAGCCACCGCGCTGCCAAGAACCCCGGCTACATTCGGGCCCATGGCATGCATAAGTAGGAAGTTATGTGGGTTGTTTTCCAGCCCCACCTTGTTTACCACCCGCGCCGCCATGGGCACGGCAGACACTCCCGCGGCGCCAACCAAAGGATTGATTGGTGTTTTCGAAAAGCGATTTAAAGCCTTGGCCATAAACACCCCTGAAGCGGTGCCGATAGAAAATGCCAGCGCCCCCAGTGCCAATATGCCCAGAGTTTCCACGGTTAAAAACTTATCCGCCGCCAACTTGGAGCCCACGGCCAAACCCAAAAAGATGGTGGTGATGTTGATCAACTCGTTTTGCGCCGTGCCGCTGAGACGATCCACCACCCCGCTTTCTCGCATCAGGTTGCCCAAACAAAACATCCCAACCAGCGGCGCCGCCGCCGGCAGAAACATGGCTGTCAGTGCCAATACCATCAGTGGGAAGATGATTTTCTCTTTCTTTGAGACCACTCGCAGTTGCGGCATTTCTATTTTGCGTTCCTGCTCCGATGTCAGTGCGCGCATAATAGGCGGCTGGATTATAGGCACCAAGGCCATATAAGAGTAAGCGGCTACGGCAATGGCGCCGAGTAAATCAGGGGCCAGCTTCGAAGCCAGAAATATAGCCGTGGGACCATCTGCACCACCGATAATGGCAATGGCCGAAGCATCCTTCATGGTGAACTCAAAACCGGGCACATAGTTTAGGGCGATGGCACCAAACAAGGTGGCAAAGATACCAAATTGGGCCGCCGCTCCCAGCAGCAACATACGCGGGTTAGCTATCAGGGCACTAAAATCGGTCAGCGCCCCAACACCCATAAAGATCAACAGGGGAAATACCCCGGTATCTATCCCCACATGGTAAACGTAATAGAGAATACCGTTGGGGTCGGCCATACCGGCCACTGGGATGTTAGTCAATAACGCACCAAAACCTATGGGTACCAAGAGCAAAGGCTCGAAGTTACGGGCTATGGCCAAATACAGCAACAAACAGCCCACCGCTATCATGATCAACTGGCCGGCGGAAAAGTTAGCTATGCCCGTGGCCTGCCAAAGATTAACTACTGCTTCCATAGCTCCTCCTAGGCCAACGCTATCAGCGCATCAGAGGCGCTTACCGAATCGCCTTCGCGCACCAGCACCTCGGCCACTTCACCCCCATGTAAAGCGCGCACCTCGGTCTCCATCTTCATCGCTTCCATGATGATCACCACATCCCCTTCGTTAACCTGTTGCCCCGGTTTAACTAAGACCTTGAAGATATTGCCGGTGAGCGGCGCATTAAGGGTCTCGCCACTGCTTAACACGGCGCTTTGCGGCGGGTTTTCACCCTCCCCCTCGATGGCACGAACGCTTTCCAATTCACCACCTGGGGCCACAACCACATCATATGCTTTACCATCGACACTAATGCTGTAGCGCTTAGGTCCACCCTGTGCAGAGACTTTAGCTGTGGATGAGGCTGCGGGAGCAACTGCGCCTTGGCTTGCCTCTGAGGTAGGCACAGGCTCAAAGGCATCCGGGTTATTACGGTTGGCCAAAAACTTCAAACCTATTTGTGGGAACAAGGCATAGGTCAGCACATCGTCAATGACTTCGTCGGCAAGCTGCAACTGCTGCGTTTTCGCATGTTCGTCCAGCTCGGCGGTCAGTTTATCCAGCTCAGCATCGATTAAGTCGGCGGGACGGCAGCTAATGGGCTCACCACCTTCAAGCACTTGCTGTTGCAATAGGCTATCCACTGGCGCCGGCGTAGCACCATATTCGCCCTTTAACACCCCGGCTGTTTCCTTGGTGATGGACTTATAGCGCTCGCCCGTCAAGACATTAAGCACTGCCTGGGTACCCACTATTTGCGAAGTTGGCGTTACCAAAGGCAGGTAACCAAGATCCTTGCGCACCTGAGGGATCTCTTTGAGTACCTCGTCGAGGCGGTCCGCCGCACCTTGCTCTTTAAGCTGATTTTCCATATTGGTCAGCATGCCTCCGGGCACCTGAGCTAATAGAATTCGACCATCCACGCCCTTTAGACTGCCCTCAAACTGGGCGTATTTCTTCCGCACTTCGCGAAAATACGCGGCAATCTCTTCTAACAGCCCCAAGTCTAACCCCGTGTCTCTTGGCGTGTCCTCCACTATCGCCACCATGGTTTCGGTGGCACTGTGGCCATAGGTTTGGCTCATACTGGAGACGGCGGTATCGAGCATATCAATACCGGCATCGATGGCCTTTTGATAGGTGGCCGTGCTCAAGCCCGTGGTCGCATGGCACTGCATGGCGATGGGCAAGGACACGGTTTGTTTTAATCCGGTGATTAACTCATGGGCCTCATAAGGCTTTAACAGCCCGGCCATATCTTTAATACATATTGAATGGCAGCCCATGTCTTCTAATTGCCTGGCCTGGGTTAACCACATATCCAAATTATGTACCGGCGATACCGTATAGGAAATTGTGCCTTGGGCATGAGCGCCCACATTGACAGCCGCCTTAATCGCGGTTTCCAAGTTGCGCACATCGTTCATGGCGTCAAAAATTCGAAACACATCAACGCCATTGGCGTGCGCACGCTCTACAAATTTAGTTACCACATCATCGCCATAGTGGCGATAACCTAATAGGTTTTGTCCACGCAGCAGCATTTGTTGCTTGGTGTTTGGCATGGCCTTTTTAAGCTCGCGAATGCGCTGCCAAGGATCCTCTCCTAAGTAGCGAATACAGGCATCGAAGGTCGCACCACCCCAGGACTCAACGGACCAATAGCCTACCTGATCCAGCTTGGCGGCGATGGGAAGCATATCGTCCAAGCGCATACGTGTTGCCAATAAAGACTGGTGCGCATCGCGTAATACCAGCTCTGTTAACTGTAGTTTTGACATTCTGTGCCCCTATTCTTATTGTTTTCTATACTGATGAACCGCAGCGGCAATGGCTGCAATATGGGCCTTGGGTATGCCCACCCTGGGTAACTGAGTGGCCGTCGGCAACTCAGCCTTGGTCGACTCATCCTCTCGAAGAAAGTGCGACATCAGTTTTAAAGCGCCAATCAGCAGCAGCAAAAACATAAAGACCACCAGCATCCCAGTGGCCATTAACCCCGCCGCTTCAAGCATCAGTGCTGCAATGTTCATCCTCACTCCCAGTGCTTTTTGTTAAATTTCGTAAACCTAGAGTCAACACCATACCAAATAAACGTTAATTGTCTACACCTTGTAAATTGGTATTACCAATATTTAATTTATCCAACTCTCTACTAATAACCTTAAAAACTAGCAAGTTAGAAGGAGAAATTAGGTTAAAGTCGAATATATGCGATTAAAATATCGAATATAACCCTGAGTAATAGTAGGCAAGGGGAAGCGCCAAATTGGCCGATAGCACAGATAGCGTCCAAGTTAAATTGGTAAGACCACAATAATTTGAAACAAGTATTTTTAGCCAATACCGCTAAAGGCCTTGGCACTATTGACTTTGAGGGTCTACGCTTAGAATCGCTAATAGGAACAACCGCAGTTTGATTGTCCCTGATGTATTAGAAAAATACTCTAATAACTAGGGAGAAAGACAATGTTAAAATCCAGACTTACGCTGGCGCTCCAACTCGCGCTCGGCGTTAGCATTTCCTCAATGGCCTTTATTGCCCCGCAAGCACAAGCGGCGGGAGAAGAAGAGGCCGATAAAGACATCGAAGTGATTGCCGTCACCGGTAGTCGTATTCGTCAACCCGGCGCCGTATCAGCCAGTCCCATTACGTCCATCGGTGAGCAAGAGCTGGCCTTTCAACAAGAACCTGAAGTAGAGCAAATTCTACGTACCTTGCCTGCAACCATCCCAGGTGATGGCAGTAACGTGAACAACGGCTCCGGTGGTGCCGCAACGGTTAACTTGCGTGGCCTTGGTTCGCAACGTTCACTTATCCTGGTCAACGGCCGTCGTATGATCCCATACAACTATAATGGCTCGGTAGATACTTCCGTGATCCCTGCTGCCTTGGTTGAACGTATCGACGTAATCACAGGTGGTGCATCTGCGGTATACGGTTCTGACGCCATTGCCGGTGCCGTTAACTTTATTCTCAAAGACAACTTTGAGGGCATCGCTTTAAATACCTCGCACCAGGAAACCGATGAAAATGACGGCGACAAAGACAATATTTCTTTAACCATAGGTTCAAACCTGGCCGACGACCGCGGTAACGTGGTGCTGTCATTAGACTGGACCAAGCGTGATCAGGTATTACTCGGAGAGCGCCCCCTTGGTTTGCTAGGTATAGACACAGACGATGGTTCTAACTTAGCGCAGTTCCGCAATGGCGAGCCGCCCATTCCGGCTCCGCCAGGCTGTGAAGCCCCCAATTCGGTTGAAAGCGGCGGTTCGACAACGGCTATGCCAACACGCTTTGCTATAGTGGGTGGCGGTGCCAGCGCTTCGGGCCAGTTTAGAAACGACGGCTCCCTATCTGCAGATACCTGTAGTGTATTTAACTTTAACCCGTATAACTTCTATCAAACACCTTCAGAGCGTTACTCGGGCACCGCGCTTGCGCGCTACAGCCTGACGGAAGAGCATGAAATATACTCTTCATTGACCTACAGCTCTATCTCGGTAGATACCCAGGTGGCGCCATCGGGCACCTTCGGCTCGGCCTTCGACCTGCCCCTGTTCAACCCACTGATTGGCGACCAAGCCCGTCAATTTATGATTGATGCAGGTAATAACGCGCTGGCCAATGACTTACTGGGCGAAAACAACTGGAATGACGTTAACGCTAACGGCGTGGTCGACGAAGAAGATTACCTTACCGTGCAGCTTCGCCGTCGTACCCTAGAGCTAGGTCCTCGTACTGAGCGCTACGATACGTCACTGTTCCAATTCGTCACCGGTGTGAACGGTTACGTCTTTGACGATTGGCAATATGACGTAAGCTTCCAATACGGTGAGTCAAACCGTACCACTGTACGTGCCGGTTATACCAACCTGACCAACATCCAAAACGCCCTGGAAACGGCGGACGGTGTGACCTGTTTGAACGGCGATCCTACCTGTGTGCCTATCAACCTGTTTGGTGGCTTCGGCACCATTACCGATGAAATGGCCGGTTATGCAACCGCTATTGCTCTGCAGCAACAGAAATATAGTCAACGCATCGCTACCGCTACCTTAAACGGTCCGGTGGAATTTATTGAAATTCCTAGCGCCGGTGCACCGCTGTCCATGAGCTTCGGTTATGAATACCGTAAAGAAAAAGGCCTCTTTGAGCCTGATGAGTGTTTGAAACTTGCTCCGGCAAGCTGTCAAGGTGGTGCCGGTGGTAACCAGTTGCCCATCGAAGGTGGCTTTAGCGTTGACGAGCTATTCCTTGAAGGTTATCTACCCGTTATCGATGGCATGGCCTTTGCCGAGACTCTGGATATTGAATTCGGTTTCCGTTGGGCCGATTACGATACCGTGGGCTCAAACGAAACCTGGAAACTGGGTTTCAACTGGCGCCCGGTCAGCTCTGTGCTGGTTCGCGTAATGCAGCAAGAAGCGACCCGTGCTCCTAACGTGGGTGAGATTGCTTCGCCCGTGGTTACCGGTCTAGATAACGCAGGTAGCGATCCATGTTCGGTTGCTAACGCTGGCAATATAGATGCAACCTTGCAGGCATTGTGTGAATCTACCGGCATGTCTGCCGCTCAAGTTGGTAACGTCCAAGACGTCATCTCTGGTCAGGTACAGGTTATCTCCGGTAGTGATCCGCTTAATCCGCCCGATGCGGAAGAAGCAAGTACCTTCACTGCGGGTCTGGTATGGACACCCGAGTTCGACACCCTGCAAAACTTCACCATCAGCCTAGACTATTATGACATCGATATCGATGACATTATCGGTGAGTTCTCGGCTCAAGAAATTCTTGATGCCTGTTACCAGCTAGGTGATGCTGAGCAATGTGCCAAGATCCAACGTGTTGGCGGTGACTTAACCGTGGCCGGTGCGGGTATTGAGCAATTTACTACTAACCTTAAAAACCTGCGTGCCGAGGGTGTGGAGCTTGGCTTCAACTTCGCCTGGCCTATGGATAATTGGGGTGAGTTACAGTTCTCCGGAACCATCAATAAATACCTGACTCAGGAGTCACAAAGCTCGGATACGGCGCGTATTATCGACTGTAAGGGCTACTACAGCACCAGCTGTGATCCTCTCGCAGAGCTGCGTGCGGTGCAGCGTACTACCTGGGCTATGGATGACTTTACGGTATCGCTACAATGGCGTTACACGGATGGTATAGACGTTGAGCCTGTAGTGATCGATGACTACTATGAGGAATTCCGCAGTATCGGTTCCTATAGCTACTTTGATCTGTATGCTAATTACCATATCACAGACAATATTACCGCCAGTCTCGGTATAGATAACCTGTTCGAGAAAGATCCACCGGTAGTAGGTAACGAGGCAGGTGATACCAGCTCTAACTCGGGTAACACCTTCCCAAGTAACTATGATGTACTGGGCCGTAAGTTTAAATTGGGCGTTCGCTTCCAGTTCTAAACAGCCCGTATAAGCCACTTAAGGCCGCGCTTAAGCGCGGCCTTTTTATTAATTACACTTGGGGATAGCCTCACCAGGCTTGGTCAGTGTACTCACAACAAAAGGTTCCGTCTGCGCGTCCTGTACCCGAACCTTAGCAATATCCAATACCCTAAAATCCCCCGGCGCATTGAGGTGCCACAGCCCCGATTCACGCTGCGAGAAACAAAATGCTGAGGTGTCGCCATGCACCAATAAAATAGGAAACGCCACTTGCTCGGCCAGCGCATCCAGGTGCTGACGATAAGGTGCTAACGCATCACAGTTTTGCTGTAACTCTTGTGTGCAAGGCTCACCATAATTATTGGCTTCATAAATATCGGCCTGCATAAAGATCACCGCTGCGCTCACCTGTGCTTCCAATTGCGAAGCCAACCACTGCATATTGTTGTTATCCCGCTTCTGGGCGGCGGCAAGGGCCGCTTGCGGCTCGCTTTTTAGCACTTGCGCTCGGCCATTGTTAGTGCCCACCACATGCAAGGTCAGATACTGAACATCGTCAATGCGCCATGCCTGATTTTCAACCTGCTCTTTTTGTCTGTGATAATCGGGCAGAGTCAGCTCGGATTGAGCAAAATGGGTACGAATATAGGCAAGACGCTCTAATTCATCAAAACGTGGCTCTAGGGCCGCTCTGTCACAGTCTGTCCAATCGTTGTCGCCCGGGGTATACACCAGGGGGGAACTGGTCAAGTGACTTAACAGGCTATAATTTTTTTGTAGCAAGTCATCGGTACAAGGCAATGACCCGGATTTTAAATCCCCAACATGAGCCACAAATAGATGTGGGGTTTGCTGCACCGCTTGGTATAATCGTCCATTAGGCACACTGAGCAGAGCCTCGTCGATGGGTGTATAAGGCATATCGCCAAATACCAAGAATTGCTGAGGTACGGCATTCGTCGAGCTTATAAATAGCGCCGCCATAAAAAATAAAATACGCATAATCATCCCTTACTTTAAAGTGGCTTAAGCGAGTAATCATGAACTACACCACCACTTACATCTTAAACAAAGACTACTTTAGCGAAAGCTACGAACAGTCTTTGCCCTTGAGCAACCGTAAACAACCCAAATATGGTTTGATCTTATTGTTAGTTGCACTCGCCCTGTTTAGCATACTAAAACTGCAAAACAACTACTTAGGGTACTTTTTATTTGCCTTGGCATTGCTTGAGATGGTGGCCTATAGGTATCAAAAGGCCTGGTGGATAGCGCGTCAACGCCTCTCGCGCGCCGCCGGTCACGAGGTTGAGCTGAAAATCGATGAGCAGGGAATTGGTACCACGGCCAACGGCAAAACCCGCCTGTTATCTTGGACAGACATCAGCGAAGCTGTGGCCACAGACAAGGGAGTGGTTTTGGTAACCGCTAAGGGGCATAGCCATTATCTCAGTAACGCCGTACTTAATGACGAAGTAAGAGAATTTATACTGGCCCAGAAAAAACAAAAGCCACTTTAAAAGTGGCTTCGCAACAAGCGGTATTATTCGTTACCCGGGTTTGATGAGCCCGACTTTTCTGCTTGTATTCGCATATAAATTTCTTCACGGTGTACAGATACGTCTTTAGGTGCATTCACACCGATGCGTACCTGATTACCCTTAACGCCTAATACGGTAACCGTGACTTCGTCACCTATCATCAGGGTTTCGCCAACTCGACGAGTAAGAATTAGCATTCTCTTGCTCCCATTATTCCAAATTAGTCAAAAATTCCGTCAGTGGCATTTTAATGAATAATTACTATAAAAGTAAGTAAAACTTTGCTTAATTATTCATCTGCCATGCCAAATGTTGCATGTAGTGCCCTTACTGCAAGCTCCAAATATCGCCGTTCGATCAGCACCGAAAGCTTTATTTCTCCTGAGCTGGCAATAAATACATCGATATTCTCGTCAGCAAATACACGAAAGAACTGACTGCTTATCGATGCATTTGTTTTTATACCCACACCAACCAAAGAAAGCATGGCTAAATCGTCCCTACTGGCGATATTTACGCCGGCTAATTGGTCGGTATTTGATAACGCAGTAAGCGCTTCTCGCAACTCTAAGCTGGGTATACTTATAGCATAGTCTACTTTGCCAACTTTTTGATTAACTTGATTAATAACATCGACTTCAATGCCTTTATGGGCCAACAACTCAAGTATATTCGCCAAGGTCGCAGGGCTAGCGTCACAATTATTTAGGAAAATAAGTGCTTGTTCCCTTTTAAAAGCTATACCCGACACATTTTGCTGTGGCATGGGCTCGTCCTCATCGCTTAAAACTAAAGTGCCCTGATCAGGCTCAAAACTGGATAACACCCGCAACGGCACCCGATACTGGGCCGCCGCCTCAACGGCACGAATATGCAGTACCTTGGCCCCCAGGCTGGCCATCTCCAGCATCGCTGGTACGCCAATGCTGGTAAGGCGTCGCGCCTTGGGTTCAACACGGGGGTCGGTACTGTAAACACCATTAACATCCGTATAGATTTGGCATTCTTCGGCGTTCAGTGCCCCGGCAATCGCCACCGCCGAGGTATCGCTGCCACCGCGCCCCAAGGTGGTAATATTGCCTTCGCCGTCGCGGCCTTGAAAGCCGGCGGCGATAACAATACGACCATGTTGCAGCTCCTGGCGCAAACGACGAGTATCAATATCGAGTATACGCGCCTTGGTGAAAAGGTTGTCGGTATTCATCCCCAGTTGATCGCCAAGCAGACTCACCGCCGGATAACCGCGCCGGATCAGCGCCATAGACAGGAGCGATGCCGTTACCTGTTCGCCGGTACTGACCAACACATCGAGCTCGCGAGTGCTGGGCCTGTCATCCACTTCGGCGGCCAAGGCCAACAAGCGGTTGGTTTCCCCGGACATGGCCGAGACCACGGCCACCACCTGATGGCCGAGTTGACGTTGGCGTATAATAATATCGGCGACCGCCTCAATTCGCTCTATGGAGCCAACCGAGGTGCCGCCGAATTTTTGGACTAATAGGGCCACAGTATCTAATGCAGCCTAGTATTAACTGCGTTCGCTCACCCAAGCCTCTACACTGGCTAGGGCGGCGTCAAGGTTATCTGGTTGCGTACCGCCGGCCTGAGCCATATCGGGACGACCACCACCTTTACCACCAACCTGAGCAGCCATATGGTTAACCAGTTCTCCAGCCTTAAACTGACCGGTCAGATCCTTGGTCACACCGGCGATCAGGCTAACCTTATCGCCATCGGCAACACCCAAGGCAATAATGCCCGAGCCCATTTTGTTTTTCAGATCATCAACCATGCCACGCAGGGCTTTGCTCTCGGTGCCTGCAACATTAGCAATCAATACCTTCACGCCATTGATGTCTTTAGCACCATCCAGCAGCGAGGCACCGGCGGCACTGGCCAGCTTATCGTTAAGCTGACTCACCTGCTTTTCCAAGCCCTTAGAGCGCTCTAACAAGCCTTGTACCTTGTCCAGTACATTGGCGCTGTCCGCTTTCAATAGCGCCGCGATTTGCGCTAGTTTCTCTTCTTGCGCCGCAATATGGTTTAGGGCGTCGGCACCGGTCACCGCTTCAATACGACGCACGCCCGCGGCAATACCCGCCTCGGAAACGATCTTGAATAAACCGATATCACCGGTACGCTCCACGTGAGTACCGCCACACAGCTCGATTGAGTAGTCGCCGATACTGACAACACGCACTTCGTCGTCATACTTTTCGCCAAACAGCGCCATCGCGCCTTTTTTCTTGGCGGCATCTATGGCCATCAGCTCGGTTTGCAGCGCAAAGTTACGACGAATTTCGTCATTCACTTGCTTTTCAATGCGCTGTAATTGCTCTGGTGTCACACCTTCAAAGTGGGAGAAGTCAAAGCGCAGACGATCCGGTTGCACCAATGAACCTTTCTGGTTTACGTGCTCGCCCAGCTCCTGACGCAGAGCTTCGTGGATCAGGTGAGTCGCGGTGTGATTTTTCTTAATGCGATCGCGACGCTCGGCATCGATGCGGGCATCCACCTTGTCATTCACACCGATTTGCCCTACTACCTTACCGTGATGAGCAAAGGCATTACCCAGTTTTTGTGTATCGGTAACGATAAACTCGCCGTTGGCAGTGGCCAGTACACCGGTGTCGCCCACCTGACCGCCGGACTCGGCATAGAAAGGGGTGCGGTTAAGGATCACTATCCCTTCCTGGCCATCGTTAAGCACGCTGACCTTGTCACCCTCGGCAAACATTTCCACCACGGTGGCACTATGCTGCTGAGCGTCATAGCCTTTAAATTCGGTCGACTTATCCGAGCGCAATTGGGTGTTGTAGTCGGCGCCAAACTTGCCTGCTTGTTGGGCTTTTTTGCGCTGCACATCCATACATTCCTGGAAGCCCTTTTCGTCTATAGTCAAAAAGCGCTCACGGGCCACATCCGCGGTTAAGTCCGCCGGGAAGCCATAGGTATCATATAGTTTAAAGACTACATCGCCCGGGATCACATCCCCTTCTAAAGTGCTTAGGTGCTCTTCAAGAATAGCCAGACCACGCTCAAGCGTCTTACCGAATTGCTCTTCTTCGATACGTAGAACTTTCTCGATAATGGCTTGCTTCTTGGCAAGTTCAGGATAGGCATCGCCCATCTGCGCCACCAGCTCGGCAACAAGCTTATGGAAGAAGGTGCCCTTGGCGCCAAGCTTATTACCATGGCGCACGGCGCGACGAATAATACGACGCAAGACATAACCGCGACCTTCATTTGAAGGCATAACGCCGTCAAGTACCAAGAAGGCACATGAGCGAATATGGTCGGCAATTACACGCAGTGACTTGTCTTCCATATCCTGAGCATTGGTAACCTCGGCAGCGGCCTTGATCAGTGCTTGGAATAAATCGATTTCATAGTTTGAGTGTACGCCCTGCAAGATAGCGGCAATGCGCTCCAGGCCCATACCTGTGTCGATAGATGGGTTCGGCAATGGCTCCATGGTGCCGTCGGCATGACGGTTAAATTGCATAAATACCAGGTTCCAGATCTCGATATAGCGATCGCCATCTTCTTCTGGTGTGCCCGGAGGACCCCCCCACACTTCTTCACCGTGATCATAGAAGATTTCCGAACACGGACCACAAGGGCCGGTATCGCCCATGGACCAGAAGTTATCTTTTGCACCAATGCGAGAAACGCGCTCTTTAGGCACGCCAATTTGATTGATCCAAATATCCGCAGCTTCGTCGTCTTCGGTGAACACGGTCACCCACAGCTTTTCTTTTGACAGCTGTAACTCTTCGGTCAAAAACTTCCAGGCAAAGGCAATGGCCTGCTCTTTGAAGTAATCACCAAAACTGAAGTTACCTAGCATTTCGAAAAAGGTATGGTGACGGGCGGTGTAACCTACATTCTCAAGGTCATTGTGCTTACCACCGGCACGAACACAACGTTGAGCACTGGCGGCACGGGTATATGGGCGCTTTTCGGCACCTAGGAACACGTCTTTAAACGGCACCATACCGGCGTTGTTAAATAGCAAGGTGGGGTCATTGCCCGGCACCAAAGAAGCCGAAGGCACCACCTGATGCTGGTGCTTGGCGAAATAATCTAAGAACTTCTGTCTTAGCTGTGCGGTCGTCAAATGCTGCATTGCGTTTTTCTCACTCGTCTGTCGCTTCACTTGCAAGTGCAAATTCTATTTGTTGGTAGTCAAAACCACGCGCCGTTAAGTAACGAATACGCTTGGCTTTTTCCTTATAATCTTTGTTTTTCCCCAGCGCCTTAAATTTACGCTGGTAGGCCTCTAGGGCCAGCTCGAACCAATCGACGTCCATTTCTGCCATGGCCACAGCCACCTGTTCTTTGTCCAGGCCCTTTTGCTGGGCATCGGCACTGATACGGCGCGGTCCGTGACGCTTGTCTATTGCCCGGCGAATAAAGCTGGCGCAATAGCGTTGTTCGTCCAAAAACCCTTGTTGCTCACACCAATCTAAGAGCTCGGTGGCAAAGTCCTCTGGTACCTGGCGTTGCTGCAATTTGCGCTGCACATCCTTGCGGCTGTATTCCTGCCGCCCCAGTAACCAGAGCACATAGTTCTTTTGTTTTTGCTGTTCGCGCTCATCCATTAAGCGTCAAACCGACCGTCTGAAGAAACCGATTCCTGCTCTTTAGCCGGCTCGTTTTGGCTCTTATCGACGGTGCCATTACCGCCCTCATGGTGCTGTAATTTAGGCATAAATATCGCTTGAAAGGCGATGAATAAGCTAATGTAGCAAATCGGCATAACAACAAGAAGGGGAATAAAGGACAAAATCGCACAAACCAGCATCAAGCCGGCACCGATAAGGCCATACACCGTCATCGCTGCCATATTATGATAAAACGCCATCAGACTGGCCTTCATCACCGCCCACATGGACGTGTGACCGCCAAAATAAACCAAAGGCACGGCGAAGGCAAAGGCACATAAATAAACACTAAATAGCACCAAAAACAGCGCCACCGCAGGGAAAGAGAAGCTTTGTGCCAATTGCTGCAGGGCCAGCTGCGGGTCCAGATCGGGCTGATTAAAAACCGCCACCGCGTCGGCAAACAACAGGCTGCTCACCATGCCAAGTAACAGGGCCGCGCCCATTTGATACAGACCGACGCGAAACAGGGACATGCGTCGCCCCTGCTGTGAAAACACATTAAGGATATCGGCAAACGCCACCTTGTGTCCCTGCTGACGGCGCAATGCGGCTTGATAAAAGCCAGCCAGTAAAAAAGGTGTTGCCAGCACCGCCGGGATTTTTAGCAACGGCAGAATAAAACCCAGCATGCCCACGGCGGCGATAAACAAGTACATAAACATAAAAATAAACGGCTGGTGTTGGAAGATATCCAAACCGGCTTTAAACCAGCGCGCTCCCGAGCCGGCCTTGTACACGCGTATTTCTATCGACATGATGACTGATCTTCCTTTTGCGTATTGCGCTTATGATTTCTTAATTTTTTTAATATCCAGCATGTGCGCACCATGGGCTATTTTGGTTTCCAGGTACGCCTGATTGCCGGTTTGCCCCACCTTGATATGCGCATGGGTACCAACCACGGCCTTCACGTCGATGCCGTTGTCACGCAGTGCATCAAGCTTCTTCGGGTTATTGGTCATCAGCTTAACCTGGGTGATACCCAGCGCCTTAAGCATTAAAACAGCATCGGAGAAATCCCGCAGATCATCGGCAAAACCCAGGTGGTTATTGGCTTCATAGGTGTTCATGCCCTGCGACTGCAACACATAAGCATCAAGCTTATTGTATAAACCAATGCCACGCCCTTCCTGGCGTAGGTAGAGCAGCACCCCACCCTGTTCGTGCATGAGCTCGATGCTTTCATTAAGTTGCTCGCCGCAATCACAGCGGCTGGAGTGAAAAACGTCGCCGGTCAGGCACTCGGAGTGCATGCGGATCAAGGGAGTTTGCTGTTCATCCGCTTGGTTAAAAATTAAGGCAACATGCTCCTGACCATCTTTTAAACCGCTAAAAGACACGATTTCCGCAGGAATATCACTTTTTTTGCCCACATTTAAATGGACCCTAGCTCTGACTTCGGCCACGACGACTCACTCTGTACAATAAACAATTGTGATAATATAACAAAGCCAACCCCAAAGATCAGCCCGTACTACTTAGTAAATGGGGTCAATGATAGCATGAAACAAGTGCGCCCCGCGACGCCCAAACACACAATTCAGGGAGGCAATAAGTTATGCTATGGTTAATGACATACATAAGTTTAGGACAACAAACTGGCTGACAAAGCAGTTGCTAAGGAAAATGCAGCAAGCGGCCTAGGGCCTTGCTACCGAGTAACAACAGGAAGATACATGATGAAAACCACCAGCGCGGCGCTTGTTGCCGCAATCGCACTTTTCTGCGCCCCCATGAGCATGGCTCAGGCCGAGACCACAGATATTGCCGCTCAACAGCTTTTAGTCGACCGCTTTAACGCCGAGCCGATGCAGTTATTGGATGTGCGAACCAGCGAAGAATACCAGCAAGGCCATATAAAAGGGGCCATTAATATCAGTCATAACGTCTTGGCTGAGCATCTTGGTGAGCTCGACAAGGAACGTCCGATAGTCGTTTATTGCCGCAGTGGTCGCCGCGCCGCCATGGCTATCGAGATCTTACAGGAACAGGGCTTTAAACAGGTGTATCACCTTGATGGAGACTGGCTTGGTTGGCAAAAACAGCAATTACCAGAAATCACCCAGCCGTGATCAAGGCGCTTAAGGGCACGGGCTCACGCTTGCTGACCTGATTGGCCTGCGCCAAAAACAGCTCGGCGGTGGCTAAGGCATCGCTGAGCGCATCATGAGATGTATGCGCCATCAAACCATAGCGCTGACGACAGGCATCCAAAGACAAGGCATCAAAAGCAATATCGGACCCCTGCCGCGCCAATCGTCTTTGTTCGATTTTTAAGGTATCCAAGGAAATACGCGGGAGCTGAACCTGGTGCTCTTTACACACACGCTGTAAGAATCGGGTATCAAGCAGGCTGTTATGGAACACCAAAATGCTGTCGGCACACACCGCACTGAAGCGCTCTAGTATTTGTGCCATAGGCAGGCCTTCGGTTTGCAAGCGCTCGGCGGTAATCCCATGGTAAATGGGTGATTGCGCCAGCTCCAGCACGCCATGATGAAGCAGGTGACCGCTTTGGCTGAGCTTAATTCGCTGCTGCTCTATCACCACCCAGGCCAGTGACACCACCTCATGCTCCTTGGGATTTAAACCGGTTAACTCCAAATCAACCACCACATACCTATGGGTAGTCCAGGGCTGCGACAATCCATGGGGATCAAAGCCCAACTTAGACTTTACTTGCTGCCACCAGGAATAGGTCATGGCTACAGACTCCCGCGCGCAAACTTAAAGCTCGCCGCCTGCTGTGCCTGACGAATAAGGTAAAACGCCTCTTTCAGCTGATGTCGCTCCAGCGACGTCAGCCCATCCGGATTGATACAATTACTAGGCAAGGGTTCGTTATCGAGCTGAGCGCGCAAGCGCAACTGGGTGAGATAACGCCAACAGTCCTTAAGATCAAAAATATCCTTTTTTGACAGCCACTGAGTTTTGGTCAGTGCATCGAGGCGCTCCAAGGTGCTGGCATGGCGAATATTGTCCTGCAAGGCATAAAGGCGAACGATATCATTGATGATCACGATACCGCGACGCTTTAAATCTATGTACTTGTGGCGCTCGGCATCAGCCTCTGTCTTTAACTGATTGAAAAGCCCGATGGGCACTGAGTTAAGGTTTAACTCGCTGGCCAGGGCGCGATAAAAGAGCTGGTCGGGCTTAAGCGCCGACAGGGCTTCGCTAAAGGTAGCGAATAAATCGCTCGAACCGCTAATAAAGCGAATATCGAAGAAAATCTTACAATTGAGCATGGCCTCGGGCGTGGGACTAGCAAGCCAGCGCTCGAACTTATGCAACCAGCCATGAAGGCTCAGGCGGCAATCTTCATTGCTGGCCATGATATTGCCCGGGCAGCGCCTGATGCCGCACACATCCAGCTGTTGGCAGACAAACTCGCCCATGGCTTTAAAGTATTCAAGTTGCGATTCGTCGAGATCGTTGGGCAACAACAGGCCATTATCTTGGTCCGAATGCAGGGTTTGCTCTTCACGGGCCTGAGAGCCAAAGCAAATCCAGCTAAAGCGCGTCGGAGCATCGCCATGACGCTGCTGAAACAGCTGAATTAAACGCGTGGTAAGCGCATCACTGATGCCGCTCAGCAGTTTGCCAATCAGGCTGATGTCATCGATATGATAGGCGAAGCCTTCTAACAGCTCAGGCACCTCCTGGGCGTAGCGTTTTAAATCGGCAACCCCGCTGGCCTTGTAGATACGGCCAATCAATTGCACTGGATCGCTTTTTTGCTGGCGCAACAAGTCGGTGGAGGTGACCATGCCAAGGGGCTGGTGCTGCTCGTTTAATACCGGTAAATGGTGGATGTTATGTTTGAGCATCAGGTGCATGGCCGAAAACACCCGGTTATTTTCAAAAATAAACTTAGGTTCCACACTCATGATCTTCTCAATACCCAGCCCGGGGTCTACCCCCTCGGCCAACACCCGAGAGCGCAAATCACGGTCGGTCACCACACCAATCAATCGGGCCTCCTGGCCCTCTCCCTGAGTTACCATAATGGAAGACACTCTATGCGCACTCATGGTTTGCGCGCATTCACGAATACTGGCCTCGGGAGTGAGGGTGATGGCTTGGCGGGTCATCAGCTGTGAAATTTTACGCTCCGACCAGCTGTCGCCATGGTGTTGATATTTAGAGGATAAGAGCCGGTTCGAGTGAGCACGGACAAAATACTGCTCGAAGGCTTTATATTCATGGCGCAGATAATCAAAGTCCGCTTGCGAGAGCATATAGACCAAAGCTTCACGCTTGACCTCGATACGGTTTTTTATGGTTTCGCCGCTGAGCAAGGAAGGGTAACCGAAATAATCGCCGCTGGTTAAGCGAGCAATGGGCTCACCGTCGGCGGCCACCAGCTCAATTACACCGCTACGCAACAGGAATAACTTGGGATGCGCCGAGTCCAGCCACTGATGCTGATTTTCCCGCGTAACATAAATCACCTCGAGGTGATGGGTAAAATAATCACAGGCGGAGTCCGGCAAAGCATTAAACGGCGCTTGCTGGGTAACAAAGTCTAAAATATCCTGATGCAGGGCACTCATAGTCCACGTCCTAAACATGTGGTAACAAGACTAAATTTAGGACCTATTTAGCGACAAAAAAAGCCCGACCTTGGTCTAAGGTCGGGCTGGTGATCTGTGAGTTTGGTTAATGCACCTTAGTGCGCATGGGCCGTTGCAGAACCTTTAGGATTACGAATGCCCTCAACCATTTCTTTGATCTCATCCGGGGTTTCTGCGGTCATGCGTTGCACCACGGCAGCCACAAAGAAGTTAACCATCATACCAACTAGGCCGATACCCTCAGGCGAGATACCGAATAGCCAATGCTCGGCACTGTTTAACTCCGGACTAACGAACTTGAAGAAGATGATGTATGCGGCGGTAAAACCGATACCCGTTACCATGCCGGCAATGGCGCCTTCTTTGTTCATGCGTTTTGAGAAAATACCCATGATAATTGCAGGGAAGAAACTCGCCGCCGCCAAGCCGAAGGCGAAGGCCACCACCGAGGCTACAAAGCCTGGCGGGTTAATACCAAAGTAGGCAGAGATACCTATGGCTACCATGGCCGCCAAACGCGCCGCCAACAGCTCTTGCTTATCATTGATATCCGGTTTCAAGGTACGTTTCAATAAATCATGAGACACCGAGGTCGAAATAACCAGTAGCAGACCTGCGGTGGTCGATAGCGCTGCTGCAATGCCACCGGCGGCCACCAAGGCAATTACCCAGGCCGGTAGGTCGGCAATCTCAGGGTTAGCTAGTACCATGATATCGCGGTCTACACTCACTTCATTGGCGCTGGCTGGATCACCAACCTTACCCGCAGAATAATGCATGCGACCATCACCATTCTTATCGTTGAAGGTGATAAGGCCGGTTCTTTCCCAGTTTTTAATCCACTGTGGCGCTTCTTCATACAAGGTGCCGCTGCCGTCTTTACCATTGATGGTATCGATCATGTTCACGCGAGCGAATGAGGCAACCGCCGGAGCCGTGGTATATACGATGGCAATAAAGACCAGAGTCCAAGCCGCCGAGATACGGGTATCGCGAACGCGAGGCACGGTGAAGAAGCGTACGATGACATGAGGAAGACCCGCGGTACCCACCATGAGCGCACCGGTGATCGCAAAGACGTCAACCATACTCTTGGAACCTTCGGTATATTGGGCAAACCCGAGCTCGGTACTGAGGCCGTCAAGCTTGTCGAGCAAATAGAGTCCGGAGCCGTCAGACAAGGTTCCGCCGAAGCCGGTTTGTGGCAACAGGTGACCCGTCATCATCAAAGAGATAAAAATGGCCGGTACCAGGTAGGCAAAAACCAGCACGCAGTACTGTGCCACCTGAGTATAGGTAATGCCCTTCATGCCGCCGAGTACGGCGTAGAAGAAAACGATCACCATGCCGATATAGACACCGGTTTCAATGTCAACTTCCAGGAAGCGCGAGAACACCACGCCCACACCACGCATCTGACCGGCGATGTAAGTAAAGCAAATAAAAATGGCACAGAAAATGGCGACCACACGGGCTGCCTGTGAATAGTAACGGTCGCCGATAAAGTCCGGCACCGTAAATTTACCGAATTTACGCAGGTAAGGGGCCAGGCACAGCGCCAGTAGCACATAACCACCGGTCCAACCCATCAGGTATACGCCACCGTCATAACCGGCAAAGGAGATGATCCCCGCCATGGAAATAAACGACGCCGCACTCATCCAGTCTGCGGCTGTAGCCATACCATTGGCTAAGGGTGGTACACCACCACCGGCAACATAGAATTCATTGGTTGAGCCGGCACGCGCCCAAATGGCGATACCTATATACATCGCAAAGCTCAGACCAACAATTAAAAAGGTAAGTCCTTGAACATCCATCATCTTGCTCCTTATTCGTCTACGCCGTATTTCTTATCTAACGCATTCATTTTGTATGCGTAGACAAAAATAAGAGCTACAAAGGTGTAAATTGCGCCTTGCTGTGAAAACCAAAAGCCCAATTTAAACCCAAAGAATCGTACTTCGTTGAGTACGTCTACTAACAAAATGCCAAAACCAAAAGAAACGACAAACCACACCACCAGTAATTTAAATACCAGGCTGAGGTTTTCACTCCAATAGGCCTTCGCATGTTCTGCATCTTTAAAAGCCATTTTGTATCCCCTTTACATCACACCCAAAGGCATGAACGGTTGTTATCGTCACTTTAGAATCTAGCAATGCTTTGCCGAGAGGAAATTCAGACCTTAGTCGTAACAAAAAGTTAACCTTTAGAGAGGGTGAGCCAAAAAAATAAAAAATAACGAATGAAAACATATATATAGCAAAATTCTTTATTACATAAAAAGAGACTGGGAGGGCGTTTATTGGCTTTAATACATTAGTCTAATAACCCTTAGTCGCATGCCTGGCTGCGACAAAAGCACTGCTATTTAATCTGCGCTTTTGCTATGGTGAGATGACTTATAAAAATAGCCCAGTACCATGACCTTAGCTTTAATTTTTGTTTCCTTGGCCTATATCTCGGTGTTGTTCTGGTTAGCCAACTGGGGCGACAAAACCACGCCCTGGGCCAAATACATCAGCCACCACCCCTTTGTGTATGCATTGGCGCTGGGGATCTACTGTACCTCCTGGACCTATTACGGCTCGGTGGGCACCGCCGCCAGCGATGGCTGGAACTACCTGCCTATTTTACTCGGGCCCATTTTATTATTTGTCTTCTTTCAAGGCTTCTTGCGCAAAATGGTGCTGGTCAGTAAAAAGTAAAATATCACCACCATCGCCGACTTTATCTCGGCGCGTTATGGCAAGCGGCAACTGACGGCGATTTTTGTCACCTTTATCGCCCTGATGGCGACCATTCCCTATATCGCCTTGCAGCTTAAGGCCCTTTCCAGCAGCTTTTTGTTATTGCCTGGCGGCTCCGAGGTATCCGGACCCGTGCTTGCCCTCGGTGGCGCCTTGATCATGGCGGTGTTTGCCATCTTCTTCGGAACCCGTAAGGTGGATGTAACCGAGTACCGCTCTGGACTGATGCTGGCGGTGGCTTTTGAGTCCTTAGTGAAACTGATTGCCCTGGTCTTTGTTGCTGGCTTGGCCTTATATACTTTGTACTCCCTGCCGGATTCGGTGTCTCTGGAGACGGTGTGGCAACATTGGCAAGACTCTCAGATACTGAATTTTGGTTTTATCGGCCAAACCCTGATGGCGGCGGCGGCCATCATCTGCCTGCCGCGCCAATTTCATGTTACCGTAGTCGATAACCAAGACATCCGCCACCTGCGCACCGCCCGCTGGGCCTTCCCTCTGTACTTGCTGCTGATTGCGCTGATGATCATTCCCATCGCCAGTGCCGCCATCATGCCGGAAATAGGCCATGGCCACAGTGCCGACAGCTTTGTATTGGCCCTGCCGCTAAGCAGCGGCCACAGTATTTTAACCACCTTTGTCTTTATCGGCGGCCTGTCGGCGGCCACCGCCATGATAGTGGTCGCCACCCTGACCCTGAGTACCATGATCTCCAATGACGTGGTCTTGCCGCTGTTGCTCAAGCGCAAGTTTCGCCGCAGTCATATCAACAGCAGCTACCGCTCGCGCATTTTATTGGTACGGCGCTTTACCATAGGCGCCATCCTGCTGCTCTCTTATCTCTATCAGCAGTTCTTTGGTCATGGCGAAACACTGGCTTCCATGGGTCTGGTGGCATTTTCTCTGGTCACTCAGTTACTGCCGGCCATAGTGGGCGGTCTTTATTGGCGTAAGGGTCATGCCTATGGCGTGTACGCGGGCCTGACCGCAGGTGTAGTCTGCTGGACCCTGTTTCTGCTTATCCCCATTACCAGCGCCACCACGGTATTGGACAGTGGCGCCCAACAAAACCTGATCACCCAGGGCACCTTAATCGCCCTGTTTGCCAATATTTGTTGTTATATCAGCTTCTCATTAGGGGCTCAGGAGCGCCTTATTGACCGCATCCAAGCCGCCGCCTTTGTGAACCCCATGGAGCAGTTGAATTTTGCCAAGCGCCTGAATAAAAACGTCGATGCCACCGTGTATGACTTTAAGGTGTTGTTGCAAACCTTCCTTGGTGCTCAACGCAGTACTCAGGTGTTGGCTCATTACAGCTTGAGCGAAGACATAGACGATAATAACGCCCAGCCTTCCAATGAATTTATCGCCTATTGTGAGCGCGCCCTGACCGGGGTGCTCGGCGCCTCTTCGGCCCAGGCACTGATCCAAACCGTGGCCAGCGGCAAACAACTGGCCTTTGAAGAGGTAGTCAACTTTTTCGATGAGACCACACAGGCCCTGCGTTTTAACCAAAACCTCCTATTTACCTCGTTGGAAAATTTGAGTCATGGTATTTCCGTGGTCGATAAGGACCTGAACCTGGTGGCCTGGAACAAGCGCTACGCGCAAATGTTTGACTACCCGGATGGCTTTTTACAACAGGGCCAACCCATAGAAGAAGTGATCCGCTATAACGCCATGCGCGGTGAATGCGGCCCAGGTGAAATCGAACACCATGTGGAAAAGCGGGTCCGCCATCTGCGTAACGGCAGCCCCCATCACTTTATTCGCCATCGCCGCAATGCCCAGGTCTTTGAAATGATTGGTAACCCGCTGCCGGATGGCGGCTTTGTAACCAGTTTTTCCGATATCACCGCGCACATGGAAACCCAGAACGCCCTGGAAGAGATCAACATGGACCTGGAGAATCGCATCGAAGCGCGTACCCAGGAAGTGAGGGCCATGAACCAGGACCTCAAAGCACAAATTGCCAGCCGAGAGCAAACCGAGCAGGCGCTGAAGGCGGCGAAACTGGAGGCGGAGCGTGCCAATGACAGTAAAACCCGCTTCCTGGCCCTGGCCAGTCACGATATTCTCCAGCCGCTCAATGCCGCGCGCCTCTATCTGGCCTCCATGGATGAGCGGGAGCTCAGCGCCCATAACGCCAATAGTCTGGCGAAATTAGGCGATAGCCTGGACAGTACGGTGCACCTGATGTCGGCTCTGCTCGATATTGCCAAGCTCGACCAAGGCGCCATGTCGCCGACGCCGCGGCACTTTTATATCGACGATATTCTTACGCCCCTGGTTAATGAATACGCTATTTTATGCGCCGATAAGGGCCTAAAACTTTCGCTGCGCTCCAGCAATGAGGTGGTGCACAGCGACACCACCTACCTAAGGCGGATCATTCAAAACCTGGTGTCCAATGCGGTGAAGTATACCCCCAGCGGTAAGGTCTTGGTTGCCTGTCGCCGCCGTAAGCATCACCTCAGCATAGAAGTATGGGATACGGGGTTAGGCATTACCGAGCACGAACAACAAAAGATTTTCGATGATTTCTACCGAGTAGAGTCCGGCGATAACAAGGGCGTGGGCCTGGGGCTTGGGGTGGTTAAGCGCATGGCCGAACTTCTGTCGCATCGCCTCAGCATGCGCTCGCAATACGGTAAGGGCAGCTGTTTTAAGGTGGAAGTGCCGTACGGCTCACGGGCACGTATTCAGAGCTCAAGCCTGCCTGCGGCCAAGACGGCGACACAATCCCACTACGATGTGCTGGTAGTCGATGATGAAGCCGCCAATATCGAAGCGATGCGCCACCTGCTCACCAAATGGGGCGCCCGTTGTCATGGCTGTCAGGGGGCCGAGCAGGCGCTAGCAATGGCTCAGAGCGACGCCAATATCGACATTATCTTCATGGATTATCAGCTTGGTGAGGGCGATGATGGCCTGACCCTGATAGCGAAGATCCGCGCCCTAAGAGGCAAGGAAATACCGGCTATTTTGATCACCGCGGTGCGTGATGATCAGTTAAAACTGGCGGCAAAAAAGGCCGGCGTACATTATTTATCTAAGCCGGTTAAACCCGCCAAGTTAAAGGCCTTACTTAACCATTCCTTATAACGCATGCATGATTGCCATTGTCAGGAAACCCTGAGCATAATGGCAAGGCGTGTAACACGAATAGGAATGAGGAATGAAAAAGGTTTTACTGACACAGTGCCCGGATGAACAGGGGCTGATAGCCAAGATCACCGGCCTGTGCTTTGAGCATGGTCTCAATATTACCCGCAACAATGAGTTTGTGGATAAGGCCCATGGCCGTTTTTTTATGCGTACCGAGCTCGATGGCGACTTTAGCGACATCGACCTGGTCGCCCAATTGCAAAATATTCTACCAAGCGACTCAAGGCTGTCACTCCATGGCAGCGAGCCCACCAAGGTGGTGCTGCTGGCCACCAAGGAAGCCCATTGCCTCGGCGGGGTCTTACTAAAATGTTTCGAGCAGGCTTTGAATATTCAGGTACAGGCGGTGATCGCCAATTACCCGAACCTGCAACCCCTGGCTCAAGGCTTTAATGTGCCCTTCCATTGCATTAGCCATGAGGGCTTAAGTCGCAGCGAGCATGACCGCCTGGTGGCCGATAAAATCGCCGAGTACAATCCGGACCTGATTGGCCTGGCCAAATATATGCGCATTTTAAGTCCGGAGTTTGTTGCTCGCTTCAGCGGACGCATCATCAATATTCACCACTCTTTCCTGCCCGCCTTTATTGGTGCCAAGCCCTACCATCAGGCCTTTGACCGCGGCGTTAAGATCATTGGTGCCACCGCGCACTTCGTTAATGATGAACTCGATGAGGGGCCGATTATTTTGCAGCAGGTCACCAATGTGACCCATGCGGATAGCGCCGACAGCATGGCGAAAAAAGGGCGGGATGTGGAAAAGCTGGTATTTTGTAAGGCGTTGGAGCTGGCCGCCGAGCATAAGCTCTTTGTTAATGACAACCGCACCGTGGTATTTGATTAAGCTAGCGTAAGTTAACGTTTGCTGGCAAGGCTGTGTTTCAGCCTTGCCTGTCAGCCCTATTTTTTCTAATTATTATTGGCTTTCCATGGCCTCAAGCTGCAACTTGGAGGCAATAAGTACCGCCTGGGTGCGGTTATACACCCCGAGCTTACGGAAGATGGCGGTAATATGCGCCTTTACCGTGGCCTCGGAAATATTCAATTCATAGGCGATCTGCTTATTCAGCAAACCTTCGTGCAGATAACTTAAAACCCGGTATTGTTGTGGTGTTAACGATGCAACCTGGGCCGCAAGCTGCTTATCTTCGCCACTGATGGCTTCCACCTTATCTTTAATATCCGCCGGTAACCAGACCTCACCTTCGAGGATCTCATTGATGGCGTCGGCAATTTCCTGAGCCGATGACGACTTGGGAATAAAGCCCATGGCACCGTAGCCCATGACCTTAGACACCACCTGCAAATCCTCACTGCCGGACACCACGGCGATGGGTAAATCCGGGTAATCTTCGCGGATACGGATCAAACCGTACAAATCGCCATTGCCCGGCATATGCAGGTCCAGCAGCAAAATATCCAGGTCTTCATGCTTATCAAGCACCGCTAAGGTGGTGTCGAAGGTATCCGACTCCAGCACTTCCAAAGGCTCAAATTGCTTGGTCAGCGCGCCCTTCAGGGCTTCTCTGAATAATGGGTGGTCATCCGCTATTAAAAACTGACTCATGCTGCGCTCCTAAAAAAATCGGCCATTACCTAAGGTAACAGCCGATAGTCTACGTTTAGAATCATTCGTTAATCAAGTTCTTAACGATCAATTAACGATTCAAGCGGTTTTCAATAAGCTCATCAACCACACTCGGATCCGCCAAAGTTGAGGTATCTCCCAGCTGTTGATGCTCATTGGCGGCGATCTTACGCAAAATACGACGCATAATCTTGCCTGAACGGGTTTTCGGCAGACCCGGCGACCATTGGATCATATCCGGTGAGGCGATAGGGCTAAGCTCTTTACGTACCCAGTTGCGAACCTCTTTAGTGAGCTCGTCGCTCACCACCACACCGTCATTGGGCGTGATGTACACATAAATGCCCTGACCCTTGATATCGTGCGGATAACCCACTACCGCAGCTTCGGCTACGGCCTCGTGGGCAACCAGGGCACTCTCAATTTCCGCGGTGCCTAAACGGTGACCAGACACATTCAGTACATCGTCCACACGACCGGTGATCCAGTAATAACCGTCTTCGTCGCGGCGACAGCCGTCACCGGTAAAATACACGCCCGGATAGGCGGAAAAATACGTTTGTTCAAAGCGCTCATGGTCGCCGTACACGGTACGTGCCTGAGATGGCCAACTATCAAGAATAACCAGATTACCATCCACCGCCCCTTCCAGGGTGTTGCCTTCGGCATCAAACAAGGCCGGAGCAATGCCAAAGAAAGGTCTGGTTGCCGAGCCCGGTTTCATATCGGTCGCGCCCGGAAGAGGCGTGATCATGATGCCGCCGGTTTCCGTTTGCCACCAGGTATCCACTATGGGGCACTGGCTGTTACCTATATGCTCATAATACCAGGCCCAGGCTTCGGGGTTGATTGGCTCACCCACGGAGCCCAATACGCGTAAACTGGTACGCGTTGAGCTTGCGGTAGGCTCGTCGCCCTTGGCCATCAAGGCACGAATAGCGGTCGGCGCGGTATATAAAATAGTGACCTGATGCTTATCGACGATTTCACCCATGCGTCCGGCGCTTGGGTAGGTCGGCACGCCTTCAAAAATAACCTGAGTGCAACCATTAACCATGGGGCCATAGGCAATATAGCTGTGACCCGTGATCCAACCCACATCGGCACTACACCAGTAGACATCGTCTTCATGCAGGTCGAATACATATTCGTGGGTCATAGAACTGTAAACCAGGTAACCCCCCGTGGTGTGTACCACCCCTTTGGGCTGCCCGGTCGAGCCCGAGGTATAAAGAATAAAAGCGGGTCTTCCGCGTCCATCACTTCCGGCTCGCATGTGCTTGGCAGATCAGCAACCAGCTCATGCCACCAGACATCAACGTCGTTCCACTGCACTTCGCCACCGGTCAATTGATGTACTACTACATGCTCGACCGTGGTTACCCCGGCTTGGCTCACCGCTTCATCTACATTGGCTTTAAGCGGGACACAATTGCCGCCGCGACGACCTTCATCAGAGGTGATCACCACCTTGGCGCCGCTGTCTTTAATACGATCGGCAATGGCCGACGGCGAGAAGCCGCCAAAGACCACGGAATGCACCGCGCCAATGCGGGCACAAGCCTGCATGGCATAGACCGCCTGTGGTGTCATCGGCATATAGATGGCAACGCGGTCGCCTTTTTGTACACCCAGTTTACGCAGGCCATTGGCCAGCTTACATACCTCATCATGAACCTGCTGATAGCTGATATGCTCACTTTGACTTGGGTCATCGCCTTCCCAAATTAGTGCTGTTTTATCGGCTTTGTCCTTGAGGTGGCGGTCAATACAGTTATAGGAGGCGTTAAGTTGACCATCTTCAAACCATTTAATACTGATATGGCCTTTATCGAAGGAGGTATTTTTAACCTTGGTATAGGGGGTAATCCAATCTAGACGCTGGCCGTGCTCGGCCCAAAATGCTTCTGGGTCGTCGATGGATTGCTGATACATAGCTTGGTATTGTTCGTTATCGACTAATGCGTTGTTTTTGATGTTTTCAAAAACCGGATAAATGCTCTGTGACATAACCGTCTCCATATGTTTTGTTGCCATTAGGCCTGCCCACAGCATTACTCAGGGCCACGTCTCGCAGTATTAGACCTTAGTATAGAATCACCGCAAGTGGCGCTCTTTTCATCAAGATTATGAGTAAACAATTTGCCGAAATGAGTCCGCTAGAGTCGGGGCAATCCTCTAGATAATCCTTCGCGTTTCTCACTCGCTATACCTTAGTCGTACGACCAATAGATAATTGCCTAAAAAGCCAGCAACGACCATGTTTTCTGAGCTAGCTTGCAACAGGATAAGATTATGACAACACAAAAATTAATGATGAAGACGCTGACTGCACTTGCGGTATGTTCGGCCATTGGCAGCGCCCAAGCCGCCACGATAGGCGACACCGAGGTCAGCTACGGCGGTTATGTGAAGGTTGACGCCATGTGGAGCGACTTCTCCGCAGGAACCATTTCAGGCGACAGCATTGGTCGCGACTTTTATGTCCCCAGCACCACGCCGGTTGGTGAGGATGATGACAGCAATGCAGTGTTTGATATGCACGCGCGCCAATCGCGCTTTAACTTTGGCACCAGCACCAAGTTAGACAACGGCAAGACGATCAACACCAAGATTGAACTGGACTTTATTGCCTCAATAGGCGGTAACGAGCGCGTTACCAACTCTTACTCTCCGCGTATCCGCCAAGCGTATATCACCTATGACGGCTGGCTCTTTGGCCAGGCCTGGTCAAACTTCCAAAACGTCTCCGCCTTGCCGGAAACTCTGGATTTCGTTGGCCCGACAGAAGGTACAGTGTTTGCCCGTCAAGCACAGGCACGTTACAGCGTAGGTAATTGGGCTTTCTCGATTGAAAACCCGGAAAGCACCATCACGGTGAACGGCGCCCGTGTCGAGACCGACGATGCCAGCATGCCGGATTTCACCGCTCGTTATAACCACAATGCCGATTGGGGGCAAATCGTGGTGACCGGCTTGGCCCGCCAGCTCACTTATAAGCAAGGCGGCGCAGACGAAGACGAGACCTCTTTTGGTGTCAGTGTGTCCGGGCGCTACAATCTGGGTGAAGACAATATCAAGTTTATGCTCACCCATGGTAAGGGCTTAGGTCGCTACATAGGTCTTAACGTGGCTCATGGCGCGGTCTACGATGGCGATGATCTGGATGCCATCGACTCCACCTCAGGCTTTATCGGCTATCAACACCACTGGAACGAGCAACTGCGCTCTACCTTCCTGTATTCCTTCTTTAGCGCCGATAACAATACCGATCTGCTTGCCTTTAGCGGCGATCCCACGGAAAGCAGTGTCAGCTACAGCGCCAACCTGCTGTACTCACCGGTGAAAAAGCTCACCTTCGGGGTCGAGTTTAAACATGCCGAGCGCGAAACCGAAAGCGGTGCCGATGGCGATCTGGACCGTCTGCAGTTCTCAGCCAAGTACGCGTTTTAACCGCATTCAGCATGTATACCAATTCACTTAAATAGCTAATCATTCTAGCGGGCTAAATATCGTGCTAACTGTGTTGGAATTTTTCTATGTAGAATACTACCTATGAAAAATTCCGCCTTGCTATCACATCATTTATCCAGCGCTATATCTGATCACATACTTAACAGAATTGGTATTAAAAAGCCGCCGCCCCATTACTGAGGCGGCGGCTTTTTATTTGTCTTTCTTTTATGTTTGTATAGTGCCATCAAACTGGCATAAAAAAACCAGCCCTAGGGCTGGTTTTACTTACTCTTATTCTTTACGCCTTATTCGGCATCCATCTCTTCGGCAAGCGGGTTGACTTCACCCTCTTCCGGTTTAATGGTGGCCTTTAGCAACAGCATTTCACGCAGCTTGCCTTCGATCTCATTGGCAATTTCAACATTCTCTTTTAAGAACTTGATTGAGTTCGACTTACCCTGGCCTACTTTCGAACCATTGTAGCTATACCAGGCACCTGACTTTTCAATCAGCTTGTGCTTCACGCCCAGGTCGATAAGCTCGCCCTCTTTCGAGATACCTTCACCATACATGATGATAAATTCGGCTTGCTTAAACGGCGGTGCTACCTTGTTCTTCACTACCTTAACGCGGGTTTCGTTACCCACTACTTCATCGCCGTCTTTTACCGAGCCAATGCGACGAATATCAAGGCGAACCGATGAATAGAACTTCAGCGCGTTACCACCTGTGGTCGTTTCCGGGTTACCGAACATCACACCAATCTTCATACGGATTTGGTTGATGAAGATACACAGGGTGTTTGAACGCTTGATATTACCTGTTAGCTTACGCAGCGCCTGTGACATCAAACGGGCCTGCAAACCAACATGGCTGTCACCCATTTCACCTTCAATTTCCGCTTTTGGTGTTAGTGCGGCCACCGAGTCGACGATAACCACGTCAACGGCGCCCGAACGCACCAGCATGTCACAGATCTCTAACGCTTGCTCACCGGTGTCCGGCTGAGAAACCAGTAATTCTTCAACATTTACGCCTAATTTCTCAGCGTAAACTGGGTCAAGGGCGTGCTCGGCATCAACGAAGGCACAGGTTTTACCCTGGCGCTGGGCTTGAGCGACAACCTGCAAGGTCAATGTGGTTTTACCCGATGATTCCGGACCATAAATTTCCACTACACGGCCGGTAGGTAGACCACCAATGCCCAAGGCAATATCAATACCCAGTGAACCGGTAGAAATGGCTTCAACGTCCAAAGCCTGGCTGTCGCCTAGCTTCATGATTGAGCCCTTACCAAATTGGCGCTCAATTTGTGAAAGCGCAGCGCTTAAGGCTTTTTGCTTGTTATCGTTCATTGTTTTCTCCAAAATCATTGACCGCCAAGCTCATAATGCTTGGTGACTTAATGAAGCTTAGTATACTGTATGAAATTACAGTATCAAGCAGATTCTAAAATTTTTACTACCATGTCCAAGGCGTGACTGATGGCCTGCTCACGCACATAGGCGCGATCCCCATTAAATTGGCACTCTTCGGTATAGACCTGCTGATCAAAGTACACAGCAAACCATACCAATCCCACCGGCTTATCATCACTGCCGCCATCCGGACCGGCAATGCCCGAGGTAACCACGGCCACATCCGCTTGCGCCGCATGGGCCGCGCCGCGTGCCATTTCTGCGACGGTTTGTTCGCTGACGGCACCAAATTGGGCCAGGGTTTGCGCTGATACGCCAAGGCGTTCCTGCTTGGCCTCATTGCTGTATGTCACCGCTGCTTCGGCAAAATAACGTGAGCTTCCTGGGGTGTCGGTAATGGCATAGGCAATACCACCGCCGGTGCATGACTCAGCGGTAGTGATCATCATCTGCTTATCCGTTAAAATAACGCCCAGTTGCGCGGCAAGGGTTTGTGTATTGGCAGTAAACCTTTGTTGTAAGTTCATAACCATCCTTATTCGAGTGAGTGCATGTCGGCAAATCTCTATAGTGAAGATAATATAAAACAACAAACCCCAATGATGCAGCAATACTTGCGCATTAAGGCACAACATCCCGATATTTTACTCTTCTATCGGATGGGGGACTTCTATGAGCTGTTTTTCGATGATGCCATCCGCGCGGCAGAGTTATTAGATATTTCGCAGACTTACCGCGGCAAAGCCGGCGGCGCTCCGATCCCTATGGCGGGTGTGCCCTATCACGCGGTAGAAAATTATTTGGCACGCCTGGTTCAGCTTGGTGAATCGGTGGCCATTGGTGAACAGGTTGGCGATCCGGCTACCAGCAAGGGCCCGGTTGAGCGCAAGGTAGTACGTATCGTTACCCCGGGAACGGTAACCGACGAAGCCCTGCTTAACGAACGTCAAGACAATCTGCTGGTTAGTGTGTGCCAAGGCAGCAGCGACTATTTTGGTGTTGCCTACCTGGATATCAATTCCGGACGCTTTAATATCGTCGAGTGTGCCGACGCCGACGCCTTTAAATCGACCCTACAACGCCTTAACCCCGCCGAGCTGCTGTATTCGGAAAGCTTCAGCGATATGGGCCTTATCGAGCATATCAAAGGCATGCGTCGTCGCCCGGAATGGGAGTTCGACCTGGACACCGCCATCACTTCTCTGTGCCAGCAGTTTGGCACTCAAGACTTAATTGGTTTTGGCGTCAATGATGCCAAGCTCGGATTGGTAGCCGCGGGTTGCTTGCTGCAATACGTTAAAGACACCCAGCGCACCGCTCTGCCGCACATCAACGCCATCAGCCTGGAGCAAGACAGTCAGGCGGTGGTACTCGACAGCGCTACCCGAAAAAATCTCGAGCTGACCCAAAACCTGGGCGGTGGGATAGAAAACACCCTGGCGGCCGTTTTGGATAAAACCGCCACGCCCATGGGCTCACGCCTGCTTAAGCGCCGTATTCATAACCCGATACGCTGCCGCGATGAACTGACTCTGCGCCTCGATGCCATCGAATCCCTGATCGAGCAGGGCTGGTACCTTGAGCTGCATCCCTTACTGCGCACTGTCGGCGATATCGAGCGTATCGTTGCCCGCTTAGCACTGGGCAATGCCAGACCCAGGGATCTGTCCCGTTTGCGCTCGGCGCTACAACAGCTGCCCGAATTAAAGGGCATGCTCGGCACCGCTACGCAACGACGCCTGGCACAAATCGCCAATGCCTGTGAGCCCAATGAAGAGCTATTGGAGTTACTTGAGCGCGCCATTATTGACAATCCACCCGTGCTTATTCGCGACGGCGGCGTGATTGCCGAGGGCTATAACCAGGAGCTCGACCATTGGCGCAACCTCTCGCAGGGTGCCACCGATGTGCTCGAAGCCATGGAGGAGCGCGAACGCCAAGCCACGGGGATCAGCACCCTAAAAATCGGTTACAACAAGGTGCATGGTTTTTATATCGATATTAGCCGCGCTAACTCGCACCTGGTGCCGGATCACTATATTCGTCGCCAAACCCTAAAAAACAACGAGCGTTATATTATTCCCGAGCTTAAAGAGCACGAGGACAAGGTATTAGGCAGCCAGTCACAGGCCCTGGCACTGGAAAAACAGCTTTATGAAGAGTTATTCACGCTAATCGCCCCGCACTTGGAGCGCTTACAGCGTTTAGCGGCCTCGCTAAGCGAGCTCGATGTACTCAATAACTTTGCCGAGCGCGCGCTGACCCTGAACTATTGCAAGCCGGCGCTTGATGAAGGCGATGCCATCAGCATTAGCGAAGGCCGCCACCCTGTGGTCGAACAGGTGATGCGCGACCCCTTTATCGCCAACCCCATAGAGCTTAATAGTCAGCGTCGCATGTTGATGATCACCGGTCCCAATATGGGCGGTAAATCTACCTATATGCGTCAAACCGCGCTGATCGTACTAATGGCCCACATCGGCTGTTATGTGCCTGCAGCAAGCGCTAATATCGGCCTAGTCGACCGCATATTTACCCGTATCGGTGCCAGTGACGACCTGGCCTCCGGGCGCTCAACCTTTATGGTTGAGATGACGGAAACCGCCACCATTTTGAATAATGCCAGCCAGCATTCCCTGGTATTAATGGATGAAATTGGTCGCGGCACCAGTACCTATGACGGTCTCTCCCTGGCCTATGCCACGGCAGATTATCTGGCGCATAAGATCAATGCCAAGACCTTGTTTGCAACCCATTACTTTGAGCTCACCGAACTGGCGGAGCAGGAGTCGGGACTGGTCAATGTGCACCTTGATGCCATAGAGCACAATGACACCATTGCCTTTATGCATAAGGTATTAGAAGGGCCGGCAAGCAAGAGTTTCGGTCTGCAGGTCGCGGCTCTCGCCGGCGTGCCCAAGGCGGTGATCAGCAATGCCAAACGCAAGCTTAAACAGCTCGAGCAACAGCCGGCCATTAACGGCAATGGCGCTGCCGACAAGCTCTCGGTGTTGAGCCCTTCGTGCTGCAGCATATCTTTAAGACGACGCAGCGCTTCCACCTGTATTTGTCGAACTCGCTCTCGAGTCAGGCCAATTTCGCGACCTACATCTTCCAGGGTTGAAGGTTCATAACCCAATAGACCGAAACGGCGTGCCAATACTTCCCTTTGCTTCGGGTTTAATTCATCAAGCCAATGGACAATGTGGCTGTTGATGTCGTTATTCTGCACTTCCCCTTCGGGACCTCGGCCCTTCTCATCGGCTATGATATCGAGTAACGCCTTATCATTGTCTCCCCCGATTGGGGTGTCGACAGAGGAAATTTTTTCGTTCAAACGCAACATCTTAGATACGTCTTCCACCGGTTTATCTAAACGCTCGGCGATTTCTTCGGCGGTCGGTTCATGGTCAAGTTGCTGCGTTAACTCGCGGGCGGTACGTAAATAAACATTGAGCTCTTTAACTACGTGGATAGGTAGGCGAATGGTGCGGGTTTGGTTCATGATCGCCCGCTCTATGGTTTGGCGTATCCACCAGGTGGCATAGGTTGAAAAGCGAAAACCCCGTTCTGGATCAAACTTTTCTACCGCACGGATAAGACCCAGGTTACCCTCTTCGATGAGATCCAGTAGGGCGAGACCACGATTGTTGTATCTTCGGGCGATTTTTACCACCAGCCTCAGGTTACTTTCGATCATGCGTTTGCGTGATGCTTCACAACCGCGCAGCGCCTTACGTGCAAAATAGACTTCTTCTTCGGCGCTTAGCAGCGGCGAGAAGCCAATCTCACCTAAATATAGTTGCGTGGCATCGAGGTTTTTAACGTTGTCGTCTTTGGCAAACAACTCATCGTCATTATCGTCTTCAACCTGCTCAAGGAGTTCTTCCTTTGGCTCATCGAGGACGTCCGAATCATTACTGTTGTCGTTCGTGCTTTCAATTTTTGCGGTTTGACCCATCAGAGTACCCTCCCGTGTAATTTAGACTTGTCCCTACACTAAATTACTTTTATTGCCCGTCGCGCTAAGGTAAAAAATTAACTGGGTTTACCGCCTTGCCTCTATACCGTATTTCAAACCGAAGTGCAGTGATAGAAGACTCGGAGCTACCCATTTCCGCTATTTTTTGCCCTGCTTTGACATCCTGTTTTTCTTTCACTAGTAAACGCGAGTTGTGCGCATAGGCACTAAGATAATCATCGTTATGTTTCACGATGATTAAATTACCGTATCCCCTGAGCGCGTCCCCAGCGTAAACAACCACACCGTCCGCCGCTGCTGAGATAGCCGTTCCTGTTTTGTTCGCTATTTGCAATCCCTTGTAGCCATTCTCACGGTTGGAGAAACCTTGCGTTACTTTCCCCCGGGTGGGCCATTTCCACTTTATTTTGTTAGCTGCTCCTGACGATTTGCTAACATTTTTTTTACTAGTCTTATTCTGAACATACTCCCGTTGATTCGGCTTAGCAACCTCTTTCTTGATATTTTCTTTGGTTTTTTGACCTGTTTTTCTAGGCTTTTTACTCGAATTAAGGTATCTTTCTCGCTTTTTCTTTTTTAGCCACTGAGATTCTAGGTAAATGAGTTGATTGGGATAAATGGTATAGGGAGGTTTAATACCGTTTATTTTCGCGACTTCGCGCACATCTTTCTTTGCACTAAATGCAATGGAGTAGAGGGTATCGCCTTTTTGCACCCGGTAATGTTCACCGGTTATATGAATTTTACGTGTCACCTTGGCCTGACCAGTTTCCAGAGAGGAAACCGGCGCAGGGGCGGTGCGAGAGGAGCAGGCGCTAATAACAAAAGAAACCAGCAGCAATAAACTGGTGTTTTTGAAACTCATGCAGCGCCCTTCCATTAGCTAGCGAAGTACTAAATATAAAACGATTGCCAGGCCGACGACAAGCCAGCCCAAGATTTCCACATATTGGCGTAACTTTTCTTCCATGCGCGCGCCACCCCACTTCATCAGCGCCGCCACCAAAAAGAAGCGGGCTCCGCGGCCTATGGCCGAGGCCAGTAAAAAGGGCAAAAAGGCCATCTGTAACAAGCCCGCACCTATGGTGAAGACCTTATAGGGAATGGGTGAGAAACCGGCAAGAAACACCACCCAGACGCCATAATCCTTAAACCAGGCCAGCGCATGGTCAAATTTATCCTGCCAGCCCATGGAGGCAATCAAGGGCTCAACCACAGGCTCAAAAAGCCAATAACCCAGGGCATAACCCAGGATGCCGCCGATCACCGAGGCCAAGGTAGTCAGCAAGGCAAAGCGCCACGCCGTAGAGGGCTTGGCCAAACACATGGGGGCCAGCATCACATCGGGGGGCACGGGGAAAATAACCGATTCGGCAAAACTCATTCCAGCAAGATAACGCTCGGCATGGCGGTGTCTTGCCCAACGCAGCGCGGCGTCGTACAAAGCAGTAAAGAGGCGCAAAGAATATCCTTAAATTATATCGCCAGGCACCAGTGGCACGAAGCGCACATCGGCTATGACTTGTTGTTTAAACTCATTTTCGCAGCGAGTATACAGCATCAATTTTTGCTCTGCATCGCCTATGGGCACTATCATCACCCCGCCCTCGTCGAGTTGCTCCAGCAACTGCTGTGGCACGGTTTTCGCCGCGGCGGTAACGATAATCCCCTGAAAGGGCGCTTGTGACGCCCAACCTTTCCAGCCATCGCCATGTTTCATTGCCACATTGTACAAATCAAGCTGCTGTAAACGTCGCTTCGCTTGCCATTGCAAGGCCTTGATGCGCTCAACCGAATACACCTTGTCGAACAGCTGCGCCAAAATAGCACTTTGGTAGCCCGAGCCAGTGCCAATTTCCAGCACCTTATCGTGCACCCCATGCTGGCGTAATACCTGGGTCATCAGCGCCACGATATAGGGCTGAGAAATGGTTTGCCCCTGACCTATGGGTAAGGCAGTGTTCTGGTAGGCTTTATGTTGCAATACATCATCGATAAACAGGTGGCGCGGCGTTTTCGCCATCACCTCGAGCACCTGTTCGTCGCTAATGCCTTCGTGAGCCAGCAGCTTGGCCAATGAGCCGGCGCTGCGTTTGTAGTTAGTGATCATTGTCTTGCTCCGCTAACCAGTGCTGTAATGGAGCAATGCTTTCTCTGGCTGTCATATCTACGCTCAAGGGCGTGACCGAGGCATAGCCTTGACGGATAGCCGCAAAATCTGTGCCCTCTCCGGCGTCTAATTCCGGCCCCAAAGAACCATACCAATACACCTTCCGGCCCCAGGGATCGCGCTGGGCGGTCATGGTTTCGGCCTTGTGTCTGGCGCCCAAGCGGGTCACCTTGACGCCCTTTAGCTCGCTGTAGGGCACGTCGGGAACATTGATATTGATGATCTGATCTTTGGGTAAGGGATGACTTTTTAGTTTATTGATGATGTCAACGGTTACCTGGGCGGCGGTTTCGAAGTGCGTACAATCATGACCAACCAAGGACACGGCGATGGCAGGCAGACCCATATGGCGCCCTTCGGTGGCGGCGGCCACCGTGCCCGAATACAGGGTATCATCCCCTAAATTAGCACCATGGTTAATACCGGCTACCACCAAATCCGGCTGCTCGGAAAACAGCGCGTTTAGGGCCACATGGACACAATCCGTGGGGGTGCCATTTACGCTGATAAAGCCATTCTCCAATTTCTGCGCCCGCAATGGATTCATTAACGTCAGCGAGTTACTGGCACCGCTGCAATTGCGGTCCGGAGCAACCACATCGACATCGGCTATCTCTTTTAAGGCCTGATACAGGGCTGCTATGCCCTTGGCATGTACGCCATCATCATTGCTCAGCAATATCTTCATCATGACTCCTTGCAATACTGTTTTCGCACTGGCGGTAGTCCACCAATTCTCGTAACAACGCCGTGGCAAAACACCCTTTTTTAAGCGAAAAGCTCAGTTCAATCGAGTCGCTCGTGGGCATTTTTACCTGTAAGTTTTCCGGATATAAGCGCAGCATACGACGCTCGGTTTTTAAGCCGACCTCGGCCAAGCCCTGACACCAGCTTTGATAGGGTAACAACCACTGCTGCTCTTCCTCAACCAGTCCCTTCTCCCCCTTGCCGACCAAGGGCGCCGACAACTCGATGTCACCCTCCACCAGGCGAGTAATATTTTCCGGGGTAATGGCATCGGTAAAAAATGCGTTGCTGCCACTGAGCATAAAGACTTCATGTTGCAGGGTTTTGGCAAGGCCATGCTCGGCCACGCGCAGGCTGACAATCTGGTTAAAAATATAAGAGCGGGCGGCAGAAATCACCATAGACCTTAGTTTACGATCGCGAATTTGCTCACCGGCAAACATGCGTTCCGCCATCACCAAGTTATGGCCATCGTGACCAAAGCGTTGCTCGCCAAAATAATTCGGCACCCCTTGGCGCACCGCATTGATGCGGCTGAGCACTGCCAGCGGCTCGCTCACCTCGCGCAGCACTATGGTAAAACGGTTGCCCTTATGGCAGCCGGTACGCAACTTGCGACCATGGCGCACCTGTTTGGCCACAAAAATTTGCTCATCGTTAAGGGCGCTAAAGTCCAGCTCCTGTTTAATGGGCACTGGCACACTAAACCATTGCGAACACACACCTTGGCGGTCTTTTTGCCCAGCGTAACTGACATCCCGTGGCGCCACCTTGGCAAATTTGGCGATTTTTTTTGCCACATTGACCGTGTTGATACCGCGCTTGATCACATGCAAGCACACATGCTCGCCACTGCCATCGAGTTCAAAACCCAACTCTTCATCAACCATAAAATCTTCCGGCAGGCGCTTAAAGACCGCCGTGGCGCTGGGTTTGCCATACAAATACTGTAGCGATGCTATCGGATCATTTTTCTCCGGCGCTAAAGGCGCTTGTTGCCCAGAGGTTGAAGGCTCTTTCATGGTTGCTGAACCAACAGGGCTACCGCATGGGCGGCAATGCCCTCTTTACGCCCGGTATAGCCAAGCTTTTCCGTGGTGGTGGCCTTGACATTAACCTGGTCCAGGCTGATTGCCAGATCCGCCGCCAGACAGCCACGCATGGCATCAATATGCGGACTCATCTTCGGCGCCTGCGCCACTATGGTCAGGTCGACATTGGCAACCACAAAGGCGCGCTCATGCACCTCGCTCATGACTCGACGCAACAAAATACGGCTGTCTATGCCGGCAAATTCGTCGCTGGTGTCGGGAAAATGTTTGCCAATATCGCCCAGCGCCATGGCCCCGAGCAAGGCGTCACACAGGGCATGAATAGCAACATCGCCATCTGAGTGTGCGATAAACCCTTGTTCATAATCTACTTTTACCCCACCTATGGTGAGCGGCCCATGACCACCAAAGCGATGCACGTCAAAACCATGGCCAATTCGAATCATAAAATCTCCGTCATCTGTTGCGCTAACAGGAAATTAGCGAGCTGCAAATCTTCTGGGGTAGTTAACTTAAAGTTGTCGCTGCGACCGGCGATTAAACGCACCGGGTGTCCGGCCCACTCCATCGCCGATGCTTCATCAGTGATGGTGGCGCCACAGGCTAAGGCGTCACGCAAGGCTTTACGCAACTGAGCATAAGGGAAAAACTGTGGCGTCAGTGCCTGATAAAGGTGCTCACGCTCTATGGTTTGCTGCACATGGCTGTCGCCGCGCTTGATGGTATCCCTTACCTTGGCGGCTAAGATGCCCCCCTCGCCATAGTGCTGACATTGTGTAATCAGACGTTCGATGTCGGCGGGGCTAACCAAGGGTCTGGCGGCGTCATGCACCAATACCCACTGCGGTGGAGTTGCTGCAAGGGCATCAAGGGCGGCAAGCACGGAGTCGGCGCGCTCTTTACCGCCGATAACCGTATTCACAAATTGGGAGTCGATGGGCAGCTCGGCGAAGTACTCGTCATGGGCGCCTATGGCCACGGTAATACCCTTGACCGCCGCCACCTGGGCGAGCTTATTCAGACTGTGCTCTAGCACGGTTTTGCCCTGTAGTTCCAAATACTGTTTAGGGCGTTGAGATTGCATCCGCGCACCAACTCCGGCGGCGGGCACTATGGCAATAATGCCGTGATTTTCACTCATATAACTACTTTGCGTTATTGTTTTGTCTCTGATTGTTTACTCGGTAGGACCCGATAAAACACTTCTCCAGGCTTGATCATACCCAGCTCATGGCGGGCACGCTCTTCGACCCCTTCCAAATCCAGTTTTAAGTCTTGTATATCGGCTTCGAGTAACTTGTTACGCTTATTTAATTGCTGATTCGTTTGCTCATGATTGGCCACCGCCTTGGTTAAACGGCTATAGTCTTCGATGCCGTTGTGACCAAACCACAGCAGGTATTGCAGATACAGCAACAATGCCAACAAACCCAATTGGAATAATCGCATTAGCTTTCCTTCATCGGCAGTGGTTGCTTAAAGTTTTTCCAGTTAATTCGTGTTGTTAATAGCATTTCTCTCAGGCTCAAAGTCCGTGGTGAGGTCACCTTGTGTTGTTGCCAGCGGTGACCGCAACAAGCCGGTGTAAAGTGTTTTTTATTGGGTACCAGTAACTGCACGTCCTGGGCCGAGCTTAATCGCGTATCGCGATATTGGCCGTCGAGATCAAACCAGCCCGCCTGATTACAATGCAAACGGTTGCTGCTGACCTGGTCAAGGGTATCGAGCACCACAAATTGCAACCGCCCCTGCGTAACCAGTAATGGTACTAAAATACCGACTTCGGCATAAGCGCTAAAAAACGCTAAATTAGCGGATTTATCGCTTTGTGGCGGTCTACTCGCCTGTTTGGCTATCCAACTGCCATTTTGCCCATCCAAGGTTAACGGGCAATGACCATGAACGATATGAAAGGCGGCGCGCTCCACGTAATAGGGCAGACTGTCGAGCAAACGTGCCAAACGTGTGCCATCGCCTTGATGCGTTAATTGCTGGCTTATGCGGTGCAACTCGCGGGCATAAAAGGCATTACACAATTCGGCATACAGCACTCGTTGTTGATCGAGTGCAAATAAGTCTGCTTGCTGCGATGGTTGTTGCCGCACATTGCCTCCCACTGGTTGTGCTTAAGTTTATACCATAGTTGCGCAAAATTTGAGAAGCACCATGGGGAGGCCGTATAAATTACCCCGGCTGTTGGCCTAGGCGGGCAAAACCCGACTCTAAAAACTGCACCACCTGCGGGCGTTTTTTACCAATTAAGAAGCTGCCATCGGCTAAGAACATAAAGTTCTGCCAGTGCTGCTTAAATACATCGAAACGGGTTTCGATTACCTCGTCACGACTGATGCAGAAATACACAGTCGTGTTGTCCTGCCAGTCCAGATGAGCAAGAATTTCCTCAGGGATGGCGTCACCGGCTTCAAACGCCCGCTCCCAAAACACGTCATCGTGGGGCCAGTGCTGAGCCTGTTTGACCCAATCGGCGTCGGTGAAAAAGTCCGGGTGATCTTTGTCACGGCTGATAAAGGTGGTCCACAATACCGCCGCGCGGGTGGCGGTCATGGGTTTGATTTGCGCCAATTGCGGCGCCGGTATTAAAAGTTCTTGGTGTCGAAACACCCACGCCTTGGCGTACTCATCCAAAGGAAGATAGTTCATTCGTGCTTATGCCTGCTGCACTCGTTTAATGGGGCCATTATACGCATCTGTGGCGGCGCTGTCACAAGCCGACTTGGTAGTAAATGCCAACTATGGCAGACTAGGCTAATTCGATGTCTGACCAGTGTTAGGAATTTCCACGTGCATTTTGATTCAACCGACCATTATATTGCCAGTAGCGCCCTGAAACAGGCGGTCAATGCCGCCATCGCCTTAGAAAAACCGCTTTTGATAAAAGGTGAGCCGGGCACGGGGAAAACCCTGCTGGCCGAAGAGCTGGCGAATAGTATCGGCAGCGAACTGATCCAATGGCATATCAAGTCCACCACCAAAGCCCAGCAAGGCCTGTATGAGTACGATGCGGTATCGCGCCTGCGCGACTCACAACTCGGCGACGAGCGCGTGCATGATATCGGCAATTACATAGTTAAAGGCAAGCTGTGGCAGGCCTTTGGCGCCAAGGAGAATGAGCCGCGTCCGGTGCTGCTGATAGACGAAATAGACAAGGCCGATATCGAATTCCCCAACGACCTGTTGTTAGAGCTCGATAAAATGGAGTTCTTCGTTTATGAGACAGGTGAGCGCGTCCGTGCCGAGCAACGCCCCATAGTGATCATTACCTCAAACAACGAAAAAGAACTGCCGGACGCCTTTTTACGCCGCTGCTTCTTCCATTACATCGATTTTCCCAGCGCCGAGGAAATGCACAAAATCGTCGCCGTTCACTACCCGAATATCAAACAAAAGCTCTTGCGTGAAGCCTTAGAGGTCTTCTTTGGTTTGCGTCAGGTCGACGGACTGAAGAAAAAGCCCTCCACCAGCGAGCTGTTGGACTGGCTTAAGCTCTTGATGGCCGAAGACATAGCGCCCGAGGTTTTACATGGCAGCGCCACTAAAGGCGGACTTATGCCGCTCTTTGGTGCTCTACTGAAAAATGAGCAAGACGTTTCCTTGATTGAAAAACTGGCCTTTATGAGTCGCCGCTAATGCTCATCGAGTTTTTCTTCACCTTAAGAAAATACCGCCTGCCGGTAAGCCTGCGAGAGTTGCTCGACCTCATTGGTGCATTACAGGCCGGGGTGGTGTTTGCCGACAGCGAAGCCTTTTATCATCTAGCCCGTACCATAATGGTGAAGGATGAAACCCATTTTGACCGCTTCGATAAGGCCTTTGCCGATTACTTTTGTGGCATTGAGGATATCGACCTGCTCGACGCTTTGAAGGCGCAATACCAGCTTCCCGAGGACTGGCTGCGCAAGGAATTTGAAAAACAGCTGAGCGCCGAAGAAAAACGCCAACTTGAGGCCATGGGCGGCCTCGAAAAACTGATGGAAGAGCTCAAAAAGCGTTTTGAAGAGCAGCAAAAACGCCATGCCGGCGGCAATAAATGGATAGGCACAGGCGGTACCTCGCCCTTTGGCGCCTATGGCTATAACCCGGAGGGAGTGCGCATCGGTCAACCCGGCTCGCGCCAGCGCCGCGCCGTTAAGGTGTGGGATAAACGCCAATACCGCAACCTCGACAGCGAGGCCGATATCAGCTCGCGGACCATGAAACTGGCACTGAAAAAACTGCGCCGCTTTGCCCGCACCGGAGCCAGCGATACCCTGGACTTAGGCGCCACCATAGCCGCCACCGCCAAACAAGGCGGCATGCTGGATGTGAAAATGGCGCCGGAGCGCCATAATGCCGTTAATGTGATCATGTTGTTCGATATTGGTGGCTCCATGGACGACCATATTCAACTGTGCGAGCAGTTATTTAGCGCCGCTCATGGCGAGTTTAAACACCTGGAGTTTTTCTACTTCCATAACTGTGTTTACGAGCAGGTGTGGCAGGATAATGCCCGCCGCTATGACCAGAAGATAGACACCCACAGTCTGATGCAGCGTTTTGGCCGCGATTACAAGGTTATCTTTGTCGGCGATGCCACCATGGGGCCTTACGAAATCGCCTACCCCGGTGGCAGTGTTGAGCATTGGAATGAGGAGCCCGGCGCCGCCTGGCTGCAGCGCATTACCCAGCATTTCGACAAGGTGGTGTGGCTGAATCCACAGCCACAAACGCATTGGCGCTACTATCATTCCATCGAGATGATCGACCAGTTAATGGCCAAGGGCGAACAAAGCCGTATGTTTCCCCTGACCCTGGACGGCATCAGCGCCGCAATAAAAATGCTGACCTAGATTTATCCCCAGCGCAGCCAAATCTGCAGGCCGATAAACCCAAGGCTAAAGCCGACCAAATACGTCAAGCCCAACCAGCTTAACAGCCGCAACCACAGCGGCTGTTTAATCTTGGTTTGGCGCACCAAGCGCATATTCAACCAGGCAAATACCGGCGTGGTTAAAAACGCCAGGGTCATGGCAAAAGTCAGCATCTCTTTTAAATTGCTTTTGAAAAACAGGATCACCGCCATTCCCGCCACCGCCTGCATGATCAGCCAGGTATTTAAATGCTTTGGCAACGACCAGTTAGGCATCAACTTGGTGCCGGTGTACAAGGTCCGCGCATAGCCATCGAGTACAGTTAACGTAGTCCCCAGCATACATAAAAAGGCCACGGTGGCGATAAGCCATCGCGACCACTCGCCCATGGTATTGGTGTACATATCGATCAATTGCTGGGCAAAGGCCACTCCCGCCAGGGCAATTTGCGTATTGCCGCCATACTGAATGAGTACCCCCAAAGAGCAAAACACCAGTGCCAGTAAAGCGGTGACGATAAATCCGAAGTTAAAATCAAACAACCCCGCCTTGAGTGGCACCTGGGTTTGCTGCCGCTTTGCCTGCAACCACAAAGAGCTGGCCACGGAAATTTCTATGGGTGCCGGCATCCAGCCCATCAATACCACAATAAAACTTAAGGCCGTCAGCGACAGCAGGTCGGGCGGGGTGAAATCAGCGGCCGCATTCATGGGCACACCACCGCTTTTAAACAGGGCTATCACTAGCGCTGCTATGGTACTGATGGCGAGCACCGCCATAATCCATTTGGCAGCGCTGTCGAGCGCCTGATAATGCCCGAGCACCAAGAGCGTCAGGCAAAACAGTAGAATAATGATGCACAGCACCGTCAAGCTAATGGCGCCGCCGACCACATAATGCAACAGCGCCGCCGTCAGTAGTAAGACCCCGGCGGTATTAACGATGGCGGCAATAATATTGAGGGCAAAAAAGCAGTAAAAATACCAGGGGCCCTGGCTTTTATAACCGGCCACCAGGTTATTGCCAGTGACTAATGTGTATTCAACGCCGAAACGAAAAAACGGATACTTCAACAGGTTGACGGCGATAATCAACCAGATCATTTGCCAACCGAATAAAGCTCCTGCCTGGGTTGAAGCCACCAGATGTGAGCCGCCGATTGCCGCGGTGGCCATTAAAATGCCTGGCCCCAAGGCCTTTAGATACTGCCAGTATTGCACCAGATTACTCTTTATAATTATTATCTTGCGCCCAAGACTAGGGGAGATGGCGGGTGTTTTCAACCGCCTTCTTACTCTGCTTCAGCACTGCATAATTGGCAACAAAGGCACAATCCGCTTGTTTTTATTGCTACTTTTTGTTTACCTTTTTATAATCTCGATGAGTAGAGCAAGGAGCCCAACCGTGGCTCCTTTTTTGTTTTTGCAGGAGTCCAATGTCTTTATCTCGTTGTTTTCTAGCCGCTGCGGCCCTGCTGTGCAAGCCCATTATCAGTGATGCAGCACCAACCCAAGTAAGTGGTTTTGCCACCTTAGGCGTCAGTTATACCGACTCCAATGAACTGGCTTTTCGCAATGATGTCTCGGACGATAACGGCAAAAGCAAACAAGCAGACTTTGGCTCGCTGTCACGCATCGGCGTGCAGTTACATAAGAGCTTCAATGAGCAATGGGCGCTGACCGGGCAATGGGTGCTTAAGCGCCAGCTAGACTACGATCTGGATCAGCTGACCCAACTCGCCTTTATAAACTATTCCCCGTCGGCCAGCTGGAACATCAAGCTCGGGCGCAGTGCGCTGGACTTGTTTATGATGAGCCCTTACCGTAATACCGGCTATGCCTACACCGAAACCCATGCTCCGGTAGAGTTTTATGGCCTGATCCCGCACCAAAGTATCGACGGCATTGAACTGGCCAGTGCCCATGCCACCGACGAGGGCACCTTCTCCAGCCGCTGGTACTATGGCCATTCCAGTGATCATTTATCGAATCTTGAGTATCAATGGCAGCTAGATCTGGAAGACCTCACCGGCGTTACCCTGGCCTTTGAGCAGCATAATTGGTTGCTGCGCCTTAATCACAGTCAGGCGCGCATCGGTGGCAAAGAAATTGGTCATTATCCGCAGATCCGCCAAGCCGCGCAGGGCATAACCCCGAACGATTGGCCACAGCTGGCGGCATTACTGGGCAATATGAACCCGGTCGGCAGTCGGTTACGCTACACCACCGTAGGGGCTCGCTATGATAGTGGTGACTACTATTTGCAATCCGAGTTTGCCTATATCGATGCCAACAGTGATATTTTGACCCATGTGATCAATGGCTACCTGAATATAGGCAAACGCTGGCAAGAGTACAGCTTGCAACTGGGCTATTCCTTTACCGATGGCAAAGAGAATAATATCCCCAAGGCGCAGGCCCCTTCGCTGTTAAGCGAAGCCCTCTATCGCGAAATAGAGCGCAGCTATAACTATTACATTAATGACCAATCGACCCTGTCGCTCAGTGGTCGCTATGATTTTCGTGCCGATATGGCGGCCAAATTGCAGGTCGAATACGTAGACCTTAAGCGAGCCGATAATCAGTTTATGCTGCGTCAGCAAGATATGACGGCGCAAGATTCATTTTTGGTGCTCAGCGCCAGTATCGATTGGGTGTTTTAATATGAAGGTATTTGCCGCCCTGATACTGACCCTGCTCGGCACCAGCTTATCGGCACGCGGCGCCGAGGCCATCGCCGTGATTGTGAATATCGACAATCCCACGAAAGCGCTGACAACCAAACAACTGATCGACCTGTACATGGGTAAGCTCATAGCCTTTCCTAATGGCGAGCGCGCTTCCCCCTTGGATATGCCCCATGACTCAGTGCTGCGCCGCGAGTTTTATCAGTTGCTTACCAATAAACCCATTGGCAGTATTAACGCTTACTGGTCGCGGGTAAAATTCAGCGGCCACGCCCAATCACCACAAAGCATGGCAAGCAGTACCGAGGTTTTGCAGCGGGTGAGAGACATTGACAATGCCATTGGCTATGTAAAGCTAAAGGATGTAACCAACGATGTGAAGGTGGTATATACACTTGCTCAATAAGCACAGCCTGATTTTACGCCTGGCGATGGTGTTGGTCCTCACCTCCTTGATTGTCGGTGTGAGCGCCGTCAAATATTACTATCAAAGCATTTATCAGCAAGAGGTTGATAAGGCCCAGCGCGCCATCGAACAACTCCATAAAACCGTGGCCAGCACGGCGTCCATCGCCGCCTACCTTAAAGACAAAGACCTGGCTCTGGAAGTGATCAACGGCTTACGTAAAAACGACATAATTCTGGCGGCGGTGATCAGCAGTGAAGACGAACTCTTGGCCAGCGGTGGCGAACATAACCCCCATACCGCCTTGCCCTATCCCCTTTACCACCCCTTTTTAGCCGATGATGTCGTCGGCTATATAGCTCTGACCCCGGCTCAAGAAGGCATTCAGCAAGGCGCCAGAAATATAGCCCAAAGCAGCGTCACCCTGCTGCTAATACAAACCAGTACTCTATTGCTGACCTTCATCATCCTCGCCTATTTTATTATTGCCAAGCCCATGGCCAGACTCAGTGCCGAGCTAAAGCAAATCACCGCCGGTTCCAACAATCGCCTCACCGTCCCCTTTGCCCAGCATGACAGCGAAATCGGCGAAATGACCAAAAGCATTAACAACATGCTGGCGGTGGCGGAGTCACACTTTAGCCAGGAGCGCGCCCTGCGCAGCGAGGTACAGGAGCTCGGCAATCGCCTGCAATTGCTGTTTGAGCACGCCTCTTCGGCGATGATCCTGGCCACCCAGCAGGGACAGATCATGCTCTACAATGCCTCTACGGAAAAGCTGCTGGCCCGCCTCAATCTGAGTATCTGCGACAGCCTCTTTGAGTTGGTAGCGCAGGCTTTTAAAGACGGTGACACCTTGGTCGAGCGCATACGCGATAGCCTGGATCAGGACGATGTGGCCCGGGGAGAGTATCAATTGCTTAACGACACCACCGGCCAATCTATTTGGGTGCATATCCTGGTAACGCGCAGCTACGCACAGCAACAGCAATCTTATTTGCAGATCTTCATCCATGATATCAGTAGCCACAAACAGCAACTGGCCCATTTGAACCATGCCGCCAGCACCGACAAACTCACCGGCTTGCTTAATCGCATTGGCGCCGAGCGCGAGCTGGATAAGCGCTTAGCAGCGCAGCAAAATGTCACCCTGATGCTTATCGATCTGGATGGCTTCAAACCCATTAATGATATTTATGGTCATGATGCCGGTGACGAGATTTTACGTTATGTCGGACAACAGCTTAGGCAAAACCTGCGTAAGGATGATCTCTGTATTCGCTGGGGCGGTGATGAATTTGTGGTGGTGGTTGATGCACTCGAAAAAGAGCAGGCCATGCAACTGGCCACTAAACTGCATCAAGCCCTCTGCCAGCCCACCACATTAAGCAACTCCGAGCAGGTGGCCGTGGGAGCCAGTATCGGGGTGGCGGTCTCACCAAGACACGGCGGCGATTTCAAGTCTCTGATTGTTGCCGCCGATAGGGCCATGTATGGGGTCAAACGCGGGGATAAAAATGCGGTGGCCTTCGCCGCAGACTAAACCTCGCCGCTACAGCTGCTTAAGGTACTCGCTCTGATAGCGACTGGCATCGGCCTCAACATTGTAGCGCTGGGCCAAAGTATCAAGCTGGGCCTGGGAAATGGCCAGTTCATCCATGGTGATGGTGTTATCGTCAAGCTGCCACAACTGCCGTGAACCGCTGTAATTAAATTGCAGTGCGTGCATGGCCTGCACATCGCCCTGCTCCGCCGCCGCCTTAATCTTGGCCAACTTACGGGTGATCTGATTTAGCGCCTGCTTCAAACGCCACACATACACCACCTCGGTCATAAAGGGATGATGCTCGACACGCTTAAGGGCAAAACCGATGGCGACACAACTGACGACAACACCCAGCAGGTTCCAATGGAAGTGACTGCCGCTGTCGCTAGGAAGAGCAAGGATCAAGACTCGCGCGATACCTAGACTGCCCACCACTAAGGCTGCTATACAGGCAACTATCACCATATTGAGATGCTTACGGTAGCGGGTTTTGTCTATCTGTTCCAAGGTCATGCGGGTGCCCTACTGAAAATAAAAAGCGGGGGCATTATACCCCCGCCTGTTGGCAATAAATAGCGCTATTTAGCGACTCAGCCTAGAGCACAGCCAGGCTCACCAGGAAGTAGGCGACCAGGGTTAAGGCACCGCCCACCAAGGCATAAGGCATCTGGGTTTTCACATGGGTGAGGAGATCACATCCGGAGGCAATGGCCGACACCGCACTGGTATCGGAAATTGGCGAACAATGATCGCCGAATACGCCGCCCCCTAGGATGGCACCCAGCACCAGTGAAGGTGGCAGACCCAGGGCCTGGATTAACGGCACGCCAATGGGTATTAGAATGGCGAAGGTGCCCCAGGAGGTGCCCGTGGTAAAGGAGATCACCGCCCCGGTTAAAAACAGCATGGGCACCACCAAGGTGATGGGCAGATAATCCCCCACCAAGGAGGCCACAAAAACGCCGGTTCCCAGCTCTTTAAGGCTGGCGCCCAGGGTCATGGATAACAAGACGATGGCCACCAGCGGCAGTAACTCACCCATGCCCTTGAAGCCCATCTCGACCAGTTTATGGTGACTGAAGAGCTTGCTGGCGCTCAGCAGGAAATAGGCCACAACACAGGATAAAATGGTGGCATAAAGCACCGACTTAGAGCCGCTGCCGGCGGCAATGTCGCCATTGCCGGTCCAGAACATAAAGCCGACCATGGATACCACCAGGGTCAGTAAAGGCACCAGCATAAAGCTGGCCTTGGTGCCCTTGTCTGCCTCGGTGGGCACATTCACTTCCAAACGCTCAAGCTTTTGCTCCGCTTCCTTCATAGGCCCATGCACCTTATCAAAGGCGATGGTGTAAGCAACGATCAACAAGGCGATGATGGCATAAAAGTTATAGGCGACACTGCCCCATAAAATACTTACCGCCGATTGCTCTAGCTCATAGTTGCTCAGCAGCCCGAGCACATAAGCGCCCCAGCCATTAAGGAGAATAAGGATACACACGGGGGCACTGGTACTGTCGATAATATAGGCTAGACGGGCGCGGCTCATTTTAAACTTATCGAATAAGCCGCGCGATAGGATACCGGCGGTCAGTACACTGAGGTTGGATTCAATAAATACGGCAATGCCGGAGAACATGGTTAAAAAGCCCACCTGGCGTTTTGATTTGGCCACCCCCTTGCCGATTAACATGTTCACGGTTGCGGCCACACCACCGGACTCGCGAATATAGGCGAGCAGCGCGCCAATAAGCACACTAAAGAGAATGACGCGACTGTTACCCGGCGATGAGGCCGTCGCTACCACGCGCTCTATGGTATTGATAAAGGTATAGAATAAGGTATTACCCTCGCCACTTATCGCCAGTAAGAACTCGGATGTTGCCACGGCCAACAGCAGGGCCATGATCACTTCTTTACGCCAAAAGACGATTGCAATTGCTACCAGCGGCGGCAAAATGGAATACCAAGACATGGTGTTATCCTTGTTATTATAAAGCTTGAATAGTCTTGCAAATGAGCATAGATTATTCAATTAGTTTTCATTCAACTGTAATTTTTTAGTTATGCAGCCACTTCCCTACTTTCCTTATGTGGATCAGCACATGCAGGTTGAAGATGTCACCATCGGCGAGCTTGCCAAACACATCCCCACCCCCTTTTACTGTTACTCAGCTCAGGCTATTGCCAGTAATTACCAGCGCTACAGCGACGCGTTTGCAGGGCTGGATAGCTTAATTTGTTATGCCGTAAAAGCCAACTCCAATCAGGCAATTTTAGCCACCTTGGCGCAATTGGGTGCCGGTGCCGATACCGTTTCCGAGGGCGAGATCCGCCGCGCACTGGCCGCCGGCATTAAGGCGGAGAAAATCGTCTTCGCCGGTGTGGGTAAAAGCGAGCAGGAAATCCGCTTTGCCCTGGCCCAGGGCATTTTACAGTTTAACGTGGAGTCCGAGCCGGAATTAGAGCGCATCAGTGCCCTGGCGGTGGAAATGAATACCACGGCGCGCATCTCTATTCGCGTGAACCCGGACGTTGAGGCCAAAACCCATGCCAAAATCACCACGGGTCTGGCGGAGAATAAGTTCGGCATTAATATCGATTTGGCGCCCGAGCTTTATCTTAAGGCCGCCTCTTTACCAGGCATAGAGGTCACAGGTGTGGATGTGCATATCGGCTCACAGCTGATTAACCTCGAGCCCTTTGCCGCCGCCTTTGCCAAGGTCGCAGAATTGGTCGACACTCTTAAAGCCCAAGGCATCGCCATCAAGGTTATCGATATCGGTGGTGGCCTCGGCATTAACTACGGCGAGCACAGCGATGAGCCGGATATCACTACCTACGCCGAGCATGCCAAAAAACACCTGGGTCATCTTGGCTGCACAATTATCGTCGAGCCTGGGCGTTCCATGGTCGGCAATGCCGGCGTCCTGGTCTCTCGAGTGGAATACGTGAAAACAGGGCAAGAGCGCACCTTCTTGATCCTGGATGCGGCCATGAATGACTTGATCCGCCCCAGCATGTACGATGCCTACCATCATATTGCGACCGTGGAGCAAAAGCCCACCCAAGCGGTTTATGACATAGTCGGCCCGGTGTGCGAAACCGGCGACACCTTCGCCAAAAACCGCCGTCTTGGCGAGTGTGAACAAGGCGACCTGGTTGCCATTATGGGTGCCGGTGCTTATGGCGCGGTGATGGCTTCACACTATAACTCTCGCCTTAATGCCCCGGAGGTGCTGGTCAAGGGCAAGAGATACAGTATTATTCGCGAGCGCATCGACTTTGATGCCTTGCTTGCCATGGACAGTTTGCCGGACTGGCTATAATCGTGTGAGTTGGCAGAACTGTAGGCGTTAAGCACGCAAGCTACTGTCTAATTTGAGTAGAAAAAAACGGCATCAAAAGATGCCGTTTGGGGTGATACCCTGGCAGGGGTATCCTGTGTTAGTCGTTACTTGTCATGTGCCAAAATGGCTTCATAGACGCGGGTTATAACCGAACCGTATTTCCCCGTTTCAAATTCTTTGCCTTTAAATCTATAGTCACTGTCCGAGCCTGTCACTTCGCTATGCCGGGCATTGGTAAACAGCACTATGGCCAAATCATATTCCGGGTCTATCACGGTCACCGTGCCGGTCCAGCCCGTGTGTCCGTATGCCCTTGGGCTGGCGTAGGGACCAAAATGCCATCTGCGCGCGCCATTGCCGGCGCGACGCCAGCCCAGGCCATAGCTTTCATCCGTTGCCGTGGGCTTAATAAACTGATCGACCACCTCGGGCCTGATTAACTGCACTTCACCATAACTCCCCCGGTTTAGCAACAATTGTGTGAGTTTTGCCACACTTTGCACATCGGCAAACAGGCCCGCATGTCCGGCCACTCCTCCTAGGGAGTAAAAAGCCTTTTCATCATGCACCTCGCCTTGGAGCACATAATCTCGCACGCCCTCGAAATTCACCCGCCCACCGCGGGTGTTGCCTTCAATCTCGGTGGCCGCTATCTGCGAAGGCATAAAGCCCTTTTGCAGCGGATTAAATATCAGGGTATTGAGCCCCAAGGGAGCATACAAGCGGCTTTCCACATAGGCATCAAGGGGCATATTGGTGATGCGTTCAATCAAAACACCGAGCAGCATATAGTCAACATCACTGTAGAGGTGACGCTGAGCCCGCATCATCTCAAAGGGCACGCCGCGAATTAACAGCTGTTTGGTGCGCTCGCTATTAAGGGAATAAAATGGCCTGCCGAGATGATTATCGGTGCGATGAAAGTCCACCACGGCGGGGTAACCGGCGCTGTGAGTAAGCAGGTCTTTTACTAGCCGTACCTCGCGTCCCTGCCCGGTATATTCCGCCAGGTAATGACTAATGGGCTTATTAACATCGAGGCGTCCCTGCGACACCAGATGCATCAGCGCCAGATTGGTGGCAAACATCTTGGTATTGGACGCTATATCAAAAAGGGTGCCCTCGGTCATGGGCTGTGCGGCTACAGATTCTTTGCCGTGGTGTGCGCGGGCATAACCATAGGCGCTAAGCTTGACCAGCTCGCCCTTGTACACCACTCCAAGCACGGCGCCGGGAAACCCCTGCTCCACTTCCTGTGCAATTAAGGTATCCACCGCGGCAAAGTCAATTGCCCCGGGATTAGGCCTGAGCTCGGGCGCGGGAATGCGAATACTCAACGTGGCATCCTCAGGAAAGACCGACTTAATATGCAGGGTATTGACCCCATCGCGGGTGCGCCTTGCCAGCGAATAGCGGTAGCTGTGCCCGGCCTTTAAGGGCCGAGCGATATTAATGGTTTCGCCATTAATCAGGATTTCGGCGCGTTCGGCGCTGATGTTGTCTATGATGATCTCACCGCGGCGGCGATAGGACTTAAACTGGTATTTGTTGTTTACCTCGACCCGCGAGCTGAGCTCTTGCTGCGGGTACTGGATATAAAGCTGCTCATGACCCAAGGCGGCAAACTCCTGTGGCTGCTCGGCCAACTCTTGGTAAAGTGCAAAGTTTTTATCCGCCTTTTTCGACTTATAGCGTTTGAGCAGAGCGAACAACACCGCCGCCGTTTTTCCGTCCGCCTGGGCATTTACCTGCCAAGGTAAAAAGTGTGTTTGAAATGCCTTAAGTACATCCAGTGTTTGCTGATCGAGCCGAGCGGTCACCGCAATCCCGTAGCCATAATCCGCCAGCGCTTGCTGTATAACGGCTACAGAAGGCGGCGCGGCGCTAAAGTGGCGCCAGTAATATTCCACATCCTGCTGTTGATACCAGGCGCCAATGCCCGCCTTATAGAGCTGATACCAAGGGAAACGAGGACCTGGATCGAGTTTGCGCCCCGGTGCTATATCCGCATGCCCGACAACCTGGGTCGGGCCAATATCCGGATTACGAGCGAGAATATCCTGACTAAGGGCGATTAATAATTCGATTTGTTTGGGATCATAATCGGGGAACACACAAAACGGCTCAGCACCATATTCAATGGTGGAAATCTCCGGCTCCATACTCGGCGCCCTGTCGCTGCAGCTGGGCACATTGACCACCTCAATGCCGATGGAGTGGTCATTCAGATCACTGCGGCCCTGCCAATAGCTATTCCCCGCATGCCAGGCCCTGTCCTGTTCTTTCACCAGCTGCAAAACTTGCAGCTCGCGCTCGCCATAGCTGGGATCCAGGCTTTCGGGCACCAGATAATGGGCGCTTAAGCCGCCTTTTTCCACCAGCACGCGCTCGGACTTTTCATAGTCAATAGCGGTGTAATGCATCACTAAAAATTTAATGCGCTTGGAGTAATTCTGTGACTGCTTAAAATCGTAGCCTGAACTGCAACTGCTCAGTAAAAATAACAAGGGCAACGACAGCAGGCTCTTGCAGCGCATCTGCAAAGATTCTTTATCCATACCAACCTATAGCGAAAAAACTATGCTTAAGCACAGTGTCTTGAACTTATAAACGCAACAACAACCCTCCAACCGTATAATAATATTTTATTTCTTTCAATTTAAAATGAATGGAATATATATTCTTAAATTTAGCTTCCCCTGCGCTTAAAAGGTAATAAAAATAGCCTAGAAAATATGAACCAAGGCTTAGAAAAAGGCTTTTTTACTCGGCCTCTTTGGGCCTTCTTATAAAAATTTTTTATTCCTTTTATTTGGAATATTGAGTTACACTTTGCCATTACGTCGTTGTTAACATGTGTACCAAGCGTTCAAAGGTATCCATAAGACAGAGAAACCTAACAATACTAAGTAACTTCTTATGTCGACATTTGTAAAAATTAAAGCACTGCGTAAGTCTTTTTCCAGTAGCGAAGCCAAACTGGCCGATTTTACGTTAAACTCCGCGAATGCTATTCGCGACCTCTCCTCCATTGAGTTGGCCAAGGTGGTGGGCGTCAGCCAATCGAGCGTGGTTAAATTTGCCCAAAAGCTGGGGTATAAGGGCTTCCCTGCCTTTAAGCTGGCGGTTATTGACGCCCTGAACTCAGAATCTCCCGCCCCTAAGCTGCACGGTAAGATCACCCTTAATGATAGCCTAGAACAAATCGCCGAAAAGCTGTTAAGCAGCAAGATGGCGGTGTTGACCGAAACCAAGAACCTCAACGAAGCCGAGGCCGTGGAACAAGCGGTGGTTTTGCTTAAAAATGCCCGTCGCGTCGCCATTTGTGGTCTTGGCGGTTCGGCTTTGGTGGCCAAAGACTTTGCCTTTAAACTACAAAAGTTAGGCATAGCCGCCATCGCCGAAGCGGACGGTCATGCTCAACTGGCCTATGTGTCGACCCTGGGCAAGGACGACCTAGTGATCGCCATCAGTGAGTCGGGCAAAACCCGGGAAGTGGCGGAAGCGGCGCTTCAGGCACAAAAAAATAACTGTCCGGTGATTGCGGTGACCAAATTTGGCTCCAGTCCGGTGGCGGATTGTGCTACGGTAAACCTCTATTCTGTGGCCGAGGAAGAATCGATTCGTCTGAGCTCCATTCTGGCGCGCACGGCGCAGGACTTTGTGATCGATATTCTCTTTATCGCCCTCACTCAGGCGACGCGCCCGGGGCGTAAGCTGTTGGAGCATTCCAACGATGTGGTGAAGGCATTTCGCGAAAATTAAAAAGGCCCATTTCGGGCCTTTTTAATTGGGTATACAGTATCGCTTATTGATAAAGCAGGTATTTTGCACGCTTAGCTTTAAATTCCTCAAGCCCAGCTCGCCACGTTTGCTTAATTTCAGCTTCAGATTTACCCGCTTCGATGGCCTTGCGTAACTCGTCTGTGCCCGCAAGCTTATCCATAAAACTAGCACTAGTGAAAAACTCGGTGTTTTGTTGTTTGAATTTATTATGAGCGCTAATCAACCAGCCTAGGTCAAGCCCACGTACTGGACTTTGACGCAAGTCTAAGCCTTTGGCAATCTTGTCTTTAAGTTTTGGGTTACTGGCAGCGCCAGTAATAGAGCGAGGGGAAAAAGTAAACTCGCCTAGAGCCACCTTATCATGGCCTAACACCTGAAACGGGAAATCCGTGCCGCGGCCGATGCTGACCGGCGTCGCCTCAAAGAAACACAGCGACGGATATAAACCTATGGCCTGATCGTTAGGCAGATTAGGGCTGGGTTTTATTGGCAAAGAATAACTTCTATCGCGAGCGTAATTTGCCACGGGGATCACCGTCAGAGCCGGGCTTATACCGTCCTCCAGCCAGTTTTCTCCCACTATCATCTGCGCCAGCTCACCCACCGTCATGCCATGCAAAACGGGTATGGGGTGCATGCCAACGAAGGAGCGAAACTCCGGCTCCAGTATCGGCCCGTCGATATAGGCGATATTGGGGTTGGGCCTGTCGAGCACGATAAACTCGGCCTTGGCCGCGGCGCTCGCCTGCATCATATAGTGCATGGAGCTGATGTAGGTATAAAAGCGCACACCCACGTCTTGAATATCGAACAGCACCACATCGACCTGGCTCATCGCCTCTGCGCTGGGCTGTTTGTTCTTGCCATAAATAGAAACTATGGGCAGGCCGGTTTTGGTATCTATGCCCGAATCTATGTGGGCGCCGGCATCCTGATCACCACGAAAGCCATGCTCTGGTGCGAAAATGGTGGTGATCTTAACCTGCTTGGCCAGCAAGGCATCCACCAGGTGAGTGTCGCCCACTATGGAGGTTTGGTTGACGACTAGACCAACCCGCTTCCCCTTGAGTAAAGGCAGGTAGTGCTCAAAGCGACTGGCGCCAACCTGGATATCTTGCTGGTCGGCCTGAGCACAGGCACTGCTAAGTAAAATCAATAGGGCAAAGGCTGCCAACAGGCGCTTAATCATCGCCTTCAACCTCTTGCACCGCCGAGCGTAAAAAACCCTTGTTGTTATCCAGCAAGGCCTTGCCCTCACTCGCGGTTTTGCCGGTCAACAGCATTAAAATCGCTAACTTGGCACTATGCTCGCTCTGCGCCAGTGCCTCGACCGCCTCCTGCTCGGTGCATTCGGTGGCCTGCATTACGATACGCACGGCACGGGCCTTGAGCTTATCGTTGCTGGCATTCACATCCACCATCAGGTTGCGATAGACCTTGCCGGAGCGGATCATACTGGCGGTGCTGAGCATATTAAGCACCAGCTTCTGCGCCGTACCGGATTTCATGCGCGTTGAGCCGGTCAGCGCTTCTGGGCCGACCACGGCGGCCAGCTGGATATCTGCGGCATTGAGGACCGCTGAGTTAGGTGAACAACTGATCCCCACGGTGACACAGCCCTGTTCACGGGCATAATTGAGCGCCGATACCACATAAGGCGTGCGACCACTGGCTGCAATGCCCACCACAACATCGTCACTTTTTAGCTGTTGGTTTTGTAAGTCTTCAATTGCCATGGCCGCATTGTCTTCTGCCCCTTCCACCGCCTTTTGAATCGCCCGCTCGCCACCGGCGATAATGCCCACTACCTGGCCGGGTTCAACGCTAAAGGTGGGAGGACATTCGGCGGCGTCGAGCACCCCTAAACGGCCACTGGTTCCGGCGCCGATATAGATAAGGCGGCCGCCCTTAGCGAAGGCATCAACTATGGCGTCGACCGCCTTGGCGATAGCCGGGATAATTTCCCTGATCGCCGGGGCAACCTTTTGATCTTCATCATTCAGTTTACGAAGAATGGCCTCGCTGGGTAAGAGGTCAATATCCAGGGTTTGCGGGTTTTGCCCCTCAGAAACTATGGTATTTAACTCTCGCAATAACTCAGAGCTATGGTCACTTGGTAAACTCATGTACTTATTCCAGTTATAAATTCTTTAATGCCAGCAAATAGGCGCCATCCAGAGCCGAGCCCCGCGCGCGCTGCACCAGGGTCTGATACCAGGGTGCCAATAATGGGGCCGTATTGTCGGCTAAACCGCCCAACAATACCACCGGCAAATCATATTCCCCGCGGGTAGCGCGGATAAGCTGCTCAACCGCCCAGGCATGACGTTGCAGTATTTCTGCGGCCATGTCGCAGCGCCCTTGATAAGGCCACACCAGCTCACTCAGAACTGCATAATCCCCTACCTTAGCACCGCTTAGCCACTGACTCAGCGCCTCGCGGCTGTGACCGACTCTTTGCGCCAGCACCTCGAGTAAGGGGGTAAGTGCTTGTTGTCTGTCAAACGCCTGCATCAGGGCCTGCACCAACATGGCTCCCAAGCGGGCACCGCCGCCTTCATCGCCCAGGGTAAAGCCCCAGCCTCCCACCAGATGTGTGCTGCCATCGGCCTGCAAACGGGTGCCGACACTGCCGGTGCCAAGGGCAACACAAGCCACCGGGGCACCCAAATTGGCGCCATAGGCGGAGGTAATAGCGTCGCTGACCACCTTTACCTCGGCAAAGCCAAGTGCCTGTAAGCGGCTGCGTAATTGCGCTTGATTATACGGATTCCCGGCGCCGGCAACACCGGCGACGCAATTGACCTGACTCGGCAATATGGCCGCATCGTGAAGTATGCTTGCCACCTGAGCACACAGGGTATCACAGCCCAATAGCAAGTCATGACCCAGTGACGAGCCCGGCCCTCTTTGCTCTTGCACCACCTGACCATCCGGGCCATACAGGCGCAGCGCCGTTTTTGTGCCACCACCATCTATGGCCAACACCCAGTTAGCCATGACGCACCTCGTGATTGATGGGATTATTGCTTGATTGATTAGTCGCCGCGCTCACTGCCTGGCCTGCCGCTTCGGGCTTGCGACCAAAGGCACAGACCAGGGTGGCTAACGCGGTGCCGATACACAGCTGCCAGGTAAAACCTAGATTAAACTGCCACTGGCTCGGCAACAGCATCTCTTGCACATAGGGTTGCATCAACAAGGTGGCCACAAAGCCGACTATCAGGGCTGCGAGCACGGACGCTTCGCTGCCGCGTCCGAGGAAAAGACTAGTGAAGTACACGCCCAACAGGCCGGAGTAAGAAAACACCATGACACTCAGGGCAAATTTCAGCAGCGGCATTTGCGAATATTGCTGCCAGAAGTAACAAAGAACGGCCATGGAGCCCAGCGCCAGTGATACCCCTAACATGGCAAAGCGCCCCACCAGCACATAATGATGATCTTCTTTTTGTGCGTCGCCCTGCTGGCGCTGACGCTTTTCATGCCAGGGCCGGTAGATATCCTGCACCACCACCGAGCCCATGGAGCTGAGCCCTGAGTTCAGGGTGGAAATGGCGGCGGCGATAATGCCTATGGTCACCAGGCCCTTTACTCCGGCGGGAATTTCATTAAGAACATAGTGCATAAAGACGGTGATCTTCTCACCCTGGAATTGCCCGACATTGGCCTCGGCAACGGCCCCGGCGACAGCCCCCCCGGCAACCCCTTCGGTGGCCCCCAGCATGATGTCGGGGCGCTGATAAAACACAAACAACAGCAGGCCAATCACGATAAACAAGAACATCACAGGGATCACCATGGCGATGGACAGCATAATGGCGCGACTGCCGGAGCGCGCATCTTTACAGGTCAGCACCCGCTGCGTCATGTCCTGATCCAAGCCGAAGGCGGCAATGTTTAAGAGCACAAAGCCGGTCAGTACCGACGCCATGTTAAACACCCCGGCAGCGGAAAAATCCAGGTCAAATTTAAACAAGGCCAGCTTGGAGCCCTGCTCCGGCCCCGGGTTTTGCAACGCCTCGATAATGGTTGAGAAATCGGCGGGGATCGCCAGCCATAAACTGACAATCACGCACACGGCGGCACTGGTGTACACCAAGCACTGGATCACATCGGAATAGATGACGGTGCGAATACCGCCAAAAATACTGTAGGCAAGACCTATGACCACCAGCACCAGGGTGGCCATAATGACGCTGCTGGCGGCGATATTGCCATAGAGGATCATGGCCACGGCAATGGCGGCCATATACAGGCGCGCACCGCTGGCAAACACCCGCCCGAACAAATACATCAGGCCGGCGCGGCGCTTGGCCTTGGGGCCCACCTGCTGCTCCAGCAGCTCATAAACGGTATAAACACGATATTGATAAAAGCGTGGAATAAGCACCTGAGCCACCACCAGGGCTGCAATAAAGGCGCCTATATTGGTGGCCAAATAGGACAAATCTCCCTGATAGCCTTGATCCGGGCCACCGATAAAGGTAGCCGCCGATTGCGAGGTGGCCAGCACAGATACCGCCACCATCAGGTCGGCATGGCATTACCACCGAGAAAATACTCCGCCGAGGTATTGGCCGTCTTGCGGTTAAACCACCAGGCCGTCAGCGCGATGAGCAAAGCATAGGCGCCGAATACCAGCCAGTCGAGCGCTTCATAATGTGCGTTTATCATTCACCCGCCTTGTTCTTATTCTTGTGGCCCTAAGGGCGGCAAGCGCCAGAGTGTTTGCTTTAGCGCATATTCCATGCGCGGCAATATCACCACCAGGGGTTGTTTGTCTTTATCCAGCCAGCGCAACAGGGCATCCATATCCGCCTCGGCCATGGCCGTGCACCCCGCCGTGGGCTTATCCACGGCGCGCCATAAATGCATAAAAATACAGCTGCCGGCACCGCTGATATTCCCCGGGTTATGGGCAACGATAATACCCTTTTTGTATAAATCGTCCTGGCTGTGAATATCGCGGCGCATGGCCTCGGATGAGCCTTCTACCGCCTTTTCACCCACCACCTTGGTATTCACCAACTGGTTGTAATAGGGCGAGCCGTTCACATCGATGCAGTAATCCCCCGCATCCATGGGATGATAATCCAGGCCGGTGGTAAGCGCATCCATATAACCAAAGGCATTCCCCAAACGAAATACTCCGGCGGGCGCCTTGCCATCTCCTTCCACCTTCTGCTGGCCTTGCTGGTGCTCATGTAAGCCAATGCCCCAGGCCAGGCCGGTGCGACCAATCACCACGGCGCTAGGCTCCCCCATGGCGTGCCACTGGTTATCATCGCCGCGTTCAAACAGGAGCATTTCACCTTGAATATCTGTCCAGGAGTCGGTTACCACCACCACCAACTGCCGGTGTTCGTTTTCTATCGGTCCAGCCTGTACACCAGCACACAGCACACCGGCAGCCAGCACTAACAAAAGGTTTTTAAACGGGTTCATTGTGCACCACCCGGAGCGATACGTTTAATGGCATAGGTTTTATCTAAATAGGAGGTGTCGGCATTTAAATGCAGAGGCAACAAGGGCGTCACGGACACGCCGTTAAGCTCACCATCGTAAAAAGCACCATCCTCCTTTAAGTAACCAAGCCCTTTTACATCATGGATCACATAGGGCTGGCCTTGATAATCACCGATATACATCATCACATGGCCGGGAATATAGATTAGGTCGCCCACCTGCATCTGTGCCAGCACCTGCTGCTTTTGCTCAAGCTTGGCGTCTTCATCGAAGCGCCAGTTATAACCATAGTCTCCCTTGCCCTGCCATGAAGAATTACGCGGCATCATCACGCCAAAGGTTTTATAAATCTCGCCGACAAAGCCGGTGCAATCCCGGGCGTTGTAATCGTGCCCCCAGCCATAACGCTCGCCTAAAAACTTAAACCCCTGAGCGATAAGGTTATGCCGGGTAAGCGGCAAATAGCCAACGCTAACATCGCTGGAGCGCGGTAACAGCGCCTTTTCAAAGGCCAGGGAGCCGTCCCCATTGCGCACCGGCAACTTGACGATATAGCTGGCAAAACTGTTCTGGCCGTGAGTCAGGTGCTCAATGTTCTCTTGTGGCATCAGCGTCAAACGCACGCCCATATCCAATTGCACCTCTGAAACCCGTGGTTTATTGAGCACGAAGCTGGTGTCCACCTTATCGCCGCTGACAATGATGAAGTCCTTGGCCTGCATATAATCGACAATGGTATCTTTATCCCCCAAGGCGATGGCCGACTTTTTCACCCAGGCGGTGTAGTTGTAGGCGGCCACCAGATACCAGAGCCCATCCGCGCTTTCATGCAGCACCGCCACCGCTTCACCGGGGAAGGCGCCACTTTCCTGGAAACGATCCAAATCCGCATCCATTTCCGCATTTAACACCCGGTCATCGGTGGGAAAGGTGCGTAGCGACGTTCGCTCAACCACCATACCAAAGCGCACCTGATTTTTGTCCTGCACCTGGGCTTTATTGGTGTTGGTGTGATAGCGCGCAAAGTCCTCATCTGTCAGCTGGCGGCCACCGGTATAGAAACGCGGACTGGAAGGAGTCGAACTGGCTTTTTGCAGGTGTTGGATCAGCTCGTCACGGGAGAGGTCATCCGCATAGGTGAGCGGATCTCTGACATAGGGATTATTGGCGATCAGTTTGCGGTTAAAGGCCTGAATTTGCCGCTCGCTCATCAGCGGCGCGTTATCCGCCTGCTGTTTTAACCAAAAAGCCGGAGAGAGCATAGTAGGCTGAACCAAAGGCACATCACTGACAAAGGGCGCCGTTGGCTGAGCGTAAGCCAGACCCTGACTGGACAGCAGCAAGGCCGCCGCAATGGCGGCACCGAGAATAGATTGGGCTTTGTTGTTCATTGTTATCTCTCCCCTTCGCCTTCGGCGTTAAGTCGCAGGTTTTAATACATGAGATTACTTTATAGTCGCAGGGGAAACAAATATTTCAAGGAAAATATTTGTTAGGAATATTTTATTAAAAACAACAACAGGCGAATGCCTTTAGGCATTTTTAGGTCAGCGCCTTACGGCAACACTGGTTATAAAAGATAGATCTTGTCGGGTCGCCGACTACGACTTAGAGGAAATAGGAAGAATAGTGCTAATAATTCATCCATGAAGCTGGGTTCCTGTCGGCATCCATGCCTCCACCTCCTCGCGCTGCGAAGCGGTGCTTCGGTCACTCGTCGCCCCTAAGAACCCCAAGGCGCCCCAACATTGCATTATTTCCTCAACGCGCTACGAGAAATGAACGTAACCAACATGCACAGTACATCCATGTACTGGGCATGTTTTCGCCCGTAATCCAACGGGCGATTACTCTTCTCGCATCCCGTTTCGGATGCAATGTAAGGGGATAAGGCTGATACACCAGCACTCTACAATAAGACCATCGCAAACTGTAATTCAGTTAAGGGCTAGCGGGCTTTAACGCCACATTAAGGTGTGAGAGAGCAAAGCTGCGACCAAATCTAGACCACTACACCATAAACTCGAAACCCAACGATGGAATAAAAAATACCAAGCGTTGGAAATCACTCTTAAAAGCCTTCTATGTTCAATCGTACGTTGCGACTAATTCGCCAATATTTGGTGGGATAGTAACCCAAACAGACTTGTTACTTTTCCAAAACAAACGAAATTCGTTCTGCCAAGAGTCTTCTGTGGATTTCAAAAAGTGATCTCGCTGGAACCCCTTGGTATAAGAACAATTTTTCATGACTCCTTTGCTACCAACTTCAGAATCTAAGGCTACTTTAAGTTGATGCATATCTAAAATTTTAACACAAGCCTTCTTTCCCATACGTCTAGCTATATCAGCATTTAGCTCGTTACAGAATGATAAAATCAGACCGTCCTCGTTGTAATAACTAGCATTTTTAACATCTGGGATTCTCTTACCATTAAATGTATTTCCAGTCATAGTGACATTTTTTACATTTTCCAAATGTATACCGAATTGGCGGAACGATGGGATTGGATAAGATGAATCATGAATCAAGTTTTCATCTGGGGTATAAATCCCTTCGCGCGAATCGCTCAAGTAACTACTAGCAAGTGAAATAGGGATTTCACCACCATTAATCCATGCATCTGCCCACTCAACTTCTGTTAGATATAGATATTTTTCCATCGAACATCCTTATGCATATAACAGATGATTAGACTCCCCCTTCCTGCTAGGCTTGCTACTGGCTAGCTTTTATGATTGGAGTCATACAGTTACGAACAATACTACAGTTATCAATGTTGATTTGGCAAAAGGTGTTTTGCAGATTTGCATATAAGGAAATAATCAGGTGCAGCCCAACTACTGGAAAAGGGCAGCTGTGAGTTACTAATCACCACCTTTTGAAAGCAAAGCTGACTGCTCTTAAATCCCACACCAAACTCACAGGTATCATACATCCCGTTTAGATTCGCGCTGGAGAAATCGGCTTTTGTTGTGGAGTGTGTTATTGAGAGCGAGGCACGACGCCGAGCTAGATTTATCAGTACAGGGATGTGCTGTTAAATCGCCTCAATGACTAAACGGAACGTTTAACAAAACGCTGAGTTCGCAAGCATCAGCGAATAACGGGCGCCTTGGGGTTCCAAGGGGCGGTTGGCGCAAACCGCCCTTTGGTTGCCGTCGCCAACGCGACAGAAGCAATCCAAAGACATTTTTGTCGACGCAGAGCATCGACCTACAAAGCGTCTTGTCGGCGGCCGACAAAAGTTGTCAGGTTGAAACCTGACCTACAGGTATCGATCCTCCCGTTTAGATTCGCGCTGGAGAAATCGGCTTTTGTTGTGGAGTGTGTTATTGAGAGCGAGGCACGACGCCGAGCTAGATTTATCAGTACAGGGATGTGCTGTTAAATCGCCTCAATGACTCAACGGAACGTTTAACAAAACGCTGAGTTCGTAAGCATTAGCGAATAACGGGCGCCTTGGGGTTCCAAGGGGCGGTTGGCGCAAACCACCCTTTGGTTGCCGTCGCCAACGCGACAAGATCTCAAATTGAAAACAGGTACCAACCAAATATAAAAACCTGAATTACAACAAAAGATTGCGAGTTGTCAGACTGAAGTCTGATCTACACAAACAACGAGGCTGTGGGAAGCTTTGAGATAAGATAAGTGTGGCCTAGATTGGAAATCAACGAACCTCGGAGGTTCGCAGCCGCATGCGTTCACTGAAATTTAGGCATAAAAAAACCAACTTTCGTTGGTTTCTTCTCACTTCCCTCTAATGAAGAGAAAGAAGTGGCGGACGCAGGAGGATTCGAACCTCCGACCGCCTGGTTCGTAGCCAGGTACTCTATCCAGCTGAGCTATGCGTCCGTTATGTTCTTGAACCTGAGGTTCTAATTTTTCACTTAGATTATGCTTCACCACTGCCCTTAAAAGAGAAGTGGCGGACGCAGGAGGATTCGAACCTCCGACCGCCTGGTTCGTAGCCAGGTACTCTATCCAGCTGAGCTATGCGTCCGTTACATAAAAAGTGATTATAGATATACACCATCTTGAAGAAAGATGGCGGACGCAGGAGGATTCGAACCTCCGACCGCCTGGTTCGTAGCCAGGTACTCTATCCAGCTGAGCTATGCGTCCATATCTATTACAAAGAAACCATTTAAAAATAAATGGCGGAGAAGGAGGGATTCGAACCCTCGATAGGGCTACAAACCCTATACACCCTTAGCAGGGGCGCGCCTTCAGCCACTCGGCCACCTCTCCGTCTTTGTGGGGCGTATAATAAAGGCTTGAGCAAATATGTCAAACACTTTTCTATGAAAATCAGCCTATCTGCTCAGAGATTGCGCAGCTGGTAATTTATGGCATAAAAAATGGCCGCCATGGACCAAATTATCGCGACTTTGATTCACCTAGTTAATTACCCAGGCTGCCCCAGCCGTCTAGGTAATTAGGCACCGCTGCCAATGGCTAATAAGGGGATCGCCTGTATTTTCGCCTTACCATCCAAGGCGCTATCGAGCTCGCGTAAAATCTGATCACGGTAACCGTGACGCTCAAATTCGATAATGCAGGCGCGATAGTAGGCGGCGCGCTTGTCATCCTTGGGTATTTCCGGCAAAAACTCTTCGTAATCCATTACATTCGTCCCCATTATTGTTTTTCAGCACTTTCTTGCTCATACCCCAGGCAAATCCTAAGCGCTGTGGTAATGGCTGAAAATTGTAGTGCATTAAACCTAGATACGCAGCTAGGATAAAAGCACTAATTTTTATGAAACGAATTAAATATTCATAAAAATCATAGAGATAACATTTTTACCATGTGTTTTATATTCGTCTTTTAGGCCTTAGCGAGGTGCTTTTTGCGATATATCGCACAAGCTAGATACAAAAAACGCGGCCAAGGCCGCGTTTTTAAGGGTTAGACGTTCTTACTTAGTCTTGCTCTGGACGCATATGCGGGAACAAGATCACGTCTTTGATTGTCGGTGAGTCGGTAAACAACATCACCAGACGGTCGATACCAATACCCTCACCCGCCGTCGGTGGTAAACCGAATTCCAAGGCACGGATATAATCGTCATCGAAGTGCATGGCTTCGTCGTCACCGGCATCTTTTTCTTCTACCTGACGGGCAAAACGCGCCGCCTGGTCTTCTGCGTCGTTCAACTCCGAGAAACCGTTTGCCAGCTCACGACCGCCGACGAAGAACTCGAAACGATCGGTTACGAATGGGTTGTCGTCGTTACGACGTGCAAGTGGTGATACTTCCCACGGGTACTCGGTGATAAAGGTCGGTTGAATCAGTTTGTGTTCTGCCGTCTCTTCGAAGATTTCACACATGTACTTGCCCGCACCCCATACGCAGTTTTCAGGGATCTTCACGTGTACTTGCTTAGCGTACGCAATCAGCTGTTCCATGTGGTTCTCAGGGTCGGCAAATACCGCCGCATCGAACTCTGGGTTGTACTTCATGATGGCATCGGCCATGCTCAAGCGGGTGAACGGCTGACCGAAATCGTATTCTACGCTATCAACCACTTCACCATCGGCATTCTTCGTGGTGTTTACAATCTTTGTTGTGCCCAACACATCTTGTGCCACTGTACGTAGCATGTCTTCTGTGATGTTCATCAGGTCATTGTAATCCGCGTAAGCTTGGTAGAATTCGATCATGGTGAATTCTGGGTTGTGACGCGTTGACAGACCTTCGTTACGGAAGTTACGGTTGATCTCAAATACACGGTCAAAACCACCTACCACTAGACGCTTCAAGTAAAGCTCAGGGGCGATACGCAGGTACATATCGATATCCAGGGCATTATGGTGCGTTACGAATGGACGTGCCGATGCACCGCCAGGGATAACCTGAAGCATAGGCGTTTCCACTTCCATAAAATCACGATCGGCAAGGAAACGACGAATGCCTTCAATTACCTTAGAACGAATACGGAAGGTCTCACGAGTATCCATGTTGGTGATCAGATCCACATAACGCTGACGGTATTTGGTTTCCTGATCCGACAGACCGTGGAACTTCTCTGGCAACGGACGCAGTGACTTGGTCAGTAGCTCATACTCCTGCATATCGACGTAAAGGTCGCCCTTACCCGATTTATGCAATGGACCAGAAACACCAATAATGTCGCCGATATCAAGCTGACCGTACTTTTCTTTCAAGTCTTTTTGTACGTCTTTTGAAGCATATGCCTGAATACGGCCTTTCATATCCTGAAGCACCAGGAAAGGACCACGCTTGGCAAGAAGACGACCGGCAACGGCAACCTGATGGTCTAGCTCTACCAGTTCTTCTTTCGATTTATCACCAAATTCTGCTTGAAGATCAGCTGTGTAGTGTTTTCGGCGGAAAGTATTCGGGTGGCCGTTTGCACTACAATTCTCGCGAATAGCGTCGAGCTTGGCGCGACGCTCTGCAATTAATTTGTTTTCGTCTTGGTTTTGATCTGTCATTTTCTAGCTCTATTAATTTGGCGTTAAATTACAGCCCTGATTTCAGGCTTGCTTCAATAAACTTGTCGAGATCACCGTCTAATACGGCTTGGGTATTACGGTTCTCAACTCCGGTGCGCAGGTCTTTGATACGCGAATCATCTAGGACATAGGAGCGAATCTGTGAGCCCCAGCCAATGTCTGATTTGGCATCTTCCTGCGCTTGCTTCTCGGCATTTTGCTTTTGCAACTCAAGCTCAAACAACTTGGCTTTAAGCTGTTTCATCGCCTGGTCTTTGTTTTTGTGCTGCGAGCGGTCATTCTGACACTGCACCACGGTATTGGTCGGCAAGTGGGTGATACGTACCGCAGATTCGGTACGGTTAACGTGCTGACCACCGGCCCCCGATGCACGGTATACATCGATACGCAAATCGGCCGGATTAATATCGATTTCAATGTTGTCATCGATCTCTGGGTAAACGAATGCCGAGGCAAACGAGGTATGACGACGACCACCCGAATCGAATGGACTCTTACGCACCAAACGGTGCACGCCGGTTTCGGTGCGCAGCCAGCCATAGGCATATTCACCACTGATCTTCACCGTGGCACCCTTGATACCGGCAACATCACCATCGGTCGCTTCGACTATCTCGGCCTTAAAGCCTTTCGCTTCGGCCCAGCGTAAGTACATACGCAGCAACATGTTACACCAGTCTTGCGCCTCGGTGCCGCCAGAGCCAGCCTGCAGATCCAGGTAAGCATCATTGCTATCCTGAGCACCGCTAAACATGCGGCGGAACTCTAATTGCTCCAGGTGGGCATTGAGATCTTCAAGCTCGGTTTGCGCCTCGGCAAAGGTTTCCTCGTCTTCGGCTTCAACCGCCAGCTCAACAAGGCCTTCCACATCGTCGGTACCGCCTTCAAGTTTCTCTATGGTCTCAACGATGGCTTCCAGGCTAGACTTTTCTTTACCCAGGGCCTGAGCGCGCTCTGGCTCATTCCACACGGCTGGATCTTCAAGTTCGGCATTGACCTCTTCTAAACGCTCCTTCTTCAGAGCGTAGTCAAAGATACCCCCGAAGAAGCTCAGTACGTTCGCGAATTTCCTTGATTTGGTTAATCACAGGATTCACTTCAAACATGCATGTTACTCCGCAAAAAATAGACTCACGCCCGCATAAAATTGGCGCGTCAATAAAAGCGCTCGATTTTAACAAATAATTGTCGAATTTATTAGCGCTTTTATACGAATTAGTACAATTTTATTGGCCCGGGCGACGGACGCTTGGTTAGCTGCGTTTTTGCATTTCTCGCACGATTAGTTGCAGCGAGAACTGGCCACGGAACTCATTAATATCGAGCTGATAAGCCAGATGCACATAACGCACCTGGGTATCGGGCCAGGCTCGCACATCGATATTAAAGGCAATGGCATCGACAACCCGACCGCTTTGATGGCGCAGCACCAGCTTCAGGTGCTTCTCACCCACTATCCTTTGTTGCAACAACTCAAAGGTGTGCTCAAACACCGGCTCGGGAAAATGCTGACCGAAAGGGCCGGCCTGACGCAGCAGCTCGGCAAAATCGAGTGAGAAGCAATCCGCCGGCAGCTCACCATCGGTGAGCAAGACGCATTCTTTGGCTTCTTCTGTCAGCTCCTTGGCCACCTCGGCAACAAAGGCCTGCTGGAATTCGCTAAAACGGGCTTCTTCTATGCTTAACCCCGCGGCCATGGCATGACCGCCAAACTTGACGATCAACCCCGGATGTTGGGCGTGCATATGCGCCAACACATCGCGCATATGCACGCCCTCGATGGAGCGACATGAGCCCTTCAGCTGGCCGTTATCCCCGGCGGCAAAGATGGCGGTGGGCCTGTGGTGCTGCTCTTTTAAGCGCCCGGCGAGAATCCCTATCACTCCTTGGTGCCAGTCTTGCTGATACAAACACAAGGCGTCGGGAACCTGGTTAGTGCCCAAAGAAAGCCTGCTCAGCGCCGCTTGCGCCTCTTGCTGCATGCCCTGCTCAATTTCCTTACGCTCGGCGTTGAGGGCATCGAGCTCACCGGCAATCCGTCGGGCCTGATTGATCTCCGGCGCCAATAAACAAGCGATGCCTAAACTCATGTCGTCCAAACGCCCGGCGGCATTAAGACGCGGCGCCAAGGCAAAACCAAAGTCGCTGGCACTAAGGCGAGCGCGGTTACGTCTGGCCACCTCAATCAAGGCGTCGATACCCGGGCGGGTACGACCGCTGCGAATGCGCGCCAACCCCTGATAAACTAAGGTGCGGTTGTTGTCATCCAGAGCCACCACATCGGCGACCGTGCCCAGCGCCACCAGGTCCAACAGGTTGCCTAAATTAGGCTCGGCCTGTCCTTGCTGTTCAAACCAATTCGCCTCACGCAGGGCATGGCGAAAAGCAATCAAGAGGTAAAAGGCAACGCCCACGCCGGCAATGGACTTGGATGGAAACTGACAATCGTGGCGATTGGGGTTCACTATGGCGTCGGCATTGGGCAGGTGCTCACCTTGGAGGTGGTGGTCGGTGACCAACACCTTGATGCCCGCTTCTTTGACTCGGGCAATGCCGTTAATACAGGAGATACCGCTGTCGACTGTGATCACCAGATCCGGTGCTAGGCCAATAATATGCTCGGCCAGCTCGACACTGAGCCCATAACCAAAGTTAAAGCGGTCGGGCACCAGGTAATCAACTCGGGCAAAACCAAACATCTGCAACCCTTGCATCAGGGTGGCGGTACTGGTGGCACCATCGGCGTCGAAATCACCGACAATGAGTACCTTTTCCTGTTTAGTTAGGCTCTCTAACAACAGGGCTGCGGCCTTGTCGATATCGCGAAACAAGCGAAAATCATGCAAGGTGCTGACGCTGTTATCTATCTGTGCCGGATCGCTGACCCCTCGGGCCGCATAGAGTTGACGAATAACTGGGTGTAATTGAGCGCTAAGGTGAGAATCATCCACGCGCTGACGGGCGGTAATGGTAGTTTGCGCCTGCAAGGCTCGACTCCATATTTTAAATAGCAAAAAAACAGGCCTGCCGCTAAAGCAACTAGAGCGCTCTAGCTAAGCAGACCCAGTAATGACCTTGTTAAGATTTAGATTTTAACTGGTCAATGGCAACACTGATGGCGGCAGCCGGTTGATAACCCGGGATCATACTGCCGTCAGACAGTATGATTGCCGGCGTACCGCTAATACCAAAGCTTTGGCCTAGCTGGTAATGCTCCGCCACCGGGGCATTACATTGCGCCACTTCTTCCGGTTTTGCACCGGCTTTAGCCTCGGTCAGAGCTTTTTGTTGATTCTCGGCACACCATACATTCATCAGATCCGTATAGCCTTGAGAGCCCATGCCACCGCGCGGGAAAGCCAAATATTGCACGGTAATGCCGGCGTCGAGGTAATCGTCTAACTCACGATGCAGTTTACGACAGTAACCACAGGTGATATCGGTAAACACGGTGATCTTGCCTTTTTCTTCATCGGCCTTGTAGACGATCATCGAGTCCTTGTATTGCTCTACCCCTTCAAGACGCACATTGCTTAGTGCCGACTCGGTGAGGTTTTCTTTATTTTTGATGTCAATCAAGGTGCCCTGCAACAGGTAACGACCGTCGTCACTGGCATAAAATACGCCGCGGTTGGTGATCACCTCAACCACACCGTCCAGAGGCGTGGTATTTACTTTCTTGGCGTTTAGACCCAATTGTGCAAACTGAGCCTTTACTGCGCTGTTACCTTCAGCCACTGGTTGCGCCGCCGCAACACTGACGCTGCTTGTCGCACTAACACCGGCCAGGGCCAGTGCGATAAATAAATTTTTCATAATATATGTCTCTAAAAACTTCTAGTCATACTACCTAGACCGTGAATCAGCGATAAAATTCACGCCCTACGCTTTATGCCCTCAACCTAAGCCTGCTAGTTAAGCTAGAGGCTAAGCTCGGGGGTGATGAGTTTGATGCACTAATTTTAGTCGTTCGTTGGCCACATGCGTATATATCTGTGTGGTCGACAAATCGCTGTGACCCAGCATCATCTGCACTACTCGCAGGTCGGCACCATGATTAAGCAAGTGAGTTGCAAAGGCATGACGCAGGGTATGCGGCGACAGATCTGATTTAATGTTCGCCAACATAGCATAGTGTTTAATGCGATGCCAAAAGGTTTGCCTTGTCATACCAATACCGCGCTTGGAGACAAAGACAAAATCCGTGGCGTGTTTTATCAATGCCGGGCGCGCAAATTTCATATAGCGCGCCAGCCAGTCAAGGGCCTCTTCGCCCATGGGCACCAAGCGCTCTTTACCACCCTTGCCCTTAACAAAGACCACCGCCTGGTTCTGATTGACATGCTCCAGGCGCAGGCCGATAAGTTCACTGACGCGTAGTCCGGTGGCGTAAAGCAGTTCTAACATGGCTCTGTCGCGCAGCCCCATGGCATCCTCGCAATCGGGGGCCGCCAGCAGGGCCTCAACATCCGCCTCACTCAGGGTTTTTGGTAGAGCCTGCATGGCCTTGGGACGACTAATGGTTTCCAAGGGCGAGCGTGTTAGGCGCTTGTCGGTTATTTGATGCTGATAAAAACGTTTTAAGGCGCTGATACTGCGCGCCGTGCTGCGCGGACTTAACCCCAGGTCAACCCGATAGGCCAGGTATTGCTCCACCTCCTGCGTATCCACATCCAGCAGCGCCCGGGGGGCAATAAAGTCACTGAACTTTTTCAAGTCGGTGCGATAGGCGGACAAGGTATTGTCGCTGGCCCCGCTTTCAAGAAACAAGGCATCCAAAAATTGCTCAATATGCTCTAGGTTATCCGGGTTTGGCGGCTGCTTACTCACGTCAATGGCCATGCAGATTTATATTAATTGCATCATATCAGATAGATACTCGGGGCACGATACGTTAGACTTCGCCCTATCAATGACAAGCGATGTGATAACGATGAAGATTGGTTTATTTTACGGCTCGACCACCTGCTACACAGAAATAGCGGCAGAAAAAATCCGCGATATTATCGGTGCCGACGTTGTTGATCTCTTCAATATTAAAGACGAAGCGCTGAAAACGGCCGAAAACTATGATTTTGTCATGTTTGGCATTTCCACCTGGGACTTCGGTGAAATTCAAGAAGACTGGGAGTCGCACTGGGACGACATTAAAGACGTCAACCTGACGGGTAAGGTCATTGCCCTGTTCGGCATGGGTGACCAACAAGGCTATGGCCAGTGGTTCCAAGATGCCCTTGGCATGCTTCATGATGAAATCGCGCCGCAAGGGGTGCAATTTATCGGTTACTGGCCTAACAGCGATGAGTATGAGTTCGAGGCATCTAAAGCGCTGACGGAAGATGGTTCACACTTCGTAGGCCTGGCCCTTGATGAAGACAGCCAGTATGAAAAAAGCGATGATCGCATTGCCACCTGGGTGGAGCAGATCATGACCGAATACGCCGAGCTATAAGCTACTTAAGCTTTGTAACCTTCAGAAGCGTAAATAAAATTCACGGCACAGGCGACGATAATCCTCACTGTAATCGTCGCCCGCGTGGATCACCAACTCCTGCCTTTCACACTCCCCTGCTTGCCAGCTAAATTGCATCAGCCACCGACTGACCGCCTTACGCTCGGTGCTTTTTACTTCACATAGCCGCCTTAACTGTCCACCAGCCAGATCAACCAATTGCACCAGGTGTTGCCCCTGCTCACGAGGAAGGATCACCGCCAATTCAGTGTGTTCATGGCCTACCCTTTGCCATAAGTCGATCAGTGCCGAAAACGGCAGGCTATCGGTGTGACGCGCCAGATTACGCTTATCGTCCTGCGCCTTTAGGGCGTTATCGAAATAGGGCGGATTGCTGATCAGCAGGTCAAACTTGCGCCCGCTGTTAAAATGCTGCGCATCTGTCAATGTGACTTCAATATCAGGCCAGGAGCTGGCGGCAATATTGGCCCGAGCCTGGGCATGGGCTTGAGGTTCAATTTCCAGCCCCTGCACCTGGGCGTTTTGAGCGCGCTGTTTACACATAAGCGCCAGCAATCCGGTGCCCGTGCCCACATCCAATATATGCTGCGCAGAGCCCAGATCGGCCCATGCTCCCAGCATAATGCCATCGGTGGAGACCTTCATGGCGGTGCTGCACTGCGCAATAGAAAACTGTTTAAACTGAAAACCTGCCACTTTAGACCTTTGTGTTTGGGCATGTGCCACGTATAATTGCCTTAATTGTCCATCATTTTGACTCCTTTATGCAATTTGCCGATTTTGATCTTGATACCGCGCTACTCAACGCCATTGACAGCCTAGGTTTTACTAAGCCCACCAGCATTCAGCAACTGGCTATTCCAGAAGCGCTGGAAGGCCGTGATGTCCTTGCCAGCGCCCCGACCGGCACCGGCAAAACCGCGGCGTTTTTGATCCCCGCCATTCAATACCTGTTGGACCATCCGCGTCGTAACCCGGGGTTTGCTCGAGTGTTGATCATGACCCCGACCCGCGAGCTGGCCTACCAGGTACATGAGCAATGTGAAAAACTGGCAGAGCACACCCATTTAAAAATCGGTGTGGTGACCGGCGGTATCAACTACGGTACGCATAAAGAAATTTTTGAAAAAAATAACGATATCCTGATCGCCACCCCAGGACGTCTGATGGAATACCTGGACACGGAAAACTTCCACGCCGAAGACGTAGAGCTGCTGATTTTGGACGAAGCGGACCGCATGCTGGACATGGGTTTTCGCAAGGAAATGCTGCGCATTTGTGAAGAAGCGAAAAACCGTCGTCAATGTATGCTCTTCTCTGCCACTCTCGAGGGCGACAGCGTCGCCAAGTTCTCCGAGCGCATCCTGAATGATCCGGCGCAACTGGAGGCTTCGCCTTCACGTTCTGAGCGCGGCAAGATTTTGCAATGGGTGCACCTGGCCGATGATTACGATCATAAACTCAAGTTATTGGTAAACTTGCTGCAGCAAGAGAATGTTGAAAAAGCCATTGTCTTTGTAAAAACCCGTGAGCGTTTAGAGAAGTTGGTTGGCGAGTTGTACACCCATGATATCAAGACCACCTGGTTGCGCGGTGAAATGCCTCAGGATAAGCGCATGGCGGCCATGGCCAGCTTCCACAGCGGCCGTACCAAGATCTTAATTGCCACCGATGTGGCGGCTCGTGGCATCGACGTCAACGATATCAGCCATGTCTTTAACTTCGATATGCCGCGCAGTGCAGACGTGTACGTTCACCGTATTGGTCGTACCGCCCGCGCGGGCAAAAAAGGCACCGCCATTTCCCTGGTTGAGGCCCATGAAGTGTCCATGGTGGGTAAAATTGAGCGCTACACGGATCAGGTATTAAAACGTCGTAAGATAAAAGGCCTGGAGCCACAGCACAAAGAAGCCAAGCTGCCGCCGAAGAAGAAAAAAGATCCGGAAAAAATGAAAGCCAAACGCAAAAAAGCCAAGGCTAAAGCGAAAAAGAAATAACCCATTAAAAAAGCCGCTCGATTGAGCGGCTTTTTATTGTCTCGGTTCAACTTACTTAAACACGTCTTCCAAAGGCACCACCTTGATGTTGCTGCTTGGAATGGCCAGCTTGTAGCTTTCGATTTGCTTATCTTCGGCCACCAGCTCGGCTGGTTTTTCGGTGTTGTACTTCAGCGGTGAAACCTGCTCGTTCGCTAAACGTGCCTTCATGTCTTCACCATCGCCACTGACAAACACATAATGAATGTTATCGGTTTGCAGGTTCTCGCGAATAACGCGGTTTACATCAGCCACGGTGAGGGTTTCCAGCTGTGAACGTACGTAGTCGGCGAAGTTATCGATGCCGTAGAATTGGCTATCTAAGGCATAACCTAACTGACGGTTTTGACTCGCCACCAGCTGCGGCACAAAGTTAACCAGGAAGTTACGGGTAGCGATGAAGTCTTCCTCACTCATGCCCTGATTGATTAGCTTATCCAGCTCGAACAGTGCCGTGCGCGTTGCAAAGTGGGCATCGTTGTTCGAGCGCAGCGGACGCAACCAGACCTGGAAGATTTGCTCGGAACGACCCAGGTTGGCATCCGGCTTGGTTTGGAACATGCCTCGTGGGAAGTATTCGATATAGGCATAATCACCGTAGTTCATGCCGCGTACTTGGCGAATACGCTCAAATAATTTGGCATTGGAGTTACGGTGCTCACCAAGGAAGGAACGTACCAACCACAGCGCCGTCCAGTCTTTGCTCGAACGCGTGGTTTCGATTGGGAAGCCGAATGACACCGCCGTGGATTTGGCGTTCTTTTCGATGATGGTAGCGTGATGGCCCTCAAGTGCTGGCGCATCCGGAATATCCAAACGCGCTTGCTCGCCCGCTGGCAATGATTGCAGGTCGGTCATCATTTGCGCCTTCACCTTTTCAGGCACAGCACCGATCAGACCCAGGTGCAAATTACGCTGGGTAAAGTTTGCACCATAGAAGGCTTTGACATCATCCAGGGTCAAGGCTTCTAAGTCAGACAAGTCACCGTAGTTGTAGGCCCCATAAGGGTGACCGTGATACAGCTCGGCGTAGAGTACCTCTTTACCCAGCTCTTCATCGTTAGAGGCTTTTAGACCCGACTTGATGCCGTCGATCAGTTCTTTCTTCAAACGGGCGAAATCGTCTTCGCGGAAGCCTGGATCAAGTAGTTGGTCGCTGACAAGCTCATACCATTGCTCGGCGTTGTCCTTATGAATGCGACCACGTAGCGAGATCATTTCCTTATCGATTTGATAGGCAAAGCTGCCGGCGATGGGATACAGGGCTTTTTGGATTTCCTTGTAGCTCATCGACTGACTGCCGCCCTTGGCCAGCATGGCCGCAGTTAAGGCTGCCACGCCCTTTTTACCTTCAGGATCGGCCGCAGCACCTGTGTAGAACAACCAGTTTACGTCAACCAGTGGCGAGCTGTTGGTTTTATCCAGCACGGTAAACAGCTGCTCCGTTGGTTTGTTGTTGATGTCGGCGACCAAGGCATCAAGCTGCACTTCGGTATCAAAACCGGCAACCTTATCCTTGGCCGACATGGTCACCGTAGTGCGGTTGTTGTCGGTAAAATACTGATTGGCGATGGCGCGAATGTCTTCGGCACTGACGCTGTCGGCACTTTGATACAGGGCGTTGATCACTTCCGGGTCACGCTCAAAGTGCATATAACTGGCCAGCGTCGATGCGATCGCCTGTGAGGAGTCCAGGCTATTGATAAAGCTGTACTTAGCATTTGATTTCAAGGCTGCCAGCTTGCCTTCGTCCACCAGCTCGGTGCGCGCCTGGGCATAGGTTTGATTAATGGCATCACGTACCATTGCCAGGTTCTCTTCGTCATCCACCTTAACGAATACATGCAATAGACCGGGATCTTTGGTTTCCGGGTTGTAGGTAAACATTTGCGAAGCTATTTGCTTTTCAACCACCAACTGCTGGTATAGCTCCGAATTTTCTGAGAAGTAAAGTTGTGACAGCAGGTCCAACGCGGCGCGGTCCTTGGTATTTGGGTTCCACTCGGTGCCCTTATACGAAACCAAAAGCCAGTGCCCAGGTAAGCCTTCGTACTGCTCATGCACATAACGCGGCGCCGCTTGTTTCGGCTCTACCGGAATATCCGCCTGATAGTCACCACGCTGCCAGTTACCCCAGTGCTTTTTCACCATTTCAATGGTTTCTTTGGGGTCAACGTCGCCGACGATCACCAAGGAAACGTACTCGGGCTTATAGAAGCGCTTAAAGAAGGTTTGCCCGTACTCGCTTTGGTCCGGCATGGCCTCGATATCTTCGAAGAAGCCCATGGTGGTGTGCTCATAGGTGTGCTTGTCGAACGCTTCTTTGCGCACCGCGGCCAGTAGCTTACGAATAGGGCTGGCATTGTTTTTTAGGTATTCGCCCTTCACCGTCAGCGCCTCGGTGCGGAACTGCTCTTCGGTGTAGCTGAGGTTTTGAAATACATCGGCTTTCACCTCCAGCACCTTGTCTAAATGCTGCTTGGAAAAATTAAGGTGATAGTTGGTGTAGTCATTGGTGGTGTAGGCACGGTTATCTACGCCTGAGTTTTTCATGATATCGGCATACACATCTTCCGGGAATTTTTCCGAGCCTTTGAACATCATGTGCTCGAAAAAGTGGGCAAAGCCGGTTTTACCTTCCTCTACTTCGTTGCGCGAGCCTACCGAAACCGGGATCTGTAGCGAGACCACATCTGGGTAATCGGTTTTAACCACCATGACCCGCAGACCATTGTCTAGCTCTTCTAATACATAGTCCTGGGCAAATACTTTATTGTTTTGCTGTGCCGTTTCAACTGCTGCACTTGTTTGCGTTGTCTGTGTGCTTTGACATCCGCCTAGCGTCAGCGCCAGCGCGATACCCGAAGCAATGACCGATAGTTTCATCTTCCTACCTTGTGTTATCTGATTGTTATCTGATTTTTGATCCAATCCATTATGCAATAAATTCACTCACTGCGCGTAATCGACACCCGATTTTGCTGTAAACAAATGTGTCAAAGGGGCGACGAGTGACCGAAGCCCCGCTTCGCAGCGCTCGGAGGTGGAGGCAGGGATGCCGACAGGAACCCAGCTTCATGGACGAATTATATGCACGATGGTTATGAACTCCCTCTTTGGTTGCCGTCGCCAACGCGACAAGATCTTAATTTGGAGACCGCAGTTGAGAAAGTCATTTGTAGGTCAGTGCTGTGCGCCGACAAGGTGAGAATGGTGCATATTTGTTGGCCTGGAAGGCCGACCTACAAGGCAACATGAATCAAATTCAACACCCTTGAGTAAGTTTCACTAGAAAGGGCTGTATAGACGTCTAAATGGCTGTTATAGTTATTCAATCAACCGCATATGGGAATGAGGATCATGGCGCTAACACTGCAAGAGAAAATTGAAGACCCCCGCCAAGGGGTTTACCTTATCGGCACCACGCCACCAAAGACAGGCACCGACGACACCAAGCTGCAAGCCATTGCCGAAAAGCTGCTTGGTCGCTTACACGAAATCGAGTACGACGGCGTGGTGGTTTACGATATTCAAGATGAAAGCAGCCGCACCAATGTGCCCCGCCCTTTTCCGTTTAAAGAGACCATTGACCCGCGTCACTACAGTGGCTTATTGCGTCGTTTGTCACAGCTCGATGTGATCACCTATAAGAGCGTGGCCCAGCGCAGCGCCGGCGAGTTTAACCAGTGGTTAGATACCACCTACCAGGAATATAATCTCAATAATCTGGTATTGGTCGGCAGTCCATCGTCATCCGGTGATATAAAGCTGAGCCTAAACGATGCCTATAACCACCTTGGCGAGCACGACCATGATTTCTTTTTGGGGGGTGTCACCATAGCCGAGCGCCATGCCAGTAAGGGCAATGAACACGAGCGTTTGCTGACGAAAACGGAGCAAGGTTGTAAGTTCTTTATCTCGCAAGCGGTCTACAACGCCCAGGCAACCATAGACTTGATCACCAGCTATGCCCGCAGCTGCCGTCAGCAAGGGCTGACTCCACAACGTATTATCCTCACCTTTACCCCCTGTGGAGGTGAAACTACCTTGGACTTTATGCAGTGGTTAGGCATTTCCGTGCCCGAAGCGACCAAGTGGCGTATGCTCGATGCCGACAACACCTTAAGTGAGTCGGTGCGTATTTGCCGGGAGAACCTAGATTTAATTCTACGCAGCTGTGCCCACCTCGGGGTACCGCTGGGCTTAAACATAGAATCTCTCACCAATCGTAAAGAAGAGATCGATGCGTCGATTAATCTTTACCGTTTGCTTAAAGCGACCATGGAACTGAGTTTGGCCGAGCGCCTTATCGCTTAAACGTCTATCGATTTACCCATCATTCTTTTGCTTAACTTTTGCGTCACTACATATGGTGGCGCTTTTATTATAAAAATTGCCTCTTTAAACCCTTTAGCAACTTACAGCGTCTAACCCCTTAAATTAATAGGGACTTTTACAATGTTTGTAGCAAGATTCATTAAACTCACAGCGTTATTAATCACGGTACTTTTTCATCAGACCTGGGCCAGCTCTGATTTAACCGCTATCCATTCACTGAATAAAACCATCACGCCGGAGCAGATGCACGATGACATTGATACATGGTGGCGCTGGGTCAAAGATACTCATCCTGATTTGTCTTTGCGCATTGAGGATATCAAGACTTTTGAAAGTAAGTTAAATGAACTCAAAAGTGAGCTTGATTCTCCCCTAAGCGTTAATGAATTTCTCACACACATTAGTGTTTTGAACGGTCAATTCAATGATGGTCATATGAATATAATGATCCCTAGCCAGCGTCGCCTAGTGGAGCAACTCGCTAATGACAATCAGGGTTTATTTCCATTTGAGGTCAAGATAAGGGAAGGTGAAATTTCTATCGCCAGTAAACTCGGTGGAGAAAAAAGTCCATATGAGAACGCGCGCATTGTCGCCATCAACAACCAACCCATAGAGTCGATTTACACTAGATTGATGTCACGAATGTATGGTGACACTGTTCGCCATAGGGAAGCGCTGCTAAGCACCAAGTTTGCTTTGTACTACTGGTTGTTTATTGGCAAAAAGGAGGAGTTTATTATTGAGTTTAGTGATAAGTCCCTCCCTCGCACTTTGATTGTTGACGCTTCAAAAAGCAAGCCTATGAGCATGAGCAAGCCAACCTTTGATGATACATTTAAGTTTGAGATTCTAAGTGCAGGTGAAGCCAAAATGACCATCAATGAGTTCTGGTGGCATGACAAACAGGCATTCTACGACTTTACTCGCGACGCATTCAAAACCATACAAGAGCACAACATACAGCATCTGATCATTGACGTGAGTCTTAATCGCGGTGGTGATGATGATATGTGGAAGAAGGGCCTACTAACCTATATCGCCGATAAGCCCTACAGGCACACCAGCTTCTACCAAAAAAAAGTGATTGCAGCACATCAGGATGAGGGAGAAAAAATCGGTGACGTCGTCAGCAGACAATATGAAAAATACGAGCGCAGTGATGTCTCTAACCCTTTGCATTTTAGTGGTAAAGTAAGCGTTATTATTGGAGTACAAACCTACTCTTCCGCTATTTTGTTTGCCAATACGGTTCAAGACCATGAGTTTGGTCGCCTTGTAGGATCACCCACGGGCGGGTACAGCTGGCAAACGGGTGGAATTCAGTTTTTCACTTTACCCAACTCAAACCTACGTGCAGTAAGTCCCCGGTTTTACTTAGTGCGCCCAAGTGGGCGAGGGCTAAATCAGGTTGTTAAACCAAATACAAATGAACAAGCACAGTGAATACCCTGCTTGTTCATTTTTATGATTATTTCTTACGCCATTTACCATCGACCTTGACCATGTGTCCGGGAACGGTCTTTTCAATGGCCTTGGCGCCGGCCAGGGCTTCAACCTGACTGAGGCTGATGCCGTTTTTCTTGGCCAAGGACAGATATTTAGCCTTGCGCTTGGCATTGATCTCGGTGATCAGTTGCTGCGCCTCGGCAGAGTCTTGCACCAACGCTAGGTAACCAGTGCTGGTTTCACCGACAATGCCCTGGGCCTTGGCCTGATCTAAGGTCAGCGCCCAGGCACTAAAGGCCAACATGGTCGCACTTAGTAACATAGTCCATTTAACTAGTTTCATATTCGCCTCCTAAAATAGCTCGCTGTCGTCGCCGAAAAGTTCATCGAGTTCTTTATCTACTTTAACGCGAATTTCATGATCCACTTTCACGTTAAGGTTGATGGTGATCGGCTCTTTACTCTCTACCTCGACCTTATGGGTACAACCCATTAGGGTTAACGCGCCGACTAAGGCCACCAGCATTCGCGTACTCATTGCTTTACTCCTTCGCTTGATACTCTTGCTCTACTCTTTTGGTGATTTCGTCACTTAAGCGCAGCGCTCTGAATAAGGTATAAATATTTTCCTGGTGATTATAGTTAAAATTAACTTCTTGTTGATGCTCGGGATTTTTTCCCTTCAATTGCATCGCCATAGTTAACCAACCATCGTGGGTTAAATCAACATCGGCATTAATACTGTTAATATCTAAATTCTCCAACATGGCCAACATGGGCCCTAACTGTTGCTGCTGCTCTTTAACCGCATTGAAGGCGGCGTTGTTATCTATGGTTAACTTACCCGCGGCCTGAGAGTATATGCGGCCATTTTCGATGCTGATCCCCTGCTCATTAAAGCGCAGCGGCAGCTCTGCGGCCAATAGCCCTTTGACGCTGATTCCCTGCTGCGGTTCCAGGGCAAGGACATTTTCGGCGCGGATCCCCTCGAGCTTTAACAGCGTCGGCACCCGCTCCTTCCCCAGAGTGGTTAGATAAAGCTTATCCAGTGCAAAGGTACCATCAAAAATATTGCCCTGTACCTGGCTGATATAAAGGTCTTCATCCATTCCAAGCATACCAGACACCTCTTTTAATACTGGGCCGGCGCGCACTTCACTTAGGGTAAACTTAGTCGTATCGAGCTGAAGTGCACCTGAATTCACACTGCCTGTCGGGGCCAGGGTAAAGGACTGGGCCAGGTAGCTCTGATACAAGATATCGGCGTTATTGATATCCATTTGCCAATCAAAGCGTTCCAGCAGCGCATCCCCCTCAAGATGCAAGGATACGGTGCCGCCGCTGAGCACCAGTTCGGGCTCAAGTTGCTGTACCAGGGGCATAAAGGTAGGCAGCTCGGTGTCATTGATAACCACACTTAGGGCATGGGCGTTGTCGCTCCAGTTATGCTTGAGCAGCGCTTCTACATCTTGCCAAGAAGCGATATGAGTGCCCTCGATAACTCGACTAAAGCTCAGGTTGCTGTCGAGCTCAAGGCTACTTAAGCGTACCCCCTCCAGCTCTAAGTCTCCTACCTGGCTTTGCACTTTAGCCTCAGCCTGCCGCTCGCCAGCAGCCAGGGCATTGGCCTTAATATGATATTGCTGCGTCAGGGTGCGCGCCTTCAACCGCGGACTATTGAGCGCCGCCACCGCAGTGGTCAGCTTGGCTTCGACTTGGCCATCAGCAGCAAGCGACCCATCCAGGGTCAGCGCCAGGCTCTTTAACTGATAATCCTGATAACTTAAGGCCGGGGTTTCCACATCAGCGCGCAACCACCCGGAGCCCAGATAGTCGTAACCAAACTGGCCTTTTGCCTGCAGCGGCTGATATTCAAGTTCGGGTTGCGGCGGCAACGCTACTTGACCCAGGAAGTGCCCTTGCAGCTGCTTCTCGGTCAGGGTGCCCTGGCTTTGCAGCGAGCCGATACCGTCTAATTGTGCCGCTAACAGATACTCACTGCTTAAGGTCAGGGTTTGCCAATTACCCTGGCTGTTGTTTGCTTCAATGAGCACGGATTGCTGCCCGGCCCGGTTCGCCATGCTCAACTCTGGCAGGTTAAACTCACCGTTCATATGCACCGTTATTGGCTGCCGACTATTAAGCTGCCAGCGAGTTTCGGCCAACTCCCCCAGGTAAGCGCTGTACTTATCAAGCGCCTGACAATGACTCAGGGCTCCCAGCTCAGTCTGCAACTGTTGTGCTGTAATAAGGTATTGGCGCATATCCTCGGATTGAATATGCACCCGACCCCGACTTGCAAGTTGCCACAGACAATGCGGCTCGGTGCGCAGCTCGCCATCGAGATGCAAGGCCAGACTCGCATCGAGGCGATTACCCATAAAGCTGCCTTTAAGGGCCAGCTGGACCACATCTGCATGCCAGTCCAGCGCATGATTTTGCTGCGTTTTAATATACTCGCCCAACACCTTGGTAAAATCGCGCTCAAGGGCTACATCAACCTCAATGGCATCGGCTTTGAGCAACCATTGGCCCTGAATATCACCCGTGATTTGAAAATGATTGATTTGCGTTTCTTCAATAGCGAAGGTCATGGGGCGACTGAAGTCGACAAAGCTGACCTTGGCTTCGGCTATGCTCAGCAGGGGTCTTTTTAGTGGCAACAATAAGGCCAAAGGTGCAGGCTGCCAGGGGCTGGCTTGTTTATCTTGGTTATCATTGCTGACGATGGGGCCCGCCTGGACATGGGCTCTTGCTATATTCAAGGCCGTCGGCGTTAGGGTAACGCCTTCCAAGGTCAAAGCATGACCCTGATATTCGAGGCAAAGCCGGTCGGCATCTATGGCTAACAACTGAGAACCCCATTGCCAGCGTGAGCAGGTCAGCGTGGCGCCCTGGTGTTGCAAATAATGCTTGGCCAGCATGTGGGTAAGTTCGCTGCGAAATCCATAGGCCACCGCAAGCGCGGTGACAAGCACTAAGATTACTCCAAGTAACATTAAAAAAGCCTTCCGCAGCATAGCCTTCCTTTAGCTTAACCTTTGGCTTAATACTAACACGGAGAAACTGAATACGCCGCACACAAAAAAGGCTGCAAATGCAGCCTTTTTGTTATCTTTGGTAATTAACCCTGAAATTAACCCAGGTATTAGCCAATGTGCTTACGTGCGTTACGGAACATACGCATCCACGGGCTATCTTCTTTCCACTCGTCTGGGTGCCATGAGTTAGCCACGGCGCGGAATACACGCTCTGGGTGTGGCATCATTACTGTTGCACGACCATCGGTAGAGGTAATACCCGAGATCGCCTCTGGTGAACCATTCGGGTTAGCCGGGTATTGCATAGTTGGGTTGCCGTAGTTATCTACGTATTTAACCGCAACCGTACCTGAGTTAACCGCCGTTTGAATTGCCGCATCGTTAGCAAACTCGGCACGACCTTCACCGTGAGAAACGGCGATAGGCATACGTGAACCAGCCATGCCATTGAAGAAGACAGACGGGCTGTCTTGTACTTCAACCAGGGCAACACGGGCTTCGAAGCGCTCACTTTGGTTGGTTACGAAACGTGGCCAGTGCTCTGTGCCTGGGATCAATTCGCGCAGCGTCGACATCATCTGACAGCCGTTACACACACCTAGGCTGAAGGTATCTTGACGCTCGAAGAAGGTTTGGAACTGCTCGCGAGCCATGTCATTGAAAAGAATTGACTTAGCCCAACCTTCACCGGCACCCAGTACGTCACCGTATGAGAAGCCACCACAAGCTACCAGGCCTTTGAACTCTTCAAGAGTCAAACGACCTTCAAGAATGTCGCTCATGTGTACGTCGATGGCCGCAAAGCCAGCACGGTTAAATGCCGCCGCCATTTCCACGTGAGAGTTAACACCTTGCTCACGCAAGATAGCCATCTTCGGCTTAGCACCGGTGGCAATGTAAGGCGCGGCAACATCTTCGTTAATGTCGAAGCTTAGCTTCACATTCAGACCTGGGTCCTTGGTATCAGCTTTGGCATCATGCTCTTGTTGCGCACAGGCAGGGTTATCACGTAGTGACTGCATCTGATATGTGGTTTCGGCCCAGGCTAAACGAAGCTCTGTACGACTGTTATCAACAAGTGCAGCACCGCCGCGCTTGATAACTAGCTGATCAGCATCGTTCAAGGTACCAATCTCGTGGCTCATTGCCGCAAGACCGTTATCCGCAAGTACCGCTTTAACCGCGTCTAGGTCGCTATTACGAACCTGGATTACCGCACCTAGTTCTTCGTTGAATAGCACTTCAAGGTCAGGACCGGCTAGCGCGTCTAGTTCAAGCGTCACACCTGTGTGACCAGTAAACGCCATTTCCGCAACGCTTACGAATAAACCACCGTCTGAACGGTCGTGGTAAGCAAGTAGTTTCTCTTCGCTTACAAGCGCCTGCATGGCTTCGAAGAAGCCTTTTAGTAGCTCTGGGCTATCAACGTCAGGGGTCTTGTCGCCAAGTTGCTTGTAAACCTGTGCCAGGCTCGATGCACCCATACGGTTTTGGCCAGCGCCCAGGTCGATAAGTAGCAGCGTTGACTCGCCTTTGTCGGTGCGCAGCTGCGGCGTTACCGTTTTACGAATGTCTTCAACACGACCAAACGCAGTGATAACCAGTGACAATGGCGCAGTTACCGCCTTGTCTTCGCCGTTATCCTGCCAGGTGGTCTTCATCGACATTGAGTCTTTACCAACAGGGATAGTCAGGCCAAGTGCTGGACACAGCTCTTCGCCCACCGCTTTAACGGCTTCATATAAACCGGCATCTTCACCCGGGTGACCTGCTGCTGCCATCCAGTTTGCAGATAGCTTGATGTTATGCAATGAACCTATGTCCGCACAGGCGATGTTAGTCAGTGATTCGGCTACCGCTAGACGCGCAGAAGCACCAAAGTTAAGCAGTGCCGCAGGGGTACGCTCACCCATAGACATGGCTTCACCGTGGTAGGTGTCAAATGCTGCCGCTGTTACCGCACAGTTTGCTACCGGCACCTGCCATGGACCCACCATTTGATCGCGCGCAACCAAACCGGTTACCGAGCGGTCACCAATGGTGATAAGGAAGGTTTTCTCTGCAATCGCAGGCAGACGAAGCAAACGTTGAACCGCGTCTTTTACTGTAATCTGAGCAGTCTCCAGCGCTTCACCTTGTGCTTGTTTTGACGTTACGTCACGGTGCATCTTAGGTGCTTTACCAAGTAGCACTTCAAGAGGAAGATCTACCGGGTTGTTGCCGAAGTGTGAGTCAGCAACGCGCAGGTGACGCTCTTCGGTCGCCGTACCAATCACGGCATATTGTGCGCGCTCACGCTTACAGATTTGCTCGAAACGTTCGAAGTTTTCTTCGGCCACTGCCAGTACATAACGTTCTTGTGATTCGTTACACCAGATTTCGTGTGGCGCCATGCCCGGCTCATCGTTTGGCACATTACGAAGCTCGAAAATACCACCACGGCCACCGTCGTCTACCAACTCAGGGAAGGCATTTGATAGACCGCCCGCGCCCACATCGTGGATAAAGGCGATTGGGTTGTCATCGCCTAGCTGCCAACACTTGTCGATTACTTCCTGACAACGACGCTCCATTTCTGGGTTTTCACGTTGTACAGAGGCAAAGTCTAGATCTTCGTTTGATTGACCAGAGGCCATAGATGAAGCAGCGCCGCCACCCAAGCCGATGTTCATCGCCGGGCCACCCAACACGATTAGCTTGGCGCCAACAGGGATTTCACCTTTTTGTACGTGCTCGGTACGGATGTTACCTAGACCACCGGCGATCATGATTGGCTTGTGGTAACCACGCACCTCTTCACCATTGTGGCTGTTTACTAATTCTTCGTAGGTACGGAAGTAACCCAATAGGTTTGGACGACCGAATTCGTTGTTAAACGCCGCGCCACCTAGTGGGCCTTCGATCATGATATCTAGCGCTTCAACGATGCGACCTGGTTTACCGTACTTGGTTTCCCATGGCTGTTCAAAGCCAGGAATACGCAGGTTAGATACGCTGAAACCAACTAGGCCCGCTTTTGGTTTAGAACCACGACCCGTTGCACCTTCGTCACGGATTTCACCACCAGAACCGGTAGATGCACCCGAGAACGGAGAAATAGCCGTTGGGTGGTTGTGGGTTTCAACCTTCATCAGGATTTCGATATTTTCTTGATGGTAGGTGTACTCACCAACAAAATCAGGGAAGAAACGACCCGCTACCGAGCCTTTCATTACGGCGGCGTTATCTTTATAGGCAGATAATACGTTTACACTGCTTTGCTCGTAGGTGTTTTTGATCATTTTGAACAGCGACTTAGGCTGCTCAACACCGTCGATAGTCCAATCAGCGTTAAAGATTTTGTGACGGCAGTGCTCAGAGTTAGCTTGAGCGAACATAAATAGTTCGATGTCGTTCGGGTTACGACCTAGCTTCTGGAAGTTCTCTACCAGGTAGTCGATTTCGTCGTCCGCTAAAGCGAAGCCCTGCTCAACATTCGCTTTTGCTAGCGCTTCACGGCCACCACCTAGAATATCTACCGATGACATCGGACGCGGCTGCTCATTGGTGAACAACTTGCTGGCATCTTCAAGTGAACTATGTGTCGCTTCGGTCATGCGGTCATGAAGCAGTGCTGCAACCTCTTGTTGCTGCTCAGCGCTCAAGTCGCCTTCAACATAGTAGGCAATACCACGTTCGATGCGATGCACCTGAGTTAAACCACAGTTATGGGCAATATCGGTGGCCTTCGAGGCCCAAGGCGAAATCGTACCTGGACGCGGTGTAACCAAGATCAGCGTACCTTGTGGCTCGTGCTCTTGAATGTGCGGCCCGTAGGTCAGTAGCTTCTCAAGTTTAGTGTGCTCGTTGGCACTAAGCTCTGCTGTTAGGTCAGCAAAGTGCATAAACTCGGCATAAACATCGGTTACGGGAAGGTTAGCTTGCTTACACTGAGTAAGCACTTTTTGAACGCGAAAATCGGAAAGTGCTGGCGCACCGCGAAGGATCAACATAGGTATTATCATCCGGGGTTAAGGATTGAACGACAGTTGCCGCGCATTATACTTAATTTCCCTTAAAATGCGAGTTAAAGGGGGCACGACAAGGACGATTGTCCGCATTTATTAACTCCAGCCATACCACATTAAAGTAGTGGTGACGCAAGGCCTTGGTTTTGTTATAAGAGTAGCTGACAAGGCGATAGGGGCTGGCTGTGAGATTATTTTTGTTATCAATTGCTTTAGTGGCACTTTTTGGCTGTAGTGAGCCACAACAACCAACGCAACTGGAACATATTTATCACACCAAAACATTAAGGGTGGGCACCCTGGCTGGCGCCAGTAACTATTATCAAGGCACCCAGGGCGAGCAAGGTTTTGAATACGAGCTGGCCCAGGAGTTTGCCGACTATATGGGCGTTAAGCTCGAAATAGTGCCCTTTTTCAGCCTCAGCGATATGTTTGCGCGCCTTGATAACGGCTCTCTGGATCTCATCGCCTCGGGGATCGGCTACTCGCCGAGTCGGGCCGAGTTGTATCGCTTTGGCCCAAGCTATCGCACCATCAGCCAAAAGCTGGTGTATAAACAAGGGCGCCCTCGCCCTAGAGGATTCGAAGATCTTGAGGGCACGCTGACCGTGTTGGAACGCAGCAGCCACTCGCAAAGTCTGCTGCGAGCGCAAAAGCAATTTCCGCAACTTACCTGGAATGAAACCGATGACCTGGATGAATCGGAGCTGCTACAGGCCATTATCGACGGTGACATAGATTACACCCTGGCCGACTCTCATACCCTAGCGCTATTTCGTCGTTATCACCCCAATCTCAGCATCGGCTTTTCGGTGACTCGTAATGACCCCATTGCCTGGTTGATGCGCAAGGACGATGATGATTCTCTTTATGCCCTGATGATAGAGTTCTTCGGCGAGGTAAAAGAAAACAACCGTCTTTACGCGTTAGAAGAAAAATACTTTGGTCATGTACGCCAGTTCAATTATGTAAACACCTTGGCCTTTATTGAGGCCGTGGCCGATACCCTGCCCAAATACGCTCACTGGTTTAAGCAATATGCTAATGAGCTCGATTGGCGTCTGTTGGCGGCACTGAGCTACCAGGAGTCGATGTGGGATCCCCGCGCTAAATCACCCACTGGGGTGCGTGGCATCATGATGCTGACCCTGCCCACCGCCAAACAGGTGGGGGTTAAAAACCGTCTTAAGCCGGAACAAAACATTGATGGCGGTGCCAAATACCTGCGTTATTTACTGGAGCGTGTACCGGATCGTATTCCACAACCGGATCGCACCTGGTTTGCCTTAGCTTCTTACAATGTTGGCTGGGGTCATGTGAACGATGCCCGAGCGCTCACCGAGCGCGGTGGCGACGATCCGGACAAATGGGCGGACGTTAAAAAATACCTACCGCTGCTAGTGAAGAAACGTTATTATCGAACAACAAAGTATGGTTATGCGCGTGGAGATGTTGCCGTAACCTACGTAGATAATATAAGGCGCTACTACGACACCTTGGTATGGCTAGACGAAAACCAAGCCCTGGATGTCGCTGATGCCAGCGCCACGGAAGAATCAGCAGGAATGCCATAAAACTGTCACTTAAACGTGATGTGATGGTAGCTCTCCCCTCTCACTTTCAGGAGAAGTACTATGTTGAAACGTCGTAGAACGCATAGCTTTAAACAACGCGTGCTATTTTCTAGCGCCAAACGTCGCCGAGTGCTAAGAAAGAGCACTCACAGTAAAATCCTCTGGCGCTGCCGCCTGTTTGCCGCCCAGCAAATGGAAGAGCTAGAGCAACAGCGTATGGCGGAGTCTTAATCCTCCTCCGTGCGCTGCTGTCGCGCTTTCTTCAATTCCTTATGTTCTTGCCGACGACGCTTAAAAAACGCCGATAACTGTGCCGAACACTGCTCAGCCAACACGCCGGATGTCACCTCGAGTTGATGATTTAACCTTGGTTCCTGCACCAGATTCATAATCGACCCCGCCGAGCCTGTTTTCAGATCCGTAGCTCCGAACACCAAGCGCTTGATACGGCTGTGTACCAAGAGCCCGGCACACATGGAGCAAGGCTCCAGGGTTACATACAGGGTGCAATCGATAAGGCGATAGTTGTTAAGCGCCTCACCGGCGGCCCGAATTGCCATCATTTCAGCATGGGCAGAGGGGTCGTTGAGCGTGATTGACTGGTTCCACCCTTCAGCGATAAGCTCATCATCTTTAACAAGCACCGCGCCCACAGGGATTTCATCAATAGCTTCAGCACGTTGCGCGCACTCCAGAGCCTTTTGCATCCAATATTGATCGTCAAACTTCGTCATATATGCTCAAATAACTACAATAAAGACGCGATTATATCGCGAAAAGCGGTAATTTTATAAGTATCACCATAGCCCGCACAGGCTAAATTAAGATATAATTCGCCGCTTTTTTTGTTCTATGAATACCGCAAACGGGTAAGTCATGAAGTTTCCTGGTCGTCGAAGACACAAACATTATTTTCCGGTGGAAGAGAAAGATCCACTTACTAATCAAATTAATGCCGAGTCGCGACTCAAGCGCAGCTACATTGTCGGCATTGATCAGATCGTGGTCGATATTGAAGCCAAGGTCGATTTAGCTTTTCTTGATGAGTTTGGTCTACGTCGAGGCATGTCTCAGGTGATCGACAGTGAAACCACCAATGCCTTGTATGATCGTCTTAAACTAAACGAGATGATTGATTACGAGTTTGCCGGTGGCACCATTGGCAATACCATGCACAATTATTCTGTGCTGGCCGATGATCGCTCGGTATTACTTGGCGTTATGAGTGAGAACATAAAAATAGGCAGCTATGCCTATCGTTTCTTGTGTAACACCTCAAGCCGCGTCGATTTGGATTACCTTCAGCCCGTGGACGGTCCTATCGGCCGCTGCTTTACGCTGATCGATGAAAGTGGTGAACGTACCTTTGCCATCAGTGCGGGCTTAATGAACCACCTGCGCCCCGAGTCTATCAGCAAAGAGCTTATCGAAAACTCTTCGGCCCTAGTGATCAGCGCCTATCTTATGCGTACTCAGGGCGTAGAGACCATGACCGACGCCACTATGCAGGCGGTCAAGTACGCCAATGATGCCGGCGTGCCTGTGGTACTTACTCTGGGCACCCGCTTTTTGATCGAACAAGACCCCAAATGGTGGGCGGAGTTTGTCCAAAAGCACGTTGATATTCTCGCCATGAATGAAGAAGAAGGCGAGGCCATTACCGGCTTTACCGACCCGCTGTTGGCTGCAGACAAGGCGCTAGACTGGGTTGACCTGGTGATCTGCACCGCCGGAGAAAAAGGCATGTTTATGGCCGGTTATGTCGATGACCCCTGTAAGCGCGAGACCGAGTACCCGCTATTGCCCGGTGCCATTGCCGACTTTAACCGCTATGAATTTTCTCGCGCCATGCGCAAGCTGGACTGTGAAGCCCCGTTAAAAGCATACAGCCATACCGCTCCGTTTATGGGTGGACCGGATAGCATTAAAAACACCAATGGCGCCGGTGATTGTGCCTTGGCCGCTGTGCTCCACGATATCAGCGCTAACGAATACCATAAGTTGAATGTACCAAACTCGGCCAAACATGAGCAGGCGGCAATCACCTACTCGTCTTTAGCGCAGATCAGCAAGTATGCAAACCGTGCCAGCTACGAAGTATTGGTACAGCACTCACCACGCTTAACCCGTGGCCTGCCAGAACGCGAAGACTGCTTAGAACAAGCTTACTGGGAACAGTAAATCATAGCTCTCTGATTGTTTAAAAGCCGCTTCTAGCGGCTTTTTTATTTATGGCTATCCTTAAGACTGATTAATGTTCTGAACGGTGCAAATGCCTTTGCTAAGTAAATTGGTGGAAAAGTTACGGGCGTACCGTACCTTGATTGCTGTAACGGTAGTTCTTGGTTTGATAATTTGCGGCGCTTGCATTGCGTTCGTTCCGTCTGACTTAGGCTTTGACCTTATGGGACCCCTTGTCATCTTCCCTTGGGGTCTTTTGTGCATTGCCTTTGTTCGTCGACCTTCTGCCCCAGAGGTTGTCTTCTTCGCTGTATTTGCACTGTCCGGTCTTGCTTGGCCATTGCTCTAAGTCTTTGGATACCTAATCGGAGCGAAACTTGTATTTTGATAAGCCCTAAACGCCAGAACGCAAAAAACCCGCTGCATTGCTGCAACGGGTTTCTTTAATTAGGCGAAGTAAGACCGAAGCACAGCTTCGCAGCTTACTGAGGTAAGGTCATGGACGACCGAGGTAACCAAGCTACAGGGGCTTATTGTTGAAGCCACTCTTAACCGTGCCACCTCTTATATAACAATAAGGCTCAGCTATTCGAGTGTTATAGCTTGGTATAAACTGCTTTGAATAGATTGGTCAAAAGTCAGAAAGCAAAAAAACCGCTGCATTGCTGCAACGGGTTTCTTTAAATAAGGCCCTGACGATGTTCTACTTTCACATGGCAAATGCCACACTATCATCGACGCTGTTTCGTTTCACTACTGAGTTCGGCATGGGGTCAGGTGGTTCCAAAACGCTATGGTCGTCAGGAAAAAATTGTAAATTCGGAAAGCTTTATAAGTAATCGTCTACTTCAGTCTTTAATTTCTAACTTCTAACTTAACAGTCTCACACCATTTTGGTGTTGTATGGTTAAGCCTCACGGGTAATTAGTACAGGTTAGCTTAACGCCTCACAGCGCTTCCACACCCTGCCTATCAACGTTGTAGTCTTCAACGGCCCTTTAGTGGAGTCGAACTCCAAGTGAGAACTCATCTCGAGGCTCGCTTCCCGCTTAGATCACTTAACCATACAACCCAAAAGGGTGTGTATTTCAAGGACTGTTTAACTTCGCCAGAAGTTAGAATACTAAAGTAGACGCACAATCAACTTTCGTTGACTGGCATATTTCTTTACTTATTGAGAACTCTAAATTATTCAAATTGAACAATTCAAAGTTTTTATCAGCTTTCCAAATTTTTAAAG
>NZ_PQCD01000048.1 GCF_002964705.1 Pseudoalteromonas sp. T1lg75 | reverse complement strand
GTGCAAAGGGATTTCGTGCGAATATATCTAATTTTCATTGCTATTGCTTTGACTGCATGTGCTAGCACTAATGAGGCGGAATACGCTTCATTTAGAGTGGGCTCTGACCATTTTGACTCTTTTCAAAGTACATTTGAACGCTCACTTTGTGCTGATGGCAGAGAAAAAATAATAATATCACTGAGTCTAAATAAGTCAGAAAAGGCTGAACTAGTCAGACTCGCAAAATTAGATATTGCGGAGGGCAATTCAGGTTCAGGTGACTTGGAAAAAATATGTGTCAGTAGCTTTCCTTATGAAATTACAGTTGGGGTTCAAGGAAAAACATCAACCACAACATGCTTTTCGCCTATTGGCGACGACGAATCACGGGTTGCTAAGTTTGTATATTCATTAGAAAGTGTGCAAAAGTTACCAAAATCACAGTGTAGATTTTACTAGTTTGCACATAACAAACTGTTTAAAGTGGACAAAATTGCGTTGGCTTGGTTTTGCTCCGCTTCACATTTTAGCCAACACAATTTT
>NZ_PQCD01000008.1 GCF_002964705.1 Pseudoalteromonas sp. T1lg75 | reverse complement strand
CTTGGTTACATCGCGCATCCATGCGCTCACCTCGCTAAGCTGCGAAGCATTGCTTCGGTCTTGCTCGCCTATGTACATAGCGAGCAACACAGAGCAGGAGGCGTTTAGATGAACCCGTAGGGCAGCGCTTGTAGCGCATTTCTACTGTGTTGTTACATGTTTATGTAGAATAACTACACCACACATGTGCCGCCTTGTATAAATACACTACAAACTGCTGCAGAAACAAACAACAAAGGTCAACAGACCCTAATT
>NZ_PQCD01000047.1 GCF_002964705.1 Pseudoalteromonas sp. T1lg75 | reverse complement strand
CGCTTAACAAAAAACCGAGTTCGCAAGCAATAGCGAATCACGGGTTCGCGGGGTTTCCAAAGGGGGAGTCGAATCACTCCCTCTTTGGTTGTCGTCGCCAACGCGACAAGATCTATCAGTTAAAGCAAATGTCGGCGGCCCAATAGCAATTGTCAGGTTGAAATCTGACCTACAGGTATCGACCTCCCCGTTTAGATTCGCGCTGTAGAAATCGGCTTTTGTTGTGGAGCGTGGAGTTGATAGCGAGGCACGATGCCGAGCTAGATTTATCAGCACATGGATGTGCTGTTAAATCGTATCAGGGACTAAGCGGAGCGCTTAACAAAAAACCGAGTTCGCAAGCAATAGCGAATCACGGGTTCGCGGGGTTTCCAAAG
>NZ_PQCD01000046.1 GCF_002964705.1 Pseudoalteromonas sp. T1lg75 | reverse complement strand
AGCAATCATCTGTGTGGGCACTCGTACAGGTTGAGTTCTAACAGCAGATTCTAGTTCGCTAGATGACGCAAACAAATTTAGAGTCTCAATGTTTTTTTCCTTAAATGGAAAGTGAGTGACCAACGGAATAAAGAAATTTATTCAGCACAGTCAATTCGATATCGAAAGATATCATCACAGTATTCATTGAGCACGAAACTTCGGTTTCAAAAAACTTTTAATTGAAGAGTTTGATCATGGCTCAGATTGAACGCTGGCGGCAGGCCTAACACATGCAAGTCGAGCGGTAACATTT
>NZ_PQCD01000045.1 GCF_002964705.1 Pseudoalteromonas sp. T1lg75 | reverse complement strand
CGAGCGGTAACATTTCTAGCTTGCTAGAAGATGACGAGCGGCGGACGGGTGAGTAATGCTTGGGAACATGCCTTGAGGTGGGGGACAACCGTTGGAAACGACGGCTAATACCGCATAATGTCTACGGACCAAAGGGGGCTTCGGCTCTCGCCTTTAGATTGGCCCAAGTGGGATTAGCTAGTTGGTGAGGTAATGGCTCACCAAGGCAACGATCCCTAGCTGGTTTGAGAGGATGATCAGCCACACTGGAACTGAGACACGGTCCAGACTCCTACGGGAGGCAG
>NZ_PQCD01000044.1 GCF_002964705.1 Pseudoalteromonas sp. T1lg75 | reverse complement strand
AGCTCACGCTTAAGACGGCGTAACTCCTCGCTTTCATGTTTCGAGTAATCGACGCCTTGAACGGTATTAAATTGCTTGTCGGAAAGACGGTTGAATTGCCTGCGCCAGTTATAGATTTGCTGGGCGCTGATCCCCAGTTCTTCGGCGACTGATTTATTGGTATTACCCGGTAATTCCGCACGACGTACTGCTTCGCGACGGAATTCTTCGGTATAGGCCTGGGTTCTTTTCTTTTTAGTCATGAGACACCTCTTTTTCTAACTATAGAAGGTGTCTACTTTTTTTGGGTAAGTCCT
>NZ_PQCD01000043.1 GCF_002964705.1 Pseudoalteromonas sp. T1lg75 | reverse complement strand
TTGACTGGCATATTTCTTTACTTATTGAGAACTCTAAATTATTCAAATTGAACAATTCAAAGTTTTTATCAGCTTTCCAAACTTTTAAAGAGCAAAATATTACCTACCGGCCTAGCCAGTAAGTAACAATCATCTGTGTGGACACTGCGAACAAATTCGTTCTAAATCGTATAAGGAGGTGATCCAGCCCCAGGTTCCCCTAGGGCTACCTTGT
>NZ_PQCD01000042.1 GCF_002964705.1 Pseudoalteromonas sp. T1lg75 | reverse complement strand
GGTAGCTACGTTCGGAATCGATAACCGCTGAAAGCATCTAAGCGGGAAGCGAGCCTCGAGATGAGTTCTCACTTGGAGTTTAACTCCACTGAAGGGCCGTTGAAGACTACAACGTTGATAGGCAGGGTGTGGAAGCGCTGTGAGGCGTTAAGCTAACCTGTACTAATTACCCGTGAGGCTTAACCATACAACACCAAAATGGTGTGAGACTGTTAAG
>NZ_PQCD01000041.1 GCF_002964705.1 Pseudoalteromonas sp. T1lg75 | reverse complement strand
ATTGGAGCGAGTAACGAGGTTCGAACTCGTGACCTCAACCTTGGCAAGGTTGCGCTCTACCAGCTGAGCTATACTCGCGTTCCATAGTGAGAATAATCTAACCGCTAGAAGTTTAAGGTTGCGCCTTTACCTTCTTGCAGCTGGGCTATACTCGTGTTCCTATTTTGGCTTAAATAGCCAAATGGTGCCCGGGGCCGGACTTGAACCGGCACGCTGTTACCAGCGAGGGATTTTAAATCCCTTGTGTCTACCAATTCCACCACCCGGGCTTGAGTTCTAACAGCAGATTCTAGTTCGCTAGATGACGCAAACAAATTTAGAGTCTCAATTGAACTGAGTGACCAACGGAAACAAGTTTACTTGTTTCAGCACAGTCAATTCGATTCGAAAGAATCAAAATCAGAATTCAATGAGCGCCGAATCTTCGGATTCAAAAAACTTTTAATTGAAGAGT
>NZ_PQCD01000007.1 GCF_002964705.1 Pseudoalteromonas sp. T1lg75 | reverse complement strand
CCCCATGCCGAACTCAGAAGTGAAACGAAACAGCGTCGATGATAGTGTGGCATTTGCCATGTGAAAGTAGAACATCGTCAGGGCCTTATTAAAGAAACCCGTTGCAGCTATGCAGCGGGTTTTTTGCTTTCTGGCGTTTAATATTCTTACTACATTCTTTGACTATCGATAGCCGTAGCCATCAGGTGTGGTTATCACGCAGCCCTAAATCCATGCTAGATAAGTAGCGCAAGTTAGGGCGGCTTTGGAATAGCTTCGTAACTTGGTTTAATCGGTAGAACATCGAAAAAAGAAACCCGCATAATGAGTGGGGTTTGACGCTTAGAGGATCTGGTGAGGCGTTTTGTTTTATTTGATAAGTTGCTGAATAAAGTCTTTAAGCAGTTGCTGATACTGCTTTTTACTCAGTTCGACAGGTTTGGCATCTGCATTGTTAAAGACAAGCCCTAGAATCACGTCCTGGGTCTCTTTAGGTGCTGCTGCTAGAGTGGACCAGTTATTGAAAAGATAGCGCCGCAGGGCACCATAGGCTTGTGCTAGAGGAATATGTCCCTGGCTATAGCGCCATAGGGTGTGATGATCGGTATGAAGAGGTTCCATCACGGGGCATTCGCATAATAGTTTTAGTAACAGACGACTCTCCAAATCGGCAAAATAATGCGCTATTAGGTGTGGCAGATCCTTTTGCCAGGCCTTGATAACCGGTGACAATAGCTGGGTGCCTTGTTCAGTGAGCCCTTTTGCCATTAGGGCGCTGTATTCACCGCTGACATGATCCCGCTTAATGCCCAGCTTAATGGTGCTGAGACCAAGACGTTGCCAAAATTCCAGCAGGCTGGCGTGAGCGCCAAAGCTGGTGCCAAGTATGGCAACCTTATGTTGTGTGAGATCGTCACCGATAAAGTCCATTAACGCGCTACCTATACCCAGGTGATGCAATTGTGGATGCACGGCAATGCGCACTATGCGCGCGCAGGATAGCTGCGCCAATTGTGATTCACCGCTTAGCTGCGCCAGGCTTTGAGCAAGAAGATGCCCTTGCGGACGACGTTCACCACTTACAACCTGGGCCGCCATTTGCTCATCGAAGCGACCTTCCAAGGTAATAACGGCCACGGCGACCAGTTGCTCGCCTTTTCGGCTCAGGTAAATACGCTGTCCCGGCGCATCCAGTAATTGGCGAAAGTCATTGGCCGAAGTTTGATAATGGGCCAGCACCAGTAAAGCAAACACCTGCTTTAGTAATTCCGGCTGCTCGCGCAGTTTAGCCGTATCGATAGAAATATGAGTTAATGCTTGTTCGCAGGGCTGGAGTTCCTTGCTGGCGGCATCAAGCACCAGTAATTTGTTGATCCCCTGTTCCAAGGGATCCCCCGAGGCGAAGCGAAACGGTTCGTTTAAAACGCGCTCGCGAAAGTTAGAGTAGTGCCTTTGCAAATAGGCTTTAAAGCGCAATGTGTAACCCCGGCCACTGCCTTCGTAACCGGCTAGGGTACTGGCAAAGACCACGCGTGGATAGATAGCCAAAAGCTGTTTAAGAATATGTATCGGCAGGGTGGCCGCTTCATCGACCAAGAGTAGATCACAACTGGGTTGCTCGTGCAGTACGCGATCCGGAGGCATATATTCCACATTACCAAGACTCAGATCTGTGTCCTTGGCCTCGGCAAGGGATGCCGTATCGCTCAGGTGTTTAAACACGGTACTTACCGCGCGACGCTGAACGGCACATAAGATGATGCGTTTATCGCTCAGCTGGCCGGCGGCTATACCTAGTGCGGCAGACTTGCCACGACCCCGGTCGGCGCTAATTAATAGGGGGCGATGTGCTCTACCCTTGGCGGTTTTAATGATTTGCTCTACGACAGCTAGCTGTTCGCTGGTATCCGGTTGAGCGTTACCCTCAGGGGTATCGGCAACCAAGGTGATGCAATTCGAGCTCCCCGCAGATTGCTTGATGCTAACAAAGTCGGTTTCTACTAGTTGCTGTTCTAACCAGGCCCAAAAATGGCTTTGTGTTGGTGTGGAGTAACCGTAAGAAACGAGCTTATCCATACCCGGATCGATAAATGTGCTGGTATCTTCCGGCAGCATAAGCACCAACAAACCCCCGGCTTGCACCGTGCCCGCCAGCGCTGCGAGTTTATCGGCGTAAAAGCCGCTGTAACAGTCGTAGGCGGCGTGGGCATGCTCTTGCCCCAGGATCTGGTGCAGATGATGCGGCCACTGGGCCTGTCTCAACTTTTCATTATTGCTGAGCACATACCATGGAGCGGCTGTCAGTTTCTGGAGCGCTATTAATTGCTCGTAACACCATTGCCGTTCGCCACGCAATAACAGCGCTTGGCGCCATCGCTGGCGCTTTAATTGGCTGAGTAAGTTTGTGACTTCAGAGTGCTTGCAAGCGAGCATAGGCGGTGACCAACCATTTACTGCCAACGTCATCAAAGTTTACCTGCACCCGCGACTGGGCCCCGGCACCTTCATAATTCAATACCGTGCCCTCGCCAAACTTGGCATGTAGCACGCGTTGGCCGAGATTAAAGCCGCTATCGGCAAACGCCGCTTGTGTTAGCGATGGGCTAAAACGGCCCGACTGTTGCGGCGCAGTTACCTTGGTTCTAACGCGAATTTCTTCGACGCAGTCATCGGGTAGCTCTCGCAAAAAGCGTGATGGGCTGTGATACTTTTCCTGACCATAGAGGCGACGGCTTTCCGCATGAGTGATATACAACTTATCCATGGCACGGGTCATACCCACATAGCAAAGGCGACGCTCTTCCTCTAAGCGACCGCTTTCTTCCTGGCTTTGTTGCGATGGGAACATGCCTTCTTCAACACCGGCCATAAAGACAAGCGGGAACTCCAGGCCTTTTGCCGAGTGCAATGTCATCATCTGCACTGCATCTTCATGCTCTTCGGCCTGACCTTCACCGGACTCTAGCGAGGTGTAGGCTAGGAAGCCTTGCAGTGGCGATGAAAACTCTTCATCTACCGGTAATTCGATTGCTCGCAGGCGTTGATTAATTCTTCTAAGTTCTCTACGCGAGCCCGGCCTTTTTCACCTTTTTCCGCCTGATACATAGCCATAAGGCCTGTATTTTCAATGGCGTACTTGGTTTGCTCGGCCAAAGTCAGATCGCCGATATGGGCTTCGATGCCATCGACTAACTCCAAGAACCGGGTTACCGCGGTGGCGGCGCGGCCGGATAAATGCTTTTGCTCTATGATTGCCTTGGCGGCATACCAAAGCGGCAGTGACTCGGCGCGGGCACAGTCACGAATATGGCTGAGGGTTTTATCACCGATGCCGCGGGTGGGCGTGTTGATTACACGCTCAAAGGCGGCGTCGTCTTGGCGATTACTTACTAGGCGTAAATAGCTAAGGGCATCTTTGATCTCCTGACGCTCGAAGAAACGCATGCCGCCATAAATACGGTATTTCATGCCCTCTTGCAGTAAAGCCTCTTCCAGTACACGGGATTGGGCGTTATTACGATACAAGATGGCGCTGTCACTGAGGGCATTGCCGGCCTCGAGCCAGGTTTTAATTTTGCCGACAATAAAACGGGCCTCATCCAGCTCGTTAAAGGCAGCATAGATGGAAATAGACTCACCTTGGTTACCATCGGTCCACAGGCTTTTACCCATACGCTCGGAGTTGTTTTCAATCAGCGAGTTTGCCGCTTTTAGAATCGTTGCCGTGGAGCGATAGTTTTGTTCCAGGCGAATGGTTTCGGCATCAAAGTCGTCCAAAAAGCGTTTAATGTTTTCAATACGCGCCCCACGCCAGCCATAGATACTTTGGTCGTCGTCGCCGACTATCATCATGGAGTTGGTATCACCGGCGATCAGAGCCAGCCAGCGATACTGAATGGTGTTGGTATCCTGGAACTCGTCCACCAGAATATGGGCAAAGCGCTGCTGATAGTGACGCAGCAGCGCAGGTTGTTGCTGCAGCACTTCGTAGCAGCGTAGCAGGATCTCGGCAAAGTCGACTAAACCGGCGCGGTCACAGGCCTCTTGGTAGGCGCCGTATACCCTCTGTAATAGCTGTTCGTTGACGTCATAGGCTTGAATGTCGCCAGGGCGCAGGCCCTCATCTTTTTTGGCGCTGATATACCAGGCGATATGCTTTGCCGGCCATTTCTTTTCGTCGATATTCATGGCCTTAAGCAAGCGGCGTATCATACGTTGCTGATCATCACTGTCGAGAATTTGGAAAGACTCAGGCAATTTTGCTTCACGGTGGTGAGCACGCAAAATACGATGGGCCAAACCGTGGAAGGTACCAATCCACATGCCACCGGCGGAGCCTTGAATGGTTTGTTCGACTCGGGCACGCATTTCTTTGGCCGCCTTGTTGGTAAAGGTCACCGCAAAGACACTATAGGGTGAGGCGTTTTCTACCTGCATCAACCAGGCGATACGATGGACCAATACCCGGGTTTTACCTGAGCCCGCACCGGCAAGAACCAGCATATTTTGCAAGGGTGCTGCTACCGCCTCTCGTTGTTTATCGTTCAAGCCATCAAGTAATTCAGATACATCCATCGCCACATCCACCTATTGTTAGTTTGGCAAGTATAACAAGAGTTCTGCTTTGGCTAAATAGAATACTGTTTTTATAAACAGGTATGCCTTAGCAAGCGAATTATCGGCAATTTACCGCTAACTGCTTGTTCTCATATTAGTTAACATAGGCGCCATGGGTACTTCGGGAGTTAGATAATGAGACGGTACGAAATTGTCAGTGACAGCAGTGAGCAATTAAGTGATTGGCTTAAAGAACAGGTGGTTGCTTTTAACAAGTCACATTGGCCCGTACAAAGACAAAACCTCGGTTTTAGAGTCAGCAATGATAAGGGAGAAGTGGTTGCGGGCATTGCTGGACGATGCTTTGGCCATTGGCTACTCATCGATTGGTTATGGGTCAACCCTGAGCACAGGGGGCAAGGCTACGCCAACGAACTTCTTTATAAACTGGAGCGGGCAGCCAAGGAATTGGGTGCGACAAAGGCCGTACTCGATACCCTGGAGTTCCAGGCTCCCGACTTTTATCGCCGCCATGGTTACGAGGAGGTCTTCGCGCTAGCTGATTACCCTCTTGATGGGCGTCGTAGCTATATGGTTAAAGCACTTTAGTTCGTATTTAACCTAGCTCCGTCAATGCCATGATGTCGTCAATCTCACAGCAAGGCAGACCCTTATAGGCATATTGAATGCCTTGATTATTGAGCCAAATGCTGCGACATCCGGCATTGTTCGCACCTTGCACATCTGTGTCCAGGCTATCGCCGATATGGATGATTTCCTGGTTCGCAACCCCAAGACGCTCGGCGGCATGATCGAATAAATCCCGATGAGGCTTGGACTTGCCATCGGGCCCGGCCATCAAGACTAACTCGAATTGATCTCTGAGGTTGAACTTGGAGACATCGACATTGCCGTTGGTAATGGCGATCAGTCGATATTTACGTTTAAGCGATTCCAGCAGGGCTAATATCTCATCGCTTACGGTGATCTTGCTGCGTGCTTCGGCAAAAATCTCGTAGGCATTGTCAGCATGGTATTGTTCTACCCCAATCTTATCCATGGCGTAAGTGAGCGCTTGCTTACGAATTTGCGTAACATCATGAGCCAGCGCTGGATCACGGGCAATCACGATGCGACGGCAGTCTAGCCAAAAATCATCGCCTTGCTCCAGCCATCCCGGTAGGGTAAGCAAATAATCCTGCTGTGCCTGCAACGCTGCCTTGATGATAGGGTGGTTATCATACAGGGTGTCGTCCAGGTCAAAGCTCAGTACCTTGGCGGGAGCCATGGCTCGATTAAATCGCATCATTCGGGCTGTTACTTCTGTTTTTTAGCTCTGGGGTGGGTATTATCATACACCTTGGCCAGGTGTTGAAAGTCTAAATGGGTATAAACCTGGGTTGCCGACAAACTGCTGTGGCCCAGTAGTTCCTGCACCGCCCGCAGATCGCCGCTCGACTGCAAGACATGAGAGGCAAAGGAGTGGCGCAATTTATGAGGATGAACCTGAGCACTCAGGCCTTGTTTGACTCCCCATTCACGCATGCGCTCCCGTACATGACGCACAGAAATACGGGTTTTCCGTTTCGATAAAAACAGTGCCTCGGGGTCGGCACCGACAAAGGCGCCGCGCACCTTGAGCCAGGCATTAATTGCGGTAATGGCCTGCGAACCCACCGGTACCAAGCGTTCTTTATTACCCTTACCTAGGACACGAATTTCAGCACTGCGCAAATCGATATCATTGCAGTTAGTATTAACCAACTCACTGATCCGCAGTCCACTGGAGTACATTAATTCCATCATGGCCTTGTCGCGGATGGCGAGCGGATCGTCATCGTCGATCTCAAGCAGTTGATGCATCTGTTCAATATCCAGATTGCGGGGCAGCGGCTTATCAAACTTGGGGCCCTTTACAAATTGCGCCGGGTTATCAAGGTGTGGATTATAGGCCCGTAAAAAGCGAAAAAAGGCGCGCAGGCAACTGAGCTTAAGGTTGACGGTGCGAGCCCCCAAGCCCTTGGCACGCAATGACATGGCATAACGGCGAATATCGTCACCGCTAATGGTCAACCAGCCATCCCGGTCATCATAAAAGTATCGAGCCACCTCTAGGAGTTGCCGCTGGTATTGCTCCAAGGTGTGACTGGAGTATTGTTTTTCATAGCGCAGATAATGGTGATAGTCGCTCACGGGTAAGCGCCAGCTGTCGGTCATCACGGCAAAGGTGAGAGCCTGCGACTCGCTCATGATAGGGCTGTTAAGCGCTCTTGCAGGGCTTTGACAAATTCAAAGATAAACAGACTGTCCTGGGCCGGTTCAAAGTGCAGTTCATCTTCACTGGCAAAGGCCAAAATGGCTAACGGTGATGGTAATTCACCAATCAGGTATAAGGCGGCGCTTTTGCTCTGGCCGGCAAAGATCAGCGCTTGTTCCTGCTCTGACAGGCGGCCAAGGTAGTGATTGTTTTGCTCCAGGCGTTTATCCAGCAGGGGTTGTAGCTCGTCGGTGAACTTAACCAGCTTACACTCACTGATTTGCAATTGTTCGCAGATCAGGGCTTCCAGTCCCGCCGCCAGTTCGACAAACTCGGCATCCCGCATTAACTGGCGATGGCAGGCGCTAAACACTTGGAAGACTTTTTCATTTTGTTTCGCCTGAGCCACAAGTTGCTGCAACTGGTGTTGCTGTGCGCGGTTTTGTTCGCGCAGCACTTGTTGCTGGCGTAATTGCAAAGAGGCGACGCTTTCGTGCGTTGCACCCAGGTTCATCACGGCAAACACCTCGGGGTGCTGCAATAGAAAGTCCGGGTTGTCTTTGAGGTAGTTGGCGATTTGTTCTTTGCTCAATTCACTCATAAGGCTATTTGTCCATCAAAAACATGCTCGGCGGGGCCCGTCATCTTGACTGGATGGCCTTCGCCCTGCCAACGGATCTGCAAGCTGCCGCCGGGCAAATCAACTTTAACATTGTTGCCTAGCTTATTTTGCAGTTGTCCCACCACGGCCGCGGCACAGGCGCCACTGCCGCAGGCCAGGGTTTCGCCTGCGCCTCGCTCCCATACCCTGAGCTTGATATGGCCTTGATCGATCACCTGCATAAAGCCAACATTGACCTTTTTCGGGAAGCGCTCATGCTCTTCGACCAAGGGACCCAGGGTGTGCACATCGGCGGTGTCAATATCGTCAACCTCGATCACGCAATGGGGGTTGCCCATGGATGCGGCGCCAACAAACAGAGTCTGCTCCTGCTGCCGTAAAATATAGGTGAGTTCGCGTTTGCTTGCTTTTAGCGGAATTTCTTTGGGCTCAAGCATGGGTTGCCCCATGTTCACCGTGACCTGACCGTCTTTTTCTATATATAAGATCATGTTGCCACCCTTGGTGGAAACGGCAATCTTGTGCTTGTTGGTTAGGCCCTTCATGCGCACAAAGCGGGCAAAGCAGCGAGCGCCGTTACCGCATTGTTCCACTTCGCTGCCATCGGCATTAAAAATACGGTAATGGAAATCTAAATCCGGTGAATAGGGTGCCTCAACCATTAACAATTGGTCGAAGCCAACGCCAAAGTTACGGTCGGCCAGTCGCTTGATTTGGTCGCGGGAAAGAAAAATGTTCTGGGTCACGTTATCCACGACCATAAAATCATTTCCTAACCCATGCATCTTGGAGAAGTTAACTAACATAACGCTCTTACATCATCCCTCTATGCCATCACTATGCCTGCAAAACGCAGCCAACTCTAGGTTTATTGCTGCGGTTGCGGGTCCGTGGCGTGCGCTTGTGCCTCATCATCTTGCTCTTGTGGCGAGGCTGGCTGCTGGTTTTCTTGTTGTTCTTGCGGCAGGTATAAGGGTCCACTTTGACCACATGCGCTTAGTAGCGTTAAGCTGGTGGCAACCACAACTCGAAGCAATCGGTGACTGTTATACATAGTGATTCGATAGATAATTAATATGACTCGTTTTATAATCGCAGAGTAACAGAAAATACCGAAAATGTAGTCGTTGCTGTTGAATTATTTCCCCTTCACAACGTTTACCGCCAGGACAGGAGCGCAAGCCTAATGAGTGAAACCACCATGACCGACACCCAGTATCATCAGCTGGCCGATGCATTGATGTTGACCATAGAAGATCAGATCGACGATTTAGATGCGGATTTAGACTATGAATCGGCGGCAGGGATATTAGAAATCATCTTTGCGGACCGCAGTAAGATAGTGATTAACAAGCAGGCGCCACTGCATCAGGTGTGGGTTGCCACTAAATTTAACGGCCACCACTTTGAATTACATGGCGAGCAATGGATAGATAACCGCTCTGGCGCCGAGTTCTGGCAGTTTATGTGTGATGCAGCGACTAAGCAGGCGGGTGTTGAAATTCGCTGGGAGCATGATTAAGTGAGTCAGTTCGACGGTGTCAGCTACTTTAATAGTTCGGTTCATAAAGCCACGGTGATCTGGCTACACGGCTTAGGGGATTCAGGCGATGGCTTTGCCCCTGTGGCCCCACATTTAGCCTTACCCGATGAGCTGGGGGTGAAGTTCTTATTTCCCCACGCGCCGGTACAGGCGGTAACCATTAATGGCGGCATGGAAATGCGCGCCTGGTACGACATTAAATCCCTTGATCTAGATAAACGTGCCGATGCCCAAGGTGTGCAACAATCTGCACAACGCATTAGCGCCTTAATCGATGAGCAAATCGCAGCCGGGATACCGGCGGATAAGATTATTCTTGCGGGCTTTTCACAAGGCGGTGTGATTGCCTTGCATCTGGCGCCGCGCTATCAGCATAAGCTGGCTGGGGTGATGGCCTTATCGACTTATATGTCGCAGCCCGAGTTGTTGGCTGATCAGGCGATACACAAAGACCTCACAGTTTTTATGGCCCATGGTGAGTTTGACAATGTGGTGCCATTAGCAGCTGGCAAACAGGCCTATGAGTGTTTGCAGGAGCAAGGGATGGCGGTGTCTTGGCAAACGTATGCCATGGCGCACCAGGTCTGTGAACAAGAGCTTGAGGCTATTCGACAATGGCTTATAGAGCGACTAAGTTAAAAGAGATCTAGGAACCAGCGCATGGGACAAAAAATCGTGATTACTGCGAATATGAATAATAAAACACCGCGCATTGCCCGCAAGGATGTGGTCTATCAGTGGCATTGGCATCGCATCGGCACAGTCGCAGGGGTAGGAGCCTTCGCTATCGGTGCGCTTTGGTATGCCGCTTTTACCCCAGCCAATGCCGAACAAAGCAGGGTTTCTGAGTCCGAAATAGCCGCAAGCCAATTAGTCGCAGACCCGGTTGCCAGTGTCGAGGAGCCTGGTGATGTTGAACAGCCTAAGGTTGTTGAGCAGGCGCTGGTGGGTGAGTCACTAGAGAAGCCCGAGGTGCTTGCCCAGGATGCTAACCAGGCAGTCAGCGAGGTCGCCACCGAGGTCGCCGCCGAGGTAGCCACCAAGGCAACCCCTGAAACTCCACCGCTTAGCGGCTCAGCGCAAAGCGAAGTTGAACCCGCTGAGGTCGCAGTCGTCGCAGAGGTAAATCAAGCGAACGAGGGCACGGCTGAACCTAGTCAGGCCGAGTCCATTCGGACCGAACCTGTTCAGGCAGAACCCGTTCAGGCAGAACCCGTTCAGGCAGAACCAACACTTGCCGCCGTCGATTTTAATGATGAAGCCAAGGTTGCCAATCTGGCCCAGGGCAGCAAAATAGATACCGACAAGGTAAGCCGGGCGGTACTCACCACACAGGTGCAAGACCGTGAGCCGGTGAGCGCCCTAGGGCGTGAAATTGCCATGGATGACTTCGATGACCGCCTGGTGTTTTTCACCGAATTGCGCGGTTTGCAGGGGCAACAGGTAAGCCACATTTGGTATTTTGAACAGCAGCAGGTGGCGCGCGTGGAACTTGGCGTGCACACCGCTCGTTATCGCACCTTTTCATCTAAACGCATTATGCCCAGCCAAGCCGGTTTGTGGCGTGTAGAATTACGAGATAACAATAATAAGTTATTGGCAACAAGAGAATTTCGCTTAATTGCCAAGCCTTAACTTTGAATTAGGAATTACATGACAACTGCAACTCAGCGAGTGCGAATTGCCACTCGTAAAAGTGCCCTAGCTTTGTGGCAAGCCGAATTTGTAAAGGCTGAATTAGAGCGCCATCATGCAAATATTGAAGTCGAACTGGTGACCATGACCACCAAGGGCGACATTATTCTCGATACTCCTTTGGCTAAAGTGGGTGGTAAGGGCTTGTTCGTAAAAGAACTGGAGCAGGCCATGCTGGAAGACCGTGCGGATATCGCGGTGCATTCCATGAAGGACGTGCCGGTTGATTTCCCCCCCGGGTTAGAGCTGCATACCATTTGTGAACGCGAAGACCCGCGCGATGCCTTTGTATCGAACCAGTATGCCGATATCGACAGCCTGCCTGAGGGCGCCGTGGTTGGTACATCGAGCTTACGCCGTCAGTGCCAATTGAAGGAACGTCGTCCCGATCTCGATATTCGCGATCTGCGCGGTAATGTAAATACCCGCTTAGCTAAACTGGACGACGGTCAGTACGATGCCATTATCCTTGCCGCCGCTGGCCTGATCCGCTTAGAAATGAGCGATCGTATCCGCAGTTATATCAGTGCCGAAGAGTCGCTGCCGGCCAACGGCCAAGGCGCCGTGGGTATTGAGTGTCGCAGCGATGATGAGCAAATTAAAGCCCTGTTGGCGCCGCTGGAGCATACGCAAACTCGTATCCGTGTCGATGCCGAGCGTGCCATGAACCGCCGTTTGCAAGGGGGTTGCCAGGTGCCTATCGGGGCCTACGCCGTGGTTGAAGGTGACCAGGTGTATCTGCGTGGTCTGGTGGGCTCGTTGGATGGTAAACAAATTTTGCGCGCCGAAGCCAAAGGGCCGATTAGCGAAGCACAGCAACTGGGTGTCAGTCTGGCGGAAGAGCTCTTGGCTCAAGGAGCCGATGTGATTCTGGCCAAGGTGTACGGTGAAATAAAATAATAGCAGTGGACGAAAACGATGGCACAGGCAATGGCACATATTGTTGTTACTCGACCCCAGGGCAAGGGGCAAGAACTGGCGGATCTGCTTAGCGCGCAAGGGTATAAGGTGACTCAATGCCCGGTGCTAAACATAGAGTATCTCGACAGTGACGAACAAGAGTTAGCGACTCTGGATGAGGCCGATATTGCCGTTTTTGTCTCTCAAGACGCGGTGAGTGGCTTGTATCAGCAGCGTGCCACCCTGCCTTCAAGCCTGCAATGTGTGGCGGTGGGAGAAGCCACCGCCGAGGCAATAGAAAGCCATTTTCAATACCGCGCCCTGGTGCCTGAGCAGCATGATTCTGAAGGCGTGCTGGCGCTGCCTCAGCTACAGCAGGTTGAGGGTAAATCCATAGTTCTGGTGAAGGGCCGCGGTGGCCGCACCCTCATAGCTAAAACCCTTAAGCAGCGCGGTGCCTTTGTGAATCCGCTGGTGGTGTATCAGCGCAGTGCGGCAAAGCCGAGCAGTGATGCCTGGTTACAGCAATGGCAGCAGAAGCAGGTCGATGCCCTGGTCATAACCAGTAACAGCAGCGTCGATGCCATCTTTGCTAGCCAAGATCCGCAATTATTACAGTGGCTTAAATCGCGACATTTCTATATTGTTAGTGCTAGAACAGGGGCACACTTAGAACAGCAGGGTGTGGCCACGGACCATATTAGTATTGCCGCAGGCGTGACTAACCAGGCCATCGCCGCGTGTATCGACAGTGAGCAGGAAAACAAGATGAGCGAGCAGCCAGAGAAGCCAGAGCAGGGATCAACTCCTGCTAATACGTCGGCGGCCACAACAAAAGAGCCGCAGCCAAAAATGCCATCGGACGCAGCGCCGACAGGCCAGCGTCGAGGCATGAGTAAGCTTGGTTTACTGGCTCTTTTTATCGCTCTCGGTGCCGGAGCCGGGACTGGCTATTTATATTGGCAGCAGTATCAGCAGCAAAGCAGCGCGGTCGAGCAGGAAAATGCGGCGCTAGCACAAATGCAACAGCGAGTGCAGCAGTTGCATAGCGCAAATCAGGCACTGACGGAGCAGATCAAGGCCCTGGGCAGTGCGCAACAAACCCAGCAACAGCAAAGTCAGCAGTGGCAGCAGGATTTTAATGACGACATCAGTCGTCAGCTGAGTGCCAATCAGCGCTCGCTGATCACGCATGTTGAGCAAAGCATTGCTGCGGCACAAGATAATACTCAACCCCCCTTAGATATGAACGAGTTGCGCCGTTTGGTGGCTCTGGCCGATTTTAAAATTTGGTCTGAGAATAACTACGCCGGCGCGGCCTCCGTGCTTGAGCGCGCCGATGCGTTGCTCGCCAGCTACCCGGGTAATGCCCAACTAAGAAGGGCTATTCACAGTGACCTGCAAACCTTAGCCAGTATTGAGCTGGCGGATGTGCAAGCCATTGTCCTGACCTTGCATGGTTTGGGGCAGCAGGTCGATAAACTGGCTTTCAACATGGTTGATTTGCCGGACGAACCGGTTGCAGCGGATAACCAGGCACTATCGGACAATGTCTCCGACTGGCGGGCTAATTTAGGACGCTCCTGGGATAAGCTGGTGGATGATTTTATCAAGGTGCGCAAACGCGAAACGACCATAGAGCCCCTGCTGGACAACGAACAACAGCGCTTGATTAAACAGCGCCTGCACTTTTACCTGGATCAGGCTGGCTTTGCCGCCACTCACCAGTATGTCGATTTATATAAACAATCGCTGCAAGGTGCGGCGGATTTAATTACCCGCTACTTTGATTTATCAGAGCCGCAAACCAGTCAATTTCTGAGTCAGCTCAAACAGTTGAGACTACAACAGCTTACGCCTGCACAGCCGGTTAACCTGGCCACTGTAAGTGCGCTAGAGGAGTCTTAACATGGTGAGACTGCTTATTATCTTTGGCCTTATCGCCTTGGTCGCCGCGGTGGCCCCTTGGCTGATTGACGAAAAGGGCTATGTGCTGATTGCCTTTGGTCAGTGGACCGTCGAGGGCAGCATAGTCAGTTTTGTTATTCTCACCTTGCTAACCCTGTTTGGCGGTTACCTGCTTTTTTGCTTGCTGCGTTATGTGATCAACAGCTATCGCAATGTTCGCCATGGCTTTTTTGCCCGTAGCAAGGAGCTCAAGCAGGCGGTGCTGGAACAAGCGTTATGGGCATTGATCAACGACGACATGCAGCAACTGCAGCACACCTTAAGCAAGGGCAGTGTCGACGAAAAGTGGCGTGATTTCTCACTGGCCATGCAGGCCAAGGCTCGTTTGCAGAAAGGGGAGCGGGACTTTGCTCTGAATCTCCTGGATGAACTGTCGGATAAGAATCGCAGTGAGCCGGTAAACCTGTGGTTGGCGGCCCATAGCGAAGCCGAGGTACTGGCCACGCTACGCAGCCAATGCGCGAGTAAAAAAGCCACGGCGCATCAGTTAAAACTTTATGCCAATGTGTTGTTGAAGTTGCATAAGTTCAACGAATTTGCCCAATTAGCCCCGCGTTTAATCAAGGCGCAAAGCTTGGATGAAAACGAGTGGGATTGGGCCTTGCGGGCATATTTTGATAGTGACTCGGTCACCACCTTGCAAAAGCGCAATGGCGATCTGCCTAAAGCGGTGCGCAGTGGCGGTCACACCCATTATTTGCGGGCTATGGTGCGTGTCGGAGAAATTGCCGCGGTGCAAGAAGAGCTGAAAAAGCTGCTCAAGCGTAATGAATACTCGCAGCTCTTGTCGGTATTGAGCGAGATCGAATACGGCCAGGTCGAAGAGCTGCAAAAAGCATTGCAGGCCGAGCTGAAAAAGCAGCCCGATGAGCCGGAAATGCTCGTATGTCTGGCTTATTTGGCGCAAAGCCAGGGCGAACACGAGCTGGCGGCACGGATTTTCGATAAGGTCTTAGCGCAGCAACAGCGCCTGCCGCATCCACAGCGGGCCATGCAAAGCTATCGCGCCACAGGTCAAGCGGAGAAAGCCTTACTCGTTCTCGACCACAGCCAGCGCTAGCGAGCCGGTAATGAAGAGCCTATTCAACCTAAGCCTTGTTGTTGCCCTGGGTTACTTTATTACCGGATTTTTAAGTAACGCCCTGTTATCTGTTGAGGGCTATGCCGTGGCCTCTTGGCCACCCTCTGGCATTGCCCTTGCGGCGCTGTTGATCGCCGGACGCCGAGCCTTAGTCGGTATCCTGATCGGCGCGTTCATGACCAACTTATTGCACCTTGAGAGTCTTGGAGGGATCCTCCATTGGCAGGTGGCTACCCAGGCTACACTGGTGACGCTTGCTTCCACCTTCCAGGCCTTTTTGGGCTACTGGCTGATCACCAAGGTACTGCGCGCACCTCTTGATCTGTCTGATTTAAAACGCAGCATGGCCAGCATCCTGGTTGGCGGTCCCCTGGTCTGTGTTATTGCTGCCGTGGTCGGTACCGAGTTGTTGATTGTCAATGGCGTGATCCCGGCGTCGGGACGCTGGGAGAACTTTCTAACCTGGTGGATAGGTGACAGCATCGGGGTGATGATTTTTACTCCCCTACTCTTGGCAGGCTTTAACTTCGAAGTGGTGCGTCATCGCCTTCAGGTGGTGGTACCCTCCTTGATTATCTATGCGGTGATCAGCGTCACCTTCTATCTCGCGGCCAATGCCAAGCAAGAGCAAAATCAACGCTATTATCATTCCCAGGCGCAGGTGATCGTCGAGCAGTTTGATGCCGTGCTCACTCGATTGCGTGCCAATACCCAGATCTTGGCCTCCTTTATGACCCACAGTCATAACGTGTCGCGGCGCGAGTTTGATGACTTTACCAGCAAACAAATGGCCTACAACCCGGAGATCAATGCCCTGGTATGGATGCCCAAGGTGTTAGCGCAAGACGTGGCGGCCCTGGAACAACGAGCTCAGGATGAGGGAGTTGAGCAATATCGGGTGTTTGCCCGCTTTGCACAGCGGTATGCCGGAGAGAATCGTTTTCCCGTCTATTATGGTCAGTTTTCGTCGGGTCTGCAGACTGTGTTTGGTCTTGATATCAGTGCGGAGCCGTACTTCCCGGAACTCTTAACGCATCCGGGAAAGTTGTTTGTAACCCCCGCCTTTCAGCTTGAAAGCAGCCCTCAGGGCGATCTTGGTTTTTTGGTGGTGGCCGAGGTGCTGGATACAGAAACCCTGATTAATGGCTATGTGGCTGCGGTGATAAGCCTACCGTTATTAAAACAATCGGCACTGGCCAAAATGGCATTCGACGGCATAGATGTGGAAGTAGTGGATATCAGTGCCGAGCCGCAACAGGCTATTTTAAAGCTGGCCGAACATGATGACTTGATCATGAGCCATGATGTGGCTACCGCCTCTCGGCAATGGCGTTTAAACATTTATCGTCAGGGCGGCCGACCGTTATGGTCTGGCTATTGGTTTGCTCAGGTGGTGGGCATGCTGTTCGTCTGGTTGTTGACCACTTTTTTAATCGCCATCACCGGCAGTAATATTCGCGTGCGCGATCAGGTCGCAAAACAAACCAAGGTATTGCGCGAAGAAAAGGCCAAGGCCGACAGTGCCAACAGCGCAAAATCACAGTTTCTGGCCAATATGGGTCATGAAATACGCACCCCAATCAACGGCATCAAGGGTTTGCATTACCTGGCCTTGCAGCAGGATAATTGGCAAAAGGGCAAGCAGTATGTAGCGCAGGCGGATAACGCCCTGAGTGTGCTGCTGCGAGTACTTAACGACTTGCTCGATTTTTCAAAGATGGAAGCGGGCAAGCTCGACTTGCACCAGGAGCCCATAGTCATAGACGAGCTCTGCACCGAGCTAAAACAGTTGATCAGTGTGGAAGCCAGCAATAAGAGCCTGTTGGTCGACTATGAAATCGAGCCGGAGGTGGCGCCCACCTTCCACACCGATATGATCCGCCTTAAGCAGGTTTTGCTGAATCTGTTGAACAATGCGGTGAAGTTCACCCAGCACGGTGCCATTCGCCTAAAGGTTGCCGAGGGTAAAAATGAACTCTGCTTTAGCGTTAGCGACACCGGTATAGGTATTCGTAAAGAGATTCAAAAACAATTATTTAAACCATTTTCGCAAGCCGATGGCTCGACCTCGCGACGCTTTGGCGGCACCGGGCTAGGCTTAAGCATCTGCCAAAAGCTGGTGGATTTGATGGGCGGGCGCATTGAACTGGAGAGCGAAGAAGGGCTGGGGTCCTGTTTTCGCGTTTATCTGCCGAAGCAATCCAATCTACCGAAGCGTCAAGACAGGCCAAAGCAGCGCGGCGAATTACGCAATATCGACTTAACCGATGTGGCTATTTTGCTGGTGGAAGATAACCCGCTCAATCAGCAGGTGGCCAAGGCCATGCTTGAGGGCAAGGGCGCTAAACCGGATATTGCCAACGATGGTGTTGAGGCGGTCGAAATGGTGGGCCGCAAACATTATGACCTGGTGCTCATGGATATACAGATGCCAAATATGGATGGTTTGGCGGCCACCCAGGTGATCCGTAATGAGCTACTGCTCAGTGATTTGCCTATCATTGGCCTTTCTGCCAATGCCCAGGAACGGGACCTAAAGCTGGCTCAACATTACGGCATGAACGACTATGTGGTGAAGCCTATTGAGGCCAATACGCTCTTTAGTAGCATTGCCCGTCAATTGGCCCGGCGGGTGAGTGCCACACCGGACTAACTTGAATTTATTGCGCAAGTGCGTATGATGCGCGCAATTTTATCTACACACTTGGGGGTCATGATGATCAATCGCCAACTACCTTTACTCGATCTACATCGCCATTTAGACGGCAATGTACGCGCTACCACCATTCTCGAGTTGGGCCGACAGTTCAATATACAGCTCCCAGGTAACGACCTTGAGTCTTTGCGTCCGCATGTGCAGGTCGTTGAGATAGCCCCCGACTTGATGGCTTTTTTAGAAAAGCTCGACTGGGGCGTAAAGGTGTTAGGGGATTACGATGCCTGCCGTCGCATTGCCATCGAAAATGTTGAGGATGCCGTGGCACAAGGCATAGACTACACCGAGCTGCGTTTTAGCCCTTACTACATGGCGATGAGCCATAACCTGCATCCACAAGGGGTGGTTGAGGCCGTGGTCGATGGTATTCATAGCGCCGTGCGTGAGCACGATATCAAGGTCAACCTAATCGGCATTATGTCGCGCACCTTCGGACAACAAAAATGTCAGCAAGAGCTGGACGCCATTTTGGCCTTTAAAGAGCAGATGGTGGCGGTTGATTTGGCCGGTGACGAGCTTGGCTTTCCCGGTGACTTGTTTGTGGACCACTTTAAACAGGTGCACAAGGCTGACTTGCGTGCCACCGTGCATGCCGGTGAGGCACAGGATTCCAGCAGTATCTGGCAGGCCATTCAGGGCTTGGGGGCCGATCGTATCGGACACGGCGTCAATGCTATCCAGGACTCTAAATTAATGGATTACCTGCGTGATAACCGCATTGGTATCGAGTCGTGTCTGACCAGTAACGTGCTTACCAGTACGGTTGCCGATATTCACACCCATCCATTGAAGCGCTTCTTGGAGCACGGCATTTTGGCCTCGATTAATACCGATGATCCGGCGGTGCAGGGCATTGAACTCGACAACGAATATCAACATGCCGCTTACCAAGCAGGCCTAAGCAAGGAAGATATCGAGTTGGCTCAAGTCAATGCGTTAGAAATCGCTTACTTAAGCGATGGCGATAAAGCCGCTTTAAAAGCAAAAGCGGCCGCTCGCGAGGCATAATCAGGCAGCGCTACAGCTGCGGTAACTCTGTGAGAGCGCTTGTAATACCTGCGAGCGCTCCGCCATGCCGATGACTTTCCCTTGGTCAATAACTGGATAACGTTTGGGTAGATTGTGGCGGCGCATGCGCGCGGCTAAATCAAGTAAAGAGTCATCGAGCTGACAGGTAAGCACATCTTGGCTCATCACCTCACGCACCTGGATACGGCCATCACAAAAGTAGCTGTTGGTGGTCAGCGGCGCTAAGCAGTCTTGCTCCGATAAATAACCCAATAACTTTCCCGAGTCATCGATCACCGGAGCACCAATCACCTGATGTTTAAGCAGTAAATCAATCGCTGCGGTGAGCTCAAGATCCGGGCTGATGGATAAAAAGGTTCGCTTGATAATATCAGAGACTTTGATATTGAACATGGTCGCACTCCTATTGTGGTTGATGGGAGTAGTCTAGGTTTGGCTGGTTGATAGGTAAAATGAATTAAAACTATTACAGTGTTCCAAAAAACAGAAAAGAGACCTAGGTCTCTTTTCTAACAGCGAAAGCTTAGTGGCGGTTTACTTGATAAAGGCAAAGGCATCCGCATACATATGTTCGCGCAGGGCACCGTGCTCGATAAAGTCATCGCGCACCGCGCCTATCATATCGAAACGTCCGGCCATATAAATTGCGTAGGGTTCTAACGACACTATGTCTTTCATCACCGCCTGATGTACTAAGCCGGTGTGGCCACGCCACTCGCCTTGCGGTTGCTCAACGACCGGGATAAAGGTGAAATGCGGGTTACTGGCAGCCCAGGCTTCCATTTCTTCTTTGGCGTACAGAGCATCTTCGTGCTTTACACCCCAGTAGAAAAATACCGGGCGGTCGCAGCCGACTTCGGCAAGGTGGTCGGCCATCGATTTAACATAGGAGAAGCCGGTGCCCCCCGCCAAAAGAACCAGTGGACGGTCGCAATCAAGACGTAGCTGAGATACACCCAGGCCCACTTCCAGCGTTGCCTGAGTGCCATTGGCAAGATGCTCTTTCAGGTGCTCAAGCGCCTGCATGGCGTAGGAGTCGGCACCCGAGGCGCCAATGTGTAACTCTATTTCATGCTGTTGGCTGGGGCGACTGGCGATTGAGAATGCACGCTTGTCTTTTTCCGCCAGTACCAATTGACAATACTGGCCCGCTTCAAATTGAGCCGCTGCATTTGGCTTCAAAATTACTTTGTAAACAAATTCTGTAAGTGGCGAAATGCTAAGCACATCCGCTTGTAATGTTTGCATGATTAACCTTGCTTCTTACTCTTAACTGCTAGCCTACCATAGAAGGCCAATAAACGGGCACCTAGTCTATGCCCAGTGAGTCCCATATTTCATCGACTCTTTGCTTGGTGGCCTCGTCCATCACTATGGGTTCGCCCCATTCGCGGTCGGTTTCACCGGGCCATTTGTTGGTTGCATCCATGCCCATTTTTGAGCCTAAGCCGGAAACCGGCGAGGCAAAGTCCAGGTAGTCGATTGGGGTATTTTCTACCAAGGTGGTATCGCGCGCCGGGTCCATACGTGTGGTAATGGCCCAGATCACGTCATTCCAGTCACGGGCATTGACGTCATCATCACAAACGATCACAAACTTGGTGTACATAAACTGGCGCAGGAAGGACCACACGCCCATCATCACCCTTTTTGCATGCCCGGGATATTGCTTCTTCATGGTCACCACCGCCATGCGGTATGAGCAGCCCTCGGGCGGTAAATAGAAATCAACGATTTCTGGGAACTGTTTTTGCAAAATGGGCACAAATACTTCGTTCAGTGCCACACCTAAAATGGCCGGTTCATCGGGTGGGCGGCCGGTATAGGTGCTGTGGTATATGGGGTTTTCGCGGTGGGTAACATGGGTCACCGTCATCACCGGGAAATCATCGACCTCATTGTAATAGCCGGTGTGATCGCCATAAGGCCCTTCGGGCGCCAGCTCGTCCTGGGCGATATAACCCTCAAGCACGATTTCCGCACTGGCGGGCACCTGTAAATCGTTGGAAATCGATTTTACCACCTCGGTTTTGCTGCCACGCAACAAACCGGCAAAGGCATATTCGCTGAGCGTATCCGGCACCGGCGTGACCGCACCCAAAATAGTGGCAGGATCGGCACCCAGGGCAACGGAAACCGGGTAGGGCTCCCCTGGATTTTCCTTACACCATTCCTGGAAATCCAGGGCGCCGCCGCGGTGCGATAACCAGCGCATAATAATTTTGTTTTTACCTAGCAGTTGCTGGCGGTAAATACCCAGATTCTGGCGCTTTTTGTAAGGTCCTTTAGTGACCGTCAGGCCCCAGGTAATAAGAGGCGCGGCATCGCCAGGCCAACAATGCTGTATGGGCAGCTTGGTCAGGTCGACCTCATCGCCACTGATCACCACCTGCTGACAGGGCGCCTTTTTCACTTCCTTGGCGGGCATATTGAGGACTTGTTTGAATACCGGGATCTGTCCAAATGCTTCCTTAATGCCTTTAGGCGGCTCGGGCTCCTTGAGGAAGGCCAGTAGTTTACCCACTTCGCGCAACGCTTCGACGTTATCCTGACCCATGCCTAAGGCCACGCGTTCGGGTGTTCCAAAGAGATTTGCAAGCACCGGAATATCATAGCCGACCGGATTCTCAAATAGTAAGGCCGGGCCTTGGGCACGCAAGGTGCGATCGGCAATTTCGGTCATTTCCAAATGGGTGCTAATGGGCTGGCTGATCCGCTTGAGCTCGCCGCGTTCTTCAAGCAACGCGATAAAGTCTCTTAAGTCTTTGTATTTCATTCCGCCTCTGTAAGCCTCGAGAGTTTGCAGCATTATACTTGATGGCGACGCAAAAGCGATCAATCACTGCTCTGACACTGCCAGGTTTCGTCGTTGATCATTAGTATGCTGTTATCGCCCTTGCCCCAAAAGGTCAGTTCTCTATTACTGTACTTGGCACCGGAGGCGGCGCGCTCGCCATGCAGGGTATAGGTATCTTGATCTAAAGTCAGGGTTGCGCTCTCGGCGCCGAAGCGAACGCTGAAAGTGGCTCCCGAATCACAGCGGTAGTTTACCGCCACGGAGCGCTCTTCGGTTAAGGGCAACTCGTTGCAGGCGCTGAGCAGTATAGTGGCGGGTATTGCGAGAAAAAGTATCTTAGCCATTGTTTTGCTCCGCAATTGTGGACAACTTCAGTGTAGCGTATTAGCTTAACAAGGCACATTTAACACTGCAAAAGGAATGCCCATGGCTGGCGCAAGTTTACTGACCCTACTTGATGATATCACCGCCCTATTAGACGACATTGCCACCATGAGTAAGGTGGCGACCAAAAAAACCGCCGGCGTACTGGGGGACGATCTGGCCCTTAACGCGCAGCAGGTTTCGGGGGTGAACGCCGACCGCGAGTTACCCGTGGTCTGGGCGGTGGCCAAAGGCTCCATGCTCAATAAGGCCATCCTGGTGCCCGCGGCGCTGCTGATTAGCGCCTTTATTCCCTGGCTGATCACGCCGCTGTTAATGTTAGGTGGCTTATTCTTGTGTTTTGAGGGGGCAGAAAAGCTGGTTCACTCCAAGGAAGAGCAGCCGGAGCACCCGGCCCTGGCCGAGCCTCTGACCCCGGAAGCAGAAAAGGAAAAAATAAAGGGGGCGATACGCACCGATTTCATTCTTTCCGCGGAAATTATCGTGATCTCACTGGGTACGGTTGCGACCGCCAGTTTTATTCATCAGCTCTCAGTGCTGTCGGTGATTGCCGTGGTGATGACGGTGGGTGTATATGGCCTGGTAGCGGGCATCGTTAAATTGGATGACGCCGGGTTATTTCTGCTGCAGCGGGGTGTTTCAGCTAAAAGCGCCATGAGTCGCGCTATGGGTCGTTTCTTGCTGACCTTGGCACCCTGGTTGATGAAGGCGCTGGCGGTATTGGGGACTATAGCCATGTTTCTAGTAGGTGGCGGCATATTGGTGCATGGCATTGTGCCCCTGCATCACCTTATTGGCCACTGGGGTGAGCTGGCCGCTCAATACGGTGGACTGCTTGAAACCTTGGTCGTCAATGGCGCCAATGGTATCGCCGGGCTTATCGCTGGATTCGTCGTCGTAATCGCACTACACTTGGTCAAGCTGCTGAAAAAATAACAAATATTAAGGGTGCAGCCCCAAACTCAAGGAGAGTACCTATGAAGATCTTAGTCGGCCTGCTACTGGGAGCCATGGCCAGCTTTGCCTATAGCCAAGAGCAAAAGGCCGAGGAACAAGGCCTAATTCCTATCGATACCTTTTCCCGCGATGTGCAATACCATTCCATTAAATTGTCACCCAATGGAGATTATATGGGGGTGATGACCAAGCAAGAAGGGAAAAACGTATTACTGCTTCTCGATACCAAAGAATTTAAAATGCACCATGGGGTGCGCTTCCCTGAAAACGCGCAGGTAGGAGATTACCACTGGGTTAATAATGAACGGGTCGTGCTAAGTAAGGAATACCTTAAGGGGTGGCAAGACCATCCGCAGTATTACGGGGAGCTTTTCGGTGTGAATGCCGATGGTACACAAGGAAGATATTTAGTTGGGTACCAAGGTGAAATGCAAACTGGCAGCAGGGTGCGTAAAGCAACGCCTCTGTACGGCACCTCCTATGTACTGGATCCCTTGGTACATGATGAAGATAAGATGCTCATTGTTACCTATCCTTGGACCGGCTCCAAAGAGCCCCATACCATTGTCTACGAAGTTGATGTTAACCGTGGCCAGCGTAGAAGGGTAATGGGTTCACCTTCACGCATGGCGCAGTTCTTAACCGATGAGCAAGGTCGAGTGCGTGTGTCAGTATCTACCGACACATCCAGCGACCAGCAAGTGCATATTCGCGATCTTGAGCAGGGGGAGTGGGTAGAGTTGCCATTATCGGAGTTGGATCTTTCGGATATTCGCTTACACGGGTTTAATCTTGAAGGCGATATAGTCTATGCCAGCGCGGCAAAGCAAGGTGAACCATCGGGCCTGTATAAGCTCAATCTTGAAACCAAAGAATATGAGCTAGTGCATCGCGAAGGCAGTGTGTCACCTAGCAAGGTGTGGGTCGACGATGTGAATAAGTCGGTATTTGCTATCGAGTATGAGGCTCAATACCCAACCTATGCCTTCGTTGATTCCGAGGCGAAAATGAGCCAGCGTTTAAAAGGCTTGCTGCAAGCCATCCCCGGGCGTCAGGTGCGCATCGTCAGCAGTACGCAGGATGGCAATATGAGTGTGGTGTGGGCGGGCAGTGACCGTCACCCCAGTAGTTATTATCTTTATAACGGTAAGACTAACAAGCTGTCGTTTTTATTCTCGTCGCGTTCCTGGGTGGATGTGGAAAAGATGGCCGAAACCACGCCGATTCAATTTAAGGCCCGCGATGGTCTGAACCTTTACGGCTACTTTACCGCTCCATATGGCAAAGAGCTAAAAGACTTACCCTTGGTGGTGTTGCCTCATGGTGGCCCTCATGGTCCTCGTGACTGGTGGGGATTCGATCCGGATGTTCAACTTCTTGCCAGCCGTGGGATTGCCGTATTACAGGTTAACTTCCGTGGTTCCGGCGGTTTTGGTGGCAACTTTGAGCGTGCCGGTTACCGTAAATGGGGTACGGATATCCAATACGATATTATCGACGGCGTAAAGTATGTGATTGCCCAGGGCTGGGTAGACAAAGGCAACATGTGCATCATGGGTGGTAGCTTCGGTGCCTACTCGGCGCTGCAAAGCTCCATTATTGAGCCAGACATGTTCAAATGTGCCGTGGGTGTGGTGGGTGTCTATGACTTACCGCTCATGTTTGAAGAAGGCGACATTGCCGAGCGCGCCAGTGGTCAGGGTTATTTGAAAAAAGTGCTGGGAGAAGACGAAACTCAGCTTAAGGCCTTCTCGCCTAGCTATAACATCGACAAGTTGAAGGCGCCGGTGTTGATAGTGCATGGTGGAGAGGACGAGCGCGCGCCTATTGAGCAGGCTGAGTCCTTAATTGAGGCGCTGAAAAAGGCCAAGCATCCCTATCAGTATGTATTACTCGAAGACGAAGGACATGGTTTTTACAACGAATCACATCGCTTACATTATTATCAGCAGGTGATGGCATTTTTAGACCAGCATCTGAAGCTGTAGTAACAACAAGCGCAAGCCCGGAAAATGCCGGGCTTTTTCATGCCATGTAGATAGGAGTTAATCACATTGAGCCAAGGCTGCTTGTGCCTGGGCATGATCTTGCTCAGCCGCCTTGGTAAACCATAGGCAGGCCTGCTTAAGATCTTCATTAACGCCATGTCCTTTTTGGTACATATCGCCAAGGTTGTATTGCGCCCAGCTGTCGCCTTGGTCAGCTCCTTCCTTAAACGCAGCTAAAGCTTCTTGCCAAGCGCCTTGGCGATAATATTCGATACCACGCTGGTTGGCCTTATTGAGCTTGACCCCTGAGTATAGGGGCTTGGGCTTGGGGAGAGGCCTAACAATGCCGCCGTTGATGTAGATATGATTGGGCCTGTGAGCGGCATAGAGTGCACCCGTTGCAAAGTAATCGGCAAGAGCCGCGCGTGAAAGGGTAAGTGGCTGTGTTGCAAAGTAGCCATTTTGCATCAGGTTATCCATGCGAATTGCTTTGCTGACCCCGTTCCTATTTTGGTAGCTTACCGCGCCGACTTTAACTGAGATCTGAGCCTCATCAACCGCACGTACTTGTAACACCATAAAACCCGGGCGTGCGGACTCGCCAAGGGCCTGAAACAACTTTTGCTGTTCGACTAAATAAACATCATAGATCTCGGGTGCCGATAGAATACTCAGTTGTCGCGCTTTTTGTTCCTGCTGCTGGTGGTAAATATAATAGCTGAACAAGAGTAATAACCACACAGCCAGGCTATGGTAGCTAGCCCAAAGCAGCCAGTGTTTAAGGCTTTTTCGTGGAAGGCCCAAGGGGATTAAGGGCACTGGGCCGAGGTGGAGCAGGCTGTAGTTGCCGGCATGCCGGTTTACGTTGGTGGGGCGCAGTTGTGCCGCATTGGAGATGCCAATAGCCATGTTACTTCCTTGTCATTAAGAGAATGACTCCACTGTAAGCAAGGTATCGAATACGAGCAAAAACGAATTGTAAGCTTATGTTACAAATAGCTTTTAATTAAAAGGCCACACAGACGTGGCCTTTTTATCATGCCCTTAGAAGCTAAATTGTGCGGCAAGTCGGAAGTTGGTGCCTTCACCTACGGTGACATTATTGACACCGCCACCGGCCAAATAATCGGTATCGAAAAGGTTTTCGATATTTAAGCGCAGATCCACATCATTGCCTGCGAGCTTGATGGCATAGGTGGCACCGACATCGACGCGGGTATAGGCGTCTTTTTCTATCTGGTTATCGCTGTCGGCAAAGCGTTTGCCGGTGTAGAAGAGCCCGGCATTGAGCGCCAGTGCTTCGGTGACTTCATAGCGTGACCACAATGAGGCCGACCATTTCGGTGCATCTGCCGGGGTGTTTCCTTCCAGGGTTTCATCACGCTCGTAGTTGGCATCCAGATACATGGTTGAGGCCATGACAAAGAAGCGGTCGCTCAGGGCACCTTGGGCGGCTAACTCGGCACCCTTATGGCGCTGCTCGCCCACTTGCGTGGTGATGGTGTCATAATCCGGATGCTCCACCAACTCGCTAACCAGGGTGCCTTTCTTACTAATATCAAAGAGTGCACCGGTGAGCAGCAGGCGATCATCAAATAATTGCCATTTCGCGCCTATCTCCATTTGCTCCGAGGTGATGGCATCGAGTTTCATATTATGGTTTTTATCACTTTCATTAATAAGGCGCTCCGAGCCCTGAGGTTCAAAGCCCTCTGAGTAGCTGGCATACAAGGTTGCATTGTGGTGCGGGTGATACAGCAGGCCAACCTTAGGCAGCACTGACTCGTTGTCGGCGCCTTCTTTATTCTGTTTATCATAGCGACCACCGAGGGACAGCTGCCACTGGGGATTCAAGGTGATCAAATCCTGAATATAGATGCCGTAGTAGTCGTACTCGTTGCTGCTTAGACTGGTATCGCTTTTATAGCTGATGTCGGGGCGGCTCGGTTCCGTTTGGCCAGGGATAAAATCGATGGCATCGGCACTGGTGCGCAGTTGGCCATAGTAATAATCCAGGCTATTGGCACCAATCAAAAGCTGATGCTGTATTCCGGCAAGTTGGAAGTCACCGATAAGGTCGATATAGGCGGTGGTAAATTGCCAGTCGTCAAAGCGATCATAGGGGCGCGAGTTATAGCTGTCACCGAGTTGATAATCACCGGGTTTACGTGGTGCCGACTCGAAGCGTTGGCGCTCGAAGGTTTGTTCGTTATAGCCGAGCTTAAGTTGCCAGTTATCATTGAGGTAGGTACGTACATCCAGGCCGAGGTTTTCAACCTCAATATCGGTAAAGGCCCAGGAAAAGTCGTAAATGGTTTTATCATCGCCAATCAGCTTGCCTTGCTCATCTAGCCAGGCACCGGTGTCGAGACCGGTTTTGTCGTCGGTGCGATCATAGTGAACACGGATCAGGGTATCTTCGCTTAAGTCGTAATCAACGACCAGGGCGCCGAGAAAGCGGTCGCGCTCACGTTCGTCGCCATTGGCGTAATCACGCCAGAAATTAACGTCTTGCTTAACCACAATACCTCTGCTGCGCAGCGTTTCATCGTTGTTAAGAGCCGAGCTGGCATCCAGCATAAAACGCGTTGAGCCATGTTGATCAACGTCGGCGCTGAGATTAACAAAGCGATTTGCACTTGGCTTCTTGGTAACCATATTAACTAAGCCGCCAGGACCGGACTGACCATATAAAATGCTTGCAGGGCCCTTGATCACTTCAACGCGCTCTAAGATCTCAATGGGCTGTTGGTAGTGTGACCAGTGCTGGTGGCCATCGCGCAGGTAGCCGGTTGCGGAGCTTAGGCTGAAGCCGCGCATATTGAAGGTTTCCCGGTTACGCTGTTTTGAACCCGAGGTTAGGCTAGCATCGTTACTTAAGACCTCACCCAGGGTGGTGGCCAGCTGCTCATTGACTATGGTTTCTGGGATCACGGTCACCGACTGGGCCGTCTCTAACAGTGAGGCATCGGTGCGCATGGCGCCGGAAGCGCTGTCGACCTTATAATCATTGAAATAACTGCCGATCACTTCAATGGTTTCCATTTGGGTTGCCGCTAGGCTTGGCGTAGATAAGGCACTGAGAATAATGAGTGAAAGAGGGTGGCGCGTCATTGCGTAAGATCCTAAAGAGTTGTTAAGAGTTATTGTGAATGCGCATGCTATTGCAAATGATTATCAATTGCAAGTATTGGTGTGTTATTCATGTTTTCATTTTTAATGTATTCGAAAGGGACCTATCTCTTTAGACTATTTAAGTAAATCAATAACTTCGTTGATAAATGGGCTATAATTTGCTCTTTTAGACAGGGGGCGCTTCAAGCACCCTGGCATGCGAGTGGCATAGGTTAATAGTCGTAATAAAGTTGAATATGCCCGCTGGATATGAATAAATAGCAAACACTCGCAATACGTTGAGGCTATTTCTATAAAAGCGAATGCCAACAAGGATAGGCGGTGGCACGAGCGTTAGTGATAGCAATGCGAATCGAAAGTGATGCTATTTATGTCTCAAGTAATAAATACGCTAGGGTATGGCAGCTATGCTCTAGTACAAAGCCAAAGTGGAAGAAAGTAATGTCGCAAAGGAAGGTCAGCTTTTATCTCATCATGAGCGCTATTGTCGTGGCCGCTTTGTCTCTTTCCCCCTATCCCAGCTATGCTGCCAACACCGCGCTAGAGCAAATCCAGAGTGAGCCCAAAGAGCAACAACTCGATAGTGCCATAACACGTTTAAGTGAGCCCCTGGCGGATAGTGAAAAGTTGGCGCTGACCGTGTTCGTCGCCGAGCACTATTTTGCTAAGGGTGATTACCAAAAAGCGACCCGATATTTTTTGCGCGCGGAGCAGTTATCCGCCGATAGAGAACCTCCGGTACGCCGTGCCGATTATGCGAAAAAGCAGGGTATAGCCAATTATTACCGTGGTCATTACCTCAGTGCCGTGGAGGACTACTCCCGAGCATTACAGATACTTGAGCAAGCCAATGAACCGCTGCTACAGGCCCATTTATACAATAATATCGGCTTGGCCTTGATGCGCGCGGAGCGCTTGGAGCAGGCCATTGACTATTACGGCAGTGCCAAAGCCTTGTATGACGAATACGGCTCGGAGCAGGATAGGGTCGATATTATTCACAATATTGCTGGCGCCTATATCAGTGCCGATCGCTTCGATGCCGCGTTAGAAATGTATGGGACCGTGGGGGATGCCTTTACGCGCTTGGGCGATACAGCCGGGCTGGCACAAATGCAGTCTAATCTCGGCATTATTTACCGCAACCTCGGGCAGCTTGACGCCGCCGCCGAGCAATATCAGTTGGCGTTGGCGAACATTGCCAAGACCAATGATTCTTTAAGCTTGCATAACACCTTGATGAACTTGGCCGACTTGTATTTCTTTCAAGGCCGTTTTGATGACTCCCTGGCTACCTTAGAAGAAGCGAAGGCGCAGCTTGAGGTGATCGACTATTTCCCCGGGCTCATTACCGTACAAGAGATCACCGCCAAGGTGCTGTATGGGAAGGGGGAAGTACGAGCGCGCCGAAGCAGCCTTAGTACAGGCCTATGCGTTGGCGCGCCAGAACAACAAGGACGATGAGTCGCTCAATACCTATTTAATAGAACTGCTGCTGGTGGCCGCCAAGGGGGATACGCAGCAGGCCCTGGTATTGTTTGAAAAATATGAGCGTGAACGCGATCTAGCCGTCAGTCATGCCATTGCCAGTCGCCTCAATGACTTCCATGCTAAATACAATACGACCCAGTTGCAGCGTCAGGTGGAATCGTTGCAGCAGCAACAAGAATTTGAACGTATGGCGGCGCGCCAACGCAATCAATTTACCTGGCTGGTCTCTGGGTTACTGTTGCTGACCTTGATCATCGGGGTGCTCTTGTATCGTCGTGCCACCGAGCGCAGGGCCAATGCCATCTTGGAAGAAAAAGTACGCCTGCGCACCCAGGAGCTAGAAACCCTGGCGCAACAGCTGAGTTCAGCCAATGAAATAAAAAGCCAATTTTTGGCTAATATCAGTCATGAGATCAGAACGCCGCTGACGTCCATTATGGGCCAGGCAGAAGCCATTATTCATGGCGAGGTACGTGGCGCAGATGTCGCCAAGGAGCTGCAGGTTATTTATAACAACAGCCAGCACCTGGGTGAGCTGATCAATGATGTGCTGGATTTAAGTAAGATCGAGGCCAATAAGCTTGAGCTTAATATTGCTTTGGTAAGTCTGGATTCGCTGCTCGCCGATATTAATGCCATGTTTGCTCCCAGCGCCCAGCAGCGAGGGATTGGCTTTTGCATCGACAACCAGCTGGCGGCCAACAGCGGTGCCGAGCTGGACTATATTCGTGTCAAGCAGGTACTGGTTAACCTATGTTCCAATGCCATTAAGTTTACCGAGCAGGGGGCTGTGACCCTCAAGGTCAGCGGCAAGGAAAATGCCCTGGTATTTTGTGTTGAAGACACGGGGATTGGCATCGCCGAGGACAAGCTAGAAGCTATTTTTACCACCTTTAGTCAGGGAGATAACTCCATTAGCCGACGCTTTGGTGGCACCGGACTGGGCTTGAGTCTGTCGCAGCAATTGGCGTGCATCATGGGTGGTCAAATTACCGTGACCAGCACCTTGGGCAAAGGCAGTTGCTTTTGCTTTAAACTTCCCTGTCAGCACAGCCCATTGACGAGCGATGTGCAGGCACAGCAACCGCCTTGTTATACTTCCAGCTTTAACGGCAGCGTGGTACTGGCTGAAGATCACCCGGATAACCGTCGCCTGATTGAGCGCACCTTGGAGAATTTGGGAGTGACAGTCTACAGCGCCGAAAATGGTGAACAAGCGGTGGAGTTGGCGTTGAAACATAACCCGGATCTGGTGTTGATGGATATTCAGATGCCAATACTGGATGGTTTAGGGGCGCTGTCCTTGTTGCATCAATGTGGTTTTGGTAACCCCATTATCGCCCTCACCGCCAACGCCATGACCCATGAAATCGCCCACTATAAGCAGGCAGGGTTTGCCGGCCACCTGGCCAAGCCCATAGATAAGGCACAGTTTTGTGCCATGTTAGAGCGTTATTTGAGTATCGGTGAGCAAAAAGAGGGTTACCGTGAGGTTGATATGAGCGATCTGCGTCACAGTTTCGCGCAAACCCTGCCGGCGGAAATCGCCCTACTTAGAGCGGCGCAGCAGCGCGGCGATATCGCTGTCGTGGCCAAAATTGCCCATCGCTTGGCTGGCGCTGCAAAAATGTTTGCCGATGAGGAGCTTGCCCAACTGCTCAGTGACATTGAGCGCGCCGCCAAATTCCAAGACGGTGAGCACGTAAGCGAGCTGCTGCACGATCTGGCGATGCACGATACCGAGTCGGGGCATTAGACTTCAGACACAAAAAAGCCACTGCGATTACAGTGGCTTTTATTTAACTCTGTGCAGGCTTACTTGCGCTTCATAGAGTCGAAAAACTCATCATTGGTCTTACACATGGCCAGCTTATCGATCAGGAATTCCATGGCATCGATTTCCGACATGTCGTGCACAATCTTACGCAGGATCCACATCTTCTGTAGTTCGTCCGGTTTAGTCAGCAACTCTTCGCGGCGAGTACCAGAGCGGTTGAAGTCAATCGCCGGGAATACGCGTTTCTCGGCAATCTTACGGTTCAGGTGCAGTTCCATGTTACCTGTACCTTTAAACTCTTCGTAGATAACTTCATCCATTTTCGAACCGGTATCGATAAGCGCGGTGGCGATGATGGTCAGGCTGCCGCCTTCCTCAACGTTACGTGCCGCACCGAAGAAGCGTTTCGGTTTATGTAGGGCATTGGCGTCAACACCACCAGTGAGTACTTTACCCGATGACGGGATCACTGTGTTGTAGGCTCGAGCTAAACGGGTAATTGAATCCAGTAGGATGATCACGTCTTTTTTATGCTCAACCAGGCGTTTTGCCTTTTCGATCACCATTTCCGCAACCTGTACGTGACGACTTGCTGGCTCATCGAAGGTTGAGGCAACAACTTCGCCTTTTACCAGGCGCTGCATTTCTGTTACTTCTTCCGGACGCTCATCGATAAGCAATACCATCAGCTCACAATCAGGGTGGTTATAGCTAATAGACTGGGCGATATTCTGTAGCAGCATGGTTTTACCGGCTTTTGGCGGTGCAACCAACAAGCCACGTTGGCCTTTACCAATTGGTGCTGCAAGGTCAAGAACACGGGCGGTGATGTCTTCGGTGCTGCCGTTACCACGTTCCATACGTAAACGTTCATTGGCATGTAGTGGCGTTAAGTTCTCGAATAAAATCTTGGTGCGTGAGTTTTCCGGCTTATCAAAGTTAACCTCGTTAACTTTAAGCAGGGCAAAATAGCGCTCGCCATCTTTAGGTGGACGAATAAGACCGGCAATGCTGTCGCCCGTGCGCAAACTGAATCGACGAATTTGGCTTGGAGATACATAAATATCGTCTGGACCGGCCAGGTACGAAGCTTCTGAGCTACGTAAGAAACCGAAACCGTCTTGCAGGATTTCTAGTACACCGCCACCGTAAATGTTTTCGCCACTTTTTGCGTGGGCTTTCAGGATGGCAAAGATAATGTCTTGTTTTCTTAGACGGGCTACGTTTTCTAAGCCCATAGACTCGGCTAGGTTTACAAGCTCTTTTATAGACTTGTCTTTCAGTTCGCGTAAATGCATATTGGTGGGTTCTTTAACTATTTATCGTCTCGAAATAGAAATACTTCGAGTGAGGTTTTTGGATAAACTTGGAATTGTTGGGGTTATAAACTAGCAGCTCAGTGGCTTATCGTCCAGTCTTTATACAAAATGTCATATAAAAAAAGGGCGAGCGCCCTTTTTTATAATTGATTGCTTAGATGTTGTTTTCTAAGAACTCAACTAGCTGAGCTTTAGAAAGGGCACCTACTTTAGTAGCGGCAACCTGACCGTCTTTGAACAGTAGTAAGGTTGGAATACCGCGGATACCAAACTTAGGTGGAGTGCCGGCGTTTTGGTCGATATTCAGTTTACCGATAGTCACACGGCCTTCAAACTCGCCAGCCACATCGTCAAGAATAGGGGCAATCATTTTACAAGGACCACACCACTCAGCCCAAAAGTCGACTAGTACTGGCTTGTCTGATTGCATTACGTCAGCCTCAAAGCTGTCGTCTGTTAATTGGATAATTTTATCGCTCATCACGCTCTCCGTTAAATTTGGCGAATTTATTTAGTGCGTATTTAAACACTCTTGTTTCTTATTGCAAGTTTAAGCGTTATGCTTTATCGCTATGAATAAGACACATTTAACCGATAAAAAATTTGCAGACTTTGCTTTAGCTCCGGAGGTGGTTGCCGGATTGCAAGCAAGTGGCTTTGAATACTGCACGCCTATTCAGGCGAAGTGTATGCCTTATGTTGAGGCTGGCCGCGACATTGCGGGCCAAGCGCAAACTGGCACAGGTAAAACACTGGCGTTTCTTACCGCCACCTGTCATCACTTATTGCAGAGTCAAAAGCCGTCGGGTCAGCAACCAAGAGCCCTGATCATGGCTCCCACTCGGGAGCTTGCGATTCAGATCCACAAAGATGCAAAAATCTTAGCACCGCACTGTAATCTTAAACTAGGTTTATTATATGGTGGCGAAGATTACGAAAAACAACGGGCGCAGCTAGAAAAAGGTGTCGATATTTTAATTGGTACCACGGGACGTCTGATCGATTTGTACAAACAAGGGTGTTATACCCTTAACGACATCGAGGTTGTGGTACTGGATGAAGCGGATCGCATGTTCGACCTCGGCTTTATCAAAGATATCCGTTATATGTTCCGCCGCATGCCTGAAGCGACCGAACGTCTAAATCTGCTATTTTCGGCAACCCTGTCTTATCGTGTTCAAGAATTAGCATTCGAGCATATGACCAACCCGGAGCATGTGCAAATTGAGCCGGATGTGAAAACCGGCAAGCGTATCGAGGAAGAGTTGTTTCATCCGTCACAAGACGACAAAATGAAGCTGCTGCTCACCTTGATCGAAGAAGAATGGCCAGAAAAAGCCATTGTCTTTGCCAATACCAAACACGTTTGTGAAAAGTTGTATGCCTGGTTAAAGGCGGATGGTCATCGCGTCGGCCTTCTTACCGGTGATGTGAACCAAAAGAAGAGACAAGCAACTTTGGCACAGTTTGCCAAGGGCAGTCTGGATCTTTTAGTTGCTACGGACGTTGCCGCCCGTGGTTTGCATATTCCTGAAGTCAGTCATGTGTTCAACTACGACCTTCCGGATGATTGCGAAGATTACGTGCATCGTATTGGCCGTACCGGTCGTGCAGGGGCATCAGGCCATGCTATCAGCTTTGCCTGTGAGCAATACGCCTATAACCTGCAAGAGATTGAAGACTATATTGAGCACAATATCCCAGTGTCTCATTATGATAAAACGGCGCTGTTGGATGATCTTACGGTTCCTAAAACAATTAAACGTCGTGAGCCGCAAGGGCGTTCACGAGGTAAAAACCAAGGACATGGGCAAGGTCGTCGCCGCCATGGGCAAGGACGTTAGCCTACTAGCATGACTACACGTCCAAACGACGTGCAAGCTTGGCCCCAGGCCAAGCTTTTTTAGAGGTAAGTACGTGGTGAATTCTTCTCTCCAAGATGATTTATATGCGGTAATCGATCTTGGCTCCAATAGCTTTCATATGTTGATTGCCAAAACAGTGGCTGGCTCGTTACAAACCATTGGCCGGGTAAAGCGCAAGGTGCGTTTGGCTGCAGGGTTGGATGGCAGCATGCAACTGAGTCAGGAAGCAATGGAGCGTGGTTGGGAGTGTTTAGCCTTGTTTGCCGAGCGCCTGCAGGATATTCCCGCGACTCAGGTACGCATTGTTGCCACCGCAACATTACGCCTAGCAAAAAATGCCGATGAGTTTCGCCTTCGTGCCGAACAAATTCTCGGTCATCCCATCAATGTGATCAGTGGTGAAGAAGAAGCAAAAACCATCTACCAGGGTGTGGCGCATACGTCGGCTTGTACAGGTAAGCAGCTGGTAATTGACATTGGTGGCGCCAGTACCGAAATAGTCATAGGCGAAGGCCAACAAGCCATTCATTACACTAGCCTGCATATGGGCTGCGTCACCTACCTTGAGCATTACTTTAAAGATGGTTTGCTCAGCGATAGCAATTATGACAATGCCATCAAGGCGGCAAAACAAACCCTGCAACCTATTATTGCCTTATATCAAGCAACCGGATGGGATTATGCCGCGGGTGCATCCGGTACGGTTCAGGCTATTCAAGAGATCATGGTCGCCCAGCGCCAAGATGAAACCCTGACACTGGATAAGCTGCTTGATATCCGCCAATTAACAACCCGATACGCATCTATTGATCAGCTTCAACTTCCTGGGTTGAGTGAAGAGCGTCGTTTAGTCTTTGTGTCTGGACTCGCGATTCTTATAGCCATCTTTGAGAGCTTACAGGTTAGTGCCATGGGCTTAGCCGGTGGAGCACTGCGCGAAGGCGTGCTTTATAGCATGGTGCCGCAATTGCAGCGCCAGGATATTCGCCAACGCACCATAGACAGTTTTATTACTCGCTATCATGTGGATCGTGGACAAGGCGAACGGGTTGCCTGTATTGCTAAACTATTGTTAGCGCAGTTAAGTAAGCCCTGGCAACTTAGTGAGGCGGATCATGGGTTATTGACCGCTGCAGCCATGTTGCATGAAGTAGGTTTATTAATTGAATATAAGCAATACCCAAAGCATGGTGCCTATATCATCAGAAATACCGATATGCCCGGGTTTACCAAACAACAGCATAACCTAGTGGCAAAACTAGTTCGTTTCCATAAAGGCGATGTATTAGCCGGTGACTTCGAATCGCTGGGTGCTCATGAAAATCTGGCTGCCCAGTTAGTACGGTTATTACGAGTAGCGGTAATTCTGTCAATGCGCCGAAAAAATGATGTTTTGCCCGAGCTGGTAATTAAAGAACATGATAATGCGTTGACACTCTATATAGATAAGCAGTGGTTAGATGCGCATCCCCTGATGTTCAGTGAGCTACAGCAAGAGTCACTCTACCAGCGAAAGGCTGGATGGAAACTGACCATTAGCAATTAAAACCCCGCCAAAAAGCCACCGTTAGGTGGTTTTTTGTATGTTTTTGAGTCGTTATGCTCAATTTAACTGCAAACGATCTATTTTTCGCAATTTTCTTTAAAAAAGGGCTTGCGTCGAAATCGAATCTCCCTATAATGCGACCCCACTGAGACGGCAGG
>NZ_PQCD01000006.1 GCF_002964705.1 Pseudoalteromonas sp. T1lg75 | reverse complement strand
CGACGTCACTCTGCGTTAGGCTATCTCAGCCCGCTGGAGTATGAGCAACGGTTTGCGTAATAACCTGTCTACTTTTGATGGGGAAGACCAAGCTATAAGGAAAGATATGCGTATTGCCAAAACCCTATTAGCATTTTTTCTTTTGTTTAGTTGTTCACTCAACGCCACGCCCAATCTTGTAGTGGATTTAGATAAGCTCATTCTTTCATCTAATGGATTAACTCTCACAATAGTGCGTGAAGCTGATAGTGATAGGGTTGAAAGAATAGAAGTTATATCGCCGAGCAAAAAGTTTACTATTGATTCAGCACTTTTCAAGCAAGCTTATGGAGTAAACTTGCAGGCCGTAACGTTGACTCAAACAGTTGATTTAAACTTAGGTCTATTGGACGATTACCAACTGTATATTCCTTACGAGTTACATTCAGAAGATGGTTCTGAGCCGCTAGAAGAGCAAAAGTTTGAAACTGGAGAGATGGTTATTTATTTCGATCATTTACATGCAGTTAAAATCGTTACAAGGTGATGTAGCTCTAACAAGCGACATCAAAGCGCCGCTTCGCGGCTCGACTTGCAACAAGTAGATCGCGTTTGTGGCGGTCTTTATGTATAAGGTGGGGTCTTAATGTACTTCTGGATAGCTGTGGGTGTTTTAGTCGCTAGCTATTCAGTTCATGGTAAAAGAGTGTTTCCAACGATCATTTCAGTCCTAGCAATTGCAAATTTATTTGCAAGTCAGAAATATGCAATAGGCCCAATTAGTATGACCATAATGGCTTTACTGGCGGTTATAGTCTGGGCTGGAAATAAAATTAGTGAAAAATTCAGTTAAATCAAAGGCGCGTAGGTAGGAAAGCTTTCCGTTGCTAGGGAGTTAGAGTTTTTATGGCAAGGAAGCTAGTTATCACTCTTAAAGGTGTTACCAAATTTTCGCTGTTCAGCACTGTGGTGCTTGGAACAAGCATAATTTTATCAAGCCTAGTTAACCTACTCGTGCTTCTAAAGTTATCAGTGCTGCTTTATTTGGTGTGCAGCTTGTTTCTAGCAGGCTCGGCTTTTATCTTGCTGTTACGCCATTATCAGATCACATCGAATCACGATTTAATGATGCGGTTCATTGCCATTGTCGGTGCGGCAATCTGTTGCTGTATCTGGCTTATCATGATGTATCCAATATCCTTGGTACTACCAAAGCTCTAACAGACCAAGCAGTAAACATGCTTCAACAAAAAGGGCAGAGATGATATCTGCCCTTTTTAGTCATAAGCGCTTTAGTGCAATTAGTACTTGGTGGCGCGGTAACGCAGGGTTACTTCACCGTAAGGCTGGTTGCCCTGAACGCGTACCTTCCATTTACCCGCAGTCGGGTTAGTGAACTGACACAGCTCCTCTGGGCCGCTGTTGCGCGAGGCGCAATCGGCGTGTTTATTCGTGCCGCGGCGCTGCTTGCTGACATAGAGATCCGCATCACCCCAGCCGCCTACCAGCTCGATATTCAGATAATCGAAATCCATGGGGAGCTCTATGGTGAAGTTTTTCGGCTGGAACCAGCCTTTGGATAGGGTGAACTCGCCGCTGAGCTCTTCACTGGGCTTTGGCTCGGCCTTAATGGCGACCACCACAGGGTCGTGATCCGAGGCACGATATGGGTGATCCGCGAACAAACTGGTTTGCAGATTTTGCGACTTAAACTCCAGGTTGTAATCCAGCACGCGCGGCTCATCGGCATTGATATGCCAATCCGTTGCCGCGACTACCTTGGCCATTAGGCTGGGCGACGCCAAAGCGTGATCTAGGCTCCCTAAACGGCCCTGGAAATTATAGGAGTAGCTCAGGTTATCACCGTTAAGCGTCGGCAGAACGTTGGCAAAACTGGCGCTGGCAAAAGCCTGGATGGGATCTTCCATGGCATAGGCGTTCATATCGCCGACGATAATGATGTCCTCATCATTGACGCCGGTCGGGTGGCTGGCAAGCCAGCTGGCGAATTCGTTGGCACCGGCAACGCGGGTGGCGTTATAACAGGCTTGGCCGTCATTTTGGTCCGCATCCAGGCCTTGGGCGCTGCCACAACCCCCTTTGGATTTCAGGTGGGCGACGGCCACGGTGAGCACTTCATCGGTGGCAAGGTGCTTAAAGGTTTGCGCTATGGCGGCGCGGTTGCCGTAGGCAAAGGCACCCTGATCGTTAATGGCGGCCAAGCCATTTTCCTCAACCTTGTCCTTGCGATAGATCAGCGCCGTGGTGATGGCATCACTGCCTACCTGCTCTACAGCAAAATCGACAAAGGCATACTCGCCTTCGCTGCTAGCCGCATTCAGCGCATTAACCAAGGAACTGAGGGCGCTGAATTCACCAAAACCATCATTCTCGATTTCCATCAGGCCGATAATATCGGCGTCCAAGGCGGTGATGGCGCTGACCAGCTTCTGCTCTTGGCGAATAAATTCTTCCAGGCTGTCGGCACCGCGAGCGGTGGGGAAGCCACCTTGCTGACCATCGCCATTGAAGTAGTTTAATACGTTAAAGCTGGCTACCTTGATATCGCCCTCGGCCAAAAGCTGAGGCGCATCCGTACGTGGATTGGCGGCAACAAACTGTGGCGTTGTGCTTGGGTGCAGACGGTAGCGATCGAAGCCATAACCCAGCACCCCGGTCAGGCCGCTGACCGTGTCGCCCAGGCGGAGGGTGTTGTAGGCATCCAGGCCAGGGGCCGGGTAGGCAATGGGCTCAAGGTTTTGGCGGGTTGAACCATCATCAAGTAGCAGCTGCCTTAACAGATTATCGGCTTCCACCGCATTGGCGGCAGCGCCGGGCAGGGCAACCTGGGTGCCCTGATACAGGCGCTCGCTAGCCAGGCCCACTTCGCCGTAGCGCGCCAGGTTATAGTTATCAATGACGTACAGTGGCTGGGCGACACTGACCAGCATGCCCTCATAGGCTTCCAGGTCATTTACATCCGCCAGGGGCAAGGTCAGTGGCGTGGCGCTAACCGCGGCGGTGCCGCAATCGACCAGGGCGGTCACATCTTTAAGCTGGGTAGCGCCATAGTATTCGGCGACCGTGCCAATTAAGCGTACGCGCTCACCCACATTGACGTCGTCACCGCGGTGATAGACGAAGACACCTTCCGATGTGCTCGGGTCGTTATCACCCTGCAAGGAGGATAGGAAGAAGCCGCTTAGCTGATTGCTGTTTTGGAAGTCGGCACTGACCACGGCTTCAACCACCACCTGCTCGCCAACCAAGGGGCTGACCGCGCCATTACCCTGAATGCTGTGAATGGCGGTGGCCGCATCGGCACAGGTGAGGCTGAGATCCGGTTCTGGCTCCGGCTCAACCGGCGGGTTCGTGCCCAGGTACTGACCGAGATCGCTAAAGTTATCATTGCCGGCGCCGCTAAAATACGCGCTTGGATCATAGGGCGAGGTAATATCCGTGCGCGCCGGTGCACCATCGATGCGACGCAGGGTATTATTCTGGGTGCTGCTTGTGCCTTCCCCCCAGCTCGAGCCCGGATCCATCCCCACCTGGCCCATGCTGTCGACAACCACGCCTTGCTTGCTCAGCACTATGGCATCATCACCGTTAAACCAGCCGCTGCCGTTCGTTAAAGAAGCGGTCGCGAGAATGTCTGCTGCCGCCGAGCTATGCGCGGCAACATACACCCCCTCTGGTGCCAGGGTACCGCTGAGCGTTAGAGTTAAACCGGCGCTGCTGCTGCCGTTAAAATAAAAGGCCAATTGGTACTGACTTAAGTCAATTTCGCTGTCGGTTGGATTGTACAGCTCGATGGCTTTGTTATTGCTGCTGCCTTCAACATATTCGGAAATGACCATATCCGCCTGTGCCGAGAGCGACACAAAGGCACTGGCAACCGCCAGGGCGACCGGTGTAAAGGTGTTCTTCATGATATAAATCCCGTGTTTCTAGTTAGATTAACCCTTAAAGGGGTACATAGTGTACGGGGGAGAGATTACACAATAGTGTCAGGAAATTAACGTGATTGTGATGATTTTAGGGTCTGTTGACCTTTGTTGTTTGTTTCTGCTACAAGCGCTGCCCTGAGGGTTCATCTAAACGCACCCTGCTCTGTGTTGCTCGCTATGAACATAGGCGAGCAAGACCGAAGCAATGCTTCGCAGCTTAGCGAGGTGAGCGCATGGATGCGCGATGTAACCAAGCTTCACGGATGAATTAAACCACATAAATCAGTGATGATATTCATCAGAATGCGTTTAGATTGAACATAAAGTAAACCGCAAAGATAAACAGACCCTAATAAAAGGACGATAACGTGGCGTTATCGTCCGGGAAAAGGTTACTTTTCATTGAGCCAGATAGCGGCTTTTTTCGCGAAGTAGGTCAGAATACCGTCGGCACCGGCACGTTTAAAGGCCAAGAGTGATTCCATGATGGTGTCGCGTTCGCTCAACCAGCCGTTGTTGATGGCGGCCATATGCATGGCGTATTCACCGCTCACCTGGTAGGCAAAGGTGGGCACGGCAAATTCGTCTTTTACGCGGCGCACGATATCCAGATATGGCATGCCCGGCTTCACCATCACCATGTCGGCGCCTTCTTGCAGATCCAAGGCCACTTCGCGCAGTGCCTCGTCCGAATTGGCCGGATTCATTTGATAGGTTTTCTTATCGGCACCTTTGAGGTTGCCCGCCGAACCTACCGCATCGCGGAACGGACCATAGTAGCTTGAGGCATACTTGGCTGAGTAGGCCATGATTTGCGTGTGAATAAAGCCATGCTCTTCCAGGGCTTCGCGAATGGCGGCGATGCGACCGTCCATCATATCCGATGGCGCAACCACGTCGGCACCGGCTTCGGCGTGCGATAGCGCCTGCTTTACCAGGATTTCCGTGGTGACGTCGTTGATCACATAGCCGCTGTCATCAATGATGCCGTCCTGACCATGCACGGTGAAGGGGTCAAGAGCCACATCGGTGATCACCCCAAGCTCGGGTACCGCTTCTTTTAGGGCGCGCACGGTGCGCTGGGCCAGGCCTTCCGGGTTATAGGCTTCTTCCGCATGCAGTGATTTTTTATCACCTGGGGTGACCGGAAACAGGGCAATAGCAGGAATGCCCAGGGTAGCCAGCTCTTTGGCTTCTTCAACCAGCAAATCGATAGACAGGCGCTCCACACCCGGCATCGACTCCACCGCTTCACGACGGTTTTTTCCTTCCAACACAAAAACGGGGTAGATCAAATCATTGACGCTAAGCTCATGCTCTTGAGTCAAACGGCGTGAAAAATCCTTTTTGCGCAAACGGCGCATACGTGTGTAAGGAAATAAATCGAGTCCTGATTGAGGCATGGTGCTCTCCTGTACAATATGTGTCAGCCCCAAGGCGAGTGCCGCGGGATATATGCGAGCATTTTACCAGCTAATCCAAGGCGATGCTCTGGCAATGAGATAATTTATTGATGTCGCGCATAGTTATCGATAGCGCGGTTTTCCCTTAGCGCTCAAGGGCAAACAGGGAATGGAAGTTAGCGACGCTGGTGGCGCTTAATTGTGCTGGGGATACCTGGTAGTGCTGGCTTAGATGCGCCACCACATAGGATAAGTGCGCCGGCTCGCAGCGGCGAGACTTGGGTTTGGGCCGAATGGTGCGCGGCAGTAAGTAGGGGGCGTCGGTTTCGATTAGCAGCCTGTTCATGGGCAGCACATTTAGGGCATCGTTGAGGTCGCTACCGCGGCGCTCGTCGCACACCCAGCCGGTAATGCCCAGATACAGGCCCTGGTCTAAATAGTTTTGCGCCTGCTGGCGGTTGCCGGTAAAGCAGTGCAATACTCCGCGAGGCTGATACTCACGTAGCATGGCAAGCATATCATCATGGGCGTCGCGTTCGTGTAAATACACCGGCATATCTAATTCGTTAGCAAGTGCTAACTGACGGGCAAAAACGTCTCTTTGCTGCGGACGGGGAGAAAAGTCACGATTATAGTCGAGGCCGCATTCACCGATGGCGATGACTTCTTTGGCCTGTGCCATAGCGGTGAGATTGGCAGCGAAATCGTCCGTGGCATCCTTGGCATTATGGGGATGAATGCCGGCGCAGCTATAGAGGTCAAATTGCTGCGCCAGTTCCAGCGCTTGCTGGCTATCCGCTTCATCACAGCCGATCACCATCATGGATTGGACGCCGGCCTCGCGGGCGCGGGTAACCACGGCATCAAGATCATGGCGAAATTGACTACTACTAAGGTTAACGCCGGCGTCGATCATGCGCTTAGTCGGTGCGTTTTACACGGATGCTTTTGTTGCTGCCTTGTTTTTTCAACAAGAAGGAATTGAACATGGCGCGACTGATCACTACGGTATCGTTTTTACTGATACGGAATGAATCGGTGCCGATCTGGCGCCAGCGCTGGCCGTTATCCAGGGTAATGATCAGCTCGCCATAAGGAGCCTCTTTTACCTTGCTAACCTTGGCCACCAGTTCGTCTGGGTTACCGTCGTTATCGTCTTTTTGCTTATGCTCTAGGCCAAACTCGCGTTTGCTGTTGTTGCCTTTGTTGCTGGCAGCACTTGCCGCCGCACCTGCAGCATTGGCGCTAGGTCCCTTGCCTTTTCCTTTCTGCGATTGCGCAGGCACTTCGGCAGGCATGTTGGCAGGCATACTGTCGATGGGTTTGCCGGCCATAATGTTGTCGTAACACAAAAGGCGGCGGAAATCGTTTTCGATATAGCTACAGGCTTTTAAGGCCTGGATATTCACACCGTCATCGGCCTGGGCCGTTGTGCTTAGGGTGGCTAGTAAGGCTAGCGAGGCGGGCACGAGGTATTTTTTCATTGCTTTTCTTCCTGTGATTCTTCCGATGATGGTTTCGCACTATAAAATGCAGCCAAAATAAGGCCAAGCTCAAATAATAACAGCATGGGCAGGGCGAGCAAGGTTTGTGATAGCACATCCGGTGGAGTTAGAAACATCGCCACCACAAAGGCGCCGACCACAATATAGGGGCGCTTTTCTTTAAGGCTGGCGGTTGAAGTAACGCCGCTCCAGCATAGCAACATGATGGCGACGGGGATTTCAAAGGCGATGCCAAAGGCCAAAAACAGCTTGAGCACAAAGCCTAAGTAACTGCTGATATCCGGCGTTAAGGTCATGACCTCGGGGCCAATGCCGGTGAAAAAGCTGAGAATAATCGGCAGCACAACAAAATAACAAAAGGCGATACCGCCATAAAACAGCACTATGCTCGACAGCAGTACGGGGATCAGCATGCGCTTTTCATGGGCGTATAGGCCGGGCGCTATAAAGGACCAGATTTGATGCAAAATAAAGGGAATGGCGCCAAAGAGCGCGACAAACATGGTCAGTTTAAAGGGCGTAAACAGCGGGGCGGTGACGTCGGTGGCGATCATCTGGCTGTTTTCCGGCAAATTGGCCACCAGGGGATCGGCGACAAAGGTGTAGATGTCGTTGGCGAAATAGGCCAGACCCACAAAGATCACCAGTACCGCGACAATGGAGCGCAGCAAGGTGTTACGCAGTTCAAGTAAGTGCGAAATAAAGCCGGTTTGCGCAGGTTCAGTCATGGTTTTTCTTCGTGCTGTGCTGGTCGTTGCTAACGTCTGTGGTTGGCTCGGCGGTGATGCCTTGCGGCTCTTTGCTCTCGGTACTTGGCGTGCTGTCGCTGCTTTGCTCATAGCTGCGGGTAACCGATTGCGCGGCGCGTTGCAGTTGCGCGACCGACTCTTGCAGCTCAGGTGAAATATCGCTCATGTTTTGCTGCTCGGCCTTTTTGAGGTTTTGGTGTAGCTCATGAACGCGCAGCTCTTCACTGACTTCGGCGGAAATATGGTTAGCCATGGTCTTAATTTTGCGCACCCAGGTGCTGACGGTACGGATGGCCACCGGCAAACGCTCGGGGCCCAATACGATCAGGCCAACGATGGCCACGACCAACAATTCCCACATGCCCATCGGCGTTTATACCTTGTCTTTATCTTGCGAGGCAGTTTTATCGGCGGCCGAATTAGTCGCCTTGTCTTGCTCGCTGATCTTTTCTTGCGTGGTCGTTTCGTTTTTATCTTCGTCTTTTACGGCTTTCTTGAAGCCCTTCACGGCGCTGCCTAAATCGCTGCCAATGTTACGTAGTTTTTTAGTGCCGAATAACAATACGATAATTGCTAAAACAATCAGTAGCTGTACCCAGCCGACGTTACCGATGCCCATATATGTACTCCAGATATGCGGATAATTGTTCGACGAGTATACCTTGTACTACGTCGAGCTAATAGTATAAATCGTTAAGCGAGGGGTCTGGCGAGCTGAGCTGCTTTGCACAGCTAACCAGCTCCTAACCCTTTCGCCAGCCCAGCCAACAAAGGCCTGCTCCCAAGGTGGCGCCGATCGCGGCGGCAGTATACCAGTGGTTGATGACTAAAATACTACTCACAATCAAGCCACTGCAACCTATTACGGTGAGCAGCAGGGGCTTGAGGTTATTGGCCGGCGGTGGCGCTTGTAGATGTTGACGCTTTAGCGCGTGATAGAGCAAATCTGGGATTTCGGGCATTTTTTCCGCCCAAAACGGCAAATTAGCATACATTTGCTTGGCCACGGCCCAAGGGCCTACTTGTTGTTTGACCCAATCTTCCAAGAAAGGTTTCGCCGTTTGCCACAGGTCCAGCTGCGGGTAGAGCTGGCGACCCAGGCCTTCAACATACAACAGGGTTTTTTGCAGCAACACCAGTTGCGGCTGCACTTCCATATTAAAACGTCGTGCCGTATTGAACAGGTTAACGAGCACATGGCCGAAGGAGATCTCCGCCAGCGGCTTATTAAAAATCGGCTCACACACGGTGCGAATGGCAAACTCAAATTCTTCTATGCTGGTATCGGCAGGCACCCAGCCCGAGTCCACATGCAGCTCCGCTACCTTGCGGTAATCGCGGTTAAAAAAGGCGATAAAGTTCTCAGCCAGGTAGCGTTTATCGTCCTTGTTCAAGGTGCCGACAATGCCGCAGTCTATGCCTATATACTGCGGGTTGTGCGGGTTCTCGTGAGAGACAAAGATATTTCCCGGGTGCATATCGGCATGGAAGAAGCTGTCGCGGAACACCTGGGTAAAGAACACCTCAACGCCACGCTCGGCCAGCAACTTCATATTGGTACCTTGCTTAAGCAGGGCATCGGTGTCGGAGACAGGAATACCGTAAATGCGCTCCATCACCAGCACATTGCTGCGGCTGTAATCGCTGTACACATAGGGAATGTAGAGGGATTCAGAACCTTCAAAGTTGCGTCTGAGAACAATGGCATTGGCGCCCTCACGCATTAAATCCAGCTCATCGAGCAGGGTTTTCTTATACTCTTTGACCACCTCAACGGGGCGTAAACGACGGCCCTCGCGCAGTAATTTGGCCACCACCTTGGCGCATTGTTGCATCAGGGTGAGGTCGGCATCGATCTGCTTTTTGATATCGGGGCGAATGACCTTCACCACCACTTCCTGGTGCTCGCCGCTGCCATCGGCCAGCTTGGCTGTGTGCACCTGGGCAATGGAAGCTGAGGCCAAAGGGGTGGTGTCGAATTCGCTGAATACGACGCTAATATCGTCGATTTCTAACGCCTGTTCGATAATTTTCTGTGCCAGGTCGCCGCTAAACGGCGGCACCTGGTCTTGCAGCAGCGCCAGTTCGTTGGCTATCTCAGGAGGCAAGAGGTCGCGGCGGGTAGACAGCATTTGTCCAAATTTAATCCACACCGGCCCTAGGGTTTGCAGGGCCAGGCGCAGGCGCATGCCTGCGGGTTTGTCGCGATGGCGGTTGCGCAACCAAAAGGCGCTGCTTCTGGCCAGTTTGGCAAACCAGGGCAGTTTATGCTGAGGCAGTAGCTCATCAATGCCGTATTGCAATAAGGTTTTGGTGATGAAATACAGTCGCGCTACGGCCACAATTAACCTCTTGTTTGCTGCATTGGCATGTGCGCCAATAGTTTATCTAGGCGCTGTTCCAGCTGTTGGACATCGCTTTTTAGTTGGCGATTTTGACGGGTGAATTGCGTCAGTTCCAGCGGGTGAATGCTCACTTTGAGTTCGTCTTGTAACAGCGTCAGCAGGATATGGTCAAGCTTGCCTTGGGCCTCTAAAGCCTGAGCCTTGCCCTTGCTGACAGCTTGCCACAGCAGCTGAGCCGGGGCATCGCCGATATATTGCGACCAATGCTCCGGCCAGTCTATGTCCAGCTCGCTAAAGGCCTGACTAAAGGCCTGGGCAAGATGAATATCGCCGTCGATATCGAGTTTATGCTGGCGGATCAGCTGGGTCAGGCGCGACGGGTCTTTGAGCTTCATCAGGGTGTCGGTATCGGCACTGATAAAGCAGTCGCTGTGCTCAGGTTGCGTGTCATGCACTTGCAGCATCAGGCCTTCGCTGGCGTAGACGACGCTGATAAATTGCTGCCAGTCGCGCACATGTACCACCAGGCTTTGCCCCTGGACCTTGGCAAGACGGGCCTGCACCTGTGGGTCGAGGGAGAGTAGCCTGTTGGCGAGTGTTTCTATGGCGGCGATAGCAAAATGCCCGAGCATGGCCGCTCCTTAAAACTTAAAGCCGCGATGCAGGGCAACGATACCGCCGCTCATATTCTGATAGCTGGTCTGCTCAAAGCCGACTTCTTTCATCATGCCTTCCAGGGTCTCTTGATCCGGGTGCATGCGAATAGACTCGGCAAGGTATTTGTAAGACTCGCTGTCGTTTAGCACTACTTGGCCTACCTTGGGCAGGATATTGAAGGAATAGAGATCATACAGCTTGGTCAGCACTTCATGCTCAGGCTTGGAGAACTCCAATACCAGCAGACGGCCGCCGGGCTTAAGCACGCGGTACATAGATGCCAGGGCTTTGCTTTGGTCGGTGACATTACGCAGACCAAAGGCGATGGTGATCACGTCTATGCTGTTATCCGGGAACGGCAGCTCTTCGGCGTTCATCTGCACGTATTCGATGTTGCTGACCAGGCCACGGTCACGCAGCTTGTCACGACCCACCTTGAGCATGGAGTCGTTGATATCACCCAAGATCACTCGGCCGGTATCGCCAACCAGCTGGCTGAATTTAGCGGTCAGGTCGCCGGTACCGCCGGCTAAATCGAGAATAGTCTGGCCCTTGCGTGCGCCCGAGCTGGCGATGGTCACGCGTTTCCATAGACGATGAATGCCAAAAGAGAGCAAATCATTCATTAAATCGTACTTCGCTGCCACCGAGTGGAATACATCGGCAACATGGGCCGCTTTTTCGTTTGCAGCGACCGTTTTATAACCAAAATGCGTGGTTTTTTGCTCAGCTTCTTTCATGGTAATTCAAGCCTAGAGGGGACGTTGGCCATAGTGTACTTGAGGGCCCGTAACAGCTCAAGGATTAAGCCATTTTTACGCCCGCCATGATTTTCGCCAATGTGACCTAATAGCCGTGCAATCGCAGTGGGGTGAATAATAGAAGGGGGATTTGGTCGCATCGACTTTGACACAAATAGCCGCTGGGCTAGAGTAGGGCACTAAAGTGCCTTGCAATAACGAGAATAGAAATATGCAGCCAACCATAAAATTGAAAACCCTGGCCTTGGCCACCGTGCTGGCATTGGGCGTAAGCGCCTGTGCAGCCCCAAGCAAGACATCGGCGCTTAGCGCCGATGAAACCTTCACCCAGGTTGCCGAGCAAATCGTCAAGTACCGCGAAAGCGTGAACCCATACAAGCAAGCAGTCGATGGCTACCTGCTTGCGAACCTGAGCCCCGAGTACCTCAAGGCGCAATACGAGCAGCGCCAAGCATTACTGGCTCAGCTGGATGCCATCGATGCTGAAGCGCTCAGTGATGAAAACAAGATCAATTTACAGATCATCCGCGCCCAGGTGCAAAACAAGCTGGATGAGTATCGCTTCAATACCCACTATATGCCGCTGACCTCGGAATATGGTTTTCACTCCTCGCTGTCGTTTATGGTTGCCCGTGGCGATTACAGCTCAAAAGCAGGCTTTGAAACCTACCTTAAGCGTTTAAGTCAGGTACCGCGCTTCTTTGAACAGAATATCTATTGGATGAACAAGGGTCTGGAAACCGGCTTAACTCAGCCTAAGGCCGTGCTTGCCGGGTATGAAGAGTCCATCAGCGCCTTTTTGGTGGATGATGTCACCGAGTCCGAGTTTTACGCGCCGTTTAAGCGCAATACCGCAGGTATCAGTGACGAAGAGTTTGCCCAGCTACAAAGTCAGGCCAAGGAAGTGATCGGTACCCAAGTGCTACCGGCGTATCAGGGGTATTACGACTTTTTCGTTAACACCTACCGCCCCGGCGCCCGCGATACCATAGGCATCTCTAACGTGCCTAATGGCGAGGCCTTTTATGCCAACCGTGCCAAGCATTACACCACTACGCAGATGACACCAAAAGAAATCCATGAGCTGGGTTTGCAGGAAGTGAAGCGTATTCGCGGCGAGATGCAGGCGATCATTGATGAGCTTGGCTTTGAAGGCAGCTTTGCCGACTTTGTTGAGTTTTTGCGAACCGATCCACAGTTCTACGCCACCACCCCGGAAGAACTGCTGAAGGAAGCGTCTTTTATTGCCAAAAAGATGGACGCTCAGTTGCCCAAACTCTTTAAGGAGTTGCCGCGTAAGCCTTATGGCGTTGCGCCGGTTCCCGCTAACATTGCCCCTAAATACACCACGGGTCGTTATTCCGGCGCCAGTCGCGACGACGAAGCAGGCTTCTACTGGGTCAACACCTATGCCCTGGATAAGCGTCCCTTGTATGTGTTGGAAGCGCTGACCCTGCACGAAGCGGTACCGGGTCATCACCTGCAGATCTCCCTTAATGCCGAGTTGGATTACCTGCCAAGCTACCGTCGCAATGCGTATTTGTCGGCCTTTGGCGAAGGCTGGGGGTTGTACAGTGAATACCTGGGCATTGAAGCAGGCTTCTATCAAGACCCCTACAGCGATTTTGGTCGTCTCACCTATGAAATGTGGCGTGCGGCCCGTTTAGTGGTGGATACCGGTATGCATATGTTCGGTTGGTCACGCCAGCAGGCGCTTGATTTTATGAGCGAAAACACAGCGTTATCACTGCATAATGTGAAAACAGAAACGGATCGTTATATCTCCTGGCCGGCTCAGGCACTGTCGTACAAAATCGGCGAGCTCACCATTAAGCGTTTGCGCGCCAAGGCGGAAAAAGCCCTGGGTCATGATTTTGATGTGCGTGAGTTCCACTATCAGGTCTTGCGTCATGGTTCTATTCCACTTAATGTACTAGAACAGCAAATCGACCAATATATTGCTGAGGCATTAGCGACCAAGAAGAGTTAGAATGCTGAAATAATTATAAAAATTGGGCGCCTACGGCGCCCAAATAGTTAGGGATAAGGCGAATTATGCCGATATTGATTAAGCGCATCTTGCTCACCATTCGCAATCATATCGACCAACTCAGTTGGCAGGCGGTGGTGATCGCAATTTTAGTGCACATGGGGTTAACCTGGTTGCTACTGGCCGTCGCCGGTGAACAAGCCTTGCTGGCGCCGAACACGTTTTTTTACTATTACGTGGTCACCACCTCAACCGTGGGGTATGGCGATTTAAGTCCCACCTCCGATCTGGGCCGTCTGCTGGTGGCCCTGGTTCAAATTCCTTTCGGTTTGGCGTTATTTGGCATGTTGCTGGGTAAGGCCGGGCAAACCATTACACATATAATAAGGCGTGCTATGACAGGTGAAAAAGACGTAACGCATTTTGCCAATCACATTATTATCTTTGGTTGGCACCCAGTGCGCACCCGCAAAATGGTGCGCTACATTCTTGCCGATGACAAACGGGTTCGCAGAGAGATAGTGCTGGCGGTGACCGACGACATTGAGCACCCTTTCTTTTCCGAGCCTCATGTCAGCTTTGTAAAACTGAGCAGCTATACCGATGAAGAGCAGCTTAATCGTGTCGGTATCAGTACCGCCGATCGCATCATCGTAGAAGGGGCAGACGATAACCAAAGCTTTACCACGGCACTGAAGATCAGCAAGTTGGTGAAGGAAAACGCCCATATCTGCGCCTACTTCGATGATGAAAGTAAGGCACAAATGCTCAGTGAACACTGCGCCAACGTTGAATGCAGCTCTAACCGCACCGCCGAGGTGCTGGTGCGCTCCATGGAAGATCCGGGTGCCAGCCGAGTGCAGCAGGAAATTATGTCGAGCCTGCACGGCGACACTCATTTCTCCATGGTGATCCCTAAAGAAGTCAGCCGCTTCACCTATGGCGATATTTTTGAGCTCTTTAAGCGCCAGTACGACGCTACCATCTTAGGCATTGCCCATAACCGCAGCGCCCTGGATATGGATCTTAATCCACCGCTTGATTACGCCATCCAAGGTGGTGATATTATTCACTATATTGCCCCGGAGCGCGTTCTTGCCGCCGAGGTAAAGTGGCCGTAATTGGTATTACCCACCTTCCCTGAGCAGCCAATCCAAGCCTTGGATTGAGGTGCTTGGGAAGGCGGTGGTATGACGAGCCTCCTCTATGATCCTAAGCTTGATTTGGCTGTGACTCGCCGGCAGGCTGTGCAGCTTATCAAACAGGGCCTGTGCGCCTGCCACCATATCTTGCCCCTCGCCATGCGCTGGGGTTTCTAAGCTACCGACACCTATATAGATCTTGGGCGCTGCCTTACTGGGCTTTAGCTCAAAAGCCAGAATAGACTGGTTATCAAACCACACCGATGGACTGCCCAGAATATAGTTGCTGAACATATCCGGTTCTTGCAGCAGTAAAAAGGCGCCGAACAGTCCACCTAAAGAATTCCCCATATAGGTGCGCTGCGTTGCCAGAGCGCGGTAATTTTTTTGTATATGGGTAAATACCTGTTCGCGAATAAAGCGCGCATGTTTCGCTGCTTCGCCGGTGGTCAGCTTCCAGCTCGATTCTTTGGTTGGGGTGTAATCACGAACGCGGCTGCTCTGGCCCTTGTCGCCTTGAGCGTAACCAATGGCAACTAAAATGGCCTCGGGCATGGCCCCTGAATTCATCGGGAAGCGAGTGGCCCCGGAGACCAGTTGAAAACTGTAATGGCCGTCGGTGAGGTAAATAACCGGGTAGTGTTTACTAGGGTGTTTAGCATAGGAAGCTGGCAGCTTAATATACAGGGGGTAGGTGTGCCCGTTATGGCGATCCACTAATTCGATGACCTGGCTGCGGGGGATGGAATACGCATCTTGTTGGCCATAGGCAAGTTCGCAAAAGAGTAATAACAGCAGCGAGAATAACCGCATAAACACACCTAAAATCAATTAATTTGCTTCAATTTTGCACCATACTAGCAGCTATCTAGCAGCTATACTTTGACGGCAGCCATAAATTAATTACCTTGGTAGCCAACCTTTTCCTCTGCTGCTGCGTCTTGTAATAAAGAGTTGATTTTCACTATGACACAAACTACCACGGCTTTGCTGGTGCTGGCCGCGCAAAAAGGAGATACAAGCGCCTTTTCGGCCCTGTGTGAGCGCCACTATCAGGGCAGTTATCGCTTTGCCTTTAAGCTCTGCCAATGTGAGCAGGATGCGGCGGATCTCACTCAGGAGGTATGGAGCAAGGTGGCAAAAGATATTCGCGTTTTGCTTGAACCCAGTGCCTTTAAAGCCTGGTTGTTTCGCGCCGTGTATCGACGTTTTATCGACCTAACGCGACGTCGGCAAAAAGAGCTGCTGATGGCCGAGCCACCGCCGCAACAATGCGGGGATACGGCCAAGGTAGAGAGGCATTTAGACTTACTCGCCCTGATAGCCCAACTGCCAGACGTGGAGCGCCATAGTGTGTATTTGTTTTATTTAGAAGAGTTGCCCATAGCGGATATCGCCACGGTACTTGATACGCCTATAGGCACAATTAAATCGCGCTTACACAGTGCCAGACAGAAATTAAGCCAGTGGGCCCGAGATGAAAGAGGAAACGAGCATGAATCTAGAGCAGCAAATTAAATCGGAGCTGGCGCAGGAGCGCCAGCAATTAGATGGTATTTTAAGTCGGGATGAGGGCTTATTTGCCCGCCTGGGGCAAACCTACCAGGGTTCCATGCGCCGCTGGGTGTGGCTTTCAACCCTGTTGGCCTTGATTGCCACGGCGGCCTTTATTTATTGTGGCTATCGCTTTTACATCGCCACCGAGGTCGGTGACCAGATTTTTTGGGCGGTGTGGTTTATTGTTGGCCTCATGGTGCAAATCGCGGTGAAGTTGTGGATTTTTATGGAAATGAACCGTAATTCCATTATTCGCGAGATTAAACGCACCGAGTACTTACTGCTTGCGGAAACATACAAGGGGCCGACCGCAAATCTCTTTGATGGTGAAGCGAATAAATGATTTTTCTGGTCGAACGGTGCAAATGTAGGAGTTGCATACCTCGGCTTTGACAAGGTGTTGTTAAAGAGGGTGCAACTTAATGAATGTGTAGAGTGTATTTTAGTAGAGTTCTTTCATTGGATTGGTTAGTGAAGTCGAACTCCATACTTTACTAATATAGCCTGGACTGATTTTCTTTCTGAATATAAAGATGTCTTTGAAGATAAATCAAGGTTGCAGTTAGTTGAAATCGGCTTGTTATTTTTTTTTAATAATAACGCCCATGAGTCAAATATAACTTTCGCGAAATTTGAGTAATAATCATGATTTTTTTGTGATTGTCTTTTATATAGATTCTCTACTTGTAAGAGGTATCCCGCATAGTCTTCTTCAGTATAAATACCTTGGCTTATAGTCTCATTGTAAAAATAGGGAGGGTGTTCGGTAAAGCACCTCTGCATTTTTACGGCAATAAACTCATTGGTTAAACGGTCGAGGCCGTCTCTTCTAAAGAGGTTGGGGTGGATACTGTTTACCTCAATATGCGTTGCTTCGTGGGTTATGTGTTGAATTTTCTCAATCACACCTTGAAACAGGTTTGCGTTGCAGTCTAGATAATGCAAGGATTTTATGGGCTGGCCATGGATTACTGGGTTGACAGAGAAATGATTTTTCTCATCAGTTAGGTAGGCAGCGTGATGCTGATTGGTAACAAATCCAGAGTTTCGGCCGGACTGTTTTAGCACCTTAAATATACTTTCCAGTAACTCCTTGGTCTCGGCCAAGCAAGTTAGCTTATTATTAGCAAATAACTCTAGTTTAATGCCTTTGAGCTGCAGTGCAGCCAATTGCTGATAGTCGCTTTCTTCAATAGGTTTTAGCTTGGGTCGTGGTATTTCCTGGGGGGCTTGAATGGAAAAGCTCACCAAGTGCATGGTATTGTCTTTTTGCGTAACAACCGCCAGCGACGAAGCGTTTTCATTGTGGTATTCAGCTTGCAGGTATTCGGCAAGGTTAGCGGGTGTTGAGCACCCGCTAATCAAGAATAACGTCATTATCCCCCAGGCTTTGATGGAAATCATCCGCATCTAGTGGGGCACGATACTGCAATCTGAGATAGGCTCACCAACCTGTCCACAATCGACATTGACATAGATACCTGAGTTGAAAAGCTGCTCATATCCTTTGTAACCTTGAACATTTACCGAGCCTGAGCTACCGCCAGTTATATATGCAAATACAACGAGCTCATAGCCGTCCCAGTCGGGAGAGTTAGCCATAAATTCTGCGACTTTAGCAGGCGAAGTTAATTTGTAACCGGATGTTGCAGGACTTAATTCTACCGAATAAGTGCTTACTTTAGCACCTTGGTTAAATAAGAATAGTGATGCCTCTTTTGATGGGGCAAGTGTGGGACCAGAGGCTTGATATAATAATCTCATTTTTTCTAATTCGGGTCTAATTTCCTTCTCTGAACAAAACTCTCGCGTTCCCCTACATAGGGTTCCTCCCCCTCGAATAACGGTTTCAGTCTTTTGATAAACACCGCCATTTTCAATCGAGGGTGGGCGTATTTCAATGTGCGAACTATCAACATCAAGGTCCAATCTAGCTTGGCAGGCGGAAATTAAAATTGTTAGTGTGATTATTGGTATTAGTTTACTCGCCGTATTCATTTTTTCATTCCTTTGATTATGTTTTAAGTTTACTTTGCATTAAGTTAAATTTTTTTACCATTAATTTTTAATATTATTATTGTTTATTTTGCAATTTTTTAATTTTTATTTTGAATATGCGGAGAGTGCGGTGTTTAGACTGATTTTTAACTCGCACGCTTGGGAACGGAGCTGGTATTTAACTTAAGCTGCTTTATTGGTATTATGATAAGGGTGGTAGTAGGTACATAGCACCCTTTTCTTCGTTTATAATCGCGAATAGCTAAAAAGGCCGAAAAATAATTAGTCCAGGGCCTTAAAGCGAATGGCGGTACCGCCGCTGGGCGCCAGCTTAAGCGTAAGCTGGTCCTTGCGGGTGACCACCTGCTTGCTGATAGCCATGCTGTAGGGGTTATTCACCCATTCGGCATCCTCACCATCGGCATAGATCTGTGCCTCAAAGCGTTTACCCGGCTCTAAGAAGTCAAGCTTAATATCGACTTTGCGGGCCTCGCCATCGGTTATGGCCCCCAGGTACCAGTCGTTACCACTGTAGTGATCGCGTTTGCGCTCCTTACGGGCAAAGACCACGTATTCGCCCATTTCACCGGCAATGGCCTGGCTTTGCTCCCAATCGGTGGGCACATCCTGAATAAACTGGAAGGCATCCGGCTTAGCCAGATAGTTACGGGGTAAATCCGCTGCCATTTGCACCGGGCTGTAGAGCACCACATACAGGGCCAGTTGTTTCGCCAGGGTGGTTTGCGGGCGGTTGGTATCGGCACCTAAGCCGTTAAAGCCCATATCGAAGATCCCCGGCGTGAAGTCCATTGGCCCCGCCAGCATGCGGGTATAGGCCAGCATGGGCGTATGCGCCGGTGGATTGGGTGGCGTGCCCCAGGCGTTGAATTCCTGACCGCGCGACCCTTCACGGGTGATCCAGTTCGGGTAGGTGCGACGCAGGCCGGTGTCTTTAATCGGCTCATGGGTATTGATGCTGAGCTGATACTTGGCCGCCAGCTCGATGTTATAGAGGTACTCGTTGGCCATAAACTGGCCGTCGTGCCACTCGTAGCGGGCGATACCCTGCTCATCGATGCGTTTGATATTGCCGCCGTCGGCAACATAACCGGTTTTGATCTGGCTTACGCCATGTTTCTGATAGAGCTTAAAGGCGTCTTCCATCTGGTTACGATAGTTGCTGACATTGCCCGAGGTTTCGTGATGACCGATCAGTTTCGCACCGACCTTTTTACCGTGCTTGGCGATGGCGGCCAGGTCGAAATCATCATAGCTTTTGGTGAAGCTAAAGACATCGCCATTAAAGAACCAGTCGCCATCCCAGCCTTCGTTCCAGCCTTCAACGAGCACGCCATCGAAGCCATATTTGGCAGCAAAGTCCAGGTATTCAATGGTGTTTTCTGTGGTGGCGCCGTGCTTTTCACCGCTGCCCCAGGTGTTTTCATTGATATGCATGCCCCACCAGATACCCACGTATTTACCCGGCTTCACCCAGGAGACATCGCCGAGTTTATTCGGTTCATTGAGGTTGAGGATCAGGTGCGAGTTGAGTAGCCCGGTGGCCTGCTCGGCAATTTGAATGGTACGCCAGGGGGTGGTGAAACCGTTTTCGGTTTTCACCGCAATGCCGTCTGACCAGGGCGTTAAGTCGGCTTTAAAAATACCCGGACGACGCTGATTTAGGGTCATGCCGGCATAATCGACCAGGGCAGCCTCATGAATACTGATATGGACGCCATTGCCCATTTTCAGGGTAAAGGGCGTATGCACATGGGCCGCCTCGCTGGCGTCGGTGCGTTTATAGACGTACTCGTAACGGTTCCAGCCACGGGCCGGGATCCACAGCGCTTCGTTATTTTGTCCGGCCAGGGCAAATTCGGTAAGTTCATCGGTGATCTGGTAGTCGGGGCGCTCTTTGCCCTCTAATTCATAACGAAAGCCCAGGCCGGTGTTAAAGGCACGTACACGCACCGTATAGCTGCGGCTGGCATCGTTTTCATCGCTAAAGGTGACCGCCAGTTCATTGTGATTATCGCGAATAAGGCGTTGCTCGCCCCAGGGCTGTTGCCAGCTTTGGTCGACGCTTTGGGTTTGCGTGTCGCTGATCACTAGGTCGTCGCGCAGCGGCGCTGCGTCCTTAAAGTAAAAACCCAGCTTGGATGAGTTAATCACCGGCTTACCGGCAAAGGTGACCTGGTAACTTGGGGCACCTTCATCGCTTAAAGAAATTTGGATCTGGCCGTCGGGAGAGCTGACGCTCACGGTTTTTGCCAGCGCTAATGGCGATGCCAAAAGCAAAGGGAGAATTACTCGCATTGACTTGTCCTGGTAATACATAACGCCTAAAGAGAAATCTTAGAGTAAGGTGAACGGGGGGCGATCACATAGAAGTTGCATACGTATTCAAAGGCGGGCGCCTAGGATGACATTAAAAAAGGCGAGTCGAGCTCGCCTTTTTCTTTTATTTCGCTTCGCCTGCGAAGGCTTTGGCCATAAATGGCGGCTCGCTTAGGGCGCCCTGATGGATACCCGGGGTGTAGTATTCGGTTTGTAGTGCTTGTGGATCACAGGCGCGGAAGCCGTCGAAACCCATGCCTTTGCGAGCAAGGGTTACCGACCACAAACCCGACGGGTAAATAGGCTGCGGGAATGGCAAGGTCTGCAAGGCACCAAAGCCGACTTCCTTCATCGCACCGCGCATTTCTAACAGCAATGGCATATGCATCAGCGGGCTCTCGCTTTGCTGTACCAGCACACCGCCGGGGCGCAAGGCTTTCAAACAGCTTTGGTAGAAGGCGTGGTTGAACAGGCCTTCACCCGGGCCGACCGGATCCGTGCCGTCAACAATGACCACATCGATAGACTCGGGCGCGGCTTCGCGCATGTACTTGATGCCGTCATCAAATAACAGGGTGGCGCGTGGGTCCTGGTTCGAGCTGCACAGTTCAGGGAAATACTTCAGCGACATCTCGGTGACCACTTCATCGATATCGATTTGCGTGACCGACTCTACACTGTTGTGCTTAAGTACTTCGCGCAGGGTACCGCAGTCGCCGCCGCCGATGATCACCACGTTTTTCGGATTCGGGTGGCTGAACAGCGCTGGGTGGGCGATCATTTCATGGTAAAAGAAATTCTCGCGAGTACTCACCATGGTGCAGCCGTCAATGATCATCAGGTTGCCAAAGTCGGTGGTTTCATACATGGCAACATGCTGAAAGGGAGACTGTTTTTCTTCAAGTAATTTGTTGATGCGCAGTGAAAAAGCACTGCCATCACGGTCACTGATTTCGGTAAACCAGTGGTTTTTATCTAAACTTGTCATGTGTTAAATAATCACCAATAAATGAGAAGCGCAATTTTGCCAGTGCGCAGGGCAATGCTCAATCAAATTTTAGCTGCATTTATGTGATTTTCTATTCGCTAGTGGCAATAAGAGATATTAAACTAGCGGCAAATTGTTGGTTCAATATTGAGAGTACAGTATGGAAAGGGGTCCCCTGGCAGATCAACCCGAGGGTTATCAGGTCGCTCAGTCCGTTTATAACGTCAGTCATTGGAGCGATGGCTACTTTGATATTAACGCGCAAGGCGAGCTGGTTGCTTATCCCGATGGTGATAAAAGCAAACCCGGTTTGGCGTTAAATGCCTTAGTCGAACGTTTTAAAGAGCAAGGCCTGACCTTGCCCGTATTGGTGCGTTTTACCGATATCTTGCAGCATCGTGCATCGCGTTTGATTTCTGCCTTTAGTCAGGCCAAGACCGCCAAGGACTATCAGGGTGACTATACCTGTGTGTACCCCATCAAAGTAAACCAGCAGCGTTCGGTTGTCTCCAAGTTGTTGGCGCACAACAGTGGCCAGGTCGGCTTAGAGGCCGGCTCCAAGCCCGAGTTGATGGCCATTCTCGGTTTGGCCGAAAAGGACATCACCATAGTCTGTAATGGCTATAAAGACAGCGAATTTATGCGTCTGGCCTTGATCGGCCAGGCTACCGGTCACAAGGTCAATATTGTCATCGAGAAGCTGTCCGAACTTGATGCACTGATCAGAGAAATGGACGCCATGGCCCTGGAAGCGCCAATCGGCATTCGTATTCGCCTTAATTCCGTGGGTAAGGGCAAGTGGCAAAACACCGGTGGCGAACGTGGTAAATTTGGTTTGACCGCCTCTCAGGTGTTGCAGGCCGTAGACACCTTAAAGCAACACAATAAGCTGCATTTAATGGAGCTGGTGCATTTTCATATCGGTTCGCAAATCGCCAATATTCGCGATATCCAACGGGCGCTAACCGAATGTGCCCGCCACTATGCGCAGCTGTGCCAAATGGGTGTGCCATTGAAAACCGTAGATGTGGGCGGCGGCTTAGGCGTCGACTATGAAGGTTCGGGCTCGCGCAGCAGTTGTTCGATGAACTACACGGTTGAAGAGTATGCCAAAAACGTGGTGGCCGCCTTTGCCGAAGTGAGTGATGCCAATGGGCTGGCCCATCCGGCCATTATTACCGAATCGGGCCGGGCTTTAACGGCGCACCATGCGGTATTGATCACCGATGTGGTGGACGTGGAAAAAGCGCCCAATAACGAGGTGACGATCGCCGCCGATGCAGAGCTGCCCAAGGTGGTATTGGAAATGCAGCAAACCTGCGCCGGGGTCAATGCCAGAATGGCCATTGAGAGCTACCACGATGCCATGCATCTGTTCAGCGAGGCTCATGCCCAATATGTTCACGGCATGCTGGGCATAGAGCAGTGGGCACTGGTAGAGCAGTTGTATTTCCGTACCCTGCATAAGGTGCGTGCTTGTTTGAGCGAGTCGGCCCGTGCCCATCGTGAGGTGATCGACGAGCTGAACGAAAAGCTGGCAGACAAGCTGTTTGTAAACTTCTCATTGTTCCAGTCGCTACCGGATGTGTGGGGTATCGGTCAGTTGTTCCCCGTGCTGCCTATCGAACATTTAGACCAGCCGCTGGAGCAGCGCGTGATTATTCAGGATATTACCTGTGATTCGGACGGACAAATTCGTGAGTATGTCGACGGTGCCGGCATTGAGGCCAGCCTGCCCATTCCGCGCTACGAGTTTGGACAGCAATACCATATTGCCATGTTTATGGTTGGCGCTTATCAGGAGATCCTCGGTGACCTGCATAACCTCTTTGGTGACACCGACTCTGTGCATGTGGAATTGCACGGTGATGAGTACCGCCTGACCAATGAAATCAAGGGTGACAGCGTTCAGGACGTATTAAAATTCGTCCATTACGATAGTAAGGCCTTGGCGGCGCGTTATCAGCAGCGAGTGAGCGCATTGGCTATCGATGCAGAGCTCAAGCAAAGCTATCTGGATGAGCTTAATCATGGATTAAGCGGCTATACCTACTTTGAAGACTAGCCCGGGTTTGTTGCCAAGAGGCAACAGAACCCTTTTCCGTTAAAGACAAAAAGCGCTATCATTAGCGCTTGTTTTTTATACCCAATAGGAAAGTTGTTTTGCGTGCAGTGGTTGCTTTAGTTCGGCAAATTTTGAGTATTGGCTTATATACCCTGAACACCTTATTTTGGTTTCTCCCCATAGTTCTGTGTGGTGTGCTAAAACTGATCCCCATTAAGCCCTGGCAAAAGGCCATGAGTGCCTTAGCGAAAACCCTGGCCAGCTTCTGGGTTGCCTGTAATTCCATAAACCAAAAACTGATCACTCCCTATAAACTGACGGTGACCGGCCTAGAACAGTTACGCAAAAAAGACTGGTACCTGTTGGTTGCCAATCACCAAAGCTGGGTCGATATCCTGGTCATGCAGCGCATTTTTCGGGGCCGAATCCCATTTTTGAACTTCTTTTTGAAAAAAGAACTGCTGTATGTGCCATTTTTGGGCCTGGCTTGGTGGGCGCTGGATTTTCCCTTTATGAAACGAACCAGCAAGTCGCAGTTGAAGAAAAACCCTAAATTGCGTGGCAAAGACATAGAAACCACACGCAAGGCCTGTGAAAAGTTTAAGGAAATGCCGGTGTCCATCGTCAACTTTGTTGAGGGGACTCGCTACACAGACGCCAAGCATCAGCGCCAAAACAGCCCATTCAATCATTTGCTTAAGCCCAAGGCTGGTGGTATCGCTTTTGTGTTGCAGGCCATGGGTGAGCAGATCAGTAAAATAGTGAATGTCACCATTCATTACCCGGGCGGTATCCCTACCTTTATGGATTTTGCCGGGGGTAAGGTGAAAGAGGTGGTGGTGCATGTTGAGGTGCGCCCGCTGGACACGCAACTGATCGGTGACTATAGCAACGACAGTGCATTTCGCGTAGAGTTTCAGCAACATCTTAACGCCATCTGGCAAGAAAAAGACTCGACCCTGAAGCAGTTAGTGCAGCAGAATAGGAACTAATTATGCTGAAACGATTATTACCCAAATGGTTAGTAGGGAGTCTGGCCACCTGTTTATTGTTGCTCAATACCTTGGTTTGGGGAGTGATCGTCTCAGTCCTGGGGCTGATTAAATTTATCCTGCCGTTTTATGCCACCACTGTGGTGTTGCATTGGGCTTACACAGGTTGGCGCCTAGGCAATCGTCTGGCGTTGCAACTGGGCTGCGAGCGCTTTAGTGTGCGCTTCGATGGTGAGGTCGACCCCAAGGCCTGGTATCTGCTTATTGCCAATCATCTGAGCTGGCTCGATATTGTTGTGCTCAGCGCCGTGACCGAGCTGCCGGCGCCGAAGTTTTTCCTTAAGGACGAACTAAAATACGTGCCTTTTATCGGCAGCGGTGCCTGGGCCATGGGCATGCCCTTTATGAAACGGGCCAGCAAGGAGCAGATCGCCAAGAACCCCAAGTTAAAAGGCATGGATGTGGAGCGCACCAAGCGCAGTTGTCATAATTTCAAGCAATACCCGTCCTGTATCGTTAATTTTGTTGAGGGCTCACGCTTTACCCCGGGTAAGAAGCAGCGCCAACTTAGTCCGTTTGAGTATTTGCTAAAACCCAAGGCCGGCGGTATCGCCTTTGCCTTGCAGGTTTTAGGGGAGCAGTTTGACGGCTTGCTGGATGCCACACTATGCTATCAATCACAGGGAACCCATATCTGTCGTGATTTTATGCTGGGGCGTCTGACGCAGATAGATTTATTGGTCAATGTGCGCGACATAGCTCCTCAGCTGATCGGTGACTATCAGCAAGACAAGGCGTTTCGCGTGGGGTTCCAACAACAATTAAACGAGATTTGGCAGGCCAAGGATGCGCTTATCGCCCAGCAACAAGCACCCATAGCCACGGCCGACTGCGCCAAAGTAGTCGATAACGCAGGAAAGGTATAGCCTAAGGTGTAACTCAGGTATGACCCAAAGTCATTTACAAAAATTGCTTAAGCCCTTATTCGCCGACACCGAGCGCGCGGAGCTATTAAGTACGATTTCAGCGGCGGGGATTGGTCTGTTGGCCATTATCCTGTTGTACTTCTTTCTCAGTAGTTTAATGCTGCCGGCGCTGCAAAGCGTGATGATGCGCATAGCGCCACAGCGCACCTCGGCCTTGAAGCCGCTATTGATTAAATTGAACCGTCGTTTGGCCGGATTTATTTGCTGTGTCGCCTTTTTGGCTTCCTTTCAAACCGTGGTTCAAATCCCCGAGCTTTACCTGGACATAGTGCACAGCTGCGTGAAGATTCTGCTGATTGTTTACGGTGGCTTTATTGTCAGCAGCCTGGTGAGTATTGGCGGCGCTATTTACAACCAATTCGAATTCTCTCGCGAGGTACCGATTCAGGGTCTAATCCAGCTGGTGAAGCTGATCACCTTTATCATCTGTGCCATTTTAATTTTTGCCCTGCTGCTGGAGCGCTCGCCTACCTATATTATTTCCGGCTTCGGTGCCATTGCCGCGGTAACCATGTTGGTGTTTAAGGACACCATCTTGGGCTTTGTGGCCAGCATCCAGATAGCGGCCAACCGCTTGGTCACCTATGGTGACTGGATTCAGGTAGACAGTTATGGCGCCGATGGCGAGGTGATCGACCTGGGTTTGAATACCGTGAAGGTGCGCAACTGGGATAACACCATCACCACCTTACCCACCTACACTTTGGTCTCCGGCTCGTTTAAAAACTGGCGCGGCATGCAGGAGTCCGGTGGTCGTCGTATCAAGCGCTCGTTAAACATTGATATGAACAGCATCCGCATTGCCGATGAGGAGCTGCAGCAAAGCATCAACGACACATTGCAATTGCCCGACTATATCAATACCTCGTCCTTGCCCGATAAGGTCACTAACCTGGGACTATTCCGCCGCTATGCCGAGGGCTATTTGAAACAGCACGACCGTATCAATAAGGACCTCACCCTGATGGTGCGTGAATTACAGCCCCTGAATCATGGTCTGCCCATTGAATTTTATTGTTTTAGTGCCGACAAACGGTGGATTTCCTATGAGCATATTCAGGCGGAAATTATGGACCACCTGTTGGCGGTATTGCCCATCTTCGCACTCAAGCCTTATCAGAGTGTGAGCGGGCAAATGAATGGCTCCAGCTAAGCGATTGTCTTAAGCATTAAACTAAAAAGCCCGGCTCGCCGGGCTTTTTAGTTGCGCATTTCAAAAACTCAGCCTCATCAGTGCGGCAATTGTTCTAACAGCAGCCCCAATGCCGCAAACGCGGCGATAAGCATCAGCACCGGCGGCTTAAAGCGTTGTAGCAGCCACCATCCCAAGGCAACAAAGGCGATATACCACCACTGGGTTACACCGGCGGGAATAATGGGGTTATAGAGTGCCGCTAGGATAAAACCGACCACGGTCGCATTGATCGCGGTGCTAACGCCGGCCAGCACTGGGTTGCTCATCAGCGCTTGCCAATGGCGGGCACAGCCCAGCACCAACAAAAAGCCCGGGAGAAAAATGGCCAGTGTGGCTATCAAGGCACCTAATAAGGGAGTGGATGGCGTCAGGACCGCACCGAGATAAGTCGCAAAGGTAAACATGGGGCCAGGAATGGCCTGTGCCGCAGCATAACCGGTTAAAAAGCTATCGGCATCGACATCGGTCAAAATGGTATCGAGTAGGGGCAGGACCACATGGCCGCCGCCAAATACCAGGGATCCGGCTTGATAAAACTGGGCGCTTAACTGCCACAGTCCACCTGTGGCGGCGAAACTCACGACAAACAGCAGGGCAAAAAGCAGCAGCGGTAGTTTGCTCAGGCCGCCCGCTTGTTTTGGTGCCTGGGCATTTGCGTCGGCGCTAAAGGGTTGTAACCGCCACGCTCCCCAGCTTGCCGCCAGCACTAAGATCAGCAGTTGGGTATAGAGGCTGGGTAACAGAATCAAGGCACCGGCGCTGAGTAACGCCAGCGCTCGCGTATGCCAGGTGCGGCAGAAGCTCTTGCTCATGGTAAATACCGCATCGGCGACGATCACCACGGCGAACAGTTTCAGCCCGGTGATAAGGCCTCCGGTGGCCCAGGGTAATTGTTGTGCTCCCAGTGCCAGGAGCACCATGATCAACATGGAGGGCAGGGTAAAACCGATAAAGGCGGCAATACCCCCGGCTAATCCGGCACGTTCAACGCCGATGGCAAAGCCCACCTGCGAGCTGCCCGGTCCGGGCAGTAATTGGCTCAGGGAAATAAAATGCCCATACTGCTGTTGCGTCAGCCACTTTTTATTTTCCACAAAGTGACGTTGGAAGTAGCCCAGGTGTGCCGCAGGGCCGCCGAAGCTGGTGCAGCCTAGCAAGAGGAACTGATAAAAGATGGATAACAATTTCATTGTTTCATTATATTTAGAGCTTATGTAGATTATGTGACACTATAGAGGTGTTCTACTTGGTTGCAACAGCATTGAGGTTGTTATGATGCGCGCATGGTTCTGGGTGCCATTAATATTATTACTTTCTACCCCCATGGCCGGTGCGCAAGTGAGCACCATCACCGTCGCCATAGATCATGCTCCCCCATACAGTGACACCGATGGCCCGGAGCCTCGCGGTCTGCTGCTTGATATCCTGGCTCCTATCGCCGCTGAGCTTGGGCTTGAAGTGCGGGTGGTCCCTTGTCCCTTTTCACGCTGTGTGCATATGCTGGAGCAAAATGAGGTCGATATCATGGGCGGCCTTATTCGCACCAAACAGCGCGAGCAAGGGTTGACCTTTGTCACGCCCGCCTACATGGCACTGCACTCGTCCTTTCGCTTTTACTCGTTGCGCGCCAGTGATCTCGACATCACCGACTACGAAGATCTCCATGGCAAACGCATCGCCGTGATGCGCGGGGCGGCGCACTTTGCCCGTTTCGACAAAGATTCGGACATCATCAAGGTACCGGTGACCTCGGAGCAGGTGGCGGTGCAAATGTTGTTGAAGAAGCGGGTGGATTTATTTATCGGTGTTGAAGAGACCGCCGATCACGCCATGAGTATCTTGCAGCAGCCCGTGCACCAACTGATCAAGCAGCCCTATCACTTTCAAGACTCTATTTTTGGGCATATGGCCTACAGCAGAGACTTTGCCAGCAGCATCAGGGCGAAACAAATAACTTCCCTTTATCGTTCTATGGCTGAACAAGGTCGGCTCACGGAGTTGGTTAAGCCTTATGCACTGCCGCCCATCCAAGGTCACTCAGAGCAATAAAATCATTGAAATTAGTGCAATAAGTGCTTTTTGCTGGCACCATTTTAACCGTCAGTTCATGCAAATCTGTTACCATCACGGAATAGGATTAATATAGGAAAATAAATCATGGCTAAACGAGTAAACACTTTGACTCCTGTTGTGGCGCTAACTTCTGTGGCGTTGTTGTTAACGGGCTGTCAGGCAACCAATACGCAAAAAGGGGCAGGGATCGGTGCCGGTGTCGGTGCGGTATTAGGTAAAGCCACAGGCGACCATGACGATAAGCGTATCTTCATTGGTGCCGCAATCGGTGCGCTAGCGGGTGCCGCGGTAGGTAACTACATGGATAACCAAGAGCAGGCTTTTCGTGATGAGCTTGCCGGTTCAGGTGTTGAAGTAGTACGTGAGGGCGACAACATTCGCCTGGTTATGCCTTCAAACATTACCTTTGCCACCGAGCAGTCGTACATCTCAAGCGGTTTTCACGACACCTTGAATGCCATCGCCAGCGTGATGAACAAGTACGAGAAAACTTACCTGAGTGTACAGGGTCACACCGACAGCACGGGCGCCAGCGCATACAACCAGAACCTGTCTGAGCAGCGTGCGCTAAGCGTGAAAAATTACCTGGTGAACAGTCAAATCCTGCCGGCGCGTATCAGCACTCAAGGTTTTGGTGAAAGCCGTCCTATCGCCGACAACAGCACGGCCAATGGCCGCGCCCTAAACCGTCGTGTAGAAATCCAAATCGTACCTAACGTACAAAACTAAGCGGAGGCACTGGGCTGATTAAACTGCAGCTCACACAGCTTCTGATACAGCGGCGATTGTTGCATTAAGCTTGCATGATCGCCGCTGGCAACCACCTTCCCCTGATCCATTACCACAATACGATCGGCGTGCATCACGGTACTTAAGCGATGGGCGATGATCAGCGTTGTGCGCGATTTCATCAGCTCGGTTAAAGCCGCCTGCACATGGTATTCACTTTGCGCGTCGAGGGCGCTGGTGGCCTCGTCGAGTAACAGGATATCCGGATCCTTGAGTATGGCCCTGGCAATGGCGATACGCTGTTTTTGCCCGCCGGATAAACGCACCCCGCGCTCCCCTAAAAAGCTGTGATAGCCATCCGGCAGCTGCTTGATAAATTCATCGGCATAGGCCTGCTTGGCGGCGGCGCTGACCTCGTCCTGCGTAGCTCCTTCCTTGCCGTAGGCGATATTGTGATAAACATCGGCGCTGAATAACACAGGGTGCTGAGCCACCATGGCCATTTGTTCGCGAATATCATGCAGGGTGAGGTCACGGATGTCCGTGCCATGCAGGCGAATGCTGCCGCCACTGACATCGTAAAAACGTTGCAGTAATTCAAATAAGGTGCTTTTACCGGCGCCGGAAGGGCCGACTATGGCCACTGTCTCGCCCTGAGCTATGTCTAAGTTAAAGGCCGATAAGGCGCTTTGCTGCGGGCGCGAGGGATAATGAAAGCTGACGTCGTTAAACTCGATCACTTTAGTCTGGATTTGGGCATCCAACGACTGCGGCTGTGCCGGGTCAATAATATCGCTTTGCACCTCAAGTAATTCGAGCAGGCGTTTGGCCGCGCCGGCGGCCCGTTGCAGCTCACCATAAATTTCCGCCACCGTGCCCACCGCCATGGCCACAACGATGGCGTAAAACACAAAGGCGGCCAGCTCACCGCCGGACATCTGCCCGCTCAGCACATCGACACCGCCGCTGTAGAGCATAAAGCTGATGCCGGAAAAGCTGATAAAGATCACAAAGGCGATAAGAAAAGAGCGTTGCATAATACGTTTTTTGGCCACTGCGAAGGCCTTATCAACCTCGCCATCGAAGGCGGCCAGCTCACTGCCTTGGCGATTAAAGCTGTGCACCGTTTTAATGTTTTGCATCACCTCGCCGGCATAGGTGCTGATATCGGCGATGGCATCCTGTGAGCTGCTGGCCAGGGTGCGTACCCGGCGGCCAAAGAGCTTCATGGGCAGCAGCACCATGGGCACACATAAGAGCACGATCAGGGTGAGTTTTACATTGGTAATAAAGAGCATAATGACGCCGCCAATCAGCATCAGGGTGCTGCGCAGGGCCATGGATAATGACGAGCCGACTATGCTTTGCAGCAAGGTGGTGTCCGTGGTCAGGCGCGACATGATCTCGCCGCTGCGATTTTCTTCAAAATAACTGGGATGCAAAGCAAGAATACGGGCAAACACCGCTTTACGGAGATCGCTGCTGACTCGCTCGCCAAGCCAGGACATCAGGTAAAAGCGGCAAAAGATGCCTACCGCCAGCAGGGTGATTAAGCCAATCAATAACAACACCGAGCCGCGCAGCTGTTCCATGGAGCCGGCGATAAAGCCCTGATCTATCACCTGTTTTAAGCCCTGACCCAGGGACAGGTTTATACCGGCGGTGAGCACCAGGGCAAACAGCGCCGCCGCGACCACCCATTTGTAAGGCAAGAGAAAGCGGAAAATCGGTCGTAAGTGACGCAATGCACTTTTTTCGGTATTGGATGCAGTCATGGCAGTCCCAGGTTGAATTATCCATTTGAGTGTAACAGAGCAAGGTGGCAGTGAATATACGCCCAGGCGACCCGCAATTGTCGCATCAGAGCGGCGTAAGCAAATGTAATAACGCTTTTTATTTTTACGACTAAGCTTTAATGGTTATCAATTTAAAATCAACTAATAAAAAGGAATATAATGAAGCAGATAACCCCTGCATCCCGTGCCCTGTGTGCGTTTGCGGCCGCCCTGTCCCTGACCAGCACAGCGGCGCTGGCCGATTGGCGTAACGACCCCATTTATAATCAGCAATATCAATCCATCAATACCTGTCAGGGCCAGTATCCCAGTTATTGGCAGGACCCGAATTTTCAGCAAATGTGGGCGGGGCAGACATTGACCAATGTACCCAACCAGGCCTATAACGGCCCGGTTTTTCAGCTATCCGATGCCTTTCCCGCTCAGCCGGTTGACGATAAACAAGCGCAGGCTTGGCGGGATAAACGTTTCGATGCTCTGTTTGCCGAGAGTACCAGCGCCAAAGACAAGTATAAGCTGGCACTTGCCTACAGTGAGGCGGTGATGGATTATATTCTCGCCGGCAATGTGCAGCGCCAGGGTCGGGAAGACTTCGATGTGTGTGAAAACCAAGTGCGCCCCTGGTTCCATATGCCGTTTCAAACCTATGATGCCATGTCGGGGCGGGAGTTTACCCATGGCTTAACCCGTGAAGCACCGGTGACCTTCTCGGTGCAGGCGGGTACCGGCACCGATCAGTCCACCATGTGGGCGGTGGCCATTTACAATGCGACCGCCGCTTATACCCTAGGGCAAGTATGGCAAGACGGCGGTGCTCAGGTGCCAAGCGAAAACATTCGTTTTGATGAGGGCGCGGTGATCGCTAAGCCGTTATTTAATACCTCGACCGTGGCGCAGTTGCCGATATTGACCAATATGCCCAGCTGGGACGCCAATATTTCCGATCCGGCCTTTTGCGCCTGTAAGCCCAGCGATAATACGCGTCACGAGTGTACCTTGCAGGAAGAAAGTCAGCAATGTCCGCGCAGTTATGCCCAATGGGGTGATGTCAAACTGCTGCAATTCGATTTTGCTGTCAAAGACAGCCGTGCCCGTGATACCGGTTGGGTGTATGGCACCTTCGTGGCCGATGGCCTGCGTAAAGCGAAAGAGAAAAACCCGTGGCAGCGCATCAGCCTGCTTGGCATGATGTGGGGCAACGACACACCGCCCGCCGGTCACTATGCCATCAGTTACCCTCAGGCCCCCCGTGAAAATGGCTTTCAAGAAGCGGTAATTATTTGGGACAGCGTGGATGAACTGAACAAATACGCCGGTTCAGGACGCATGCGAGCGCCCGGCCATCTGGGCTGCAATCAGCGCCTCAATGGTCCCGCCGATAACAGCAACAGCTCCTGCATGTCCTGCCATGGCACCGCTTCGGTACCGGATAAAAACTTCGATACGCCGCCCTTGTTATCCCAGTTTTCCGGCGATCAAACCCATCAATGTGTGGCGCCGCTGATCAGCAGCACCCGTGCCGGCATAGACAGAGGCGGCGACAGCGCCGAAGTGAAGTACCAGGTGGCGTTTGACACAGTGGATGCGACTTACTTTACCAATGTGGGCGCCGGAGAGCCGTTTAATATGATGGTAGAGAATGAGCAGGGTCAAAAGGTGAACCTGATGCACGACAGCAATGCCCCCAATTATGCCGATGATGATACCAAGCAGTGGCGTTCGCTCGACTACTCACTGCAGATGTCCATCGCCCTGAAACAGTGGCTGCAATGGCAGGCCAACACTCAGCTTGACGCCAAGCAGCGCGCACATATTAAAGAACTGCGACGGAACCTCGAATAAGTATTACAAAGCCCACATTGAACTGTGGGCTTTTTTTATATACTAATAAAAAGAAAACAATCATTAACAGGTTTACTTATGAACGCGATTGGCACCTTTACCGTGACACTCAATCCCCAGGACGCTTATACCACGGGCGTCGATGGCATTAATCTGGGGCGCATGTCGATAGACAAGACCTTTAGCGGCGATCTGCATGGCATTAGTCAGGGGGAGATGCTGAGTGCCATGACAGTGGTGAAAGGCTCCGCTGGCTACGTTGCCATTGAGCAGGTCACCGGCACCCTGGACGGTAGAAAAGGCAGTTTTGTGTTGCAGCACTTCGGCACCATGAATCAGGGCCAGGATAGACTGGTTTTGGAGGTTGTGCCGGACTCAGCCAGCGGCGAGTTGCGTGGCCTGGTTGGGGAGATGCGTATTCGCATAGACCAGGGCGTGCATCATTATGAGTTCGACTACCGTTTGGAGATTAGTGATGAGTAGCGAGACGATTTTAAACACCGCTCAGTTTGACCCCAGAGTAAAGCAATACTGGCTAACGGTCTGGCTGCTGGTGGCCAGTGTGACCCTGTTTGGCATCGTCTTACTGCCCATAGTTGCCGTCCTGGTATGGTGGCTGGGCGGGCGTATTTTGGCGGCCATGTCGGCCACCCTAAGCGAAAAGAAGCTGGTGGTTAAACGGGGCATCTGGGTGCGCGAAGAGAAATCCATTCCGCTGGATAAAATAACCGATGTGGCCATGACCCAAGGTCCCTTGATGCGGGTATTTGGTTTGTATCGCTTAAGTTTTGAAACTGCGGGCCAGTCGGGGCCGGGTGCCTTGGTATCCTTGCTTGGCGTGGTGGATGCACACCTGTTTCGTGAGGCGATTTTAACGCAAAAAGAACGGGCAGCAGAGCAGCAAGGCAATCACAAGGGTGGGCAAAGAGCCGCCCAAGGCGATCAGTCTGAAGGCGAGCAGGCGCTTATGGTACGCCTGCTCGATGCGGTAGAGCGCATAGACGCGCGTTTGGCGCGCCTTGAGCAAGAGCCGAAGGCCACGCCTACGGCATCGTCCGAGACTTCGTCAGGGACTCCGTCAGGGACTTAACTCAGTGGTAGCAGCTGAGGGTTACCTGCCAGCATCTGCAGCTGTTGGCCACGCTCGGCGCTGACCTGGTAGGTGCGTGCCTTAATGGTATCAACGTAATGCCATTGGGCCTGCGCCGCGGTCGCACTGAAGGTCACGGTCAGGAAGCCGCGGTTCACCAGGTTGTTGTAGCTCAGATCATCGATCAGCAGGGCTATCACCTGTTCCATTTGCGCTATGGCTTGCGGGTCTTGCGTATTCAATGACAAATATTCTTCAATACCCGGCGAGGACACCGATGCGGTAGCAAACTCGACTCCGGCGGCCTGATCTCCGGCGATGGGGTTGGCTGCGTCGGTACGCAGGTGTCCCGCCCAGCCATTATGGGTATCACCGGCCAGTACCACCAGGTTTTTCTGTGTCGCCAAGACGGTGCCTAAAATCACTTCCCTTTCATAGGCATAGCCATCCCAGGCATCCAGGTTATAAGGCAATACGGTTTCTACACGAGCACGCTCGGCATCGGTGACGCTGGGATCGCCGGCTAAAATGCGGCCCTTGATCTGTGCCAGCTCGGCAAACAAGGTATTGGCTTGAGCCAGCAAGGGCTCGGTGTCGCCACCTTGAGCCAGGGTGCTTTGCACCGCGGCCAATAACATCATCACCTCGGCGGGCAGATGCATCTTGGTCATCAGCACCTGCTGACCGAGGACTTGCCATTGCTGGTTTGAGTTGGTGATGCCGTCGGTGAGCCAGGTAAGCTGCTCGCCACCGAGCAGGGCTCTGCTCGGGTCGCCAATGGCACTGGCGAAATCGTACTGGCCTGCGGCCGTGGTGAGATCGAAGTCACCGTAACTGAGTTGCTCATCCCGTGCCAAGACGCGGGTATCGAGCATGTACAGAGAAACCAGGTTGCCGAAGTCGAAGCGACGATAGATTTTTTCTTTGTCGGCCACATTGCGTATCGGCATCCATTCAAAATAGGCGCGCAGCGCCTGCATTTTACGCTCTTCGAACGGGCCTTCCGAGTCATCATGGTTTTCGGCACCACTGTGCCAGGTATCATTGCTGATCTCATGGTCGTCCCACACCGTGATAAAGGCGCAATGGCTGTGTGCCGCCTGCAAGTCTGCATCCCGGCGATACAGGGCGTAGCGCTTGCGGTAGTCGCCGAGGGTGAGTATTTCTTCGTTGTTGTCGTTGGCCAGCTCACGGCCAAGGGCGGCTGCGTCTTCACTGGCATAGCCGCCGGCACCATATTCATAGATGTAATCGCCTAAATGCAGAACTGCATCCAGGTTCTCCTGCTTGGCGACTTCGGCATACACATGGAAGTAGCCGGCCGGGTAGTTGGCGCAAGAAAGTACCGCCAGTCTAACCTGATCTATGTCGCCGACGGGCAGGGTTTTACCCTTGCCGATGGCCGAGGTTATGCCATAGGAAATAAAGCGATAGTAGTAGGTGGTATTGGCATCCAGGCCTTGCAGGTCGACCTTAAGGGTAAAGTCGGTATCCGCACTCACCTCGGTTTGGCCATCATGTACCAGGGATTCAAAGTTGGCATCGGTGGCCGCTTGCCATTGTACCTTCACGCTGCTAACCGATGGGTCTTTGGGGGTTACACGAGTCCAGATGATCAGGCTGTCCTCCAGGGGATCGCCGCTGGCAACGCCGTGATCAAAGCTCACCTCTAGGTGTTCTTCGTCATTATCGCCGTCGAATACACAGCCGCTTAAGCCCAAAGATAAAACGGCAGCGCCAAATCCCGCTGCCGAAGCCTTTAAAAAACGTCTACGAGTAAACTGCATTGGTTTGTACCTATTATTTTTTTAATATGCAGAGCTTATCCGACCAGTGTTACTGTTCGGTGACAAGCATGTCAACTAGAAAACGTTGCACACCTCTTCGGCCTTACAGCTGATCACCGTGACATTTTCATAGCCGACGCGAGTGAGCTGCTCGGCGGCCAAGGTGGCGCGGGCGCTACTGGCGCAGTGCAGATAAATGGGACGAGCGGCATCTTTTTCAATTTCCATCAGCTTCATTTCCAACACGCCACGGGGAATATTGATGGCTCCGGTGGCCGCCTTGGTGGCGTGCTCGGCCGGCTCACGCACGTCAATTAAAAGACCGTGGTTTTCGGCCAGCTCCGCCTTGGCTTGTTGCGCATCAACACGGCGCTGCTTGGGGACTATGGTTTTTAGTAAGTCTGGGATTGGGGTGAGCATATTATTCCTCCATGCCTAATTTGCGTAGTAGAGCCATCATTGGGCACCAGCCGGAGAACGCCGATTGGATCAGGTTAACGGCGATAAACGCGGTAAACCACAGCCACATAGGGCCGCCCAGGTAAGTTAACAATAGCGACAATAAAATCATGATGCCAGCGATTAGTCGCAGTGCGGCGGGTATTTTCATGGTGAGCCCCTTGTTGGTAATTTGGTCAATTTAATTATATTAGTAAATGCTAAATTAGCAATAGTTAATATTAGACTTTGCTAATGTTAACTTCTATACTAGTTTTCATACTTCAATTCTCTACCCTCAGGAGAACTCAGTGGACCTGATGAAAATGGCGGACAATGCCGAGCAGGCTCAAGCCTTATTAAAACTGCTGGCCAATAAAAATCGGCTGATGATTCTTTGCTGCCTGCAACAAGGTGAACTCAGCGTCTCCCAGCTTAATGAAAGTGTGCCCTTAAGCCAGTCCGCCTTGTCGCAGCACTTGGCGGTACTGAGGCAGGAGCATATTGTCAGCACTCGGCGCGAAAGTCAGACCATTTACTACCGCTTGTGCAACGACCAGGTGCGGGCCGTGCTCAATACCCTGTACACGCTCTTTTGTGAGGAGTAGGCCATGCGTTGGTTAGATCAGGGCGTGAGGACCAGCCTGGGCGGGCCTTTGCCGCTATTTATCTTTATTATCGCCTTGGTGGCAGGCGCCTTTGCACTGCAGCAAACGCCCCGCGAAGAAGAGCCGCAAATTGTCGTGCCCATGTTCGATATCCTGGTTGATGTCAGCAATATCGAGGCGCCCGAGGTCGAACGCCTGGTCACCGTGGAGCTGGAAAAGCTGCTGGCGCAGATCAAGGGGGTCGAGCATATCTATTCGGCCACCCAAAATGGTGGTCTGGTCAGCACCTTACGTTTCGAGGTGGGTCACTCCCGCGAGCAGGCCCTGATCGACACCTATGCCAAGCTTTATGCCTATCAGGACACCATGCCGGCGGTGGTACGCCAATGGCAGATTAAACCTATCGAAGTGGATGACGTGGCCATCGTCATGCTGGGGCTATACAGCACTGCGCCGCAGCTCTACGACGATTATCAACTGACCCGCATGGCGCAAGAGCTGGCCACCCGATTGCAGCGGCTCGAAGACACCAGTGAAGTTAAGGTGATCACCGGGCGTACCCGCACCGCCAATATCTATCTCGACAGCGCCGCCCTGAATGCCCATAAAACGACGATTGCGGATGTACTTTATGCCTTGAGCGTTGCCAATCAATTACGGGACGTGGGCACGGTCAAGGACGCTCAGGGGCACTGGCGCCTGCAAGTGCAAGGGGGCGATGCCTTGCGCTCCCTCGAGCAGCTTAAGTCCCTAGTGGTCAATGTGGTCAATGGTCAGGCGGTGCGCCTTGATAGCGTTGCCAGCGTAATCGATGGGCCTGGTGAAGCCCGGCATTATCAATGGCTGCAAACCCAGGATGGCCAGCCCCAGTTACCCATGGTCACCCTAAGCGTGGCCAAACAGGCCGGTGCCAATGCGGTGGCTGTGGCCCGCGATGTTCATGAGCTAATGCAGCAGTTGCAAGATGAACTCTTGCCCCCCGAGGTCAAGGTGGTAACGCTGCGAGACTATGGCCAAACCGCCAATGAAAAGGTGAATAACCTGGGGGCCAGCCTGGTATTTGCCATAGTCACCGTGGTGTTATTTATCGGCGTTTTCCTGGGCTGGCGCCCGGCCATAGTGATCGCCTTAGCGCTGCCCATTTGTTACGGCCTGACCTTAAGTTTTGACTGGGCGTTCGGTTACACCATCAACCGGGTGACCCTGTTTGCCTTGATCTTGGCCTTAGGTTTGTTGGTGGATGACCCGATCACCGGCATCGACAACATCAGCCGTTACTTTAGCCATAAAGGCAGTGTGCAGGACAGAATCGTCGCGGCCATGGCGGAAATTCGCACCCCCTTATTGATGTCGACCCTGACCATTATGGTGGCCTTTTTCCCACTCGCCTTTATTACCGGGATGATGGGGCCCTATATGGCACCCATGGCCTTTAACGTGCCGATAAGCGTGGCGCTCTCTACCCTGGTGGCGTTTTTTGTGACCCCCTGGCTGGCGATGAAAATCCTGAAACCCAAGGGCGATGAGGTGGCCGAACAAGCCCAGGCCGCCAATCTCTATACCCGGATGCTGGACTACTTTTTACTGCGTCGCAGCCGCGCCAAGATCATGCTGCTGGTGGTACTGGTCTTGTTTGTGCTCAGCTCCTGTTTGCCACTGCTACGTGCGGTGCCGTTAAAACTATTGCCCTACGACAATAAGAGCGAAGTTCAGGTATTAGTGGATATGCCCGAGGGCACGTCGCTGGAGGATACCGCGGCGCTGCTGAGCAAGGTGCAGGCACTGAGCTGGCAGTTGAACGAGGTGCAAACCATAGCCGCTTATGCCGGTCAGCCATCAAGCATGGACTTTAATGGCATGGTGCGAGGTTATTATCGCCGTGATGGCGAACACCTGGGAGAGTTACGCATCCTGTTGCGCCACAAAACCGAGCGTCAGCATCAATCCCATGCGGTGGTGCTGCGCTTACGTCAGCAGTTGGCACCATTGGCCAATAACGGCATCAGTATCAAGGTGATTGAAGTGCCGCCCGGGCCGCCTGTACTCAGTACCCTGGTCGCCGAAGTGTATGCCGAGCCTTTTGTCACCGAGCAACAGCATCGTCTTGGCGCCGAGTTAATAGCTCAGCGTTTGCGCCAGGAACCCCATGTGGTGGAGGTGGATAGTACCTTGGAGCGTCAGCAGCAACAGCTGCGTTTTGTCACCGACAAAACCAAGGCGGCGCTGTCGGCCTTGAGTACAACCGATGTGGTCGATGCCTTAACGGTGGCGGTGCAGGGCAAGGAGGTCGGTGCTCTGTATGTGACCGAAGAAGCAAAAATGTTGCCCATTCGCGTCTCGCTTCCCTATGCCCAGCGCGACCAGGCTCATTTACTGGCCTTGCAGGTGAAGGGGCAAAGGCAAATTAGCCAGACCAGTAATGATCTTGGTCTGGTAAGTGCACCGCAACCCCTGGTGCCTTTATCCGAGGTCGGTGAGTTTCAGCTGCAACCGCGCCCGCAGGCGATAATGCGCAAGGATTTAAACCGGGTGATCTATGTTACCGCCGAGCTCAACGGACGTACCCCGGCGGAAGTGATCGCCGACGTCAGTGCCGATCAGGGCAGCGAAGATGTGGACACAGTACCATGGCAGCAACGTAGTTTCTTTAGCCCCGGAGGTACCGCATCCTGGCAGTTGCCCCCGGGCGTGGATGTCTCCTTTAGCGGGGAAGGCGAGTGGCGAATTACCATGGATGTCTTTCGCGATATGGGTATTGCCTTTGCCTTTGCCCTGGCGGCCATTTTGGTGCTCTTGCGTGTGCAAACCCGCTCCATGAGTTTGTCCCTGATCATCATGTCGGCCATTCCCTTGACGGTGATCGGCATTATGCCCGGCTTCTGGCTGCTGAATCAGTTTGGCGAGCGTCAGGTCGCCGGTGCCCCTGAGCCGGTGTTATTCACCGCTACGGCCATGATAGGCATGATAGCGCTGGCCGGTATAGTGGTGCGTAACTCACTCATTTTGGTTGAGTTTATTAACCAGGCTCGGGCCCAGGGCATGGCTATTAAGGAGGCATTAGTGACCGCCGGACGAGTGCGTATGCGCCCGGTGTTGTTGACCGCGGGCACCACCTTGTTGGGCAACATAGTGATTGTTTTTGACCCCGTGTTTAGCGGTCTCGCCATCGCCATTATTTTCGGCATTATTGCCTCCACTTTATTTACCTTATTGGTGGTGCCACTAGTGTACTACCTGGTTTTTGCTGATGAGGAACACACGCATGCAACCTAAGTTAGTGATTGTCCTTGTGGTCGGCTTCTTAGTCGCTGCGATTATTTGGTTTTCCGGGGTGCTGGATCAACATCTGGCGCCGGGAACAAAACAGGCGCCCGCGCCCTATAGCGGGCCAACTCAGCGCGTTGGTAGTGAACCTGTGGTCGCTTATGAGGCCGTACCCGGGCAGGTGATTGCCCAGCAAAATACCAAGGTGGCGGCACGGGTAATGGCACAAATTGAGCAAATTACCGTGCGTGCCGGCGATATGGTGGAGCAGGGCCAGGTATTGATCCGTCTCGACGAGCAAGAACTGACCACTCAGTTGCAACAGGCCAAGGCACAGGTGCAGGCGCTGCAGGCGTCGTTTACCCAGGCGCAAAAGCAATTGCAGCGTGCCAAGGAGCTTTTTGCCCAGGGACTTATTGCGCAAAGTGATATCGATGCGGCCACCGCCAATCATGATAATTTATCCGCCAGCTTGCAGCAGGCGAGGCAGCGCCAGCAACAGGCACAAGTAGCCCTGAGTTATGCCACCATTACCGCGCCCATTTCCGGGCGCGTGGTAGAGCGCTTTGCTGAGCCGGGCGACACCGCCACACCGGGGCGCGATTTGCTGGCCATCTATAATCCGCAGCAACTCCAGCTGGAATTTGCGGTGCGTGAGCGCCAGGCGGTCAATCTGCGCTTGGGCGATATGCGTCAGGTGGAGGTCCCGGCCTTGGGTGTCAGCGAGGCCACAGAGCTGGTGGAAATCGTGCCCGCCGCCGACAGCGCCTCGCGCTCGCTGCTGGTGCGCATGGCGGCCCCTGAAAATGCGCAGTTGCTCCCCGGTCTTTACGCCCAGTTACAGCTGCCCTTGCCTCAGCATGAGGCGGTGATGATCTCGCCGCAGTATGTGCACAGCTACGGCCAGCTCGATATGGTCTTAGTTGTGGAGAATCAGCAGCTGGTACGTCGCTATGTGCGTCTTGGACGAGTGATTGGCGAGCAGGTTGAGGTACTCAGCGGCCTGCGCCCAGGCGATGAAATCGCCGTGGAGGCACAGCCCAACCAGCTATAAAAAGGTAGCTATTTCGTCGAGCGACTTTTTCTGCAATGCATGTTCAGGAATGGTCGCATCCTCGCCCGGGTAGCCGGCAATAATCAGCATGTAGGGGCGTTCATTGTCTCTATCGCGTCCGCAAATATCGGTAAGAAAGCTCATGGGCTTGGGTGTATGGGTGAGGGTGGCAAGTCCGCTTCGATGTAAGGCCTGAATTAAAAAGCCGGTGGCTAGGCCCACCGATTCGTGCACATAGTAGTTGGTGCCCTTGTCCTCGCTGTGTATCCCGCCTTTCTTTTGACTGAATACCGCAATCAGCCAGGGTGCATGTTCTAAATAGGGCTTTTGTGGATCCGTTCCCAATGGTTTGAGGGCATCAAGCCACTCCTGGCCGGCCCTGCCTTCGTAGAAAGAACGTTCCAATTGCTCGGCTTGTTCGCGGATCTGCTTTTTGATCTGCGCCGACTCAATGGCAACGAAGTGCCAGGGTTGGTGATTGGCACCGCTGGGCGCGGTCCCCGCGGCTTTGATGCAGGTGGCGATTAGCTCTTTGGCCACCGGGCGGTCACTGAAGCTGCGAATACTGTGGCGGCGTTTTGAGGTTGCCAGAAATTCGTCGGCACGGGCCTGCATTTCAGTTTCAGGAAACTCAATAAAGTCGGTTAAGGGCCGATGTTCATGGGGTTGCATGGGCGCTCCTTTAAATAAGTAATTATTTTTTATACCGATTTAAAAAAGTGGCGGCAAGTGTGTTTGTCATAATTGTTTACATTATTAATATTTACTTCACCTTTGTACCTAATTGGCCCTGTGATATAACTTTAGGTTGATAATTATAAAGCTAATTTAAGGACAATCAGGTGCTAACAATTCAAGGTCTTACCAAAACCTACAGCAATGGTGTACAGGCTTTAAAGGGCGTGGACTTAGATATCCCCAAGGGAATGTTCGGTCTTTTGGGCCCTAATGGCGCGGGTAAATCGTCACTAATGCGAACCATTGCGACATTGCAAAGCGCCGACAGTGGCAGCATCACCTTCGATGGTATCGACGTGCTTAATCAGCCTCAGGAAATTCGTCGCCGTTTGGGTTATCTGCCCCAGGATTTTGGTGTGTACCCACGTATTAGCGCCTATGAGCTGCTCGATCACCTAGCCATTCTCAAAGGCTTAGATCAGGCCAAGGAGCGTAAAGAGGTGGTGGAAGGTCTGCTTGCCCATACCAATTTGTATCAGCACAAGTCCAAGTCGGTGAGCGGTTTTTCCGGCGGTATGCGCCAGCGCTTTGGCATTGCCCAGGCGCTGCTAGGCGACCCGGATCTGTTGATTGTCGATGAACCCACCGCCGGCCTTGACCCGGAGGAACGTAACCGCTTCCATAACCTCTTGGTAAGCCTGGGTGAGCAAAAGGTGGTGATCCTCTCCACCCATATCGTTGATGATGTCAGTGAGCTGTGCCCGAACATGGCGGTACTGGCCGGTGGCGAAATCCTGCTTAAGGGCAACCCCATCGACCTGACGCAACAGCTTAACGGCCGTATCTGGCGTAAAGAAGTGGTCACCCAGCAAGAAGCACAAGAGCTCGAACAGAACCTGCCGGTTATTTCCAAGCGTTTGTTTGCTGGTAACACCATATTGCATGTGTTTGCCGAGCAAGCCCCGGAAGGCTTTGAGACCGTGGCCAGCAACCTGGAAGACGTGTACTTCTCGACCTTACATCAGCAACGCCTGGCAGCATCGGCCTAAGGAGGGGTTATGTTGTTAAAAATGCTCACCTTTGAGCTGCGCTATTTTGTGCGCCAGCCATCATTCTATGTGTCCAGCCTGTTGTTCTTTTTGCTGGCGTTTTTCGCCACCGTTTCCGATAAGGTGCAAATAGGCGGCAGCAATGTGAACGCCAACAGTCCCTATACCATCTTGATGATGATGGTGGTGCTGCTGATCTTTGCCCTGTTTGCCGTAGTGAACTTTGTCGCCTCCTCAACCATACGCAACGACAGCGAACAGATGGCCGAGCTGGTGTACAGCAAACCCATAGCCCAGCGCAGTTATCATCTCGGCCGCTTCTTAGGGGCTTTTTGTGTCACCTTGCTGGTGTTTGCCTTTGTGCCGCTAGGGATCTTTCTCGGTACCTGGTTCGGCTCTTTGATGGGCTGGTTAGACCCTGAGTTACTGGCCCCCAACAAGCTGCAATATTACCTGCAGCCCTTTGTGATCCTGGCGGTGCCCACCCTCCTGGTGATGGCGGTAAGCTGTCATGTGGCGGCACTGCGTTTTCGTACCATGATGGCCGTGTATATCGCCGCCGTGGTGCTCTTTATCGGTTATAACGTGGTGTCGGTGTTTTTCGAGCAACCGGAATTCCGCTTATGGGCGGCGCTGTTCGACCCCTTCGGTTTTGGCGCCTTTATGGATGCCACTCGCTACTGGACGGTTGCGGAGAAAGACACACAAACCTTGGCCTTGGAAGGCAACGTACTTTATAACCGCCTGATTTGGTTAAGCGTTGCCGTGGTGCTCTTTGTCACCATGGGCCTAAAGGGCGGTTATCAGAGCGGTGGTAAGGATAAAAAGCCGCAGCAGGCTTCCGCTTCCATGCTTAAACGCGCGCAGCAGGCGCTCAGCAACAAGATTGCCGTGCGCCCGGCGCAGATCAGCACTAAAAGTCAGTTCTTACTACGTACCCGTTTCGAAATAGTACAGGTGGTCTTTAGCGCGCCCTTTATGATTCTCGCGGCGCTGACTCTGTTTATGTTGATTTCGCCCTTATTGGTGCCGGGTCAATGGTATGGCACCTCAAACTGGCCGCTGACCCAGGCGATGATCCCGCTGATCAAGGGGGTGATGGGCATGTTTATGATCATCATCCTGGTGTATTACAGTGCCGAGGTGGTGTGGCGTGAGCGCAATTCTAACTTCGGCGACATTATCGACTCTTACCCCACCCATAACCTGGTGTTTTGGGCGTCAAAGCTGTTGGCTATTACCACGGTATTGGTGCTGCTCTACGGTGCCGGTATGCTCTTTACCATTACCTATCAGTTGGTGAAGGGGCAGTTTAATATCGAACTGAGCCAGTATTTGTTCCGCCTTGGTTACCTGACCATGGTGCCCTTGGTGATGACCACCATATTGGCGTTTTTCTTCCAGGTGATCAGCCCGAATAAATACGTGGGCATGCTGCTGTTTATCATCTATTACGCCGTGAACATGGTGCTCAGCAACTACGGCTTTAGCCATAATATGTATCGTTTTGCCTCTTCGCCAGCGGCACCTTACTCGGATTTGAATACCTATGGTCACTTCTTAACCGCAGTGCACTGGTACAACTTATACTGGCTGGGCTTGACCCTGGTCCTAGCGGCTCTGGGCTATGGCCTGTGGCATCGTGGTCCGCAGCAGACGCTTCTATCGCGCCTGCGTTTGCTGGGTTATCACTTAGGTAATAAGGGTAAGTTGGTCGCGACCTGTGGTCTGGTGATCTTTGTCGCCAGCGGCAGCTGGATTTATCACAACACCCGGGTGTTGAACGATTACCTAACCGAAGATCAGCTAGATGACCTGCGCGCCCAGTACGAGCAACAGCTGGTGCAGTATAAGGATGCCCCCATTCCCGTTATTACCAAGGTGGATGTGACCGCGGATATTTACCCGCATGAGCGCCGCATGGTAGCCAAGGCCGAGGTGGAGTTTACCAATACCAGTGAGCAGTCCATCAGCCGTTTCCTGGTCTTTAAACCGAGATATGCATCGCAGTGGCAACTGAGCCTCGATGGCGGGCGCTTAGGTGAGGAAATAAGCGGTTTATATTCGTGGTGGTATGAGTTTGATACCCCGTTACAGCCAGGTGAAACGCGCACGGGTGAAATGTCCGTGGTGCGTGAACATCAGGGTTTTAAGGACAGTCGCTTTGATACCCAGCTGGTAGAAAACGGCACCTTTATCGATAACTATGCACTCTTCCCGGTATTTGGCTATCAAACCGATAACCAGCTAACCGATCGCAACGAACGTCGTAAGCGCGGCTTGCCAGAACTGGAGCGCGCCCATGACCTTAAAGACAGCCGCTATTACCAGCAAAGCTTCTTTGGTCAGGGTGTGGGCTTTATCGAATTTAGCGCCACCATTAGCACGAGCCTGGATCAGTTCGCCATCGCGCCCGGTTACCTGCAACATGAAGAGGTAGACGAGGAACGTGGACGCCGTACCTTCCGTTATGAGATGGATGCACCCATGGTGCACTTCTACAACATTATGTCGGCCCAGCTAGAGGTGAAGAAGGAGCAGTATAAGGGCATAGATATCGAGGTGTACTATCACCGTGACCATGCCTGGAATATAGATACCATGATCCAGGCCACCAAGGACTCCATCGACTACTTTACTCAGGCCTTTGGCCCTTACCAGCATAAGCAGTTACGTATTTTGGAGTTCCCCGGCTATCGCTCGTTCGCGCAAAGCTTTGCCAATACCGTGCCTTATTCGGAGAATATCGGCTTTATTACCGACCTGCGCGACCCGGATGACATTAATGCGCCTTATTATGTGACCGCTCACGAAGTGGCGCACCAGTGGTGGGGTCATCAGGTGGGTGCCGCGAATGTACAGGGCTCGGCGGTAATTTCCGAAACCCTGTCGCAATACAGCGCCATTCAGGTGCTGCGTGAAAAGTATGGCGAGCAAAAGCTGCGTAAGTTCTTAAAGTTTGAGCTGGATCGCTACCTGCAAGGGCGAACCCGTGAAGCCCATGAGGAGATGCCGCTGTATCGCTCTGAAAATCAGCAATACCTGCATTATTTAAAAGGTTCTGTGGTGATGATGGCCGTGGCCGATCGCATTGGCGTAGAGCGCACCAATGAGGCGTTGAAGGCATTTTTACAGGCCTTTAAATATAAAGACGATCCCTATCCGACCACCTTGGATTTGTTGTCTTACCTCAAAGCGGATGCCGACGAACAGGAACAGGCCTTTATCGATGATCAGTTTAAGCGCATTACCCTGTTTGAGCTGGGCGTGGAAAAGGTGGAAGTGGCCGAGCAGGCCGATGCCGATGGCAAGTTTAAGGTCACGCTAACGGTAACGGCTAAGAAGGCATTCGCCGATGGCAAGGGCAATGAAACCGAGCAGCCCATGGCGCAGCTGGTGGACATTGGCTTGTTTAGCGACGACCCGGAGAAGTTGAGTGCCGAGGACGCGGTGATCTATCTGCAAAAGCATCAGCTCACCAGCGGTGAAAATACCCTGGAGCTGTATGTGGACAAGAAGCCCAGCTATGCCGGGGTTGACCCCCTGGTGAAGCTGGTCGACAGAGACAGCGCCAATAACATCAAGAAACTCTAATGCTGTTTATCACCGCCGGGTTCCTCGGTGGTGATATGCACAGATACCAATAGTGGGTTGTGATCCGAACTCGTGCGCTCCAGCGTTTGCGCCGAGGTGAGGGTCACGCCTCTTATCCAGATATGATCTAAGGGTAAACCGAACACGGTTGTGCGGTGATCCGGCGTGAAACTCACGCGCCGCATGCCTAAATCAGACAGTGTGCGATGCACTAACTGCCAGCGCTCATCGTTCCAGGTGTTTAAGTCGCCAGCAAAAATTACCGGCCCCTGGTGCAGTTTTACCAATTTGGCTAAACGGCTGAGTTGTTCCCGATATTCCGCAATACCCAGAGTAAAGTTGATGCCGTGCATATTGAGAACCAGTAATGAGGTGCCGTTGGCTACGGCATAACGGCTTACACTCGACGCTTTAGGCGTTCTGAGCCAAGGCTCGCGTTGATAAAAGCGGCAGTGAAACTGGGGCGCCCAATCACTGAGCAGGGTCAGCCCCGTTTGTTGTCGGTAGCTTCTGTATCCCGGTGAAAAACGAGCATAAGGCTTGAGGGCATCAAACATGGGATCGTCATAGGCCTCTTGCAATAACAGCACGTTTGCCTGTTTTGCCAGCTGTTGCAAGTCGGGAAGCAGCTGCGGATGACTCGCCTTATAAATGTTCCAACTCAGCACCTTGATGTCTGCGGGGATGACCTGCTGCGCTAAAGTAGGAGGCTGTGCCGATGGCTGTGCCAGTAGCTGGGCACAATGCGCTGGCGAATTAGCACTAACAGCCGTGTTGTTAACCTGCTCCGGCAGCACGGCTTGTTGCCATTGTAAATAGAGAAGCAGGAGTAATAGATACAAGCTAGGCAAAGTAGGTACGCCCTTGAAACGCGGTGGACAGGCCATGTTATAGTGGCAAAAATTTTCTAGGATGCAAAGTATGACCTCCCGACTCCTCTCTCCCTTGGTAATGGGCTTTTGGCGTATGCTGGATTGGCAGCGCAGCGAGCAGGAAAACCTCTCTTTTTTGCAGCAATGCATCGATTTAGGGATCACAGACACGGATCACGCCGACATTTATGGCCATTACCAGTGTGAAGTCGCCTTCGGCAAGGTGTTGAAATTACAACCGGCCATCAGAGAGCAGATCAAGATAATTACCAAGTGCGGCATCGTGCTGCAACAGGGTGAAAAAGCGGTTCCGGGGCAGGTTAATCATTACAACTCTAGCCGCGAACACATAGTGGCCAGTGCCCAGCAGTCTTTGCGTAATTTCGGTACCGACCGTCTTGATTGTTTATTGATCCATCGTCCAGATTATTTAATGGCTGCCGATGAAGTAGCCGAGGCCTTTACACAACTCAAGCAGCAAGGAGATGTGCTGCACTTTGGTGTGTCTAACTTCACGACCAGTCAGTTTGCCTTGTTACAGTCTCGTCTAGATTTCCCCCTGATCACCAATCAGGTCGAACTTTCACCCTATAATATGCAGGCCCTGGATAATGGCACCTTGGATCAGTGTCAGCAATTGCGCCAAAATCCTATGCTTTGGTCGCCATTGGCGGGTGGGCGCTTGTTCGCAGAGGATGATGCAAAGGCTCTCAGGCTACAAGCGTGTTTAGCGACTATTGGTGAGGAAGTGGGGGCGACTAGCCTAGATCAGGTGGTGTATGCCTGGTTGCTTACACATCCTAGTAATCCGGCGGTGGTTTTGGGTACCGGCAATATTGATCGTGTACGAAGTGCGGTGGATGCACAAAAGTTAAGTCTTACCCGAGAACAGTGGTACCGTATCTGGGAAGCCTCGACAGGGCATGCGGTGCCCTAGCTCCTTATGGTGCAGCAAAGATAAAGGGCCTTACGGCCCCGGTTTGCAGCAACAATAAGAGGGTATGACTTTAAGCTTAAAGCTCAAAGTCTAAGCTGTATGAAACATACGCTTTTAAATCGTCATCCGCGTCCAGGTCGGTTTGCAGCAGGCCAAAGGTAAAACCCGACTTGCTGATACTGACGCCATAATCTATGTAACTGTCGTCTTCACCGTACCATTCCTCCACGGTATCGCCGCTGGAATGGCCGAAGTGAAGCGCCAGTTCGGTATCTTTTAAAATGGTAAAGCTGGCGTTGAGCTCAAGGTAGAGCATGTCTTCTTCGTCGGTGGCATCGCCTTCGGCATTGACCAGGTAACTGGCACCGGCGCTGAGCCATTGCCAGCTCACCGATCCATAGATCTCACCAAAACCAATATCTCCCTCGGCATCCGGATAGGCGTAATAGATATAGCCGACATCGTAGCCTATGTCGTCGACCGAACCGGCGAAGCCTGCGTACAAGTCCATTTCATAGCTGGTGCTGGCGGCATCGCCGAAATCGATATTAGACAGCCAGGTGCCGGCATAAAAGCCGGTGTCGGAGGCGTAGTCGATGCCACCGGATACCGCTGCCCCATCATCCGACTGGGTAATACCGCGCCAATAATAGTTAGAACTGGCGGCGACGTTGGCGGTGACTTCCGCCTGGCTGGCCAGCGGGGTGAGGGACAGTGCCAACAAAGCCAGCACCGACGCGTATTTCTTTTTGTTCATTTTCTCATTCCTGTAGTAACGCTGTGTTGAATACTTAGTTAGCAAGGCTTGTGCCAATAACGGAATATTTTTTAAAAGTTACTATTTTTCAGATGTTTGTTGGTTTTTAGAACTGTGTTGGTCGGTGGGCGGGGAAGTGCAGATGCACTCAGGTGGTGCATATATTATGCTTTTGCACTCATTTTAACCAATAGTGATGCATAGAGGTTCTAGTTTGGTTTTGTGTTGCTGGTGGTATTGGTTGTTAAATTAAGATCGTGTCGCGGTGGGTGAGCGCGTTAAGAAAATAGTCCGGTGGACTATTTTTAGCAAGCGAACGCCTTGAGCCAGTGAAAGGCCGGGGACGGCGCCCAAAGAGGGAGTGATTAATTTGGATGCAAGTAATTCGTCCATGAAGCTGGGTTCCTGTTCGTGAAGAAGTTACGGCATACATGCCTCCACCTCCTTGCGCTGCGAAGCGGTGCTTCGGTCACTCGTCGCCCCCGCTTATCGCAGATCTCTTTGCCTTCAGGCGGCGAGAGTGAAATTATTCACTCTCTTGTTTCCGCTTTCAGCCATGCCTCGCTGTCTTAGCCACGCTTCGCAGCAAAAGCCGAGATCGAAAGCGCGAATTTTATCGGGATTTAGCTGATACATCTGTGTTTCAATTTAGGTTAACGCAAACTGTAAGTTCGATTAGAGCGAATAGCTGATGCTCATCCTTCAACCGAAATCACAGTGTATACATCCATAATCGTTGAGTTTCTCCCATAGTCAGGAAAACGACCCAATGGGTCGTTTTTGTCGTGTCCACGTTTAGAGCAATGTAGCGTAACTTCAATGCTGGTATGCACTTACTAAATCTGTTATCAATGGTCATAGGACAAAAACGAGACAGATTGCGGCAGAAAAACGACCCAATCGCTCGATATTAAATTGTTATGTACAAAGGGATAGTGCGGTGAAAATCAAACTTGTGGTAGCTATTTTAACTCTGTTTTTTTCACAAATAGCTTCAGCTTGCAGATGCGATGGACTTAGTCCAGAAGACGCAATTGACTCGTCAAAAGCCATAATGATTGTTTACGTTGTTGAGACTAAGGTTAAAGAAATCCCTGATAATATATTTGGTTCTGGTGGTCAAGTGACATTGCTTGAAGCTAAATTTAAAACATTAGAAACTCTAAAAGCATCTAGAGAGCCAATTAATACAATTAGATCTATTGGCTCTTGTGGTATGCCAATAATGGCAGGTAAAAAATACTATGTCAGCATTCCGAATGAGGGTTCAATTGAGAATTTGATTTCTGTTTGTACAGGCTCATTCCAAATTTGGGAATCCGATAAAAAGAAACTCAAAGAGTTGCGCCATATTGTACATAACAAGACAAATTAAAAGTGCGGACAAAAATCAGTTGGCTTTGTTCGTACCTCACAAATTTTAGCCAACTAATTTTTGCCGTTTATTTGCGGCGTTCACCGTCCGCTAATGGTACTTAGCGTCCTATCGGAAATCTCAAAATTCACAGGCATCGATTTCCCGTTTTGATTCGCGCTGGAGAAATCGGCTTTTGTTGTGGAGTGTGCTTGAGACAGCGAGATAGGGATATCGAGCTAGGTTTACCGAGGTAGGACACCTCGTTAAACCATGTTGAAAGCAAAGCGGAACGTTTAACAAAACCCTGAGTTCGTAAGCATTAGCGAATCACGGGTTCGCGGAGTTTCCAAAGAGGGAGTCGAATCACTCCCTCTTTGGTTGTCGTCGCCAACGCGACAATTACTAACTGTTACCCAAAAATAGCCCGCATCAAGCTAATGGTATCCGCCACACTGCGACCTTTTTCCACTTCACTGATAATAGAATCACGCTTTGCGCGAATATGCTCGGGCATGCCTTCTTCGGCCAGGGCGCGGTCAACCAGCAGGGCCGCCGACTCTTTTGAGCGCTTTCTCGCCGTGCTGTTGGCGCTGGCCGGGCTCGCCTTAGGCTTGTGTAACAGCTTAAAGTAGTTGGATTGCTCCATGGCGTTTTTATCGAAGTAGTAGAACAGGCACGGAAGCAGGGCCTTAATATCGACCAGGCGCTGTTCCTGCTCATTATCCCCTTGCGCCATGGCGAACCAGGGCTGACGGGCCAGGGTGCTAACGATATCTTGCCAGTAGCGTTCGAAATCGCGGTTATTCAACCTGGTCACATTCAATGCTGCGCATAGGGTATCACTTTTGGCATTGGTAATGGGCGTGAACACATCGGGACGGCGCATGGCCAATAGGCGGGTGGCCGGAGCGAGGGTTGGCTTGTCGTCGCTGCCAGTAAAAAGTTGCAGATAAGCAAGCACAAAGGCCTGGTAATGCTCAAGGCTGACTTCGTCGGTAAGTGGGATATGCGCCAGGGCTGCCTCGACCGCCTGCGGTTGATCATCAAGAATTTGCGCAAAGGCCTTGTTGTTTTTGGTGCCGGCGAAGAACTCCACATCAAAGCGATAAACCGCAGGGTCATGAGCGGCGGTGTGCTTGCCGACAAAGGTAAGGCGATCTTCCTTACTCATTTCCTGTAACGGCGTCTCTTTAATGCTGGCGATATGCTCGGCTAAACTTAGGTGCTCATCTAACAGTACGCGTTCCTTATGCTGCTCCAGATATGCACAGATCACCGGCCAAGGGGCGATGCGCAGGGTTTTTAGCTGTAAAAAGCTAATCGCGTCCTTTAGCTGGGCTTGTAGTTTTTTGACCGTGGGCAGTTGCGTTGGCTCTAGTAAATCGAAGTTGAGGCGCTCGGTGACCACATCAAGCAGCTCGTAGGCCCAGCCGAGAAAGTCTTCAGGGTGGTTCTCTACTTTTACCGCCATCAGGTTAAGACTGATGTCCGCCGCCTGTTTGAGGATATTCTGATAAATCTGACTTTCTTGTTCTGCCAGCGCCATTTTTGATGGCGAGATAAGCAACTTCTTCATGCTAGGTACTACAGCTCCGCTTGATACATTACAGCCCGTCAATAACGGGGCTGTGCATCATACTGAGATTGAGTTTTGTTGCAATATTGACATTTGTGTAATTATTTCGACCTTGTTCGTTGGTGACTGAACATGAGTAACGAAGGAATGGAGCCCTGATTTTTTATACTATTCAATGAAAGGCTATCGGTTGATGTTTTTTCTTTGTGTTTCCTGTAGATAGCAACTGCGCTATGCTTGTTCATTGAATAACTATTTTAATACATGGTGTGCAGAAGCCTTATGCTCATGGCCGCGGTTAACAACTTTCTGGCAAAGCTAGCCTCAACTCTTTTCTTATCCACGTTTGCTTTATTAACCCAAGTTTATAGTCCGCAGGCAGTTGCCGATGAGTTGGCGGTTTACTTGGGTTATACCCTAGGTGCGAATGATGATGATCGCATAAGGGCCATTTCATACAGCTTAGATACCGAGCCATCTTTTACCTGGTTTGACGGCGTTGCTGTCACTTATGGCGAGTTTAATGGCTTAGATAAGTATTATGGTTGGAATGAGTTTGATGATGTCCCCTATTTTTCAGCAGGTGCTTATTGGCATCTGTGGCAAGGGCAGCAAACGCGGTTAACTTTTGAATTCTCCCCAACCTATATAGATGGTAATTATTATTACGCTCACTACGTAGGCAGTCGCTGGCATTTTACATCCAGTCTCAGTTACACCTACTTCATTGCTCAGAGTAATGTGTTTACGGCACTGCGCTACCAGCATACCTCTAACGGTGGGATTGAGCCGCCGAACCCAGGGGTTGATGGTATTGGCTTGCAACTAGGGTATCGCTGGTAAGTAGAATACCCGCAGCTATCATCATATATTCATCCATCTTGACTACAATTACACTTTTATAGCCAATAGGTTATGCTAAAAGGCGATAAACCAAATAGTGTTTTCTAAAAAGGACGAGGTTAAGCATGAAAACCCTTGCCAAGGTATTAGGTATTATTATTGTTGTGATCATCGGCTTGTTGATCGCGATTCCATTTTTTATCCCCGTCGATGCCATTTTCACTAAGGTGTCCGAAGAGGTGGAGAAAACCACTGGCCGTACTCTGACCATAGCCGGCGATAAAGACTTAGCGATTTTCCCGTCGCTGCGCCTGGAGCTCAATGATGTCAGCTTCAGTAATATGGCCGACGGCTCGCGCGCCAATATGGCGACCATGAAGCAGCTTGATGTGCATATCCCCTGGAGCTCACTCTTCTCCGGTGAGGTGAAGTTGGATAAATTCGTTATTCGCGAGCCGGATATCTTGCTGGAGACCAATGCACAAGGCAAGGGCAACTGGCAGTTGTTCGACAAGGTGGCCGAGCAGCAACCAGAGCAAACGAAGTCTGGGCAGATTACGCTTCCCGAAAGCTTTGATGTCGAACTTGGTGAGGTGGCCATCTATGGCGGTCAATTTACCTACCTTGATGGTCAAACCGGCGCCAAGCAGCAAATATCTGATCTGGAACTGGCGGTATTGTTGGAATCATTGCGTAAACCGCTTGAGCTGAAGGGCGGCATTACCTATATGACGCAACGCTTTAACCTGGATGTGGTGGTCGATAACCCCATTAAGGCCATTGAAGGGCGGCCATTTGCGGTAACCAAATCGGTTGACTCTAAACTGGTTAATGTTGAATTCAAGGGACAAATCGCCGAGCAGGGTCAAAATATTAGCGGTACCTTGCACCTTGATGGTGATTCGGTCAAAGACATCGCCAAGTGGCAGGGCGTTGACCTTAATGCCAAGGATAAAGCCTTTAATGCCTTTAGCGTCGATGGCGCCATGCAATTGCAAGGACAATCCTTCACCATTAATAAACTTGTGGCCAAGCTGGATGAGCTTGCCATTGAAGGGATGAGCACCATTAACCTGGGTGAGCGTTTGGCGGTCAATGCCAATGTAGATCTGGGCATGCTGGACTTAAACCCTTATCTTCCCGAGCCGACAGAGACTCCTGCCGAAAAGCCGGCCGATGATGCCAAGGGCGATGCCAAGGCCGAGCCCATTGTTTGGGATGATACCAAGATGGACCTATCGGCATTAAACAGCCTGGATGCCAACGTGGTTGTGCGCTCAAGCGGCTTAAAGGCGCGGGATATTACCCTAGGTGAAAACCAGTTCACGCTGAAACTGCAAAATGCCGTGGCGAATTTAAGCATGGATAAGTTCGTGGCCTATGAAGGTCAGGGTAAGGGCACTGTAATGCTTAACGCCAAGCAGGCGCCCTATCAGCTCAATACTAACTTTAGCCTGGCCGGTATCGATGCCGAGCCATTACTGACCGATGCGGCCAAGTTCGATAAGCTGATGGGTAAGGGCTCTCTTGATTGGCAGTTGAGCACACGCGGTCAAAGTCAAAAAGACTTTGTGAATGCCCTAGCCGGTAAACTGAGCTTTAATTTTGCCGACGGTGCGGTTAAAGGCGCCAATGTGGCCGAGCTGGTGCGTAAAGCCAAGGAATTGATCAAGGGTAATACCGCAGCGCTGGCCGATGGTTTAAATACCGGCTATGACGAGTCGCAAAAAACCGACTTTACCGCCCTCACCGGCAGCATGACGTTTACCAATGGTGTGGGAACCAACTCGGACTTGTCTTTGCAGAGCCCGCTTATTCGTATCACGGGTGAAGGTGAGGTGGACTTACCGGCGACCAAGGTGAATTATCGTTTGGTTACCGGTATTGTAGATTCCATCGAAGGCCAGGGTACCACGGACGAGAGCACCGGCTTTAAAATTCCGATGCGTATCAAGGGCCCCTTCCATGATGTCGGCATTAAGCTAGACGTGGCCGACGCGGCCAAAGAAGAAGCCAAAGAAAAAGTTAAAGACAAGGTAAAAGATAAACTCAAAGGCTTGTTTGGTGGTTAATTGACCCCATATCAATATTCAGCAACAGGGCGCATTAAGCGCCCTGTTTGTTTTGTAACCAATTGAACCTTGGTGCAATTCGATGACAACAACAAGAAAGTGGCCGGTATAAGGGTCTTTTCCGCAGGTGAATATGCGTGTAGATACAGCCCCTTGGCCGGGAAATTAATTAAAAATTAGCCTACCTTTTGTGCGTCATTACTGATACAATTGCCCGCCCTCAGACGTCGTGTGACCTTAAAGTTGCCTGATATTTGAGCGGAAACGATATTTAATGCCTTAATTTTTAAAGAAATTTAGGCTGTTTGTAACTACACCGGAGCATCTAAAATGATCCAAATGCAAACTCAGCTGGACGTTGCTGATAACAGCGGCGCTCGCAAAGTGCAGTGTATTAAAGTCCTTGGCGGTTCACACCGTCGTTACGCATCGGTTGGTGACATCATTAAAGTTGCTGTGAAGGAAGCGATTCCACGCGGCAAAGTTAAAAAAGGTGATGTTAAAAACGCTGTTGTTGTGCGTACCAAAAAAGGCGTTCGTCGTCCAGACGGTTCTTTGATCCGTTTCGATAGCAATGCTGCAGTTATCCTTAACGATAACCTACAGCCAATCGGAACTCGTATCTTCGGCCCTGTGACTCGTGAACTTCGTACTGAAAAGTTCATGAAGATCGTTTCACTAGCACCAGAAGTACTATAAGGAGTCGATCATGGCAGCAAAAATCCGTCGTGATGACGAAGTAATCGTACTAGCCGGTAAAGACAAAGGTAAGCGCGGTAAAGTGCTTTCAGTTGTAACTGAAACTGGTCGAGTATTTGTTGAAGGCGTAAACCTTATCAAGAAGCACCAAAAGCCTGTTCCTCAGTTGAACCAAGCTGGCGGTATTGTTGAGAAAGAAGCGTCTATCGACGTATCAAACGTTGCGATCTACAACTCGGAAACGGGTAAAGCAGATCGTGTGGGTTTCAAGTTTGAAGATGGCAAGAAAGTGCGTATCTTCAAATCTACTGGTAAAACTATTTAATAGTTGGAGTAGAAGATGGCGAAACTGCATGAAGTATATAAAGACAAAGTAGTAGCAGAACTTCAACAGAAGTTTGGTTACAGCTCTGTCATGCAAGTCCCTCAGATCGAAAAGATCACATTAAACATGGGTGTGGGCGAAGCCCTAGCTGACAAGAAAATTCTAGAAAACGCTGTTGCTGATCTAGAAGCAATCTCTGGTCAGAAGCCTCTAATCACTAAAGCTCGCAAGTCAGTTGCAGGCTTTAAGATTCGTGAAGGTTACCCAATTGGTTGTAAAGTAACCCTACGTGGCGAGCGTATGTGGGACTTTTTTGAGCGTTTGGTTTCAATCGCTATCCCGCGTATTCGCGATTTCCGTGGTGTAAGCGCTAAGTCTTTTGACGGTCGCGGTAACTACAGCATGGGCGTACGTGAGCAAATCATCTTCCCAGAAATTGATTATGATAAAGTAGATCGCGTTCGTGGTCTTGATATCACTATCACAACTTCTGCGAAAACGAATGATGAAGGCCGTGCGTTGTTAGAAGCGTTTAACTTCCCATTCAAGAAATAAGGGTAGGGTTATGGCAAAGAATTCAATGAAAGCGCGCGAAGCAAAGCGCACTAAGTTAGTAGCACAGTACGCTGAAAAGCGTGCAGCTCTTAAAGCTATCATCAGCGATGTTAATTCATCAGATGAAGAGCGTTGGGACGCGGTTCTGAAGCTTCAGAGTCTACCGCGTGATTCTAGCCCTGCACGTCAACGTAATCGTTGTAACATCACGGGCCGCCCACATGGTTATCTTCGTAAGTTCGGCCTAAGCCGTATCAAGTTACGCGAAGCTGCTATGCGCGGTGAAGTTCCTGGCCTTAAAAAGGCTAGTTGGTAATAGAATCACGGGAGTAAGACAATGAGCTTGCAAGATCCTATTGCGGATTTGTTCACACGTATCCGTAACGGCCAGACTGCGAAGAAGGTTTCTGTTTCAATGCCATCTTCAAAGCTGAAAGTAGCAGTTGCTAAAGTGCTAACTGACGAAGGTTATGTATCTGGTTACTCTGTAACTGAAGGTGCTAAGCCTGAGCTTGCTATCGAACTTAAGTACTTCGAAGGCAAAGCTGTAATCGAAAACATCCAGCGTGTTAGCCGCCCTGGTCTACGCATCTATAAGAAGCGTGACGAATTACCAAAGGTAATGGGTGGTCTAGGTATCGCTATCGTATCAACTTCTAAAGGCCTAATGACTGACCGTGCCGCACGTAGTGCTGGCGTTGGCGGTGAAATCATTGGCTTTGTAGCGTAATCGGAGGGGACTATGTCGCGTATAGCAAAGGCACCTATTAATGTTCCTGCCGGTGTAGAAATCACGCTAAAAGGCCAGGACATCACAGTTAAAGGTAAGAACGGTGAACTTAGCCGTACGATCCACGAGGCTGTTGAAGTTTCATTCGAAGAAAACGTAATCAAAACGACCCCAGTTGAAGGCGTTGCTAACGCTTGGGCTCAAGCTGGTACTGCTCGTGCACTTATCAACAACATGATTGTTGGTGTGAACGACGGTTACGAGAAGAAGCTACAGCTTGTAGGTGTTGGTTACCGTGCTGCGGTAAAGGGTAACGTACTAGATCTAACTCTAGGTTTCTCACACCCAGTAAACTTCGAGATCCCAGCGGGCGTCACTATTGAAGCTCCAAGTCAAACTGAGATCGTTGTTAAGGGCGCAGACAAGCAGCTAGTTGGTCAAACTGCTGCGAACATTCGTTCATACCGTGAGCCAGAGCCTTATAAAGGTAAAGGTGTACGTTATGCTGACGAACACGTGCGTCGTAAAGAGGCTAAGAAGAAGTAAGGTAAGACGATGGATAAGAAAACAGCTCGTCTACGTCGTGCTAAGCGCACCCGTAGAAATTTTATTGAACAAGGCAAAACTCGTCTTGTTATCCACCGCACGCCACGTCACATTTACGCTCAGGTAATTAGCGCTGAGGGTACTGTACTGGCTGCTGCTTCTACTGTTGAAAAAGCAATTGCTGAAACAGTTAAAGGCACAGGCAACATCGAAGCTGCGCAAGCAGTGGGTAAAGCAGTTGCCGAACGTGCGGCTGAAAAAGGCGTTAGCGCAAGCATCGCTTTTGACCGCAGTGGCTTTAAATATCACGGCCGTGTGAAGGCGCTTGCTGATGCAGCGCGTGAAGCCGGTTTGCAATTCTAGGAGTAGACAATGGCTAACGTAGAAGCAAAGCAACAACAGCCTGATTTGGCTGAAAAGCTAATCGCGGTAAACCGTGTGTCTAAAGTGGTTAAAGGTGGTCGTATCTTTAGCTTCACTGCACTAACAGTAGTTGGTGACGGCGCAGGTAAAGTAGGTTTTGGTTATGGTAAAGCACGTGAAGTTCCTGCTGCTATTCAAAAAGCAATGGAAAAAGCACGTCGCAACATGATCAACGTAGACCTTAAAGGTAATACACTTCAGCACCCTATCAAGGGTCGTCACGCTGGTTCTAAAGTGTACATGCAGCCTGCATCTGAAGGTACAGGTATCATCGCCGGTGGTGCGATGCGTGCAGTACTAGAAGTAGCTGGTGTACAGAACGTATTATCAAAGGCTTACGGTTCGACTAACCCGATCAACGTTGTACGCGCAACAATCGCTGCTCTTGAGAACATGAAGTCTCCAGAAGCAGTTGCTGCGAAACGTGGTCTTAGCGTTGATGAGATTTTGGGGTAAGACACCATGGCAAACACAGTAAAAGTAACTCAAGTACGTAGCTCTATCGGTCGTTTACCGAAGCATAAAGCTACATTACGTGGCCTTGGTTTACGTCGCATCAACCACACTGTAGAGCTAGAAGATACGCCTTCAGTACGTGGTATGATCAACCAAGTTTCTTACATGGTTAAGGTTGAGGGGTAATTCGATGAACTTGAATACACTTTCTCCTGCTGCGGGTTCTAAAACACCTAAGAAACGTCTTGGTCGTGGTATTGGTTCTGGTCTAGGTAAAACTGGTGGCCGTGGTCACAAAGGTCAGAAATCACGTTCAGGCGGTAAAGTACGCGTTGGTTTTGAAGGCGGTCAAATGCCTATGCAACGTCGTCTACCTAAGTTTGGTTTCACTTCACGTAAGTCGCTTGCGTCTACTGAAGTAAATCTATTCGAAATCGCTAAAGTTGAAGGCGATGTGGTAGATCTAAACGCGTTACAAGCAGCTGGTCTGGTTAAGAAGAACATCCAGTTCGTTAAAGTAGTTAAATCTGGCGAAGTTTCTCGCGCGGTTACCGTTAAAGGTCTTAAAGTGACTCAAGGTGCTCGTGCGGCGATTGAAGCTGCCGGAGGCAAGGTAGAAGAGTAAGGAAGTACTTTATGGCTAAACCAGGTCAAAATATGCAAAGTGCACAAAGTGGGCTTGCGGAGTTGAAGCGTCGTTTACTATTTGTTCTCGGAGCTATCATCATTTACCGTCTAGGTTCATTCGTGCCGATCCCTGGGATTGACGCCGCTGTACTTGCCGAATTCTTCGAGCAACAAAAGGGCACCATTGTTGAGATGTTCAACATGTTCAGTGGTGGTGCGCTTGAGCGTGCTTCAGTGCTTGCACTGGGTATTATGCCGTACATCTCGGCCTCGATTATCATGCAACTATTAACGCACATACATCCTGCGATGATAGAGCTGAAAAAAGAGGGTGAGGCTGGGCGTAAGAAAATTAGCCAGTACACGCGTTATGGTACGCTCGTGCTTGCTACATTCCAATCAATCGGTATTGCCACCGGCTTACCGAACATGATGGAAGGGTTAGTTGTTAACCCTGGCTTTGGTTTCTATTTCACCGCTGTGGTGAGCTTAGTAACCGGCTGTATGTTCCTCATGTGGTTGGGCGAACAAATTACAGAACGTGGTATCGGTAACGGTATCTCAGTACTGATTTTTGTTGGTATCGTAGCTAACCTGCCGTCTGCTATTGGTTCGACAGCCGAAATGGCGCGCCAAGGTGAATTGAACATTTTGGTACTTGTATTGATTGCGGTAATCGTCTTTGCCGTTACTTACTTGGTGGTATTCTTCGAACGTGGTCAACGTCGTATCGTCGTTAACTACGCGAAGCGCCAACAAGGTCGTCAAGTGTACGCTGCTCAAAGCACTCATTTGCCGTTAAAAGTGAACATGGCTGGGGTTATTCCACCAATCTTTGCTAGTAGTATCATTCTGTTCCCTGGTACAATTGCAAGCTGGTTCGGCCAGGGTGAAGGTCCTGTAGCTGACGTGTTACAAGCTATCTCAACAGCGTTGACCCCAGGTCAGCCTCTGTATGCGATGGTCTTGGCAGCGGCTATTATCTTTTTCTGCTTTTTCTATACTGCGTTGGTGTTCAACCCGCGTGAAACTGCAGATAACCTGAAAAAGTCTGGTGCATTTATTCCAGGTATTCGTCCAGGTGAGCAGACATCGAAATACATTGATAAAGTAATGACACGCCTGACATTGGCAGGTGCCTTGTATATTACCTTTATCTGTCTGGTGCCCGAGTTTATGACCATGGCATGGCAAACGCCATTCTACTTCGGCGGTACATCAATTTTGATTATCGTTGTTGTGATCATGGACTTTATGGCACAAGTACAGACCCATCTGATGTCACATCAGTATGATTCTGTGCTGAAAAAAGCAAACCTTAAAGGCTACGGCCGCTAAGGTTGGTTTACGGAGTTGAGTAATGAAAGTACGTGCTTCCGTTAAGAAAATCTGCCGTAACTGCAAAGTAATCAAGCGTGCTGGTGTAGTACGTGTGATCTGCAGTGAGCCTAAGCACAAGCAAAGGCAAGGCTAATTAAACAGTCATGCAGGCTGAGTATCCTACTCGGCCTGTGTTTTTCATATTGGTTTGGTTATCGCTTGAGTATCCTTACGGGCTTTTCAAGAAGATGATTACCAAACTTTAAAATAGGAGATGTGTTAGTGGCCCGTATAGCTGGCATTAACGTTCCTGATCATAAACATGCGGTTATTGGTTTAACTTCAATTTATGGTGTAGGTAAAACTCGCGCTAAGGCGATCTTAGCTGCGACTGGTATCGCCGAGACCACAAAAATCGGTGAACTTTCTGACGAAACACTTGACGTACTTCGTGAAGAAGTTGGCAAGTACACTGTAGAAGGTGATCTTCGTCGTGAAGTTACTTTGAACATCAAGCGTCTTATGGACCTTGGTTGCTTCCGTGGCTTACGTCACCGTCGTTCGCTACCACTACGTGGTCAGCGTACTAAGACTAACGCGCGTACTCGTAAGGGTCCTCGCAAGCCTATCAAGAAATAAGGTGGGGTAAGTTATGGCTAAAGCACCAATTCGTCGTAAGAAGGTAAAAAAACAAGTTGCTGATGGTATGGCTCACGTTCATGCTTCTTTCAACAACACTATTGTTACTATTACAGACCGTCAAGGTAATGCACTTTCATGGGCAACTGCCGGTGGTTCAGGTTTCCGTGGTTCACGTAAATCTACTCCATTCGCTGCTCAGGTAGCTGCAGAGCGTGCAGGTACTGCTGCTCAAGAATACGGTTTAAAGAACCTAGAAGTTTTCATTAAAGGTCCAGGTCCAGGCCGTGAGTCTGCTGTACGTGCATTGAACGCTGCTGGTTTCCGTATCACCAACATCACTGACGTGACGCCAATCCCTCATAATGGTTGTCGTCCACCGAAGAAACGTCGCGTATAACAATAGGTTAGGAGAAAGAACATGGCAAGATATTTGGGCCCTAAGCTCAAGCTAAGTCGTCGTGAAGGTACTGACCTGTTCCTTAAGAGCGGCGTACGAGCTATCGACTCTAAGTGTAAGCTAGAGAACGCACCAGGTCAGCACGGCGCCCGTAAAGGTCGTCTATCTGACTACGGTCTACAGCTACGTGAAAAGCAAAAGGTTCGTCGTATGTACGGCATCCTTGAGAAGCAATTCCGTAACTACTACAAAGAAGCTGCTCGCCTTAAAGGCAACACAGGTGAAAACCTACTTCAGCTTCTAGAGCAACGTCTAGACAATGTTGTATATCGCATGGGTTTTGCAAGCACACGTGCTGAAGCACGTCAGCTAGTAAGCCACAAAGCGATTATGGTTAATGGTCGTGTTGTTAACATTCCTTCTTTCAACGTTACTCCTGAAGATCAGGTAGAAATCCGTGAGAAGTCGAAGAAACAAGCGCGTATCGTAGCAGCTCTAGAATTGGCTGAGCAACGTGAAAAGCCAACTTGGGTTGAAGTTGACGGTAAGAAAATGGAAGGTACTTTCAAGCGCCTACCTGAGCGTTCTGATCTGTCTGCGGACATTAACGAACAACTAATCGTCGAACTTTACTCGAAGTAAAGTTAAGAGTTAAGAGAGGATAAAATGCAGGGTTCTGTAACCGAATTCCTAAAACCAAGGTTAGTCGATATCGACGCTATCAACCCAACTCGTTCAAAAGTGGTTCTTGAGCCGCTTGAGCGTGGTTTTGGTCACACTCTAGGAAACGCACTACGTCGTATTCTGTTGTCATCTATGCCTGGATGTGCAGTTACCGAGGTAGAAATTGATGGCGTTTTACATGAGTACAGCGCGAAAGAAGGCGTACAAGAAGACATCATTGAAATCCTGCTAAACCTGAAAGGGTTGGCAGTAAATATCGAAGGCAAAGATGAAGTTTTTCTGACCCTGACTAAATCTGGTGTAGGCCCTGTGACTGCGGCAGATATTCAGCACGATGGCGACGTAACAATCGCTAACCCTGATCACGTAATTTGTCACCTAACGACAAATAACAGCGAGATCAGCATGCGTATTCGTGTTGAGCGTGGTCGTGGTTATGTACCAGCGTCTAGCCGCGTATCCTCTGAAGACGATGAGCGTCCAATCGGCCGTCTGTTGCTTGATGCATCATTCAGTCCGGTTGAGCGTATTGCGTACTCGGTTGAATCAGCACGTGTTGAACAACGTACTGACTTAGACAAGCTAATCATTGATATGGAAACGAACGGCACCTTAGATCCTGAAGAAGCGATCCGCCGTGCGTCGACTATTCTTGCTGAGCAACTAGAAGCATTCGTAGACTTACGTGATGTTTCTGAGCCAGAAGAGAAAGAAGAGAAGCCAGAATTCGATCCTATTCTGCTTCGTCCAGTTGATGATCTTGAGCTAACAGTTCGTTCAGCAAACTGCTTGAAAGCCGAGCAAATTCAATATATCGGTGATTTAGTACAGCGTACCGAAGTTGAGCTTCTTAAGACACCTAACTTAGGTAAGAAGTCTCTAACTGAGATCAAAGACGTGCTTGCATCACGTGGTCTTTCTCTAGGCATGCGCCTAGAAAACTGGCCGCCAGCAAGCCTAGCTGAGTAATCTAGATCACTATATTTAGTTTAGTTAGAAGGATAGGGTCATGCGCCATCGTAAGAGTGGTCGTCAATTAAACCGTAACAGCAGCCATCGCAAAGCGATGTTCAGCAATATGGCTGGTTCTTTGGTGAAGCACGAAATCATCAAAACAACATTGCCTAAAGCGAAAGAGCTGCGCCGTGTAATTGAACCTTTAATCACACTGGCTAAGACTGATAGCGTTGCAAACCGTCGTTTAGCGTTTGCTCGCACGCGTGATAAAGAAGTTGTTGGTAAGTTGTTCAGCGAGATTGGTCCTCGCTACGAAAGCCGTCCTGGTGGCTACACTCGTATTTTGAAGTGTGGTTTCCGTGCTGGCGACAACGCACCAATGGCTTACATTGAACTAGTAGATCGCCCAGTTGCGACTGAAGAAGTTCAAGAAGACGCGCAGTCTGCAGAGTAAGTCTTATAAAAGACATAAAAAGCCGAGCTTATGCTCGGCTTTTTCTTTATATAGCCAAAATAAAACGTTTCTCTCTTCTATATAAAGCTATATAGCTACCTTCTAACCTCTATATAACAAGCTAAATGTAACCAAATGGATCTAAAACAGATCTTTAACTGTTAAATACAGCTACTTTCGTTTTATTTTTGCGCAAACGATCTATTTTTCGCAATTTTCTTTAAAAAAGGGCTTGCGTCGAAATCGAATCTCCCTATAATGCGACCCCACTGAGACGGCAGG
>NZ_PQCD01000040.1 GCF_002964705.1 Pseudoalteromonas sp. T1lg75 | reverse complement strand
ACACTGACGCTCATGTACGAAAGCGTGGGGAGCAAACAGGATTAGATACCCTGGTAGTCCACGCCGTAAACGATGTCTACTAGAAGCTCGGTCTTTCGGGACTGTTTTTCAAAGCTAACGCATTAAGTAGACCGCCTGGGGAGTACGGCCGCAAGGTTAAAACTCAAATGAATTGACGGGGGCCCGCACAAGTCGTACAGATTGAGTTCTAACAGCAGATTCTAGTTCGCTAGATGACGCAAACAAATTTAGAGTCTCAATTGAACTGAGTGACCAACGGAATAAAGAAATTTATTCAGCACAGTCAATTCGATTCGAAAGAATCAAAATCAGAATTCAATGAGCGCCGAATCTTCGGATTCAAAAAACTTTTAATTGAAGAGTTTTGCGTCATCTAGCGAACTAGAATCTGCTGTTAGAACTCAATCTGTACGAGTGCCCACACAGATGATTGCTTCATATTTTTAAAGAACATTTCGAAACTCTTTCGCGTCTCGAGGGCTGTGCATTCTACTCAACCCTGATTTGTTGTCAACACTTAATTTTGAGAAAGTTTAAAGTTTCT
>NZ_PQCD01000039.1 GCF_002964705.1 Pseudoalteromonas sp. T1lg75 | reverse complement strand
CCTAAATTAGACCCACAATTCAATTTGCATTGCGCCAGCTCGGTACTCACCATCAACGCCGGCGAGACCGCCACATTCAACTGTAACAGCCGTATCGTCGATGGTTTTAGCGGCACATTGCGACTCTCACTCGCTTCTTCGTTACCCGGGGCAAAACTGTCGCACCGCGAAATCAACGCGGGCATCCCTTTTACCCTGGAAGTGCCAACCAAAAACAAAACTCAGTGGGGTGATTATGTCTTTACCCTCACCGCCCACAAGGATAGCCAGCTAAAACAACAGGCCGTAACCTTAAAGATTCTGCCCCCGGGCGTACAAACCTACAGCTTTAACAATGC
>NZ_PQCD01000038.1 GCF_002964705.1 Pseudoalteromonas sp. T1lg75 | reverse complement strand
AGTGATCTGGCATTAGTACCCAAGTCAGCCATCGACAACAAGTAGCCTGCTCATTGTAATCGATGCTGGAACAAAACAATTGTGCAAGTTGCGGACAGAGGAAAAGAGGAGCACGCCGAGCGCAGCAAAATGTAATGAAGTATTCTTGTTGGGGTTGTGAGAAGCGACCTTTTTGTAATGCATGATAAGACATATCCATTTCCTTTGAATATGATTGCTCT
>NZ_PQCD01000037.1 GCF_002964705.1 Pseudoalteromonas sp. T1lg75 | reverse complement strand
AACTTGCACAATTGTTTTGTTCCAGCATCGATTACAATGAGCAGGCTACTTGTTGTCGATGGCTGACTTGGGTACTAATGCCAGATCACTTCCATGGACTTATCGTGATTAAAAAACATGATCTAAGCTCCTGCGTACAACATTTGAAGGGATTTACCGCTAAACGAATCACTCAAAATTTGGGCAAAGATGGAAATATATGGCAAAGAGGTTTTTATGATCACGCCTTAAGAAGTGAGGAGCACAGGAAAAATATTGCACGCTATATTGTCGCCAACCCAATTCGCAATGGTATTGTCAGTAATATCAAAGATTATCCATATTGGGATTCGGTTTATTTATAACTGGCCCGATTTTTTTGCAAGGCTAAAGCCTCGCCTACAGAAGTCATCCTGCACCGATGGAGGTCGGCCTTTGGGGCCGACAATTGATGCCGAAAATCCATTGTTGTAGGTCAGGCTTTAGCCTGACAAAAGCGCAAGGCTGAAGCAATTGCCGGGAATCTGAC
>NZ_PQCD01000036.1:102804-114344 GCF_002964705.1 Pseudoalteromonas sp. T1lg75 | reverse complement strand
TAGAAATGTTACCGCTCGACTTGCATGTGTTAGGCCTGCCGCCAGCGTTCAATCTGAGCCATGATCAAACTCTTCAATTAAAAGTTTTTTTGAATCCGAAGATTCTGCTCAATGAATACTGTGATGATATCTTTCGATATCGAATTGACTGTGCTGCAATAAATAAATTTATTGCTGTTGGTCACTCACTTTCCATTTAAGGAAAAAACATTGAGACTCTAAATTTGTTTGCGTCATCTAGCGAACTAGAATCTGCTGTTAGAACTCAACCTGTACGAGTGCCCACACAGATGATTGCTTCATATTTTTAAAGAACATTGCGACTCGTTGTCGCTGCGGCTTTCACCGCTTCAGGGCTGCGCATTCTACGCTTTCCTAATTTGTTGTCAACACTTAATTTTGAGAATGTTTTTACTTTTCAAAACTGAAGTTTTATTTGACTTCCTGAGTCGCTAGCGCCTCGCTATGCGTTGCTGCCTGCCGTCTCAGTGGGGTCGCATTATAGGGAGAAACGATTTCGACGCAACCCCTTTTTTAAAGAAAATAGTAAAAAGATTGCACCGCCCTATTTAGCTACACCCTACCCACCAGTTACTCACAATTTTCTGTGGATAACTAGCCCAATTAGCTATCTTCTATACTAAGGCACTAAAAGTTTGTTTAGCTATATGCTAGATTGCGCCTCACTTTTTATTACTCGTTCAAAGGTACACTTGTTATGACCGAAATCGCTAACACCATTAGCGGCCTTATTTGGGGGCATGTACTTATCTATTTGCTGATCGCAGCAGGTCTCTTTTTCACTCTTCGTTTAGGCTTCATCCAATTTCGTGACTTTGGGCACTCTTTTAAAGTAATGTTCGCCAGTCGTGAAGGAGCGAAAGGTGGTATTTCGTCATTCCAAGCATTTTGTACTTCGTTGGCTGCCCGTGTTGGTACCGGCAACATGGCCGGGGTGGCCGTTGCTCTATACCTAGGCGGCCCAGGCGCTATATTCTGGATGTGGCTTATCGCCCTAATAGGTATGGCGACCAGTTTTGCGGAAAGTACATTGGCTCAGGCCTACAAAATACAAGATGAGGAAGGTAACTTCCGTGGCGGCCCTGCTTATTATATGGAGCTTGGCCTAGGTAAGCGCTGGATGGGCGTATTATTTTCATTGTGCCTGATTTTGGCTTTCGGCCTGGTCTTTAATGCCGTACAGGCTAACTCAATTGCCGCCGCCTTTAACGTAGCCTTCGATATTCCTAAATATGCGGTTGGTATTGTCTTGGTGATTGGCTCAGGCTTTATCATCTTTGGCGGCCTAAAAACCATTGCCCGCTTTGCCGAAATCGTCGTGCCCTTTATGGCCATTGCCTATCTTCTGCTTGCTATATATATATGTGCTATTAACTCAGAACAGCTACCCGGCGTGTTTATGTTGATCATAGATCATGCCTTTGGTATCGAGCAGGCCGGTGCTGGCGCAATCGGCTATGGTGTTATGCAGGCCATGATTCAAGGCATTAAGCGCGGCCTGTTTTCTAACGAAGCCGGCATGGGTAGTGCCGCTAACGCTGCTGCGACCGCCACACCTAACCCACCCCACCCGGCATCGCAGGGGTATGTGCAAATGCTTGGTGTGTTTATCGATACCATAGTGATCTGTAGCGCCACCGCAGCACTGATTCTATTGTCCGGTCAGCTAGAACCAAATTCTGGCCTTACGGGAATCGCCTTAACGCAAGAAGCATTAGTGACTCACGTTGGTGAATGGGGCTCGACCTTTATCGCTATCGCCATCTTATTCTTTGCCTTTACCTCTATCGTTGCTAACTACTCTTATGCCGAGACCAACTTATTATTCTTAGAGCACAATCACCAAAAAGGCATGCTGATTTTCCGCTTATTGGTCTTAGCCATGGTGATGTTTGGCTCGCTTGGTGAGATCAAACTGGTATGGACGTTAGCCGATATTTCCATGGGTCTTATGGCTATCGTTAATGTCATCGCCCTGTTTATGCTTTCGGGTGTGGTAATTTGGTTGGCCAAGGATTATCGCCGCCAATTGAAAGCTGGACGCATACCGACATTTAATCGCACCGATCATAAGAAGCTGGACAAGGATTTGCCACCGGGTATGTGGGATTAATCATAAGAGGCCGCGTTTGCGGCCTCTTTTATTTAATTTCTTGCCACCGCTTTAGATGCAAACACACTCGCCGGATATGATAAACCATTTGTTGTAGGTGCCTGAACTCTTCTAAGTACTCCTCGGCCTCTGGCACCCTAAGACGACCGCCAGCAATATCATGCATGCGTTGTTTGCGTGCTGCTTCAAGTTGCCTGTCCACTTCTTCGCCTAATTGCTGCGCCTGCTGCCAAAGGCTTTGATTGTCGCCATCACTAATACTGTGAATCATTTCATAGAGGGCTAGGTCTACCTTAACAAGTATGTCGTTAAGCTGGCCGTCTCTTCCACTGCTGACCCGCATAGGCCTACCCCAAGGATCAACCCAAGACCCTTTCCCCCAACCCTTGCACCTCTCATGCAAACGCTGCATATGATCCAGAATATGGATCAGTTCCAGCAGTTGAGACCAACTCGGTTTGTCTTTTTGCTGTAAATGGATCAAATCAACATAGCCATGAGTTTCGTCCAATGCACTTTGAAGCTGAGGAAAAGAAGGCGAGTCATCATAGTCTCCCGGTTTAAGCACTGCGCGAAGATAAAAGAGTAGATCGTGGAACTGGCTGCATACACTGGCATAAACCGTCTTTAATGCCAGGTCGACATCTCGCAGCAGGGTATTATCCAAAGGCTCGGTGTACGAGTACCCGCGCTGTGGAACCAGAATCCGTAGTAAGTGTTCAAACTGATTGGTAAACGGCAGAACCAAGAATATTCCTAAGGTATTAAAGAAGGTGTGAAAGGCGACCAGGGCCAGCTGCGCCTGTGCCTCAATTGGTTGCCCAAAAAGCCATTGCCATATTTGTACAAAGGGGGTGATCAGCAGCAACGCCATTACCGCCGTTAAAAGGTTGTAGATGACATGGGAAAGCCCGGTTCGCCGCGATGACACCGACCCACCTAAGGTCGCTACCATAGCGGTCACCGTAGTGCCTACATCCATTCCTATTATTAAGGCCGCGGCTTGGTGAAAGTTGATACTGCCAGCATACAAAGCAGTGAGGCTTGCCGCTACCCCAGCACTAGAGGATTGGGTAACAAGGGTGATCGCTGCGCCAATTAGCAGCAATTGTATTCTGCCAAACCAGGTATCCGTACCAAAGGTCGCCGGTGTTAATACTTGCTCGAACCCGGAAAGCCCACTTTGCATCATCCCGATACCCACAAAGATCACGGAAAAGCCAGCCACCGCCATTGCCAGTGAGGCCCGCTTACCCTTTAAAAACAGCCTGGCTATCATCGCCAGCAGTAATAAAGGCAACATCAGACCGATGAGGTTAAGCTTGAAACCCACTAATACCACCAGCCAGCCGGTGATAGTCGTGCCCACATTAGCGCCAAAGATAATGCCCAAAGCTTCTTTAAAGGTTAACAGGCCGGCGGAGACAAAACCGACGGCGGCCACCGTGGTGGCACTCGAAGACTGAAGAATAGCCGTGCTGCAGGCGCCGGTGAGGGCACCGGATGCGGGACTACGTGTTAACGACATCAACGCATTACGGATCTGCTGACCGGCCAGTTGATACAGGGCATCGGTCATTATGGTCATACCCAATAAAAAAAGCCCCAATCCGCCTAGCGCTTCAAGGATGTGGTAGGTCTCGATCATCGTCATGGTTTGTCGACTCGCTAAGATTTACTGAACGCAGTCCCAGTATTGCTTTGAATATTAGTTGCAAATAACGCGGTGCTCCAACTAGGGCTATACTTTGACTAAATCATCAAGCTCATTTTGATCATGATACGAATTCTCGCCTTAGTGTTGCTGTTGACAACTTTTTACCCTATGGCACAAGAGCAAGCCCAACAGCAGCCAACAAACAGAGTCCAGGTGATCCGCATAGAGGGAGCTATTGGTCCCGCGGTGGCAGATTTTGTTGTCCGCCAAATCAATGAGGCCAATGCCTTAGCACAGCCCTTGCTGATGATCACCCTGGATACGCCTGGGGGGCTCAGTAGCAGCTTGCGGCAAATTAATCAGGCAGTACTAACCTCTTCGGTCCCCGTGGCTTGCCTGGTATATCCACAGGGTGCACGCGCGGCCAGTGCCGGCACTTACCTTTTGTACGCCTGCCATATTGCCGCCATGGCTCCGGCCACCACCTTAGGTGCCGCGACGCCGGTAAACATAGCGGCCCCTGGTCAAGGCCAACCGCAAGGTGAGCAAGAGCAAACACCCAGCGCCATGGACAAGAAAATGCTCAATGATGCCATTGCCTATATCCGCTCTTTGGCTCAGTTGCGTGGGCGTAACCCCGAGTGGGCCGAGCAAGCCGTTCGTGAAGCGGCTACTCTGACGGCAACGGAGGCCATGAAAGCAAATGTCATCACCCATCTCGCCGATTCACCCACCGATCTTTTGGCTCAGCTGGAAGGGTTTAGCATCAAAAGCGGTGAACAACAGACAAAGCTAACGCTGACTGGCGCTCAATTGCAGCCAGTCGAGCCGGATTGGCGCTTTGATTTTATTGCCACTATTACCGACCCAAACATTGCCTATATCTTAATGCTCATCGGTATCTACGGTCTTTTACTGGAGTTTTACAGCCCAGGCATCGGCGTCGCCGGTGTCGTAGGCGCCATCAGTCTCATCGTCGCACTCTATGCCTTTCAAATGTTACCCCTAAGTTTCTCCGGCCTGGCATTAATCGCGTTAGGTATTGCGTTAATGGTTGCCGAGTCGTTTGTGCCAAGTTTTGGCATATTTGGGTTAGGTGGCATTGTTGCTTTTGTTTTGGGTTCAATTTTCTTACTCGATACCCAAAGCCCCTACTTTCAGATTTCCATCCCTTTAATAGCCGGCGTAGCCTTCACCAGTGTCTTGGTGGTGATATTTTTACTCGGTTATTTATGGCGAAATCGAAATGTGGAAGTGGTTTTCGGTCAAGAAAGCATGGCTGGAAAAATAGCCATCGCCGAAAACGATTTTTGCGGCCAGGGTTTTGTGGATGTTGGCGGCGAGCGTTGGGCAGCACACAGTGATAGCCCTATAAAACAAGGTGATCAGGTCACCATAGAATCAGTTCAAGGCTTAACATTGCATGTTTCGCCATCCCCAGCCAAGGAGTAAGTCATGGAAATCCTATTAACGAATAGTCAGATATTCTCGAGCACCATTGTACTCTTGCTCATTTTAATCATCCTCAGTGCATTTCGTATCTTGCGTGAGTATGAGCGCGGCGTGATATTTTTGCTCGGGCGTTTTTACAAGGTAAAAGGGCCTGGCCTCATTATCGTCATTCCCTTTATCCAACAAATAGTCCGGGTGGATTTACGTACCGTAGTAATGGATGTGCCCAGCCAGGATGTAATAAGCCGGGATAATGTCTCGGTACGCGTCAACGCGGTGATCTACTTTCGCGTTATCGATCCGCAAAAAGCCATTATTAATGTGGAAAACTTTCTCCAAGCCACCTCTGAGCTGGCACAAACCACCTTGCGCTCAGTGCTGGGCCAACATGAACTCGATGAAATGCTGGCAAATCGCGACATGCTCAACGCCGATATCCAAGAAATTTTAGATGCGCGTACCGATGGTTGGGGGATCAAGGTTGCCAATGTCGAAATTAAACACGTAGACCTTAACGAAACCATGATTCGGGCCATTGCCAAACAAGCAGAAGCCGAACGAACACGTAGAGCGAAGGTGATTCATGCGTCTGGGGAAATGGAAGCCTCGGAAAAACTGGTTGAGGCCGCAGAAAAATTATCAAAAGAGCCAAATGCCATTTTATTAAGGTATTTACAAACCCTAACGGAAATTGCCGGCGAAAAAAATTCAACCATCGCCTTTCCATTACCCATGGAATTATTAAAGGGGCTATTTCAAAATAGAGAGGATAAAGAGTAATAGTAGATGGTCTATTGTGGCGTCGGATAAAAGGCCCAATAACAAGGCAAAAATTTCATTATGTAGTTGTTCTCGGCTTCTGCGCCGCTCTGCCACAGACATCCATGTAGGCGTACATATGTAATTTTTTAACGATCTAAGTGGGTTATTTAGCTCGAAAGAAAGAGCTGAACTTTAATAAAATTGGTATGAATGGAGGCGGAACCCGGAGTCGAACCGAGGTAGACGGATTTGCAATCCGCTGCATGGCCACTCTGCCATTCCGCCCTCTTGAGATGATTGTAGCAGCAGAACTAAGGAAGTTGGAGCGAGTAACGAGGTTCGAACTCGTGACCTCAACCTTGGCAAGGTTGCGCTCTACCAGCTGAGCTATACTCGCGTTCCATAATGAGAAAGCTTATCTGCTTTTCTAGATAAAGGTTGCGCCCTTACCTTCTTGCAGCTTAGCAAACTTCGCACTTCATAATGCGAGCGCCTTGTTCTAAATAAAGGAACGGTTCTCACATTATTACTGCTGTGTTCCCTAGGATGTTTCCGTGAGAACGGGCGTAGTCTAACGGATTCATGAATCTGGTCAACAATAAATTGTAACTTTTCTACCTGAGTGATTAAGAAGTGTTCCAAGCTACGTCCGCTCTGGGGTGTAACAGCGATGAACACAGTGTTACCTTAATACAAACCCATTAACCCCTCCTATAAATTATTGCCTATTCATAGAGTTAGCATAAAACTGCAAGGCAATGCCTATTAAAGTTGTAACGGACATGACACAGCTTCACAGCCGACCTCTCCAAAATAGAAATAATTTATAATAAATACAACGAGTTACCGATTGGCACGCTCTGTGCTCCTATACAGCCGAAGTCGAAGTATCACTACGTAACAACAAACACTGTGTATAGGGGCCGAAGTATGGTGTCCATACTCAAAGGAGGTTTTATGAAAACCAATATGAATTTATGGTGTGGCACAGGCGAGTTTAGTTGTGTCACCTCAACTATTAAGAAAATACTAGCTTTGTTCTTGGTGTTAGGTTTTGCCCTTAGCACGCAAAATGCGTTTGCCGCACACCCCGGCGCACCATCCGACAATGGGGTGCAGCCTATGTCTGTTGATGGCAACCCAACCTGTTCAGAATTATCAACGGGTATTGAAGGATTAATGGAGTTCCGAATCAATGATCCAGGTGAAGGGATGTTTGGCGATGGCGATATTATGGTAGACATAGATATACAGCCAGACAAAACATTCGATTGGACGGTTAGCGGCGGTGTAATTATCCAGTCCATCTTCGTTAAAGGTGGCCCAGGTGGCAACCTTTATGAATACTATAGCGATGGTGGTGCAATCACCACATCAGATGGTGGCCTGCATTCTCCGGTCAATCATAAAAATGGTAACTACTACGGTCTTAGCCATATTTCATTCTGCTACACCCCAGGTTTGCCAGAAATCACTCTTGTCAAAGACTGTACCTTTGGTGAAGTTGTTGGCGGCGATGCGCTTAGATACAACTACGAGCTAACCGTTACTAATACAGGCACCTTGCCTCTATGGGATGTTAAGGTCGTTGATACAACAGCCGAAGGCATTGATGGCGCTGGTAGCCATACAACTAACGTAGGCTATCTAGATGTCGATGGGTCACAGATTATTACCGGCTCCTTCGTCGTCAGTCAAAATGGTATTTTAAACCATGCTATGGCTACCGGTGCTACTGAGCCCGGCGGTCCAGTTGCAACAGAAGATATGGCCAGCTGGGAATGTCCAGAGCAAAATCTACTCGGCTCACTATCGCTTGAAAAAGACTGTGACGTGGTCGTAGTGCTCAATGGCTATGGCGATTATGGTCTACAGGTTAATTACAGTGGTGAAGTATGTAACACCTCTGAAATCACTATTAATGACGTCTTTGTTCAAGATAACAAAGATCCTAATCCGCACTTTATAGGCACACTAACCCCCATGGGCACTCCTGGAGCCTGCGCCGACTATGCAGGTAGTTATGTACCTGTACCCGGAGAAGGTGAACTAGGTGAAGGTACCCCTGGATTCTATGTAGGAGCCTTTACTGATATGGTGACTGCAACAGGTGTTCCAGTGTTTGGTGATCTATCACCTGTCATGCCTGCAGAAGCAGAGTGTACTCTATGCCCGCAATGCGTAGACATGGAAATGTGTCCTACACCCGCATCGGCCATAAATCTTGAATAGGCAAAGTTAAATCGAGATACCAAAAAGCCTGACTCGTAAGAGCCAGGCTTTTTTTTAATTTCAAACGTTATTACTACTTATTCTTACCTTTGCCAGGCCCACCGCTGTTACCACCGTCCGATTGTAGTCTGACAGAAACATAAGCCGTCGAGCGGGTATTACCATCGGTAATGGTGTAGCTAAAACTGTCGTTGTTTTTAAAACGTCGCCCTGGTGTATAACGCAAGGTACCGTCTGACAATAGCTCTACATTCCCTTTGCTAGGCTGTGTGATAGAGGTCACAGTAGCAGGAGCCTGCGCATCAACAATATCATTGGCCAGTACATCAATAACTACCGACACCTTTGCACTTAGGGCTACCATATCGTCAACCGCTACCACCGCTGGAGTGGTCGTTTCATCGGCCACCACGGTATAACGCACTGCCGTTGCAGCACTATATGCTGAATCAGCACCGTGTGTTGCTTTAATTGACAGCGAATAATCTTTTGCTGTGGCGTCTTGAGATGAAGTCACCGCGATAACAACTTGCCCAGACGCGCCCGGCGCTAAAGTTACCTGGTCGTTAGTTGCTTGCCAACCGAACGGCACCACAGTGCTGATATCGAAGCTGTTGCTGGCACAATCAGCGGAATCATTGTTGGTAATAGTCACCTGATACTGTACTTCTTTGCCCGCAAAAACCGTACTTCCTGTGATGGCCTGTGCATTGATGGAAGGCGCATTGATGGCACAACTCACTTTATCGTCGCCTGAATCGGAGCCGTTTAGGGTAACGGTCACCTCAGCCTGCGTACCATTTGCACTCTTGAGGCTGATCGTTGCACCCGAAAGAGGATCGGTATAAGTACCGCCAACCGGCATGGCTGGATCATACCAGTCATTCGAACCAGTAATCGCATAATATTCAGAGCCCATTTTAAAGTGAAGTAGATTGCTGCTGCGCTCATCACCTTCTAGCGCCGAGCGAATTACAATACCATCGGTCACATCACCACGATAGAAGACGTAAGAGCGCGCATCTAGAAAGTCGTCATAACCCACCGACTGGCGGTATTCAATATAAAACCAGCTCTTTTTACCCGTTGTTGGATCTATACCACGAGGCACCTTGATGGTCACAGGCTCATTACCTTGCGTTTCATAGTTAGTAATTGCATAAGTACCACTTTGAGTCACTTCAATGGTTTTAGCGGCATGGGCGCCTTCCAACCAACCTAATTGCTCTTTTTGGAAGGTGTTGATATAACCATTTGAGCCACCCATCACGTCATAGGTGTCACCATATTCACGTCGTGTACATTGGTCAGAAATTGGCTGTTCACCGCAATCTAGCGAACCAGAATGACGAAGCCCTAAGTTGTGCCCCAACTCATGAGCAATATTCATTGCAGAAAAGTTACCATTAATCCAAGCGCGTGAAGGCGTGCCTTGCATGGTTGCTGAGCCCGCGATACCACAAGCCGTCTTAGTCATCATATAAACGATACGATCATACTGATCTAATTGAATACCAGATGCGATGGCTTTTTGATCGGCGGCGTCACGCACGGCGCTTAAATCACAAACCTGATTGGAAACAGGCAGTGTATACCAGCCGACGACCTGACCTGAGAACCAGGTTTGGCCGAAAGAGTTCTCGCGATAGAAATCATCTACCGTGTCAAATACCAGGCTATTGGCTTCTGCTGCGCTCATTGGCTGTTCATTTGGGTTTTCTTTGAAGTTAAGCAACATCACAAGCGTATTTTGTTGCCCCAGAGCGCCTTGAGCAGCTAACGCAGGCTGAACACTTTGAAGATACATGAACAGTACCAGTAGAAAAGATAAACTCTTAAACATCCCTGCCTTAGTTATTTTAAGTTTTGCTGTCATCGCTACACCTGAAATAATTTATATAAATAATTGAAATCTCGTATAAAAGAGAATTCAAAAAACGGCAAAGGTAGTGAATTCAGACAATAAAAACCCTTGGCCCATATAAGTTGAACCAAAAACTGAATGCTTTTATTGAGCTGTTAAATCACAACCAGAATAAAAAAGGCGGCATAATAGCAAGGCAAAAGGTCAAAATTCAACCAAATTAAGGTGTAAAATTGAATAGATTTTCGCCAATGCAAATTAAGCTAGCCACATCAATTACTTAAATTTAAGACTCAAATCTATAACGAAAACTTTTCTTATAGTTATAAAGCGCACTCGCTTGAACTGCATGGCTGAAAATAAAATAAAAACAACCAAATCAAAAGCTTAAGAATAGAAAAGAAGCAAAAATATAATTAAACAGAGAATCGACACCAGGAGTTAAAACACCTTTTATCCCGTCAATGCTCATACTGTTTTTTAGTGTGATGGATAATAATGCAGCTAGCTGAATGCGAAATGACTAAATTATGTTCAAAAAATAACACTCTGACCTAGAAGAATTTTAAATTGAAAATAAAAGTTACTTGGTGAGGTTTTGCCAAAACACCGGGGCAATGAAGCGGCAATTGGCCAAGGTTTTGAGTCGCAGTAAACGCCCACACCTAGATACCTCGAAAAAGGCGAGACGCACCACCATTACCCCGAACTAATACCTCAGAGATTCTATAACCCGCGAGTCAATATCGGCTGATACACTAGGCTGGCAGTGGAAAAATACAATAGGTCCAGGGAGAGGATAACAGCAAGGCTCACCTTTAATATTTATTGTCACCGCAACAAATATTAAACCTCTATTAGGCGCCAATGACAGTAAAAACAAACAACGCCAAAGTAAGCATAGGGATAAAAGCATCAATGAGTCAGATGGTTACTAAATTCTGTTATCAAGATAATGGGTGAAATAAACGAAGGGAGTTCTAGTATAACTAAAAGCTGAGGCCGTTAGATTTAGTTACGCAGTAAACACTAGGGGTTTTATCAACTTTAGACAAATTAATCGTTCGACAATTTTATATGGCGTTTTTTATTATTTTATTGAGGGGGATTTGCTTATGAAGAAGAGGAAATTGGAGCGAGTAACGAGGTTCGAACTCGTGACCTCAACCTTGGCAAGGTTGCGCTCTACCAGCTGAGCTATACTCGCGTTCCATAGTGAGAATAATCTAACTGCTAAAAGTTTCAGGTTACGCCTTTACCTTCTTGCAGCTGAGCTATACTCGCAAAATCCGACAACACAAAAGTGTTAAAATGGTGCCCGGGGCCGGACTTGAACCGGCACGCTGTTACCAGCGAGGGATTTTAAATCCCTTGTGTCTACCAATTCCACCACCCGGGCGGATGGTCGACTCAAGAGCCATACATACGAAGCGGAGGAT
>NZ_PQCD01000036.1:0-102794 GCF_002964705.1 Pseudoalteromonas sp. T1lg75 | reverse complement strand
AAATGGTGCCCGGGGCCGGACTTGAACCGGCACGCTGTTACCAGCGAGGGATTTTAAATCCCTTGTGTCTACCAATTCCACCACCCGGGCATCGGGTTGCTTGCGCATGTGGAAATGTTGAGAAAATGGAGGCGGAACCCGGAGTCGAACCGAGGTAGACGGATTTGCAATCCGCTGCATGGCCACTCTGCCATTCCGCCATCAAAGTTTGGAGCGAGTAACGAGGTTCGAACTCGTGACCTCAACCTTGGCAAGGTTGCGCTCTACCAGCTGAGCTATACTCGCATCCTATGGTGAGAAACTCTCACCCAGCAAAAACTTGGTTTCTGCTTTACTTTGATTGGGCTAGCGCCCTCTCAACACCGACGCATTCTACAGAGATTATTAAACGCGTCAATACAAAAAATGTCAGTTTTGAATCGTTTGCTTAAATTTTATCTAAAACGGTGTGTAATTATACATTTAGCCGTTATTGGCCAATAAACTATGACGTGCGGCCATTAAATATTGCACCATGGAGCCGAAGGTCAACAAGGTGGCAATGTATAACAGCACATAGCTTAAACTCACCATCCAAGGCTGGAACTGCCAAATTAAGCCAATAATGGCCAGCATCTGCGCTGCGGTTTTGATTTTTCCAAGCTGGGATACGGCGACTTGTCCACGTTTCCCCTGCTCGGCCATCCATTCACGCAGTGCCGAAATCACAATTTCCCGCGAAACGATAATGATCGCCGGCACCGTCATCCAGACGCTTTGATAATGACTCACTAAAGCGACTAACGCGACACTCACCATCACCTTATCGGCCACTGGGTCAAGAAAAGCCCCAAAAGGAGTGGATTGATTCAAACGTCGCGCCAAATATCCATCGAGAATATCGGTGATCGATGCCAACCAAAATACAAATGCCGCTGCAAAAAACGCCCATTGGTAAGGTAAATAAAAAATAACTAAAAAAATCGGAATAAGGCACAACCTGAAGGTTGTTAACGTATTGGGAATGTTCCACATAACTACTAGGCGTTCTTAGCGTCTTCTTTTTATTAATATTCGCACGAAGGGCTATGCCTTGTCATGCAAATGGTTAAATATCTTTTCAGCCATGGCTTGGCTGATCCCTGGAGCTTGGCTTAACTGCTCCCTTGTTGCATTCTTAACTCCCTGCATTCCTCCTAGGTATTTGAGCAGCGCCTGGCGCCGTTTTTGGCCCACACCACTGATCTCTTCGAGCACCGAACGAGTACGTTGCTTCTGGCGCTTATTGCGATGCCCGGCGATGGCAAAACGGTGGGACTCATCCCGTATATGCTGAATTAGGTGTAAGGCCGGCGAATCACTGCTTAGATTCACGGTTTTACGCCCAGCATCGATTAATAAGGTTTCCAACCCAGGCTTGCGGCTAGTGCCTTTGGCCACTCCCACAAGCAAGGGCTCCTTGTCAAACGGCCAATCACTAAAGAACTCTACGGCCTGATTCAACTGTCCCTTACCACCATCGATAAAGATCACATCGGGGATTTTGGTTTCATCCACTAGCTTGGAGTAGCGTTTTTTCAAGGCAAAGGCCATGGCCGCGTAATCGTCTCCGGGAGTGATATCGGTCACGTTAAAGCGGCGATATTGCGACTTATTTGGCCCTTGTGCGTCAAAGACCACACACGAAGCTACGGTGTTCTCACCCATGGTATGGCTGATGTCGAAACATTCCATACGGGTTATATCATCGAGATTCAGAGCATCTTTTAACAGCGCATAGCGTTTGTTTATGGAATCCTGAGTGCTTTGCTTAACCTCCAGACTACTGCGGGCATTTTTATTGGCCAGCTGTAGATACTGGGCTCGCTCTCCCCTTTGCACCGTCACCAGCTTAACCATTGCGGACTTGAGTTCACTCATGGCCGCTGCCAATTGGGTTTGCTCATTGATGGCAAAGGGCAAGATCAGCTCCTTGGCGATGCGTCCACTGGCACCGGGGGTGCAGTAGTACTGAGCAATGAAAGAGGTCAAAACTTCATCATCACTGCTGTCCTTAGGCACCTTGGGATAAAGGGTTTTACTACCCAATACCTTGTGATCGCGCACCATTAGAATGTGGATAGCAATCAAACCATTATGAGAATAATAACCGATGGCATCGAGCTCGGCATGCTTGCCCGAAACAGATTGTTGTTCTTGCACCTTGCGCAGCAACTGAATTTGGTCGCGATACTTGGCCGCCTTTTCAAAGGCTAGTTGCTCACTGGCCTGCTCCATTTTCGCTACCAACTCGGCGATCACCTCTTGAGATTTACCGCCTAAAAACTTACGTACAAAGTTTACCTGGGCATCGTATTCTTCATCACTGACTTTTCCCACACAGGGGGCACTGCAGCGCTTTAGTTGATACTGTAAACAAGGCCGACTGCGGGCCTTATAATAACTATCTTCACACTGGCGTACAGGAAACAACTTTTGCATTAACCTGAGGCTGTCGGACACCGCACTGCTACTGGGAAATGGGCCAAAGTACTCGCCCTTTATTTTGCGAGCCCCGCGGTGGAATGCTAAGCGTGGGTGTTGATGCTTGGTCAGCAGAATATAGGGGTACGACTTGTCGTCACGCAGCAGAATGTTATAACGCGGCTGATATTTTTTTATCAGGTTATTTTCAAGCAGCAAGGCCTCGGTTTCGGTATTGGTCAGGGTGACCTGAATATCGCAAATATTGCGCACCAAAACTTGGGTCTTGGTGTCTAGACCGGTTTTACGAAAATAACTGGAAAGACGCTTTTTTAGGTTTTTCGCTTTACCGACGTATATCACCTGCTCTTCTTTATCGAGCATTCGGTATACGCCGGGTTCTTCAGAGACCGTTTTAAGAAACTGGTCAGCAGCAAAGGTCATAGGGTTTGATCAGTGATCGCTGTCGATATCGATCATTTTATGGCGAATAGCCAAGTGTGTCAGCTCTACATCACCATTTACCGCGAGTTTTTCGAAAATACGATAACGGTAACTGTTGACGGTTTTAGAGCTCAAATTTAAGCGCTCGGCAATGCTTTGCGCCTTATCTCCCTTAGTGATCATCAGCATAATTTGCAGCTCACGATCTGACAGGGTTTGGAACGGGTTCTCATCGGTGCGACCGCTAAACTGTGCCAAGGCTATCTGCTGGGCAATTTCCGGGGCAATATAACGTTGTCCCGAGTTTACGGCACGGATCGCATTGATAACCTCTTCCGGGCCGGCGCCCTTGGTTAGGTAACCATGAGCACCAATTTGCATCACTTTGCTTGGGAAAGGGTCTTCACAGTGCACGGTCAATACGATGACCTTCACATCGGGGCAATACCGGCAAATTTTCTTGGTCGCTTCCAAGCCACCAATACCCGGCATATTCATATCCATTAAGACAATATCAGGCGCATTCTGACGGCAAAACTGCACCGCTTCTTCGCCGGTCTTGGCTTCGCCTATTACCTTAAAGCCACGAACATCATCAAGAATACGTCTAATGCCAGTACGTACCAGTTCATGATCATCTACTAGTAACACATTAATCAACGGGATTACCCTCTTTAGCTACGCTCAAGCGACTCCTTGTTGCCCGAGCGTCCCTGTAAACACCTTACTCAAGCCTCTGTTTTAACAGAAAAACGGTCGACCCACAATGCTATGATGCCATCGCCGGTTACATTACAGGCGGTGCCAAAACTGTCTTGAGCTAAATACAGGGCAATCATAAGCGCAATCGCCGCATCATTAAAGCCCAACATGCTCGTTAGCAGACCCAATGCCGACATTACAGCACCACCTGGTGCACCTGGCGCTGCAATCATCACGATACCAAGCATAAAGACAAAGGGCAGCATATCGGTTAACCCGCCCACGCTCATACCCGGCGACAACGCCATCACCGCCATGGCACAGGTTACTATGGTGATGGTCGAGCCTGAAAGGTGGATGGTGGCACACAGAGGCACACTGAAGTTGGCTATATTTTCTTTCACGCCATTGTTTTTGCTTGCCTGTAGCGACACTGGGATGGTGGCTGCACTGGACATGGTACCTAAGGCGGTTAAATACGCTGGCAACATGTTCTTAATGAGTTCTAGCGGCGAGCGGCCAAGCAGAATGCCGGTACCCACATACAAAACGGTTAACCATAACCAGTGCATGATCAAGGCAATGGCCAACACCACGGCAAAGGTTTGCAAGGTCGAGGCCACGGTACCGGCTACCGTCATATCGGCAAAGACACCGGCAATATAAAAGGGGAGTGCCGGAATAATTACTCGGGCCAGCAGCGCATCAATCACTTCACGTCCCTGGTCAACAACCGTTTGCAGCTCACGTAACTGACGTTGGCTGATGGCAATACCAAAGGTGAACGCGGTGGCCAGTGCCGTCATCACACCCAACAAGGGCGGAATTTTAATGTCGATAAAGCTTTTTAGGGCGCTCTCTTCTGAGCCAGAAAAATTAATGCTGCCACTTAGGTGCGGCGCCGCCCAGATCATCACCAGGGTTGCCAAGTACCGGCAATCACCGTTGAACCGTAGGCAAACCCCACGGTTTTACCTAGCAAATGGTTTGCTCCACGGGGAAGTCCGGCAATACCCGAGCAGATATAGAAGAGGATAATCAAAGGAATGGTAAAACCAATCAGCTCGCCGATCAGGGTTTTAAGCGTATACAACACCCGTGCAACCGCCTCTGGTGCGAAGGCACCAATAATAATCCCCAAAAGGATACCGGCTATTAATTTAACAATAAGCTTCATAACATTAGAATCTAATTTAACAATGCCAATGTTTTACCATCTTTTAACACTTATGTACGCATAAATCGGTTCAATTACTCTTTAGGTGGGTAAGAATTAGACAAATTCGTACCTGTTATCCTTGGCTGGAAAGGCAGGCCCGTATACTTAAGCCCTCAAATACCTCACAAGTGCCACCGCAAGCCACTGGCGAAACCCCAACCCATGCGCCAGAATTAAATTGCTCAATCCCGTTAGGGTTAAGCAAAGAGCACAATAACATCAGATATATAAAGCGTCATTTTTATACCCTGCTGTTATAACCGATTGGCTATATGATATAGCTAATCTTTCCTTTAGTTTTGCGCTTCAAAGAGTAAAGTGAAGGCATTACCGAATAGACGGTCACATTTAGCTAGGTACTGAATATGTCAAAGATTTATGAAGATAATTCGCTTTCAATTGGAAACACCCCGTTAGTAAAACTTAACCGCGTCACCTCTGGCAACGTCTACGCCAAAATCGAAGCGCGTAACCCCAGCTTTAGTGTTAAATGCCGTATCGGTGCGTCCATGATTTGGGAAGCCGAAAAATCGGGCGAACTAACCAAAGACAAAGAACTGATTGAGCCTACCTCGGGTAACACGGGCATCGCCCTGGCCTTCGTTGCCGCTTCTCGTGGCTATAAGCTGACTCTCACCATGCCTAACACCATGAGTTTAGAGCGTCGCAAGCTGCTTAAAGCACTCGGTGCGAACCTGGTATTAACCGATGGCGCTAAAGGCATGAAAGGTGCTATCGAAAAAGCCAAAGAAATTCGCGATAGCGATCCTGCGAAATATATTTTATTGCAACAGTTCGACAACCCAGCGAACCCAAAAATCCATTTCGAAACCACAGGCCCAGAAATCTACGATGCCCTTGATGGCAAAATCGACTTCTTTGTCGCTGGTGTGGGTACCGGTGGTACCATCACGGGTGTGAGCCGCTATTTGAAGCAGGAAAAAGGCTTGGATGTGAAGTCTATCGCCGTTGAACCAAGCGACTCACCGGTGATCAGCCAAACCATGGCCGGTGAAGAGCTTAAACCTGGCCCCCATAAAATTCAGGGGATCGGTGCCGGCTTTATTCCAGGAAACCTGGATTTAGAATTGATCGATGGCGTTGAACAAGTGAGCAATGAAGACTCCATGGATATGGCCCATGAGCTGATGAAGCGCGAAGGTATTCTTGCCGGCATTTCATCAGGCGCCGCCGTAGTGGCCGCCAAGCGCATTGCCGAGCGCCCGGAAAACGCAGGTAAAAACATTGTGGTGATTTTACCTAGCTCCGCTGAGCGTTATCTATCCAGTGCTCTGTTTGCCGATGAGTTTAGCGACCAGGAATTGGTACAGTAACGTAAGTTCTGGTTCTTTATTCGTAATTAAAAGGCGCTTAGGCGCCTTTTTCTTTACTTATCTACCGCCGCACTTCACACTTTCGTTTAGTTTTTAGCAATCTTACCTCTAGTGTATGAAGCGCATTATATTCTCCTCGTTACTGGTACTTTTAAGTGCCTGCGGTCAAGAAGACAAGATAAGTGGCGACCCTAACTCCCCGGGTTATGTAGCCAGTCAATACTTTTTCGCTCTCTTTAACCACGATAGCCTGGAACGAGCCAGCGAGCACGCAGCCCCCAAACTAACCCGTATCATGTATGCCTATGGCAGCGCCGAGCAATTCACCCGCAGCGTGCTCAATATGCAATTTGACCAGGTTAGTATTGAGCTCGACCGCACCGAAATGAGCGTGCGTGAGCAATACGGGGATCATGCCACCATCAACCTGGTGTTCACCGGTGACTTTCAGGGTAAGAAGGTCGACGATATGCGCAGTGTAAAATTAAGCAGAGACGGAATATCCTGGGTGGTGACAGAAGTTATCCCCGACCCCTATGGCCGCTAGGCCAACAAAAACAACGAGAAAAAACTTATAAAAATAGGGCCTTTCGGCCCTTTTTCGTTATACAAATTCATCTGCGGCAAAAACATCAACGGCTATCACCTGCTGCCTCAGTTCCTCCGCCCGTCTTAAGAGCGCTAACTGTTCGGCGCTGAGCTTATTTTTCTCGGCTGCATCGTCAAGCTGTTGCGCCACGGTTAAACCACGGATTTCTTTTTCTTTGCGTAGTTTATTAAACGCCTTATAGGCCGACGCCGCCTGATGCTGGGCTTCGAGTGCCGCCTCAAGCACGCCGGTGCCATTATTTTCATCCACCATACACAAGTGGGTTAAGCGCTCGCGCACCACCCCCACCTGAGTCATATGCTTAGCCACCGTTTTGGCGACCTCGTCTTTGGGCATTTTAAAATGATTGCCCAACGGGAAAACCACTAGGCGCAGCAGGCCTCGCAGCGCCAATCCACCGGCATTAGCAATAAACTCATCGAAGGCCTTAGCACAGAGATACAGGCTACGCTCCACAGAGTATTGAACAAAAGGCAGGTCGGCATGCTGATGTCCCTCATCTTCAAAACGCTTTAATACCGCCGAGGCCAGGTAGAGATGGCTCAATACATCGCCCAACCGGGCCGAGAGCATTTCTTTACGCTTGAGTTCACCGCCAAAGCGCAGCATGGCGATGTCGGCACAAAATGCCAGCGCCCGTGAGAAGCGACCTAAATAGCGATAATAGTGAGCCGTCGCGCCACCGACAGGCGTACTTGCGAAATAGCTGCAACTCAGTGCATGAACAAAGGCCATGGCCCCGTTGCCAGCGCTATAGAGGATATGTTGGCACAACAGGGGATCGAACTCCTTCACCCCTTTTTCACCGTCTTCGTTTGCGGCGGCGGCCATTTCATCAAGTACATAAGGGTGGCAGCGGATAGCACCCTGACCGAAGATCATCAGGTTACGCGTGAGAATATTCGCGCCCTCTACGGTGATCGACACCGGCGTACCCATATAGCAGTGCGCCAAATAGTTCGTTGGCCCCATTTGAATACCCTTACCGGCATGAATATCCAGGGCATCATTAATGACCTGACGGCCCATTTCCGTCATATGGTATTTGGCGATGGCGGTGATCACCGCTGGGCTGAGCTTCTGGTCTATAGCCGTCGCGGTCAAGACACGAGCAGCCTCCAGTTGATAGGTTAAGCCACCAATACGTGCAAGCGCTTCTTGCACCCCTTCAAACTCACCGATGGCCACACCAAATTGTTGGCGCAGCGCCGCGTAAGCACCACTGGTACGGGCGCATAAATGCCCGGTAGCCGTGCTAAGTGCAGGTAGGGAAATGCCCCGTCCTGCGGATAAGCACTCGACCAACATGCGCCAACCGTTGCCGGCTTGCACTTCACCGCCAATAATCCAATCAAGGGGAATAAATACGTCCTCACCCGTGGTGGTGCCATTAAGAAACCCCATATTCATCGGCTTATGACGCATACCAGTCTTCACGCCCGGATGCTCTGTGGGGATCAGGGCGCAGGTAATGCCGATATTTTTGGTGTGTCCCAAAAGGCCATCCGGGTCAAACATCTTAAATGCCAGCCCCAATACCGTGGCCTTGGGTGCCAAGGTGATATAGCGTTTTGACCAATTTAACCTTAAGCCAATTACTTCTTCGCCCTGGTAGTCGCCTTTACAAACAATACCCGTATCCGGGATGGCCCCGGCATCTGAACCCGCATCAGGCGCGGTCAGGGCAAAACAAGGCAACTCCTCGCCCTTGGCCAGCTTGGGTAGCCAATGGTTCTGCTGATCCAGGGTGCCGTAGTGCAGTAACAGCTCCGCTGGTCCTAAACTATTGGGCACCATCACGGTCACTGCTGCACTTAAGCTTTTGGTGGCAATTTTTGCCACTATGGTGGAGTTCGCTAAGGCAGAAAATTCATGGCCACCGTGCTCTTTTGGAATGATCAGGGCAAAAAAACCTTGGTCTTTAAGGTATTGCCAGACGGGTTCACTTAAATCCTGGTTTTGGGTGATCTCATCGTCATTGAGCATACCGCACAGGGTGGCTACCTGATTGTCGATAAACTCACGCTCTTCGCTGGAGAGTTTGGTGGTGGCATATTGGTGTAGGGTATGCCAGTTGGGATTGCCGCGAAAGAGTTCGCCATCCCACCAGATATCCCCCGCTTCCATGGCATCGCGCTCGGTTTGCGATAACGGCGGCAACGCTTTTTTAAACCATTTAAACACCGGCCGGGTAATAATATTCATACGAATATCACGCACCCCAAACACCACAATAATGGCGACCAAAATAAGGATAAATAACCAACTCATCGCTTTGTTCCTTGATACTCGATCTTAGCCCTCAGTATGGGACGAACTATCAAGATTTACAATCATTTGCGACATCTGCATTGTACCAATTCGCAACGCACTGCTATTATTCTGCTGCTTTAACCGGGTTAATGAACCCGGGTCTAACAACAAGAGGAATCTTCATGACCATATTGCCATTTAAACCAAGCTTAAGCGCCTTGGTTGTCTGTGCAGCGTTAGGCCTAACTGCCTGCTCAGAAGCCAACACCGCAGAAACAAAACAACAAGGTGTTGCCCAGACTCAGGTTAGTGCCGCCGATGCCGAGCGTTTCTTAGAAAAAACCGAGCAGGACCTAGCGGCACTCTATCTGGAGTCAAGCCGCGCCGAGTGGATTTACGCCAACTTCATTACCCATGATACCGCCGAGCTTTCTGCCGAAGTAAACCGTAAGATGACCGAAACCGTGGTGCGCCTTGCCAATGAAGCGGCCAAGTTTGATGACTTAGAGCTCGACTACGATGCGCGTCGTAAGCTCGACAAGCTGAAACTCGCCTTAACCCTGCCTGCTCCGCAGGACGCCGAGAAAACGGCTAAGCTGTCGCAGTTAGTCGCCGAGTTAGGCGGTTTATATGGCAAAGGCAAATATTGTAAAGAAGACGGTACCTGTTTAAGTCTGGGCGAGATGACCGCCACCATGGCCACCAGCCGTGATTACAACGAGCTGCTGGATTTATGGCAAGGCTGGCGTCAGGTCTCTAGACCCATGCGCCCTCTTTACGAGCAGCAAGTGGCGCTTACCAACGAAGGCGCCCAGGAGCTGGGTTATGCCGATACCGGCGCCATGTGGCGTAGCAAATACGATATGCCGGCCGATGACTTCGCCAAAGAGCTGGATCGCATATGGGGCCAGGTAAAGCCGCTCTATGATTCACTGCACTGCCATGTGCGCGCCAAATTGGGCGAAAAGTACGGCGAAGACAAGGTACCGCAAGATCAACCCATCCCAGCTCACCTACTAGGTAATATGTGGGCGCAAACCTGGGGCAACATTTATGATGTGGTTGCACCGGAAAATGCCGATCCAGGTTATGATGTCACCGAGCTACTCGCCAAGCACAACTATGACGAGATCAAGATGGTCAAAGGTGCGGAGAAGTTCTTCACTTCTATGGGCTTTGCACCGCTACCACAAACCTTCTACGAGCGCTCCTTATTTACTAAGCCGCAGGACCGCGATGTACAATGTCATGCCTCGGCCTGGAACATCGACAGCAAGGACGATTTGCGTATTAAGATGTGTATTCAGCGCACCGGTGAAGAATTCTCAGTTATTCACCACGAGCTAGGCCACAACTTCTATCAACGCGCCTATAATACGCAGCCGCTGTACTACCAGGAAAGCGCCAACGATGGTTTCCACGAGGCCATTGGTGACACCATCGCGCTATCCGTAACTCCGGCTTACCTAAAAGAAATTGGCCTGCTTGATGAAGTGCCAGATGAGTCGAAAGACATCGGCCTGCTGATGAAAATGGCGCTGGATAAGGTTGCCTTTATTCCTTTCGGTCTGTTAGTAGACCAATGGCGCTGGAAGGTATTCTCAGGTGAAATTACACCTGCCGAGTACAACAAAGCCTGGTGGGAACTGCGTGAGAAATACCAAGGTGTGCAAGCGCCTATCGCCCGCTCAGAAGCCGACTTTGATCCCGGTGCGAAATACCATGTTCCTGGCAATACGCCCTACACTCGCTATTTCCTAGCGCATATTCTGCAGTTCGATTTCCATCGTAGTCTGTGCGAAATCGCCGGAAATAAAGAAGCGATTCACCGCTGTTCGGTCTATAACTCAAAAGAAGCAGGTGAAAAGCTCAATGCCATGCTAGAGATGGGTTCAAGCCGCCCATGGCAAGAAGCCCTGGCCAGCGTGACGGGTAAAGAAGAAATGGATGCCACAGCCATCCTTGATTACTTTGCCCCGCTTCAAGCTTACCTTGATGAGCAAAACAAAGGCCGTCAGTGCGGCTGGTAATAAGCTACTGTTAAATAACAAAAAAGCCGCGATAATCGCGGCTTTTTTTATTCCTAGAATCCCGAGCAGATTAGAACTGCGCCGTCGCTTTTAGGTAGTACTGATCTAGGTCTGAGTCATCCCAGTTATTACCATAACCGGCAGTCACAGCAAAGTTGGTAGTGAAGAAGTGCTTAGCACCGAAGCCATAGTTGTCTTCTTCATCAAACTGAACGAATGCAGAGGTTGCTTTGCTGAAGTAGTAGCTAGAGCCAAGCTGCCAGTAGCTGTCTCCATCTTCAATATCGATAAATGTCCCTTCAATCGTTAGGTAGTTACCATGCTGCAGATCTTTAAAGTATTTTGCACTTACTTCACGATGATCGAATCCGTCATCAACTTTTGCAGTGAAACCGATGTAATCGGTAGCGTTTAGCTGGTGATTGTATTGACCTGAAAAGTAGAAAACGTCGCTTGCCTGTTCATAATCTTCACGCTCAACCTTGAACAACAGGTTGTCGTTTACCAGGTAACCCAGGCTTAGTGTGTAACCATCGATGTCACCGAAGTCGTCGTAGTCAGTGGTGATGTATGATGCGCCAAATACAAAGCTATTGTAGAAGTATTCACCGCCTACATTGTAGCTAGTGGCAAAGTCACTATCAGCAAGACCGCCATATACATTGGTTGTTTTGTTGATGTATTCAAACTGATCCAGCGGGCCAAGTACTTGCTTAGGCGCGAAATAGTACTTAGAGCTTAAAGAAACAAAGTCATCAGAGTCGAAGTTAACGTATTCAAGGTCGGTGATCGACTGATAAGATTGGGCGAATGCAGCGCCTGAGAAAAGTACAGATGCGATGGCAACAGTTAGTTTTTTCATAATAGATTTCCCTATATCTAAATAAAGCAGCGCCACTCTAGCGCCGCTGAACTGAATTATAACTTAACTAACCATTTGATTGTTTTAAATAAATGTTAGGTATTGTTAGATATAGGTACAAATTCTTACAAAGCGTAGCGTGACAATATTCGATAAACCTCATTAATGTTGTCACCGGCCTTAAAGTTCTTTGTCAACGGCTCCTTATCCGAGCCTATCCAGATCTTCAGCTCCGCATCCATATCAAAGTGGCCGGCGCTTTCTTTACTGAACTTGGTGATCTTCCCGTAAGGAATGCTGAGCACCTCCATTTTTGATCCCGTCATCCCTTGTTTGTCCACCAAGATTAAGCGTTTGTTGGTAAACAAGAATAAATCACGGATCACCTTGTAAGCCTTTTCCAGGTTCTCTCCCGGAGCCAGAATTTCTTCGAGCAGGGCTTCCAGCTCCTCGCCGTCCACTTCACTGGCATTTCCCATTAATCCACTTAAAAGTCCCATATTAGGCTCCTGTTGCAAAAAGTTGGTTTTCGAGTGTGTGGCCATTGACCAGCGCCCGGTATTGCCATCCTTGCTGATGACATAATCTTAGCACCTGAATATCCATGGCCTCGGTGTCAGCCAGATGTTTGTAGCCAATCACAAATTCATTACGTTGACTATTACTCACCTCAACAACTTGATCAAGGGCGTTCAGGTGCGCTAACACCTGCTCATCTTGTTCACGCAATTGCAGGGTAAGATAGCGAAGCTGCGCACCGCCTTGATTAAGTTCGTGAGTTGCCAGTTGCCCCTGGCGTAAATACAAGACGCGGTCACACAAACGTTCGAGCTCGGACAAATCATGAGAACTGAGCACAAAGGTGGTGTGGTCGCTGTGCATACTCACCAACTCGCGAATAGCCCTGGCATTGACCGGATCGAGACCGGCGGTGGCTTCATCGAGCATCACCAGTTTAGGTGAGCCGATCAGCGCCTGAGCGATACAGATGCGCTTTTTCATGCCGTGTGACAGTTCATTGGGGCGGTTATTGAGGGTCTCGGACAGGTTCACCAGTTCCAATACCCGCTCGCATTCGCTGCGCGCCTTGGCACGACTAAACCCTTGCAGCCGCGCAAACAGACCTAGCTGTTCACCAACGCTAAAATCCGGACTGAGTAAAGCATCTTGTGGCAGCGCCGAAAGCTGGCCGAACAGAGCCGCACTGCCCGGCTTATGGCCAAGCACTCGGATCTCCCCCTGGCTTGGTTGCAAATAACCGCATATCATGCTGAACAAGGTGGTCTTACCGGCACCATTAGGGCCGACCAGGGCTATAGGTTTGCCCGCCGCCAACTCGATATTCACATCTTGCAGCGCTTGCTTGGCACCAAAAAAATGACTGATGCCCTTCGCTTCTATTAGCAAACTCATAAACTGCCTCGCTGAAATTTATAAAAGCCAAGCCCCAGGAAGAGCCCCGTTTGCACTAACGGCCACAACACCGCACTCATTAAAGGCGGGCGTAAGGTGGCAATTTGGTCGAGCGGCTCACCGGGGAACAAATAATCCAGCGCCTCGGGCACACCCAGTTTCACCTGCAAGATGGATAAGATCAGTAAGCCCAGGGTGTAGAGTAAAATCACGTAAATCAGCGCCATTCGCGATGAGCGTGCCACGGTATTGAGCAAGGACATCAGGGCAATAAAGGGCATTAAATTCACCAGCAGCAGAAGTTCAAACTGCAAGGCATGCCAAAGCGCTTGTGGAAGAATACTGATATCGCGCAGCGCCACCAAAATAAGCGCCCCACACAAACTAATGGCAATTAAGAATGCGGTACTGAGGGCATGACCGAAAAAACGTCCCAGTACTATTTCCAGGCGTGTGGCCCGCAAGGCAATAAAGCGCAGAGTGCCGCGCTCACGGTCACTGACAAACTGATCGCTGCACAAATAGATGATAAAGGGCGGAAAGGTGATCATGGCGATTAGGCAATACACCGCCATCTCGGCATCGGGCCAATGCAACAGGCTTTGCAGACCTAGGTTGCCAAACACGGCTAAAATAAACTGCTCAAACTCCGGCTGAGCCAAGATATTCACCGCTTCATACACGCCATAGCGGTAAATCATCAGCCACACCAGGGCAAAGGCCAACAGTGCCAGCCAGGCTTTCTTAGTTAAAAAATGCCGCGCTAGCTCAAACTGCATAAGCTTGCCGATACGCACAGGGTCCATGGCGTTATCCTTATTATTATACCAATTTTATTAAAGTTCTTATCATTCTTGCGAGCTAAATAACCCACTTACATCGTTTAAAATTACAGATGTAGAACAACTACATACTGAAATTTTCGCCTTGTCATTGGGCCATTTATCTGACGCCATAATAGACCATCTATTTAATGCAATTGGTATTATTAGTTGCTTACCACTATAAATGAAAAAAGCGCTCAAAAGTATGAGCGCTTGTAAAAAGATGTTTCAGTAAAGTCTACGGCTTGTGGGCTAAGCCTGAGCACAAACCTTAGCATACACATCCAGACCCTGACTCAGATCCTCTATCAGGTCATCCACATTCTCTAAGCCAATATGCAGGCGAATAATCGGCCCATGCGCCCAACCGGTCACGCTGCGCAGCGGCGCCATGGTCAGCCCCGTGGTGATCAAACTCTCATACCCGCCCCAGGAAAAGCCCATTTTAAAGTGATGCAAGGCTTCAACCAAAGCATCCAGCGCCTGCTGATTGCCCTTTTTCATTACCACGGAGAACAAACCATTGCTGCCGTGAAAATCACGCTTAAAGTGCTCATGCCCAGGACAGCTTGGTAACGCCGGATGACGCACATGGTCAACCAGCGGGTGGGTGCTTATCCAGTTTGCCACCGTTAGCGCCGCCTGCTCATGCTGTGCCAAACGCACCGCCATGGTGCGCAAACCGCGCAGCGCCATATAAGCATCGTCGGCGCTGCAGCACTGACCAAGCAGGTAGGATTGCTCACGCAAGGTGGGCCAGTAGCGCTCGTTGGCAACACTGACACCCATCATCACATCGCTGTGGCCAACAATATATTTGGTGGCGGCCTGGATACTAATATCGACGCCGTGATCCAAGGGGCGAAACTGCAGGCCATTGCCGTACGTATTATCGAGCATGGTAATTAAGCCATGCTCCTTGGCCACCTTAACCAGGGCCGGCACATCCTGTACCTCCATGGTGATGGACCCGGGAGACTCCATAAACAGCACTCGGGTGTTGTCCTGAATTAGTTCGCTTATGCCTGCGCCTATCATGGGATCGTAATAGGTAGTGCTTACGCCTAGTCCGCTCAGAACCTTATTGCAAAAGTCACGGGTTGGCTCATAAGCGGTATCCATCATCAGGATATGATCCCCGGCCTTCACAAATGACAACAGCGTATTGGCAATGGCTGCCGCGCCGCTTGGATACAAGGCACAGCCGGCGCCGCCTTCTAGCTCGGCAATGGCTTCTTGCAGGGCAAAATGGGTATTGGTGCCGCGACGACCGTAAAATAAGGCGCGATTACCGCAATTTTTAGCCGCTTCTTTAAATTCGGCCACGCTGTCGAATACCACGGTGGATGCCCGCTGCAATACAGGGTTCACACCCCCCTGAGTGTACTTTTTACTGCGCCCGGCGGCGATCAGCTGCGTTTCTTTTTTCATTCCTGGTCCTCATTCTGTGCTATCCAAGAGTCGATCAAAAACCGTGAGATAGAGTCCTGACGGGGCAATTTGAAATGCTCGCCCTCGTCCCCCCAGTTACCAAAATCGCGCAGCTCCTGACGGGAAAACCATCTCGCCTCGCTGAGCTCGTCCTGGTCAACAAAGATATCTGTGCTTTTTGCTTTGGCCATATAGCCGAGCATTAAAGAGCTGGGAAAAGGCCACGGCTGAGAGGCGATATACCTGGGGTTTTCCACCTCCACCCCCGCCTCTTCCATCACCTCACGGGCCACGGCGGCTTCGAGCGTTTCACCCGGGTCTACAAATCCGGCCAAGGTAGAATAAACGCCTTGAGGCCAACTCGCCTGACGGCCCAATAAGCAACGCTCAATACCATCGCTAAAGGGATAATGAACCAACATGATCACCGCAGGGTCGGTTCTTGGGAAGGTTAAGTGGCGACAGTTCTTATTGCTGCATTTACGCGCATGACCGGCCTCGGCGACAAAGTTTTGGGTGCCGCAGCGACCACAAAATGTGTGAGTTTTATGCCAGTGGCACAGGCCCCGAGCCAGCACTAAAATGGCCGCATCATGGGCATCAACCACGGGTCCATACTTGCGGATATCAACGAATTCATGGCCGGCGAACTGCTTTATCTCGGCCAGCGGTGCACTGACATCCAGGGCGAAGTAATGCTGCTGCTCGTGCTCGCCCAGATAGATGGCATTATCCACATCAAACTCTTTTACGGCTTGATAATCGACAAAAGCAGCGATGGGTGAGTCTGGAACAAACAAATTATGGTCGTTATTGATAAGCACATAACGCCCACCTTGGCGCTTGTTAATAAGCCAATTTGGGTCTTTGCGGTCACTGGAGTGACGGTCGAGGGGCAACTGGGAGTATTGCAACATCTAAATCTAAACACGGGCCAAAAAATCGAATGCCTCTACCCTAGCATATTTGCGGCCTATCGACAGCGACAAAAAAAGCCCTAATTAGGGCTTTTTAATCTAGCTAATGAAGAAGTTATCTTTTGCCAAGGCGCTTTAACAGCTTTTGGTTTTCGGCTTCAATATGTTTGTAGAAATCCACATCCGCCAACTTACTTGCCGCTGCTTCATCTATCACCAGCACCGCATTTTGATGCATTTGCAGCGCCGATGCCGGGCAAGCGGCACTGAGCGGCCCTTCGACCGTGGCGGCAATGGCCGCAGCCTTACTCTCGCCAGTTGCCAGTAATACCACCTTTTTGGCATCCAATATGGTGCCTATACCCATGGTGATGGATAAATGGGGCTGGTATTCGCCCTCGGCAAAGAAGCGCGCATTATCGGCAATGGTTGCTTTGGTCAGGGTTTTTACCCGGGTACGTGAGGTCAAGCCGGACGAGGGTTCATTAAAGCCAATATGGCCGTTGCGACCTATGCCAAGCAGTTGCAAATCAATCCCACCTGCCTCGGCTATTTGCCGCTCGTACTGCTCGCACGCGGTCAATGGATCGTCCGCATTGCCTGGCGGCACATGGGTGTTGTTAATATCGATATCAATATGATTAAACAACTGCTGATTCATAAAGTAGCGGTAACTTTGCGGATGTTCACCGGGCAAGCCCAGGTATTCATCGAGGTTAAAACTCTGCGCCTGGGCAAAGCTTATATCCCCTTGCTGGTTTAGCTTGATCAGGTTTTGATACAAGGCCACGGGCGTTGAACCGGTCGCTAAACCCAATACCGAGGCAGGCTGTTTGTTTAACTGCGCCGCAAACAGCTCACAGCCATAGTGAGCAACCGCCGCCGCGTCTTTTAGAATCACAATTTGCATGTCTAGCTCGTTGTTAAAGTTGAAAAAAATGGTATCTATGGTCAAGCGCTCCGTGCAATTGGCCCCTGACCATAGATCAGCGCCTAATAGGGATGGTTATTAGGTCACACCATTATGACAACGCTGTCATTTTTACCTTTTTCATTTCCCCTTGTAAAGCCAAAGCGACGAAACAGGCATGGATTTTTGTTTTAGCTTTGTTCGCTGTTACCTACTCTGGATAAAGGCTTAGACACTGACAAAGATCTTGCGTCGATACATCCAGTGTAGCACCAGCAACTGTACGCCCAGCAGCGCTATTACACCAACCAAGGGCTGCCAAGGCTCAGGGACGGCACGTATCACGCCGCCAAACAGGCTTTTCGATACATGGCTCCAGCTCACCAGGCTTGAGGCCAGGTAAATAATGATGGAATTAGCGCCGATAATCGCAAAGGGATAAGCCCACCGTTGAAGACCCAGGACATCAACCAAGGCGTAGAATACCGCCAGCAACACGGCACTCCAGCCCACGGTCACCAGCACAAAGGAGCTGGTCCAAAGCTCTTTGTTAACAGGAAAAATACCGTCCCATAGCCAGCCCAAGAGCAGGCTAACAAGCCCGCAGCCCAGCAATATAGCGGTAATTCGCCACTGCCCACGCTCTTGCGCTTGAGCAATCAGACGCCCGGCAAAGACTCCCAGCATGGCGTTGGCCACCGCGGGAATATTCGACAATAGTCCCTCAGGATCAACCGGCCTATTTTGATAAGTAATTCCCGGTAACAGGCGTTGGTCAACCCAGGCGTTCCAGCTGCCCGGCGCACTTAGATCACCGGCAACCCCGCCGGGCACGGGAATAAAACAAAGCCAAAGCCAATAACCCACTAAGATGCCAACGACCACCATCACCTGAGTGCGCATAGAGGTGTGCCAGACTAGCATGGCGGCAATAAACCAGGCAATGGCAATGCGTCCAAGCACGCTGGCATAGCGGATTTCATCCAGCGCCATAGGCATGCCGGTGCCCCAACCATGGTTATAGAGCACGCCAAAAGCACACAGCATGATGAGTCGTTTGAGAGCCTTTTGGTAATAGGGTCGTCGCTCATTAACGGGTAAATGGTCGATGCGTTTAGGGCTTAAGCCCATGGCCACGCCCGATAAAAATATAAAGAGCGGAAAAATCAGATCGTAAAAGGTGAAGCCATGCCAGGAAGAGTGCAGCGTATGCGCCTCGAATGCTTTCCAGCCTTGCCAACCCGTTAACACCAAAAGTGCGGCGAAAATGCCCTGACCGCCGAGGATCCAAAACATATCAAAGCCGCGTAAGGCATCCAAAGAGGCCAGGCGTTGCTTCTTTTTAACCGTGTCAGTTGTCGCCATATCTTCTCACTACTTGCCAGGGGCAATTAAATACTCGGTAAAAAGCCCCCGCGCTACCGCATGCGGGGTCTTAGGGAGGAAATGTTAAGCTAATTGCCCGCCCAGGTAGGTCACCTGTGCCTGCAGGTGCTCGTCAAGCACCACAAAGTCGGCATCAAAGCCTTCTAACAGACGTCCCTTGGTACGCTGCAAACCCAAGTAGTGCGCTGGATAAAGGGAGGCCATTCGCAGCGCTTCGCCCAGGCTGATATCCAGGGTATTGACCGTATTGCGCACGGCGCTGGCCATATCAAGCACACTGCCCGCCAGCTCACCTGTGCTGGAATTCAAACGATCGCCGGTGCGGTACACCTTGCGACCATCAAAGAAATCAAACTCGGTGGCGTCGGTACCGACCGGCGGCATGGCATCGGTCACCAGCATGATTTTGCCGCGTTGCTTGGTCCGAATAGCCAACTTGGCGGAGTCCGGGTGAAGATGATGACCATCCACGATTAGCCCGCACCAGCTGTTGTCATGCCACAAAGCCGCGCCCACCACGCCCGGCTCACGGGAGGTAAAGGGAGACATGGCATTAAATAAATGAGTGAAGCCATCGGCGCCGGCATCAAGAGCCGCCATGGTGGTAGCGTAATCCGCATTGGTATGACCCAGAGAGACCTTAACCTTCATGGCAACCAGGCGTTTGATGTCGGCGGTACTGACATTCTCCGGCGCCAGGGTCAGCATTTTCAGGCCCAGATCGTCGCGCTCATAAATGGCCATTTCTGCGGTGCTGATCGCACGAATAAATTGTTCACTGTGGGTGCCTTTTTTGGGCAGGCTTAAATGTGGGCCTTCAAAATGCACGCCGGCAATGCCCGGCACCTGAGCGCTGATAGCCTGAGCAACGGCATCGGCCGCCGCCCCCATCACCTTAATATCATCGGTGATCAGCGTCGGCATCATGGCCGTGGTGCCATATTGACCGTGGGCCTGTACCATTTGCTGGAGACAGGCTAGGTTGGGCTCGGCATTAAAAAACGCCCCGCCCCCGCCGTTGACCTGAACATCGATAAAACCGGGCGCAACCAAGCCCTCAAGCCGGACAGCCTGCTCTTGCGGCTGCGTTAAAAAATGCACTTTCCCCGCACGCACCTGAAAGTAGACGTTAGTCAAAAAGCGTTCACCATCAAATAAACGCTGGGCATGGTAGCTTGTGTTCATGGTATTGATACCCTTAGGCTTTGTGGTAACCAGTTACTCTTATTTGTAAGTGACTCGTTCCAGGTTATTCTTGTGCTAATGATTGCTGCGCAAAATAGACAGCTCCTAGTTCCGGAGGCTGTTTTGGCGGTGCGACGCGCGCGGCAAGGTCCGCATCCAGCCACGGCTGTAAGGGCTCTGCCAAACCGCCTATCATGGATAAACGCGGCGGCTCAAACGCCAACAAGCGCTTGGCCATCATGCTGATATAACGGGCTCCATCTTTAACTATCGCACTCGCCAGAGCATCGCCCTGTTGCGCCGCATCGAGGACCATACGTGCCAATTTAGCATAACTACTCGAGGGTTGGCCTGCCATTTGTTCGGCAATCGCCATCGCCGACTGCGTATTAAAGTGTAAGGTAAACATAGCCGTAAGTTGGGTATGTGGCCCCAGGCCATCGAGGTCGAGCAAAACCGCCTTAAGGGCTTCAAGCCCCAGCCAGGCACCACTGCCCTTATCGCCCTGGGCAAACCCATGGCCTCCATAGCTTTTGCTCTTGCCCTGGACGGTGACAAAGCCGCATGAACCAGTGCCGGTAATGATCACCGCCCCATCCTGCCCTTCATGGGCGCCAATACAGGCGGTGTGTAAATCCGTGGTCAGGTACATTTTTTTAAAGGGATGCTGCCAATCACTGATTTGCTCATACAGACTTGGCAAGTTGACCCCGGCCAGGCCTAAACCGGCCACCAGCTCATGAACACGGTGCAAGCTCATACCGGCATCGCGCAGCGCCTGCTGAGTCGACACCATGATCGACTCCAGGGTCCGCTCCAATCCATGTAAGGGATTGGCAGGCCCACCCAACCCCGTGCCCAAGACTCCTTGAGTGGGGCTATAGATGGTCGCCCGGCATTTGGTTCCCCCACCGTCAATACCGATAAATAGCTGCTCCTGCGTTGTCGCGTCTACCCTCATTACCAGACCTCTATTCCTTACTTAACCGGGATAAAGTATCGCTGACGCCACTTTGCCGGTAACCACCTACTGAATCATGTTGAAATTATGTTACCCAATTAATGACAGCGTTGTCATTAACTTTTTTGAAATTTCCCAACAAAATTCCCCTTAGGGGTATAACTATCTGATATCTTTGTTATTAGCTAATTATAAGCGCCTGGCAAAAAGCACCTAAAATACAGACGTCCCTGGCAAAAATAAGGCAAAGCTTGTACTTTCAAGGTTAAGTAACTATATTCAGTTACAAAATTAAATGTAACCATTTTAAGTTACTTTTAATCAAGTAACCAAACTGTATGGAAACCTATGTCCACAACGCACTACACAGTACTAAGCGGCGATATTGTCGGCTCCAGCAAGCAGGCGGGGCCAGAATATGACGGCCTGCTTTATACCCTGGAGCAAGGCTTGCGGGCCCTGTGCGAGCGCTTCGATGGGCACTTCAATATTTACCGTGGCGATGCGTTTCAATGTATTCTCGGCAAGACTCCGGTTCCTTTGCAGGCGACACTAATGTTACGCCTTTATCTACGCAGCCATGGGCTAGATGCCCGCATTAGCGAGGCGCGGGGGCCAATTGATAACTACCGCCAGGATGTAAAAACCGCCACAGGGGCCGCTCTGCTGCTCTCCGGCAAGGGGCTGGATACGATTAAAAACAAGCGCCTGAGCCTGAGCCTCTATGAGGAGCCCCTGAGCGCCAGCTTTGCCTTAAACATCCGCTTCGTTGACCACCTGGTTAGCCACACCAGCCAAAAGCAGGCCCAGGCCCTGTACTGGTATCACTGGCTGGAACACCAAGATCATGCCGCCATCGCTGCTCAAATGGGCAGCTCACGGGCCAATGTCACTAAATTACTCAATGCCGGGCAATATCATTTGCTCGATGAATTTCTCGCGGTCGCCGCCAAGGAGCACACGCATGAATGAACAAATTGCGCTGCTGTTAGCGCTGTTGTTGGCCCATGTAATCGCTGATTTCTATTTGCAGCCCTTAAGCTGGGTGATGCAGCGCAATGAACGCCATTTTAAATCCCCTAAGTTAGCGCTACATATGTTGGTGCACGGCGCGCTGAGCGGCGCCTTATTGTGGGTGTGGGAGTGTTATTATGGCCTGGGTGAATGGCTCCCCGTCCTGGCGGCCACGGCAATTATCATGGCGAGTCACTGGTTGATTGATGTCGCAAAATCCTACAGCAAGCATGGTTTTGTGCCCTTTATTATCGATCAAGGGGCGCATATTCTGATTCTGGTGGCGCTCAGCTGTTACCTAACGGACACCGAACTCCTCGGCCAATGGTTTAGCGCTCAGCTAATGCACAGCAACACCTATGTGCTCCTGCTCGCCTATTTATTGGTGCTTAATCCCAGCTCCGTGGCCATTCGTATGCTGCTTGAGCGCTGGCACCTGCCTGCCAGCATCGCCGGTGATAAGACAACAACGCTGCCACAGGCAGGGCACAGCATAGGCCTGTTGGAGCGGCTGCTTATGCTGACCTTTATCATTATCGACGAGTTGGCTGGCGTGGGATTTGTGCTTGCCGCCAAGTCGGTCTTTCGCTTTGGCGATTTAACCAACGCCAAGGATAAGCAGCTCACCGAATACGTGATGTTGGGGACTCTACTCAGCGTGGTGATCACCCTGGGTATCGGCCTCACGGCCCGTGCCTTGCTGGTAGCCTAAAAATCTAAAAGGAGCTGTAAATCTTCCCTAAACTAAGGGCATACTAAAGCCTATTGTAAGGGGTTCCCAAAAAATAAACACTTTCTCTCGTCAGAATATTTGTGCCTCATGTGAATTAGTTCCGACTAGATCTGACAGTTACCCGTTTTTCAATCGGTGACTGTCAGTTTAGATTTGAGCTAGTACACATAAAGACTATATTGCTGCCAATCGAGTTGTATTTCAATCGGTTCTAGCTTTGACCTCAAAGCAAACCAGCCGACTCTGGTTTCTTGAAAACGAATACTACAGATAATAAGTCAGCTATATCAGTTTCTACCAATTTTTACTGAGTTTAATACTGCATTAAACATATCTTCAGCTTCATGACGCCAACTTGAACTTTCACCTTTCGTATTACTAATAAAATTAGCTTGGACTTGCAGATAGTATTGGTTATTAAGTGGATAAACATAAACTAAGAAGTCTTGCTTCCCAGAAAGTCTATATGAAACCCACTTATTATCATTAATGAACTCATTTGTTGTATTGTCAGGGATGGTAACCCCTGAAGCGGCAAGCATTTCCAGCAGTAAGTGACCTAATTCATGATGGTTAGTTGCATCAATTTTTTTGTTCGTAGGAACTTTTCTAAACCTAATTTTAATGTTCAGAGTACCATCCACGGCTTTGAAAATACCTCCATTAAAATCCCAATACTTGTCTATTGCAGTTATGGAGTTTGCCCCCTCATCGAACCTTTTATCTCCAATTTTAATTGAACCTAACTCTTCCTTTCTAGGAAAGTCCTTACTTTCACGATTTGGTAAATCTATCTGAAGAGAATATCGATCAAATTCAACTCTGGTTTCTCTCCACTCGATTGTACTTGCCATAGCAACTCCTATAAATGACGATATAGCTAGGCTAAATAAACATAGTATTCTATACATAATCTCCTCCTAACTATTTTTCATAGATTCCTTTCTTATAAGGTAACGTATGTGGGCTTTCTTGTTGAGTTCCATACCCAACATTGTACAACTGCATAATAGAGCCAATAATTCTGATAGGGTTTAAAGTATTAAAACCACCAATCGCTGGCACTGGATCATATGGGTGATCCAAATATCCTTTATTTGATACGTTAGCACTTTTTAGTATCCGATTAGTAACCCATCTGTTATTTCCACCAGCATGAAAGGCAACTCTCATATTTGATAAGTTCCCCTCATTGTACCTAACAGCTTCGGAAAATATTATCCCTCCTTGGCTATGGGCGACCCAATTTACTTTCATTCCACTTGCTTGAGTTTTGCCTAAAACACTAGAAAACTGTTTAGTTATGTCGGTAGTCAAGCCAACTTTATCCCGCAAAGCTTCCCAGCTATCAGCCACCAACCCTTTTGTCGGATTATGAAATAAAGTGAACTCATTGATATCTTTGCCGTAGGCATGTCTAACATGCTCACCCATTAAACTTTTTGCACGATCCAAATTGTTAAGCATCCCATTAATTGCTGCATATTCCGTTGTCACTTCATCTACCGGAACTGGATTTCCCCATGCATCTAATTCAGTGTTCCACTCAACATGGTACAGGCCGGGTGATTCTTCTATATTACTTTTGTCTTGAGGAGAACCGATGTCCATCGTCTCAGTATTTTTATTGCTCCTACTACTGTTTTGCTCACCATTTGAAGTATTTTTCGAGCCACCAATCGTAATTGTCTTATTATAGTTTTCATCTTTAATTTGCTCTGTAGAGCAGACTAAAAATGTATCACAAACTCTCAAATACCCAGTTGGATCAATTCCTGCCATAGGATTGTTTAATATGTAAGAATAAGGATTTATTGATTGAGTATTTCCTGGCCCTTGAATAAACGGATCAACACTCAAGAACCGGCCGAGGTTATAATCGTACACCCGACCGTTCATATGGATTAACTCTTGCTCGTCTAAGTGCTCGTGGTCGGTAAAGCCGCGATAGGTGGTAGCATCGTCAATATCATTGAATCGTGCTTGCGTTTTAAGGCCACCACTTGGCTGTCGTGGCTTACCAAATGGATCGTAGTTTCGCTCAGCAAGCACGTTACCATTGCCATCGGTAAATAGGCGGTTTGAGCCCAATCTATCCGCGTGGGTGTATCTAACCTTAGCGCTTTCATTCGTTGCCTGGCTAACGATGGCAATATCGGCCACGTAAGCACGCCAAGTTGTTTTAGTGCCCTCGACCTCTTCTTCATAAAGCTTATCAACGTAATAAGTATCTCGGCTGCCGTTGGATTGCTTAAAGCGCATGTGGTCAGGACCGTACACGAAGCTGCTGGTTATGCCGTTTTTCACTAACTGTGTTGGCTTATCCAAACTGTTGTACAAAGCTGAGCTTAGGGTGTCACCACTGAGCATATTGCCGCGGTTGTCGTAGCTAAAGTTCTCCCACACGCCATTTTTAAATACACGTTTCACCGCATTGGGGCCACCACTTGCACCATTTACGTAGTCATACTGATTGGCATAATCACTTTTACTGGTGAAATTACCTATTGCGTCATAGCCATAGGAAGTTATTTCAATACCATTGACGCTATTGGATGTTAGGCGATGTAGGTCATCGTAAACGTATCTCTCATTAAAGGTATGCTGGTTACCAATGGCGCCCGTTGTTACATCCACAGCACGCAAATTTCCAAACCCATCGTAATCGCTGTAATTCAGGTGCATTACATTACTGCCACCCTTAGTTACCTGTTTGGTACCCATAGCGCTATCTTGGCTGTAGTGGAAGCTATTTTCAGATAGGCCATTCCCTAAGGTAGCAGCAGCAATGTTGCCAAACACATCTTGCGCGGTCACAGTTCTGAATGCATAGCCGTTTGCAGCGTTGCTAACGCTTTGGATGTAACCGTTGTCCTTAAAACCATACTCAATTGTCAGGTTATTAGGATAGCGAAGCGCTTTGACGCGGCCATAATTACCGTCGTAGAAACTAGTGAGAGTGTAACTCTTACCGTCGCCGGATATCTGGGTTGTGGTTGGTCTTCCAAACGCATCATAGCTATATGTACGGGTTACACCATTGCCTGATTCAGAATGCAATTGGCCAAGGCCATACGCGGCTAAGTCGTAGGTATAACTAAGCGTTCCTTCGGCTGTTGCTGAGCGGCTAACTACCCGCCCCAACTCATCTGTCACGTAGCTCACCACTTTGCCTGTGCTCTGCGTTTCTAATTGCAATTCACCGAAGCCATTATAGGCGAAGGAGGAGGTGCCTTGGTTAGGGTCGTCCACCCACACTTTGCGGCCAAAGGCATTATATTTGGCTGTGATTCTATTCTGATTCGCATCTTCGATAACAATAGGCAGTCCTTGGCCATTGTATGAGTAGCGAGTAATCCCAAGCTTTGCATCGATGGTTTCAATGAGTTGCTTACGACTGTTATAAGTGCGCGACATTGTAATACCGGCCCCATAACACCCCTCTTGCACATTAATATCCGTAACTAAATCGACATAGTCATAGGTAGTTGTCATATCGCCGCAGCTGCGGTTGGTGACTTTTTGTGTTGGTCGGTCGAGGGAGTCAAACCCAGAATAGCTTACACCGTAGCGAGTGCTGTCACTGTAATAGGGTTGCGATTCAAATACCGTGCGCCCAAGGCCATCAAAGTCGGTGTCGGTCAACACCCAGCTGCCGTCAAAGCTTTCTACTGCTACCCGCAAGGTCCGCCCAAGTTTGTCCTGATAGACTTTTTGAGTCGGTTGCCCTGAGGAAACCTTAAGTATTTGCTGAGCAGTGTTACTTGGCGCCTGAGCATCCGGCAATTGTACCGCAGTGTACACCACCGGTTGGCCATCAGTAACACTGCTGTAGGGGCGATAATAGGCGTCCAGGGTGTTGGTTGTTTCTAGATATGTAGAGCCTTGCAGTTGAATTCGCGTTTTTGTAACAAAGCCCGTTTTAGGGTCTGTATGTTGATAGCGTATATGGCCTTTGGCATTTTGGAGCTTATAAGGAAAATACCCATCGGCTGACTCTGTGGTGCCATTGGTTGAGTACGTGTATTGCTCCGAATTACGGCTACTTTGTACCCAAATACCGTCGCTGCCACGCACTTGTGCACTCACAGTTTTACTTGTCGGCAGTCCGTAGTCATTAAACGCCAATGATGTTGTATTGCCACGACCTGATGACGCAGTTAAAACGATACTTTGAGGTTTTCTGTTCGGGTGATACTGCGAATAGTCATTGGTGATCGAGGTTTTTGTATCTAATTCGGGTAACCCCACAACATTAAACGGATCGTTTACGGCTCTGTTACTTAACGCACTGGTTACCACCGTTGCGCTATCTAACTTGTCGAGCCACCAGGTAGTGAAGTTGGATGTAAATACCTTGCTGGTTGTTGTCGTTGTATCGCCCGTCTCATCATAAACAGTTTGAGCTCTCTCGGTCACATTCCCGTACTGGTCTATTGCCGACACAGATTCAACAATACGACTCAACTCGTTTTTTGATGCTAAGTCTCGGGTAAGGGATTCCTTGCCGGATAGATAAACGTGATTTAGGTTGCTCGCATTTAATTGCCAATCGAACTGACTGTAGTTTATGGCATTCCACTCCGTGGCTTTATCGCCCAGTGCTCCATTACTAAACTCACTGCGTTTAAACACAGCTTGACGATAAGGCTTGCCTTGGAACGGGAACGATTGTTTAAAGTCCGTTTGCGTTACCAAAGCGCGGTCTACATCTTCGACCATGATGCTTTTGAAGCCCATAAAACCACGACCCTCAGGGTTAAACACAGCATCTCTGTATGAATATTTAGTGGTCTTAACACCGCCAATGCCATTGGCTTGCGTAAATTCATTCACTACCAGCATGCTGGAAGAAAACTTGAACTCACTCCCTGAGATATTTTCTGACTCAACTGCATATAGCGCAAAGCCCGCGGCCCCTGCCCTACCGGAAGCCAAAGGTTTAAGTTTCCATGATGAAGTAAAGCCCACCCCATTTGTCACCGAGGAAAGGGTGTCAATGCTCTGATAGTTGTTCTGGTTTGCCGTTTTGGCAGCGCCCTGCCAACTGCCTAAATTACGGTTAATGTAAGGTACATTTTCAATGCTGCTATTTTGTACTGTAGAGCTAGATAGTCCTTCAGTGTCTAAATTCCAAACACAATTCGGGCGCTGACACTCAAACGTGGTGACCACATCAACCAATCCATCCCCCGTTGCATCCACGGCTGCATGCTGACCGGCCGCTGCAATAATGTCTGTTTGTAAAGTTTGCGCCGATGGAACTAAGTTTGCGTTTGTAGTGAAGGAAATCGCTTCAAATTGGCGCGCAGACACATCCAACTCATCACCTGGCAAGGTTGTCAACATATAGGCGTCGTACTGCCCTTGTACCAAACTCCAGAGCTGATTATCACAAAACCAGTCATTGGCTAAAATTTGCTGCCCGCCTTCCAAGCGCCAGTGTTTTTGCTGTGAACACGCCGAGGCCACAACATCCCGACCCACCATTAGCTCCTGTACGCCATCAGAGTTGTAGTCCATTGCAAATGTTCGACTTAACACGGGGTACATGACTGTGTCTGGCTCGTTCTGATAGGCCAAATAGCCTTTTAAGTACATGGGTAGTTTTATACCTAAATCATGCCACGTTGGGTCGAAAACCCCACCGGTATTCATCCGCACTGCCAGGTTGCCGATATTATTTATACTCATCCAATCAAGAAGCCCGTCTCCATTGGTGTCATGGAAAAAACCAATGTTTCCGTATGCCACAGCGTCATTGTGATTGAAGTGCCCCGTAAACGATTGCTCATTAACATTTATCCCACCTTGACCGTCAGGGCTAATTAAGAGCAACTTATCCGGGACAGATGCTGTACGCTTACCCGCAGATGAGAACAACACGAAGTCATTTGTGCCATTTCCATCCATGTCGCCAAGCGATTGTAAGTTCACAAAGTTATAAACAGACCCTGCACCAGTCCATCCCGCATTTGCGATCAACTCATGGGTTTGACTCAAGCTATATGGTGCACTCGGGTTCTGCGTATGGAAAAAGATAGTGATTTTAGTTTGCCATTCACTACCATCATGGTGCCTATATACAAAGTCTGGCCAACCATCACCGTTGAAATCAGCTAGAGCAATGGGCTCTTCTCGATAAGTCGATTTCGAAATGGGTGTCGTTATCCAATTGCTTTGCCCTGATAATTTTATTTGTAAATAATTCTCCGCGCCCCACCCGCCGGGTAGTGTGAAGAGATCGCTTTTGCCATCAAGGTTGAAATCAGCAGACAGGCACGTTGTACCAGCGGCCTAAAGCAGTAACCCGACTCCTCAGTTGTGAAGTGGGTGATATTCCCTTCAGCATTAGCTGAAAAACCCTGATTTCCATCATAAGCCGGCCAATCTCGGGTTCCATCACCATTGATGTCACCACGAGGCACCAAGTCAGCCACAAATGGGCGATTGGCAGGCGCGTGCTGTTGGCCATTGTTGTTAAACTCAATAGGTTCAAAACTGTATTTCGTTTGTGCTTCATTCCAGTTCAAGGTGGTAATGGGAAGACAAGCCCCACCGGGAGCGCACTGCTCAATTTCCCTAAGCAAAGACCGCTCAGTTGATAAACTGGTGTCGCCATAACTCAGGGTGTATGTATAAAGTATGTCGCTTGCGTGCTGCGCCACTATACTTGCTAAACGCTGGGTATTTAACACTCGGCCTTGAGCAATATAACTCCCGCGGATATCTGGACGAGCTTCATACTCAAAGACAACCTTTCGCCACCCCTTAGCAACTTCGCTATAGCCCGTATAAGTGATATCTTTGAGTAACACCTCCCCAAGGCCGTAAGTTTGGTATTCATAGTGAATATAATTTTTCACTGTAGCATCGTGCTCAAACGCTACCAGCCAGGCGTAAGAGGCTGATTGCCCCCCGTGAACAACACGGGAGTTGGACGACTTACCATAAGAAGCTGTACGACCATTCTTATACTCGGCTTTAAACCACGTTGAACTGCTATTAAGCGAACCATATTGAGTAATCCGTACGAACGAGTCGACTTCCGTGCGATAGGTTGCACCTGAAGCGCCATATGTTCCAGTTGCAACCATAAGCCGGCTTCCATCAAGGCACAGGCGGTCTTTAGTGGCGTCATAATTAGGGTTGTGGGAATAGCCATCTTGAGCGTTTGTAGCTGCGCATCGCGTGATTGAGGATCCCGCTGACAACCCCCAACCCACTCCCGCTACGCCATTGCCATTTCGAGATGAATAGTTAAGAGAAACCTGAGGCTGCATGCCCGCTCGCCCAGGGGGAGTCGCAATAGGAATGTGATACTTTGCTGCACCACCACTCACACTGGCTGAGCCTTTTATTGCACCCACAGAGTTAACAGTAGGGGCCGATGTATTCACGAAGGCAGCATCATTTGGTACTTGAGTAGTGGTTTCGGCGGCTTCGTTAGTCGCACTTTGTATTTGTACGAATATTGATTTAGTAGTCGTAAGCCCGTCTTGATCACTGATATTTAAATAAATATTAGTGCTACCTTCAGACGCACCTGCGGCTATATTCAACTGCGCGGTTCCATCTGCGACTGCAACTTCAAGAGCCTCAAACAGCGCCGCGTTGTAAGAACTCACTGAACCAGACAATGACGCAATTGGCGAGTCAACATCATCCAGTTGGAAATCTAGTGTGGTTTGTGCATTGATTGCCAACTCAGTTGAATTGGGGCCGACTATTACTGGGGCATCATTGACGCTGGTAACATCTAAACGAAAACTCGTATCCTGAAAAGATCCTTCACCATCTGAAACCCGTAAGGTAATATCCGATGAGCCAAATTGATTTGCCGTTGGAGTCAACGAGATTGAGCGTGTCGAGCCACTACCTTCAAGAATTACCGCTCCGAGAGGCAATAATTCAGTATTCGAACTATTTACAGCCGAAACGACCAAGTCATTAGCACTGGTTTCTTCATCACCGACTGTAAAGCTTACAGAAATACTATTGTCTTCATTGATGCTCTGATTCTCGATATGACTAATTGTTGGCGCATCGTTTGTGCATTCGACATTAAACTCAATCCGTTTGTATGTTGGTATTGGATAAGGGCCAATAATAACGGGGGGTTTTGCCTGTACACTCGGGTCGTTATTTGTGTTTCCTATTGAGCTGTAGGGGCCAGAGCCATCATATGCCTCTATCACTACAGTGCTAGAATCAATGCCACAAAATCCGGCATTAGGAGTATAAGTAATGTGTAGCTTGTAGATTGGATCAATTAAAATGACCCCATTTGTAGGTGCAACGTTAATATGATCAATATATTTGTATTCATTATTGGTGTCTACGAGCTGAGATACATAAATTGTCTCACTAGAATCTTCAATTAGAAAAGCCGTGTAATCCACGTTAACTTCCAAATCATCTTCCGCAGCAACTGCAAGAGAAATAGAAGAAAACAAGAGAAAAATTAAGACAGTATATAGGCGTGCAAGATTAAACATTTAATCATCATCCTTGAGATTATTTGATTCCAAATACCCGCGAACACCCTACAACCATTAACTTTCAACAGGCAGTTAATTTGTTACTAAAGTGTTATAGTAGCCAATATTGGTAAAAGCAAGAAGCTCTACTGGACGACTCCAGCTACATACACAAATAGCCACTTTCCCATTGAGAAAAAATCGGGACACCCATCCAAATATTTCCATGGCTTGCTCAACAAGGCGACTAGTCTAGAGTAATAACCCGTATCAAATAAGAAACTGGATGTGAACCTCCTGCTCCTTAATGCGCCTTGCTGATAAACTAAGCATTCAAGTCCAAAACAAAAAAGCCCGTTTTTAACGGGCTTTTTTGTGGTTGTTCTATGGGCGTTATTTTACGCCGAGTTCGCGCAAACGCTCCTGCAAATAGCTGTCGGCGGTGTAACGCTCAGACAACACCACATCCGGACGTGGGTGCAAAAACAGAGGTAACGAGATGCGCGACTTGGTCGAGGCCTTACCCGTTGGGTTAATAACCCTGTGTATGGTCGATGGGAAGTAACCACCAGAAGCCTCTTGCAGCATATCGCCGATATTGATGATCAGGTTACCAAAGTCGCTAGGGACATCCAGCCAGCCACCCTCTTTGGTTTGTACCTGTAAACCCGGCTCGTTCGCCGCAGGCAAAACGGTCAGCAGGTTGATATCGCCATGAGCGGCGGCACGAATAGCGCCCGGCTCTTCATCGCCCGTCATCGGTGGGTAGTGCAAAATGCGCAGCAGAGTTTGCTCCGAGTCCTTGATCATGTCTTTTAGGTCAATAGAGAACTTCGCCTGCACATCCGCCGGCGCATGCTCTTGTACCCAGCTTAGCAGTTCACTGGCAAACTCGTTGGCCAAGCGATAATACTCGCGAATGTTCGCTTCCAGTTGCTCTGGTACTCGGCCCTTAGGATAGACATGGTAGTATTCTTTGATGTCTTTAACCTTAAAGCCCTTGGCCACTTCACTGACCTCAGGGGGGAAATAACCGTCCTGAGTTTGTTTATCAAAAAGAAACTCATGCTTTTGCTCTGAGTTAAAAAAAGCCTGCCAATCCTGATAAATTGACTCCACCAGCGATTGTGGGATCGGATGGTTGGTTAACACTCCAAAACCGGTATTGCGAAGCGATTCGACAAATTCGGCTGGCGCGTTCGGCGATTGATAGTCCACTGTCGGTAAGTGCATGGTTATTTCACCTGTTTGTTATAGCGCGAGAAGCACTGACTGTGCTTAATTTTAGCGCCAGAGCTTAGTCAAAGCCACTCTATATCATAAGGACAATTGTCCGCTCGCGCCCGCACTGTGCGACTCGCTTGACGCAGATCAACACCCCATCCCCACCCTAGAGGTCAGTTCTTACGGGCATAAAAAAACCCGACAAAACATCGGGCTTTTTTACCATGGCGGGATAGACCTTAGTCCTTCACCTGCCAGTTCAGCATTTCACCGGCACAAATAGGAATGACCTTGTCTTCAGCCAACGGATAGCTTTGCGGCACTTGCCAAGGCTCACGTACTAGGGTCACTGTGTCCGTATTACGGGGCATACCGTAAAAATCTGGGCCGAAGTGGCTGGCAAAGGCTTCAAGCTTATCCAGGGCACCGGCCTGCTCAAAGGCTTCGGCATAGAGCTCAAGCGACGCGTGCGCCGTATATGCACCGGCACAGCCACAGGCCGCTTCTTTTTTGTCCTTAAGGTGTGGCGCCGAGTCGGTACCTAGGAAGAACTTGCTGTTACCACTGGTGGCAGCCGCAATCAGGGCTTCCTGGTGAGTATTGCGCTTAAGAATAGGCAAACAGTAGTAGTGTGGACGAATACCACCGGCAAGCATGTGATTGCGGTTATAAAGCAGGTGATGCGCGGTAATGGTCGCCGCCACATTGGCTGACGCCGAACTCACAAACTCAACGGCATCCTTGGTGGTGATGTGTTCTAACACCACTTTAAGCTCAGGGAAGTCCTTCACTACCTTCTTCAATTTGGTTTCGATAAAGACCTTTTCACGGTCGAAGATATCGATGCTGGAATCGGTCACTTCACCGTGAACCAACAACAGCATGCCCACTTCCTGCATGGCTTCAAGCACAGGGTAGATGTTTTCGATATCGGTCACACCCGAGTCCGAGTTGGTGGTCGCGCCGGCAGGATACAGCTTAGCCGCAACGATTTTACCCGATGCCTTGGCCTTGCGAATTTCATCCGCCGTGGTGTTATCCGTTAGGTAGAGCACCATCAGGGGTTCAAAATGCGCCTGTGGCCCCGCAGCCATAATGCGATCACGATAAGCTAGCGCCGTATCGGTACAGGTCGCCGGTGGTACCAGGTTAGGCATAATAATGGCGCGGCCCATATAGCGGCTGGCGTCTCTTACCGTGTCTTTTAGTTGTTCGCCATCACGAAGGTGAATGTGCCAATCATCAGGACGAGTAAGGGTAATACGTTGCGGGGTATGTGTCATTGCGCTTATCCACTAGAAATTTTGTGTGATCTTAGGGGGGAAGACAGTGAAAGTAAAGGGTGAGAAAGGCTTAAAAAAGAGCGGACATTTATAACGTCCGCTCTTTTATGACTCTTTTTACTAGGCACTTAACTCCTGGCGCAATTCCTTGGTCGCAATGACCATGTTTTGCAAGGCCTCACGAGTTTCCGGCCAGGCTCGCGTTTTCAAGCCGCAATCTGGGTTAACCCACAGACGCTCAACCGGTACTTTCGCTGCGGCCTTGTGGATCAACTCCTTGATCCATGTGACCTCGGGCACATTCGGAGTATGGATATCATACACCCCAGGGCCAATATCATTAGGGTAATCGAAGTGCTCAAAGGCATCGAGCAGTTCCATATTAGAGCGCGATGTCTCTATGGTGATCACATCCGCATCCATGGCGGCGATGGCGCCAATAATGTCGTTAAACTCGCTGTAACACATATGGGTGTGAATTTGCGTGCTGTCATCTACGCCACTGGCCGACACACGGAACGCATAGGCCGCCCAATCAAGATACGTTTGCCACTGGCATGCCTTCAGTGGCATACCCTCGCGAAATGCCGGTTCATCTATTTGAATCACCTTGATGCCCGCATCCTGCAGATCCACCACCTCGTCGCGCAGCGCCAGGGCGATTTGTTTGGCAATAGTCGGTTTATCCAGATCATCGCGTACAAAGGACCAGAACAAAATGGTCACAGGACCGGTCAGCATGCCCTTCATATGCTTGTCAGTCAGCGACTGGGCATACTGGGTCCATTGCAAGGTCATGGGGGCAGCACGAGACACATCGCCCCAAATCAAAGGCGGCTTCACACAACGGGTACCATAGCTTTGCACCCAGCCAAACTGGCTAAAGGCAAAACCATCGAGCAATTCACCGAAGTATTCAACCATGTCGTTACGCTCCGCCTCACCATGGACCAATACATCTATATCCAATGCTTCTTGCTCGCGCACCGCATATTGAATTTGCTCCTGCATCTGCTGCTCATATGCCTCGGCACTCAAATCGCCTGCCTTAAAGTCGCGACGGGCCTTACGAATGTCCGCCGTCTGCGGGAAGGAGCCTATGGTGGTGGTCGGCAACAAGGGCAGTTGCAAGGCCGATTTCTGTGTTTCGGCACGCAGCGCAAATTCGCTGCGACGTTGACCGTGATCCAAACTTAACTGAGCCACACGCTGCTGCACTTGTGCGTTGTTTACCCTGCTTGAAGTACGACGGTTTTTCACCGGTGCACTATAAGTGTCGATATCTTGCGTGTTGCTGCGCTCCAAAGCCACTTTCAGCAAATTAAGCTCTTCGCCTTTTTGCTTGGCAAAGGCCAGCCAGCTTTTCAATTCACCGTCCAGCAATTGCTCTTGATCCAAGTCCACCGGGGTATGCAATAAAGAGCAAGATGGCGCCAGCCACAGCGAATCGCCACGACGCTCAGCAACCTCTTTCACTCGCTCATAGATGGCACTGAGATCGGCGCGCCAAATATTACGGCCGTTGATCACCCCAAGAGACAACACCCGCTGCTCGCCAAGCGCCGCATCCAGTGCTTCGATATTCTGCGGTGTGGCCACCAGGTCGAAATGGGCGCCATCAATGGCATACTCACTGATATCTTCCAGATAGGCGCTCACCTCATCAAAATAGGTCGCCAACAGCAGCTTCACGCCCTGATTTGCCAAGGCGGCGAAGCTTTTAGTTAAAGCGCTGCGGTAGTGGGCATCCAGCTCCAAGGCCAAAATTGGCTCATCTATTTGTACCCACTCCACTCCTTGTGCCGCCAACTTGGCCAGCACCTGTTGATACACTGGCAATAGACGTTCCAACAAGCTCAGCTTATCGAACTCTTCCCCGGCGCACTTGGCCAGGTACAAATAAGTCACCGGGCCAACCAGCACGGGCTTGACCTTATGCCCTAAATTCTGCGCTTCTTCTACCTGCTCAAAAAGTTCGTTAAAGCTCAGCGCAAACTGCTGCTCGGCACTTAGCTCGGGCACAATATAGTGGTAATTGGTATTAAACCATTTGGTCATCTCACTGGCGGCACAGGCGCAGCCCGTTGGCGCGCGACCGCGGCCGATACGGAACAGGGTGTCCAGTGCATTGCTGCTGTCGCTTTGATGGCGCGCCGGAATGGCTCCTACCAGCATAGAGGTAGATAAAACCTGATCGTACCAGGCAAAGTCGCCTACCGGCACAAGCTCTATGCCGGCCTCGCTTTGCATTGCCCAATTTTCTTGGCGGATTTGCGCACCGCGCTGGCGCAGCTCTTCCTGAGTAATATCGCCGGCCCAGTAGGCCTCGATAGCAAATTTCAATTCGCGGCGTTTGCCGATACGGGGAAAACCTAAGTTATGTATACGTGCCATGATGTAAATATCCGTTTAGCTGTTTAGATGGCCAAACATTACCTCTCAGATCTTGGGGACACAAACGAAGCTTACTCACATTGCTAATGAATTAAATTCATATCAGCGCGTTAACTCACCGCTGAATAAATTTAAAAACAGAGAAAATAGACATTTTTCACAATGAATTTTATCTTTTAATAGCCAACCGAGTATAAAAGTGATAATTTTTTAGCCATCTAGACTTTTATACATTTATCCAGCGCGGTTTAGTCGCAATCATTATGAGATATGTGACTGGCTTTTATGAGATTTACTAAAGATGATTGAAATTAAACACCTTAAAACCATAGCCACCTTGAAAGAAACCGGTTCTTTAGTGAATACCGCCCGTGAATTATTTCTAACCCAGTCAGCTTTATCACATCAAATCAAAGACTTGGAAAACAAGCTGGATTGTCAGCTGTTTGAGCGTAAAACCCATCCGGTGCGCTTTACCCCTCAAGGCATGCTGCTATTGGAACTGGCGCAAGAGGTGTTACCTAAGGTCGAAGCCACCAAATGCCGCCTTAAAGAAAGTTTAAATCAGCCTATTTCGCAACTGCGCCTAAGTGTGGAATGCCACGCCTGTTTTCACTGGTTGCTGCCGACCATTAAGGAGTTCAATAATTTCTGGCCGGATATACATGTGGATTATGAACGCGGGTTTAGTTATGACGCCATTCCCGAGTTGCTGGATGGTGATTTAGATCTGGTCCTGACTTCGGACATTCGTGAGCCGGATCGCTTGGAATTTGCCCATTTGTTCGATTTTAAGCTTAAGCTGATCGTGGCACCGGACCACCCCTTGGCCAACAAGGCCTATGTCACCGCCTTGGATTTAAAAGACGAGACCATCATCTCCTACCCTATTCCGCGGGAGCGCCAGGATATCTTCAAACACTTTATTCAAAATGCCCGTTTTGATGGCACCTTAAAAACCGTGGATCAGGGCTTGTTGATTTTCCAATTGGTCAGTGCAGGCATGGGCGTGGCCGCCCTGCCGGATTGGTTGGTGACACCCTATGAAGCCCAGGGCTTGATCAAGTCAATTCCTTTAGGCGCCCTGGGATTGAACCGCCCCATGTATTTGGCGATGAAAAAAGAAATGAAGGATAACCCGGTTTATCGTCACTTCCTCAATACCTGTAAGCAAAATAACAGCCGCAAATAAGCCAGTGCAACAACAGTAAAAAAGGAGCCTCTGCTCCTTTTAATACCAATTCTGTTAAGTATGTGATCAGATATAGCGCTGGATAAATGATGTGATAACAAGGCGGAATTTTTCTTATGTAGTTATTCTCGGCTTTGGCTCCTGCGCCGCTCTACCGCCTACATCCGTGTAGGCGTACATAGAAAAATTTCAACACAGTTAGCACGATATTTAGCCCGCTAGGGTGATTAGCTATTTAAGTGAATTGGTATAATCTTTATACCGGATTGTCGATGTCAATAAAGGTTACATCCAAGCCGAATTCATCCGCTAAGAATTCCCCCAACGCCTTAGCACCATAGCGCTCGGTGGCGTGGTGCCCGGCGGCAAAGAAATCTATGCCCTGCTCGGTGGAACTATGTATGGTTTGCTCCGAAGCCTCGCCGGTCAGGTAGGCATCCAAACCTTGCGCCGCCGCCAGGTCGATATACCCCTGACCACCGCCGGTACACAGGCCGATGGTTTCAATCACATCCGAGCGCACCACTGAGCTGAGCGGCGTGCGCCCGAGCACGGTTTCGATGCGCTTGGCAAACTCAGCACCGCTGACCGGCGTTGTGAGTTTGCCCCACACCGGCACGCTGGTCGCTCCCGGCTCCATGCCGCCCTGGATCTCGATGCCCAATAACTTAGCGAGCTGAGCGTTGTTGCCTAACTCAGGGTGCACATCCAAAGGTAAGTGGTAGGCGAACAGGTTAATATCCGCCGCCAGCAGCGCTTTTATGCGGCGCTTTTTCATGCCACTGATGGTTTGTGACTCACCCTTCCAAAAGTAACCATGGTGTACCAAAAGCGCATCTGCTTGCAGCTCCACCGCCTTGTCCACCAGGGCCTGACTGGCGGTCACTCCGGTGACGATTTTTTTGATCTGTTCAGTGCCTTCCACCTGCAAGCCATTGGGACAAAAGTCTTTGATCTGCTCCGGCGCCAGCTTGGCATTCAAAATAGCGAGTAGCTCATTGCGTTTCATAATCACCTCATGCACCTAATTTAGGCCTAAATTCTCCCGTCATTGGCGGAAAAAATAAAGGAAATTAGTAATTTCGCCACAAAAAATTGAAAATCTTGGGACAAATGGGTATAAATATAAACTTGTAATAAAATTAACCTGCGTTAACGACTAGGATCTTTTGATGAGTAAACTAGACAAAACAGAAGTGTTAGCTGCTTTTGAAGCTGCTTATGAAGCGGCGAATGGCAAAAAGCCAGAAATCACCACCAAGCCTGGCTGGTACAGCATTGATGGCGGCAAAAACATGCGCCTTGCTGACGTAGCTGCTCTCACTGAAGAACTCACTTCTGGTAAAACAGAAACGGTCGCTAAAGCAGAAGAAAAGGCACCTGCCAAAGCAAGCAAAAAAACAACAACCAAAAAAGCAGCTCCTGCGGCAAAACCTACCGAAAAGAAAGCTGCCTTTACTGTCGTAAGTGAAAACAAAGAAGGTTTCACTGCCGAAGAATTTTGGATTAAAGAGCTTGCAGAGAAAGACCACGACTGTCGCCTACCGCGCGGTGTTGTGTAATTCATCTTCTGCTTTAATAAAAAAAGCCGCTTTGAGCGGCTTTTTTTATGTCTACTCGCCTAATTCAGGCTCTGGTACTCGCACCCAGCCTTCCATTAAGCGGCGGGCACTGCGGCTCATACTGACGCTGTGCACTTCAACCTGCCCCGCATTCATATTCACCGAGGCACCCACTTGCAATGTGCCCGAAGGGTGACCAAAGGTCAGTGACTGACGAGCCACACCACCGGCGGCAAGATTCACCAAGGTGCCTTCAATAGCGGCGGCGGTGGCGATAGCAACGGCGGCCGTGCCCATCATGGCATGGTGCAGTTTGCCCATAGACAGGGCACGAATTTGCACGTCTATATCCGCTCTATCAATGTGCTTGCCACTGGAGGCCACATAGCTGCTTGGCGGTGCCACCATAGCAATCTTCGGCGTATGCTGACGGGTTTTCGCCTCTTCAATATCGCTGATCAGCCCCATTTGCACCGCACCAAAGGCACGAATGCGCTCAAAGCGTGCCAATGCCTGCTCATCATTATTGATATCGTCTTGCAACTCGGCCCCGGTGTAACCCAGTTCACTAGCATTCACGAAAATCGTGGGGATACCGGCATTGATAAAGGTCGCTTGTAGCTCGCCCTCGCCCGGCACGACTAGAGTATCAACCAGATTACCCGTTGGCAGGACCGCACCATCACCGACAGGCGATAAAAAGTCGACTTTGACCTCGGCGGCCGGAAAGGTCACGCCATCGAGTTCGAAGTCACCAAGCTCTTGCACCATGCCATCGCGCATAGGCACATGAGCGATGATGGTTTTATGGATATTGGCCTGCCAGATCCGCACTTCGGTGATACCGTTTTCGCAAATGCGTGCTGCATCCACCAAGCCGTTATTAATGGCAAAGGCACCCACCGCAGCGGTTAGGTTGCCACAATTGCCGCTCCAATCAATAAAGGGCTTGTCGATGGCGACCTGGCCAAACAGGTAGTCAACGTCATGATCCGCTTTATCGCTTTTCGATAAGATCACCGTTTTACTGGTACTGGATGTCGCCCCGCCCATGCCATCGGTATGTTTGCCGTAGGGATCCGGGCTGCCGATGACGCGCAAAAGCAAGGCATCGCGATAGGCGCCCGGCTGCTGCGCTTGTGCTGGCAAATCTTGCAGCGCAAAGAACACCCCTTTACTGGTGCCACCGCGCATATAGGTTGCCGGTATTTTTAGCTGTTGTGTCATTATTAACCTCAAAAAAAGGTGAGATCCCATCACTAATGGGAGCCCACCTTTTGCAATTTATACTGAGCCTTCAAGGAAGTCCTGCGCAAAACGCTGTAATACACCGCCTGCACTGTAGATAGACAATTCCTCTTGGGTATCAAGGCGACATTTAGTGGTAATGGTCAGCTGCTCACCATTGGCTCGGGTGATCTGCACTTGCATGTCGGCACCCGGTGCTGGCTCGCCTAACACCGTATAGGTTTCGCTGCCATCGAGGTTGAAGGTCTTGCGGTTTTCACCCGCTTTAAACTCCAGAGGTAACACACCCATACCAATCAGGTTGGTACGGTGAATACGCTCGAAACCTTCGGCGATGATCACTTCCACCCCCGCTAGGCGAACGCCTTTGGCTGCCCAGTCACGGCTTGAACCCTGACCATAGTCGGCACCGGCAACGATACATAACGGCTGCTTACGCTCCATATAGGTTTCAATGGCTTCCCACATGCGGGTAACCTGGCCTTCTGGCTCAATACGCGCCAGTGAGCCCTGCTTCACCTCACCGTTTTCATCGCGCACCATTTCGTTAAACAGCTTCGGGTTAGCGAAGGTTGCACGTTGCGCCGTTAGGTGGTCACCACGGTGCGTGGCGTACGAGTTAAAGTCTTCTTCAGGCAGACCCATTTTCGCCAAGTATTCACCCGCCGCACTGCTGGCCAGAATCGCATTCGACGGCGACAAGTGGTCGGTGGTGATGTTGTCACCCAGCACCGCCAGCGGACGCATGTCTTTCATGGTGCGTGGTGCCGCCAGTGCCCCTTCCCAATAAGGTGGACGACGAATATAGGTGCTCATTTCGCGCCAGTCGTACAAGGGGTTGTTCTTTTCACCGTAATCCACGTCTAAATCGAACATGGGTTCGTACACCTGGCGGAAGTGCTCAGGCTTCACGCTCTTGGCAATAACCGCATCGATTTCTTCGTCGCTTGGCCATAGATCCTTCAGGGTAATAGGCTGACCTTGCTTATCGTAGCCCAGGGCATCTTTTTCGATATCGAAACGTATGGTACCGGCAATGGCATACGCCACCACCAATGGCGGTGAGGCCAGGAAGGCTTGTTTGGCATAGGGGTGGATACGGCCGTCAAAGTTACGGTTGCCAGAGAGTACCGCAGTCGCATACATATCGCGCTCAATCACCTCTTGCTGAATTTTCGGGTCCAGGGCGCCACTCATGCCGTTACATGAAGTACAGGCAAAACCCACCACACCAAAGCCCAGGGCTTCCAGTTCAGGCAATAGGTTCGCTTCTTCTAAATAGAGTTTCACCGCTTTAGAACCTGGCGCCAGTGAGGTTTTCACCCAGGGCTTGCGCACCAAGCCAAACTTATTGGCGTTACGGGCTAATAAACCTGCGGCAATCACGTTACGCGGGTTAGAGGTGTTGGTACAACTGGTAATCGCCGCGATAATAACCGCGCCATCCGGCATCAGGCCTTCTTCTTGCTCAACATGCTTGGCGATACCACGGGCTTGCAAGTCCGCCGTCGCCAAACGAGCATGCGGATTTGATGGACCGGCCAGGTTACGACCCACAGATGACAAATCAAAGCTTAATACGCGCTCGTATTTCGCACCCGTCATGGCATCGGCCCACAAACCAGTTTCTTTGGCGTACTGTTCAACCAGCTTAACCTGCTCGTCTTCACGACCGGTCAGTTTCAAATAGTCGATGGTTTGCTCATCGATATAGAACATGGCCGCCGTGGCACCGTATTCCGGTGTCATATTCGAGATGGTGGCACGATCGCCCAGGGTCAGATGCGAGGCACCCTCACCATAGAACTCAAGGTAGCTGGAAACCACACGCTCTTTACGTAGGAATTCGGTTAACGCCAGTACGATATCGGTGGCGGTAATGCCCGGCTGCGGCTTACCCGTCAACTCAACACCGATAATATCCGGCAAGCGCATGTAAGAGGCACGACCCAGCATCACGCTTTCGGCTTCAAGACCACCCACACCCACGGCGATTACGCCCAGCGCATCAACATGCGGGGTATGACTGTCGGTACCTACCAGGGTATCCGGGAAGGCCACGCCATCACGTACCTGGATCACCGGCGACATCTTCTCCAGGTTGATCTGGTGCATGATGCCGTTACCCGGCGGGATCACATCAACGTTTTTAAACGCTGTTTTTGTCCAGTTAATAAAGTGGAATCTGTCTTCGTTGCGACGGTCTTCAATGGCACGGTTCTTTTCGAACGCGTCTGGGTCAAAGCCCGGTGCTTCGACCGCCAACGAGTGGTCAACGATCAATTGAGTTGGCACTACTGGGTTTACCTTGGCCGGATCGCCGCCTTTGGCAGCAATGGCATCACGCAGACCGGCAAGATCCACCAGCGCCGTTTGACCAAGAATATCGTGACAAACTACGCGCGCCGGGAACCAAGGGAAATCATGCTCGCGCTTGCGATAAATAAGTTGCTCAAGGCTTTGCGTTAAATCTTCTGGGTTACAACGGCGAACCAGGTTCTCGGCAAGCACTTTTGAGGTGTAAGGCAAGCCATCGTAGGCACCTGGCTCGATTGCATCAACCGCCGCTCGGGTATCGTAATAAACCAGCTCTGAGCCCGGCAGCGTCTTACGGTATTGGGTATTCATAATCTTCTCTACATTGCGAATGGATGTGGTGCGCCAACGAATGTGCCGCACCGACAGGCAAGGTGGCTAAGCCGTAGCTTAGCGCTCGCTTAGCTCGGGCACTGGACGCGCTTCTGGGCCGATATAACCCGCACTTGGGCGGATAATACGGTTGTTAGCACGCTGCTCTTTCACGTGTGCAGTCCAGCCCGTTACGCGACTCATTACAAAGATAGGCGTAAACAATTTGGTTGGAATGCCCATAAAGTGATAGGCCGACGCGTGGAAGAAATCGGCATTACAGAATAGCTTCTTCTCGCGCCACATCACTTCTTCACAACGTACAGACACAGGGTAAAGCACATCATCGCCTACCTCTTGGGCCAAACGCTCTGACCATTTTTTGATGATCACATTACGCGGATCGCTTTCGCGGTAAATCGCATGACCGAAGCCCATGATCTTCTCTTTACGCTCAAGCATGCCCATCAGCTCCTGCTCGGCTTCATCGGCATTGCTGAAGCGCTCAATCAGTTCCATCGCTGCTTCGTTGGCACCACCGTGCAATGGACCACGCAGTGAACCGATAGCACCGGTTACACATGAATGAATGTCAGACAATGTTGACGCACATACGCGGGCGGTGAAGGTTGAGGCGTTAAACTCGTGCTCTGCATAGAGAATCAAAGACACGTTCATCACATCGGCAAACAACTGCGATGGCGCTTTGTCATGCAACAGATGCAGGAAGTGAGCGCCCACCGAATCGTCATCGGTTTCAACTTCGATGCGCACGCCATCGTGGCTAAAGCGGTACCAGTAACAGATGATGCTTGGGAAAATAGCAACCATGCGGTCGATGGCGTCATTGGCCTGGTCGAAGTCGGTTTCCATTTCCAGGTTACCTAGCATAGAACAGCCGGTACGCATCACATCCATTGGGTGGGCATCTTTTGGAATGGCCTCTAGCACGGTTTTAAGTGCCGCCGGTAGGCCGCGCAATGATTTAAGTTTGGCTTTGTATTCAACCAGCTCACCCGCGGTAGGTAGCTCGCCGCGCGAAAGTAAAAAGGCCACTTCTTCGAACTGTACTTTATCCGCCAGTTCACTGATGTCGTAACCACAATAGGTTAGGCCCGAACCTGTTTTACCTACCGTACAAAGGGCTGTTTGACCCGCTTCTTGACCGCGCAGACCCGCGCCACCTAATGCTTTATCTACCATAATAATTCTCCTGAATTTTTCCTGTTGAAACTCGGTTACTTATTCTTGCCTTCGGCAAAAAGGGCATCGAGTTTTTGTTCGTATTCGTGATAGCCAAGATAATCGTATAGCTCCATACGAGTTTGCATGGTGTCTATTACGGCTTTTTGATCGCCGTTCGCTAGAATCGATTTGTACACATTTTCTGCCGCCTTATTCATGGCACGGAATGCCGACAATGGGTAAAGCACCATGTCCACGCCCCACTCGCCTAGCTCTTTGCAGTTCCACAATTCGGTTTTACCGAACTCGGTGATGTTGGCCAGAATTGGCACGTCTAACGCGTCGGCAAAGGCGCGGTAATGCTCTTCGGTTTGTACCGCTTCGGCAAAGATACCGTCGGCACCGGCGGCCACATAAGCCTTGGCACGTGCAATAGCGGCTTCTAAGCCTTCTTGGGCAAATGAGTCGGTACGGGCCATGATGAAGAAGTCTGAGTCGGTACGGGCATCCACCGCCGCTTTAATACGGTCGACCATTTCTTCAACGGGAACGATTTCCTTATTTGGGCGGTGACCACAACGCTTTTGCGCCACCTGATCTTCGATGTGCACCGCAGCGGCACCGGCTTTTTCCATATCGCGGATGGTCTTGGCAATATTAAATGCACCGCCCCAACCCGTGTCGATATCCACCATTAGCGGTAAGTCGCAGGCCGAGGTAATACGCTGTACATCGGCAATCACATCGTTCAATGAAGTCATGCCTAAGTCAGGCAGACCGTATGAGGCGTTGGCCACGCCACCGCCGGACAGATAAATAGCTTGGTGGCCTAGTTGTTTGGCCATCATGGCACAATAAGCATTGATAGTGCCAACAATCTGCAATGGCTGATTGGCCGTTAATGCGTCTCTAAATTTTTTTCCTGCGGACATTGTAAACTCCTGCTCTGTGAACTGTTGCGGTTATTGCGCCGCGTTAAATTTGTTTTCTATGTTATTCATTGAATAGCTGATATGTCGCTTCATCAACATCTCAGCCAATTCGCCATCACGATTTTCAATGGCGTTAATAATAGCCAAATGCTCGTCAAATGCTTTGGAAACTCGAGGGCCCGTCATCCCCATTTGCACTCGGTACATGCGAATAAGCTGATATAAATCGTGAATTAGCAAATTAAATAGGTGCTCGTTTTTCGAGCCCTTAATGATGCGGTAGTGAAAATCCAGGTCGCCGGCCTCTTGGTAATAGGACTCCCCTTCTTTCACTCGTTGCTCATTGAGGTGCTTGTTTAACAAGGCTTTAATATTGGCAATTTCCTCGTCGGTCATGTTCTGTGCGGCAAGCCGACAGGCCAAACCCTCGAGGGCGGCACGCACCTGATACACCTCGATAAGGCGCTCTGGCGTCAAGGCCACCACGCGACAACCCACATTGGCTTTGCGCTCAACCAGATTACAGGCCTCTAAACGGTTTAGGGCATCACGCAGGGTTGCGCGCGATACACCATAGCGTTTTGCCAATTCCGGTTCGGAAATTTTCGACCCCTGTGCCACGTCTCCCTCAACGATGGCGCGGCGCAGCTCCACAAAAACTTGGTCTACTGCGGTTGTCACCTGGTTTTGCGGTTCTATTGATTCATTAGTCACGGATTGATTGCTCACGCCTTTCTCAAATTGTCGACAATCTTGGCACCTACTATGGGAGAGGATGGGGATATTGTCAACCGTAGCCAGTCTGTATTGTCGACATAAATTCTATTTATACCTGCTAAGATTAGTGCTTTGTGTGGAATTGAAACAAAAATGTCGACACTTTAAAAACATCGGCATTCACTATGGTGATGCGATACACTATGGCCAGATTATTTGCCCGTCATTGTCCATATCTATGAACATCAATACCTATATCCCCGAAGCTTTTATTGATGATGTTAAAAGCTATTTGCCTGAACACCTTGAACTAGAAGACTTTATCAACGCCTGCCAAACCCCGCTTAAAAGAGCGGTGCGAGTTAATACGTTAAAGATGTCGACCGAGGAGTTTGAGCAAATATGTAACCAGCGCCGTTGGCATATCACCCCGGTGCCTTGGTGTGAAGAGGGTTATTGGCTAACCCGTCCAGAGCAAGAAGAAGAGTCCCTGCCTTTGGGCAGAACCGATTTGCACTTAAGTGGCTGCATCTATGTACAAGAGGCCAGCTCCATGCTGCCACCTACGGCACTTAAAGAAGCATTGAACCATGCCTTAGGCGAAGCCCATACGGTACTGGATATGGCTGCGGCCCCAGGCAGTAAAACCTCACAATTGGTGGCCATGCTCAACAATGAGGGCTTTTTAGTTGCCAATGAATATTCATCGTCACGGCTCAAGGCTCTCAGTGCGACGCTTAAACGCATCGGCGCCCATAATGTTGGGCTCACGCATTTTGATGGCGCCGTATTTGGCGATTATATGCCGGAGATGTTCGACGCCATTTTATTGGATGCACCCTGCTCTGGCGAAGGCACAGTGCGTAAAGATGCCGATGCGTTAAAAAACTGGTCGCTGCAATCGAATATCGATATCAGCGAGGTACAAAAGTCGCTGATAAAAAGCGCTTTCCACGCCCTTAAAGTGGGCGGCACCCTAGTCTACTCCACCTGTACCCTGACCCCGGTAGAAAACCAGGCCGTGTGCCAGTATCTGCTCGACGAATTTGCCGGCTTAATCGAAGTTGAGCCGCTGAATGATTTGTTTACCGATGCAGAAAAAGCGGCAACAAAAGAGGGTTATCTGCATATCTGGCCACAGATATTCGACAGCGAAGGCTTTTTTATTGCCAAGTTTAAGAAAACCGGTGCCAAGGCGGTAAGCGAGCCAAAAAGCAAAAAAGGCGCTTTCCCTTTTACGCCAATGCCAGCAAAGCAACTGCAAGAATTTATGCAGTATCTTAAAAAGCAGTTTGGGATAAAAGCCTTACCCGGCACCCTGTATGTCCGCGATAAAGAAGTATGGCTGTTCCCGGATGCAGAGAATGTGCAGTTGTTTGAGGCGGTTAAATACTCCCGCATCGGTATCTTGATTGGCACCACACACAAAAATGGCGTGCGACTTGAGCATGAGTTTGGCAGTTGCCTAGGGAAACTGGCCACGAAAAACACCGTTGAATTAACCGCCGAGCAAGGCGCCGACTACTTTAATGGCAAAGATGTACGCCTTAGCGAGCCAAGTTCGGCCCAAGGTGAAGTGATCATACGTTTAAACGGAGCCAGCGTCGGTCTGGGGAAGTGGCAAAAGAACAAAATCAAAAACTCCCTTGCCCGGGATCTGGTCCTGGATGGACGGTTAATAACTTGGGAATAACTTGGGTATAAAAGCAGCAAAAACCAGTCTGTTTTTTTTACAGTTTTTCACAAAAGTTTATAACACACTGTTTTTAAAGTTAATTTAATCGTTCAGATTTATTTCACTTTTTGCACTGCGTTAACTACAATTAAGAAGACTTTCGCTTCTCCCGTATGAATGTGAACAGTTTATTTAGTTAGCGCACGGCTCATCAAGAGCCATTCCCCTAGGCCCAGGACAATGCGGATTCGTCCTGGGCGTTTTTTATTCCTTTTGAAAATTTTCACCATAAGTTTCAAGCTGTTGCGATAAATTATTGCCACTTTTTTGTGACCTTAATCGAGTTCATACTCGGTGCAGCTGCCGTCGCTGTGCAGCAGCCGATAGCGGTTTAGCTCGCCCTGCTCCAACTCAATCAGACTGATCGCCGCCTGACTCACCAAATGTTTCTGCGGACCCGTGGTGGTATCGTGCTTATCGACCTTCATTTGCCAACGTTTGGTAAACATATTCAAGGGGCTGCGCGGCGAGTAGAGTATGGAGTCAAGCTTATCCAAAAAGTTGATCAACTTACGAGGAAACTCATTCTTAATGCCACTGGCAGTCAGCTGCCAAATACGGTTGTCGCGCTCGCCAAAGCGCGCCTTGACGGAGAAGCAAAAGGAATAATGCACATCGCCGGAAAGAATGATGGTTTCTTCCGGTGTTTCTAAGCGCCGGAAGATATCGAGTAACTTTTTCGCCGAGCCCTCATGGGCCATCCAGTTTTCACAATCCACCATTAAGGGCTTACCGCACAGGGTAAACAGCGCCTGTATCGCCTCGATGGATTTAACCCCAAACACTGGCGCCGGGGAAACCAGCAAAACCTTGTCGCAGCCTTCCAGGGTGCTCTCTAGCTCTAATAGTCGCTCCCAGTCCAAGAGGCCGGATGGCTCATTAAAGTCCTGCTCGTTTCGCCACCTATGGGTACGGGTATCGAGCACCACGACCTTAGGTACGGTGGGGAGCTCATAATGCCAGTAATCGTAATGCAGCAAGGGCTTATAGCCGCCCTTCAAATGCCAATTATTATCTTGCAAGGCGTCATTGACTAAGGAGAAAAAAGGCCAGTCCTGTTTCGCATCCGTATTCCCCCAGCCCTGAAACAGGGCGTAGGCCAACATGGCATTGCATATTATGCCGCGGCTGGCGCCATGGGTATACACCGCTTGCTCCCAATTAGCGGTGAGGTTCCAATCATCGGTGACGTCATGATCGTCGAAAATCATTAAGGTGCTGGTGTGCGCCAACAACCGCGCCACCTGCCCTTGGCTGGCGGCAAATTTACGCAAATGCTCGCGCTCGGCACTAAACACTTCCTGCTGGGGATGCTCGGCGGCGAGCTCTAGCCGGGCAAAATCGACCAGTTGCCAACTTGCGGCGCTAAAACTCAACAAATACAGCGCAATAAATTCTTCGAAATGAATTAAATGGTTGGCACTTTTAATGCTGCTAAAGTGGGGCTCGTCTTTGCGCAGCCAATAGCCGCTGTGCCACTTTGACAGTTTTTGCCAAGGCTTTTTCGGCAGCAACTCGGCGCGCCGATAGAGCTCGTCGACCACCTGCTCGCTCGTAGTCAGCAAGGGCATGGATTCGGTGTAAATACCCAGCTTGGCAACCAACTGATGAATAGCCAGTAACATGGGACCAGCCACATCATCGGCATACACCTGATCGCCAGAGAGCAACAACAACTGCGGACGTTGAACCTCATTTTCTTGCGCTAGGGAGCACGCCAGCAATTCATCTGCCTGCACCAGGGCATCGTCACTGTAATGATGGGGATTGCGACAAGAGCCATGTAGCACTGAGTGAAGTTGCTGAGGTATTAATAACGTCGGGCTGGCGTGACCGGGGTAGCAAAACGCACTTAAATCTATGCGCACGAGGCCATCAAACAGCTCGTAGGCGATGGCCAGGTCCGTAGCAAAGGTCCCTTTGCGTGGCGTAAGGGTCAGGCTGTAAAGGTACAAGTGCTCGCCAAGACGGCACATGTCTACCTGCTGATACAGCTCGACGCCGCTTAGCTCTAATCGTGGGTTGATCGCCTTAGAGGTCGCCAGCTGCAGGCGAATAAGCTCGGGCTCGGCGCGACGAAGCAAAGGGCCAAGCAGGAGCAGAGGAAGTTCTGTCACAATATTGGCCCCATCAATCCTTAGCGCCTGTTAATACCGTTAAATAAACGATAGAAGTTATCCGTAGTAGCGTTCGCCAACTCTTTATAGCTCACCCCTTTGAGGTCGGCAATAAAGTAGGCCACATCCTGTACATAGGCGGGTTGGTTGGTTTTACCGCGATGCGGCACCGGCGCCAAATAGGGTGAGTCGGTTTCAATCAGCAAGCGCTCCAGAGGCACCTGCTTAACCACCTCTCGCAACTGCTCTGCATTACGGAAGGTGACGATGCCTGAAATGGAAATATAAAAACCCAGATCCATGGCCTGTTTCGCCATGTCCAGGTCTTCGGTGAAGCAATGCAGCACCCCACCACAACGCTCGGCATTATGCTCGCGCATCAAATTTATGGTGTCGGCTTTGGCGTCTCGGGTATGAATAATCAGCGGCTTATTCAGCTCATTGGCCACCTGAATATGGCCGACAAAACTCTCTTGCTGAACCTGCTTAGTTTCACCACTGTAGTAGTAATCCAACCCGGTTTCACCTATGGCAACCACCTTGTCATGCACCGCCAAACGGCGCAACAGGTCGATATCCAAAGCATCTTTTTGATCTAACGGGTGCACCCCGCAAGAAGCGGAGACATCGTCGAAGGCAGCAATTTTTTCCAACATCTGCGGAAACTGCTGCAAGGTTACGCTCACACATAAAAAGTGTTCTACATCCTTGGCGCGAGCCTGAGCTAATACACTCGGCAAATCCTCGCCGAGTTTATCGAAGTCCAACCTGTCTAGGTGGCAGTGGGAATCTACAATCATGAGTTACTGCAATGTGAATGTAAGGCCGAAGGCCTTACATGGTGTATGTGGGGTGGCCGGAGTTTAACAAAGTCCCGAGCATCTTTTCGATTTTGTCACGCAGGTGCACTTTGTCGTCAATAAAACCGATGCCGATACCTGGCGGGTTTGAGCTTTGCGCGCCGATTGGGGTCACCCACACTACCTTGCCCGTCACCACCTCTTCCTCGAGGGAGTCGGGTAAGCTCACGCGCAACGCCAAAGACTGCCCCATTTCATAGCTCATGTTTGTGCGTACAAACAAACCACCGGTTTTTAGATAAGGCATATAACAACGATATAATTCATCCAGATCGTCTAATTCTACAAGTAGCTCTTGCACAACGGCTCCTTTGTTATCCTAATTCTTGTTTTAACACACGCAACAGCTGTGCCAGTGCTAAAGTCATATTAAGTCCTGGGGTCTGCGTTACCTGTTCACTAAAGTGTTGTAACTGCCTATAACAGCGTTCAAAAGCCGCAAAGGGCAACCCCTGCTGGGACCTGTGTAATAGAAACTGGCTTACGAACAGCCTAAAGATAGCAATATATTGTGAGTTTTGCGTCAAAATATCAACCAGCTTTTGTTCGTTAACCGCTAATTGCTGCTCATACAGCGCTTGGTATAAGCTTTGGATTTGCCCCAGCTCGTCGTTTTCTTGCCATTGGCGCAACAACAAGGGCTGAGTTTTAAAGTGCACGGCAAAGGGCTGCTGTATGGCTTCATGGGCATACTGTTGCAACCAGGCATCCAAATGAGCATCGTCTTGCACCGAGATCTGTTGCTTGGCGCAGCGGCTTAAGATGGTGGCCGATAAATTAGCCGTACCTGGGCTAAGCAACCACAAATAACAATGGTTATTAGGCTCTTCCAGGGTTTTTAACAGGGCATTGCTGGCGGCCACGGTCATACGCTGGGCATTAGGAATAATCACGCATTTGGCGCCGCCTTGCTGGGCACTGTGTTGGACAAAGTCGCTGATGGCGCGTATGGCATCGACACCTATGCTGCTTCCCTCTCCACTGAGCATAAGTAAGTCTGGATGCGTCCCGGCAGCAATTAGTTTGCAGCCCTTGCATTGGCCACAAGGGTGCATTTGTTCGGCCTGCTCACACAGTAAGGCCTTACATAACTGCTCAGCCAATACGCCTTTACCCACGCCCTCAGCGCCATAAAGTAAATGGGCATGGTGCAATCGCCCCTGTTGCTGCTGTTGGGCATATTGCTGCTGTACATTGCTAAGCCAGGGGTACATTATTGCTCCGCTAAGAAGGGCACCAGCACATCGGCCAAAGCCTGATGCACTTGCTCCATGCTTTGACTGGCATCGATTATATGAATGCTGTCATCTGCATGCGCCAAGGCCAAATAACGCTCTCGCGTGCGCTCAAAAAACGACAGGTCTTCCTGTTCGATGCGATCCAGCTCACCCCGACCACGGGCTCGCTCAAGGCCTAGGGCCGGCTCGATGTCGAGATACAAGGTCAAATCCGGGCGTAGCCCGTCTAGGACATAATTGCCAAGAAAACGCATCACCTCGGCATCGACCTCTCGGCCCCCGCCCTGATAAGCCTGAGACGATAAATCGTGACGATCGCCAAGCACCCAGGTGCCCTGCATCAGCGCCGGGCGAATTACATTTTCCACCAATTGAGAGCGCGCCGCATACATTAGCAGCAGTTCGGTTTGGGTGCTCACCTGCTCGTCCTGGCATTCTTTTACCACAGTTCGCAATTGTTCTGCCACCGGGGTGCCGCCTGGCTCTCGAGTGGTGATAAAATCAACACCCGCTTTCGTTAATAGCTCGGCACAGACCTTCATGGCGGTGGACTTACCACTGCCCTCTAGACCCTCAATCACAATAAACTTAGCTGTCATTTGCTCTTCTTAACTGATACTGGCGCACTGCGCGGTTATGATCCGCCAGTCGCTTTGAAAATTGATGGCTGCCATCGCCCTTGGCGACAAAATAATAATAATCCGATTGCGCTGGCTGCACCGCTGCCAACAAGGCTTTTCGCGATGGCATGGCAATAGGCGTTGGTGGCAAGCCATTGATACGATAGGTGTTGTATGGCGTGGTCTGACGCAAATGAGCACGGGTAATGTCGCCATCGAAATCGGGGCCGATACCATAGATCACCGTGGGATCCGTTTGCAAACGCATGCCCTTGTTTAAACGATTTACGAACACGGACGCAATGAGTGGACGCTCGCCGGCAACCCCGGTTTCCTTTTCGATAATCGAGGCCAAGATCAAGGCCTCATAGGCGCTCTGCAATGGCGTGTTATCGTCGCGCTGCTGCCAGATTTCGGCCAACTGCACTTCCATCTTGTTATAGGCCCGTAAAAGGATCTGCTCAGCATCTTCATGGGCATGATAATGATAGGTATCGGGAAACAACTTACCTTCGAAGCGCTCATCCAGAGGCTGATTATTAAAGCTATCGCCCCATTGTAATGGCGTATCTACGTATTCTGCTTGAGCCAAACGTGCCAGCACCTGGCGTAAATTATCGCCTTCGATAATGGTGAAGCTGAACTCATGCTCCAACCCCTGACTGATCTGCCTAAAGGCGCTCAGTGCGGTACCCGGTACCAACTGATACACGCCGGCTTTTAAATCGGTGAGGCTAGGATCGAGTTTGGCGAGCACCTGCAGCGGCCAACACTCGTCGACCCATTGCTTGCTCTGCCACTGACGGCATAACTGATTAAACCCTGTGCCACTGGGAATTTCCACCAACTGCGTGTGACCAATATTAAAGGGCGCCTGCATGGCTTGGCGCAACTGGTAGTATCCGGCCGCAGTAAGCACTAACGCCAGTAACACCACACTGGCAATGACCCTTATCATACCTTGATCCCTTGTTTTACTAACAGGCTAAGCGCAATATCGAGGTTGTAATCATGGTGGGCGATGCGGGTAATAGGCACCAGCTCCATCAAGCTATTACAGCAGAACACCGCATCCATCGACAATACCTGGGCCAAATTAAGCTGACAACTGATTATTGGCAGGCGTTGTTGCAGATGCGTTAAATACACCCCCTGTATCCCAGCCTGCTCTAAGCTTGGCGTATACCACTGCCCTTGCTTGTACACCAGCAAATTGGCACTGGAGGTTTCAATCACCTTGTCTGTGGTATCTAGCACCAGTAAGTCATCACTGCTCTGCTGTGCCGCTTCTTGCTTAATAAAGACCTGCTCTAGACGATTGAGGGTTTTCAAACCGGCCAACAAGGGCTGTTGCGCCAAGCGTGTTTTGGCGACAGAGAGGCTCAGGCCCTTTTGCGCTATCCCCTGATAGGCACTCGGGTAAGGCAACAGGCTAAGCACGCGTGTGGGCTGCACATCACTGGGGGGAGCATAACCTCGCCCACCACTGCCTCGGGTATACAACACCTTGAGTACCGCGGGCTCCTCGGCAAGGGCCTGGTTACTACCAAGCAGCTGAGTCACATCCTGCTCCAGGGCAACAAAATCCAATTCCCCAAAACCCAAACGTCGAGCACATTCACTTAAACGAGCGCGGTGTAAGGGCCAAAGCTGAACCTGGCCGTCGACCACTTTGGCGGTGGTAAAAAAACCATCGCCGTAGTTTAAGCCACGATCCTTAATATCAATCAGGTGCCCCGGCTGGCCATTTATAATAGTTTTAGTCATAAAAAAAGCTCGGTCATAACCGAGCTTATGTTACCAGCTTAGTCCCAACTTGGTCTATGCTGGTAGGCAGTTGATTTCACAGTTAGATCTTTTTAAATAACAGTGAGCCGTTGGTACCACCGAAACCAAACGAGTTACACAGCGCATAGTCTAGTTTTACATCGCGCGCGGTGTGGGCAATGTAATCCAGATCACAGCCCTCGTCCGGGTTATCCAAGTTGATGGTCGGCGATACTTTTTGGTCTTGCAGTGACAGCACTGTGATGATTGATTCTACCGAACCGGCGGCACCAAGTAGGTGACCCATCATAGACTTAGACGAACCCACCATCACCTTGTCGGCAGCGGCACCGAAGATGCTCTTAACCGCACTGGTTTCGGCCTTATCGCCCGCTGGCGTTGAGGTACCGTGAGCATTGATGTAACCCACTTGCTCGGCATTGATACCCGCATCTTTAATGGCATTGGCCATAGCAAGTGCCGCACCGGCGCCGTCTTCAGGCGGCGAGGTCATGTGATAGGCATCACCACTCATGCCAAAACCTACCAGTTCGGCATAGATTTTCGCACCACGGGCCTTGGCGTGCTCATACTCTTCAAGTACTACAACACCGGCACCATCAGAAAGCACAAAACCGTCACGGTCTTTATCCCAAGGGCGTGACGCCGCTTGTGGATCATCGTTACGCGTTGACAAGGCACGTGCAGCGCTAAAACCACCCATGCCCATAGGCGTAGAGGCCTTCTCGGCACCACCGGCAACCATGGCATCCGCATCACCGTAGGCGATCATGCGTGCCGCATGGCCTATATTATGCAGGCCGGTTGTACAGGCGGTAACGATAGAAATGTTCGGTCCACGCAGGCCCTTCATTATAGAAAGGTGGCCTGAGATCATATTGATGATGGTTGACGGCACATAAAATGGCGACAACTTGCGCGGCCCAACATTTAAAAGTTTTTCATGGTTTTCTTCGATCAGTGTCAAGCCACCGATCCCTGAGCCCACAGCAACACCAATACGTTCGGCGTTGGCGTCAGTGACTTCCAAGCCAGAATCGTCCAGCGCTTGTAAACCTGCAGCGATACCGTACTGGATAAATAAATCCATTTTCTTGGCATCTTTCTTCGCCATGTATGCTTCGGCATCAAAATCTTTGATTAAACCAGCAAATTTGGTCCCGAAATCTGTTGTATCGAAATGGGTAATAGCACCAATGCCACTTTGTCCATTCAATAAGCCCTGCCAGGTTGACGCTACATCATTACCCAGCGGCGTAAGCATACCTAAGCCAGTAACTACGACTCGACGTTTAGCCACGGTGTCCTCCAAAAAGGGAATAAAAGATGGGGGTCTCAGATAGACTAAGGGCAGCGAATGCTGCCCTTAAAAGAAATGCGTGGATTACTCAGCGTGAGCTGTAACGTAATCGATAGCAGCTTGAACTGTAGTGATCTTCTCAGCTTCTTCGTCTGGGATCTCAGTGTCAAATTCTTCTTCTAGCGCCATTACTAGCTCAACAGTATCAAGAGAGTCCGCACCTAGATCATCAACGAAAGACGCTTCAGACTTTACTTCTTCTTCTTTAACACCTAGTTGCTCAACGATGATTTTCTTTACGCGTTCTTGGATGTCGCTCATTCTTCTTTCCTTTATTTAAACGCTACTGCGTTATTTTTTCAGATTGCGGCGTAGTTTACGCAGCATATTTGTCTGATTCAAGGATTTGCCCAGAGTTTTTTGTCTGGTCAAACCTCTATGAATATAAAGTTGCACTTTTATCGCCCATTTTCACGGCGATTTCAAGTATGTTTAAAGCAAGATCACAAAAACTTCAATCTTTTTAGTCGAGTTTTTGCGACCTTTTTTGGCTCAGCCTGAGCCTTAAACCATATACATCGCGCCGTTAACGTGCAGAGTTTCGCCGGAAACGTACGCTGCCGCGTCAGACGCTAAATAGCATACGGCCGCTGCAATTTCGTTTGGTTGACCAAGACGACCCGCCGGTACATTGGCAAGTGTTGCCGCTTTTTGCTCTTCAGTCAGCTCGTCGGTCATATCGGTTTGGATAAAGCCAGGTGCCACCACGTTTACTGTGATACCGCGTGACGCCACTTCGCGCGCCAACGACTTAGAAAAACCAATGACGCCTGCTTTCGCAGCCGCATAGTTGGCTTGACCGGCGTTACCCATGGTGCCCACAACCGAACCTATGTTGATAATACGGCCAGACTTTTTCTTCATCATAGGACGCAATACCGCTTTTGACAGGCGGAAGATAGACGACAAGTTAGTGTCGATAATATCCTGCCATTCGTCATCTTTCATGCGCATTAGCAGATTATCGCGGGTGATACCGGCATTGTTTACCAATACATCAATGTCACCTAGGTCTGCTTTAATTGCAGCTAGGGTTGCTTCGATTGACTCGGCATCGGTCACGTTCAGCTTGTAGCCTTTACCGTTCTCACCAAGGTAGGCAGAGATCTTCTCAGCACCACCGTCACTGGTCGCCGTGCCAGCAACCTTTGCGCCTTGCGCGACCAATTGCTCAGCAACCGCTTTACCAATACCACGGCTTGCACCTGTTACTAGGACTACCTTGCCCTCTAGGGAAAATAAATTTGCCATTTTTGTTCTCTTTTATTTAGCTGCGTCTACGCTGGCACTGTCATTAACAGCGCTGCAAGCAACAGATTTATCAATTCGTTTTACCAGACCCGTTAACACCTTACCTGGACCAAATTCAAAGGCCTGAGTCACACCCATTTTAGCGATGGCTTGTACGGTTTCAGTCCAGCGGACCGGGCTATAAAGCTGACGTACCAAGGCATCTTTGATGGCTTCAACGTCCTGCTCAGCGGCAACATCAACGTTGTTGATCACTGTGTAGGCAGGGGCGTTTAATGCTAATGCATCCAAGTCGCCTTTAAGCTGCTCGGCGGCAGGCTTCATCAGCTCACAGTGAGAAGGTACACTTACCGCAAGAGGCAATGCACGCTTAGCACCGGCTTCTTTACAGGCTTCACTGGCGCGATCGACGGCTTCTTTATTACCGGCAATCACCACCTGACCCGGTGAGTTGTAGTTCACCGGAGCAACAACCTGACCTTGCGCGCTGTCGGCACAGGCTTTAGCGATAACATCATCGTCTAGACCTATGATGGCCGCCATTGAACCAACACCCGCTGGCACGGCTTGCTGCATATATTGACCACGGTTTTCTACCAGCTTAACACCCTCGGCTAGGCTCATGACACCAGCACATACCAGCGCCGAGTACTCACCCAGGCTGTGACCGGCTAGTACCACTTCTTGCTCTGCACCGCCTTGCTGCTGCCAATGACGGAAAATAGCCACAGACGAACACAGTAACGCTGGCTGCGTACGGTGTGTTTGGTTGAGCTCTTCTTCTGGACCGTTCAGTACCAGTTCCGCCAAGTCATAGCCAAGGGCTTCTGAGGCTTCCGCAAAGGTGGCTTTAACTACTTCTGACTCGCTCAGTAGCTCGGATAACATGCCAACGCTTTGTGAGCCTTGACCAGGAAATAATATTGCGATTTTTTCAGACATATGCTGCTCTTTTCGTATTGTTTTAGCGATGTTCGCGAATTTTGGCAGGCATTAATGAGGAGGGAGTTTACGAGTTTTCTGAGCTCGTATCTGGCGTTGGCTCGTTCTCAGCGAAGGCCGCTTGAATTTTCTCGGGCAACTGCCGTTGCACTTCCTTAACAGCCTCATTAATTGCCGCTAGAAATGCACTTGCCGATGCATTTCCATGACTTTTAACCACTATACCGCGCAATCCTACCAAAGATGCGCCGTTATACTGGTCGGGGTTCACCTTTTTATAGATCTTTTTTATGACAGGCATAAGTAATAGCGCCAAACCGCGATAAAGCAAGTGCTTTTTCAGGGCCTTAGTCATCTTATGCATGATCAGTTTTGCAATTCCTTCACAGGTTTTCAGTGCCACATTGCCAACAAAGCCTTCACAGACGATCACGTCGGCCTTACCACTGAAAATATCACTGCCCTCACTGTAACCCGTGTAATTAATGGTATTACAGCGACTCATCAACTGGGCTGCCTCCTTGATACCCTCATGACCCTTAATGTCTTCGGAACCGATATTGAGCAAGCTGACCTTAGGGTGTTCAATATCCTGCACCTCGCGTGCCACCACAGCGCCCATGATCCCGAATTGATACAGGGTATGGGCATCGCAATGAACATTGGCGCCAAGATCCAATAAATAAACGGGTCGCTTGGTTTCGGTAGGTACCGAGGAAATAAGCGCCGGGCGTTTGATGCCTGGCAGCATTTTCAGTACGTAGTGAGCAATGGCGAATAACGCCCCGGTGTTGCCGGAGCTCACACAGGCCTGGGCTTCCCCGGACTTAACTAAATCAAGGGCCACACGCATAGAGGCATCTTTTTTATTGCGCAACGCATACGCCGGTTCATCGGCATTGGTGACGATTTGCGTACAATGTTTGATTTTTAAACGTGGGTGCTGCAGCGCGTCTAAACGGGAAAGCTGCTCTTGAATTAGCGTTTCATTACCGCAGAGGATCAGGGTAAGTGATGAATGGAGGTGGACCGCTTCAACTGCGGCTGGGATAGATGAACGGGGGCCGTAATCGCCCCCCATCATATCTAACGCAATGGTTAGACTGCGTTGCATAAAGCAATCTCTTACTTAGAAATTACTTTAACGCCTTTGTAGTAGCCGTCTGCAGTGATGTGGTGACGACGGTGAGTTTCACCAGTCACTTTATCAACTGTTAGAGCTGGACCACTGATCGCATCGTGTGAACGACGCATACCACGTCTTGCACGAGACTTCTTGCTTTTTTGTACCGCCATTAGCCTTCTCCTAAGAATCTTTCTTAAGTTGTTTCAAAATTTCAAATGGATTTGGTTTTTCATCTTCTTCGTCGATTTTACCAAAGCTTTTTTGTTGCTCTGAGTAACGACAAGATGCTTCGTCATGCATAGGCACGATAGGAATGGCCAAAATCAACTCATCTTCAACTAATTGTCGAACGTTGACTTCTCCGTTCTCATCTAGCTCCACAAGATCGTAGTAATCAGGGAGATGATCTGACTCTGCACCCATGCCAACCGGCGTATACGCAAAGTCTTGTTCCAAATCCAACCCAAACTCTTCATTACAACGCTGACAAATAAGGGTTGCTCGGGCCTTTAAAGAACCACTTAGCACAGTTAAACCTTGTTCATCCTGCTTGCAATGAATTTGTACCGCTACTTCACCACTTTTATCCAGCACAACTTGCTCGAATCGAGAAAGTTCTTCAAACATCACCACGCCATCATAACTTAGCTGACGTTGTGCTGCCCTGCCCGGATCAAGGGTGACGGGAATCTTCACCTTTTGCATAGGGGCTGCATCATATAGATAGTTATCATTAGAGTCAAAATAAAATTCGACTTTCCTTTTGTTTTTCGCCCGATTGCGCCGTATTCTAGGGTCGATATTTAACAATTCGATGATCGGGCAATGAAAACAGCTTTTATCTTAGCCTCAAGTTCGCCTTTTAGGCAGCAATTATTAAAAAAAATTATCCCTGAATTTCACCATTTTTCACCCGAAATTGACGAGTCAGCCAAAGCCGACGAAAAGCCGGAGCAACTGGTACGCCGTTTGGCGCTGGAAAAAGCCCAAACCGCCCGCAACCTTTATGGTAACGGGCTTGTTATTGGCTCAGATCAGGTGGCTCTGCATAATGGTGATATCCTCGGCAAACCACACACAGTAGCCAAAGCCGAAGCGCAGTTGGCTCGTTTTAGCGGCGAAAAAGTCACCTTTTTAACCTCTTTAGCCCTGCTCGACATAGAAACGGGCAAAAATACGGTAATAGTCGAGCCCTTTGAAGTTCATTTTCGCCATTTAAGCGCCGAGCAAATACGTCTTTATGTGGCCAAAGAGCAACCGCTTAATTGTGCCGGCAGCTTTAAAAGCGAAGGTCTGGGAATATGTCTTTTTGAGGCGCTGAAGGGCGATGACCCCAATGCCTTGGTTGGCCTACCATTATTACGTCTCAATCAACTGCTGTTAGATTGGGGCATAGATCCGCTGGCGCTGTAACTGCGCCAGCCTTAAGACGGCGCTTAAAACAGCGCCAACAACTCCCGATAGCTGTTCACGGTCGCCTTGGGACTAAAAATTTCCAGTTCATCCTTGGTGTGCACCCCAAAGGTCACGCCGATACTATCAACCCCGGCATTGGCTGCCAACTGCATATCGATTTGCGTATCCCCTATCATCACCGCCTGCTCAGGAGACAATTGATAGAAGGCAAGAATGTGCTCCAGCATTTCAGGATGAGGCTTGGATTGGGCCTCACAGGCGGTGCGGGTAATATCAAAAAAATGCGCCAGGCCGGTTTCGACCAATAATCTGTCTAACCCCTTACGGCTTTTGCCGGTTGCCACCGCCAAAGCATAGCCTTTATTCTTTAGTGCCGTGAGCGTGCTTGCAACATCATCAAACAGCGGCGTCGGCGTGGTATCGACGGCTAAATAATGATGCTTGTATTGCTCCTCGAGCGCCTGATGAAACTCGCTATGCTCAGGAAACAAGGTTGCTACCGCGGTATCCAGGCTCAGGCCGATGATATTCTTTGCGCTGATGGGGTCTGGCTCGGGCACGCTGAGCGAGCGTGCCGCACTTTGCAGTGTTGCGACTATTTTCGGCACCGAGTCCATAATGGTGCCGTCCCAATCGAATATAAGCAGCTCTTTATTAGGTATTTTGCTCACGTAAGCGTCCTAAACAATGTTCCAACGCCGCATCTAAAGGCGCTTCCAATGCCATAGTGGTTTCGTTTTTAGGGTGGAAAAAACGCAGCTCGCGGGCATGCAAAAATAGGCGGTTAAAGCCCTGAGCGCGCATCTGCGCGTCAAAGGCCTGGTCACCATATTTATCATCACAGGCAATAGGATGCCCTTTACACTGGGTATGCACACGAATTTGGTGCGTTCGCCCGGTCACCGGCGAAGCCTGTACCAAGGAACAGTTTTCGAAGCGTTCTAACACCCGAAAACGTGTGTGCGAGGCCTTACCACGCTCATGATCAACACGCACCACCCGTTCACCGGATTGCAGTGTGTTTTTATTAAGCGGTTCATTCACATTGCGCACCTTGGCGTCCCACTGCCCTGCTACCAAGGCCCAGTAATTCTTTTCCATGGTTTTTTCGCGCAGTTGCTCATGAAGGGATTTCAACACAGAGCGTTTTTTCGAAATAAGCAGGCAACCCGAAGTATCTCGGTCTAATCGATGCACCAGCTCCAGGCTTTTATCGTTTGGACGCAGGGCGCGCAAGGCTTCAATCAAACCAAAGCTTAAGCCGCTACCACCGTGCACCGCCATACCGGCAGGTTTATTGATCACGATAAGGTACTTATCTTCATACAAGATAGCATCTTCTAACTTGCTCACCTTATCCAGGTTAGTAGGTATCGGCTGCTCTGTGCGTTCGGCAATTTTAATCGGCGGAATACGCACCGTGTCACCGCTTTGCAATTTATACACAGGCTTGACACGTTTTTTGTTCACTCGCACCTCGCCTTTACGCAAAATCCGGTACACCGCACTCTTTGGCACCCCTTTGAGTTTGGTTATCAAAAAGTTATCTATGCGTTGCCCGCTGTAGTCTTCATCAACGGTTACAAAGCAAACCTGGGTGCCAATCGTCTCTTTCATTACCTAATCACTGATTTGAGTCATAATTTAGTTGCTTCTGCAGCGGTTTTAGTGGGATAATCGCCCTTGTAAAACCTGTGCATAACACAAGATTTTACATCACCTTTGGTTTCGACCAAAACTTGCGTGCAACACATTCTGGGAATGGCGATCATACAGATTCGAGCTCGTATTTCCACAGCTTTATCACCCAGAAACCACGTGAATGCAGTGACAAACAATGCGCGTAATAGATTGTTTGCTTGGCTGCGACCGCAAGTGGTGATTAGCCCATATGGGCATAATAGGAAACGAAAATATAGAACATTAGGTCTTTTGCGCGCTGTTTCAGCAATAAAATGAACGCCCGCGAACGACATGTAATTAAACAAAATCATAATGCTATCGACCACCATTTGGTGTATCGGTAAACGACTATTACCTTGTTGCGTCGCTTGTCAGCTATTGCTGACGGCAAAAACTTAAGATGTGGTGTAGTGGCCTTTATTTTTTGCCAAACCACCCGCCAAGGTAAATTTAAAACGTTAAGCTTTTTCGTTAAAAGCCCAGTCGTGAGACTGCACCTAAGACATAAGAAGAGCGCCGAATTACCCAAGTTAGGTCGGGCACTATGTACAGAATTTAAGAGTAACAATATGAAACGCATGCTAATCAATGCGACGCAGCAAGAAGAAATGCGCGTAGCACTGGTTGATGGCCAGCGCCTGTACGATCTAGATATCGAAAGCCCTGGACACGAACAAAAAAAAGCAAACATCTACAAGGGTAAAATTACCCGTATCGAACCTTCTCTTGAAGCCGCTTTTGTTGACTACGGCGCCGAACGCCATGGCTTCTTACCACTTAAAGAAATTGCCCGTACCTACTTCCCTAGCGGTTATACCTTTAGCGGTCGTCCTAATATCAAGGATGTAATCAAAGAAGGTCAGGAAGTAATTGTTCAGGTTGATAAAGAAGAACGCGGCCAAAAAGGCGCTGCGCTGACCACCTTTATCAGTGTGGCCGGTAGCTACCTGGTATTGATGCCAAATAACCCTCGTGCCGGCGGTATTTCTCGTCGTATCGAAGGGGATGAACGTGCCGAGCTCAAAGAAGCACTGAGCCGTTTAGACCTGCCTAAGGGCATGGGCCTAATCGTACGCACCGCGGGCGTAGGTAAATCATACGAAGAGCTTGAGTACGACTTAAAAGCCCTACTGGTGCACTGGCAGGCAATTAAAGATGCTGCCGACAGTGGCAAGGCACCTTTCTTAATTCACCAGGAAAGTAATGTTATTTTCCGTGCTATTCGTGACTATCTGCGTCGCGACATCGGTGAAATCCTGATCGACAAGCCGCGTGTATTCGAAGAAGCAAAAGCCCATATCGAACGCTTCCGCCCTGATTTTATGAATCGCGTGAAGCTGTACCAAAATGATGTGCCGCTGTTTACGCATTATCAAATTGAAAGCCAAATCGAGTCTGCCTTCCAGCGCGAAGTGCGCCTGCCTTCTGGCGGTTCAATCGTAATTGACCCAACGGAAGCACTGACCTCTATCGATATCAACTCGTCAAAAGCGACCAAGGGTAGCGATATCGAGGAAACCGCACTCAATACCAACCTTGAAGCGGCCGATGAAATCGCCCGTCAGTTACGCCTGCGTGACCTGGGTGGTTTGATTGTTATCGACTTTATCGATATGACTCCTCCGCGCCACCAACGTGAAGTAGAAAACCGCCTTAAAGATGCGGCGCGTCAAGACCGCGCCCGTGTGCAGATCGGTAAGATTTCTCGTTTTGGCCTGTTGGAAATGTCACGTCAGCGCTTGCGTCCGTCATTGGGCGAAGCAAGCCAAGGCAGCTGTCCACGTTGTAGTGGTCAGGGCACCATTCGTTCGAATGAGTCAATTGCCCTGTCTATCCTTCGTCTAATCGAAGAAGAAGCAATCAAAGACAATACCGCTCAGGTTAATGCTCAGGTGCCGGTTGCCGTAGGCGCCTACCTGCTGAACGAAAAGCGCCGCAGCGTGCAGCGCATCGAAAAACGTCACAACTGTGATGTGGTGATCATTCCTAATCAGCATATGGAAACACCGCATTACGAAGTCGTGCGCTTACGTAAAGACGAAACCCTGGAAGCGGCAAGCTACGAGCAAATCATTGAGCCAGAGCCGGAAGCAATCGAGTATTCTCGTGCGCCAGCCTCACCACAACGTGAAGAGCCGGTGCTCAAGGGCGTGGTCATGCCACACGAACCCGCACCTGTGGCTCAGCCTAAAGCTGCTAGCAATAAAGCCAAGGCCCCAGAACAACCTGGCCTGCTTGAGCGCATCGGCAAATGGCTAAAAGATCTGTTTGGTGGTGAAGAGCAAGCCGAACAAGATAAAAAGCAAGGTAAGGGTGAAGAAAAAGACCGCCGCTCAGGTGAGCGTCGTCGCAACAACCAGCGTCGTCGCAGCAATCAGTCGCGCAACCGCGGCAAAGGCCCGCAGCAAAAAGGCGGTGAAAAGCCAGAAGCTGAGAAGAGCGAAAGCAAGGAGCAAAATCGCAGCGATGAGCGCGGCGGCCAACGTGGTGGTCAGCGCAGCAACGAGCGTGATGACAATCGTGGCTCGGATAACCGCAATAAACGCCGTCGTTCGCAAAACCGTCGTCGCGATAACCGTAACGAGAGCGCTGAAACGCTTAAAGACACCAATGTTGAAGCGAAAGACGAGCAACAACAAGAGCAGGAGCAAAAGCCTAAGCAGCGCCGCCAACGTCGCAACCTACGTAAGAAGGTACGCGTGCCAAATAAAGCACAGGCCGAGCAAACGCTTACAAGCGAAACTGCAACCGCTGTCGTTGAGCCTGCAGTAGATGCTCAAGAGCAACAAGCAGCGCCGGTTGTTGCAGCAACTCAAGACGTTGCTGTGCAAGAACAGCAAGCTGATGCAGCACAAGAAAAGGCTTCACCAAAAGCTGAACCTAAGCCTGCACCTAAGGCAGAGCCAAAAGCCGAGCCTGCAGCTCAGATGGAAAACGCCAACGCTGAGACGCAAGAAGGTGAAGAGCAAGCCGAGGGCGAAAAAGAAGGCCGCACTCGCAGCCGTCGTTCACCACGCCACCTGCGCGCCGCCGGTCAACGCCGTCGTCGTGAAAAGCAAGAAGGCGAAAGCGATAAGGCCGCCTTTATTCCGGTAGCCGATCAGGCCATGGCGGAAGAAGCCAAGCAAGACACTGCACCGGTAGCCGCGACACAAGAGCAATCTGCCGAGCAGTCGGTTGCACCTGTGGTTGAACAAGCGGCCGTTGAAGCTGCTCCAGCACCAAGCCAAGAGAGCCCAGAGCCTCAAGCCGAAGTGGTTGCAGAAACTGTTGAGCCACAAGCTGAAGAAGCGGTTGTTGAAACGCCTGCGACTAGCAGCGAAGAGCCGGCAGAGGAAGCAGTCGCCGAGCAAGACGAAGCGAAACCGGCCGAGACTGAAGCTGAAGCTCCAGTTGAAACACTTGCTGAGACTGCTGTCGAGACTAATGTCGAGAGTGCCGTCGAAACAGTTGTTGAAACACCAGCCGAGCCAGCTCAAGAGGAAAAGGCTGAAGTTGTCGCTGAACAAGCACCTGTTGCGGAAACTGCAGAAGCCCCTGAGGTCGAAGCAGAGGTTACAGCAACGGCCGAGCCAGTAGCTAACGCCGTACGCGCAATCGGTCACGCCTCTGCGCCTATGACACAGCCGGTAACCCAAGCCATGCAACCTCTGGGTGAATTGCCACAGCCAATGCCAGCTGAGCAGCGCACCGCAGTGGTCAACAGTGGCTTGAAGCCAGGTTCAGTTGCACCTGTACACCATGCATTCTGTGGTGCGGCGACGCCAAAAGCCCCACAGATTGCCGCTGAGCCGGTGCCTGAAGTAGCTCAGGCTGATGCTGAGTAATTAAGGTAAACGTAAAAAAGCCGCTGAAATCAGCGGCTTTTTTTATGTCTTTTTATATCCTTAACTCTGGAAGCTCTCAGAGTTAAGAGTAGGTTTACACCCTACTCCTTGTCCAACTGCTCAAGCTGGTCTTTCAAATTAGGCGGCACGCCCTTGATGGTCAAGGTATCATTAACCGGGTCGTAAATAACCCGCTCACCTAAGTGCTTACGCTCAAAGCCAACACTCACACCGCCACCCATGCCGGAGAGCTTCACCATGCCGGTCACGGTCTTTTTATCGACCGGGAATGACTCGGCCAGATCGTAGTTTTGCTGCTGATAAAAATCGCTAAAGCTGTTGTCGTCATCCTTGCTGACAGCCTTACCGATTTCCTCGATTTGTGCGTCTTCGCCGCTACTTAGACGGTCACTGCAATAATCAAAGACTTCGCGTCGACGCTCATCTTTTTCTGTCTTGTCCAAGCCTTGCTCGCTTAAATAGTCCTCAACGGCGTTGAGCATGGAACGGCTTTGCTGTTTCGGGTCGATACCCTCTTCGCAGCCCAGAAAGTCTAGGAAGAAGTCGGCAACCTTACGCCCGGCTCGGCCCTTAATAAAAGAGATATAACGGTTATCGTCCGCTTGCGTGTCCCAGGCCGCCAAATCGATACGCGCCGCCAGTTGCATGCGCGTGATATCCAGGTGACGAGAGGAGGCGAGATCAAGCTCAGAGGTGATGCTGTAGTGCTCTTTAATGTTGATCAGGGCGATTAAGATATAGTCGGTAGCAACATACTGATAATGACAAAACACCAAATAACCGGTTTCATTAAAGGCATATTTATCAAGTTCTTCTTTTAATACCGTTGCGGCCTGTTCGGTAACCTGCCAAAAGCCGAGCTCATGATTACGGTAGCTTTGCATGGCACTTGCAACGACACTGCTTTTGTCCGCACTGAAGGCACAAAAACCTTTGCCGGGCTTGCCGTTATAGGCGTGATGTAACTGTTCAATAAACACATTAACGCGCTCATTGATGGGCATTTCGTCATTGCGCAAGTGAATTTGGGTATTATCGCCGTCTTTATCGACGTAATGTACAACCAGCTTCTTAACCTCAGTGGTCATCTTTGTTTTTCACTCCTACGGTGTTAAAATACAAGGACATATATAAATCAGTAATGAACCACCGATGCCAGCGTTATCCAAATATACCAATGAAGAAGTAGAACAACTTGTCGACCAGCTTGTCGCTGTACTTGCCGAAAAAAAGGCACCGGTTGATTTAAGCCTGATGTGTCTGGGCAATACTATCACGCATATTATTAAAGAGCATGTGCCCGAGGCAAAAAGAGCTGCCGTGGCGCAAAACTTTGCCAATGCCCTTACGGATTCGTTGAAGTAACCAATGAATCTGACAACGCAAAATCAATTTTCCTCTCGAGTCAGTCAGTTACTGGCCTGGGGCCACTGGTTTACCCTGGCTAATATTGGCCTTGCGTTGTTGCTTAGCCTTGCCTATTTGTTCGCCGATGCGCCCCCCACCACGGCCGTAGGCACCTTCTATATGGTGGTGACCTGGCTCAGCCACACCGCCTTTATTACCTTTTTAGCCTTTGTGCTGACCATCTTCCCTCTGTCTTTGGTTTTCCCCTACCCCCGGCATATTCGCGGCATGGCCTCGGTGCTGGCAACGGTGGGAATGACGCTGCTGGCGGTGGATGCGTTTGTTTACTACAACCTGGGTTATCACCTTAACTACAGTGCACTGGGTGAGATTTTATCGCTGTTTTGGCGAAACGTGAGTAATACCCCGGCGCTATCTACCTTGTTGGTCAGTGCCTTTGTGCTGCTCATTTTAGCCTACCAGCTTATTATCAGTAATTATGCCTGGCACCATCTGGGCGATCTTAAACGCCTGCGCATTGGCCGCACCATCACTACCACGCTAGTCGTCTGCTTTGCCCTGAGTCACAGCATTCATATTTGGGCGGATGCCGAGCTGAAGTTTGATATTACCAAGCAAGACAATATGTTGCCTCTGTCTTACCCGACTACGGCGAAGTCCTTGCTGGCCAAAAATGATTTACTGGATCTGAAACGTTACGAGCAAGAGCGCTCGGTCAATGTTAATGCGCCCAATGTCAGCTTTGTGATGCCGGCGCAACTACCTAGTTGCACCTTGGCTCCCGATGCCGCCGCGGTCGATATTCGCCTGTTTAGCACCAAGGCCGAATTAAGCCGTTTTCTTGAGGCCAACCCGACACTCGACAAAGTCGCCCCTATTTTACATCCGACCGACAGCGACGATACTATTTTCAATGTCCTGTATGGTCTACCAAGCTATTACCGCCAAAGCATGAGCAAGGATCACATAGATCCCTTGTGGCGACGCCCGCCTTTGACGCTGCAAACGAATCTAGCGCAATTTGATTTTATCCATGACGATGTCGAGGCCTTGGTTAAGGTCACGCTTGATGAGCACACCCAAGTGCAAGACACGCATATCGTCTTTGCCTTTACCCTTGAGGGCGATAGCAAAGAGGGTGTGACGACGATTAATCAGTTATGGAGTACAGATGCACGCCTGCAGGGTTTAGGTCATATCGTACAACCTCAAGATATACTTGCCACCGTACTTTCCGAGCAGTGGCAGTGCCCTGAACTCGGGGCCAGCGCCCTAATTGCCAATAACATGCTCAGTAATGGCAGCAAGCCCAATATCAATTACTCGCAAGGGGTGTTTATTGCCCTGCGCAAAGACCGCATTACCTTGCTGAGCAGCGACGGCAGCTATAAGCATATTTCTGCCAGCGAAGGCTTTAGTGTCGACCAAGAGCTAAACGTGCCGTTTTTAATTCAGGGCCTTAAGCAACTGAAACGCTTTAACGCCCAATAAGCTAGGGTCTTTGACCCTAGCCAGCAAAAAAAGACCTCACTTTCCCTTTCATACCTTTGTCTTACTATCGTGACATTCAAATTTAGTTCATCTATATTGGACTAGGAATGAGAATAATAATTAAGCGAGGTGAAACAGTGACTAGCAGATTAGCACTCCGAGGAAGTGTGTTAGTACTTAGCGCGGCGCTGCCTATCATGGGCCATGCCAATACCGACTATTTTAAGTGTCAAACCGAAGCTGGCACGGTATTTAGCCAGTTCCCTTGCAATAAAAATGCAACGGAGCAAACAGTAACACACTCCACCCCCCGCCATCAGGGCCCCAAAGAAGACTATTCAAAGCAGCTGACCGAGCTTGAGAAAGAAAACAAGCGCAACAGCATCAATATGCAAATTCGCAGCACCAAGCACAAGGTGGTGATGTTAAAACGCGAACGCAGCGCAAAAACCCTGGCCGAAGAGCAACGCTTGGAACGACTCATGTCGGATGATGAGCGCAAGTCCCTGAAAAAAGAGGTGCGCGTCAACATTAAAGACATCGAGCGTCGTTATACTCAGCGTATAAAAGAAACCGAGCAAAAGCTGGCAAGGTTAGAAAAGTCCCTGGCAAAATTTCAATAACGCTTGCAATGACTTAGGACCATGGCTTAAGGTAACTTAGAGTTTATACTCTAGAAGGCTTTAATGGTGTATGCACAGGCAATAGCACAACAAATTCTTAACGGATTTTTTCATCACTACAAGTTGTTTCAATCGATCACGGCGCAGGCACCTCAGGCCTTTGCCACTCGCGATTGGGCGACCATGCGTCATATTGCCAGCCTACGCATTAGCTATTACGATACCCGCGTTAATGAAACCGTCGACACCCTGGCCTCGGTGGTTAACGACCCGGCGGATGATCCGCAACTGTGGATAGATACCAAGGAATGTTATCTGCAGTTTTTAGCCTTTCACCCACAGGCCGAGCTCGCGGAAACCTTTTATAACTCGGTGTTTTGTCGTTTATTTGAGCGCAAGTACTACAATAACGACTTTATCTTCGTCCAGGCGACCCTGGCCGATGCTCCGGCGCTGCCGGTGGAAGCGGAATATCGCAGCTACTTTCCCGTGGTTGAGGGCCTCAAGCCCACTATTCGCCAAATTATCACTCAATTTGAGTTTGGCTGCCCCTTTGCCAACCTCGAACGTGATATTCGTTTGTTATTAAAGGCCTTTATTAAACAAGCCCCTGAGACTCATGTTAAAAGCCATCAAATGCGCTTCGATATCCTGCAGGCGCCTTTTTATCGCGGCCAAGCCGCCTATATCGTCGGCCGTATTGTCTCATCAACGGGATCCCAGCCTTTTATAATTGCGGTGTTACATGATCAAGACCGTGGCCTGTACATAGATGCCCTGCTGACCCGCTCATCACAGATGCGGGTGATCTTTGGTTTTGCCCGGGCTTATTTTATGGTGCAAACCCATGCGCCTTCGGCCTTAGTGCACTTTCTCAATCAATTGATGCCCGGCAAAACCAAGGCCGAACTGTATAATGCCATCGGCTTTCACAAGCAGGGCAAAACCGAATTCTACCGCGAGCTGCTGGCCCATATGCAACACGCCCACGAGCGCTTTGAACTGGCCGCCGGTACCCCGGGCATGGTGATGATGGTGATAAACCTGCCATCCTCCCCTATGTTTTTAAAATCATTCGAGATCGCTTTGGCTCGAGTAAACCCTTCGGTAGAAAAACCGTGCTCGAGCGCTATCAGCTGGTTAAACGCCACGATCGGGTTGGCCGTATGGCCGACACCTGGGAATATTCCGACGTGGCCCTGCCCCTTAGCTGTTTTAGCGAAGAATTACTGCAACAGTTGGAAAACAGCATTGCCAATTCGATGCGCATCGAAGGGGATATGCTGATCATCAAACACCTGTATATTGAACGCCGCATGACACCACTCAACCTCTATTTACAAGAGGTGGACAAGGACAAAGCGGAGCATGCCATCATTGAATATGGCCAGGCGCTCAAAGAAATGATTGCCGCCAATATCTTTCCCGGCGACATGCTGTTGAAAAACTTTGGTGTGACCAAACATCAGCGTGTGGTGTTTTACGACTATGATGAGGTGCAATACCTCACCGACATGCAATTTCGCGAATTCGACCATGCTGACGAGCACAGTTTGTCGGTCGCCCCCAACGACGTGTTTCCAGCCCAGTTAACCACCTTTGTGCTGCCCAACCCAACACATAAAGACGTATTTATGCGCCATCATGGCGAGTTGACCGGCGCCGACTATTGGCAGCAGGCGCAACAAAAGATTGCCCGAGGCGAATATAAACAGGTCTATCCTTACCCCAACGAACAACGCTTTATACACCTTTGGTAGCCTATTCGGCCGCCCAAGATTAAGCTAGACTAACCATAAATAAAATAAATGGCATAGCGGAATGAATATAAACAAAATTGATTTAAATCTTCTCGTTTATCTCGATACCTTGTTGCGCGAGTGTAATGTGACCAAGGCTGCCAATCAGCTCAGCATTACTCAGCCAGCCATGAGTAACGGCCTCAAGCGCCTGCGCAACCTGCTGAATGATCCCCTACTGGTGCGCACCAGCGAGGGCATGGTGCCGACAGAGCGCGCTTTGGAGCTGCAACCAGTGATCCGTGGGGTGCTGATGACCTTGGAAGAAACCTTGGCCCCTAACCGCGACTTTGAACCCGCCAGCAGTAAGCGCGTATTTCGCATTATGGCCAGCGACTATGCCGCCAGTACCCTGGCCCCCCGTTTATTGAGTAAATTGCACGCCGAGGCGCCGGATACCACCTTGGACATACTGACGCCCAGTGATGTGAATTTCCACGACGTTGAAAACGGCAAGGTGGATATGGCCCTCAACCGCTTTGAGAAGCTGCCCCAATCCTTCCACCATAAACGCATTTGGAAGGACAGCTTCTGCTGCCTGGTCAAATCCGACAACCCCATTTTGGAGCGCTTTAATTTAGAGAGTTATTTGCAGGCCAGACATATCTGGGTGAGTAAAACCGGTTTTGGCGTCGGTGTGGGTATGGACCCTAAAGATGTGCAAAAACTCGGCTGGGTTGACGAGGCCCTGGCACACTTTGGTAAACATAGAGACATTGCCACTTTCACGCGTAATTACCACGTAGCCATTCACCTAGCCAAAGAACTAAACCTGGTGGCCACCTTGCCCTCTAAGGCGGCGAAAATATACCAGGACGATCCGGGACTCACCATTTTAGAGCCGCCCTTCCCCATACCGCCGTTCGAGCTCGACATGATTTGGTCGCCACTGCTACATAGGGATGTGAGCCATATCTGGTTGCGGCAGAAAGTGGCAGAAGTGGCGCAGGAGTTGGCGTAAATCTGATGCCAATGTAATAAGGCCCAGCAAAATAGCTGGGCCTTTTTACCCCAAAGGAAAGGGCAACTAGAGATACTTATCAATATTGATTTTGCGGCTGTTGGCGTTCGCCTGCTTAACCGCGTCTAACATGGCATCTAGCCGCTCTCGCCCAAACACACGACCGTTTAGAATAACCGTATCTATGCTGCGAGTGTGGCCAATATCTGTAAGTGGGTTTTGATTGAGTATTAGCAAGTCGGCACGCCGCCCAGGTTCAATAATGCCAGCATTACTCTTCATCAACTCCGCTGGGTTTCTTGTGGCGGTCGCCAGCGTTTGCGCCGGGTTCATGCCGCCTAAATTTAGCGATCTTAGTTCGTCATGCAGTGAGAAACCAGGTACCACCAGATTGCCCCCTGCGTCTGTGCCTGCGACTATCTTAACACAACGACGAACCATGGCTTTTAACAAAATATGATGCGCCTTCTCCCGCGCTTGCCAGAAAATATCACTCTTTTTGTAGGCCTCCTCCGACGCATCATTCACGGCTTCGAACTGATTATAGCCGGGTAACCAGCCTACTTTATACTCGCCGCCGTCTTTAGTACCTTCAACCAGGCCTGGGTTGGCGTATTCCATAGGAACTTGTGTTAATGCCGTTTCAAGATCACTGAACTGGTCGTGGATGCTTTCCATAAACCATAAAACGGAGTTTACGGTAATGTCGTTCGCCAATAGATCATCGATTATGGCATCGGCACGGCTTTCGACATGGGCATAGAAGGCCTCGCTGCCTTGCTTATTGATAGAACCAAATTCCCGAATCAATACCCTGACAATTTCCTCAAGATGGGCGACTTCCCGTTGTTGGCTTACAGCCAATTCCGAGAGCTCCAAGGTCAAAGGGAAATGGCCTGTGGTTGGCACGCCCAATTCAGCGGCCAGTTTATTAACGGCCCGGTAGGTCGGCATATCCAAGTGGTAGATTTTAATGGCGTCATAACCTTGCTCCACAAACTCTTTAACCATGCTTTTAGCATGCTCAACATCATGGGTATTTTTATGAAATGTAATAAACTCCCAAAAGGCGCCCTCAAGCAGACCCATAGAATCAATGGGTGGGGACGACACAAAGAGTCGAGGGCCAACGCGACCTTGCTCAATCTCTTCACGCAATTGCAAACGCTCGGCCGGGCCACCCAAGTCACGAATATGGGTGACACCATTAGCAACGTAAAGCAATAAATCATTTGGGCTCTTTAGAAGGTGGGCGTGCGAGTCCACCAAGCCGGGAATAAGGTATTTGCCCTGGCCAGGTATGACCATGGCACCGGCGGGAATTGAGCGCTCGGTGGTCACCGAAATAATCTCTCCCTTATCCACGACCACAGTGCGATTTGGCAGCATGGTTTGGCCGTCAGGCGAGAGCACGCTGACATCCGTAATTACGGTTAACTGCCTAGGGGATGCAAAGGCGCTATGATCGACCACCTGGGTATGGGCACCATAAATAAAATTAACGCCATTTTTAAACCAAACGAGATAAGCGACTGCGACAAGGGCGGCGCCAATAAAGAGGCCTAAAAGCCATTTTAAAAGTGTTTTAAACATGGGGTATTTCCATCTGTTGTTGATGGAACAATTTCAGCATCCAGGCGAGTTACTGGCGTCCAGCCTTATAATATCAGACGTCCAATATGTTGTTTTAAAACCTTTTTAGGCGCTATATCCGCCCTGGCTGACATACCACTACTGGCATCGATACTGACTTGGCGTCTGCCCCCTAAACTTTTTGAAAATGGCATTAAAACTGCTCTTTGACGAAAACCCCGCGTCCATCGCCAAATCAATTAGTTTGCGTTCGCTTTTTCGGTCGAGTTGCTCGCACACCTCGGCCACCCGGTATTCGTTAATAAATTGATTAAAATTTTTACCGCCGGCTTGGTTTAAGGTCTCTGACAATTGATGCGCACTCACACCAATTTGCTCTGCAAGTGTGGCCAAGGTCAATTCGCTGTTCCGATATAGGGCCTGGGTTTTTACTTCATCTTGAACCAATTGCAGTATGCTTGAACGCGTCTCTGGATCCAATACACCATCGGCAGAGGCTTTCGCACCAGAGCCCTTTGGCCGCTCCAGTTGTGTTGTCAGTTGCCGAATATGAAAGAGACTTGGGTTGCGCCATTGGACCACCGCGACAAAATAAACCATTAAAACCAAGAGACAATCGGCAAGCAGATTGACGATAGGTGCCGAGTTAATAAAGTAAAACAACAGCTTTAAACTCCATATTCCAGCCATAAAGGCCACCAGGCTCCAAATCCACTTAAAAATATCTGGGCTATAAGAGGACAGTGTTTGTTTGGCCTTGGCTTGGTAACGACTTACCATGGTGATCAAAAGCGCTAAATAGACACCCACTTGCCCGTAAAAAATAATTTTTGTCAGAGTATGCTTAAAAAGCGTAGTGTCGGGTACGGTAACAAAACTCAACGCCTTGTCGCCAGAAAACAGGATGTCGTAATTGAGCAGGTAGCATATTGCCAGAGGTAAAATATGGAGAATATCACTGGCCTTAAGCGGCGCACCGGTAATGGCTGTTCGGCAATACAAATAGGTCAGGGCCCCATAACAAGCGGGTAGAAAAACCAACCAACCTATCAGCCAGGTAAACTGGCTTTCTCCGGCATCCACGATTAACGGCAGAGTAAAAGTTGTAGCTATAAGCAAGCACTGGATAGCCAATAACCTACTAGCGTAGTTAACCCGTTTATCAGTCACTAATAAGGTGAACAACAAAAAGCCCTGAAACCCGCCAATGGCCAGTATTACAGTCTGAGTTTGTGACATTGTTATTTTTATTTTATGCCAGGATAGATAGTGGAATAAGTCTATCTATTAAACGAACTTATGTCGATTTGTATCGGTTTTATAAGTGTTGGGGGGAGTTCAGTGAGTGCGCAGCGAGTGAACGAACAGCCCATAGGGCCAAAGCTTGCGACCGGGAGGGATAAGCTTGCCTACATCCTGTAGGCAACCCTGCGGGCGCCTACGCGGCTTAAAACGCTCCCGGCGTTTTGTCGAACCAGGGTTCTCATCAAGGCCACCCAGCTCAGCTGGTGCTGTTAAAACAGAAAAGCCCAGCTAACTAGCTGGGCTTTTCTGTTTTAATGCATGGCGGAGAGGGAGGGATTCGAACCCTCGATACGCTATTAACGTATACACGAGTTCCAGTCGTGCGCCTTCGGCCACTCAGCCACCTTTAAAATGAACATATAAAGGCATGCGCTACAAGTAAAGCTAAGCTTTGTGTTATGAGTAAAGTATAGCAACATACTCATGATTTTACTCATTTTTTACAGATAAATAGTTTCAATACCCCATAAAAGAAAGATTAACTGAAACAAAAATAGAGATGCCGAACAGGTACAATTAGAATAATTGTGCTTGTGCAGGTATCCAACAAGCGAAGCGCGTTAGTTGTAAGTAGTGAATAGCGAAATACTAGCAAACCAGAGCATCAATATTGCTAATATGGTGGTTTACTCTAGATGAATTATTTTAGCGCCCGATTTTTAGCGATAACCTTTTGCTTTGCTGATCGAATTTTATATATACCTCTTATCGCAGTGCAAACAAATGAAAGCAATATGACAGAGAGCCATGACCATTTACTAATCCATGGCCAGTCTGGTGAACCTGTAAGCCATATGAAAATCGAAGAAAAAAGCCCAAAAGTTAATAAGAAAAAAAGCCGTGGAAAGCCAGAGAAAATATCAGTTAAGTAACAGTGTTTACCTACACGTATCCAACCCAGACTTAGTGATAAAGCTGCCACTAAAAACCATGATCCGTATACAGAGGCGCGGTCAAAGAATATACATAACCAAGAACATAAAGTTAATGTTACAAAGAATCTAGTAAATGAAAAATATTTTTCATTATCTTTCTGGGTAAAATAAAAGGCTATTAAAATGAGTGTACCTAAAAGCCACTCTGGATTTTCTTCATTTTTAGACCAATCTAAAAGTAAAAAAAATACAATTAAAGCTAACAATATATAACCCAAAATACCATTTTTTTTCCTCTTTAGCTTCCTCTTTCTTTTCTTCTATACAAGGAGTATCTTCTATATAGGGCGCAGCTTCTATATAGGGCGTAGCTTCTATATAGGGCGTAGCTTTATTATTCTGAAGTATAGAGTCGATCACTTGGGCTTCATCTTTAAGAGATTCAACTCTTAATTCGATATATTTTGATTCTGCCAGAGACTTGTTGCCATTAGACTTCGCTAATGCTTTTGCCCAAACTCCTCTTCGAATTTCTCCGCGCTCTAATTCATCCAAGACCAACTCATAAAGTCTTTCGTCAACTAGCCGTGACTTGGCACTATTGAGCCTTAAGCGTTTGAACATTCAAATCCCTGCAAAAATATAATTAAATTAATAAGATAACTGGTATTTGTTATTATTGTTAATGTAACTTATTTATGTGCCATATGGAATCAAATATCTGCACTTATTTGTACTTAATAAAACCATTAATAAAATTTCTTGTATGTACTTTATCGATCGGGTTTTGACTTCTGTTTGAGAGTCAACTAGGGGGGCTAGTTAAGCCCTTAACTTGGTTAAAATATGTATATCTGTGCTAATAAATGAGAGCTTATTTCTACATGACAGTCTGTGTGCGTTGATGTACTTGAAGAGATAAAGCATGTTTAGTAGTTAATGCTTGGTTTGCAAGGGAACTAGAGGGCATATTACTTACCTTTTAAGCTGTACCTCTAATAATCCCGGTAGCTCCCATAACAGCCAACAGCTCTTGCTGACAATTTAACCTACTATGATGTGGTTTTATTTCCTCTTTTCGTTAGACTGTACTGGTTGGACTTAAGAAGAACTAGGGAATCTCCCTAGATTCCATAACACCTTCAATTTAAATTTCCCAGAGAAACAACTGCCCTAAAGCTCCTCCTGAGGACTGATATAAAAACTAGGGGGTAAGTACCTCAGCATAAAATAAAGGCGGTCATCTCGTTCCTGTGCTGTTGGAGCCGGCACGTAGTGAGCGAAGCGTAACGAAGTGACGTACTCCATAAAGCTAAAGGATAAGAGATGATGACACTCCGTCAGGAGTGGCAAGCAAACACCTAAACTACCTCCTCAAAATGGTTTCATTTTTTCATAATATATAAATATAAACTTGTGAAATGAAACTATTATTTAAGCACAAATTGCTGTGACTTCCCGTCACTATTCTTAAAAGTAAATTCATGCTCTACCAGTTTTTCTTTAAAGTACTCACTGCCAACGATACGAGTCATTGTACTCTTGTTAATATCAAGCTCTTTCTGAATGCTAGAACGAAGGTAGGTCTCATGATCCTTAGACTTATGAACTAGTAAGTCTATTACTCTGTCTGCATTTCTATTCCTCTTAGTTTTTTTCTTAGGTGCTGCTATACCGTTTGGCACCCAGTCAACTAGTGATGCTTTAGGAAATTGAGATTCAACTAGGTCTAAAACTTTTCTCGCTTTATCGCTGTTTTCATAAAACAAGTAAAAGCTAGTCTCTTTACAGTCTGAATCTGCTGTTGCAATCACCCTAGCCTGTGAACGCATCAGACCTTGTATAATGTCATCAGCCAGCTGTGATATTTCGAATTTCTCTAATAGCTCATCGTCTAGGTGTCTACTAGTTAACAATACCGATTCCAATGATGAGTTGATCATAGAAATATAATCTATTGGGTTCTGAGTTGGCCAGCCTATAAGTATTACCTTGTTACAGTGTGCCCAGTTATTCCTGCCAACATGATTACCCCAATGAGTAAACTCGACCCTCTTATCATTAACTTGCTTTTTTAGTTCGCTAGTAAAGCTTTTATGACAAATAATAAGTACTTTATCACCCTCAGCTAGCTCATTGATTACATACGAAGCATAAGATTCGGCTATATTTTTGATTTCTTCTGTGGTCTTCCTGTCGTAAATAGCAGCCCTAGATTGTTTAAAGCCAATAGCCTTATGGATGGTTAAATTTTTGTATTGGCGTATTTGTGGAGCTGTGGCAAGACCAACATGTCCTAAGAATCGGTTAGCTAGTTTATAGTACTCATTGACCTGTGCTGTTGCATCTAGCACAACACTAAGCCCTAGCTTATTTGTTAAATTTTCAGTAGCAAGCAGTGCAGTTTCATAGTTGCTCTTGTAAATCAGAAAGTGATTCTTCGAAAAGTAGTTTAACCTATCTAAAAGCTCATTTAGTGAATTGAGTGTATTTTGCCTATAGTTAGGGTTCTTATTCGCACCTAGCGCCTCTAAGGAAGCTAGAAGCTCATCAACTCTGAATTCGAGCATTACCCTTAGTAAGTGGGTAGCTAGCTCAAGTGCTTGAGCATTAGACCCATCTTTATTCCCTTGCTCCACCAAACTGACCAACTTTTCCTTTTCTTCATCGGTTAGGCTGTCAAAGTCATCGAGGTCTTCGGTACCATCCTGACTAGAATTTTCTTCTCTATGGCGAAGCACTAAAGACTTTTCACAATAAAAGGGATCAATCTCTGATAATAAGCCATGTATTAGCTTATGTACTTCCATAAAAGCTATACCGATTACTTTACGCTTTCTGCTTTGAGTCTCAACCCCACTAGCTCTTAGAATATCTAAAACTGCATTTTTATCCTTTAATCCCACTAATTTTGAGGTGGTATGTTTAGGGTTAACACCATCTGAATAAGTGACATTTTCACCAAGCTTAGATAGCTGCTGCTCAACATTATTTCTCAGGCGAGATCTAACGACGATACTATTATCATTGGTGATAATCTTGTCATCTTTAAACTGTAAAAAGCCTTTAAATTTCTTTAAAACTTCGAGTACTTGGGTAGTGTTAGTTATCTGGCTTAGCTCTTTAGACTGTTCGATAGCCTCTTCAACGTTCGTTATTAAGTTATCTAGTTGACTATAGTTAAGCCGATACTGGTCATAAAAGGATAGCTTCTCATCAATAGAAACAAAATCTCTCGGCTTATCATTATAAGTGCCAAAGTAATCTGTATCGTCAAACCTATTGACCCTTCTAAACATATTGTGAGTGATCACAATACATCGATGTTCTCTTAGCTTGGTTGCCTCTATTCGCATTGGATCATCTTTGTTTTTATCAGTTAATGAGTAGTAGCACCTAGCATAACTCTCATCACCCGAAAGTTGATTAATATAATTGCAATAATTAATCGCTTCTTCGACTTTAGCTACAACTATTATTGAAGAATGTTTGGTGAGCATCGAGACATAAACTTGTACAGATACTGACTTACCAACCCCAGTCTGTGCTGGAAAAACGAGGTTCCTTACTGACTTCGGCAATTTTTGGTTAGGTTGTATTGAGAAATTAAACAACCGGCACATCTGCTCGAGCAGATCGGGCATATCATTGGAGATAAGAACTTTATTAGCTTGAAGCTGCACCTGTACCGTCTTAACGAATAGTTTTGGGTTTACTGGCGTATCAGGCATTGAAGATGGGTCTAGTATTACTTGGTTATGTAAGTGGTATAGTTCTGTAGGGTTATCTTCTTTATTAAAGCCTGTAAAGTTATTTGTGATACGTCCTAACGCATTAAATAGCTCCTTTGCGAATTCCACAGAGTAGCTTTCTGTAACGTATTCAGGTTCTATTCTTTCGTAATGGTCAAACTCATAAGCGTCGTAGGAAACAGAATCTTGATGTTTCAGCCTGAGATACTGATGCTCATCTTCAAAATCGTCAAAGTCATTATCTAGTTTGATTTTTTTCACTAACTCACCATTTTCATGGTTCATATTTTCGTAACGCAAACCTATCCCCCTATGCTAAACCATAAGGAAGTATGCTAACTAAAATAGTTTCACTTTGTCATTAAAATATTCTCTTGCCTATAAAAGTGAAAATAAATAGTTAGACCAAGCCCCCATTAGTTCCCTGCGTTCTTCAAGGCGCATAGAACGATCATAGGCAGCCTTTACTTTATTACCTTCAATATGCCCTAGCTGAAGCTCGATTAGATCACCGTCAAGCCTACAGTGCTCCCTAGCAAGGGTTGAAAAGCTTGAACGAAAGCCATGAAAGACATGCTTGTTTTTATCAATGCCAAGTGACCTCAAAGCAATGTTTAACGTATTCTCACTGAGTGGTTTGTGTGGCCTTGAACCGTTAAAGAGGTAATTGCCATCAGACTGTGCCACTGCTAGTTTTAGGAGCTCGATAACAGGGTCTGTTAACGGTATCCAGTGCTCTCTTCCCATCTTGTCTTTAGGGATAATCCAGAGCTTTCTGTCAAAGTCGATGTCCGCAGGTTTAGCCATGCGAATAGACTCACTCCTGAGAAAAACATGTGGTGCGACTTGAAGGCACAGCTTTACTGAGGGCATCAGATGTTCTGCATGATCAATAGTTCTTAGAAGGTTAGCAAATTCGCTTTCTACTGTGATTGCTGGCATATGACGCACTGTGGGCTTCTTAGTACAACCTTGCAACGGCTCAGCAGGATTAGTTTCACAGTACAGATTTTGTACCCCATATTTAAAGATTTGGCTTGTGATTGTCTGTACTCGTCTCGCTAAGTCAAGGTATCCCCTTGCTTCGATCTGCTTCAGGAGCGGTAAAATATCTTTTGGCTTAATGTGGCTGATGATCATGTCACCTAGTTTGGGGAGCAGGTAGCTTTCAATTCTGCGTTGTATCAGTTTCTTGTTCTTAGAGCTAGTGTAACCTTTGTACTCAAGCCATTGAGAGGCTGCTAGTTCAAATGTCACTGCTTTGTATTGTGCAACGTTTTTAAGATCGTCACGTAGCTCTCTGGCTTCTTCAAGGGATACTTGAGGGTAATGCCCCAATGACTTCATCGTCCACTTCTCATCGTAGTTCTTATAACGATATCGCCAACCTTTCGTGCCTTTAGGTGATACTTCAAGGTACAGACCATCAGAGTCTAAATGACGGACTAGTTTAGAGGGTATTTTAATGCGGTTAATTTGAGAGGTTGTTAGCATGTGTTTTACTCATTCTGGGTTGAAAATTTTACTCAAATCCTACTCATTTTGATGAGTAGAACTTGCCAGAACTGGTTTTAGAGATTTTTAGCGTCAATCTCTTATAGCCAGTAAACACAAGGCTTAGAAACGAAAAAAGCCAGACCATAACAGTCTAGCTTTTTAATGCATGGCGGAGAGGGAGGGATTCGAACCCTCGATACGCTATTAACGTATACACGAGTTCCAGTCGTGCGCCTTCGGCCACTCAGCCACCTCTCCGCACTTTAACTGGGCTGCCGTAGCAGCGCCGCTTATACTAAGCAAAGGCTTTGTTTGTTGCAAGGTGTTTTTTACAAAACCAAATCAATTGCTTAGTAATCCGCCATTAGCGTGCCATGGCGGCGGTGAAATCAAGCATGCGGTTAAGCGAGCGTAAGGCGCCCTCGCGCAGTTCCATGTCCACAAACACTTCTTTGCCGCTTGGGTCAATAAGAGCTTCCTCAATGGCTTTTAAACCGTTCATCGCCATCCAGGGGCAATGTGCGCAGCTTTTACAGGTTGCACCCTCGCCTGCAGTCGGTGCTTCAAAAAATTCCTTCTCTGGGCATAGCTGCTGCATCTTATAGAAGATACCGCGGTCGGTGGCAACGATAAACTTCTGGTTATCCATTTCCTGCGCCGCTTTAATCAGCTGACTTGTTGAACCAACGGCATCGGCCAGCTCAACAATCTCGGCCGGTGACTCGGGGTGAACCAAAATCGCCGCATCCGGATGCAAGGCCTTCATGTCTTGCAATGCCTTGGTTTTAAACTCGTCATGAACGATACAGGCACCATTCCACATGATCATATCGGCACCGGTTTGCTTTTGGATATAGCTGCCAAGGTGCTTATCCGGACCCCAGATAATTTTCTCGCCTTCGCTATCAAGATGCTCAACAATTTCCAGTGCGCACGATGAGGTCACAATCCAATCAGCACGCGCCTTAACCGCGGTTGAGGTGTTGGCATACACCACTACTTTACGATCTGGGTGCTGATCACAAAACTCACTAAAGGCATCGATAGGACAACCCACGTCCAGCGAACAGGTCGCCTCCAGGGTTGGCATGACCACGGTTTTATTCGGCGTCAGGATCTTAGCCGTTTCACCCATGAAGCGAACACCGGCAACGATGATCATATCTGCTTGCTCTTGACGTGCGCCAAAACGAGCCATCTCTAAAGAGTCGGCAACACAGCCACCGGTTTCTTCCGCGAGCGCCTGAATTTCAGGGTCGGTATAGTAGTGCGCGACTAATACGGCATTCTTCTCTTTCAGCAATTGCTTAATACGCTCTTTGTAGGCGAGCTTTTCGGCATCGGAAAGAGGAGCTGGCTTAGGAGGAAAAATATAGTCCTCTGGCATGATCTGTTGGCTAATACCCATACTGATAATACTATTCTAGGTTACGAAATACTGGGTCAATTATACGAAACTATGGCGATAAAAAGAAGCTATGCGCTAGGGTTCGAGAAGATAGTTAGTAACTAGTTAGTTTAAAAGGGAATAAAGAAAGTGGTGGGTCATGATGGATTCGAACCATCGACCAATGGATTAAAAGTCCACTGCTCTACCAGCTGAGCTAATGACCCGCTCTGGTGTAATGAGCCAATAAGATGTCGGCACATTAAGCGCTATTCATAATAGCAGGGGGAGATTGATGGTGGGTCATGATGGATTCGAACCATCGACCAATGGATTAAAAGTCCACTGCTCTACCAGCTGAGCTAATGACCCGCCCGGGTTGTTAATATGTTTAAGGCGTTATGACTAACGTCAACAAGTTAACAGTATTGATTCTAACGTGGTGGGTCATGATGGATTCGAACCATCGACCAATGGATTAAAAGTCCACTGCTCTACCAGCTGAGCTAATGACCCAACATTAGAATCGATTTAGCAATTGGTGGGTCATGATGGATTCGAACCATCGACCAATGGATTAAAAGTCCACTGCTCTACCAACTGAGCTAATGACCCAACGCTGTGCTAAATATTACATAAAGTGGTGGGTCATGATGGATTCGAACCATCGACCAATGGATTAAAAGTCCACTGCTCTACCAACTGAGCTAATGACCCACTTTATGTAATTTGCTGCAGAAAATTCCCTGAGTGGTTATCCCCTGCTGCGGGCGCTTATAATACTTATTTAAAATCCAAGTGCAATACAAATACTCGGTTTTTTTTAGTTTTTCCTTTTAGTTGCCTAATTTTAGACCGCTTTAGCTACAAAGCAGTCTAAAACCTAACAACTAGCAATTTCGGCTACAACTTGCTAACACGTTCGGCGGCTAATGTTGCTGCCGTAGTATTAGGGTATTGCGTGATAACCTCATTAAACAATTGCTTAGCTCTGGCCAACTGACCTTGCTGTTGTTCCAGGGTACCGAGCTTAAGAAGTGCATCCGGGCGCTTGCTAGAATCGCTGTATTGATTCACCACGGTCTCAAAATGAGATTTAGCACCGGCCGTGTCCCCCTTAATGGTCAACAATTGTCCCAACCAGTAATGGGCATTGGCCGCATATACAGAGTTAGGATAGTTTTGTAGAAACGCCTTGAACTCAGGAATCGCTGCATCATAGCGCTTATCCTGCATAATCAGCTTCACCGCTTTGTCGTACGCTTGGTTTTCCGACAGGTCGGTGCTGACCACTGTGGTGTTTAAGCCACTGTCAGGCTGCTGTGTTGGCGTTTGCGGCATATCGTAGCTAGGTTGCTGCGTATAAGCGGCGCTAACACGGTTTTCAATCTCTTGATAAAGCTCACGCTGACGTTGCAATACCTTCTCGAGCTTGTAGCTATGCTCTTCGGTGATGCCACGCAATTGGCTCACTTCATCCTGTAACATATCGAGCTGCTGCTGCAGGTTGGCTTGCATAATGTTGCGAGATTGCATCATTTGCTCAAGTCGACTTAAACGCTGCTCGATGCTTGATTCGCTGGCAGTGGCCTCAGAAACAGGAGCGGGAGCAGCCCAAACATGGGTGCTCCCGCTCATGAGTAAGGCTGCCAAAATAAGTTTCGGCTTCATCATTACTCTACTGATTTTAGTATACTAATACCGCACGGCGGTTTTGAGCAAACGCTTCTTCGTTGCGTGCTTTGATCATTGGCTTCTCTTCGCCATAGCTCACAACTGACATTTGGTTTGCGTTAACGCCAAGGCTTAGAAGGTATTTTTCAACCGACTGACCACGGCTCTCACCCAGGGCGATGTTGTACTCAGGAGTACCACGCTCATCCGCGTGACCTTCGATAAGTACTTTAACCGATGGGTTTTCAATTAGGAATTGAGCGTGCGCTTGAAGTAGCTCAGCGTACTTGCTTTGGATAGTAGCACGGTCAAAGTCGAAGTGAATGATCTGCTGCTGGCGAAGTTCTTCGTACTTTTTACGTAGTTTTTCTTCTGCAGTTTCTACGCGCTCAACAGTTTCAACTTCTACAGTATCAGTTGTTTGGGTTTCAACTTGGTTAGTTTCGTTGGCTTGGCCTTCATCTAGGTTTGATGAAGAGCTACATGCTGCTAGTGTCATTACTGGCACTGCAACAAGCAGGCTTTTTAACAGTTTATTAAGTTGCATTGAGTACATTCCTATTATTGATTTAGTGAAACCATCACCTGATTTTCAATTTTTCTTACTATAGTGCGCCAATCGCACAAACATCAAGTTTATGCGATTAAAGCTGACTACACCCTTAGCGAATTACAAAAATGGCGACCATGCCGGCGACTTAACCTGACCGTCGAGCACAGGTAAACGCGCTTTAAAACGACCATCCATCGACACCAAAGCCAATACATTTTTATTGTTATGCATGGTGCTGTATATAATCATTGAGCCATTGGGCGCAACGCTTGGTGATTCGTCCAAGCGAGTTCGAGTCAACACATGGAAATTCCCGTTATCAAGGCTTTTCTTGGCAATATGGTATTGACCTAGAGTCCGGTTAACCATGATCAAATGTTTACCATCTGGGGTCACCGAGCCATTAAGGTTCATATCGCCGTCGAAAGTCATACGCTGTACTCGACCCGAGTCTAAATTTAACTTATAAATCTGGGCATTACCACCTCTTTCAGAGGTAAACATCAGCTCTTTACCGTTAGGGTGCCAAGTTGGCTCCGTGTCTATGCTACGGTGGCGTGTTAAGCGGCGTTCCTGCTTAGTAATTAAGTCGTATAAATACAATTCTGTGGCACCGGTACGGTCTTTTGACAGCACCATAGCCAGCTTAGTGCCATCGGGTGAAAACTGCGGTGCACCATTGATCCCTGGGTGGCTGGTGATCAACTGACGCTGACCGGTATAGATGTCCTGAATAAAGATTTGGCTCTGACGATTTTCAAAGGTGACATAGGCCAGCTTATTGCCATCCGGTGACCAAGAAGGTGACATCAGTGGCTCTTTAGAGCGCAATAACACCTGCTCGTTAAAGCCGTCGTAATCGGCAACCACTAGCTGATAAGGCTTAGCGTCCTGCTCACGCACTATGATGTAAGCAATTTTAGTTAAGAAAGCGCCGCGCTCGCCAGTCAAGGCTTCATACACCACATCACTGATACGGTGGCCATAACGACGGAAGCTAGACGCAGAGATCACGGTTTCGCGCGCATCGAGCACATGGTCTTCGCTGTTCACCAACTGACCATTATTAAGCACCCGAGTTTGCCCGCCGGTGATCTGACCGCGCAACACGTCAATTAGCTCGAAGCTAACCAGGTAACGGCCCCCCGATTGCTGCTCCACTGTGCCCACCACAATAGCCTCAACACCGCGCTGGGCCCAGGCGCCATAGTCGACATCGGCATCCGAGTTCGGGCGCTGCGGCATATCGATATTGGCAACAGGCTTAAATTTACCACTGCGGCGTAAGTCCGCAGCAACCACTTCGCTGATGCGCATGGGCATCTCACCCGTGCCTTTATAGGCAAAAGGCACCACGGCGATAGGTCGCGCACTGTCGACCCCTTCGGTGATCACAATCTCCAGCGCTGCCTGAGCCCACATGCTCATGCTTGCCAGTAAAGACACTGCCACTAAGCGGCATAATCTAACCATAACTTTCCCCTAAAACTCTGGTTTAACCGTTAAGTTAATATTTTTCAATTCTTCAAACACGTCGCGGTCTTTTGATACCGGTAGCGTATCGGCACGGCGCACGGCACGCACTGCGGCCTCACAAACTTGTCTATCGCCACCGAGCGAATTAACGCTGGTCACCAGGCCATTAAAGGCCAACTTAATATTAAGGCGACATTCTTTACCGCGGAAACTTTCGTCCAACAGCAGGTTCTGCTGAATACGCTGGCCGATCAAGGCACGGTATTTATCCACCTCGGAAAGCACCTGCTGACGTCGCGCCTTGGCACGCACCGCTTGCTCGGCGGCCAGTTGCTCTTGCATTAGCTGTTCGGCGAGGGCTTTTTGACGGGCCTCTTCGGCCTTACGCTTGGCTTCTGCTTCTTTGCGTTTGCGCTCTTCTTCGGCTTTACGCGCCGCTTCTTCTTCCTTACGGCGCTTTTCTGCGGCAGCCTTGGCGGCTTTTTCAGCCTTTTCCTTTTCTAGCTGCGCTTTCTTCGCCTTATCACGCTCTTTGCGCTCAATCTCGCGAGCACGTTTGGCTTCGGCTTCCGCTTTTTTACGCTCTTGTTCCTTGGCTTTACGCTCTTGCTCTAGCTTCTTGATACGATTGGCTTCTTCCTGACGCTTGCGCTTTGCCTGCTCGGCACGCTTTTCCAATTCGCGAATACGTTGCTGCTCGGCGCGTTTTTTCTCTTCTTCTTGCTTACGCAGTTCATCGATGCGTTTTTGCACCTGCTTTTGATCCACCGCCACCGCATCCACGGCTTTTTGCGGCGTATCTTCATTGCTCGGGGCGTTGAGCGTCACCGTCATCACCTCAGGTGTTGACGGGCGAAAGTAAGTGACACCCACGAGTATGGCGATCATAAGCACATGCAAGCCAGCAGAGATCAGAAGTGGGATTTTAAACTGCTGCATATTATTCCTCGAATGACTCCGTCATCAAACCCACCTCGGGAACGCCTGCGCGTTTAAGAAAATCCATCAGTCGCAGTACTTCTTGATAACTGACCTGACCCGAGCCCTTGATCATCACCGGCGTTTTTGGATTTTGATCCAGCTTCAACTTAATGACCGCAGCCACATCTATGGCTTCCATCGGTGCTTCGGGATCGGTACCAACGCTGACATAGTATTTACCGTCGGCATCGATAGAGGCAATGATAGGCGGCTCACCCTTGGTGTCTACCAATTCCGACTGCTCCATTTTCGGCAGCTCAACCTTGACGCCATGGGTGATCAACGGAGCGGTGGCCATAAAGATAATTAATAGCACCAACATCACGTCGATGTAAGGAACGACGTTGATCTCCGAGACCGGACGACGCTTCTTACGCTGATACATGGCTTTTCACCTCATGAGTCAGAGTCTGGCGGTGTAGGATATTGGCAAACTCTTCCATAAAGTTGCCGTAGTAAGACTCGATTTTTTCCATCTTGGTAGCAAAACGGTTGTAGGCGATAACCGCAGGAATAGCAGCAAACAAGCCCATGGCCGTTGCAATCAAGGCCTCGGCAATACCCGGGGCAACCATTTGCAAGGTCGCTTGTTTTACCTCACCGAGCGCAATAAAGGCGTTCATGATCCCCCACACGGTACCGAATAGACCGATATATGGGCTGATAGAACCGATAGTGGCGAGGAAAGACAGGCTGTTTTCTAATTTTTCAATCTCGCGAGAAAGGGCAACACGCATGGCACGATGTGGACCATCAATCCCCAGCGCGGCAGCGGACAGGTTGTTTTTCTTAGCGCGGGCAAATTCTTTAAAACCCGAGGTGAAAATGGCTTCGATGCCTTCACTTTGAGTACCGCGAGCAGAAATTTCGTTATACAGCTTAGAGAGGTCAACACCAGACCAAAAACGGGATTCAAACTTTTTCGCATTCGTTAGGGCGCTGCTGAGGATTTTACGGCGCTGAATGATAATGGCCCATGAAATCACCGAAAGGGCGACTAGGGTAAGCATCACCAGCTGAACTAAAAAGCTGGCTTTTAAAATTAGATCAATAAAGTTTAATCCTGAATCCACGTCTTTTCTCCTGAGGCGCAGTATATTGCTATTAACTGTATCCGCGCTCGATACAGCGTACGACACACAATGAACTCTAGTGTACCCAGTCGTAATTGCGCTGACAATGACCTTGCCATGAATTGCCACAAAGCGCCGATAAATAGCCGCTAGCGGTAGTTAACAAGCAGGTCCACCGATACTTAGTTGGGCCCATTAAAATGCGAAAAAGTTCCAAAAAACTAGATTTTATGCAAATTAATCGCATAAGCTGTCATTTTGCTTATATACAACAAGTTAAAAAATAGTAATTCTAATAGAACAAAAAAAGCACAAAAATAATAATAACCTTATATTTCATAGGATAAGACGCATAAGTTAGTATGTGTTGTGCAAAATATCATCTTGAAGATTTTATTCGGTATTAGTTTTTTTTATCCGAAAAAAATAATTTTTCTAGTTTGAAGAAAACCTGCTACCGCTTTATTATTCTCCCTGTACTGAGCTAGCGCAACCAACTATGGCTCTATTGCACAGTTCATGAGGTGGTTTCTGATTCCCCACCTCACACCATCGGCTGTTTCATCCTACTAATGAACAGCTGGTGTGTTCCTCGGATTTACTTCCTTCAACTTGTTGTTTAGCCCGCTCTATAGCGGGCTTTTTTTTGCCTGAATCAAGCTCAGGCACAGACCCTAATCGGTTCAGCCTTAATCCGCTGTGAATCAAAAGCCGTATGACAACCAATTAGCACCCCAGCGCTAAAACAAATAGCGCTTGTAAAACAAGCAGCTATCTAACTTCCCCAGCAACGGGCATAAAAAAGCCGAGCGTAGGGCTCGGCTGATTAGGGCTTGGCTAATAAGGTGCGATTATTCACACCCTGATTTAGGTGGCCTTATGCAAACCAAAGTGAGCATAGGCATGATCGGAGACAATTCGCCCCCGCGGCGTGCGTTGAATAAAGCCCTGCTGAATAAGATAAGGCTCAATCACATCCTCAATGGTTTCTTTTTCTTCGCCTATGGCGGCAGCGAGGTTGTCCAAACCAACCGGCCCACCCATAAACTTCTCGATGATCGCCAGTAAATACTTACGATCCATGTAATCAAAACCGCTTTTATCGACATCCACCATATCCAAGGCCTGTGCGGCAATATCGGCGCATACGCTGCCATCGCCCTTGACCTCGGCAAAGTCACGAACGCGGCGCAACAACCGGTTGGCAATACGCGGCGTGCCACGTGAGCGCTTAGCCACTTCATAGGCGCCCTGCTCGTCAATGCTTAAACCCAGGTGTGTCGCTGAGCGCTTAACGATGGCGGCCAGGTCATCCACATTGTAAAATTCCAGGCGCTGGACAATACCGAAACGGTCGCGCAGCGGTGAGGTTAAAGAGCCGGCACGAGTGGTGGCGCCGATCAGGGTAAAAGGCGGTAAATCCAGCTTGATTGAGCGCGCCGCCGGGCCCTCGCCTATCATGATATCGAGTTGATAGTCTTCCATCGCCGGATAGAGAATTTCCTCCACATGGGGACTCATGCGGTGGATTTCATCAATAAAGAGCACATCGTGGGCTTCTAAATTGGTCAACAGAGCCGCCAGATCGCCGGCCTTTTCCAGCACGGGACCTGAGGTGGTTTTAATGCTCACTTCAAGCTCATTGGCGACGATATTGGCCAAGGTGGTTTTACCCAAACCCGGCGGACCGAAAATAAGCAGGTGATCCAGGGCCTCACTGCGAGAGCGCGCCGCCTCGATAAAGATATCCATTTGCTGCTTTACATGAGGCTGACCATGATAGTCCGCCAGCAGCTTAGGTCGAATGGCCCTATCGACCACGTCTTCATTGCCCTGCTGCTGGGGCTCTATTAGTCTATCCGCTTCTATCATTCACTTATCTCTGTTACAGCATCGCCTTAAGCGCTTGCTTGATCATTTGCTCTGAGGTCATCGCTTCCTGAGCAATGGCTTTCACCGCTTTTGTTGCCTGACTATTCTTATAACCCAAGGCTTCCAGAGCGGCAATAGCGTCGTCTGTGGCGTTGGCCGTAACCAGCGTGCCGTTACCGGCGCCACTGACAGGTGCCGCATCCGTGTAAGGGGTGAATAGATCCGGCCCCCAGTCTTTGAGCCTGTCTTTCATTTCTAATACTAAACGCTCGGCGGTTTTCTTGCCTACCCCGGGCAATTTCACCAGGGTGCTGGCATCACCATGATGGACACAATGAATAAACTGCTCCGCCGACATGCCCGAGAGAATGCCTAAACCGAGTTTGGGGCCCACACCATTGGCTTTTAACAGCTCACGAAACAGCGCCCGCTCGCTTTTGGTATTAAAGCCAAATAGCAGTTGTGCATCTTCACGCACGACAAAATGAGTAAACAGAGTGACGTCTTCGCCGCACTCCGGCAAGGCATAAAAACAGCTCATGGGTAAACTGATTTCATAGCCCACACCGGACACATCCACCAGCACTTCCGGGGGCTGCTTTTCGACTAATTGTCCGCGAATTCTTCCTATCATCTTTACCTCAAACGACCGCGCACGGTTTTGTGCGCTTGGCCGGCTAATTTAATCAGGTTTTGTTGTGAGTGGCCGTGACACATGGCAATGGCCAGGGCATCGGCGGCATCCGCCTGAGGCGTCGCCGGCAGCTTCAAAATATGCTTAACCATGTGTTGAACTTGTGCTTTTTCTGCAGAGCCCTTACCCACTACCGCTTGTTTGACCTGGCGGGCCGAGTACTCGTGCACGCCTAATTCAGCCATGGTGGCGGCGACGATGGCGGCACCACGGGCCTGACCCAGCTTGAGTGCCGAGTCCGGGTTGTGAGCCATAAATACCTGCTCAATGGCAAAGGCGTCGGGATTAAACTGAGCGATCAACTGAGTGACGCCCTGGTAGATCATTTTTAAGCGCGTTGGAAACGCGTTATCGCCAAGCTTAATGCAGCCGCTGCCCAGATAGACAAATCGCTGTCCTTGTTGGCGCACCACGCCGTAGCCGGTGAATCGCGAGCCCGGGTCAATCCCCAAAATAATACTCACCCAGAAACCTTATTTTTATTCTTGCACCGAACAATGGTAACTGTATGGATGACCAGTGTAAAGGCGAGGCGCAAGAAAAAAGCGGCCTCAGCCGCTTTTTAAGATTGAACGCGTTTGTCTATCTGGAAAGGGTTATTCACCCTGCTCCGCGTTTGCTTTTGGTGCAATCGCAATAGCCAGTTCTTTTAACGCTTCTGGGTTGGCATAGCTTGGCGCATCCGTCATCAAGCACGACGCCTGAGTGGTTTTCGGGAAGGCAATCACGTCACGAATGTTGTCGGTACCACATAGCAGCATGACCAAACGGTCTAGACCGAACGCCAGACCCGCGTGCGGAGGCGTACCGTACTTCAAGGCATCCAGTAGGAAGCCAAACTTCTCTTGCTGCTCTTGCTCTTCGATACCCAGGATACGGAAAGCCGCTTGTTGCATGGCGTTGCTGTGAATACGCACAGAGCCACCACCGACTTCGTAGCCATTTAATACCATGTCGTAGGCATCGGATAGCGTGCCTGCCGGGTTGGCTTCCAGCTCCTCTGGGCTTACGCCTTTTGGTGCCGTGAATGGGTGGTGTACCGCGTGCAGGTTGCCCTCGTCGTCTTCTTCAAACATAGGGAAGTCAACAACCCAAAGCGGTGCCCACTTGCTTAAGTCCGTTAGCTCCAGATCTAAACCAACTTTCAAGCGCAATGCGCCCATGGCTTCGTTAACCACGTTGCGGCTATCGGCACCAAATAGAATGATGTCGCCGGTTTGTGCATTGGTGCGCTCAAGCAAGGCGGTGATCACGTCTTCGTTTAAGAACTTAGCGATGGGCGATTGGACCCCTTCAACACCGGCGTCACGGTCGTTAACCTTCATCCAAGCCAAGCCCTTGGCGCCATAGATGCCGATAAACTTGGTGTATTCATCGATTTGCTTACGTGAAAGCGACGCACCACCTGGTACGGTCAGTACCGCTACACGGCCTTTTTCGTCGTTGGCCGGGCCCGAGAATACTTTAAACTCAACGTCTTTTACCAAGTCGGCAACGTCGATAAGTTCCATTGGGTTACGTAGGTCCGGCTTATCCGAGCCGAAGCGACGCATGGCTTCTTCGTGACCCATCACAGGGAATTCGCCAAGGTCAACGTTTAGTAGCTCTTGCCACATATCACGAATCAGTTTTTCGGTGATGGCACGAACCTGATCCGACGTCATAAACGAGGTTTCGATATCGATCTGGGTGAATTCAGGCTGACGGTCGGCACGTAGGTCTTCGTCACGGAAACATTTCACGATTTGATAATAGCGATCGAAACCTGACATCATCAGTAACTGTTTAAATAGCTGCGGAGACTGTGGCAAGGCGTAGAAGCTACCATGGTGTACACGGCTAGGTACCAAGTAGTCACGAGCACCCTCTGGTGTCGCTTTAGTCAATACCGGCGTTTCGATATCAAGGAAGTCGTTGCTATCCAAGAAACGGCGCACAAAGCTTGATGCCTTGGCACGCAGTTTAATACGATCGCTCATCTCCAGGCGACGCAGGTCAAGATAACGGTATTTAAGGCGGCGCTCTTCCGAGTTCTGCTGGTTAAAGTCCAATGGTAAGGCTTCGGCACGGTTGATGATCTCAAGACCAGTGCCAAGAATTTCAACTTCACCGGTGGCCATATCTTTATTTACTTGGCTTTCTGGGCGCGCACGCACCACACCTTTGATCTGGACACAGAATTCTTGACGAAGTTTATTGGCAATGTCCATCAAGCCTTCGACTTCAGGGTCGAACACCACCTGCACCAGGCCTTCGCGGTCACGCACGTCGACGAAGATCAAACCACCTAAATCACGGCGTTTGTTGATCCAACCACAAAGAGTAACCTCTTGGTCGACATGGCTTTTGTTCAAGTGTCCGCAATATATAGAGCGCATAATATTCCTGTTTTAATTGTAAGCGCGTGAGCTAAATGCACGCAGTGGCCAAATAAATTGCGTCAATTATATAAAAACGGCGGTCAATGTCACGAAGCAAACTACGGGTTGGCTATTTATTCACCACTGCGACGACCCAAGCTGTGATAGCATTTGCGTATCAGAGCAAATAAAGACAAGAGCAAAAGCACAGATGTTGTATTTGGGTTGCCCACAATGGGCCAATAATGCCTGGAAAGGCAGTCTCTTTACATCCGACTGTCAGAATGCCCAGATGCTGGCGCAATATGCCCAGGTGTTTAACTCGGTTGAAGGCAACACCACTTTTTATGCCGACCCCAAGGCCGACACGGTGCAGCGCTGGCATGATGCCACCGGCGACGACTTTCGCTTTACCTTTAAGTTTCCCAAGCGGTTTAGCCACGACCTGACGCTGCAATGCGATAAACAGGCCGTACATGACTGGCTGAAGTTAATGTCACCCTTGATGGAAAAAACCGGCTCCTTGATGTTACAACTCCCGGCCAGCTTTGCGCCCATGCACTTAAGTCGCCTACAACACTTTATGGCGCAGATACCCACCGACATCGGCCGCAGCATAGAGGTCAGGCATCCTGAATTTTTCACAAAAGGGGATGGCGAAAAGCAACTTAATCGCTATTGTTTTGAGCAGGGAATTGACCGCGTGTGCATGGATACCCGGGCGCTGTTTGCCGCCAAACCCCATAATGAAGCCATTATTGATGCGCAACAAAAAAAGCCCCATTTACCCGTGCATGCCATTGCCCTGGGCCAGCGCCCCATAGTGCGCTTTGTTATCGCCGCCATGGGGGATGAATATCAAAGCTACTATCAACCTTGGTTAAGGAAAATAAAGCAGTGGCTGGATGAAGGCCGCCAGCCCTATGTGTTTTTACACACCGCAGACAATCATGGTGCGCCTTTATTGGCACGGCAGTTTGCCAGCGACCTAAAAGCGTATTGCGGGTATCATCACAGGGCTATAGAGCCCTTTGCCGGCGAGTACAACCAACAAAGCAGCTTCTTTTAGTCCCCCGAGGCTCACCGCTATAAACCGAGGTTTTCCATAAAGTCGTCGTCGATATCCTGATCGACCTCTTGCTGTTGTTTCACCTTGGTCTGTTGCTCGGCACGGGTATTGGCGATGATCTCATCCGGGTCTACCGCTTCGCTGATATCGAAATCATGCATTTTAATAAACTCGGTCTTATCCATGGCCAATTCCAGATAAAAGATATTCTGACTTTGGGTGGTAAAGGTGACACGTCGCGCCTGTGGCCTGTCTAAGGCGGTATCGACAGAGATCTGCACCTGCTTGTTAATGGCCATCATTTTCGGTTGATTTTGGCTGATAGAGGTATGCAATTGTTCGCGCACTTTTTTGGTAAAGTCGCCGACGATCTGATTCATCAACTCGCCAAGCACATTGGCCACATCATCGGACAAATGGCTCTGTGCCAGCTCGTTCTCCGGCATGCCCATATTACGGAGGTAATCGCCGTAAATTTCCATCGCCGCCTGCGCACTGAAGTTGGTGACAACTAACCCGGTAAAGCCGCCGTCAAAAAGTACAAAACAGCCTATGTCCGGGCGCATACAGGTACGCGATATTTTCTGTACCATGGCGGAATAACTGATGTTATTGCCACTGGCCGACGACAACACCTCGGTGACCGAATGGCATAAGGTGGCGAGGATATCATCGGTGCTAATTACTTTACTTTTACTCATGCACAGTCTCACTTGCTGCTGTTGATGGCGCGCTAAGGCGTATAAGGCACTGAATATACGACAAATAGACGTGATTTACTCGTGCTTTTTTATCACTGGGAGCAGGCTCCTCCTCGACCGCTTAAGGCTGGACTTAGTCGCCTGCTCATATTCACCGACTAAAGCTCCCCACAAGCAGCACAAAAATGATAAAATAACGCCATCGTTTCTAGCTAGAGCTTAGCAAAGTGTCAGCCAAAGACAGTATTTACGCCTCAGAACAACAAGTAAAAGACTTCACCTTTGACGCCAAAGTGGTGGAAGTATTCCCCGACATGATCGAGCGCTCGGTGCCCGGATACGCCACCATAGTCAGCACCCTGGGCAAGCTTGCCGGTAAGTATGCGCAAGATAACAGCAACCTCTACGACCTGGGCTGCTCACTAGGTGCCGTCACCCTGAGCATGCGCCGTAATCTCAACCAGGCGGGATGTGAAATCATTGCCATCGACAATTCCGAGGCCATGGTTGAGCGTTGCCGTTTGCACCTGGAGGGCTTTCGCTCTACCGTACCGGTGAGCGTGGAACTGGGCGACATATTAGACGCTAAATTAGAGAATGCCTCAGTGGTGGCGATGAACTTTACCCTGCAGTTTATCGAGCCGGAAAAACGTCATGCGCTCTTAAGTCGAATCTACAATGCCCTGAAACCAGGTGGCGTTTTACTGTTGAGCGAAAAGCTGCGTGGTGAAAACCAAGTCGTCGACGACCTGTTGATAGATCTGCACCATGACTTTAAGCGAGCCAACGGCTATTCCGAGCTGGAGATCAGTCAAAAGCGCACCGCCATTGAAAATGTCATGCGCACCGACACCCTAGGCACGCATCTTAACCGCCTTAATGAGATTGGCTTTAGCCAAACCCAGGTGTGGTATCAATGCTTTAACTTTTGCTCCATGGTCGCCATAAAATAAACGGAACAACAATGAATCAATGGTTTAACGAATTCTATCGCCATATTGCCTGCACCGAGCTCAGTCATTGGCTCAATACCCTGCCGGCACAACTGCAACACTGGCAAGACGAAGCCCGCCATGGCGATATGCCCAAATGGCAAAAAGTGCTCAATAACCTGCCAGAATTGAATGCCTCAGAAGTGAATATTCAAACCCAGGTGCAAGTGGGCATCAGCGAGGATATTAACGAGGGCCAGCGCAAGCAGCTAATTCATTTATTGCAGCGTTTTATGCCCTGGCGCAAAGGCCCCTTCTCACTGTTTGGGATTGACATCGACACCGAATGGCGCAGCGACTGGAAATGGGATCGTGTTTTACCTCATATCAGCCCACTGCATGGTCGCAAGGTGCTGGATATCGGCTGTGGCTCCGGCTATCACCTGTGGCGTATGCGCGGCGAAGGTGCCGAGCTGGTAGTGGGCATCGACCCAAGCGATCTCTTCCTGTGCCAATTCCAGACCATTAAAAACTATAATCCAGATCCGGCGGTGCACCTGCTGCCTTTAGGGGTAGAGCAACTGCCCGAGCTAAAGGCCTTTGATACGGTCTTTTCCATGGGCGTATTGTATCACCGCCGCTCACCTATCGACTTTTTAGCCCAGTTGCGTGCCCAGTTGCGTAAAGGCGGTGAGTTGGTGCTGGAAACCCTGGTAATTGAAGGCGATATCAATACCGTGCTGGTGCCCGAAGACAGATACGCAAAAATGCGTAATGTCTGGTATATCCCCAGCACAGAGGCCCTGATGCTGTGGATGCGCCGTGTTGGTTTTAAGGATATTCGCGTCGTCGACACCGACCAAACCTCGCTCGACGAGCAGCGCCGCACCGAATGGATGGAAAATGAATCCCTGGCCGATTTCCTGGACCCTAATGATCCAAACAAGACCATTGAGGGCTATCCGGCACCATTAAGAGCGGTTATTGTGGCCACCGCATAAACAAGGACAAAGGTCCTCCTTTTCCTAGCTAAGCCGCGGCATTTGCTGTAAAATGCCCGGCGTTTAGAGGGCCTGTTTATCTTTGTGGTTTACTTTATGTTCAATCTAAACGCATTCTGATCACGACGCTCGTTATACTGCATAGTCATTCTATGTACATAGCGAGCAACACAGAGCAGGAGGCGTTTAGATGAACCCACAGGGCAGCGTTTGTAGCGCATTTCTACTGTGTTGTTACATGTTCATGTAGAATAACTACACCATACATGTGCCGCCTTGTACAAATGCGCTACAAACTGCTGCAGAAACAAACAACAAAGATCAACAGACCCTGATCACCCCTAAATTAAATTTTGAGGAAACCCTGTGAGCGAACAAAAACAGTCTCTTAGCTACAAAGATGCCGGCGTTGATATCGATGCGGGTAACGCCCTAGTAGAACGCATTAAAGGCGTTGTGAAAAAGACCAAACGTCCTGAAGTGATGGGCGGCATCGGCGGCTTTGGTGCGCTATGTCAGCTACCGACTGGCTATAAAGAGCCTGTTTTAGTTGCCGGTACCGATGGTGTGGGCACTAAATTGCGCCTTGCTATCGACCTTAAAAAACACGACACCGTAGGCATCGACCTGGTTGCCATGTGTGTTAACGACCTTATCGTTCAAGGTGCCGAGCCACTATTTTTCCTTGATTACTATGCCACCGGCAAACTAGACGTAGACACGGCTGCCGACGTAGTAACCGGTATCGGCGCGGGTTGTGAGCTTTCTGGTTGTGCCCTTATCGGTGGTGAAACCGCTGAAATGCCTGGCATGTACGAAGGCGACGACTACGACATGGCTGGTTTCTGTGTGGGTGTGGTAGAAAAAGAAGGCATTATCGACGGCACTAAGGTTGCTGCCGGTGATCAGCTTATCGCCCTTGCTTCTAGTGGCCCTCACTCAAACGGTTACTCATTGATCCGTAAGGTTCTTGAAGTATCTGGCGCCGACACTAACAGCGAATTTGAAGGCAAGACCCTAGGCGAGCACCTGCTTGAACCGACACGCATCTATGTTAAGCCGGTACTTGAGCTACTTAAGCAAGTAGACGTACACGCGCTTTCACACATCACAGGCGGTGGTTTCTGGGAAAACATCCCACGCGTATTGCCTGAGTCGGCTAAAGCCGTGATCAAGGGCGACAGCTGGCAGTGGCCAACGGTATTCAACTGGCTACAAGAAAACGGCAACATTGAAACGCACGAAATGTACCGGACCTTTAACTGTGGTGTAGGCATGGTACTTGTGGTTCCTGCCGACAAGCTAGAGCAAAGCCTGAGCATTCTTAAAGATGCGGGCGAAAACGCCTGGCACATCGGTGAAATCCAAGATGCAGCAGCTGGCGAAGAGCAAGTTGAAATCCTTGGCGGTGCGCAATAATGACACCAGGCCAGGACCTCGCCCGACTCGTTGTACTTATTTCGGGCAGTGGCTCTAACCTACAGGCCATCATTGATGCGGTTGCAGCGGGTACAGTTCCCGCTGAAATCTGCGCGGTGATCAGCAATAAGGCCGACGCGTTCGGCCTAGAGCGAGCTAAAAAGGCTGGTATCGAAGCAAAAGTGTTAGACCACAAAGCGTTTGCCTCACGCGAAGAATATGACGTGGCCCTAGGTGAACTGATTGATAGTTTTTCACCCGACTGTGTTGTATTAGCTGGATTTATGCGTATTCTAACAGCTGGCTTAGTGCAAAAATTTAAAGGGAAAATGTTGAACATTCACCCTTCCCTGTTGCCTAAGTACCAAGGGCTGAACACCCACCAGCGTGCGTTAGATGCAAACGATAAAGTGCATGGCGTTAGCGTTCATTTTGTGACCGAAGAGCTCGACGGCGGACCTGTGATAGTTCAAGCACAGGTGGCCATCGAAAGTGATGACACGGCTGACAGCTTGGCGCAGAAGGTTCATGCACAAGAACATATTATCTATCCGTTGGTGGTTAAGTGGTTCAGCGAACAACGACTGAAAATGGAAGATAACTATGCAGTGCTCGATAACAACACCCTTCCAAGCCAAGGCGCCGACCTCAACGCGCACTTGGACAGCTAAATTATTGATTGCCGCAGTCCTTGGCTGCGGTATCAATCTTGCTCACGCCGAGCAACAAGACGCCAACCCCGCGCCGCAAATTACCCTCAACGAATACCGCGCCGAATACATAGTGACCCGTCAGGGAGAACGCCATGGTGCCGCGCAACGTAGCCTTACTCGCGTCGATGATAACCTGTATGAATTGAGCTACCACAGCGAAATTGAGTGGATGATCTTCTCCGACGAGCGCCAGGAAAGCAGCCGTTTTAAATTTGTCGACGGCACCGTATTACCCGTTGATTATGTGCTTGAGCGCACCGGGACAGGTCCGGATAAAACCTATAAGATCAGCTTTGATCACCAGCAACAGCAGGTGTTCAGCAACCAGTCCAAATACCCGCTCGAATGCACCTGGAACCAAAACTTCCAGGACGTACTCTCTTACCAGATCTCGCTACGTCAAGCGCTGAGCAAGGGCGAAACCAAGTTCAGCTACCCCATAGTGGATAAAAAAGGCAATGACCGAGAGTATCAATTCGAGGTGGTTGGCAACGAAACCATTACCCTGCCCATAGGCAATGTGGAAACCATTAAGGTGAAACGGGTGTACGACAACGATAAGCGCCAAGCCATTGCCTGGTTTGCACCGAGCATGGACCACATGATGGTGCGCATGTACAAGGGCAAAGACGGCGTTGAACAATTCCAGGTGGAGTTGGCCAAGTACACGTCGGGTACCGCAACCCACTAATCTGAGAACACACAACCAGGCGCTACACTTTAGCGCCTGACCTCTCTTACCTCAGCACTGCTGATGCTTGCCCGCTCCCTGTATTGCCACCAGCTGCCCGTTATTGTCAAAAGACAAGGCCAACAAGGTGCCGGATTGCAATTTCACTCCAGGGTGCTCTACTCGTTTCAACAGTTCCGAGCTCAAGGCGATCAACACCTGTTGCCGGCAATCGGCCAACAACCAATCCCCTTCGCTTTGCACTAAACGCACTAAGCGTATCGGCTCCTGCTCCGGCTCAACCGCATAGGCCTGATGCTGCACCCGCAGCTGATTTGCCAGCTGCAGCTCGGCTTGATCTATGCTGCGCAGTTGCGCCGGTACCGTGTTGCTGACGCGCATGCGCTGCTCACCACCGGCGAGGTCAAAAATTTCCATGCGCGTATAACTCTCAACGCTATACAGGGGCGCATGCTCTTGCTTTGCCGCCTGCCAGGTTACCGACACCAGGGTAAATAAGGCCACACAGGCCATCAGCCACTGACCCTGATGCCACCAGCTACGGCGATTACGGGGGCTTGAGTCGAGGGCCGACAACAAGGCTTTTTTCTCCTGTGCCTGCAGGGCGCTTTGTTGTTTTTGCTGTTGCTGCCATTGGGCCAGTTTGTCTGATCCGCGGTTTGCCATTACTGAGCTCCTTTGACCATGGTGGCGGCGATTTTTGCGCGTGCATAGCGCAATCGGGTTTTTACACTCTCTTGGGCGCTGGCGGTGATCTGGGCAATTTCCTGCAAACTAAAACCCTCAAGTTGCAAGGTTAAGGCCTCGCGTTGTAAGTGCGGCAAATCTGCTATCGCCGCTGTTAATTGCTGCTCGGTGGCGGCCATGATCAGTCCCTCTATATGCTGGGCGTCGAGGTGCAAATTAGGCTCTTGAAGACATTCTTCTACCGGTAGATGACGCTTTTGCCTGCGGGCATAATCAATCACCTGATTGCGGGCCAGGCTAAATAACCAGGCCTTAAAGCTGCCCTGCTGTTGCACACTAAAGCGTTGTGGCTGGGCCAACCAGCGCAACCACACCTCATGCAATAAATCGAGCGCCAATTGCCGCCGCGTATGGCTATCCTCACTTAAGGACACTAACTGGGCCTGCAAAAAATACAGCACATCGTCGCTTAGCCTGAGCACCAAGACATCCCGTGCCTTGGCGCTGTCGGCGGCCAGTTGCGCCAATTGCTCATCACTATAGTGGCTATAGTTTGGCGACAGAGGCGCAAATATCCGTGTGGCAACCGCTTTTAGCATCTTCACTCCTTAAATCGGCAACACCCTAGGCTCAAATCCAGGGTGGCGCCCTAGGCGACTAATTTTGCAAGTTAAAGTCTAATCTTACCTGTTGATTGGGCTGGCTCCTAGCCACACCCTCCACAACCTTAGGGCTAAACTTCCATTTACTCAGCGCCTTAAGGGCCTCACGATCAAAAATCCGCTTGGGCTCGGCGCTAATTACCTTAGCATTGATAACCTGACCGGTTGGGGAAATATCATAGCTCAGTATGACATAACCTTCGATCCCCTCACGGGCGGCGGTCGCTGGATATTGCGGCGGTACCCGCACCAAGGGCATGGCGGTATCGCGAGACATGGATGAAAATTCCCCCAAGTCCGACATCTCGGTGCCCACATCCGGCAATGTCGGCGCTAACGTCAGCACCTCATCACCAGGTTCCGCAGCCAGGCTTGGTCTTGCCTGCGGTCTTGGCTCAACCTTAGGTGGCACCGGCTTGGTTTTTTTGATCACCTCGGTGTGCTTAGGCGGCTCCATGATTTCCACAATGACATCGTCAAACACCTCAACGGGCGCACGTTGCTCTGCGGTCAATAGCGACACCATAAAGCTAAAGGTCGCCAAGGTGATCGCCGCAGCGGCTAACGCAAAGGCAACCGCCTTAAAACCTGGTGCAATCAGATTATGGCTGGGCTCAAAACCCGGTTCGTATGTGCCACTCTGGTGAGCGCCATGAGTAATATTCAATGTATTTTCCATGCTCTTTCCCCTTAAAAACTGACACCCTGACAAGTAAGGTGCTTAGTAAGAAAACGCATGGGGGTATGAAAAGGGGTGAAAATATTTTTAAGATTTTTGCATAGAGCTTGCTTTGGCCCAACTAAGGTTGGCCGTAAACAGGAGTCACAAAGCAATTCACATTGATAGAAGCGTTGAAATTAACACAACAAGGAATTTGTCGTTTGAAGTATAAGCTGACATAGTTTTGAAGTGAAATTGCTAAAAAGTTACCAACTACTATTTTCCGGTTTGTGCCAATTAGAGCCATTCAGCTACTTCTTCACACAACTAATAAAACCAATATAGCGGACGTTCAAGCTAGCCCTTTTTTGGACAAAAACACGTTAGAGTATTTATTCGGTAACGCCCTAATAATGGGCAAAAAATTGTTGGCTAAAATGTTGAGGAACGAAAACAGCCAACTGTTTTTTGTCCTTATTAATTAGCTTGTTATAAAGCACGTACGGGAAAACCCTTTAAAATTTCATCTAGGTCTTCGATGATAGATTGGAGATAGGTTTGATCAAACCCACTAGAGAATTTAAGCTCATTTCCAACACCAACACTGTCCATGCAATTTCCCTCTAATTCTATTCCACCTCTTCCATTCCCAACTAATTTGATTTCAAGTTGCCCCTCAAGGCTGTCAAATGTAGCTGTACCTTTTAAGCAAGAATAGAGTTTTTGTATTTCTTTAGAGAATTTAACGAAATCATAGGTTTGGAAACTGGCAGAAAATTTACCACTAAAGCTTCCGAATGAAACACTAACAGAGCAAAGAAGCCAGTTATCATCAAAAGACTCGCCACTGGGAGAGTGTTGGTACTTTTCTACAGTGATCTCTACTTGTTCATTTGGAGAACAACCGATGGATAAACTCATACGTTCCTTGTGCTTTATAACGCTTACAACAGCCGACCAAAACCGAAACGAAGTGCGCGGTTTTGCGTCGGCTGCTTGTGATTGTTAAAAACCAGTTGTCGACGCACCTTCAATAACATATGTACAACCAGCTTTTGGCTTTAGTGTAATTATACGAGGTTCGAAACCGCCATGCGACGCTTGAGCAGACAGGGATACAATTGGATTTTCAACATCCCCACTCCACTCCACTTTACTAATAGAGTGCCCATAAGCCATTTCTTCAAGCTTCTTGCTGCACAATATTTTGGGCTCTTCATCCCCATAAGATACGGATTGTAAATAAGTCTCACTCCAACAATGCTCTGGGGAACACACCGAATAAACTAAGACACGATAACTAAAGCCTTGTGAAATAATAGTAAGACTGGGATCGACTTTCTCAGGTTTAAAATCAGCCTTTAGCGAAAAAGGAACCAGTAAAGCTAGAAATATGGAAATTGTTCTCATAGTGTTTTTAACGCC
>NZ_PQCD01000035.1 GCF_002964705.1 Pseudoalteromonas sp. T1lg75 | reverse complement strand
TGTAACGTTTTTTCATTTTGAGATCTCCATTGTCTCCAGTTTATTGGAAATCTCATCAAAGTCATGGTGTTAATTTTGGGGGAAAGGTCACCCGGCTCCCTGCTCCTGTGTTTTCAATTCGAAAATGACCAAGCACTAAAGGCCGCCGAACCTCACCTACTCAAATGGCAAAAACGCTTAAGCGCCGCCATGCTGAAAAAAGGCGTGATCCTAAAAGATATGCGCAAGCACTTAACCTTTACCCTGAAAGGGCCAGAGGATTGAGATAAAGGATAAAAGAGGTCAAGTGAATTTGCTGGGCTGCACAATGCAAGACCTGCCCCATTTCTTTCCTTTGAGTATGGGTGTGTTATTTATTTTTTGTCACTTTATTCTTAGGCGCTTTATAACAGCGTCTTTGGGGATAGGTGTGATTATAAGGTCTTGTGTGTCATGAGTGATAAATGCAGCTTGATCATCAGTTCTATAAACCAAAAAACCTTTGATGACGGTAGACCCTTTTAGGTTAATCTCACTACAAATTGACCAACCCGTAGTGCCTTGAAAAGATCTTGAGCACCCATTAGAAGCAATTTTCTCAATGACTTCGTCAGCATGAACCTTTCCGGCTGTAAATGCAGATATGGGAATCAAATACAGAAAAGAAGCAGCTAGGGTGATAGTGGCTAGTGAGTTTGTGGTTAGAGACCATTGATTCAGTTTCTTCTCAAACCCCTCTTCATACTTTTTCAAGAACGGAATTAAACGAAAGGCCAAATGAGATAGGAGTACAAATGATATCACCACTCCAAGCATCGCAGGCCATACAACCCAATTGCTGACTAGCCCGCTGAAGATAGCTGCAAATACCTGCCCCAACACTTTGAATGTGACAAAAAAGCCAATTAGTGTGTATTCTTCAATGCTGGGGGTAGCGGTCGTCACACCATAGCCAGCGTCAAGCCCGACACAATAGCTAATTCCAATAATGAAAAAAGCCGTCGATACGATCACTGCAAACTTAGTAATCAGTAAAAATATTGGCTCTACATTTTTGAGCTTTGCACTAACTTCCATGTCCTCACTATCCCTCTAAACTGATTAACGTGGTTGTCCTTTCATTTTTTGCATGAAGGGTTCAATAATCCCCCGTCTCGGCCAGATGAAAAAACAAGACCTGACCCCATTGGTGTTATTCTATACCACTCTCAAGAAAATCAGTTTTATTTTTAGCTAATAACCTCCGAATAAATTGGATCGATAAGTAATAAAAGTAGATTACACAGTTCAGGAATATCTTCTTCTTGGGCGTATGGTGTTACGTGTACTTCTCTGAAGTGAACAAAAGAGTTTCTGGTTTTATATATTATTTTTGCTACTATGTTTGCTTTCCGTGTATAAAGATCACTTATTAGCATCTCCTTACTGTCACAGTCTTCAGTAGAGTTTTTTATAACTTCATATTCCTTTTCTAAATCAAAGACCCCATTATTAATGCTCGTTTTCTTAATATGTTGCAATGCGGCGTCGATGATAGACCGGTCGACTTTAGCAATAAGCATTTTGAGCCCTGACTCTTCTGTCTGCCTCCAACCTATTGAGCTTTCAACTATCTCAGATAATTCAAAAGAACATACATCCTTTTCTGTGAGGCAATCTCTCAACCTCTCTTTCAACTTACCTATAGCAGGTAAAGAATAGAGTCTCTCTATACACCGGTATAATTCTAAAAATAGATGTTTAGGTTCATCGTAATACAACAAAGACTTGATTATGTGCCTATATGGTAATTTTTCTGAGCCACTCTCAAATGTTTTTTTGATTAAATCACGTTCAATATTTTTATGAAGATTTGATTTATTACTTTCTAATATAAAGCAACCAAAAACCCTTTCTGAATTTAGGCTACCGGAAATAATTTCGATCAAGTGAAAATCTTCTAAAAAAGCTCTCAGTTCTATATGAGAAACTCTTCTTACCCCTTCATCCTCATCATCAAACAATATTTTATCGTAGAGTGCATAAACTGACTCTTTATCATCTCTGGGGGTTATAAAGCCCTCTGAGAGCAAAATGGTAAATATACCAGCACAATCTTCAGAGTAACAATATTTATCCAACTCATTCTTATCAATGACGATTTCATCGACACCTTTGATAGCAACAAGCCGCCTATCATCAATAGCAAGCTCAGTGTAATAATAGCGATTATATATTGAACAACTATCTTTAATTTCGGCATATTTAAGAACACGCTTTGCTTCATCATTTGTGGCAATACAGATTTTATCTTTTCTTTTTCTGAAGTTTTCTGAGTCAAACTCCAATACATGCTCATGAATTCGGGTAAAAGCAGATGTATTTGCTTCTGTCATATTTCTTGGCACTGTTAGTGTCCCCAGCATATTTCCATATTATCAACTT
>NZ_PQCD01000034.1 GCF_002964705.1 Pseudoalteromonas sp. T1lg75 | reverse complement strand
TTTGGGCTAGTCTTCGAGCTAGCCCCAGGGCCGACCTAGAGTCGTTCAAAAATATTCCAGATATTTTTGTATGCCCGAAATTTGAGGTGTAGCGGACTTAAGTGCCACGCGGGGCGCGGCACTGTTGCAATTTGGAGTCCGCTCATCCGTACCACTTTTACAGACCCTAACCGATTGGTTAGGGTTTTTTTATGCATGCAATCCATGCACTTACCCTTTTGGGCTAGTCTTCGAGCTAGCCCCAGGGCCGACCTAGAGTCGTTCAAAAATATTCCAGATATTTTTGTATGCCCGAAATTTGAGGTGT
>NZ_PQCD01000033.1:119756-654564 GCF_002964705.1 Pseudoalteromonas sp. T1lg75 | reverse complement strand
GCCACCGCTCAAGAGAGCGAGATTTTTGTGCCGCATCATCTAAGCACCTTCTCTTTAGAAGTGGAGCTGACCGTTCGCCATAGCTGGCGCAGCGATCTTTCCATCCAACTGGTATCACCCAGTGGCAACGTACATACCCTGCATAACCGCGATGGTGGTTCGGGTAATGACATTAATCAGCACTACCAAATAGAGACCTTTAACGGCGAAAGCGCCTACGGGGCCTGGAAGCTTCGTATAATCGATAAGGCGCCGGGCAATATTGGCGAACTGCGCCATTGGTCAATGCACCTAGGTGGGTTTAGCAACCGCCACCATGCCCAGCGCTCATTGCGCTAGGTAATCGTTAATATCACTCTCATCAATTTGCTTGGGCCGTAAAACTGCTCGGCATAGACCAGGTACAGCTGTTCGCTCAGGAATAAGTTAAACAGATCTCAGTCGATATGTTCGTCGGCCACCCTACTCTTGATGATCTTCAATGCCCGAGGCAAACGGCAGATGCACCGATAACATCCTGATTAACATGCCTTATATGGAATCGGGAGCAAGTCAGAGCCAGCCATATCGGCCGGTTCACGGTGAATCTCTACCAAGAAGGATGGCTTTCCCCCACTTTCCCGTCACTGGGCTGACTTTATCGACATACTTTGTATACAGCTTTGTAGTATGGCCGCCGACACTCGGGCTGCCCGTACATAACCTATATACAATTAAGCTTCTTAGTGGCATTCCTAAAGCGAACAAACGCACCCAGGCAGCAGTGAATAAATAACACACAAAACTGCATAACCATTTGTTTTGTTGGGTATTTACCCTGCCATAAAATCCATTGCAAATTGCACATCAATAAATAAGAAACAAGAAAACCTTCCAAAAATTGAAATTACTTTGCCATCACCCCGTAATAAAAACCCCTTTTAAATCATACAAAAGTATGTTTTAGCGCACCAATTATAAATAAATGTGAATTTTTTGTTTATTATTTATTGATCGGATGCAAATAAAGGCATATAACTATACACATATGGATACAATAAGTGCGAACGTGCGACGACTTACAGGGAGAATGAAAATGAAGTGGGTGCGTACAAATAAAACAACCATAAGTTAAATTTACATACAACAGGAGATCAGATGATGAAAACGCCCAAGAAGTCATCTTCCAAATTAATAAACGCCCTAGTAGGTACAACACTACTAGCTGGTATCAGCCCTGTAGCCCTAGCGGTTGCTAAAGCACCGTTCAAAGCAACACCTGACTACGATCAACAATCAGTTATCGTTAAGTTCAAACAAAAAGTAGATAAAAAAGATCGTAAAGAGCTTACTCGTAACCTAGGCGTATCTTTCAAAGATAAAAACAATGACGGTGTTGATGACCGCCTACGCAACATTGCCAACGGTCGTCTAGCGGTGCTAGAACTTGGTCAAGGCCGTAAAGTTGATGCGGTACTTGCCAGCCTTCAAAACCACCCACTAGTAGAATACGCAGAGCCTAACTACATCGTACACACTACTGCAGTTCCAAATGATACTTCGTATGCAAGCCTTTACGGCATGCAGAAGATTCAAGCTGAAACAGCTTGGGACTATGTAATCGGTGATTCTTCTGTTGTTGTTGGTGTTATCGATACAGGTTTCGATTTCAACCACCCAGACTTGGCTAACAACATCTGGACCAACCCGAATGAAATCGCCGGCAACGGTATCGATGATGACGGTAACGGTTATATCGATGACATCCATGGTATCTCAGCCATCCTAGACAATGGTAACCCGTCTGACACAGGTTCTCACGGTACTCACGTAGCCGGTACTATCGGGGCCAAAGGTAACAACAACCTGGGTGTTGTCGGTGTTAACTGGCAAACCAGCATGGTAGGTTGTAGCTTCCTTGGCTCAGGCGGCGGTACTCTAGCCGACGGCGTACAGTGTATCGACTATATGATCGGTCTTAAAAATGCTGGTAACAACGTTCGCGTTCTAAACAACAGCTGGGGTGGCGGTGGTTTCACGCAAACGCTTAAAGATGCAATCACAGCAGCCAACAACGCCGATATGCTATTCGTAGCGGCAGCGGGTAACGACTCAGCCGACATCGACAACGGCGGTTTCTACCCTGCGGGTTACGATGTACCAAACGTAGTAGCGGTAGCCTCTACCGACAGCGCCGACAACCTGTCTGGTTTCTCAAACTACGGTGACCAGCTGGTTCACCTGGCTGCACCTGGTTCATTCATCCTGTCAACTACGCCTAACAGCAGCTACGACACGTTCAGTGGTACGTCAATGGCCACACCTCACGTAGTCGGCGCTGCAGCCCTGCTCCTCGCGGGCAACCCGAACCTGACTACATCACAGCTAAAAAGTGTACTGATGAATACCGGTGATACGCTTGCGGCTTTGGTAGGTAAAACCATCTCTGGTAAGCGTTTGAACGTTGCCAATGCACTGGTCGATTCAGGCGGCGCGGGTCCTTCTTTCTTCATGGAAGCAACGCCAAGTAAATCAACCATCAACCAAGGCGACAGCCAGGCTTACTCAATCGACCTAGTTGCAGCCGGCGGTTTCAACGGCACTGCGACTATGAGCCTGACCAGCGTTCCTGCGCTTAACGCTGACGTGGTATTCGCACAAAACCCGGTTGCGGGCGACACCACGAACACCATGACAATCAATACGACAGCGCAAACTGCGCCTGGTACGTACAACTTGACTGTCAACGCCACCGACGGCAGCGTTTCTAAGAACATCAACCTGGAGCTTAAAGTATGGCCTCAAGGTACAGTTTCTACTATGCTGACCAACAACGAAATCGTGCCTATCAGCGATGACGATCCTTCAAACCCAGCAACCAGCAGCATCAATGTTCCTTACGACATGACGCTGACTCAGGTTGAAGTGTTTGTTGACATCACACACACTTGGGCATCAGACATGGTAGTGTCTGTCATTTCACCAGCCGGCGAAGAAGTAGTTCTGCACGATCGTGCGGGTGGCAACGGCACAGGCCTTGTTGGTAACTTTATTCCTACCGAATACGAGTTGGACAACGCATTTGGTGAGTGGAAACTGAAAGTCGTTGACGAAGTGGCAGGCGACACGGGTGCTATCAACAGCTGGTCACTAAAACTGACTGGCGCACCTTCAGCTGGCACAGACTTTGCGCCAAACGTACAGATCGCGACTCCTGCTAACCAGGGCGCATTCTTGAACGGTGAAACTATCAGCTTCAGCGCAAGCTCTAACGACACCGAAGACGGCGACCTGACTGCCGGCATCGTTTGGACGTCAAGCATCGACGGTGTAATCGGTAACGGCACTTCATTCACTAAGTCTGACCTGTCGGTAGGCGACCACGTAATCACTGCGTCTTCTACAGACTCAGCGGGCCAAACCAGCACAGAAACAGTTGAACTGTCTGTTGCTAACGCCAACACCACGGTAAGCGGTGCAAACAACACAGCAATCGCTATGCCTGAGATGGGCGGCAAGGTCTTCACTGAAATCGACCTGCCTACCGGTGTTGCTATCGATGCAATCGAAGTAAGCGTTGATATCTCGTTCAACTCGGTTCAATACCTGAACGCATGGCTGCAATCTCCGTCTGGCACCACGGTTAAACTGGTAACTTGGCGTCAATTCTGGAACACAGACCTGGTACACACCTTTACACCGGTTGAGTTTGCAGGCGAGTCAAGCATGGGTACATGGCGTCTGTTTGTTGAAGATACGTCAAGCTACACCATGAACGGCGTACTGAACAACTGGAGCATCTCGGTATCAAACGGCAACGCGGTACTTCCGCCTCCGGCTGAAAACCAAGCCCCAGTGATGACTATCAATGCACCTATGGGTGGCACTAGCTTCAACCTAGGCGACAGCATCACCTTCGACGGTACTGCAACTGACGCTGAAGACGGTGACCTAAGCGCAGGTATCAGCTGGTACGATAACTTCAACGGCCTAATCGGTACTGGTGCTCTATTCAGCATCAACACACTAGGCGCTGGTGACCACATCGTGACTGCTATTGCGACTGACTCACAAGACGCGTTCGACCAGGCACAAGTAAGCTTCACTATCGTAGACGCGCCAGCAAACGTAGCACCTGTAGCTGACTTCACGTTCGCCGCTACTGACCTGGACGTACAGTTCACTGACCTATCTGGTGACACTGACGGTGCGGTAACAACTCACTCTTGGGACTTCGGTGACGGTGCTAGCTCAACTCTAGCTAACCCTTCACACAGCTACACAGCTGCGGGTACTTACACTGTAACCCTGACTGTAAGCGATGATGACGGTGCCCAGCACTCAATCACTAAAGACGTCACTGTGACTGAGCCGGTTCCAGAGCCAACAATCTTTGTACAAGGTACTGCTGAAACTGACGGTAACCGAGTAACAACGGATCTATCTTGGACTGCACAAGCTGCAACTGAGTTTGATGTATACCGTGACGGAGCGCTAGTTGCCTCAGCTGTGAGAAAAACAGACTACACAGACCGCTTTAACTCTACTGCGACTAGCTTCACTTACCAAGTATGTGAAACTGGCACTACTACCAACTGTTCTTTAGAAGAAACCATCGCGGCTTCTCCTAAGTCAAAAGGTAAACGTAAGTAAGCTGTAAACCCTGGGAAGGCTCTCTAGAGCCTTCCTTTTTCTTCTTAATTTACGTTTATCTCCAGAGCGTAAATCAACAAGAGAAAATAGGGATGGTTATTAATGTTCGAAAACCCGGAGCTTTATTGTGGCTAATCTTTCAACCCTGATCCGCTATCCGCTGATGGCAAGCGCGGCGCTCGTCTGCATGCTAGTGAGTGATGCCCGTGTAAATGCAGCACACAATATGGATATGAATGACAGCTATGCGCTGCACACCACAGGCTCGTCAATCGGCTCACAATGGCAACTTAGCAACCCACTTTTTCCGAACAACCCGCTGCGTTTCGCATCGCGTACCCAACTGCCTTATGCGGCCAAAAGCATAGATACCTTGGTTGGCGAGAGCATTTCAGGTGGCACACCGACAGCAGCCAACAAAGACCCTAAATTAGACCCACAATTCAATTTGCATTGCGCCAGCTCGGTACTCACCATCAACGCCGGCGAGACCGCCACATTCAACTGTAACAGCCGTATCGTCGATGGTTTTAGCGGCACATTGCGACTCTCACTCGCTTCTTCGTTACCCGGGGCAAAACTGTCGCACCGCGAAATCAACGCGGGCATCCCTTTTACCCTGGAAGTGCCAACCAAAAACAAAACTCAGTGGGGTGATTATGTCTTTACCCTCACCGCCCACAAGGATAGCCAGCTAAAACAACAGGCCGTAACCTTAAAGATTCTGCCCCCGGGCGTACAAACCTACAGCTTTAACAATGCGAGCGAGATGACCATAGTCGATAATGGTGCCACCGCTCAAGAGAGCGAGATTTTTGTGCCGCATCATCTAAGCACCTTCTCTTTAGAAGTGGAGCTGACCGTTCGCCATAGCTGGCGCAGCGATCTTTCCATCCAACTGGTATCACCCAGTGGCAACGTACATACCCTGCATAACCGCGATGGTGGTTCGGGTAATGACATTAATCAGCACTACCAAATAGAGACCTTTAACGGCGAAAGCACCTACGGGGCCTGGAAGCTTCGTATAATCGATAAGGCGCCGGGCAATATTGGCGAACTGCGCCAATGGTCAATGCACCTAGGTGGGTTTAGCAACCGCCACCATGCCCAGCGCTCATTGCGCTAGGTAATCGTTAATATCTATCTCATCAATTTGCTCGGCCAGCAAAAATTGCTTGGCGTAGTCCAGGTAGACGCCCTCGGTTAAGAACAAATTAAACAGATGGCGGTCAATATGATCATCGGCAACCATAAAGGTCATGATTTTCAGCGCCTGAGACAGGGTTTTTGCCTCTTTGTAGGGCCTGTCATTGGCCGTTAATGCCTCGAAGATATCGGCAATGGCCATTATTTTTGCCGGCAGTGACATTTGCTCAGCCCGCAACCCCCTTGGATACCCCTTGCCATCGAGTTTCTCATGATGACCCCCTGCATACTCCGGCACCCGGGCCAGATCCTGGGGTAATGGCAGTGTCTCGAGCATGCGTATAGTGGTAGTAATGTGCTCATTGATAATGTATCTGTCCTCATCGGTTAAGGTACCGCGAGTGATACTTAAGTTAGTGAGCTCGCCGAGGTTTTGCTTGTTTTCAGGCACCTTCATATTAAAGCCAAAGCCCTTATCGCGGGCGGCGATATCGCGTTGGCGTTTATAAATGTGCTCCGGTTTATTGCCTAGCACGGCTTCAAAGCCCGGGGTAAAGGGGGCAAAGTCTTCCATATGGCGCTGCTCCGCCGGTGACAATCCCACTCTATCGCTCAGCGTGCGATACCAGGTGCGCTCGCTGATACGGTGCAAACGGGCGATATCTTCCTCGGCCATGGCCTCGCCGCCAATATTGCAGTGGGCGATAAACTCGAAGTCGTCAATGATATCCGCGCGCTGCTGTTGCCAGCTAGATAGCAGCTGCTCTTTATCTTCGGGGCAATGGTGCAAGCGCTCCAAGTACTCAATTTCTGCATCGCGTAACAGCACCTCGAAACGCATACGTACTTCATGAATGCGGTTATAGATACACTCCAGCTTTGAGCCCTTATCAACGATGTGCTCAGGCGTGGTGATCTTGCCGCAGTCATGAAGCCAGGCCGCCACTTCAAATTCGCGCCATTGTTCCTCGGAGCGAAAGCGAAAGTCAGCGAATACCTCGGTTTGGCTTTCATGGGCGTGGCGCGCGAGCATCAAGGCCAACTCAGGCACCCGGGCACAATGACCGCCGGTATAAGGGGATTTTTCATCGATGGCTTGGGCGATCAGCTGAATAAAAGAGTCCAGCAGCTCTTTTTGCCCCGCCTCGAAGTCGCAAATGGACTCGGACATATTGACCAGAGATTTCGACAGCTGGTGGATTTCCTCTATATGTGAGGAGACGTAATGCACCTCGTTATAATTGCGGTGACTGATCTTTTGGTTTTCTTCAATTAATCGTTGAATCGGGCTGGCCATAGAGCGGGCCAATTGGGTGATCAACAAAAGTACCAAACCCAAGACCGCCAAGGTCACAATAATGGCATCGCGCACGTATTTGTTAAGCTGAGCAAACGCCTCCTGCTCGCTGACCAAAAAGGCCAAATATTCTCGGCTGTCTTCGTTGATAAGGCCGGCAATGGCGGTCACGTAAATCAGATAGTCTTCGCCATCCAGGGTAATGCTATGCAACTTATTATGGCTGTTGGCATCTTTAGCCAGGGTTAAAATCTTCGGCGACGGCACCTGAGTAAGGGCGTTGGAGCCTTGGCTCCCCCGACCTTCAAAACGCAACCATTTGTGCTTTAAGGCCATAAGCAATTGCGGCGCTAGCTCGGTTTGAGCGCGGTCGATCAGGGGGATCAGCGGCGCTATCTCCTTGCGGACAAAATGATGTAGGCCAAATTCCGTTCGCCCCTTGAAATCTTCGACCTCGGCGCTGCGATGTAAGGTATCGATAAAAAAGTATTTTTCTATGTATTGCAGTACTACCTTAAGGTCAAATACCGCATCGACCTCACCGCGCTCCAGGGCGCGCATAGCCGCCAGAGTATCATCGTATTCGATAAACTCGGCTTGGGGCAGTTGCTGACGCAAAAAGCGGGTAATGGCATAACCTTTTTGCGCTGCGATACGTTTGTTGGCCAAAGCCTTAAGCTGAGTCTGCGCCGCCAATGCAGGGTCATTGCTGGCGAACACCACTTCGGGGGCGTAATAAGGCCCGGCAAAGGTACCGAATTGCTGGCGCTGTTCGGTCTTCATCAGTCCCAGCAACATGTCTATTTGCCCTTGCTGCAACTGAGCGATGAGCTCGGGAAAGCTGTAGCCGTTGATCAGTTGTAGCTCCAACCCCAGCATGGCGGCGATCAGCTGCATATGCTCGAGTCCATAGCCGCGCGGTTGCCCCGAAAGGTTGTATTCAAACGGCGGATAGTCGTCCATCACCCCAACTCTGAGCGTGCCTATGCTATCCAGTACGGCGAGCTCGTCGACCGTCAGCGCCATTTTTTCGCTCGGGGCAATAACCGGCTCTTCGCTGCCCAGACGTTGCGCCCGCAGCACCCCGTTACCATCGAACATATAGGCTTGCGCACCCTGCTCATAACCGTCAATGGCCATGTATTGGGCCAACGAAGATAAAATAATGGTGGTGCCAAACACATCCCCTTGCTCACTTTTAATGGAGTAACTGCTGCCCGGTTGCCCCACAAAGCTGAACATATAGGGAGGCATTTTATGCACGGACTCGCGGGTGGCTTCCTTAAACCAGGGCCGACTGGTGGCATTATATTGAGTGCCTTGCGACTCACTGTGGCGCGTGCTCAGGTCGCTATTGAGGTAGGTAATGGTTTGCTGGCGTCCATCGGCGGCTTCCCTAACCCGCAGCAGTACCCAGCGATCACTTGGCGCCGCGCCCCACACCTGACGCAGACCCAGGGCCGACTCTAAGTTGGACAGCTCGAGATAATCGCCGTTGGCAAACCCAATAAACAGGGAAAAGACCTTGGGATTGCCCTCTAACAAGGAGCTCAATGCCAATAATTGCTGCTTGGATGGCTCCTCGGCGCTTAGTTGGCGGTCGCCAAAGCTGTGTTTAAGGGTGCGCGCCAGACTAATGGCGCTGCGCTCTTGCATCAGTGCTTGCTCACTGCTGCTTGCGGCTATGGCCTGAAATTTCTCCTGGGCGCTGCTTTTGGCCAGATTATTACTGAATACAAACTGCAGCCCAATGGCCACCAAGGCGGTGAAGGCGCAGGCCAAGACAAACGAGGTGATCAGGGTGACACGTATGGTAAAGCGTGTTCTTTTTGGTATGACGTCCATGAGTTAAGCATTCCGCGCAGTTTCTAAAGTGCTAGGTAAAGCTTAATACATATTTGAATTTTTACTTTAAAATCATAACCTACTGAGCATCGACGGGGTTATTTTTGGGCGTTTCAGCTGGCTCCTCGGTACCATGGTATTTAGCTATGATCTGATCAAGCGCCCCGCTCGATTGCAACTGACTCAGTAGCCTGTTGGTGTACATCATATTGATTTTACCGTTATCGGTGCGCGGAAAACGAAACTGATAGGGACTAGTATGTACCTTGAAGTCAGACTTCACTAAACTACTCGTTAATTGGGGATGTTTGGCGGCTAGATAGTCAAACACCCGCTCGGCCATCACCACTGCATTAACACCACTTTGCTCGGTGTTTTGCAGTGCTTTAATCATATTCAAGTCACTGTAAAAATTCTTCCTGGTTAACAGCGCCTTGGCAAACAAGGGGTCTAAACTTGGATACACATATTCATAGCGCCCTGCTACCACCAGCGGTTGCGGCTCGGTGTGCGAGAACGCCACAAAGTCATCCAGGCTGGAATAATCGCCGCCATCCGCACGCAAAATTAACACATCATGGATCTGGGCAATGGGCTGACTCCAGTAATAGTTATCACCGTCTTTACACCAGTTTTGCGAGTCAAAAAGAAAATCCAGTTGCCCCTCGGCAAGCAGTTTTAAGGAATGGCGGGCATAGGGAGCGGCCACATAGGCGTGATCGCTGGTTCGGTTTAGTGCCTTAAGCATATCGGGGATAATGCCCTGCGTGGGTTCACCGGTAATGCTAAAAGGCGGAAAATGATCCGGATAAGCGCCCTTGAGTTCATGGGCAAAACTGGTGTGAGTGGCCAGTACCACCAGCGACAAAAGCAGCGCTCTTAATACCTTAGTCATCCTTTCCTTCTTGCCTTCGAGAAAGCGCATCAATTTACCAGTCATAGACAGAGTATATCCCTATGTATCAGACTGTTACCTAGATTTATGCTAGGCGAGAATGGGGCGATTGTCCACCGCCATCGGGCATTATAAGGCACTAAAAAAGCGGCGCATAGGCCGCTTTTCAGGATTCATTGGTTTATCCGCAGATGATCCGCAACATGCGACGCAGCGGCTCGGCGGCGCCCCACAAGAGTTGGTCGCCCACGGTAAAGGCGCTGATGTATTTTGGCCCCATGCTTAGCTTACGAATACGGCCTACCGGAATACGCAGGGTTCCCGCCACATTTACCGGCGTGAGCTCCTTGCTTGATGTCTCGCGGTCGTTAGCAATTACCTCAACCCAGTCGTTATGGGCACCAAGGATCTCTTCAATCTCGCTGACGCTGATATCTTCGCGTAACTTGATGGTTAGCGCCTGAGCATGGCAACGCATCATGCCGACACGCACACATAAACCATCGACGGGAATAGGCTGTTTGCTGGAGCCGAGGATTTTATTGGCTTCAACCTCGGCTTTCCATTCTTCCTTGCTTTGCCCCGACGGCATGGGTACATCAATCCAGGGGATCAAGCTGCCAGCCAGCGGCACACCGAACTGGTCGCAGGCCAAGGAGCCGTCTTGCATTTTAGTCGCCACTTTTTTATCTATATCGACAATAGCGGCACTTGGGTCTTGTACCTGGTCGACCACCACCTCATGGAGTTGCCCCATTTGCACCAGCAGCTCTTTCATGTTGCGGGCACCGGCACCGGAGGCCGCCTGGTAGGTCATGGGACTGACCCATTCGATCAAATCGCGTTCAAATAATCCGCCCAGGGCTAATAACATTAAGGAAACGGTGCAGTTACCGCCGACAAAGGTTTTAACGCCCTGCTCCAGGCCTTGCTCGATCACGTCCTTATTTACCGGGTCGAGCACAATAATACTTTCATCGCTCATGCGCAGTGCCGAAGCGGCATCGATCCAATAGCCCTGCCAGCCCTTATCACGCAGGCTTTGGTAAACTTCATGGGTGTAGTCGCCACCCTGACAGGTCAAGATAATGTCCATTTGCGCCAGCGCTTCAAGATCATAGGCACTTTGCAATGGCTTAGGGGTACCGGCAATGTCCGGACCCAACTGGCCGGTTTGCGAGGTGGTAAAAAAGGTCACGTCAATATGCGCAAAGTCCTGCTCTTGTTGCATGCGCTCAAGCAGTACGGAGCCAACCATACCGCGCCAGCCGACTAGGCCTACTTTTTTCATTACTTTTTCCTTTTGAAAAATAAGTTCAACATATTGCGTGAGTCCCCTAAGTGTATACCTAGGTATGGGCTGACAATAACACTGCTTGGCGCTTTACTCTAGTGGCAGGACTACAACTTAAATTTATTTCATATATTGGGTGGGTTTTTACGCCTGTGACAAGGCTTCGGGCATAAAAAAACCCAGCAACTGCTGGGTTTTTAATTTAGGTGCTAAGGGTTAGAATTCGTAAGCGAAGTCTAAGCTAAACTCCATCGGTTTTTCACTTTCGCGGATCAGCACATCGTTTTGTTCCACTTCAAAGTCTTGTCCAAGCATGTTCTTGGCTTTGAACGTCACCGTGGTGTTAAACGTTGGGTAGTAGCTGTATACCAAATCGAGTGAGTGCATTGGCTGCTCATAAGCATCATCAAAGTTATTCACGCCTGCGGCGAGAATACGGTCACCGAATACGTTGTAAATCAGTGATGCTTGATGCATGCCGTTGTGCGAGTCATAGTTCAACTGCAAGTTAGCAACATACTCAGAGTGACCTGTCATGCGGCGCTTAAGATTAGTCAAGTCGCCACGTTGTGATTCCAAGATTTCTACTTCTGAATCACTCACCGTCAGGTTACCCGAGGTGAAGAAGGCACCACCGAGCAAATCACTGTGCAATTCGGTTAACCACTCCGCCTCAATACCATAGACATAGGCGTTATCGGCGTTATCAAATTGCAGTGTGAAGCGGCCATCGCTTTCGGTCAACAAGGCTTCAATCGGCTTATCTATATCCTTATAGAAGGCACCCACAGAGTAGTTATCGCCGTTGTCCATGTAGAATTCAACACGGGCATCGAAGTTGTCCAGGTGGCTCGACTTCAAGAACGGATTACCCAATGTACGATAATCGGTTAATGGGTCCTGGAACTGTACCGGACTCAGTTCACGCAAGTCTGGACGAACTACAGTACGACCATAACCAAAGCGCAGTTGGTAACCCTCTTGACTGTAAGTCATAGACAGTGACGAGAAGTACTCGTCTTCCATCACGGTTGCCTGCTCAATGGCCTCGGCACTTAGCTTGTCTTCAAGTAGGGCTGGGTCAAACGCCGAGCGTGAGAACGCCAACGCCACTTGACGGAAGTCTTCATAGCGTACACCGCCACTTAAACGCCAGTCTTCGGCGAACGTTAGATCGAATGAGCCATAGTAAGCATCAATCATCTGCGCCGCGAGGTAATCGTCTGCAGTTGGCTCTTGGAACAACAACTCGACTTCGGTGTTGTCAACTACGCTGTCATCCTTGAAAAAGCTACCAATAGACAGCGCTTCTTCTTCCGATTGCGCCAACTCTAACGACTGCGTTTGACCAAAACGGTAGTTAAAGAAGTCGGTACGATAATCACGGGTTTTCTCAATGAAGTAACCGCCACCAGCCAACTCAAGGTTGCCGCCTTCAAAGTAGAATGCCCTATTAACATTCACACCCCAGTTCTCAACCTTGTCTTCTAAATCGACAAAGCGATACAGATAAGGGTTACCACCCAGACTGCCGTTATAGAAGGTACGCTTATACTGACCATTTTCATACTCATCACGAACCGTCACTTCCAGCTCACCTGGGATTTCCGTGGTTGCTTCTGAGTCGGTGTATTGCCAATCGATGCCAATACCCGATAAAAAGCCCCAATCCAGGTTATGCATTCCGCGCAGTTGAAGAATATCGAGTTCACGCTCTTCAAACGAGGTGAGATGGCTACGCTGCAGCTGACCATCGGCAATACTCAAAGACTTAGACGGCTCCTGGTACAGTGATACCGAGGCTTCGTCTTCGCTATCGCGTAGCTTCATGTAGGTCGCGGTAAGATCGTGACCGTCAAGCTTATAACCAAGGTTCACCGAGGTATTCAACTTAACATTATGCTTGGTTGATACTTTTTTATCCGAGGCCGAGTAACAAGTGAAATCGTCTTGTGAACATGTAAATTCTGACGCATCGACAGAAGACAGTACCGCACTGAATTGCTCTGAGTTAGACCATTCGTTTTCGTAAGCAACCGAGGTTAAAAACCCGAATGAACCGCCCAAGCCGAACAGGTCATCGAAGCGGTCGCCATAGACGGCCTTCACATCGAAGTCCGGATCCAGGCTTTCTTCTTCCAGGCCAAAATCACGAGGCAGGGCTTTAGTTAATTGCTTATTGATTGCAATGGCAGCGTCCTGGCCAATATCGGAACCCAGACGTTGTGACTCGATTTCGCGAATATTACGAATAGAGATATCCGACAAACCGTTCACATAAGTATTAAGTGCATCTTTAACCAAGGTTGGCATGGCACGTGTACCGTCATCGGTACCTAACCAATCATCATCGCCACCATTGTAGGTGTAGCCTTCATCGTTGGTGTCCTTATAGGCAGCACCGATTTCGAATTTAAACACCATATCGCTCGGGATACTCTTGGTGCGAATGTTTACATCACCACCACCAAAGGCTGCCGGCATATTCGGTGAATAGGCTTTTTGCACCGCCAGTGATTCGATAATGCTCGATGGAAAGATATCCAAAGGGATGACGTTACGGGTCAAGTCAGGACTTGGTACCGTCGCACCATTTAAACGCACACTTGAATAACGCTCACCCAGACCACGTACATAAATAAACTTATCGTTTACCAGGGACAGGCCGGTTACACGGCGTAACGCCGATGCCGCATCGCTGTCGCCGGTACGGGAGATTTGCTCTGAGCCCATGATATCGGCAACGAATGCCTGATTTTTACGCTCCTCAATTACCGCACTGGCGCTCCCTTTCAAGCGTGTCCCAGTGGCCACAACTTCCTCGATGGCATCTTCATTAATCACATCTTCTGCATCTGCTGCGTAAGAGGAAAAAGAAGAGAAAAGCGAGAGCATGGATAAAGTAATTAAGTTCGCTTTAAACTGCTTATATTGTTTCATAATTTCATCCTCTAAACCGGAAATTCCTTGAACAAAGGCGCCGAAGCGCCTTTTTTACATCAGAACTGGTCTAGATTAGTTATCAGCACGAGCAAGTGATGCAGCTACGAACTGAGCCCACTCGCTAGTTTCGCCTTCTTGAAGCGCACCAACATAACCAGCGTTAGTGAAGAAAGAATTTACCGCACTCATGTCTTTTGCAGTTACGGCTACTACGTTGCCATCGGCATCAGTCATTGACGTTTTAGTAGATACGCCATCGGCACCAACTACGTTCGCGAAATCAGCAAAACCGATAAGCTGGTTGTTTTCGCCAGACGTGAACCATGTCTGAGCATCAAAGCCCGCTAGGTCACCTGTTAGCGCAGTGTTCACAGTTTCAAAGTTCTTGCCACAGGCAAATACCGAGCTCATGAAAGCAATATCGCCATTGTTTGCATTGGCGTGTACGCCCGCTGCACCTGATAGGTCTTTTTCGTTGTACAGGTCAAAACAGCCAGCGCCATCTACAGAAGAAGAGTTAACGAACAGCATGTTAGCCAGTTGCGCTTTACCCCATTCTTTCATTTCCATGCCGGCGCCAGTACGACGACCTTCGGCACCCTGGTCACCCGTAGTAACCACGGTAGCGTTAGAAATGATTGGGTTAGAAACGGTTGTTACCAGGTTTTGACCGTCTGTTGATAGCGGGTCAACTTTAGCACCATCTGTCTCAAAGCCGTGGTTACCGTATTGGTTAGAACGTACCAGGATAAACTGACCGTTACCTTTCCAGCCTTCATCCCAGTCGATACCGTCATCGCCTGTTTCTGTAACAACGATGTGTTTAAGGTCAACGCTACCACCGAATAGTTCGATACCATCGTCAAAACCATTGTGCACGTGTACGTAGTCGATTGTTGTACCAGAACCTACCGCGTTAAGTGTTAGGCCGTTTAGCTCGTCACCTTCAACACCGAAACCTGCGTATTTGATAACGATGTGCTTAAGGACACCGCTGTTATCCGCTGGATCGTTACCGCCATAGTATGAAACGATACCTTCAGCTGAGTGGTTACACATGTCTTGCGCCGCAGCGTCCGCAGAACAACGGATAGAATGGCCACGACCATTGATCTGTACACCACCCCAGTCACCGATTTGAGCCGTAGTGGTGTCATCACCGTCTACTTCTTTAATACTGGTGAAGATGATTGGCTTGTCTATTTCACCAATTGCTTCGATGTTTGCGCCACGAGCGATACGAATAAAGCTTTCAGGCTTGGTGAAGGCAATGGTTGCACCCGCTTCAATCGTTAGCGTTGGGCCGTCACCATCGATAACAGCACCCGTTGATGTATCAACATCATCACCGATAAATAGTGCGCCTTCAAAAATGTGAGCACCGTTATTGTCTAGAGCAGGAATAACAAATGAGCTTGTGATTTCTTTAGCGTTGCTAGCGAACGCCTGGCTGTACAGACAGTTTGCACCTTCTGCTTCACCGGTGAATTCAGCACCGTCCAGGGTATAGCTGGCACAGTTTAGCGTTTCACCAGTACCGCCATTACCAGAATTGTCTACCGAATTGTCCACACTGTTATCTATGTTAGTAGGGGTAATATTCACATCGCCACCACAGGCAGCAAGTGTTACAGCAGAAGCCACAAGGCTGACTTTGAAAAAGTCTGAAAGTTTCATCATAAACTCCGTAGTTCAAAAATTTTATATTGTTAGCGCAGTTATTTAGCTGATGGTTAAGATACGGAAGGTTTATGACACTCGGGTGACATAAATTTAAAGAAACAGTGACAATGTAAATATTTTATAAGTTATTGTAAAAAAGGAAAAAGCCACCCTAAGGCGGCTTTGGTGTTGCGATTATATTTCAAGAAAACGTTATTTTTATTCTAAAATTGAGAAATAATAATAAAACAATAAAAATAATTTAAAGATTATAAAAGCGCTTGTTTTAATGTCTCTGCGTGTAACTTTTCGTTCTTCACGTATTTGATCCATTGTTGGGCTAAACGCTCCGAGCGCTTGTGCTTTTCAGCCTGCTCGAATGCCAAAATAGAAGCATCGAAGTTTTGCAGGTTAAATTGCGCCATCCCCAGGGCCACATAGGCGTTCGATTCAAAGTCCAGACCACCCTTATCCAGCGCCTCACGGGCGGCATCGGCTGCCTCGGAGAACTGCTCAAGGTTGATATACACCTCGGCCAGGCGCTGATCATAAATGCCAGATTGCTCAGCCGCTGCGGCTTTTTCAAAGAAGCCGATGGCCTTACGCTCTTCCTTAGCCTGCACATAGGCTTCGGCGATAAAGGCATTGTTTTTGACATTGTCTTCGATGATGCCCTTGGCCTGGGCTTGTTTCATTACCTTGGCAGCCTTATAAGGCAAGCCGTTAAACATATAGATTTGCGCCAGGTTGCGAAGGTCCCCTCTGGTTTTGAGATAACCCTGCTGGTATGCGGCTTCTATGGTGTCCAACTGATCCTTTTCACGCCCTACTTCGCCGTACATACCGCTGAGCTGTACCCAGTATTCCGGTTTGTTGTATAAGGCAATCATCTTCTCCAGCACGCTGACCACCATTTTCGGCTGCTGCAGCGAGTAATACAGGGCACGCTGCAAGACCAGCCAGTTTTCTTTCGGGGTTTTGCCGTCTTTTTCGGCCAGGGTAATGGCCGTGTTGATGGCGCCAAGGGCGTCATCATACTTGTTCATTTGATAGAAGGCCTGAGACTTAAGCACATAATAGCTGTCCGGCTTGGGCTTGGTATTGACCTTATCCCATCTATTTAGATAGGCAACCGAGCCCTGGTAGTCTTCATTGGCCATCGACAACTGCGCCAACGAGAACAAGGTGCTCAACTGCAACGACTCGGGAATGGCGTCTTCGGCAACCACCTGCTCAAACGCCTTAATGGCTTCGGGCAAACGGTTTTCGTTGTAATAGATAAAGCCGTAGAAGTTATACATCATGGCTTTTTCATAGGCGTTCATGCTTGATGAGCGCTCTTTCACCGAATCCAATGCCGCCAGACCGCCGGCCACATCGCCGTCATCGGCCATTTTTTGCGCCCGCGCCAGTTGGCTGTACACCTTATCGCGCAGCGCCGGTACGCGCTTGGTCTTTTGCTCGCCTTGCTCGGCATGGGCAGAGGCCAGGGCCACACCCGGGATCATGCTGGCCATGCTCGGCAGCACTAAGGTTGCCGATGTTAAGCCGGCAAAAAGAAACAGTGAGTTCAACTTGTTCATAGTAAACCTCTAAAATCGCAACCTGTGCCCCGCAGGGCACAGTTTATTAACCATTAATCTCGAAGCTGATGCGGTTTTGTACGCCGCCTACTTCCACCGCTTCGCCATTGACGATGCGCGGCTTATATTTAAACTTCAGCGCGGCATCCATGGCGGCACGGTCAAAGATTGACTCGGGCTCGGCCTTGAGCACCTTGGGATCGCGCACCGTGCCTTGCTTGGTCACGGTAAATTCAACGATCACATAGCCTTCGATACCACGGGATAAGGCGCGACGCGGATACACGGGCGACACCTTAACGATCGGCAGGTATTCGCCGTCGCTGCTTTCCAGTGCCAAACCATTACCCAGGTCAACATCGGCGCTGATATCGGCGCTAAAGTCGAAGTTGGCATTGCTGGCATTGGCATCGCTACTTTGTGTTTGCGGTGACTCCAACGGCGGCGGTGGCTCTTTGGGTGTCGGTGGTTTTTGCGGCTTACGCTCTTTCTTCTCCACCGTTTCTTCTTGCTTTAAGCGCACGAAGTCAAGCACGTTGCCTTTGGCCGGTTCGGTCATCGCACCTTCACCGCCGTTGATCAGCGCCTGCATGCCCAAAAACAGCATAAAGGTCACGACCGCGGCGATAATTAAAGCGATTAAATAACGCATCTATCGCTCCTTAGGCTTCTTGCGCGGCGATGGATACATCAAACACACCGGCGGCGCGGGCGGCGTCCATTACCTTGATCAAGGTGTCCGTGGTGGCCTTCTTATCGGCCTGGATCACCACACTACCCTGTGGGTTTTCCGCTTTTAGGCGCTCGATATTGGCCTGTACCGCACGTACGTCTACCTGACGCTTGTTGATCCAAATCTCGCCTTCATCGGAAATGGCCACCAATATGCTGGCACGTTCCTTCTTCACCGCGGTGGCGGCTTCAGGGCGGTTTACATCAATACCCGCTTCTTTAACGAACGAGGCGGTAACGATAAAGAAGATAAGCATGATGAAGACCACGTCGAGCATGGGCGTCATGTTGATTTCTTCGGCTTCTTCTTCTTGAAAAATTTTACCTAATGGGGCTCTCATTTTACTCTCCTTGCCTGCGCCAAAGCGCAGGCAGATAATCATCGCAACTTAGTGGTCCAGGACCATCTTGTCTTCTAACAATTCGACTTCTCGTTTGGCGCGGCGCTGTAAAAAGGTCGAGGCAAATACCCCGGATAGCGCGCCAACCATGCCAGCCATGGTGGGGATGGTCGCTTTGGACACCCCCGAGGCCATAGAGCGAGCACTGCCGGTGCCAGTAACCGCCATGACATCGAATACCTCGATCATGCCGGTAACCGTACCTAACAAACCAAGCAGTGGACACAAGGCCACCATCACGTTGATCAAAGCCAGGTTGGTGTTTAGTTTCATCCCAGCTCTTGAGATCATCGCTTGGCGAATTTGCTCGGCATTCCAGCTATTGCGCTCCGGACGGTTGTACCAATCGGACCGCACCGATTTTTTGTACTTCACATAACCACCGAAGAAGTACATAAAGCGCTCAAGTATTAGCAACCACATGGCGAAGATGAGGATGCCGATGACCAGGAGAACCTGGCCACCTGTGTCGAGAAAATCACGAATTGCATTGATCCAATCAATCAATAGCACCATGATTTACGCTCCTTTTTCGCTGCGCTCAGCAATCAGGCCGGCACTTTGCTCTTGTAGAATCAACAGCAGGTTCTTAGAGCGCGTATTCAGTAGCGTGTATAGGAATACCGTTGGGATGGCCACAACCAGACCCAATACCGTAGTTACCAGAGCTTGCGAGATACCGCCGGCCATGAGTTTAGGGTCACCGGTACCAAACAAGGTGATGGCCTGGAAGGTGTTGATCATACCGGTTACCGTACCCAGTAGACCCAGCAGTGGGGCTACCACAGAGATGATCTTGATCAGCGTCAGGTTACGGGTGATCTTCGGCATTTCACGCAGGATGGCTTCCGATAGCTTCAGCTCTAATGTGTCGTGGGCTACATCGGGATACTGATCTTTAACCTTCATCACACGGCCAAGCGGGTTGTCATCACGAGCTACGCTGTCTTTAAGCTGACGACGGATTTTGCCGCCGATAAGCATAAGTGAGATAAAGCGCTCAAGGGCGATGATCAGTGCCAAGGCACCTACCGCAAGGATCACATAACCTACCGTGCCACCTTGGTGTACACGCTCTTCGGTATCAGGGGCTTGTACCAATAGGCCTAGGATAGAACCACCTGTTGGGTCCAGGGCGAACTGCACAAAACCGTCTTTTGACTGTTGTAGCTCGGCGGCACTTGAGGTGTAACGGGCAACCGGCTGACGCGTCAGCTCAGACAAGGTATTGGTTACATTGTTGTATTCAAGGTATTTGCCATCGGCAACCAGGTTAAAGGCACCGACACGCAATACTTCTTTGTTCTCTTTGGCGCCACCGGCGACGATCACTTCAGTGTTAAAGCGTGATACCTTGCCCTGCTCTGTCATTTCGCGCTGTAGTTCGAACCACACCTGCTCGATGTCTTCGATAGAAGCAAGTTTAGAGGTTGAGCCCATTTGCTGCGCCAGCTCGTCCATAAACACATCACGACCTTGCAGCTCGGCAGACACCACTGAAGTGGCAAACTTGTTTGAGCTGTCGCCGGCTACCTGTTGCAGCACACCGAATAGCTCTTTTAACGTACCCATGCGGTTTTGCAGGGTGTCGCTTAGCTGTGCCAGCTTTACTTCATTGTCTTCAAACGCGGTTTCTAAACGCTCAGACTCTTGCAGCTTGGCGTTACGTGTTTGCTCGGCGCTGCGCAACATTTGCAGTTGCTCGCTTTGACGGGCCAGGAAGGCCTTTTCACGCTCCTGGTTTTCTTGAGACTGAGCAATCTTGCCCTGCTGTAGGGTCTTTAATAGCGCGTCCAGGTCCATGGCGTCATTGGCCATCGCCGCGTGCGACATTGCCATAGTGGCCACTAATGCGGCGCTTTGGGTAAATTTTTTCACTAATTTCATCGTCAATACCTTCTTATTCCGCAGCTTGAACAGGCAGGGTTAACATGTCTGGGGCTAACTGCTTACGAGCAATGCGTAAGCCTTTGCTGATTTGGCTAATGCTTGAGTCCGGCAGGTTAACAAAGGCTTTTTGCTCTTTGTCCCAGGCACCGGCTTGCTTGCCATCGCGGGTAAGGTAAATAAGCTCAAGACGTCCGATGCGTAGGAAGTCCACCTCGCGCTCGGTGCCATTGACATCCAGTAAACTGGTGTAGGCTTCGATCGTGCGGCCATAGTCCACTTCCACCTGGTAGGCTTCCAGGACACGACGGAATTTTTCGCTCGATGTGACATCGGCGCGGTCCATCATTTCACTCAGCTTGGCAATGCGCTCGTTACGCTCTTGTGTAAGGAAAGGCACGTCCAGGGCAACAAACTGCTCAAGGCCTTCGATCATACGCAGCATCAGCGGCGTGATTTGACGCTCAATCACCGATACCTGATCCATAGAGGCATTGATATTGGCCATTTCTTCGACCTGGTTGGCCACTTGCTTGGTTAGCTGAGCGTTGTACACGCTAAGGCCATCGATCTCTTTATTGAGTGCCTTAAACTTTTGCAAACGGGTTTGCATGTTGTCGGCAATCGTGTCTATTTTTGTTTGAGATTGCGTGGCTAATTGGTTGATCTCACCACTTTTTTGTTTAACTGTCTGAAGTTCATTGGCCATTAACTGTGAGCTGCTAGCAGCCACCAGTGAAGCCAATATCAGGGGTTTAACGCCTTTCATCGCATACACCTTATTTTGAGCTTAATGCTGTACCGGATTTCCGGCACGAATGTAAGATGAGCGAAAGTCTAGAGAACGAAAGTGACAGCCGTGTTGCGCAAATAATACACTTTAGTTACAAATGTCATACAAATGTCTTATATGGATTTACTCAGACAAAAGGACAGGTTATTTCCGTATGGGGACGACTTTGGCAGAGTTACTGCCGCAGTCAGGCACTGAGCGGCAGAAGTGGATTAAGGTGCTTTAATAAGACGGCGGCTGTGCTTAGCCACCGAGTCCAAAGTACAAGGCGGGAGCCGAAAGGCCAACAAAGATAAGGCCCAGCACATAGCCATTGCCCTTGGCCAGGCGGCCATTGGCTTCGTCACCACGCTGGTATAACACCTCGGCCGTACGCCCTACGGGGACCACTTTGCTGTTAAAGGACGTTTTTGAGATAACCACAAAACGCTGGCCATTGACCGAATACTCAAAATGCGGCCGATATTGCATGCGTTGGTGTCCATCCGAGTTCTTGCTGAGATACTCATCATAGGCAATTATTTTGCCCTGTGTTTTAAGAGCACTTTTATTAAAACGGTAATAGTCGAAAAGGATATACGCACCAACAGCTGCAAAGACAACCCCACCAAATAACGGCACTAAATTAATATTCATCGTCTCTCTTCATTTATAATCACAATCAAATTTATATCATTATTTTGCAAGGATATGAATTATAAAGAATAACTGGTTAAGTTCTAATTTAATATCATCACCGTAATTTGCACCCTGCTGCCCTTGCCACTATATTCTCTGAGGCTTAACTCAGCCCTAGTGCTGAATCATCTTAAGACGTATACACATAATCGACGTATTTCTTTATGAGCAGCATTTTAGCTGTTGCGCCTTTGTTCGTTGTTAAAGAAACAATTTCTAAAGGACATGCAATGAATAAATTAACTATGGTGAGTGCCGCGCTCTGTCTCGCAATGGGAACTTCAGTCTACGCCGCTCCTGGAGGCGGTGAGCAAGGTAGCACCAATGGACAACCCTTTAAAACCATCAACGAGCGCATCGATATTCTTGAAATGGAGTTAGGCGATGCCATCGCCCTTATTAACAACCGCCTCGACCTCATAGAGCAGGAGCAGTTGGAACAGAACGCACGAATCGATTTTCTAATGACCGCACTGACCGCATTGGAAATGCGCGTAACCACCAATGAAAATCATATTGCCACCTTAACGGCGATTCAAGATTTGCAGGGTCAGTTGATCGATGCCCTGAGAACAGATCTGACGGCATTAGAAATACGCGTAGCGCAAAATGAAAACGATATCGCCGCCTTGGTCCTTGCGGATGCGGCCATGCAGGCGCTGATCACGGCCATCCAAGGAGAGATAGTCACCATCAATGCCCGTATCGATGCTAATGATACGGATATCTCCGCGCTACAGCAGCGCGCCAGTGAATTAGAGCAACAATTGCTTATAGTTAGTGCCGAGCTGCAAACAAAACAGGCTCGGGTCACAGGCATTTGCGAGCCAGGCTCCTCAATACGTGAGATCTTCGAAAACGGCGATGTAACCTGTGAACCCACCAATGCAGCTGGCGTTACGGCCTTGAACACCTACCGCAGTAGCGGTGTCATCGAGACCAGTAACAATCTCCGCAGTGTAACCGACGATAGATATTGCCTTAGCGGTGACCGTGTTGTCGGCGGCGGACATTTATTGGCAGGAGGACAAGGCAGCGTGCTCGCTAGCTACCCAATCAGCGACGGCGGATGGCGTATCACCGGGGACTTTAATTCCGCTGGCAAGCGCACACTGACGACCTATGCCCTGTGTGTTGGTGCTAGCCAATAATACGATTTACCTAGAGCGCAACTTTAAAGTGCTGCTATGACATGCTCATGCCGATACCAAAGTGTCGGCATTTTAATTCGGACTTACCGCGTATCGTCAACCCCAAAAATCGGAACGTTCCAAGTCAATGTTGCCCCATCGGCTTATGAATACGTATTCACAAGCGGGCACAAAAAAGCCGACAAGCGTTAAAACTTGTCGGCCCTAGATAACACCGCGGCGTGCATTCAAGTACGCCGGGCGTAACGAAAGTAATTAGTTATCTAGTTTTTTACGCCACTGACCGAGTAGCTTCGGCAGGCTCATGGCGTACCAGGCGATAAATACGTAACATACCAGGGGTACGTAGAAGCTGGTTTGCAGACCAATGCTATCGGCCATATAACCTTGCAGTAAGGGCACCAGTGCCCCACCGACTATGGCCAGACACAACCAACCCGAGCCACGGCTGGTTAACGAGCTCAGTGAGTCGATAGCCAGGGTGAAGATGGTCGGGAACATGATGGAATTAAACAAACCAATCGCCAGCACAGACCACATGGCCAACTTACCGCTGCTGTTAATACTGATCACCAATAATAATATGGTGGCACAGGCGTTAAATAGCAGCGCCTTGTTCGCCGCCACTTTTTGCAATACCGCCGAGCCGATAAAGCGCCCGACCATGGCACCGCCCCAGTAATAGGCAATCAGGTGCGCTGCTTCATGCTCTTGCAGTCCGGCAATGTGCGCCTCACCGAAATAGTTCACCAAAAAGCTGCCTATGGCAACCTCGCCACCGACATAACAAAAGATAGCCAATACCCCAAACACCAGGTGTGGCGCTTCGGTCAAAGAGTGGTTTTTTGCTTTGCAATCATACTCTTCACTGTGGGATTCAATGACCGGCAATTTCAAAATGGCGAACACCACGGCGATGGTGAGCAGTGCCGCTGCCAACATTAGATAGGGCACCTTCACACTGTCGGCGGTGGCGGCTTCGGCTGCCAGTGCGGCACTGCCACCAAAGAGTAAAAACTTACCAACGATAGGGCCGACCGTGGTACCAAGCGAGTTCAATGCTTGTGCCAGGTTTAAACGACTGGGTGCGGTTTTCGCGGGACCAAGTGCGGCAACATAAGGGTTTGCCGACACCTGCAAGATGGTCACACCGGACGCCAGAACAAATAAGGCGGTTAAGAACAACCAGTATTCATGTACCGCTACCGCAGGGTAAAACAATAAACAGCCGGTTGAAGCGATCAACAAACCGCTGACCACGCCATTTTTATAGCCGAACCGTTTAACCAGGTAACCGGCCGGCAAGGACATAATAAAATAAGCACCAAAGAAGCAAAACTGGATCAGCATGGCTTCCGTATAGCTGAGATCGAATACCGCTTTAAGGCGCGGGATAAGAAGGTCATTTAGAACTGTAATAAAACCCCATAGAAAAAACAGGGTGGTCATGGCTGCAAGCGGCAAAGTGTAGTTACTGTTTTTTTCTGTCGCTGCAACGTAGGCCTGATTGTTGTTTATCTCACTCACGAATCATTCTCCGTCTACTTGTTGATTTTGATTCTACACAGCAATTTAACAAGGTCACAAAAAAATAACTGGAACGTTCCAGCTATATAATTCAATACTTGCACCTTGGTTAACCCCGAGTATCGCCAATGCGGAAGGTACGATCGAATAAAAAACAAGCAGCCATAGCCAAACACCCTATACTAAAGGCGTTTGTTTGCACCGGTGCAACAAACAATACAGGAGACATGATATGAACAGGTATGCCTTGTTACTCAGTGCAGTGCTGACCTTTGCCGCTAGCAATGTACATGCTGAACTCGAAGTCTATAAAGATTACGATCTGGGCACATCGATTCTTGAGGTCACCACAGTCAAAGTTGATCCCAATATGGGCGATCTTTACTTAGAAGGACTGCGTGACACCTGGGTCAAAGCAGTAAAAATGCAGAAAGAGCTTGGATACATTAAAGATTGGAAAATCTATGCCAGTGATTTACCCATCAGTGGCGATTTCAATTTAGTGTTAGTGGTGTGGTTTGAAAATGCCGCCGACCTTGAACCAAACAAGGAAAAGTACCAGGCCTTTATGAAAAAGTGGGGCGAGGAAAACCAAGAGAACTCCCGCAAAATTTCCAAAGAATACCCCAAGATCAGAACGCTGACCGGTCAATACCGCATGCGTGAAGTCATTATGAAGTAACCCTTTAAACGCTACCGGGATACCTTAATCGCAATCATAGGTTGGCCATTCGGCAATATGGTCTTCAAACTCTTCAAGAGGAACATCCGAGTCTTTTACCGTTTTATTGCGTACGCTGATCCCCGCCGCATGCATTTTTGACTTTTTGCCTTTATTTAACAGCGGATGCCAACTAGCCAGTCCCCGCCCCTCTTGTAACCGTCGGTAACTACAGCTTTTAGGCATAAAAAAGATATCGGCAATATTGTCCTTGGTCAGCTTAACGCACGAGGGCACTAGGGTTTGACGCTTCTCATACTGCGTACAGCTGCAGCTTTTATTATCCAAATATTGGCATACGATATTGGTAAATATCAGCTCTTCGCCGGGACGCAGCTGATCCGTGGGACTAAAGTCATCTTCATCCTCACTGTCGATAAAGGTGTTCAGACAACACTTGCCACAACCATCACAAATGGCTTCCCATTCCTTGTCGCTCATTTGCGCCAAGGTTTTAGTCTGCCAAAATTTATCATCTACCATAAAAAACGCCCCAATTAATCGGGGCGTAGTATAACAAAACCTAGAGCCTTAGTTAATGGCCGGATAGGCGATGCGATCCGATAAATAACCGACACTGGTTGCAAAGTAGTATGAACGGTTCCAGTTCATCAGCGCCTTGTAATTATCATAGGCCAGGTACATGCGACCCTTGATGTCATCGGGCATCACTAAGGCGGCGGTGATTTCGCGCTGCGGTAAATCCGTGCCATCCATGCGTCTAAGGCCCAGTTCCTGCCACTGACTTAGGGAGCGCTCCGAATCAGACCAGTGCTCCAGCCATTGCTTGTGGGTGCGGGTGCCACGTTGCAAGATCGCCTGTGTGTCGAAATCTGCAGGGAGTTTTACCTGGCGGCCCCAGGTTAGCTCGTCATTCCAGCCCACACTCTTTAAGTAATTAGCGATAGAGGCAAACGCATCTTCTTCTGTTGTCCAGATATCCTTGCGACCGTCGCCGTTATAGTCCACCGCATAGGCGTTAAAGGAGGTTGGCATAAACTGCGTCTGCCCCATGGCACCGGCCCATGAACCTTTAAAGTGCTCCAGATCGATATGCCCTTCTTTAAGGATATCGAGTGCGGCCCAGAGCTGGCGCTTATACAAGGCCTCGCGGCGGCCGTCATAGGCTAAAGTCACCAAACTGGAAATAACAGGATGACCGCCCTGAATACGCCCGAAGTTACTTTCTAAGCCCCACAAGGCAACGATAAAGCGTGCCTGAACGCCGTACTCTGTAGCTATTTTTTCCAAGGTCCCCTGGTGCTTTTTATACAGCTCACGGGCCTTGTCAATCTTCCACTGAGGTACACGCTTAGGTAAATAGGTCTCGAGGGTTTCTTTTACCTCGGGCTGGTTTTTATCGGCGCTGATCACCTTAGGCTTAAACTTGATGGTGGCAAACGCGGTATCAAGCAGCTCCTGGCTATAGCCCTTTTCCAAGGCTTCATCTTTTAGCTTGGTAACATAAGCGTCAAAGGCGACTTGTTGCTCTTCAACACTTTTTATCTGCGAGTTTGCCAGAGTGGGATAGGATAGCGTCGCCGCCACTGCCAGGCTTAGGCTAGACAGGGTTGCGGGTTTAAAGGCGCTGGCTAAATACTTGCTGATTTTTTTAATCACGCTCTACTCCATTTTGCTTTCTAAATTCGTCCAACATGTTTTCGGTTGGCGGGGGTAACTGTAAATAAAACCCCTGCTCACTTAATTGTTCCTTAACCTTAGCAAGATCCGCCAAGGCTAGCTGTGTTTTTGTTGCCAGATTAATCAACATAACAAATTGCGGTGTGCCAAACATGTCCATAAGCGGTTGTGGAACATCGGAAAAATCATCTCTTTTTGGCAAGTAAAGGTAGGTATCTGCTTTTTTCTTACTCTTATATACTGCGCACAGCATGGTTAGGGCCTTTAAGTTGTTGCGAAACACACCTTGACACTATACCATGAGAGCTAAATCATGTGGTAAGTTTAGTGGCCAAAGCTCAACACCAAGGCCTAACCAAAGTCAGCCCCATTGCAAGTTTGTACCGACTTTTCTTGGTGATAATTAATAACAGGCCACACAAGTACGAGCGCTTATGTCGGAACAATTATTCGAATTAAAAGGGAACCTCTTCACGCTGTCGGTGTTACGCCTGCTAACATCTGATTTGAGCGCATTGAGCGAACAGCTTGATGCCAAAATTTCCCAAGCACCTAAATTCTTCGCCGGTGCCCCTATTGTTGTCAATCTTGAAGCGCTCGATGGCGCCGAACTCGACTTTTCTCAACTGCACGCACTGCTAAAACGTTTAGCCTTTAATCCCGTGGGCGTCTGCAGTGGTTCGGATGAACAACATCAGCAGGCTAAAACGGCCGGTTTTTCTGTGCTCAACTACGCCAAAGATAATCAGCAGGCCAAAGCACCAGTCAAGACGCCTTCTAAACCCGCAGTTGCACCCGCAGTTGCACCCGCAGTTACAGCCGAGCCAGAACCAACCATGGTTGTGGAAGGCACGGTGCGCTCTGGGCAACAGGTGTATGCCAAAGGTCGGGATCTGATAGTGCTTGGCGCGGTAAGTCACGGCGCCGAGGTGATCGCCGATGGCCATATTCATATTTACGGCACCTTGCGTGGTCGTGCCATTGCCGGCGCGCAGGGTGATAAAAACGCCACAATCTTCTGTCAAAAACTCGAGGCCGAATTGGTTTCAGTGAACGGCAGTTATTGGATCAGTGACTCACTGCAAGGTGAACTATGGGGGCAAGCCGCCTGCATTCGCCAACGCCAAGACTCACTTCATATATCAGCTTTGGTTAAAGGATAAAACTCATGGCAAAAATTATTGTCGTTACTTCTGGTAAAGGCGGCGTAGGCAAAACAACCTCTAGCGCTGCAATTGGTACTGGCCTTGCTCTTAAGGGCTTTAAAACGGCGATTATCGATTTCGATATTGGCCTGCGTAACCTGGATTTGATCATGGGCTGTGAGCGCCGGGTGGTTTATGACTTCGTCAACGTTATCAATGGCGAAGCCAATCTTAACCAGGCACTGATCAAGGATAAGCGCGTCGATAAGCTCTATATCCTACCGGCATCGCAAACGCGTGACAAAGACGCGCTAACCAAAGAAGGCGTTGAAAAGGTCCTTAACGAGTTAAAGAACGATTTTGACTTTATCGTTTGTGACTCACCGGCCGGTATTGAAGCCGGTGCCATGATGGCCCTGTACTTCGCCGATGAAGCCATTGTTACCACTAACCCGGAAGTGTCATCGGTTCGCGACTCGGATCGCATCCTCGGCATTTTGCAGAGCAAATCACGCCGAGCCGAAGAAGGCCTGGAGCCGGTAAAAGAGCACCTGCTCCTGACCCGTTATAACCCAGAGCGTGTACAGCGCGGAGAAATGCTGTCGGTAGAAGACGTTAACGATATTCTTGCCATCGACCTACTAGGCGTTATTCCAGAGTCGCAAGCGGTACTCAACGCATCGAACCAGGGCCAGCCCGTGGTATTGGACAACGAGTCGGATGCCGGCCAAGCTTATCTAGATGCCATTAACCGCCTGCTTGGTGAACAAATTGAGTTCCGCTTTTTGGATGTAGAGAAACGCGGCCTATTCAAACGGATTTTTGGAGGATAATGTGTCTTTACTCGATTATTTTCGTTCAGAAAAGAAAACCAGCGCCTCAATGGCCAAGGAGCGACTGCAGATCATAGTCGCTCACGAACGGTCACAGCGCGGTACACCCGATTACTTGCCGCAACTTAAGCAAGATATTCTTGATGTGATCCGCAAGTACGTCGCCATCGATGCCGATGCCGTGCAGGTGCAGCTGGAACAAAATGAAGACGATTTAGCGGTATTAGAGCTAAACGTAACGCTACCCGACGAAGAAAGATAATCGTTTTTTTGGGTGCAAAAAAAGGAAGCCAAGGTGCTTCCTTTTTTATTGTGCCAAGTTTCACATGCTTGCCATAAGTCGACTTATTCCGAGCGTTCAGTGGCTAATTTCGACTTATAGGCTGCAAGATGCTGTTGCAGATTGTTCTGATGCCACGGCACCATGTTCTTGGATTTCTCAACCGCCGTTGTTTGCAGCGCAATGGCCTTGTCGATTTGCCCAAGCCCGTCGTAGGCTGCGGCCAGATCCGCATAGGCATAAGCGGAATCTGGGTACAGGGCAATCACCTTTTCGTAGATGGCCAGCGCTTCATCAGGATTGCTATCAAGCTTAGATTTAGCCAATGCCTTCAAAGAGCTTTGCGCCGAGACCTCAAAGCCGTATTTACGTGTAGACAAGACTTGATAATGCGCAATAATGGCGTCAACGCCCTGTTGTGAAATGGCCGAGTCTGGCGCCAGCGGGGTATGATAATCTGCAAATAGCAATTCTATTGCCTCAACGACCGCCAAGACGGGGCGACTCATATAATGGCGCTTATCATTAAGATGTGTATGCCATTCGAGCTCTGCGGGTGCATATTCCGCAAGCGCATCGGCAAAGGCCATTGTGTCTTCTCGGTTACCCTGTTCATACCTATGCTCACCCATGGCCAAATACACAAAGCGCATTTTATCGTTAAGTTTAGGCAACTGAGTTTTGGCGTTTGAACTTATCGCCAAAAAGTCATCGGCCAATGAAGGCGAGGCAATAATATAGGCGTCGAATAACTGTGGACGATTAAGTAAGGCATAGAGACCAAACGCCCCATTACCCATAAAGCCGCTAAAAATTCTAAAGTCGTGGGTGCGGTACTTTTTGTCTATTTGCGCCAACACCTGAGTCTCAAGAAATGTCAGCAACTCGGCATCACTTGGATTCTCCGCCGTCTTATTAAACAAAGCAGCATATTCGCTGTGATAGGAAGCAGGCGTTACTACCAGGGTTTCCAGCCAGGGCCATTCGCCATTGTGACTGAGCCAATCCTGTAAACCACTGAGGTGAGGTTGGCTACGCGGGTGTGGATCAAACAACACCAGATAACGCTTATCGGGCTCATTAGCATAGCTGGCCGGTAAGGTAACGTTAAAGTCCATCGGCTCTTTAAAGCCTGCATACGCGACACTGACTTTCTCGATAGGGGTCAAGGTAGCAACATCCAAAGCCCAACTTTTCACCACTACACATAGTGACATGCTCAACACCAACAACCTAATCATCTGATATCCCTGTTATTTATAATTTTTGATGTTTTAACATACAGATTCGGGATTACCTAGTCGAGTATTAAATCGACAACGCATTAGCAAACAAGAAAATGGTCTTTGCTATCGCGCTGGACAAGTTCGCCGATTGCGACAACACTAAATTAAGGGACGGATCTGGCTAAGGCGGTGTTAGCCAGTATGGAACGCACGGACAAAAAGACAATTAGTTAGAACCTAATAAATTTTACGGATGCCGCTTTGATGAAACGAACTATTCCTTGTGTTGCAGTACTCGCTTTATTTACCTTACCCGTGAACGCCGCCGATGAAAGCTTGTCGGTGAGTGTTGGTATTGCCGGTTGGGCCATATTTGATGAATTCGATGAATTTGCCCTTCATGCCGACTATGAACTTAAGCCGGTGCAGGACTTGTGGGGACTGCAACCACGAATGCTGGTGATAATTGCCGAGCACGATCAAAAATATTACGGCCTAGGTGCGGCTAAAGCCTTTACCATCAATGATGATTGGAGCTGGGGCATAGCCAGTCATGTGGGTTATGCCCATAACCTGGACTCATTGGGCTACGACCTTGAATTCTATAGTTATCTATTCACTAAATACAAACTCACCAAGGAGCACCGAGTTCGCGCGGAAATAGGCCATATTTCCAATGCCGGGTTTGGCGAAACCAATCCGGGCTCGGAGAGTATAGTCATGAGTTACTCATATCATTTTTAATTGCCAATGACGGCAAAAGCGCTAGTACAAGCTAGCGCTAATCTTGTCGAGTAAGACTTGACCGTCACTGCCACACAACCAGGCCACGGCCGCCAGGTTGACCAATACGCAGAGCCAAAAGACGAACAAAAAAGAGCCCTTCTTAGATTTATGTCTAAATTTATTTTGTGCCATAAAGGCACCGGGCCAACCACCGAGTAAAGCCAACACCTGCAGCGTGCTTTCCGGTGTGCGCCACTGGTTGTTCTGGGCCTTCGCTTTATCACGCCCGTAAGCAATAAAGGTGATAAGGCTTAACAATAAATAAAGCGGCACAAACCACAGTGGCAACTTGCCAACTAAAATCGCAGCGACAATAAAAAGGCAACCTGCTGCTACGGTGAGATTACCTAGCGTCCTTGTCTGTCCCGGTCTTTTTTTTGCCCGGCGTTTATGATCGGCCGCAAAACTGATATCCACCGCTTGTGCACGCCCTTGCTTGTCTCGGGCACCTTGATAAACGATTAAATCACCGTTTTGAGGGCGGCGCGTCCTTTTCTTAAAGGCCTTGATATGCACAAATAAGCGCTCGCCCCCACCATTGGGTTGCACAAAGCCAAACCCTTTTTCATCATTCCATTGCTCGATTTTTCCTTGGTACTTCATTTACTCTGCACCCTACTCCTGCGCGCCCGGCACCCACTTGTTCAATACCTCGACAAGGTAGCCACTGCGCCATGGCTGTAAAATATCCGGCGCCATAAGTATTTGACGCTCTTCATCGGTTAACTTCCAGTTCCAACTGATCAACTGATTTATTTGCTTTTTACTCGCAAACACATCAGCCGGGATACCGCTGTCTTTGCTCACCGCGGTGATCTTTTGCTTGATGTCCTTGGCGGCCTGCTTGTAACCGCGATAATCCATCAAACGCATGACCCGAGCCGGTAACTGTTCCTCGCTTAACTCCCTGGCGCGCTCAATACAGGCGAGCATTTCGCGACCCGAGCGATTAACCTCCATGGCATCAACACCGGGAATGTTGCGCATGCTGTTCAAAGAGCTTGGGCGACGTTTGGCGATTTCCACCATGTTTGCTTCTTTGCGATAAAATTCAGTGCCAGATTTTTACGTTGTGCCTTTTCTCGTCGCCACATGGCCAACTCACGCAGTGCCGCCAAGTCCCTCGGGTTAAGTTGCCAGGCCCCTTTCACATCTCGGTATAAAAGCTCATCCGGGGTAGTAAATGCACGCTTTTGAGAAATTAATTGTGACTCGGCAATAACGATATCGAACCAACCCTTGGCATTGATTTCTTCCACAATTTGCTCGAAACAAGGCAGTAAATGGGCAACATCAGCAGCGGCATAGGTAAGCTGGCTATCACGCAGTGGTCTTTGCAGCCAGTTGGTACGTGACTCGCTTTTGTCGATCTCAATACCCAAGCGCACATTCACCATGGCGGCGAAACCGACGCAGTTACCCGAGCCTAACAGCTGCAGGGCGAACTGGGTATCGAACAGTGGCGCCGGGACAAAGCCAGCAAAGTTTTGAAATACTTCGATGTCTTCCGAGGGCGAGTGTAATACCTTTAACACTTCGGGCTTTTGCAATAATGCCCAAAGGGCGCCTAAATCTAACTCTGCCAGCGGATCGATCAGTGCCAGGTGCTGGCCGTCAAAAACCTGTAATAAGGCAATTTCTGGATAAAGTGTTCGGCGGCGCATAAACTCGGTGTCGATGGCGAGCACCTTTGCATTGCTGATCGCGTCGACAAATGTATCCAACGCCCCTTGCTCAGTGATTAACTGATATTCCACTTGTACTCCTTAAAAACAAACCGGCTATTGCCGGTCTGTTCATCGCTATTTTTGTTCGTCTTTTAATGCACGTCGCAGTATTTTCCCGACGTTGGTTTTTGGCAATTCATCACGAAATTCCACCAACTTAGGAACCTTATAATTCGTCAGGTTATCACGACAATGCTTTATTATATCCTTTTCCGTTAAAGACGGGTCCTTTTTAACAACAAATACTTTTACTTGCTCGCCGCTGATCTCGTGGGGCACGCCAATGGCGGCAACTTCTAACACCCCTTCATGGTCGGCAATCACTTCTTCAATTTCATTAGGGAAGACATTAAAACCGGAAACCAGGATCATGTCTTTCTTACGGTCAACAATATAGAAGAAGCCTTCGTCATCGTAGGTGGCGATATCACCGGTGGCAAACCAGCCATCTTTTAAGCATTCGGCAGTGGCATCGGGGCGGTTATAATAGCCTTTCATTACCTGCGGGCCTTTCACCCACAGCTCACCCGGCTCTCCCTTAGGCGCTTCTTCCCCATTATCCAGCATCAGCTTGATGTCGGTGCTCGGTGCTGGCAGGCCGATTGAGCCATTGTAACCGTCAAGATCGTAAGGGCTGACGGTTACCAGCGGAGAACACTCGGTTAAACCGTAGCCTTCTACCAGGCGCGTACCAGTGACCTTTTGCCAGCGCTCCGCCACCGGGCGTTGCACCGCCATGCCGCCACCGAGTGACATTTTCAAATTAGAAAAGTCGATATCGGCGAAGCCGTCGGTATTCAATAAACCGTTAAACAGGGTGTTCACCCCAGTGACCACGGTGAACTTGTTGCTTTTAAGCTCTTTGACAAAGCCCTTCATATCACGGGGGTTGGTGATCAGCAGGTTCATACCGCCGTACTTCATGAAGGTCAGACAGTTCGCGGTCAATGCAAAGATATGATAAAGCGGCAAGGCCGTCACCACGATTTCTTTGCCACGCTCAAGAATATTATCCAAACAGCCGGACACCTGCTCCAGGTTGCCCACCATGTTGCCGTGAGTCAGCATGGCCCCTTTCGACACTCCGGTAGTACCGCCTGTATATTGCAAAAAGGCCAGATCATCTAAGGTTACCTGGGGACGTTGATAGGTGGCCACATTGCCCTTTTTCATCACCTCGGTGAAGGGAATGGTGTTTTTTAGCTGATAGGCCGGCACCATTTTCTTGATATATTTCACCACAAAGTTGACCAGGTGCTTCTTCAGGCCGCCAACCATATCGCCCACTTCGGTGACGATCACATGCTTAACCTGAGTATGGGCAATGGCTTTTTCCAGAGTATGGGCAAAATTAGCGAGAATAAAGATGGCATCCGCCTCGGAGTCATTCAATTGATGCTCGAGCTCACGCGCCGTGTATAAGGGGTTTACGTTAACCACCACACAGCCGGCACGTAATACGCCTAAAATACTTACCGGCGTTTGCAGAAGATTAGGCATCATCACCGCGACTTTAGAGCCGGGCTTAAGACCAAGGTCATTGTTAATGTAAGACGCGACCTTTTTGGTGGCTTCGTCAAGCTGCTGATAACTCAGCGTCACACCCATATTTTTAAATGCAGGCAGGTGTGCAAAATCACTAAAACTTTTTTCAAACAGTGTCAGTAAAGAGTCGTAATGAGCGGGATCGATGGTTTCTGGGCAACCCTTCGGATAACGCTTAAGCCAGATTTTCTCCACACTAGGCTCCTATTAATTTGTTCTTATAATGGTTTATCTTAGAAGTCATGAGTCACGGCGTAATCAGGGCACGACGCCAAACTAATGTGCGTATGGCTCGCTGCTGGGCGGCCGGTTTATCGCACTACTAACCTTAATCTAAGTTGATATTTTTAACAATTGAGCAAAAGCTCTAATTTCAGCGATATTCCCATATTTACGGCAAAGTTACAATTATCTTGCGCCACTTTGATGCAAATGTGCACCAATAAGTTGCGCACATTCTAAGGCGCTTTGCATATGACAATGGTGGCCGCCTGCTACTACTTTAGCACTTAACTGACTGTAATGATGAGCAAATTTATGTTCATTTTGGTGCACCATGGAATAACCTTCGGTGCCTTTGATAAGCAGGGTCGGCACATCTATGGTATCGAGTAAGGCATGAGCCTGAGCCTCACTGTAGCGAAAAGCGGAATAATGCTTGATACGCGGGTCGGTACGCAGTCGCACTCCTCCCTCGGGTCCGGGCTCAATATTGCGGGCCATCAGTTCCTTACCCACCGGCTCATCAAAGTCGCTGATCGCCAATCGCCGAGCAACCAGGTCATCGGTACTAGGGTACTCGCGGATCTTTTCGCCCCGGGCCCGTTGCGCCAATGCGCGCATCAACAAGGCTTTGGCTTCTTCCGGCTCGGCACAAACCAAACCTATGCCTTCGATCAGGGTGAGACTGGCAATGTGCTCGGGAAAGCAGGCTACATATAAGGACGCCACCATGGCCCCTAATGAATGGCCGACAAGATGCACACGCTGTGCCTGACACTGAGTGATCACCTGATGCAAATCATCTACATAATCGATAAAGTAATAGTGCGCCTGAGGATGGCGCCATTGGGATAAGCCATGCCCCGGCCAGTCAAAGGCATATAATGGCAACTGGGGTGATAATTCCCGCATCAGGGGGGCAAAACTAGCGCTATTATCCTGCCAGCCATGACAGGCGATCACCACATCGTCTTGATGCAAACTTATGGCCTGCTCACTATTGCTTAGGCCACACAAAGTTAAGGCACGGTTATTTATCGAAAATGTATGCAAAGCAACTCCATTTCACCGCAAGGCGGTTTATTTTCATAATCTAAGGTATAGAATGGCGGCAACTGACAACAGGACTTTGACATGAAACGTACATTCACTTTGGCTACTCTCTCCTTCGCCAGCTTTTTTGCCAGTGCGAATGCGCCAACACCCAAAAATATAATATACATGATTGGCGATGGCATGGGACCTGCCTATACCTCTGCATATCGCTATTACCAAGACGATCCAAACACCGCCGTAGTTGAAAGCACCGTCTTTGATTCTATGCTCACCGGCATGGCTCATACCTACCCGGATGATGACACCATAGTTACCGACTCCGCCGCTGGTGCCACCGCCTTAGCGACAGCGACCAAAAGCTATAACGGCGCCATTGCCGTCGATGGCGAAAAACAAAAATTAAAAACCATGCTTGAGATCGCTAAAGAAAAGGGCATGACCACAGCCCTGGTGGCCACCTCGCAAATCAACCATGCGACTCCGGCAAGCTTTGCTGCCCATAACGAAGCGCGCGGCAACTACGACGACATAGCCAACGACTATATCGATAATAAAATCAATGGCAAACTACCCGTTGATCTTATGCTCGGTGGCGGCACCCAATACTTTATCCGCGAAGATAGAAACTTAGTCAACGAGTTTATCGCCGCCGGTTATCAGTACAGTGACAGCTTGGCCCAACTTGAACAAATTGAACAGGTTCCGGCCATTGGCTTATACGCTGCCAAGGGCCTGCCCTTCGCCCTGGATAGCGATCCCGAACGCCTGACCAAGATGACCCGCAAGGCACTTTCTTTGTTAGAGCAGAATGAAAAACCATTTTTCGTGATGATCGAAGGCAGCCAGATCGACTGGTGTGGCCACGCCAATGATATCGCCTGCGCTATGGCTGAGATGCATGACTTTGCCGAGGCCATCAAGGTCGCTAAGGACTTTATCGCCAAGCATCCCGACACGTTACTCGTGGTCACCGCGGATCACTCTACGGGTGGTTTAACCATAGGCGCCCAAGGCCAGTATAAATGGCAGGCGGATGTGGTTAAGGGTGTGCAGGCAACCGCCGAAGTGATTGCCGAGCGTCTTATGGCCAGTGACAACATGCAAGAGCAATGGCAAAGCAATAGCGGCCTAGCCTATACCAAGGAGCGTGAAGTGTTACTTACACAGGCAAAACAAGTGGATGAAGAGGCCCTGGTTTTAGCGGTTAAAAAGCTCATCAATGAAGCCAGCTTCACCGGCTGGACAACCTCCGGCCACACCGCCATAGACGTGCAGGTGTTTGCCCATGGTATGGGTTATGAGCAGTTTATCGGCTCACAAAATAACGTCGATATCGCCACAAAGTTAATATCTTTTATTAACAAACAATAACAAAGTTGATATCTCAGCAATATTGGGTTACTGTTGAACCTGCTTGTTAACATAGTTTAACAACCCTACTGAAAACTGAAGACTCAAAAGCCGCTCATTGAGCGGCTTTTTTACTGTTGGCAACAGGTAAATCCCGATTTATCTGTACTATGGTATCCAGGCCCTGATCGGCAAACTTACGGATTGCCTGCTCAAGAGTCAAAGGATGATCAAAGTAATAGCCCTGTAACTGGGAAATCGGTAAGGGCGTAATAAAGTCGGCATGAAAGTCCGACTCAATGCCTTCTGCCACCACCTCAAAACCCAACTGATGGCACATTTGCGTCAGGCTTTGATACAAGATGGTTGCCGGATCATGTTCATCACTGGGTAACAGGCTGCGATCGAATTTGATGGTATCGACGTTAAGCTTACTAAGAAGGCTCAAGCAGGAATAGCCGGTACCGAAATCATCCACCGCACAGCGGATCCCTTCACTTCGTAACTTAGCAACTATCTCCTGGGTGCGGCTAAAATCGTCGGCATATGAGGACTCCAGAATCTCTACTTCAACCTGATCCGGAAACTTACTGAAAGCGCGGATCACACGCTTATAGCGGCGGTTAATGAGATTACGCGGAGAAATGTTAAAACTGATTTTCGGCACCAGTTGATGACGATGAAATTGCTGCAGGTCGAGCTCCAACTGGTCAATAACAAAGCTATCGACCACATCCATCATTTGAAACCGCTCCAATACATCAATAAACCAGGGGCTGACAATGGTACCATCACTGCGCTTATGACGTAGCAGCGCCTCAAAACCGAGAATACGCTTGGTTTTTTTACAAACCTTGGGTTGATAGTACAGGCATAAGGCGCCCTCTTTTAGGGTTTCAATCACCTCGTTCAGGCGCTTTTGCTCGGCTATTTTTTGACTGTCTCGCTTGGCAAATTGCGCTTCTGCCTGTCGTTCTAACTGGCGTCCGGCACTCACCCGTTTGACCAGCATATCCAGTTGGCGACCACTGATATTATGTTCTCTGTTGGCCTTTACAAAGGGCAGATACATCAGGGTACTTAGGCCGATAAGCAGCGCCTGCCAGAGTACACCGATAAGACTATCGGTGGCCACATAACCACTAATAAACACCGGAGTAAACCAGGGAATATCCGCCCCTGCGACCACACTTATCCAGCCCTGACTTATAACAAGGTTACTAAGCAAGGCATTAATTAAAGGGGTGATAATAAAGGGCAATAGCAAATAGGGATTAAACACTATGGGTAGGGCATAAACCATGATCTCGCTGAGATTAAACAGCGCCAGCGGCGAACTAAGCCGGGCAATACTGGCTTCATGGGTGCCCTTCCCTTGCAGTAGACAGGCGATCACTAAGCCCCAGATACATCCGGAGCCACCAAGCAGCACAAAGCTATTGATATAACTTTCGCTGTCCATACCAAAGCCCAATAGAAAGTTGCTCATCTGTGGTGTCGCTATAATTTGATAGGCATTATCGCCATGAATGCCGAACAACCATAATAGATGCGAGCCCAGGAGCTGTATGGTGAGCTTCTCGCCGCTGCTCAAAAGCGCATGCTGCTCATTAAATACCGCCAATGCTTGACCCAGTAACCAATCAACGAGGGGAAATAGCGTAAAGGTGGCTGACACCACCAACATATACGGCAATATCAAATTCAGGTGTTTGACCAAAAATAAACTGATGTTGCCAACGGGCATAATCCGTAACCAGCGGGCACGTAAAATGGCGCGCATCATATAGCAACAGAAAATGGGGATTAAAATGGTGTAGAGCACGCCGGCGCGGCTGTTAACACCTATGCTGCCATCGTCAAGCACATAAATATAACCTGAGGCGACACTAAAGCAGGTAAGCACCAAAATAGGTACTGCTATGGTATTCAGTTTAAGATTTTTGGCCAGGTAATAGCTAAAGGACAGCAAGGTGGTCAGCGGAAACAAGGTCCAGACCAGCACATTGAACGAGCTCAAAAATGCATAGGAAGCGACCAACTTTTCATAATTCAACCAGTGTGTAACCAAGGTTACCAAGGCAGCCATTACAAAAAACGGGATCAGGGCTATATACCCCTCTCGCAACGATAAAATTACCGTATTGGCGGCTAGTTTGGCAGCTCCGCGGGTAAACACTGCAAAAACGCGATGATGCACGATATTAATAACTTATTATTATTTTTATTAATTCATAAAGTATCGCTTAATGGCAAAATTGTCCACATTTTAACAACGTATTCTGTCATTGGGGTACATTCATAAAAGGCGGGCTGCGGGTGGTTTATCCTGGTCAACAGAAGATAAATAGTTTGCCCAGGGCCCACCTTTTTTATTGGCAGCTTTAAAGGTGGGCGGAGAGTCTCGGGTCTAGGTATTAAGCGTACAGGCTTATATGTAACATGGCCTGCACTTCTTCGCGGCGTTGCAAGAAGGCATATTCTCGATAGGTGGCAATGGCTGCACTGGTGCGACTGTCTCTTGGCTGGTCATAGATGGTTTGCCGATACAGCGCCTCGGCGAGCTCGCGTCCGTGCTCCGAGTGATTAACCTTGCCGCCGCGAGGCTCGGCGCTGGTTTCCCGCACCACCTTGTCGCTGCGCGCCTGGGCATGAACCTGAGGCGCACCGGCTGGAGCTTGGCTAATTCGACGAATAGACATAGGTTAGCTAATGACAAAAGACACTGTTTTAGTGTGATACAAAGCACCGCTAAGCGCAATGTTTATTCCCGACCCGGTAGTTTTTTCCAGGTTACCGTATCGCGCACATACACTGGCTGCGCCGAGGCCGCATCGGCCACATTGCCCCGGGCAAATTCGCGTGCCAACAGCGGCAGCATGTAGCGACTGTCCGGCAAGGTAATCTCCTTATCCACCTGAACCTGGCTCAGCCCGTCGGCCATCTCAGGGTAGGTTTGCCACCCCGTGCCCACGGCCACCGCGGCGCCAAACGGGCTGGTAACGGCGCTAGGTTCAAGCACCTGCTGCTCGCCAACTAACTGAGCTAAACCTTCCTTTGCCTCATAGGCACCCAGATACACCTCACCCATACGTGCATCGATGGCGGCCAAGACAGTGCTGGCACCGCGCTCGCTAATAGCCTGCTGTGCCATCATGGCCAAAGAGGAAACGCCAATCACCGGAGTGTTAGTGGCAAAAGCCAGGCCCTGAGCAACGGAAACGCTAATACGAACCCCGGTAAAACTGCCGGGTCCCTGACAATAACCAATCACATCCACATCTTGAATATCGCAATTTGCCTGCGTTAATAACGCATCGATTTCATCGAGAATACGCTGACTGTGCTGCTGCGGGCAGACATCAAAAAAGTGATAGAGTTTATCCTGATGCATTAAGGCAAGCGATAAGGCTTCGGTTGAGGCGTCAAGGGCTAGGATGGTTTGGCTCATAGTTACTCTATTGTCTGTAAAAAGGCGGTCACTTGGTTCATGTCGCGACAACGACGCATATTGGGCAGGCTTTGCAAAAACACCTGACCATAGTCTCGGGTCACGACGCGGTTGTCACATAATACTAAAACACCGCGATCTTGGCTATCACGGATCAAGCGGCCAACCCCTTGTTTTAAGGCGATCACCGCCCGCGGCAATTGGATCTGTGCAAAGGGATCGCCGCCGCCATGTTCGCACTCTTGCATTCGCGCTTGTAACAGTGGATCATCCGGCGCGACAAAGGGCAGCTTGTCTATCACCACACAGCTCAACGCACTGCCGCGCACGTCCACCCCCTCCCAAAAAGAGGCGGTCCCCATTAATACCGCATTGCCATGACGGGTAAAACGCTCCAGCAACAAACGCTTCGACATCTGCCCCTGAACAAACACCGGATACTCCATTTGCTGGCATAGCACCTCGGCCACCATGTACATCACTCGATACGAGGTAAAAAGCAAGAAGCAACGGCCCTGGGCCGCTTTAATAACCTGCTGACAAATCCCCACCAAGGCCCGTGGCATTTCCGGGGAATTCGCAGGCGGTAGATAGCGCGGTAAACAAAATAGCGCCTGTTGCTGATAGTCGAAAGGGCTGGCCAGCATCAACTGATGCGCCGGGGACAATCCCAAAGCATCGCTAAAGTGCGACAGGCTGTTGTTAACCGACAGCGTTGCTGAAGTAAACACAAAACCGGCCTCACGTTCGGCCAGCATTGCTTTAAACTTGGCGGCAATATTCAAAGGCGTAATATGAATACTGACATGGCGGCGGCTGGCCTCATACCAATAGCTATAGCCGCTCGGGGCAACATCGAACACCCGCTCGAATTGTGCTATTAGGCTCATCAGCCTCTCTAACAGCGGCTCCACCAGCTCGCTGCGTTCCAAGCCGAGCTTAAGTACCTGGTTTAAAAACTGCAGATCTTTACTAACTCTATGTACGGCGTCGCATAGGGGCTTGCTGCTCAGCGCCTGACGCCAGTCACCGCGACCGCCTTCATGTGGCAGTTGCAGGCGCAAATCCATGGTCGCCGCTTCAAGCTTATCAAGGGTTTTACCCAGTTGCAGCATATCGCGCAGTTCGGTGCGATAAAGCATGCGGGCGTCGGTGATAAAAGCAAACACCTTTTTACTTGAGACGCTCTCGCCAAAATAATCGCTGGCGATGTCCGCCAACTGATGCGCCTCGTCAAAAATATAGCCATCGGCGCCGGGCAACAACTCGGCAAAGCCACTTTCTTTCACCGCCATATCGGCGAAAAACAGGTGGTGGTTAATTACCACAATATCGGCCTCGGCGGCACGTAAACGGGCTTTACGAATAAAGCAGGCATCAAAATCCGGGCATTCTTTACCCAGGCAATTATCCGCCGTGGACGTCACGTAGGGCAACACCTTGGCATCGTCTTCTATTCCCGGGCAGTCGGCAATATCGCCACTGCGGGTTTCGCCGGCGAATTTAGCCACCATGGCCAGTTGATGCATGATATCCGTGTCATCACTGGGTACGTGGGCCACATGCTGGTTAAGACGATAGTGACACACATAGTTGCTGCGTCCCTTGAGCAGGGCTTTTTTCTTGGCACTGCCGAGAGCCTTATACACAGTGGGTAAATCGCGGTGATACAACTGCTCTTGCAGCGCCTTCGAGCCCGTGGAAATAATGTATTTGCCCTTATTAGTGAGCGCTGGCAACAAATAAGCAAAGGTTTTTCCGGTGCCGGTTTCGGCTTCCACCACGACCTGCTCGGCATTTTTGAGGGCCAAGTCGCACACCTTGGCCATATCAATTTGCGCTTGGCGGGGGCGATAGCCTTTAAAGGCCAATGCCAACGGGCCGGTGGGTGAAAAAAGCTGCTCTATGCTCATAGTAGGATTAGGATCACGGCGCCAAAGAAGACAGGAAATAGGCGCCGATCATAGCCGAAAATTAAAGCGACTCCAACTTGCACATCAAGCCTTGGCTTTGTACCTATTTTTGTGTAGTCTATCGCGCGTTCTCTTTAAGAACTAAAAGCATGAACTAAAAGGATTTATCTATGAACAAAGTTACCTTAACCTGCACCCTTGCGGCCGTGATGACTTTAGCCGGTTGTGGCAGTACGCCCCCGCGTGTAGCGCAAGAAAAAGTCGTCACCATCAACGGCACCGACATGACCTTTGGCGGCATCTACAACGTCGATAAAAATCATTTGGAACTGAGCATTAATGGTGAGCCGGTAATGAAAGGTCGCTTCGCTCCCTATACTCCGACGCTAAACCTAAGTACGGATTATCAAGGTGAAGATATCAGCAGCTATTGCTACTTTGGCTCTGTATTACAAGAGCGTGGCGGCAAGTTTGGTATGATAGCCGGCATGATCCAAGCCTCACAGCAAAAATCTGGCGACAAATGTGAAATTAAAGTGGCCGGTGAAATCAAGGAGCACCTGTACTTCTAGGCGCCAGCTAAGCCCATACATCAAGGCGAGGAGGACTGTCCTTGCCTTGCTCCGCTCCCGTAACGCCATCATCTACAAAGGTTTCTTGGCCCCTCTTAGTACCGAGTCGTTTGCGCTCATTGCGCACCTTGGCAATCTGATCATCCTTGACCCCGGCAACGTGAAAGGCGCCCTTGTGTTGCACCTCTAGACGGGTAATGCGACCCATAAAGGGGATCATAATATCCACATTCACACTCCTCATTATCCGCTGCGACACCTTAATTCATAACTATATTATCGGCGGTTATAGGCTAGACTTTAACGCAATAAAAAAAATGGTTGCAATGAATGCAAACTCTGTGTTTATCTATAAACGAACTTAATCATCTTATTTCAGTTTAGCAACAACACGAGCGCAAACATGACTTATACACTGACAACTATTCATCATCATCATCACATCCACGAATAGCCTGTCAGGTATTTCGCTGGGGGGTTATTCCTAAAAGGAACCTCCGGCGCGACTAAAAAACCAGATTCATTTTCGCCCCGAGGATCCCTCGGGGTTTTTAGTTTTTTAACTTAGGAAATGAATTATGAGCAACACCAACCGTTTACGTATCGCAATCCAAAAATCAGGGCGCTTGTCCAAAGACTGCCAAAACCTGCTTAAGCAACTAGGCGTTAAATTAAACCTACGCGAACAACGTCTTATCGCCCACGCCACCAATATGCCTATCGATGTACTGCGCGTGCGCGATGACGATATTCCCGGACTGGTTCTGGATGGTGTCTGTGACTTGGGCATCGTCGGCGAAAACGTCCTTGAAGAAGTCCAGGCTGAACGCGCCCGTAGTGGCAACGAAGGCACGGTGAAAAAACTGGCTAAGCTCGATTTTGGTTACTGCCGTCTGGCCCTGGCCTGGCCCCAGGAGCTGGGTCAACAAGATAAATCCTGGTTCGCCGGTAAACGCATTGCCACCACTTACCCTGAGATCCTCAGTAAGTACCTGGAGCGTGAAAACATTGATGCCAGCGTGGTGATGTTGACCGGCTCGGTCGAAGTCGCCCCGCGCGCCGGTCTCGCCGATGCCATTTGCGATCTGGTTTCTACTGGCGCCACCCTGGAGGCCAATGGTCTGATGCAGGGCGACACCATTTTAGAGTCCAACGCTTGCCTAATCCAAAATGAAGCACTCCAGGATAGCGAAAAACTGGCGCTCATCGATAAGCTGATGCCCCGCCTGCGCGGTGTAAAACAAGCAAAAGAAAGCAAGTACATCATGATGCACGCCCCCAAGGCCAAGCTTGATGAGGTCTGTGCCCTGTTACCCGGCACCGGTCAACCTACCCTGCTGGCCTTAGCCGGCAGCGAAGAGTATGTGGCCTTACACATGGTCAGCAGCGAAACTCTGTTTTGGGAAACCATGGAGTCGCTAAAAGCACTCGGCGCCAATTCCATTCTGGTGATGCCCATTGAGAAAATGATGGAGTAACGGACCGTGATTGATTGGAATACTCTTAGCCCCACAGAGCAGCAAATGCTGTTGCAACGTCCGGCGGTGAGCGCCGCCGACAATGTTCGCCCAGTGTGTGAGGAGATACTCGGTCGCGTGCAAAGCGAAGGCGATGAGGCACTTCGCGACTACGCCAACCGTTTGGACGGCCGAGCAATCAAGGCGCCACTGCTTTGCAGCGATAACGACTTTGCCGACGCCGAACAGCTGCTCGATACCGAGCTAAAGGACGCGATAAAACAGGCGTACAATAATATTCGCCGTTTTCACCTTGCTCAGGTGCCTAAAAACATCAGCTTAAGCACGCAGCCCGGGGTAGCCTGTGAGCTGCGCTACCAGGCCATCGACGCAGTAGGCATATACGTGCCAGGCGGCAGCGCCCCTCTGCCTTCTTCGGTATTGATGCAAGGCGTGCTGGCGCAAATTAGCGGTGCGCAGACTGTGGTGTTGGCCACCCCGGTCAAGGGCGATGACGCCATTGCTCCTGCTATCCTATACGCCGCACGTCTGTGTGGTATTAAACAGGTGCTGCAAGTCGGTGGTGCCCCAGCCATTGCCGCCATGGCCTATGGCACGGACACCGTGCCCAAGGTCAATAAAATTTTTGGTCCGGGCAATGCCTATGTGACCATGGCCAAGCAATTATGCGCCCAGCAGGTCCCCGGTTTAGCCATTGATATGCCCGCCGGGCCTTCGGAGGTTTTGGTGATTGCCGATGGCAGAGCGAACGGTGAATTTATTGCCGCTGATCTGCTTTCTCAGGCCGAGCACGGCCCGGACTCGCAAGTCATTCTGCTAAGCGACAGCGATGAGGTGATAGCGGCAACGCAAAAAGCGTTGGCTGAACAATTAAAAGCCTTGCCGCGCGCCGACATCGCCAAGGCAGCCCTTGAAAATTCGGCGCTGATCAAGGTGCAAAGCATCACCCAGGCCGTTGAGGTCTCAAATCTGTACGGACCAGAGCACTTGATTCTGCAACTTGGTGAAAGTGCCGAATACTTGCCTAAGATAAAGAATGTAGGCTCTATTTTTGTGGGCGATTACACCCCTGAATCGGCCGGTGATTATGCCTCGGGCACCAATCACGTGTTGCCCACATACGGGTATTCAAAGGTGTATTCAAGCCTCAGCCTGCTCGATTTTTATCGCACCTATACGGTGCAGACCGTTACCAAAAGTGGTTTGGCCGATTTGGCAAAAGCAATTATTCCCATGGCTGCAGCAGAAGGGCTCGATGCTCACGCCAATGCCGTTCGCATCCGTTTAGGAGAAACACAGTGAGCACCGACGTAAAAACACAACAACAGCTGGGTTCACCACAAGACGGGTTAGCGCAAAAATTGTTACCGAAAAATATTGCCAACCTCAGCGCCTACAGTTCGGCAAAGAGTGAAAAACTCAGCGGCTCAACCTGGCTGAACGCCAACGAAAGCCCTTATAACCGCGAATATCAACTCAGTGGTCAGGCTCTCAACCGCTATCCGGACCCACAGCCGCAGCAGGTGATACAGGCCTACAGCAATTATGTTGGGGTAAAGCCTGAGCAGGTGGTGATGACCCGAGGCGCCGATGAAGGCATAGAGCTGCTGGTACGCACCTTCTGCCAGAGCGCAAAGGACAGCATCGCCATTTTTGCACCCACCTATGGCATGTATAAGGTCACCGCCGACACCCATAATGTCGCGCTCAATACCCTGAGCCAGGAATTATTGCTCCAAGGCGAGGTGGATGAGATTTGCACCCAGGTTGGCGATGCCAAGCTGGTGTTTATCTGCAACCCCAATAACCCCACCGGCGCCCTGATAGGCCAAGATAAAATCGCCGCCATTGCAGCGCGCCTAACAGGCAGTGCCCTGGTGGTGGTTGATGAAGCCTACATCGAGTTTTGCCCTGAGCAAAGCGCGGTGTCATTACTGGCTGACTACGCCAATATAGTGGTGCTACGCACCCTGTCCAAAGCCTTTGCCCTGGCGGGTCTGCGCACCGGTTTTACCCTGGCAAACGAAAGCATCTTAGCACCGCTTCGCAAGGTGTTGGCGCCCTATCCGGTATCCACCGTGGTGGCCGACATCGCCGCACAAGCGCTGAGCACCGCAAACATAGCCTCAATGCGCCGCCAGGTGGATACTTTAAATGCCCTTAAATCACGCCTGCAACAATGGTTGGAACAAAGCGATGCAGTCACTCGGGTACTCGCCGGGGAAGGCAACTTTGTCACCTTGCAACTAAAAGACAAAAACGCCATTGCCATCGCCTATCAGCGGGGCCTGGTCATGCGCCCCTTTACCCTTTATGGCGAGGACGATTGGCTGCGTATTTCCATCGGCAATGAGCAGGAGCTCGGTGAGGTCAAAGCCTGGCTGGACTCATTAACCGACTCCACTGCAAACTAATAACAAGGCACTTTTTAGGAACTAATATGAGCAACCCCTATTTATTTATTGACCGCGACGGTACCCTGATTGAAGAGCCTATCAGCGATAAGCAAGTCGACAGCCTAGAGAAATTAGCCTTGTTACCCGGTGTTATCCCAGCGATGCTCGCCCTGCAAGCGGCCGGCTATCGCCTGGTGATGGTGTCTAACCAAGATGGTTTGGGCACGGACAGTTTCCCGCAGGCGGACTTCGATGCGCCGCACAACAAAATGATGGAGCTATTTACCTCCCAAGGCATTCACTTTGAAGACGTGCTGATCTGCCCGCACTTCGATGGCGACAACTGCCAATGCCGTAAACCAAAAACCGGTTTGCTGGTCGACTTAATGCGCTCAGGCAAGGTGGATATCGCCAATTCTTATGTCATTGGTGACCGACAGACCGATATTCAATTGGCCGAAAACCTCTGTATGCAGGGCATCTTGTATCAGGATAACTGGGCGCAAATAGTCACTCGCTTGACTACCGCCGACCGCCAAGGCGCCGTCAGCCGCGACACCAAGGAAACGCAAATTGCCGTAGCGCTAAACCTGGATGCCAATAAAAGTGGCGAAATCAGCACTGGGCTGGGCTTTTTCGACCATATGCTGGATCAGATCCGCACCCACGCCAATATTTACCTGGATATTAAGGCCAGTGGCGATCTACACATAGACGAGCACCACCTGGTCGAAGATGTCGGCATCGCCTTGGGTCAGGCGCTACGCCAGGCTCTTGGCACCAAGTCGCAAATTGCCCGCTACGGCTTTGCCCTGCCGATGGACGAATGCAAGGCCGAAGCGCAAATCGACTTATCCGGACGCGCTTCGTTTGTGTTAAATGCCGATTTTAGCCGTGAAAAAGTCGGCGATATGGATGTACAAATGGTCGAACACTTTTTCAAAAGCCTTAGCGATAACGCCGCCCTGTCGCTGATTTTAAGTGTCACGCCCGGGAATTGTCACCACCAGGTTGAGGGCCTGTTTAAGGCCTTCGCCAGGGCGCTGCGCATGGCCATCAGCAAAGACAGCTCGCAACAAACGGCCAGCTCCAAGGGGGTTTTATGATAGCCATAATCAACACCGGCTGCGCCAATATCAATTCGGTGCGCTTTGCCTTTGAGCGTTTACATACTCAGGTTGATGTGATCACCGACGCTGAGCAACTCAGTCAGTATGAGCGTGCCGTATTACCGGGAGTGGGCCATGCCAAGGTTGCCATGGCGCGCCTGATTGACGGCGGCTGGCAAGAAGCCATTAAGGAATACCAAAGGCCATTACTGGGCATTTGTTTGGGCATGCAGTTGCAGTGCGAGCACACGGCCGAGGGCGACACCTCCTGTTTAGGCATCATTCCCGGCGCCGTCGACGAGCTTGAGGTAGGGAATTTGAGCGCCCCGCACATGGGCTGGAATACCCTAAAGATCACCAAAACGCACCCGCTGACCCAGGGTGTTCAGGATGACGATCAGGTGTACTTTGTACACAGCTTCGCCCATGGCTGCAACCAGGCGACCCTGGCCACCAGCGAATACGGCCAAACTTTTTCGGCCATGGTCGCTCAGGACAACTACGCCGGCATGCAATTTCACCCGGAACGAAGCGCCAAAGTAGGCGCGCGCTTACTGCAAAACTTTATCGACTGGCGGCTTTGAGGACGCATTATGATTATTCCAGCATTAGATGTATTACAACAACAAATCGTGCGTTTATTTCAGGGCAAATACGACACCGCCCAGTTCTATCCCTTTGACCTGGCCGAACGGCTAATGGAATACCAGCAACAGGGCGCACAAAAGCTGCACCTGGTTGATTTAGAAGGAGCACGAGATCCTCGCAAGAAGCAATGGCGACAAATTCAGGCAGCCACCAAGGCGCTCAACGTCGGCTATCAGGTCGGCGGCGGCATTCGCAGTGGCGATGACGTTGAACAGTGGCTTACAGCTGGCGCCGCACGGGTGGTGATTGGCTCAAAAGCGGTCAATAACCAAGAGCAAGTGGCAAGCTGGATAAACCAATACGGTGCCCCGAAGTTTGTCATTGCCCTGGATGTGAATAACACCGAAAAGGGCTGGATGCCCGCCACCCACGGCTGGTTGGAAAGCGGCGATGTCTCCTTGTTTGAACTTATCGATTTTTACGCTGAGATGGGGGTGAAAGACTTTTTATGCACCGACATCAGCAAAGACGGCACCATGAGCGGCCCTTCCTTTGCTTTGTACGAGCAACTGCAGGCGCATAACCCCAGTCTGCGCATTCAGGCCTCCGGTGGCGTCAGCTCATTAGCGGATATTCGTCGCTTAAAAGAAATTGGCACCCAAGGGGTGATCCTGGGCAAATCCCTGCTTGATGGCGCCTTTACGGTTGAGGAGGCACTAGCATGTTATCAAAACGCATAATCCCCTGTTTGGATGTAAAAGACGGTCAGGTCGTCAAGGGCGTACAGTTTAAGGGCCATGAAATCGTCGGCGATATTCTTGAGCTGGCCAAGGCCTACAGCGATGCCGGCGCCGATGAGCTGGTGTTTTATGAAATCAGCGCCAGCGTGGAAAAACGCCTGCTTGATGTGAATTGGGTCGAGCATATAGCCCGCAATATCGATATTCCGTTTTGCGTTGCCGGTGGCATCAAGTCCGTCGCCGATGCGGCGCGGGTGCTTGAAAGTGGCGCCGATAAAATCAGTATCAATAGCCCTGCCATTGCCCGTCCCGAGCTTATTCGCGAGTTACACGACGAATTTGGCAAACAATGCGTGGTGGTGGGCATCGACAGCTTTTTCGATGCCCAAAGTGGCGAGTATCTGGTCTATCAGCTTACCGGCGATCCCAACAGTTCATCGCGCACCCGCTACAATACCCTGGAATGGGTTGAGCAAGTGCAAGCCCTCGGCGCCGGTGAAATCGTACTAAACTGTATGAACCAAGATGGTGTGCGCAAAGGCTACGACATTGAACAATTAGCCAAAGTACGGGATATCTGCCATGTGCCCTTGATTGCCTCCGGCGGCGCCGGAAAAATCAGCGACTTCAGTGAAGTATTTAAAAAGGCCCAGGTCGATGGTGCCCTGGCCGCCAGTGTATTTCATAAGAACTTGATAAATATTAACGAATTAAAACAACACCTAGCCGATAACAAGATAGCGACTCGATTATGCGAATAGATATTAGCAATGTAAGCGATGTGAATTTTGCCAAGTGCCCTTTGATCCCTGCCCTGGTGCAGGACTTTATTACCGGGCAAATTCTCATGCAGGGATTTATGGATCAGGCGGCGCTTACCCACACCCTGGAGCAAAAGAAAGTCACCTTTTACTCGCGCTCCAAGCAGCGCCTGTGGACCAAGGGCGAAAGTTCAGGCCACTTTTTACAGGTTGAAGCCATCTACACCGACTGCGATCAGGACTCTATTCTGATCATGGCCTACCCGCAAGGCCCCACCTGCCACTTGGGCACCCAAAGTTGCTTTGGCGATGCCAAGCCCAGTTTGGGCTTTTTAGCCGAGCTGGAGCAAATCATCATCGACCGTAAGGATGCGGATCCAAAAACGAGCTACACAGCATCACTGTTTGCCAAGGAGCTTAGCCGCAGTTGCCAGAAGGTAGGCGAAGAAGGGGTGGAGGTCGCCTTGGCAGCGATGAAAAACGACAATAACGAGCTCACCGATGAAGCCGCCGATCTGATGTATCACTTAATTGTGTTGCTGCAGCGCCAGGGCTTATCCTTAGGAGATGTGGTAGCGCGGTTGCAGTCTCGGCATTAGTCGAATCAGCGCCCCAAAAAGGCCGCACTTGTAAGTAAATAGCTGTTTAGGTGGGCAATTATTCACTCTCTGGGTGTTTTACATTGCCACACCGCCCAGAGATTTTGTATGCTTAGGCTACTACAAATAAGGACCTGTTTGCCATGAAAGCAATTTACCCAGCAATAGCGGCCGTTATTCTCCTCGCCGGCTGCGCCAGCCCAGCGCAAAAACAGCAACAAACCTATGTCGATAACCTTTCATCCTGCGACAAAATCCAAGCCTTGATGTCGGCCTATGACAATCAGTTTGATGGTTTGAAAATGGCACGCACCCAATCCAAGTTTATCGACAGCTGGCAGGCCCGTTATCACCTGGTGGGCGACAGCTGCCAGATCAGCGCCCTTCACGAGCGCACCTATGCCTATAGCTGTCAGCAAACCTATGCGGATAAAGACGGTGCCCTGACAATCCACCAAAAAGCATCGGATTTTACCCGCCAATGCTTGGGCGAAGGCTGGTATGAGCAACAAAAAGAGTCTGAAAACTCGCTGCGCACCACCTTTGTAAAGGACGATGAGACTCCCTCTGTGTCCATCCATACCGGCAAATCGCTGTCGCGCAAAACCCCTTGGATGACGTCGTACGATATCGGCAAGGTAAAGAAATAACCATTACAATCAAAGCATAAAAAGCCGAAGTCAGTCTTCGGCTTTTTTGTTGAAGTTCACCAGCAACTAAGGTGCTCCAGGTTTTATTCCGCGATTTTACGAGCCTTGACCCCATACACCAAAGGCACTTGCTGGCCGTTATGTAATTTCTGATAACCAAGACCGGGCACCGGCTCTAACCCCTCAAAACAATTGTAGGGACTGTAGGGATATTCGTTAAAGGCTTCGATGCATAGGCCCGCATCTACTAATGCGCTCAGCACCTCGCTGAGCGAATGCGACCAGCATACGGTCGTTGAGGTAGTGCCATCACAATTTTCCGTGTAGGTGCCTTCTTCCTCCACATCGGGCTCCTCACTGGGAAAATAGGCGTAGCCGCTAAGCACATCGTTAACGGGGTGAAACTCTATCAGGTGAAACTCCCCGCCTACTTTCAAGGCACCGGCTATGATCTGGGCCCACCGAGTTAAATCCGGTAACCAGCAGATAGTGCCGTAGGAGGTAAACACCAGATCGTACTGCTGCGTATTTTCCTGACCAAAGCGATAGATATCCGCTTCGATAAACTGAGCGTCCAGCCCTAAGGCATGTTTCAAGGCGTTTGCCTGGGCAATGGCTTGCGAGGATAAATCGACCCCGGTCACCTTTGCCCCTAGGCGTGCCCAGGACAAGGTATCCTGACCAAAGTGACATTGCAGGTGAAGCAGGGACTTACCGGTCACATCGCCTACCTGTTCACGTTCAATGGGATTAAGGGAACAGCGGCCATTTTTAAAGGCGTCAACGCCGTAAAATTCAGACGCTACATGCACCTGAGTTCTTTTATCCCAGGTGGCCTTATTGATTTGCAAATAATCCATGGTGTTTCCTGTTGTTATAATTTCACCCGCTTGCTTGCCTCAGATTAGCTCGCTATCGACTTAACCGTTTTTTACTGACCGGACCAATTCTCGCAAAAGCCTATAAACTGCTTAAGCAACGGGCTTTGATATTTTTCTTTATGGTATAACAGCCAATAATCCCGTGTAAATGTGATTGGCAAGTCCAATATGCTCACCCGCTCTAATTGTTCGGCCTGGCTCAAGGCGCGGCGTGACAAACAAGTAATGCCGAGCCCGGCGGCGGTGCTGTTAATAATGGCCGAGGTACTATTGAGCTCAAAGGCCAGTTGCCACTGGCTTAACCGGGCGCCAAGGTGATTTAGAAAGTATTCCTGGGTACCTGAGCCCGGCTCGCGTAACAGCCAGTGCTGCTGCTCCAGATCCGCTAGCGTGGGCGCCGACAACTGCGCCAGCGGATGCTGCGGATGGCAGGCCACCACCATCTCATCTCCAAGCCAGGGAATGCTGTGGAGCTCATCATGTTGAACCCTGCCCTCAACCATGCCGATATCGAGCTCAAATTCACACAATTTCTGGCATATCTTTGCGGTATTAGAGATGTACAAGGCCTGCTCTCGATGGCCGGATGTGTCGCGAAAATCTCGCAATAAAAACGGCGCAACCTGATTGCCTAGGGTGTCGCTGGCGCCAATATTTAACTTGCCGGTGATGGCGCCCTGCTGATTAAACAAGTGCTCAATGTCCCGAGTCCTTGCCAGTAGTTCATCGGCGAGCGGTAACAAGCGACGCCCCTGCTCATTGATCAGTAACCTGTTATTGTGGCGATCAAAAAGCTGCTGCCCCAGTTGTTTTTCCAGCTCGCTCAACGCCATGCTGATGGCCGGCTTAGATAAGCATAATTTATTGGCGGCGGTTGTGATGCTGAGCTCCTGAGCCACGGCCACAAATACCCGCAGTTGTCGCAAGGCAATATTCATTACGCCTCCGTTCAATTTTACTTAAATATACAATCAATATTTTAAAATATATTAAACGTTTTTTTGGCTCTACACTACACCGAAAACCGAGCCGCGAATCGGCGCGAACTAAACCACAAGGGTGTAGCCATGACCATGAGTAAACAAGAATCACGATTAACCAAGGTGCCGACTCCCTTAGCAGGATTAGCCCTCGGGATTGCCTCACTAGGCTGGTGCTGGGAAAACATCGCTGGTATGAACGGCGTGGCGCAAGCAACGGGGGCCTTAATAGCAACTGCGTTATTGCTGTTAGTACTGGCCAAATTTATTACTCACCCGCGCACCTTAGTGGAGGATTTACGCCATCCGATTACGGGCAGTGTGGTGCCCACCTTTGCCATGGCCACCATGGTTGTATCAAGCGCTTTGAATGTCATAACGCCACTGCTCGCCAAAGGCCTATGGCTACTGGCCATACTCTTGCACAGCGGGTTTTTCGCGCTATTTGTTTACCACCGCCTTGCCGACTTCAAACTACAACACATGGCACCAAGCTGGTTCATACCGCCCATAGGTATTATTGTGGCTGACGTCACCTTTCCCGGGGAAGCGCTGCGTCCGCTGGCCGAATCACTACTCATTTTTGGCATCGCCATGTATGCGTTAATGTTGCCTCTGATGCTCTATCGCTTACTTTTTGTTGACCAGCTACCGGACAACGCCAGGCCTACCTTGGCCGTACTGGCGGCGCCCGCGAGTTTGTCACTGGCCGGTTATCTGACCTTGGTTCAAAACCCTTCGCCACTGGTGATAGGCATTCTGCTCACCCTGGCCGTGTTAATGACATCTGTGGTGTATCTGGCTTTTTTTCGACTTTTACGCCTGCCCTTTAGCCCCGGCTATGCCGCCTTTACCTTTCCCTTGGTGATAGGTGCCACCGCACTGTTTAAACTTGCGGATTGGATGACGATTAATGGTTGGCAAGTAAGGGAAATAAACTGGGTGACATCGGTTGCACAGCTAGAGTTGATAGTCGCCACCTTGATTGTTACCTATGTCTGCGGCCGCTATTTACACCATTATCGTCCACAGGCAAGCGCCGTGAAATCAGGCGCAAATACCCATTTAATGCCCGTCATCAGGAAACTCCTTGGCATTTATAAGATGGGGTTGTAAACAGCACTAAAAAAAGTGCCCCCTGAAAAGGGAGCGCTTTGCCTGAGGTCAGTGGTTAACACCACTAAGGAATGAGTACGGTATCAATAATATGCACCATGCCGTCCGCCACGCGGTTATCTATATTCAATAAGGCCGCTTCAGAGCCATTGGCAATGATCAAGCCACTGTCAAACATGATGGTGTTGCCGTCAAGCATGGTTAACTGTTTCGCTCGCACCACAGAGCGAGAATTACGCACCCCATCGGTTACATGATAAGCCAGCACTCCACCAACCCCCTCAACGCCTAATAGCCCGACCACCGCGTTATACGCATCGGCGTCGTTGTCCGTGTTGGTCAGGTTATAAAACGCTTGGTCGTTCGGAGCAAATACCGTGAAGTCACTGCCATCAAATAAACTGATGGCGCTGGTATCTATAAGCGCCGCGACCAAAATATCGAAGTCATTGCCATTATCGTCAAAGTCAAATGGCTCGCCCGAAGCACCCAGGGCAAATTCAACGATGCTCGCTTGAGATTTGTTGGCCCATTTGGGGCTCTCAGCCTTAGCCGGCGCCGACAAGGCAGCGCAAAGCGCAGTAGCAACGAGTGCTGTATTAAAGGTACGGCTTAAAATAGTCATGGTCTGTGTCCTTAAACTTAGGTGGTAAAGGGAGATTCACATTCACTACAGGGGTCAATACGTGGCTACTTTTTATCCAGATCACAAATTTTCTATTTATATCCTTAGCAGGCTCATAATATCTCCCCACGCAGCTAAGCAAACCTAATCTGCTCGGTAATCCGGCCGGTAATCCACCTGTCATCCCAATTACATCCCAGTGTCTTATTCCCATCTCATACTGGCATCAAATCAATCAGCGGAGAGCGTAATGATCCCCATCTATGTGATTAACCTCAAAGGCAGCGACAACAGGTTACAACGAGCGGCGCAACAACTAACAGGCCAAGGATTAGCTTTTGAACGCATTGACGCGGTGAACGGACGGCAATTATCTGCAGCACAAAAAAACGCAATACTTGATACTAAAGCCAATCGGACTAAGTTTTACCGCCCTTTGAGTGATGGCGAAATCGGCTGTTATCTGAGTCACAAGAAGTGTTGGCAAACTCTGCTTGATAGCCAAAATGAGTATGCCTTGGTGCTTGAGGATGATTTCTCGCTGGTGGGGAACCTCAAGTCCAGTCTGGCGTCGGTATTAAATCAGCCATTACCCGTAGACATTATCAAGCTTTGCAACTATCAGGGCCGCGAACGTGCCAATAAGTTCAGCCGTGAGCTGGATGCGAATCATCATTTGGTGATCCATGATAAGCCGTTAAGCGGCTGTTGTGCCTATGTGATCAGTCGCTTCGGCGCAAAGCAGATGTTGGCCCATGCAAATAAGATTTATCGTCCGGTGGATACGGACATTCAGCATACCTGGGAAACCGGGGTCCATGTGGGTGCCCTGCATCCCTACCCCATAGCCCAGGACAACTATTTTGACAGCGATATAGCCAGTAAGGGACGAAATAAGCCCAAGGCCTATCCGCTGCAAAAACAGTGGCTGGCCTTGCACAATTGGACGCCAGCTTACAGGGCGCGGCGCCATCTGGTTACCCTGCTGAGAAAGCAGGGCCGTAGAACTTACCCAATCCCCGCAACCAACGCCTGAGCCTGGTTGCAGGACAAAGGTTTTAATCGCTTAGTTCTACACCCATCCAGGCTTTGAATAATGCCTGTTGCTCCTGAGTTGGCGCCTTCACCGGCTGCACTGTTGCATCCTTGTCGTAGCGCAGGCCAAGAACAAGGTCCACCTGTTGCAAACGGTCGCGACGGAAAAAGCTCACCGACACCTTATCGCCCGGCTTATAGCCAGCCAATGTCGTGGCTAAGTCGGTACTGATGCGACGACCATTAATGGCAACGATCAAATCGCCAGCGGTCAGCCCTGCTTGCCAACTTGCGCCGCCACGGCGCACATGATCCAGCTTAAGCAGGCCCTTGTCGGTGCTGGTATTGACATCCAAAGACGCAATCTGCTTGGCATCTTTGGGGTACACGCGCTCAAGGCCGACCTTATTTAATAGGGCATCAAAGTCCAAATTCATGGGCGCTTCAACATTGTCGGCCCACCAGGCGGTGTAATCCTGACCGCTCAGCTCGTTGAGAATGGCAATCACATCCTGCTCGCTAAAGCCGTTGGGTAATTTATGCTTGTTATAGAGCTGGCGGTGCACATCGCGGTAACTCACTTGGCCAGCAGAATCACTCAGGAGTTTCAGATCCAAGGCCATGGAAAGCAAAGAGCCCTCCGAGTAAATATTGGTACTATAGTTGCGACCATGATCGCCGCCTTGATTGATCCATTTGTCAAAGCTGGTATGGGCGGCGCTTTGCACCTCGCGACCCGGCGTCTTAAGGTGGGTGTTAATACGTTTACCCAGGTCTTTAAAGAATTCCTTCTTGGTCATTAAACCCGAGCGCAGCAACAGATGATCTTCCAAATAACTGGTGGAGCCTTCTGCTAGCCACAGTAAACGCGTGTAGTTGGGCGCGACATAGTCATAGGGCACCATGCCTTCGGGGCGATAGGCTTTAACGTTCCAGGTGTGAATAAACTCATGCGCGGCGGTGGCAATAAAGCCCAAATAGTCTTCGCGCTTAGCAAACTTATCACGGTGGCGCTGAATAATGGTGGAGTTAAGATGCTCGGTGGCACCACGCGCCCCCGAGGTGGCATGCACCATAAACACATAACGCTCATAGGGGTAGTCATCCCAGACCACATGACCGGTTTGGACCAGGGTTTTAAGGTCGGCCACCATCTTGTCGCTGTCATAATTGCCTTCTCCCCAGATAACCAGCTCATAATCGCGGTTATCGACCGAGAAGGAGTGCAGCTCGTTGATACCCGTTTCTATGGGTGAGTCCACTAAGACGTCGTAATTTGGAGCAACAAACTGATGTTGGTTCTTGCCCTTGTTCATTCCCGACACCGAGCGCCAGCCCTTAGGTACTGTCAACTGTACAGTCACGGGATCATTGCGTGTCGCTTCGCTGTACATAAAAAAGCCGGAAGCATCGATAAAGGCATGGGTGTCATCGATATGGCGGGCACGTAAAGCCAATTCATTGGCATAGACCTGGTAGTTCAAGGTCACAGCACTGGGCTGGTCCAAGAAAATACGCCAGGTACTTTTGTCTATTTTCTGCCATTTCAGTGCATTACCCTGAGCATCGATGGCCTTGAAATAACGCACTCCGTTGGCCAGGTTGAGGATGTCATAACGCCCGGTGCGCCAGGCCGGGAACTTGGCATCGATGTAGCTTTGCCCGGTTTTGGCAAAGCTGACACTGACATCACCTAAGTGATGAGCCCCCTGGTCGATGGAAAGTTGATAATTTGTGGTGGCGTTTGCCACTGAAGTGAGCAGCAGCAAGGCTGCCGCAACTAGGATTTTTTTCACTGCACACCCGTTGTCTTGTTACTTTGCGCCGCAGCTTAGCAAAGCAGCGGCTATCACCTCAAACCTTTGCGTTTAACTACCAAGAAGGTTTACTCCCTTGGCAAAGGCCTCTTGCCTGGTTTGCCTGTAAACAGCTACGACAAGGGGATGAAGCGAGGCGATAAGTCCACAAATTTTCGACAAAAAACTGATTCTTAATCAGTATTTGCAATAATAATGTTGTACACTGGACAATATAACAACGAAAAAGGATAGCAGGGCGTGTCGGAACAGCTTGAGGCTTTGAGAAAAAAGTTGCATTCAGCCATTTCGCAACGACAGACCATTGAAGTAACGCGACAGGAGCAGGTCAGCATCCTGGCGCAGTTTATCGCCAAATTATCGTTAGCCTGCAAAGGAATTGATCTTGAGCTGGATAACCGTTTAGCCACGTTTCGCAAACAATTACAGCAAGGCGCCCACTTTCAGGAGCTTGGCCCCATCATCGCCGAGCTGAGTACTTTGCTTACACGCCACGAGGCCAACCTTGAGGCTCAACTACGCCAGTTGCAAAGCTGTGTCGAGCAAGCCGGAAGCAAACTGCAACAGCGCAAGGGCTTACCCGACGACTCACGCCGCACCTTAAGAGAATTGCTCAATACCCATTTACAAGATGTGCACACGCCGCTGGATTTTATTCCTCTTTTCTCACGCCTGGTCAATATTTACGATCAGGTACTCAATGCCAGCAACACCACCGAAGGCCGTGATCATGCCGGGGAAATAGCCCACTTTGCCAATGAGCTGACACAATTGAGCACCGAGGTCAGCGTGCAAGGCGAGTTTATCGAGCAAATGCGCACGCTCAAGCACAACATCAATGCCGCCACCGAATTCGAGCAGCTGCTCAGCGCCAGCATTGAGCTCACCCGTATTATCGTGACCAGCCTCAGTCGCGAGCGCAGATCCGCACAGCACTTCCTGGCGACCCTGAATGAAAGCCTGAGCGAACTGCAACAATTGCTCACCAACACGGTGGATAAATCCCGTCAGCTCGATAGCAAGATATCCGCCGTGTATCAGCAGATTGATGAGAACATCAATCAATTAAGCCAACATACCGAATTCGCTACCGATATTGCCGAGCTCAAAAGCACGGTGGAGTTGCGCCTGGCCAGTTTGACCGCGCAATTGGTCAATAAAGAGCAACTTGAAGCCGAGCATCGTGACGCACTGCATCAGGGCTTGCAATCCATGCAATCGCGGGTACAGGACCTGGAACAACAGGTGCAGCACTATGAAGCCTCGTTAGAGCGTCAGCGCCTGATGAATATGCAGGATGGGCTCACCAAGCTCCCTAACCGCATTGCCTTTGATGAGCGTTTCGATTTGGAACTCAAACACTGCCACCGCAATGGTACGCCCCTGTGTTTAGTTGTCATAGATGTCGACCACTTTAAGTCCATTAACGATACCTATGGCCATAGTGCCGGCGATAAAACCCTGCTGGTACTGGCTTCGGCGATGAAGAAAGCCATTCGCAGCAGCGACTTTATTGCCCGTTACGGCGGCGAAGAATTTGTGTTGGTGATGCCCAACGTCGACTTGGATAATGTGGTGCGGCCATTAGAAAAATTGCGCGCCAGTGTGAAAAGCATTCCCTTTAAGTTCAAAGATAAGCAGGTGCAGATCACCGTCTCTATCGGTGCCACTCAGGTTAAAGCCAATGACACCGCTCTTAGTGCCTTCGACCGCGCCGATCAGGCGTTGTACGAGGCCAAACATGCCGGCCGCGATCGTTTAGTGGTCCAGCAATAGCCAAGTTTCAGTAAAGGAGTAGGCTATGAAAATACAGCTCAACCCTACCGGGGTACTCAACTTACTTTCGCAATTGGAAGTGGATTTACTAGAACAATCAACCACCGATCGCTATCGGTTATTTCGCAACTGTGCGCTGGCGGTACTCAACGTGGGCAGCCACACCGACTCCAGCGCCGAGATTTATGACAGCTTTAAAGACTTTGACATCAGTCTCGTAGTCCGCGAGCGTGGCATTAAAATAGAGTTAACCAATCCACCGCAAACGGCCTTTGTCGACGGTGATATTATTCGCGGTATTCACGAACACATTTTTTCTGTTATTCGCGATATTTTGTTTATTTGTCAAAGACATCACACCATGCACGAGGCGGACCCCAGAGCCCTCACGCACATGGTCTTTGATATGCTGCGCAATGCCGGCGCCCTCGAGGTCAACACAGACCCTAACATGGTGGTGTGCTGGGGCGGTCATTCCATTAATGAAGTGGAATATCATTACACCAAGGAAGTAGGTTATCAGCTTGGTCTGCGCGGCCTAAATATTTGCACCGGTTGTGGCCCGGGCGCCATGAAGGGGCCGATGAAAGGTGCCACCATAGGCCATGCCAAACAACGTATCGCCAAACAGCGCTACTTAGGCCTGACCGAGCCAAGCATTATCGCCGCCGAGCCGCCGAATCCCATAGTCAATGAACTGGTGATCTTGCCTGATATTGAAAAACGCCTGGAAGCCTTTGTGCGCGTTGCCCATGCCATCATCATTTTCCCCGGTGGCGCCGGCACCGCCGAAGAGCTGTTGTATTTACTCGGTATTTTGCTGCACCCGGACAACGATAAACAACAACTGCCGGTGATCCTCACCGGACCAGAAGAAAGCCGCGCCTATTTCGATGAAATCGTCACCTTTGTCGGCGATACCTTAGGCCCGGAAGCATTGGATAAATTTGAGGTGATCATCGGCGATCCGGCACTGGTAGCCCGCACGGTGAAACAAAGCATGCAGGATGTGCGCGACTACCGCCGCCAGCACGGTGATGCCTACTATTTTAACTGGACGCTGCGTATCGACCCAGAGTTTCAGGCGCCCTTTGTGCCCAATCATGACAATATGGCGGGGCTGAACCTCTTCCTCGAACAGCCCAAGCAGCAGCTCGCCGCCAATCTGCGCCGCGCTTTCTCCGGCATAGTCGCTGGTAACGTCAAGGACGATGGCATTCGCGCCATCAAGCAACACGGGGTGTTTGAGCTGTGCGGTGACTCCGAGCTGATGGGTAAAATGGATACCTTGCTCAGTGCCTTCGTCGCCCAAGGCCGTATGAAGCTGCCCGGCAGCGCCTATATACCCTGTTACACTATCCAGACTTAGGTCCTAGCCTGACAATGCAATTATTACTTATCGATGCGCTGAACCTTATTCGGCGCATATATGCCGTGTGCGAAAGCCAATACGGCGCACACAGCGAACAAGCCATAGAGGAGACGCTGACTCGCGTTGAGCGCGCGTTAGTGAAACTCAAAGCCCAACATCAACCCCAATACGCACTGGCCGCCTTCGATGGCGACAGCAGTTGGCGCTACGAGTATTTCAGTGGTTACAAGGCCTCACGCAAACCCATGCCCGAGGCACTGAATAAACAACTGCCCCGCTTTATGAATGCCATCAACGCCCAGCACATCGCCGTGGTGCGCGCCGCCAACGAAGAGGCAGACGATGTTCTCGCCACCCTGGCCGCCAAGGCCAATAAACAGGGTATCAAGGTGGTGATAGTGTCCACCGACAAGGGTTACCTGCCGCTCATAGAGCAAGGGGTCATGGTCTTTGACTATTTTACCAAGGCCGAGCGCAGCGCCGATGAGGTGCAAAAAAAATACGGTATCGACGCCGCCCAACTGTGGCAGTATTTCGCCTTGGTGGGCGATAAAACCAATGATATTCCCGGCGTCAGTGGCATAGGCGCCAAGTCGGCACAGGCGCTGCTAAGCCAGTACCCCAGCGTTGCCGATGCCCTCAGTGCCGATCCCGAGGGCAAAGTTCAGCAGCTATTAACTCGGCATTTGCCAGACTACGTGCGCGCCTTGGCCCTGGTGTCACTGCGCACCGACATCGATTTGGGAATATCCCTAAAGCAATTACGCTTAAGCCCGGATGCGCCACAAATTACGCTGCACACATCGCAAATTTAGCATTGCGAAAATGAACTAGGTATACTGGGCGCAGGTGTTCGGCTCCAAGGGTAACAAACTGATGTGGACCAAGGTTTTAAAATACATAATTCTCGGTATCGGCGTGTATGCGGTGATCGCCACCTTGGTGATGAGCCTGTATAAGGACGACCCCGGTGCCATGGTGTGGCAAGACCGTGAGGCCTATAACAAGCGTTTTATTGCTAAGCTTGATTCCACCTCGCCAATGCATATTGAAGAAGTGCTGGCCACCTTGGGCACCCCGGATCTCACCTTTGTGAAGCGCCGTGGAGAGGATATCTACCAGATCGTGTTTTATCGCACCCAGCACGTCAAAGCCGATGGCATTACCACCAAGGACGAGTGCACCGGGTTGTTATTTAAGAATAAAAAGCTACTAGTATGGGGGCAACAGGCCGAACTCGCCTATGACAAAGTCGACTTACAATCTTAAGCAGGTGCAGGAGCTGGGCAAGCTGATCACCTATATTGCCCGTTTGCATCGCGCCTGTCGTGATAAGAGTCAATGGCCTAGTCTCTACCCCGCCTTACTCGCCCTGAGCGAGCGCTTAAGTCGACTCAATAGCCAGCAGGGCTCCCTATTCCACTGGCTGCTATCGGCGGAATTAGACCCGCTTCCCTATGCCACCCGCTTGCATGTAAAACGAATAGCGGCACTGGCGTGCTTAGTCCAGGCGCGGCAGTATCATGCTAAAGACTGCGAACTGTTAATGATGGCGGCACTGAGCTGCGATCTCGCCACCATCGGCTTGCTCAACAAACGCGGAGCAGGCCAAACATTCAGTGAGCGCGAGCAAAAGCAGTGGCAACAAGGCGGATTACTCAGCCTGAAAATGCTCAATATCAATACCGAGCAGCAACCGGCCTTAGTCCAGATAGTGGCGAAAAACAGACGCTATCAGCAGGTGCTGAGCAGCAATAAACATGTGCAGTTATATTGTGGTTTTACCCGCACCCTGGCCCTGGCACAGCATCTTGCCACCCTTAATACCAGCACCAGCACGCGCCCCGGCCAGCATTTCTTTAACGCCTGTGCCTCAGTGTTTACGCAAAGCACTAACGAGGCGGTGCAGCAAGACTGTCGTCTCCTGGTAGACTACCTCTCTCCCCAGCTCCTTGGCAGCCTTTGGCAGCGTGGCGAGCAAACCTTAGTCTATCTGGGTCAGCGTCAGCACCATGAGTATATCTTCATCGAGCTGGGAGCCGATGAACACCGCTATCGGCTGATCCCAAAACCGCAGTGGCAGTATGAGGACACTCAGCCGCACTACGCGACGCTGGATGCGTTTCTGCAGCACCTAAGCGCGCCCCTACAACGACAGAGCTCTGTAGCTGCGCCACAGCGCTTACCCACCGAGCTACTGCAACAGGTGCAAAGAGCTAAAGGCTATGCCGACATGGAGCGATTGCTTAGCAACGAGCCGCAATTGCAAACCCATGTGCTCGAAGCAGCCGGCGCCTATAACCGCACCACGCAAGCGGCGGCCAATGTTCGCCATGCCTTATCCATGGTCGGTCTGTATAATATTGGCGACTTTATTACCCGAGTGATCTTAAGCCAACAGGTTGCGCAACTGCGCCATCCCCTCAGTGGCTTTTTACTCGGGCGCATCAATACCGCCTGTGCCGTGATACAGCACCTGAGTGCGCGAATGAAAAACCTCTATCCTGAGCGCTTAATGGCACTTTATCTGTGCTACTTCTGCTATTTTGTCGAACAAACGCCGCAGCTTTTGTCCCGCAGTATCGCCCTGGACCCACTCAAGCTGCCCTTTACAGAACAAAACCCAAGACCCATGGCCGCCCTTGTTGGTGTCAGTCAGTATGACCATGCAGATCTTGCTGCTTATCTCAAACAGCATTTGGGCGATGGCGAGTGGCTCAATGCCCTGTTACAAAGTGAACAACAGCCCTTTAATGAGCTCAGCACCAATGCCTTGGTTTGTTACAGCTTTAAGCTGGTGCTGTTCCACCTCTATGGCTATAACCACCCGTACGCTCCCTGGCAACAGCAGCTGGTAAAAAAAGCCATGTTAGAAAGTCAGGGACCCAGCACGCAACTCGATAAACTGGTGAGCGAGACCCTCAATATAGGCCCCTACAACGGCATCTAATAAATAGGCAAAATTCACCTTATTTATATTGGAAATAATATATATTTAAATGCCATATACTGGAAAATTCGGGGCTTAACTGCTATAAATCGCCCTGAATTCTCACGTAAATTTCCGCCACCCTCATCAGCTTTCTAATTACCCACAACAGCGTTGTGCGGCTATGCTTTTGGTGTCGGACTTCTCTATCAGTTTTAAGGAAATTGTTAAATGGCTAAGCAAACCATTACTGTCATCAAAGGCGATGGCATCGGTCCTAGTATTATCGACTCAGCTCTGGAAATTTTAAACGCCGCCGGTTGTGACTTTGAATACGAATTTGTTGATGCCGGTCTAGCCGCACTGGAAAAAACCGGTGAGCTGTTACCGCCAGAGACACTGGAAGCCATTGAACGCAACAAGATCACGCTAAAAGGCCCTTTAACTACGCCGGTAGGCGAAGGCTTTACCTCAATCAACGTTACCCTGCGTAAGCAATTTAATCTGTATGCCAATGTGCGTCCGGTTAAATCTTTCGCCGGCACTAAAGCCCGCTACGACGACATCGACATCATCACGGTGCGTGAAAACACTCAGGGCATGTACTCGGGTCTTGGCCAAGTGGTCTCAGACGATGGCACCGAAGCGGAAGCCATGTCAAAAATCACGCGCGAAGGTGCCGAGAAGATCGTGACCTTTGCCTATGAACTAGCTATTCGTGAAGGCCGTAAAAAAGTGACCGCGGTACACAAGGCGAACATCCTTAAGTCAACCTCGGGCCTGTTTTTAAAGGTCGCCCGCGAAGTAGCCGAGCGTTACCCAGACATCGAGTCGACCGAGATGATCGTTGATGCCGCCTGTATGAAACTGGTTATGAACCCGGAAGAGTTCGATGTCATCGTGACCACAAACCTGTTCGGCGACATCCTTTCTGATCTGTGCGCCGGTTTAGTGGGTGGTCTGGGCATGGCTCCGGGTGCCAATATCGGTGAAAATGCCGCTATTTTCGAAGCGGTACACGGCAGTGCCCCTGATATCGCCGGTAAAAACCTGGCAAACCCTACATCGGTGATCCTAGCGTCTATTCAAATGCTTGAATACCTGGATATGGGTAAACCGCAGAGCGCATCCGTGCGGCCGTGGCCGACGTGATCAAAACCGGTGACCGCACCACACGCGATCTAGGTGGCGAGCACGGCACCACAGACTTCACTGCAGCGGTGATCGAGCGCCTGTAACCCGGCATTCGACATAAAATATCCAAGCCAGCGACAGCTGGCTTTTTTTCGTTTCAAAAAAGACCTAAAAAGAAAAATATAACCCTAAAAGGCAGATTAATATTCACTATAAGAATATTTTATCCAAAAACCCCTCCCTTAGGGTTGACATAAGTTGCCCAAAAAACTAACAATGATTAGGTGAGTTTTAAAGTTTCTACTTAGGTAAAAATATGTCAATTATGTTGGTTCTCGTGGTTCTACTCGTGGTGGTCTTTAACCAGACTGCGGGGTAGGCGTGAGCCAACGATTAGGCTAAACAACCCCCGCCCTTATGCGGGGGTTTTTTTTTGAGGAATGAGGATGAGTAAGCAACAATACAACGGCGGTGAGCTGGTTGTCGGGGCACTGAAAGAGCTGGGCGTTAACTATATTTTTGGTTATCCCGGTGGTTCGGTGCTGGATCTCTACGATGCGCTGTTCGAACAAAATGATATAGAGCATATTTTAGTGCGTCATGAGCAGGCAGCCACCCATATGGCCGATGGCTATGCCCGCGCCACGGGTAAGGTGGGTGTAGTGCTGGCCACCTCCGGACCCGGTGCCACCAACTGTGTTACCGGTATCGCCACCGCCTATATGGACTCCATCCCCATGGTGGTGATCTCAGGCCAGGTCCCCACTCATCTTATTGGCGACGATGCCTTTCAGGAAACCGATATTGTTGGTTGCTCACGGCCCATAGTGAAACACAGCTTTAACTGCCGCAGCGCCGAGGAGATCCCCACTTTGCTTGCCAAGGCCTTTTATATCGCCGGCAGCGGCCGTCCCGGCCCGGTCGTGGTTGAACTTCCTAAGGATGTACTCAACCCAGCGGCCAAGTTTGACTTTAAAATGCCCCAGGATGTGGCTATTCGCACCTATAATCCCAGTAAGAAGGGCCACCCTAAACAAATCAAGAAAGCGGTGAATGCCCTGATGGCGGCGCAAAAGCTGGTGATCTACGCCGGCGGCGGGGTGATCCTTTCCAACACCAGCGAACAGCTCACCGAACTGGTAGAAACCCTCAACGCTCCTTGCACCAACACCCTGATGGGGCTTGGCGCACTAAGCGGCGAACACCCGAACTTTATTGGCATGCTCGGCATGCATGGTACCTTAGAAGCCAATAAGGCCATGGCCCATGCCGATGTTATATTGGCCTTGGGCGCCCGTTTTGATGATCGTGTTACCAATAATGTGCAAAAGTTTTGCCCCAACGCCACCATAGTGCATGTGGATGTGGACCCCACCTCCATTTCCAAAACCATCAGCGCCCATATTCCTGTGGTCGGCAGCCTGGACTTGGTGTTGCCGCAGCTATTGAGCGCCATTGCCAAGTCGGGGCAAAGCATTGACCGCCATGCCCAGGAAGACTGGTGGCGACAAATCAATCGCTGGCGCGAGCAAAAGTGTCTGAGCTACAGCCCGGGTGAAGAAAAAATCAAACCGCAAACCGTGATCGAAAAGCTCTACCAGGCCACCAATGGCGACGCCTATATCAGCTCGGATGTGGGTCAGCACCAGATGTTTGCCGCCCAGTATTACCCCTTTAAAAAGCCGCGCCAATGGATCAACTCCGGCGGTTTGGGCACCATGGGTTTCGGCTTACCGGCAGCCATGGGCGTGAAGCTGGCGTTTCGCGACCAGGAATCAATCTGCATTACCGGCGATGGTTCGATTCAGATGAACATCCAGGAGCTGTCCACCTGTTTGCAATATAACCTGGCGGTTAAAATCGTTTCCTTGAACAACCGCTCTTTAGGCATGGTCAGACAGTGGCAAGATATGCTCTACAGCGGCCGCCATTCCTCTTCTTATATGGAATCCTTACCGGATTTCGTCAAGCTCGCAGAAAGCTATGGCCATGTGGGTATTCGCGTCGATCACCCTGATGAACTCGATGCCGCCATCGCAAAAATGATGACCATTACTGATCGCCTAGTGTTTCTCGATGTGCGCGTCGATGAGCTTGAACATGTTTACCCAATGCAGATTAAACTCGGTGCCGTTGATGATATGTGGTTGAAAAAAGGAGTAAAAGCATAATGCGTCGTATACTTTCCATCTTACTTGAAAACGAACCCGGCTCATTGTCACGTATCGTCGGCCTGTTTTCCCAGCGCGCCTATAATATCGACAGCCTGGCGGTGGGCACCACAGACGATGCCTCACTCTCACGCATCACCATCACCACGCAAGGGGGCGATCGGGTGCTGGAGCAGATCCTCAAACAGGTGAATAAGCTGGTCGATGTGCTTAAGGTGATAGACTTAACCGAGCATAGCCATATCGAGCGCGAGCTGCTCTTGGTTAAGGTGATAGCCCAGGACGAGAAAACTCGTGCCGCGGTGACCCGGGTGGTCGATGTTTTTGGTGGCGCCATCCTGGACATGGGTCGTATTAGTTACTCATTGCAACTGGCAGCGAGCACGGAAAAGCTGGAGTCCTTCCTCGATACCCTGCGCCATGAAACCGATATTATCGAAATGGTGCGCTCCGGCGCCATCGGCTTAGGCCGCGGCGATAAGGCACTAAAAGGGTAAGTAATAAGTTAAAGCGGTACTCTTGGTGCCGCTTTCTATGGCCAATGTCGAAGAGGAATGCAGTTTCATACCTAAACTGTGCTAGGGGCTGTTTTTAAGATCAGCTCTGTGTCATTTTTGGACGGTAGTAACACCCCCGTCCATAATTGCCTTGTTAGGTATTTTTTTTACCAAACGAAATTAGTAGCGTATAGAAAACAACTATTAAGATAGTATTAGCTAGAAATATATTCTGCACGGTAAAAATATTTAAGAATATCAAAAAACAAGCTGATACCGCTGCGAGCAAGGCTAGGTAAAGCTTTGTGAACCTAATATTTCTTTCGCTTACTTTTTCCTTTCTGGCATCAAAGGCTATACCGAAATAGAAACTCCAATTAAACACAAATAGAATCCCCGCTAATACGTACTTACTTCCTTTACCATACTTTAAATATTGAAAAACCGGATCTATAGTCTCTGGGCTATAAATCATTAGTAAATAAGGAATAGCAGGAATCAATAAATAAACTAAATATCCTTTTAATCTACCCATAATCAGAAATACCTACCGCCCGCATAAGGGGCTGATAATGCTTGGCTATACCGAGCCAAGCGTTAGCAGTCCCTTCACTTTATGCGCTTGTTATATGCAAACCTCTCGGAATTTACCAAGATTTTTGTCGATATTATTATGCAACCAGTGTTGTTTTAGTGCACTTACTTCAGAAAGTTGCTGATCACTTAATGTTGGGCTTGATAGCTCTAAAATATTAATCCGAGTTTTTATCGAGTTGCACAGAGTGGCTTTTGCTTTCTCAATATCATTTTTTTCAAGACTAAATAAGGCGGCTCTCATTGTTTGACCGCCAGCATATAGCTCCGCGCTCATTGACGCAGATGCACCAACCATTCCTGCATAAAACCCAGAGACTAAACCAGCTAAAAAAACAACTAGAACAAATAAGGATAAGATTATCTTCGATTTCATTGGCAACTTTCCTTTTGCATATAACAATTTAATATCGAGCGATTGGGTCGTTTTTCTACCGCAACCTGTCTTGTTTTTGTCCTCTTACCATTTATAGCAGATTCAGGAAGTGTTTGCCAGCACTTAAGTTTCTCGAAGTTTTAGAGGCGTGAACAAGACAAAAACGACCCATTGGGTCGTTTTCTTGACTATGGGAGAAACTCAACGATTATGGATGTATACACTGTGATTTCGGTGGAAGGATGAACGTCCGATTCGCTCTCAGCGGCCTCCGAGTATGAGCTTTTGTACCAGCTCACAGAAAGAGTTGTTTTGCCAAAAAACAGGCATAAAAAAAGGGCGTTAGCGCCCTTTTTCAACAGTATTCTTTATTATTAAGAATTAACTGAATCTTTAAGACCTTTACCTGGCTTGAAGCTAGGAATATTCGCAGCCGCGATTTGGATTTCCGCGCCTGTTTGCGGGTTGCGGCCTGTACGAGCAGCACGCTCTTTTACAGTGAAAGTACCGAAACCAACTAGCGCAACAGAGTTACCGTCTTTCAAAGAGTCAGTTACTGCACCAGTGAATGCATCCAGCGCACGGCTCGCCGCTGCTTTTGAGATTTCAGCATCGTTGGCGATTTTTTCGACTAATTGAGCTTTGTTCATTGTTTGATTCCTATTCGTTATTTTTTTTGCCTTAGCAAGACCTATATTTAAGTATTTTTATTGACTTGGCAACTGCAAACCACACATTTTTGAGAAAAAACTTCATAAAAATGGGCTATTTGTTAACGTTTTTCGATAACTAGCGTGATTTCGCCAACTTCGACTCCAAACTTATCAATTGCGGTACGGTTGATCAACCTTGTTTCGGTGACAAGAAACATCCAGTCATCAAGGGCTACGGTGATGGTGTCATCACCATAGGGGATGCGTAAACTGTACTGCCAGTGCAAAGCATTACCGACCACTTTCCCTTCGGCCTGCCCCACCACATCATCGGCGCGGCCAAAGACCTTTCCATCTTCACCCAGTTCCAGATACCAGATCCGGGTGCTTTGTTCCCCGTCCTGATAGTAAAACTGTTCGTCTAAGGTGCCCTTATTGCCTTCCCATGAGCCCTGCATATCGACTTTAAAACGCCGGGTGACCATACCGCTGTAGTCCTGCACTATGCCATAGGCCACCAACTCGCCGTTAAAAAAGCGCTTAAAGTCGAATTGCGGCTCTGTGCCTTTATAATCCTCTATGCTAACGCTGCAGGACACTAGCAGTATTAACAGTGGCAGTAATACTAGGTGTTTCATGGACGTCCTCCCAATAGTTGCGCCCTAAGCCCTGGCTCTGTGGTTTTTGGTGATAACCAAATAGCGGTGAATGCCTCACTAAACGCTGGGTCTTCAACCCGCTGCAGTAAGTCACCATTGAAGTAAAAGGCCCCCTGACCGTTGGCATCGGTCACAAAGCTTAGCGTATCTCCAGCACTGACATCCGGCCACAGGTCTGTGAGCAGCGCTTTGTAGGTCCGCACATACTCGGGTCTATCGAGCTTGCGCCATTGGTCGAGGGTGGCTTTGGTGATCTCGTCACCTTGGATATCTCGCAGATAGGTCAGTGACAAACGCATGGGATGCTGCCCCTGGCGATAATCACCGGTATCTGTCGCCAGCTCGGCGTGGTAGATATCCCAAAACAGGTAGCGCATTACGCCTTCACCCACGCCCTGCCACTTATCTGTGGTCGCCATGGTCGGGCACGACAACATCAAAGCCGTACCGACAAGTGCACATTTAAAGAAATTCATCAGCGTACTCCTCATTAACCCGTATGTGTCACTACGTGTTTAAGGTGCCGATTGATCACTATCATCAGGGTAAAAGTAACGGCCCAGAGGCCACCATAAAGAAGATAGAACTGCCACCAGGACACCCCTAAAGCAAAAATCTCAAAGTGCGCGGCGGTAATATAACTGGACGGGGCACAGAGCCAGCACAACAGCAGGCATTGCCACCAAGGCAGGCGCTTAATAAAGGCCAAGGAATGATTGATGGTGAGGATCAATGCCAGCCACAGTAACAAAAGCCAGGCAGGAACTGTGGCGTCGGAAAATTGCAACAACCCAAACCTCTGGGCCAGTGCCTCACAGGCAAAGGCCAACACCAGGGTGATGCATAAATAGAGGTCGCGGCGGCGCTCTGACGACAGCCACAACATGATGAGCAGACACAGCGCCATTACCGGCAGTGCCCGCTGCTGGGCATAAAAAGCTGCCCACCAGCAGGTTTGAAACAATAAAAAGTTAGTAATGCAAAGCCAGCGCTGCGTCATTGGTTTTAAACCCTTGCTTGCGCGCAACTAGATGCACCGTGCTGATGGCCCGTTGCCGAAATGCGCCTTCACAATAGCCCAGGTAGTAGTGCCAGAGACGGTAAAATTGGGCATTAAATTTTGCCCCCTGCAATTGTGGCCAGGCTTTATCGAAGCGCGCACGCCAATCGGCCAGGGTGCGGGCATAATGCAAACCGATATCGTGCAGTTCGTGCATCATCAACTCGGTGCCTTGACGCAAATGACGACTCATCTCATCAATGCTGACCAGGCAACCACCGGGGAAAATATACTGCTGGATAAAGTCGGTCTGCTTGACGTAAGTATGATAACGCTGATCGTTGATGGTGATCGCTTGAAGCAGCATGGCACCATCGGGCTTAAGCAGGCTGTTACATTTGGCGAAGAAACCACCGAGGTATTGATGACCCACGGCTTCAATCATCTCGATGGACACCAGCTTGTCGTACTGCCCCTCGAGTAAACGGTAGTCCTGTTTCAGCAAGGTGATCTTGTCTTCAAGGCCCAGGGCTTTAATCTTATTCGCCACATAATCGTGCTGTTCTTCGGAGATGGTAGTGGTGGTAACATGCACGTCATAATGACTCGCGGCATAAATGGCAAAGGCGCCCCACCCGGTACCAATCTCTATGACTGTGTCGCCATCTTTAAGCTGCGCACGCTCGCAAATGAGCTTGAGTTTATGTTGCTGCGCCTGCTCGAGACTGGCTTCCTTGTGCGGATAAACCGCACAGGAGTACAGCATTTCATTACTTAAAAAGGACTCGTACAACTCGTTGCCTAAATCGTAATGGGCGACAATGTTACGTTTCGAACCGGTGCTGGAGTTACGGTTGCGCAGATGCTTAAGGCGGTACGCAAGTCCGCTCAGCAGCGCAAAGCGACGCTCAAAGGCATCCAGCTGTGCCTGGTTTAACACAAATATTTCAATGAGCTTGGTGAGATTGTCACATTCCCAGTGACCCTCAATATAAGACTCTGCGGCGCCTATGCTGCCGGAAAATGCGAACGCCTGATACATCTTGGCGTCAACAACCTTAACCACAGCCTTAGGCTTCGCTGACTTATCACCAAAAGCATGCACTGGCTCGCCACGCTCATGAATCTCAACACAGCCGTGTTCCAGCGTATTGAACGCGGCAAACACCAAACGCTTGGCCAACTTGGTTTTCCAGCTTACATTTGAATTTATTTTTACCTCGGTAACTCTATCCATCATTCTTTCCCAGGGTGAGCGTAAAAAGGCACTCGTTTCAAAAATAGTTTAACTGCTTGCCAGTAAATCCCTTTGACTATGCTCAGGCTCATCGCGGGAAAGCGCTTGAGCAGATCACTCACCGCCTGTTTTTCCAACGTTCGGCGTTGCAGGCGCATGGTGGCATCGAACAACAGGGTTTCCTGGCGCTTGTTCTCAATATGGATAAGCAAGGACTTGGGAAGCACTTTAACCACCCAGTGATAATGCATATCCAGATTCATAAAAGGAGATACGTGAAAGCGTTTCTTAAAGTTCACTTTAGTCCGTAGATCGACTAAATAATAATGGCGCTCGTTCCAGGGCGTATTGCTGACCTCTGCCATCATATGGGTCAATCCACTGGCGCCGCGCCGTTGAAAAAAATAGAAATTGGCTGGCGAAAAATACACCCCAAAACAACGCAACTGTCCAAGCAAAAACACGGTTTCAACCTCGATACTGCTATCTAGCGTGTGCAGCTGCTTGATTGCCCGAGTTGCAATATCCCCTTCTTGCAATGGCACATAATCACTTTGCTTAAAGCGCAGTAACTTGCCTCTCCCTGTGCCCAGCAGAGGATGAACGCCGTCCAGTTGCTCAGGGTGAGCGAGGTCGACCCACATCATATAAAGCGGATAATGAAAGTGATGAGACTTGGGCTCAAAGCGCCGATGGCGTATATCGCCCAGCATAATGGCGCTTTGCCACAAAGCCTGCTGCGTTATTTCGGTCGTATCAAACGCCAGTGCGCTAGTCAAAATCGACTCCTAGTGCTTTGGCCACCTCCACGGCGCTGCGCACGCCATCTTCATGAAAGCCGTTATACCAATAGGCACCGCAAAAATACGTGTGCTGTTTACCATTGATCTCGTCGCGACGTTGCTGAGCACGCAAGCTCTGTTGATTAAACACCGGATGGTGGTAGGTAAAGCGTCGGAGTATATGTTCCTCGGCGATAACCTCATCACCATTGAGGGTGACACACAGGGGTTGCTCAGAACTAAGCCCTTGAAGAATATTCATATTATAGGTCACCACCGCGGCTCTATCGACATTATTGTCTAGGCGGTAATTCCAACTGGCCCAGGCCGCAGGGCGTTTGGGCAACAAGGAGCTGTCGGTGTGCAGGACCACGGAGTTGGCGGTATAGGGGATAGCGCCCAGCACCTGCTGCTCGGCCTCGCTGGCATCAGCAAGCAGAGCGAGGGCCTGATCCGAATGGCAGGCAAAGACCACGGCATCAAAGTGCTCGCTGCGGCCATCATTAAGGTGAATGACTACTCCCTGGTCATTGCGCTCTACTCTGTCTATATGGGCACCGAGCTCTATCCGCTCTTTAAAAGACTCGGTTAAAGGCGCTATATACTCGCGGGAACCCCCTGGGATCACGTACCACTGCGGTCGGTTGGTGATATCCAACAAGCCATGGTGGTAGAAAAAGCGCACGAAGAAGTCGATGGCAAAATCATTCATCTGCTTCAGTGAAGTGGACCAAATTGCCGCCCCCATGGGCAAAATATAGTGCTGGCGGAAGAAGTCATTGAAACGGTGGCGGTCCAAAAACTGCCCTAGAGTATCCCCCTGCTGAAAATTGCCCGACTTATACATGTCCTTACAAATGCGATTAAAGCGCACTATTTGCCATAACAAATGCCAGAACTTGGGGCGCAACAGATTGCGGCGCTGGGCAAACAAGGTACTTAGGGTATGACCATTGTATTCAAAGCCACTCTCGCAATGATGCACGCTAAAGCTCATTTGTGTCGGCTGCCGGCCGATGCCTATCTCTTCCAGCAGCTTTTCAAATTTTGGGTAGGTGCGGTCGTTAAAGACAATAAACCCGGTATCCACGGCCAGGGTTTGGCCGTCAATAGTTACATCCACCGTAGCCGTATGTCCCCCTATGTAGTTATTTTTTTCGAACACCTTTACCTGGTGTTTTTTGGCCAACAAGTGGGCACTGGTTAATCCGGCAATACCACTGCCGATGATGGCGATATTTTTCACCGTACCATTCCTTTTGCTATTCGTAACCAAAGCGATGTGGGCAAGGCCCGTAGCGCTTTCAAAATTAGGGTAAAACGTTTGGGGAAATGAATTTCCGCCTGGCGCTTGTGCAGGCCGCGAACAATGCGCTTAGCCGCATCCTCGGAGCTGATGGCCATGGGCATGGCGAAGTCGTTTTTAGCCGTCAAGGGCGTATGCACAAACCCTGGGTGGACCACACTTACATCAATATCTGGTAAATCAACGGCCAAAGTGCGAGCCAGATAAGTGGCCCCGGCCTTGGCGGCGCCGTAGGCCTCGGAGCGGGTAATGGGTAAGTAGGTCACACTGGAAGAAACGATGGCCAGCTGACCACCGGATTTAATCTTGCTCAGCAGCGCCTCCAAACAATAACCCAGGCTCAGCAAGTTGCCGCGGATCACCCGCTCAAATAGGGCGCTGTCAAAATGTCGGGCGTCGTCTATGTATTCGCATACCCCGGCATTGAGCACCACTAAATCCAGGTCATCTATCTCTGCCGTGGCCGCGGTGATTTGCGCCAAATCCGTAACGTCGAAGCACAGCGGCGTAATCGATTCATGCTCGCCCAAACGTTGCAGTGCCTCTGCGTTGCGACCACAGGCATAAACCTGATGCTCCTTGGCATATAACAGCGCTAGGCTTTCGCCAATTCCCGAGGTAGCGCCGGTGATCAATATCTTCATACGCCGCTCGCTCGCTTTTCAATAAACTTAATCAAACCGCCTATCACCGGCAGGTTGCGATAAAGCAACTGGCCGACATCAAAGTAGTCGCGATGCATAATCACTTGCTCACCTTCAAAACGCAGCAGGCTATGACCATTTACCAACACCTCGCGCCCACCGTTGATACGGGGATGGCTAAAGGCCATGGTCCAATACAAAAAAGCCTGCTCTTCGCATTCAAAACTGTCGCTGATGGTAAAGCTACAGTCCTTGATATTGGCGTACAGATTGGCGAAGTATTGATGTAATTGGTTGCGGCCATGCAGCTCATGGAGCGGGTCGATAAAATGAATATCCTGGTGATAAATCGTATCGAGTAACGCCAGGTTATCTTTATCTAGACGCTGGTACATGGCGATAAAATCGGCAATGCGCTTACTCATGCTCAACCTTAAACCTTGCTAGCGCACGCGCACGTGCACTTTGGTGATCGACGATTGCCGGCCAGTAATCAATCCCTCCCACTTTTGCCATATACTGGTGCGGGAAATGGATCTCTTTAGTCGGCACCTTTTCTAGCTCTGGTAGATAGTTACGAATAAACTCGCCGTCCGGATCAAAACGTTTGCTCTGGGTTATGGGGTTAAAAATACGAAAGTAAGGCTGCGCATCGCATCCTGTGCTTGCCGCCCATTGCCAGCCGCCGTTGTTGGACGCCAGATCGCCATCGATCAGATGTCGCATAAAAAATGCCTCACCACGACGCCAGTCGACTAACAAATGCTTGGTTAAAAAGCTTGCCACCACCATGCGCAAGCGATTGTGCATCCAGCCGGTACGCAGTAACTGGCGCATCGCCGCATCGACCAGGGGATAACCTGTTCGGCCCTCACACCAGGCCTTAAATCCGGCGTCATCATCCTGCCACTGCAGTGCGTCATACTTGGTATTGAAATTGTTATGTTTACAGAGCTGTGGGAAGGCGACCAGTAAATGGCGGTAAAACTCACGCCAAATCAGCTCGTTCACCCAGCTAAACAAATTACTTTTAGCGCTTTGCAGAATATCCGGATGTCGTGATTGCAATTGCACCAACAATTGCTTCATTCCCACTATGCCCAGGGCTAAATAGGGGCTAAGTCCGGAGGTGCCTTTGATGGCGGGGAAATCCCTGTCCTCGCTATAGTGCGGTAACTTCTCAGCGATAAAACGTTCGACGACTCCGGCAAGCGCCTCATCGTCCACCGGCCACTTGTGCGAGCTGCCATCCCCGGTTAAGCACTCGGGTCGCTGCCATTGGCCTTGAGTCTTAGTGCGAGGCCAAGCGAGTAAGCTAAACTGAGTGCATTCGTACTGCCGTAACCACTGGCGTTTAAAGGGCGTGAACACCTTAAACATCTCATTATTTTGCGTCGTGACCGTGCCCGGCGGGGCAATCACATCACCATCAAACAAGTGAAATGCCACATCCATCTGCGCCGCGACTTCAACGCAAGCCTGATCTCTTGCGCGCTCATTCACTTCATACTCGCGATTGGCATATACACTGCTACAAGACAAGGTTTGGCATAGGTCCATTAACGCCGATGGCACCTCGGCAAACGCGGGGACGGCCAATACATGCAGTTGCACGCCATAGTCACTCAGTTGCTGACCCAGGTAATCAACCCGACGCAACAATAAGTCACGCTGTATGGGTGCCATATCATGTGCTTGCCATTGCTGTTCGGTGACAAAAAAAACCGCATGCTCGGCACCTTGTTCGAGAGCGGCTATCAGTGCTTCATTACTAAATAGGCGCAGATCGCGCCGAAACCAAAAAAGAGGTGTCATTAGATCCCGTATCTTAGTTTTAAATCATTGGGGTGAGGATTGAAGTACACCTGCTGTGCCAAATAGGGGTTGGGATGCACGTTAAGCTGGTGTTTCAATAACGTCAGTGGCACATACAAGGGAACCAAGCCTTGGCGATAATCCTCGATGGCAGCACGCAACTCTTCTTTTTCGCCCTTACTGAGGTGACGCTTAAAGTAACCCTGCAAATGCATCAGGGTGTTGGTGTGCGCCTTGCGACTGGCCGGCTTTTTCAACGCCGCCATCAGACCACTGATGTATTGATCGGCGATGGACTCCAGCCCTTCACCTTGATGATGCCCAAGCAGTCGACCCAAATCCCGATAGGCCTGGTAATTGTGACTCATCAACAAATACTTGTGCATGCCGTGAAAGCGCGTCAGCCGGTGCACGCTCAAGGGCTCGCGGCACAATTGACGCCAGCTGTGATACACATAAACGCGCATAACGAAATTTTCACGCAGGTGCATATCATTGAGGCGGCCATTTTCCTCACAGGGCAGTAAGGGGTTTGCTGCCATTATTTGGGCAGCAAAAAAGCCCACGCCCTCGGCGGTGTTGCCGGTTCCCTCTTCGTTAAACACCTTAATACGCTCCATGCCGCAGCTCGGACTTTTGGCACAAAAGATAAAACCGTCGAGCTCAGAGCCATATTTGGCGCCGATACGCTGACCGTACTCGGTCAGTTTATCGCCCACATCACCCGTACCATCGGGACGACACACTGTGATGACGTCTCCTTTACGCACCTGCCTGATCGTGGGTCTGGGTATGGGCAGACCAATGGCAACCTCGGGACAAAAAGGCACGTATTGAACATGCCTGGCCAGCTCATCCATACAAAAGTTAGACCGTTTATGGCCGCTATCGAAGCGTACCTTTTCGCCGCTTAAACAGGCACTGATGCCAATTTTAATGTCTTGGTTCATTAGTAGATCAGCTCACCAATAGGATTCAATAATTTGCTCAGGCCCTTATTGAAGTGCAGCGCACTGTTCACCACCGCCAGACACAAACAACCGTGCTCTGTGTACGGAGTATGCTGATGTCGGTGATCAAGCCACATAAAATCGCCAGGCTCATAAGTCCCCTGCTCATCGCTAAAATTGCCATCGAGCAACAAGGTCAGCTCGAACCCAGTGTGGGTATGTTCAGGAATAGTGCCGCCTGGAGCGATGTACAACAGGCTGGTGCGCATACTGCCCTCGTCCAGTTCCAGGCGAGAGCGCGCCAGTTTGCCCGCTTGCATAAAGCGACCCATGCCGATATGGCTCAAGGCCCGCGGCAAGGTGATGGTTTTATCGCCAAAGCGTAGCTCCTTGGAGCTGGCGATACTAAAATCATCGCGCAGATCGTCGGCGGTGATGTCTGCAAGCATGGCCGCGTACTCGTCGCCCAGCTCATCCTGGAGTTGGCTTTGCTCACACGCGTGCTCCAAAGCCGACGCTTCAATTTGTTCATCTGCAAATGCACTGTGAGCACATTGCCCTTCAAGAGTCTCTGTGTGTTCGGCGCAGTGAGCACATAACTCCAGGTGCGCGGCTATAGCAACACTGATGGAGGCAGGTAACGCCCCTTGCACATATTGCAAGAGTAATTCTGAGTTGGGGTGATACTTAATCATGCTCTGCTCCGAGGTAATTTCTAAGCTTAGCCAAAGCCAATCGCAACCGCGATTTCACGGTGCCCACGGGGACGCCTAATTGTTGTGCCAACTGCTCTTGTGAGAGCTCTTGAAAATAGACGCCTTTGACCACCTCGCGCTGGGCGTGTGGCAGTTTGTCCAGGTGCTTGAGTAACAACTGAGTTTCCAGGTGGTCGTCAAATTGTTCCGGCTCGGGGCTTTGCAAGGTCGGCCAAATATCCTCACTCAGGTTGTCTTCCTTGTTACTGCGCATCTTGCGAAGCGCATCAAACGACGCGTTGCGCATGACGGTATAGACCCAGGTGGTTGCTGCTCCTTTGTCCGGATGGTACAAGTGCGCCTTGCGCCAAACCGCAGTCATGGTGTCCTGCACCAATTCCATGGCCGCCGCTTCATTATTAAACTGCTTAAAGCCGAAGCGCTTAATTTTTGGCGCAAAATACCGAAACAAGCTGGCAAACGCGGTTTTATCGCGATCAACGGCTACCTTGACCAAGGCATCACTTAGATGCTCGGTTGACGACATCATGTTCTGTCCTTCACCTTGGCTTTCTTCCACCTTGTGGGAAAGCAGTGAGTATTGCCGCCGATTCGGGGCGTTGGACGCTATTTGCAAGGCCATCTGCTATCTCATTAAAAGACTTGATAGCGACCAATACGTCCGCTGACGAGCAATGGATCACTTAATTTTTAGATACTTATCAGTATGGGGGAGAAGCGCAGATTGAGCAAAGGCTATAGACAAAAATGTCCATGTTTATTGTTAATAATCAATAAGTAGAGAGGTTACTAAGGGAAGTGAGTAAGGCTTGACGAAAGCGCTGTATAAAGCCGCAAGCAGTCACCATAAAAATCGCCCGGGGGCGTCTAAAACCTAAAACGGGTTTGCGTAAAAAGACTCGGTGGTAGGTACTACTTAGCCCACCAACCGAGTTGACGACAGAAGCTTAAGCCCAGGTAAGTGCCGAATAAGCTGGCAACGGGCAATAACATCAAGCCTAGCAGTGCCAAATTAAGCGTCATTGTCATCACCTTGTTTTTGCGCTTTAGGTTGCGCTTGTGATTTATTTTCACCCTGACTTTGCTGCTCTTGTACACTGCTCTCAAACAAGGCCTGAGTGGCTTCACGCAGTGACGCTTTTTGCGTACTGATTAATGTTGCAAAGGCCTCGTTTGCAGCGTCTTTAACCGCTCGTTCAATATCATCGGTTAGGCTGTTGGCATGGGCGCCCATACTAAGGGTTAACGTTGCTGCTACAATTGCAGCTTTAGTAAAAGTATTCATAATGGTTGTCCTGTGGTGTTCCTGTTAACGTGTCATTAAGTTAGTCGCAATATCTATTTCAAAGGTTGTGCCAGGATAAAAATATTTTTTATCTAATTGTTTTTTAAGGGTTTAAACGAACACCCTGAATGGCGATTAAAAACCAATCAAATAAAAATGACTAATAAATAGCGCTTTTAACAGCATGTTTTGTTTTTTTGACCACAGTAAATTACCGGATAATTTCGGTGTACATGTGTACGCTCAATCGTTATAGTCAGGTTTGTACCCATTGAGCCATTGCAAAGTGAATCCTATGCAAATAAGCACCTACTCTGCCGCAGAAGAAAAAATAAATTGGCTTAGCCACGGACTCGGCGCCCTGTTAGCCCTGGGCGCGCTTGTGGCCATGTTAGTGATCAGCAAAAGCACCACGGCGACCATCTCCTCGGTCATTTACGGTGCCAGTTTAATATTGATGTTTGTCAGCTCTACCTGCTATCACGCCATCAGTCGCAGCAGTATTAAGGCCATTTTAAAGAAACTCGATCACAGTGCCATTTACCTACTGATTGCCGGAACCTACACGCCCTTTTTGCTGGTAGCACTGGGCGGCTATTGGGCCTGGGCGGGTATGTTTTGTATTTGGGGCTTAGCATTATTCGGGGTGATATTTAAACTCTGCGCCAAGGTGCCACGCCCACGAGTGTCACTGGCCACCTATTTGATCATGGGCTGGATAGCACTGGCTTTTGTCTACCCCTTGTATCTGGCACTGCCTGGACCGGCGCTCTGGCTTCTGGTACTGGGTGGGGTCATATTTAGTGTTGGCACTGTGTTCTACAGCGCTAAGCACCGCCAGTACAGCCATGCCGTTTGGCATATCTTCGTGCTGGCCGCTTGTCTGTGCCACTTTCTCGCCATCTACTTGTATGTGATCTAGGGATTATAGCTTCCAGGCAAAGGTGGCCATACTGACCTTGCCATTGCTCACCAGCACGCCTTCGGCCAACAGCGCCTGCTGCTGGCGCATAAAGCCATCACTCCCCGGGGGGAAAGAAATCTTACCCTGGCTGTTGAGTACTCGGTACCAGGGCAGGCGCGAACCAGGGGGCAGTGTTTTCAAGGTATGGCCAACAAACCGGGCATAACCGGGTAAGCCCGCCCTTTTTGCCACTTCCCCATAACTGCACACACGGCCCTTGGGAATGGCCGCCACCACCTGATAGATCATGGCTTTTTTATCCATTGGCGAGCTCCTCTAAACGTTGCCAGAGACTACGCGCCACCGGGCCGTGGTGCGCCGAATGACGACGAAAGGCGCGAATTTGCGCCCTAAAGGAGTGCTCTCTGTCGGTCAGTTCCAACACCTGTAATTGTCCGGAGTCGATTTCCTGCTGGCACAAATCCAAGCACATTAAGGCCCAGCCGGCGCCATTGAGCAAGAGTGAGCGCAGCGCAAAGGTGTCATCTATTTTCAGCTTGGCCACCTGATTTAAAAACGGCATGCGCCCGTGTTCAAAAGGCATATCGCTTTCATACATGGCCACACAGGGATATTGCTGCAAACGCTTGTAGCTCAGCCTTGGTTCACTAATAAGCCGAGGCGAGGCCACCAGCCCCACTTGGATCTCTCCCACCGGAATACTTTCTAAATCGCCGGTGGCATGGAAAATATCAAACCAAGGGCCTATGCCTAAATCCGACTTGCCACTGTTCACCTGCTCCAAGGCGCTGAAGCGCTTACCGCTGTCGATGGCAAAGTCGGTATGAGGGAATTCGTGATAACAAGATTTGAGTATGGCACTGAGCTCTTCGCCGACACACACCTGCTCGTAACTCAAACGAAACAAGGGCTCGTTGCCATTGGCTAGTTCGCTGCTAAATTCGCTGAGTTCCTGTAAATCGCGCAGCAGGTACTGGGCACGGCGACAATAGGCCTGCCCCTGCTCGGTCAGAGAAAAACGGTACCCGCCGCGGTCGACCACCGCAAAGCCTACCGCTTCTTCAATTTTCTTTACCGTCATGGTCAATGCCGGTTGGGTCTTGTGCAAACGCTCAGCCGCTTCGCTTAATGAGCGACTGCGTGAAAGCACGTCTAAAACCTGGAGCCACGCCAACTTCATAAGTAAAACTAATCTTGTTTAAAGATATTTATAATTTTAATTTTATCTTATCCTACAGTAATCTGTGTAGCAATAATGGCCACAATCTCAACCACTAACAGGGAGTCTAGAATTTATGCGGCGTATTCTTTCTATCACCACGCTGGCCCTTTGCACAGCCCTCTTCGGCTGCAGCGAACCAGCCGAGCAAACTGAGCAGAGCGCGCCTATCCGCCCGGTTAAACTGCTCACCGTAGGTAAAAGCGATGAAAGCATGATGCGCAGTTTTCCCGCGGAAGTGGTGGCCCACCAAGGCTCTTATCTTGCATTTCGCGTTAACGGCGAACTCCTTGAGTTTCCCGTGTTGGCTGGCCAGCAAGTAGAAAAAGGTGAGTTACTGGCGAAACTCGATCCCGAAGACTTCCAACTGCAATATGACGAACGCAAGGCTCGCTACGACTTGGCAACCTCACAATTGCAGCGCGTGCAGGCCTTATTCGACAAAAACATTGCCAGCCGCGCCGAGCTCGATCAGGCCGTGGCTAACGCTCGGGTAGCCGAGTCGGCCTTTAATATCGCCAAAACCAATCTTGAGAATTCCGAATTGCGGGCGCCCTTTGCCGGCACCGTCGCCAAGGTGTTCGTAAAGAACTTTGAAAACATTCAGGCCAAGCAAAATATTTTACGTCTGGAAACCCGTGATTTAATGGATGTGGAAATTCAGGTGCCGGAGAAACTGGTCGCCCGAGTCAATAAAGACACCCTGTATCAACCCACGGTGATCTTCGACGGTTTTCCCGATAAGTCCTACAAGCTCACCATCAAGGAATACGACACCCAGGCCGATCCCGCTACCCTGACCTACAAGGTGGTCTTTTCGCTACCGGTGCCCAAAGACTTTAACCTGCTCGCGGGTATGACCGGGCATGTGTATATTGATGTCAGCAAAATCACCAAGGATGTGAAAGCCTGGCATAAACTGCCCGCCGAGGCGGTGTTCTCAGATCCAAAACAAGACACCGAAGGCAATAGCTATGTCTGGGTATACAATAAGGACACCAAACAGGTGCATAAACGCGCCGTGGTGGTCGGCCAATTACACCGCGACGGCATTGAAATTCGTTCCGGCATTGAGTCTGGTGAGCAAGTGGTTGCCGCCGGTGTGCATTATCTGCAAGAAGGCATGCAGGTCCGTCCTTGGCACAAAGAGCGAGGACTGTAAATGAACTTGGTTGCACTGGCCATCGAGCGCAAGGTCATCAGCTGGATGTTTGCGCTGTTTCTGTTGCTCGGCGGTGTCTTTTCCTATTTGTCTCTGGGGCAGTTGGAAGACCCGGAATTTACCCTGAAAAAAGCCATGGTGATCACCGCCTATCCCGGCGCTTCGCCCCGCCAGGTGGAAGAAGAGGTGACCTACCCCATAGAAAATGCGATTCAAGAGCTGCCCTATGTGGATTACGTGACCTCCATCTCCTCCAATGGCAAAAGCCAGATCACCGTGGAGATGAAAAGCACCTATCGCAAGGAAGATCTCAAGCAAATTTGGGATGAACTGCGACGCAAAATCAACGATTTATCCTCATCCATGCCACCTGGAGTCTATCCCAGCAAGGTGATCGATGATTTTGGCGATGTCTACGGCGTAACCCTGGCCTTAACCGGCGATGGCTACTCTTACGACGAGCTAAAAGACTATGTCGACTTTTTAAAACGTGAACTGGTGTTGGTGGAAGGCGTGGGCAAGGTAACGGTTGCCGGCGAGCAGCAAAGCCAGGTTATTGTTGAGATCTCCACTCACAAGCTGGCTCAGCTCGGGCTCAGCCCCAACCATATTTTCTCGCTGCTACAGGCGCAAAATACCGTGTCGAATGCTGGACGGGTTATGGTCGATGGCGAGTCTATTCGTCTGCACCCCACCGGTGAATTCGACGATGTCGCCGAGCTTGAGCATTTGCTGATCTCCAGCCCAGGCGCCAGCGAGCTGATTTATCTTGGCGATGTCGCCCGGGTGTATCGTGAATATGCCGAAGTGCCGAGCCACATAGTGCGTTACAACGAGAAACAGGCCTTGTTACTGGGTTTATCCTTTGCCAGTGGCGTTAACGTGGTGGACGTCGGAGCGCGTATCGACCGTCATCTTCAGACCCTGGAATATCAGCGCCCCCATGGCATGGAAATCGATGCCATCTACAATCAACCGGCGGAAGTCGAAAGCTCGGTGTCGAGCTTTATCCTCAGCCTGTTTGAAGCGGTGGCCATCGTCATCGTGGTGCTGCTGGTGTTTATGGGTGTAAAAAGTGGCCTGTTGATCGGCGGCATCTTGCTACTGACCGTGCTCGGCACCTTTATTTTTATGGCCCTGTTCGACATTAACTTACAACGTATTTCCCTCGGCGCCTTGATCATTGCCCTGGGGATGCTGGTCGACAACGCCATAGTGATCACCGAAGGCATTCTTATCAACCTGAAGCGCGGGCAAAGCAAGTTGCAGGCGGCGGTTAACATAGTCGGCCAAACCAAATGGCCCCTGCTCGGCGCCACCATTATCGCCATCACCGCTTTTGCGCCCATCGGCCTGAGCTCGGACGCCAGCGGCGAGTTTGCAGGCAGTTTGTTTTGGGTCTTGTTTATCTCCTTGCTGCTTAGTTGGGTGACGGCCATCACGCTGACGCCCTTTTTTGCCGATATGATGTTTAAGCAAAAACAAGACGACGATACCAGTGCCGATGACCCTTATCAGGGCGTACTTTTTAATTCCTATAAGTTTGTTCTGAGCCGTGCCATGCACTACGGTAAAACCACCCTAGTGCTGATGATACTGCTGCTCGTAGCGGCGCTGGTGGGTTTTAAGTCCGTTAAACAATCCTTCTTCCCGGCCTCGAATACGCCCATGTTCTATATCGACTATTGGCACTACCAGGGCGCCGATATTCGCACCACCAGAGAAGGGGTGGCCAAGCTTGAACACTTCCTGCGCAGCGATGAGCTGGTCAGCGAAGTCACCAGCACCATAGGTCAGGGCGCGCCGCGCTTTATGCTCACCTATGCGCCGGAAAAACAATACCCGGCATTTGCCCAGTTGATCGTGCGCGTACGTGACCGCGACGCAGTGCTGACCATGATAGACAGGGTACGAGCCTACGAGCAGGACCATATTACCGATGCCAAGCTTAAACTTAAGCGCATGGAAATCGGCCCCTCCACCGATGCCAAAATCGAGGCACGCTTTTCCGGGCCCGATCCCGTGGTGCTGCGTCAACTTGGCGAGCAGGCCAAAAGTATCCTGACGGCGGACGGCGGCGCCTTCCATATTCGTGATGACTGGCGTCAGCGCTCCAAGCTGATCCGCCCTATTCTGAACGAACAAAAGGCGCGTCGCCTGGGCATTAGCAAAAGCGATCTAGACCAATTACTGCTGACCAGCGTCAGTGGTAAAACCGTGGGCCTGTATCGCGATGGCACCCAGTTGTTGCCCATTATTGCCCGCAGTCCGGCGGAAGAGCGCCTCAATGTGGAAAGCCTGCGCGATTTGCAAATATACAGCCCAGTACTAAGGGTGTTTGTGCCCGTCACCCAGGTGGTGGACGACTTCGTAGTGCACTGGGAAGACCCCTTGATCATGCGTCGCGACCGCAAACGCACCCTGACGGTGATGGCCGACCACGACCTCCTTGGCGATGAAACACCGGCCAAACTCTTTGCCCGTATTCGCGCCGATATCGAAGGCATCCCCCTACCTCGAGGCTATGAACTGCAATGGGGCGGTGAGTTTGAGTCTGCCAGCAAGGCCCGCAGCGCCATATTTGGCTCCCTGCCCCTGGGTTATCTGGCGATGTTTGTGATCACCGTTTTATTATTTAATTCGGTGCGCAAGCCCCTGGTGATTTGGGCCACCGTGCCACTTGCTATCGTCGGGGTCAGTGCTGGATTGCTGAGCATGAATGCCTCTTTCGGCTTTATGTCCTTGCTCGGGTTATTGAGCCTATCCGGTATGCTGATTAAAAACGGGATCGTACTGCTCGATCAGATAAATATAGAGCTGGCGTCGGGCAAAGACCCCTACCAGGCGGTCTTTGACTCGGGCGTCTCCAGGGTACGTCCGGTGGCCATGGCGGCGATCACCACCATATTGGGCATGATCCCCTTGCTCTTTGATGTGTTCTTCAAATCCATGGCGGTGACCATCATGTTTGGTCTCGGCTTTGCGACCATACTCACGCTGATCGTGATCCCCGTGTTGTATTGCAAATTCTTTGGCATTCATAGCCACCGCCGCTAGACACAAAAAAGCCAGCAATTAAGCTGGCTTTTTCATCTCACCAATATCGCATTAGTTAACGTTAAAGTGATAGTCCGTGGTTACATAAACCGGAGTCAGTTCGGTGTTATCGCTGCTTGGCACATACTTCAGATGTTTGAGCGAACGCAATGCATGGGTATCCCAAAGCCCTTCTGGCTGAGACTCGATGATCGCGACATCAAAAATCTCCCCGTTAGAGTCGATTAGATAACGCATCTTTATATAGCCATTTTCCGTTGGCGGCTTTTTAAAAGTTCGGGTGCTAAAGGTAAATTCCGAGCGCTCCTGACGCCAGTATTTATGTAATTGCTCGGAGCTGATCTCCAACGGCTCTGCACTTAGATGCTGTTCTTGTGTCGCCATGCAACCACCGAGTAATACGGCAATTAGTATAGAGGGTAGTAACAATCTCATTATGCTCTCCTTGTCTTTATTATCATCTTAAGTACTTAAACCCTGTATAAGGTACATTAATTTACGGACTACCGCAATTACTTGCCTCAGTTGATACCAACCAGTCAATGTGATTGAGCAACTCAGGTTTACTGGGTGCGGCACGGGAAATTCACTATGCTCGCCATGGCGAGAACTTGGTGTTTAGGGTAGTGGAGTTTGTCCTTATTGTGTTGCAACCACTTTACGGTTAGCTCTGCAGTATCGCTCAGAGACAAACCCTCGGGGATGCAAAACATTCTCTTTCCTTTGTGCTGTAACGGCGATAGCGCATGAGCACCGCCAAAGCCGGACAAATAGGATATACAACTTGCTGAGCGTATCATCCCGGCCTGATCTAGTGTCATGCCATTTTTAGCGTCTGTAACTGCTTGGCAATCGGCTAACAAATCATTGCCGTCTTTTGCCTGCACTGAGACCGAGAAAACCAGAATAAAAATTATTAATAACTTTTCCAATCGAGACTCCTTTCTATATCAGCTAACACCGGCCTAGCCCACCGGTGAATACGGTTGTTTTATGCCTTATACAAATACGGCGGCACGTCAATCCGTTTTAATACATTTCCCTACTTATTTATTCATCTATTGATAACAAATAGTTCAAACTTTTACCAGTATTGAATGTTACCCTGCTGCTGCCCTATTCACTCTATGCAAGGGAATAGTTGCTCTTAGGCTCACACTTTTTCCCAGTGTGGCAAGCCAGGTTAACTCAAAGCCATCACCGAGGGAGTCGTCATATGACCAGGAAGAAGTAGTTGTTAGGTACAATTTGCCTTTTCACATTTACCAACTACTTTTTGTATGCGCCTAAGTTAAAAGCAAAATTTTGACTTGCCATAAGCCAAGGCTGGGTAGATGCTCGCCCTTAAACAACTAGACTTTTCAACCCACCTGTCCACTGTGCAAAGACCCAAAAGACGCTTTAATGAAATAGGTGCTCTTATTGAACAAGAGTTATATAATCCAAAGATAAAACCAATTAATTGACCAAGGATGATTTGTTTAATTGAAGTTAAAAACTTTAAGCACAATTAAATGAATTTATTTTATTTATATGAAAAAAATTAAGTTGTTAGCAGTTACAAATCATAATCGGAACAATATAAACCCGATTCGCCCCGAGGCCTCACAAATAATCGGTCTTCATCACAGTGGTGCTGTTGACGTGACCGTTATGTGCAATCCAGGGTCGACCTTGATCCCCTTCTTAGAAAAGCAAGGCATAAAGGTCATAACCAACCCGTTAAATAAGAAACTCTCCTTAGAAACTATGGGTGTGATCAGGAAGTACATTAAGGCTAATGACATAGACATTTTGCACTTGTTCAATAACATCGCCTGTAGCAATGGGGCAACGGCGGCAATTGGCACTAAGGCCAAGGTGATTGCCTACCGAGGCCAAACGGGCAATGTGTCCCGCTGGGACCCGTCAATCTATCTCACCATGCTGCACCCCAGGCTGAATAAAATTATCTGTGTCGCCAATGCGGTGACCGAAGATTTACAGCTACATGTCTGGGGAGATAAAAATAAGGCCATTACGGTTTACAAGGGACATGATCAATCCTGGTATCAAAACGCGCCGGCAGATCTCAGTGATGTGCCCATGCATGCCGACAGTTTTAAGATATCGCTGGTCGCCAATTTAAGGCCAAGAAAAGGATTGCATATTTTAATGGATGCGGTGCAGTTACTCCCTGAGGACTGTAATATCGATGTCTTGCTGGTGGGCGCCGACCCTGAATCGGAAGCGATTCAAGAGATGATCAAAAGAAGTGGTAAGCCTCAGAGAGTGCACGCCTTAGGGTATCGCGAAGACGCACCAGAGGTCGCAGCGGCCTGTGACGCGGTGGTGTTGCCAACCACGAAGCGAGAAGGTTTGTGTCGCGCCGTATTAGAAGCCAATTCCTATGGCGTGCCAGCGATAGTTTCAGACACCGGCGGCAATGCCGAACTCGTTGCAGACGGCGTTACCGGCATCGTCGTACCGCCGTCAGAGCCCCAAGCCCTGGCCGATGCGATTATGACCCTCTATCAAGATCGCAATCTGTGTAACAAATTTGGTGTAGCAGCGAAAAAGCGCGTCATTGAAAAATTTAATGTGCAGCAAGGTGTCGATAAGACGCTAGAGATTTATCAAAGCCTACTGACAAATTAGGTGGGCGACAGCCTAATTAACGACTTTGATTTGCTCGGCAACGGCCTCGGCCAACAGTCGATACCCTTTATCATTAAGGTGAATTTGGTCCGACTTATACTGGCTGTCACCGAGTAAGTCACTGAGGGTATCGGCAACCAGGGCTACCTGGTACTGCTCGGCCAATTCCTGATACAAGGGGGCATCACTCAGAAAGAGTGACTTTTGCGGCACCGCCACCAAGATCACTTCAACGCCCTGCCCATGTGCCAATTCAATCATGGCCGCCAGGTTACTCTTCACAGAATGTGACTGTTTATTACGCAAAAAATCATTACCACCTTCAAGCAAGACCAGAACACCGGGCTGATGTTCCGTCAGGGTTTCTCTCAGGCGGGCCAGGCCCTGATGGGTCTGCTCACCGGAAACACCGCTGGCAATCACTTCCAGACCGGTTAGCTGTGCCAACTCTTTCGGGTAGCTGCTGTGCTTGGCTCCCACAGACACGGTGAGGCTGTCGCCAAAGGCCAACACCTTGGCATCCCTGTTCAGCTCGATGTGCGCCGGCTCGGAGCAGGCGCTGAGAATAAATACCAGTATGGGCACAAGCCAAAGTTTCATGCCTACTTCCTTATTTTTTTAAACTGAGCGTGCCGCTCACACGGCTTTTTTTCGGTGCAGAGCCCGCTCCAGTTTTATTGGGTTTGGTGCCATTCGTTTGCTTAGCTTTGGGCTTATCGCTTGGCTTGCCAGAAGGCCTGCCAAACGGTTTACCATCTGACTTAGTAGCAGGCTTAGCATACGGCTTGCCCTGAGACCTTTGCTTAGCGCCGGGCTTGGTATTATGAGCGGGATTGGTACGCGAACCCTGATTATCTTCTTTCTTGCGTCCCGGATTTTTAGCACGCGGCTCTTGTGCTGGCGTTCGTGCGCTCTGCTGGCTTACATCCTGTTTTGGCTGTTGTCGGGTGCTGGGGGCATCCTGAGAATGCTCTTCGGTTTTACCCGAGTCGGCAATCAAGGCATTGATGGTGGCCATTTCAGTTTCGCTTAAGTGACGCCACTGACCGGGCTTAAGACCGCTGAGGGTCACATTCATAATACGGGTGCGCTTAAGCTTGGTGACCTCATAACCCAGGTACTCACACATGCGGCGAATTTGGCGGTTGAGGCCTTGGGTCAAAATAATACGAAAACTCTGAGTACCGGTTTGCTCCACCTTACACTTCTTGGTCACCGTGCCAAGGATAGGGATCCCCTGAGCCATACGCTCGACAAAGCGTTTATTCAGCGGTTTGTCGACCACCACCTCGTATTCTTTTTCATGATTATTGCCCGAGCGCAAAATCTTGTTGACGATATCGCCCTCGTTGGTCAAAAAAATCAGCCCTTCTGACGGTCTGTCTAAGCGGCCGATAGGAAAAATGCGCTCGGGGTAATTAATGGCACTGACGATATTGCTTTTTATCTTGCGTTCCGTCGTGCAGGTCACCCCTACCGGCTTATGATAGGCAATATAAACCCGCTTAGGTTTAGCTTTCAGTGCCTTACCGTCCACTAAGATGTCATCGGCGTCGCTGACCTTATCGCCCATTTGCGGTAACCGGCCATTGACGGTCACGCGAGCTGCGGCGATCAGCGCATCGGCCTCACGGCGCGAGCAAAAACCGGTTTCACTAATGTATTTATTCAGGCGGGTAGCTTGGCTCATATTTACTTCAATCTAGCTGGTGTTGGCCCTATTGTAATCGACTCGGCGGGAAAAATCCGTTTAAAAGTCTCGCAATGCTGGGTTTGTGGGGCCGCAGTTGTTCTATCACTCTGAGCACCTGGCTTGGACGGTTTCAAAGCCTGGGCCAGCTCCTAAGTGGGCGTTCGTTATTTGGCCTTATACCAGCGCCGCCATAACCACTCTGCAGGCCCTTGTTTAAAAACACGCAGATAGAAGGGGCAAACCACCAGAAACACCAGGCTAACCAGGATGGATAACTGCATATAATCCAGCAATCGAAACTCGGTGGCCATCTCGGCGCCCATAAAATGGATAAGCGTCACCATAAAGAGTGACTGACTCAGATAACAGCTCAAAGACAGCTTACCGACGCTGGCCAAGGCACGGGTCAGTATGTTGTCGGCAAACGACCAGCGATACAAGAGATGCACTGCAATCAGCGCCGTACAAAAACCGCTGAAAGAATTGACAACCATGGCCAGGACTTCGTTAAAGCCGCCGCTATCTTGCCATTGCCAGGTGCTTAAATAAGCACAAGCCAGCACGACGCCGAGCAGCGCTAGTGATTGGGCCAATGGCCAGGGCCTTACCAGCCAGCCACTGCGCCAGGCGGCGACGGCTAACAACACCATGCCCAGCTGCTGCCAGAGTACTGCCAGTATCAAGGCTAACAACATCAGCGCCCCATTGCTGGCATTGGCCCCGCGAGTGTGCCAAAAGTTCCCGTCAAACTGCGCTAAATAGGCCTGATAGTTAGGGTCGCTAAACTGGGTTGGCGGCTCATTGGCCAGTACAGCCAGAAGCAATAACATGGCACTGCCAAAGGCGAGAAATGCCACCCCCTGCATAGTCAATTTGCGCCCAGGGTTCGCCAGCATGGGTAAGGCCAGTAAACCGGCCAGCGCATAACCGACAAGAATATCGCCCGCCCAAATAATGAGGCTGTGCACAAGACCTATGGCCAACAACACCATTAAACGGCGTTGTAATTTAGGGATAGGGTCTTCATGTTCATAACAACGCTGCCACTGGATCACTAAGCCCAATGCAAACAGCACCAAAAACAGACCGCGAAAGCGCCCTTCCAGGGCAAGATCGGACAGTCGTGTCAGTATCGCATCGGCGCTGGACAGTGGAATGGGCGGCACATACCCATTGGCAAAATCGATAAAATACGGGGCATTAAGGAAGAAGATCCCCAAGATGGCAATGCCCCTGAGAATATCAAGATCCGGGCGGCGCTGCTCACCGACCAGAGCCTGATAGGGCCCGGAAGATTGAAATAAACTCGATGCAAACACGCGAAACTCCGACGCCATTCTCTATAAACAAAAATTAAACTAAGGCTAACATAGGGTTATGCCTATTCAGTAGCTAAATTTAGCGACCGTGCGAAGGCACTCCTTGTGATGCATAAAACCACCCATGTTCTCCCTCATTATGAGTGAGCTAGTCACAAAGCTGTGATGCAAGGGGCAAATAAATGACGCACAAATGGCTTATTTTCGACAAAATGCCCGTAAATAAGGGTCAAGTTACTTGTTGTTCGGCGTTATCCACAGTAATGTGGTAGTTTTGGTACACGGGTGTCAGCGCGTCACACTAGGTTCCCCACTAGGAGGTTACCCTAAAGGTCGCTGACATCAGCATGATCGGGCATCCATAATGCTTTATCGCCTCCCGGCATGCATTGCTATACCAGCGCACCATAACAACCACACAACCTTAACAACATTTGGAGTAAACGATGCGTTTATCCGTTATTGCTGCCGCCCTTAGCGCCACAACTTTATTGGCCGCCTGTAGTGAGCAACCAAGCAACAACCAAACTCAAGCCGCGGCTAAGGCACCGGCGACACAACAAGTAGCCCAGGAAAATCTGTTTCTAAGCAAAAGCCCTTTGCCCTACATGGCGCCAGAATTTGATAAAATCGGCACCGAGTTATACGAGCCGGCTTTCGATGCTGGTATTAAAGAGCAACGCATTGAAATCGATGCTATTGCCAACAACCCAGATGCACCAACATTTGAGAACACGCTAGTCGCGATGGAGCTGTCGGGTACTATTTTAAAGCGCACCCGTGCCGCATTCTCTAACCTATCGGGTTTGATCTCTGATGACGAATATCAGCGTATCAACACCAAGATGGCGCCTATCTTTGCCGAGCACCGCGACAACATCTTCCTTAATAAGGCACTATTCGAGCGCGTTGCCGCCGTATACGATGCGAAAGATGCACTTTCTAAAGAAGATCAGCGCCTGGTTGATTACTACTACAAGCAATTTGTGCGCGCCGGTGCCAAGCTTAACGAAGAACAAAAGCAGCGCATGCGTGAAATCAACGGTGAGCTTTCTAAACTAAGCACACAGTTCTCACAAAACGTCATGAAGTCATTCAAAGAAGATACCATTTTGGTGAGCGACAAGGCTGAACTTGCGGGTCTGAGCGACGATGATATTGCCAGCCTTAAGGCGGCTGCGGAAAAAGCGGGTAAAGAAGGCTACATGATCACCTTAGTGAACACCACGCGTCAGCCTATCCTTACCAGCCTTGAAAACCGTGAACTACGTGAAAAAGTATGGCGTACTTCATCTGAGCGCGCGCAAAAAACCAATGGTCCTATCGCCATTAAAGAAGCGCAACTGCGCGCCGAAAAAGCTCAACTATTAGGCTTTGAATCCTGGGCTCACTACCAGCTTGACGACCGCATGGCGAAAACACCTGAAGCCGTGTTCACCATGCTTGATGACCTGGCACCAAAAGCCGTGGCTAAAGCCAAGCAAGAAGCCGAGCTTATTCAAGCAGCGATTAAAAAAGACGGTAAAGATTTCGAACTCCAACCGTGGGACTGGGCTTACTATGGTGCCAAGGTACGTGCAGAGCTTTACAACATCGACGCCAGCCTAGTTAAGCCTTATTTTGAAATGAACACAGTGATCAACGATGGTCTGTTCTTCGCGATGAACAAGCTATACGGCATCACCATGAAAGAGCGCAACGATCTGCCGACCTATCATGAAGACGTGTTCGTGTGGGAAGTATTTAACGAAGATGGCAGCTCTATCGGCCTATTCTACCTCGACCCATACGCCCGTGAAGGTAAGCGTGGCGGTGCCTGGATGAGTGCTTACGTAGGTCAAAACCACCTGCAAGGCACCAAGCCGGTTATTTACAATGCGCAGAATATTCCTAAACCGGCAGAAGGCCAGCCTACGCTGATGACCTTCTCGGAAGTGACCACCATGTTCCATGAATTCGGCCATGCCATTCACGGCCTGTTCTCCGACGTGAAATACCCGTCACTGGCCGGTACAGCTACCGCGCGTGACTTCGTTGAGTTCCCATCACAGGCGAACGAAGACTGGAATATCGAGCCGAGCGTGTTGGCCAACTACGCCAAACACTATCAAACCGGTGAGCCAATTCCTCAGGAGCTGTTAGATAAGCTATTGGATTCACACACCTTTAACCAAGGTTTCGATACCACAGAATATCTTGCAGCAGCGCTACTAGATATGGAATGGCACTCGATCGCCCCAGGTACGCAAATTGATGATGTGGCCGCCTTTGAGAAAAATGCCCTGGCTCGTCACGGTATTGACTACTACCCGGCACCAGCACGTTATAAAAGCTGTTACTTCAGCCATATCTTTGCCGGTGGCTACAGCGCGGGTTACTACGCCTACCTATGGACAGAAGTATTTGCGGCCGACTCGTTCGCCCATATGCAAAACGAAGGTGGTCTAAGCCGTAAAAACGGTGACCACTACCGTAAAGAAGTGCTATCTCGTGGTAATAGCCGCGACCTGATGCAAAGCTACATCGAGTTCCGTGGTCAACAACCAACTACAGAGGCACTTCTTAAGCGCCGTGGTCTGGTAGACGGCAACGCCGAGTAAGCGTTATCTAGCCTTTCGGCTTGACTAACCAGCCAAGCCAGATTTACAAAACGCGGTCATCTGGCCGCGTTTTTTACATTTCTGCACAAGCATATCCATTCCCCTGTTGTTATACTATAGGGCGTTGATTCTTCTGGTGTTGTTATGCTTAAAAAGTCGTTCGTTTTTATCAGCGCTGTCTCCATTTTAGTACTGGGGGCCATCGCCTCTTACCTGATCTATCATCTTTATCAGCACAAATTTGTCACCCTGGATCCGCAATTAAAAGAAGTCTCCGGTATTGAGTTCGATAAACGTGGGCGTTTATGGGCCATTAATGACGGTGGCGACGGCCCCTATCTATATCAGGTCGACGAACAGGGCAAAATACAGCAGCGCATCGAAGTCACCAATGCTAAAAATATCGACTGGGAAGACATGACCCAAAACGAGTTTGGCCATTTCTTTTTAGGTGATTTTGGCAACAATAAACACGAACGCCGCTGGCTGACCATTTATAAGATAGAAAACCCCATCGATATTAAATCCGGCAAGGCCTTTGCCGAGATCATTAAGTTCACCTATAAAGAATTGTGGGAGGAGCCGCTGACGCCGGAGCGGAAAAACTTCGATTTAGAGGCCTTTGTCGAATACAAGCATAAGCTGTACTTATTTACCAAAAACCGTACCCAGCCTTTCGATGGTAAAACCAATCTCTACCGCATCGGCAACCATGCCGACAACTACGAGGCAGAGTTTATCGGCTCCTTTAAAACCTGTACCACGGCGGAGAAACTTTGCTGGGTCACCTCGGCGGCCATGAGCCCGGACCGCAGCACCCTGGCCCTGCTCGACTCCACCGATCTCTGGTTGTTTAAAAACTGGCAGGGGGATAACTTTTTCTCCGGCGAGGTGCAAAAAGTCAACCTCGGCATAGTCACACAAAAAGAAGCGGTGACCTTTTATGACAACAACACGGTGGTTATCGCCGACGAAGAGTTTAAGGGCATAGGCCGCAATATCTATGTCTTTAAACTGGATGAGCAGCAACTGGAAGTAATGGATAAGAAAGAATAAATCGATTCGGTTCTTGTTGACCTATAATAAGAAAATAAAAAGGATACGACTTTGTTAAATAGCCCTTTTCTAGAAAAACTCACGCAAGCGCTACAGACCGTGGTGTTCAGTTACGGCGGCTCGGAATTCACCGTTGCCAAGCTGATCCAAATTCCATTGATTATATTAGTGGTGTGGGTTTTGGTGCGCTATGTTGGCAAGCTGATCCACAACAAAATAATCAGCAAACGCATAGGCCCGGACGCCGCACTGCTGTTTAAGCGCATCTACCTGGTGCTGTGCGTTGTTATCATCGTCTTCACCACCTTAGAAGTACTCAATATTCCTCTCACCGCCTTTGCCTTTGTCTCGGGTGCGGTGGCCATAGGCGTAGGCTTTGGCGCGCAGAATATTATTAATAACTTTATCAGCGGCTGGATCCTAATTTGGGAGCGCCCCATACGCATCGGTGACTTTTTAGAGGTCGGTGATGCCAAAGGCGTGGTGGAAACCATCAATACCCGCTCCACCCGTATTCGCCGCAGCGACGGTGTACATATGCTGGTGCCCAACAGTCAACTGCTTGAAAATACGGTTACTAACTGGACACTGATCGACACCATGGCCAGAACCAATGTGCGCGTTGGTGTCGCCTATGGCAGCGATGTTAACCTGGTCGCCAAATTGATCAATGAGGTGTTAAACGAAAACCAGGCGGTACTGAAAACCCCAGTGCCCACGGTTATCTTTGCGGACTTTGGTGATAATGCCCTGGTATTTGATGCGGTATTTTGGGTTAACGCCGAGGCCGAAGCCAGCGTACGCAAGGTAAAGAGTGATATTCGCTTTGCTATCTGTGCAAAATTTGCCGCCCAGGACGTGGTGATTGCCTTCCCACAACGGGATGTGCATATGGATGGCGAGCTTATTATCAGCCATAAAAAAAGCCCCGATTAACGGGGCTTGACTCACAAAAAAGGATTAGAAAGCTTCTACGCGCTTGCCTAAGATCTCCAACTTACTGGCCTTCACCAAAGGCGAAGACTTAAGCGCCTTATTTAGCTCGGTTAACTCAACCGCCTGCAACGGCGCCACCAAGGCGGTGCCGTTAGCAAACTCTTTAAGTAACTTCAGTTGGTGCTGAGCCAAAACCGTCTCTAGGTGCTCACCAGCGATAATGATCAGATTACCCGATACACTGGCATAGTCACCTTGTAAGGCATGACGTACCACATCACCGGCCCACAGGCCCGGCTGAGATTGCTCGATGGTCGTTCTTGGTGCCTGCACAAAAGCGGTATCGCCCTGCACACTGATGGTATTAGCCGGATCGGCCAGATACACAGGCACGCTGCGCATATTGTCGACTTTTTCGAACAGACCGATGCTGGTTTTGGTGCCCAAATCCGCAGCACGAATGCTGGGTACATCGGCCGTGATGGTTGGCGTTTGCTTTACAGGCTTCTTAAAATCAGCCTGCGGGCCCGCGGCCTGGGCAGGAGCCAGGGTCATGACGCCTAACGCCATAGCTAGAGTAGTTAGTTTCATCATCATAGTGCTCCTTATTTATGACCAGTTACACGCAAGCCCCAGCCCTCTAGGACAGACTCGGCGGTGTTCGGGAAGACCACGCTTAATGCGCCTCCCGCACTAAAGGCAACTTGTTGTGGTGCCGCGGTATCCACGACTTTTAATGTCCAGGTGCCCTTGGCATTTTCACCATAAAAAGCATTTGAACGGAAGTGTACCGAAGGCAAATGAACATAGCCTTGCGCGAAGGTGTAATCAGACTGCAATGCCGGGTAGAGCTGGGCATGGTGCGAAGCAAGCACTACGCTGCGTGTACCACTGGGTGAGGTCACCTCGATGGCCATATCGCTGCCGGCCGAGCTTTGGATAAAGCCAGGAATGTCCGGGTGGGAGTAATCCGAGCGCATTTCCGCATTCGCTATGGTAAAGCTAAATTGCATGGCTTCGATGGTCATGTCATCGGCTACGTCGATGCTGTGGGTGGCCCCCTCGGCATTGTTATCCGCAATGGTCAGATTCAAAGAATCCTGCTCTGCCTGTACGCCGGCACCGATCCAAGGCGTTTGCTCACGCTCGCCTAAATTAACGTCATAGTTTAAGGCCATTTTCACCGCCGCACCGGCATCAACACGACCAAAGCCATAGAAGTTATTGAAGTGATAACCGGCGGCATTTTCCACCCATCCATCGTGGGCAACAAAGTCGCCATTAGCCGTGCTTAGCACGACCTTTTCATTCTCTGGGTCGTTTTTGGTCGCCGTGGTAGCCAGGATATGCTCGATATCACGGGCGGTAAGATCTGGGTTTGCGTCCATGATCAGAGCAACCACACCCGAGGTGTTAGGCGCCGCCGATGAGGTACCGTTCATTGAGTTGTGTAATGACAGTTCGGGTTCATAGGGTGACCCGGGAAGTCGAAGTTGAAGTAGCCGCTAAGGAAAGACGCAGGTACACCCCAATAACGCTCATACATGTCCATGCTCGCCAGGCTTGAGCCACCTTCTAAACAGGTCATCTCATCCGTGGTCACCATGGCCGGCTCCCAGTTACCACCTTCACCACCTGGGGCGGAAATAAACATGGCACTACCGGCAATGGAATAGCTAGAACGTTGACCATTGGCCTGCAACGCCGCAACCGAGACATTGTGCAGGCTACGGTTAGCCTGAGCCACGTTGAGGTCGATACAGCTTAAGCCAAGATCGTTAACACCCGAAGCGGCGCAGTAATTACCGTTGTGACGGCCTTCTTCAAAGTCGTTACCGGCGGCATTGATGCTCAATGCTCCTTTACCATCACGCAGTACCTGAGTGGCATAGGCCATGTTGGCCTCGTCAATCGGGTCTTCCGGCAAGAAGGCCGGCGGGTTATAGCCGTAACTGCGGTTAAACACCACGTTCTCATGAGCCTGAATACCGCTGGCCGGCAAACCGCTGATCAAGCTACTGATGTGAGCCGCACCTTGATCTTGAACGTCCAGATAGTTGATGGAGATAAGGCCCGCGTCCGGTGCCACACCACGGCCACCGATACCATTATGCGCTTTGGCGGCAATCAGGCCGGCCACCGCCGTACCATGACTGGCTGTTTTACTGTGAGTAATGGTTGGGTTGGTTGGATCCAATGCGCCTTCGCGCAGGTTTAAAGAACGAAACGCCAGCACGTTATCGCGCAGGTCTTCGTGACCAATTTCAACACCCTGGTCGACCACAACGGCAATGGTGCCCTTACCGGTGACACCTAGTTTATAGGCTTCAAGCACATTCATGTCTTCACCGGCGGTGCGAGTGGTTTCAAAGTAACCGTCCAGGCGGGCGAAGTAATCCGTTTTTTGTTCTTCGTCTTGATAGCCGTTCAGCCAAGCTAATTGCTCTTTAAAGGCGTCGCTTTGTGAAAAGGCCTTTTGCGCTCGGTTGTGCAGGTGCCACTGCTCGCTTGCCAGGGGATCGCCCTGAACACCGCTTATGGTGATGCTGCCGGAGGAGGTTTTGCCATTGGCGGTCACATCATAGTTAATCACCGCGTCGGCACCGCTTAAAGAGGTGTAAGCCATGGCTTTATCATCGCCCAGCTCTAAAATACCATGAGAGAAATTATAAACGCCGTTGTCGCCGCTGACCGCTTCACCGTCTTCATAAAAAGTTAAAGATATCGCATCACCATCCTGATCGTGAGCGATAAGTACCGCATCCATCGGCTGCCATTGCTTAGCACCTTCGATGCTAACCTGGCCCGCTTTAGGCGCCGTATCTACTGCTTTTTTGTCCTTGTTACTGTCACTTCCACAGCCGCTAACAGCTAGCAAAATGGCGCTAGCTAGTGCGCTGATTTTAATATTATTATTCATTTATGTACCTTCATTGGAAAATGAAGTTCAGAAATCTACAATACAGGTACACAAAGACTCAATATGGTATTTACACCTATTTACAAATTTTACTACTTTGGTACGAATTACGACCAAATACGGCGCCAAACGGACAAAAATCATTCACTTTCGTTGTTAGCGCTTAAACTTGGTCTCCAAAATCACCGATGAGGTGGTGCGCTCTACCCCATCTAGGTTACCTATATCATCAAGCAGATGGCTGAGCTTTTCCAAACTTTGCGCCTGCACCACAGCGATTAGATCGTATTCACCACTGATGGCATAGAGTTCGGTAATGGCATCAATATGCTTAAGTTCGACATTCGTTTTGGTGGTGAGTTTTTGCTTCACCTTAATAGACACATGGGCGGACACCATGGCGGATAAATACGCATCACCATATTCGACGCTGTACCCTTTAATCACCCCGCTTTCCTCAAGCTTCTGCATACGGCTTTGCACCGTAGAACGCGACAAGTCTAACGCGCGGGCGAGATCCGAGATGCTGGCACGGGCATTGGTTCTGAGCATGGCCAGGAGCTTTTCGTCTTGTGAATTTATCATTATGGTCACCATTTTCGTCATTTTGATAGAGATTATACGCAAATTAATCAATATGACACTGCAAATTTAATGCTTAAGCGGTCAATATAATGACTATAACAATCGACTCTTATAAGCGGCCCCTAAATTCGAGCCGCTCTCTCATTTTGAAGGTGTGTCATGCAAGTAAACCGCGAACTATTTAATGAAGTAATGGTACCTAACTACAACCCGTCAGAGGTTATCCCGGTTAAGGGCGAAGGCTCTCGCGTATGGGATCAGCAAGGTAACGAGTTTATCGACTTTGCAGGTGGTATCGCCGTTAACTGTTTAGGCCATTGTCACCCGGCTCTGGTTGGCGCTTTGAAAGAGCAAGGCGAGAAAATCTGGCACCTTGCTAATGTGATGACCAACGAGCCGGCGCTGCGTCTAGCTAAAAAGCTAACCGATGCCACCTTTGCCGATAAGGTGTACTACGCCAACTCGGGTGCCGAAGCCAACGAAGCGGCGCTAAAGCTGGCACGTCGCTGGGCACTGGATAAGTTCGGTGCACAAAAATCTAAGATCATAGCCTTTAACAAGGGCTTCCACGGTCGTACCTTCTTCACCGTGACCGTGGGTGGTCAAGCCGCTTACTCTGATGGTTTCGGTCCTAAGCCGGGCGATATCGTACACTGTGATTACAATGACCTGGAAACATTCAAGTCGCTAATCGACGACAACACCTGCGCCGTGATGATGGAGCCACTGCAGGGTGAAGGCGGCATCATCGCCCCAGAAGCGGATTTCGTAAAAGGCGTGCGCGAGTTATGTGATAAGCACAATGCCCTGCTTATCTTTGATGAAGTGCAAACCGGCGTTGGCCGCTTAGGTCACCTATACGCTTACCAAGGTCTGGGTGTAACACCAGATATCCTGAGCACGGCCAAGGCCCTAGGCGGTGGCTTCCCTATCGGTGCCATGCTAACCACTACCGAGATCGCCGAGCACCTAAAGCCAGGTACTCACGGCTCAACCTACGGCGGTAACCCGCTGGCCTGTGCCGTTGCCGAAGCCGCCTTCGATACGGTTAATACTCCTGAGGTTCTTGAGGGTGTAAAGGTACGTGAGCAGATGTTCCGCGACGGCCTGGCTGCCATCAACGACAAATACAAGGTGTTCAGCGAAGTTCGCGGTCAGGGCCTACTACTGGGTGCGGTATTGAACGAAGACTACAAGGGCCGTGCCCGTGATTTCCTTAATGCCTCAATGGACAACGGCCTAATGAGCCTAGTTGCGGGCATGGATGTAGTACGCTTTACTCCTTCTCTTGTGATCCCAGAAGCGGATATCAAAGAAGGTTTGGCTCGCTTTGAAAAGGCGGTTGCTCAGGTTGTTGCTGCTAAGTAACAGCCGCTAGCGACAAATTATCTTATGCTAGTTTTACGACCTATACGCGGCGATGATTTCGCCGCTTTAAAACAAATAGCCACCGAGTCAGGGCACGGCTTTACTTCTTTGCCCGTCGATGATGACCTGTTGCAGGCCAAAATCGCCCGTGCCGAGGCCAGCTTCAATAAGCAGGTCAATGGTCCTGGCGATGAAGGCTATTTGTTTGTGTTAGAAGACACAGACAACGGCGAAATCGTCGGTACCACAGGCATTGAAGCGGCGGTGGGCATGTCGGTGCCCTTGTATCACTACCGCGTTTCGACCTCGGTGCATCACAGCCCCAGCCTGGGCGTTTACAACAGCGTTGACACCCTGTCCATGTGCAACGATTACACCGGCTGTTCGGAAATATGTACGCTGTTTTTACGTGAAAATTACCGCCGTGGATTAACCGGTCGCTTTTTATCACGCATTCGCTTTTTATTTATGGCCGAGCACAGTGACCGCTTTAGCGACACCATTATCGCCGAGATGCGTGGGGTGAGCGATGAACAAGGGCATTCGCCGTTTTGGCACTGGTTACAGCAGCACTTTTTCTCCATCGAATTCCCACAGGCGGATCACCTGGTGGGCTTAGGGGATAAAACCTTTATCAGTGAGCTGATGCCAAAATACCCGATTTACGTCAGCCTATTGAGCCCGCAAGCACAAGCCGTGATTGGTGAAGTGCATGAAAACACCGCCCCTGCCCTGCGTTTATTGCAACGCGAAGGCTTTGAGCACCGCGGTTACGTTGATCTGTTCGACGCGGGTCCCACGGTGGAAGCCAAGCTGGGTAATATCAACACGGTACGCCAATCCAAGGTATGCCCTGTGCTGATCAAAGAGGATTTGCGTCCTCAGGGCACCACCTGGGCCATATGTAATGACAAGGTTGGCGATTTCAGGGCTATATTTAGCGATGCCGTACAATACTGTGATATTAAGCATCAACTTTATTTAAATGCGCAAACCGCACAGACCCTTGGGGTATCCCAGGGTGATTCAGTGCGCTTTTTCGCGCTATCTAGTCGTTAAGGAATGGCTATGCAAGTGCAATTAATTAATAACGAATGGGTTGCGGGCCAAGGCCCTGCGTTTTCATCAATTAACCCAAGTAAAAACACTGAAATCTGGCACGGCCAAGGCGCCAGTGCCGAGCAGGTAAACGCGGCGGTAAAGAGTGCGCGTAAGGCGCAATTCGCCTGGGCACAAACCGATCTCGAAGAGCGTATCGCGCTATTGGAGCGTTTTGTTGAACAGCTCAAAGAAAACAGCGAAGCGCTGGCGGTCACGATCGCCGAAGAAACCGGTAAGCCACTGTGGGAAACCCGCACCGAAGTGGGCGCCATGACCGGCAAGATTGCTATCTCAATCAAGGCCTACCATGAGCGTACCGGCACGGTTGAAAACCCTATGCCCGGCGCTCAGGCCTTTATTCGCCACAAGCCTCATGGCGTGGTTGCGGTATTCGGCCCCTATAACTTCCCGGGCCACCTGCCCAACGGTCATATTGTACCCGCTATTCTTGCCGGTAATACCGTGGTGTTTAAACCTTCTGACCTAACGCCCAAAGTAGCGCAGCACACGCTTGAATTGTGGCTGAAGGCCGGCTTGCCTGCGGGTGTGATTAACCTGGTACAAGGTGAAGTAGACACAGGTAAGGCGTTGGCGTCACATCAGGATATCGACGGCCTGTTTTTCACCGGCAGCTCGCAGACCGGTCATTTACTGCATCAGCAGTTTGGCGGTCATCCGGGCAAGATTTTAGCACTGGAGATGGGCGGCAATAACCCGCTGATCATTAAAGGCGTAAGCGATATCGACGCTACGGTGCATGATATTGTGCAATCGGCCTTTATTACTTCAGGCCAGCGTTGTACCTGTGCGCGTCGCTTGTTTATCGAGCAAGGTGCGCAAGGCGATGCCATTATCGAGCGCTTGATTGCCGTCACTAAAAACATCCAAATTGGTGACAGCTTTGCCGACGAGCAGCCATTTATGGGCGCCATGATCAGTAAAAAAGCGGCGGCGGGCATGCGCTCGGCCTACGAGCAATTGATCGCCCAAGGCGCAACCTCGTTACTGGAGATGAAGCACCTTGATGAGAGCACCGGCTTTGTCAGCCCGGGTATCGTCGATGTATCAAATATCACCATTGCCGATGAAGAGCACTTTGGTCCACTGTTAAAAGTATATCGCTACAGCGATTTCGACAGTGCGATTAATGAGGCCAACAACACCTCATTCGGTCTGTCTGCGGGTCTGCTTGGCGACTCACAAGACGATTATGATTATTTCTTAAAGCGCATTCGCGCCGGTATTGTTAACTGGAACCGTCCAATCACTGGAGCCTCAAGTGCCGCTCCATTTGGTGGTATCGGCGCCAGTGGTAACCACCGTGCGAGTGCCTACTATGCAGCAGATTACTGTGCTTATCCTGTGGCTTCTGTGGAAGCGCCGAAAAGCACCTTACCAGAAAAATTAGCGCCGGGCTTAATGCTTTAATAGAGAATAATTCACGCGCACATGCGTTAAGGAAAAAACATGCATAACGATGTAAATACATTATTTGAAAAGCTGTGGGACAACTACCTTGAAGTAACACCTTCAGCGGTAAAAGTTCATGAGCTATTAGGTTCAACGCAGCAAGACGATGTGATCAACGATCATATTGCCCTGCGTACCTTCAACCTGCCCAAAGTAGGTTTAGAGAAACTAGCCGCCCATTTTTTAGCCGTGGGTTACAAAGAGTGCGGTGAGTATCACTTCGAAGCTAAAAAGCTGTACGCTAAGCACTTCGAACATGAAGACCCGACTCAACCTAAGGTGTTTATCTCAGAGCTATTAGTTGAACAGTGCTCTGAAGAGCTACAAAAAGTCGTTCATGAGATGGTCGACCAAATCGATGAAGCCGCCGTGACCGGTGATAACTTCTTGTACTCGGGTACACATTGGCAGGTGAGCCATGAAACCTACAAGGCACTGCTTGCCGAGAGTGAGTATGCGGCCTGGATGGCGGCCTGGGGCTACCGTGCTAACCACTTCACCGTTAGCATTAACCACCTGGCTCAGTTCGACACCATAGAGCAGGTAAACCAGAAGCTTAAGGATGCAGGCTTTGCGCTTAACACCTCAGGTGGCGAGATCAAAGGCTCACCGGAAGTGCTCCTTGAGCAATCTTCGACCCTTGCCGATGATGCCAAGGTGCAGTTCAGCGATGGTGAATTTGCGGTACCAAGCTGCTTCTATGAGTTTGCATTGCGCTATTTGCAGCCAAACGGTGAAATCTACACGGGTTTTGTGGCCGCTTCTGCGGACAAAATCTTTGAGAGCACCAACGCTCGCTAATTAATCTGATTATAGTTAGCATGCTAAAAAAGCCCCATCTGGGGCTTTTTTAATGATCTACATCAATATTTGTTACACCTTATTACAGCTCTTCGGTTATTTTTTTAATATCAAATATTGCTTAACTAGTGTGCACGTCAGTATAAATGCAGCATAAGGCGAAAGTACCAACTCCAATGTCCAATATAGGGCCACTGTCAAGCGCTAACTCCCGTCATTACTTGCTTGCGAATAGTCCCAGCTCTTCTAGACTTTAAGCTAACAACCTCGCAATAACATTGCCTCATAGCTAAGGGTTTAGTGTGAGTAAGCGCAATACAACAACGACCCACATGGAGCGTGATGTATTGGTATTAAATTTTACCGATGAAACATGCTTAAATGATTCACGGACGAACCTACCCAACTGGCATTTTGTCCATGCCAACAGCCTTGATTGTGCCTATAAGATTCTCGAAAAACACAGCTGTTACGTCGCCATTGCCTTAGTTGGACAAAGCCAACAACAAGCGGTACTCAAAGCAGTAAAACAGCTTTCGGCACGACAAGAATCATTGTTATGGCTGGCCCTGTTTCGCGACGGCGACAGCCTGCTGGACAACATCAGCTATTGCTTTACCGATTACTTTTTAGATTATCATCACCTCCCCGTCGACTGGTCAAGGCTTGATCATACCCTGGGACATATCTACGGCATGGCGCAGCTCAAACTGCGCTCCAAACAAGGAGCCACCTCAACCAAGGCCAACAGCATTTGTTTTGGTGAGTCGAAAGAAATGCAGCAACTTAAGGACACCCTGGACAAGGTCGCCGGCACCGATGAAACCGTGCTTATAGGTGGGGAAACCGGCACAGGTAAGGGACTGTGCGCGCAATATATTCATTCGCTGTCGCCGCGACGTAATGGCCCCTTTATCACGGTAAACTGTGGGGCGCTGCCACCAACCTTGATTCATTCAGAGCTCTTTGGTCATGAAAAGGGCGCCTTTACCGGCGCAAATAAACAATATATAGGCCGCATCGAGCGTGCCCATAAAGGCACTTTATTTCTCGATGAAATTGGCGATTTATCCTTGGAACTGCAGATTAATTTGCTGCATTTTCTTGAAGAAAACTATATTGAGCGCTTAGGCGGTAACACATCGACCGAGGTGGATTGCCGCATTATTTTTGCGACTCATGTAAATTTAGAAAATGCGGTCGAGGAAGGGTTATTTAGGGAAGACCTATACTACCGCATCAATATTATACAATTGGAAATTCCCAGCTTAAGAAACCACATAAGCGATATCCCCTTGCTCGCCAATGATTGCTTAACAAAGCTGACTCCTCCAAATCACCAATTCAGCTTTAGCGACCGGGCCTTACAGGCAATGGAACAATACTCATGGCCGGGTAATGTACGCGAGCTAAAAAATCGTATACAGCGGGCCATCATCATGAGTGAAAATGACATTATCACCGAAGCCGACTTGGGTATAGCCTTGCCAAAATCATCGCAATCCAATTCTGAGGTGATCGATTTAGTAAAACATCGCACTGAAATTGATACCGAATTAATACTCGCAGCGATAAGAAGGAATAACTACAACATATCGGCGGCGGCTAGAGAGCTGAATATTTCGCGAACGACTTTTTATCGCTTAATTAAGAAGTGCAAGATAAAGCTGTAACTAAACCCAAGTTGCAATCTAGAGGACCACCCCATGTCAACATTTATACCCAAGTATATCGTCTTATTAATTGCCTTATTCTTACTCAATGGCTGTGACGCAGAGGCAAAAAATACCGAGCAGAGTAAGGTAGAGCAGGAATTAAGCGCATTAAAACAAGAAGTGAGTGAGTTAAAAAAACAACTCGCGACCATAGGCAGTCAGGTTAAAGACATTCATAACATCGCTACCGCCTCCCAACAGCCAAAACACAAGACCCTGACCACACAAGAAAACTTTGATAATAACGATGCGTTAGCAAAACTTGGTGAGGCGAGTGCCGGCCTAGCCATCGTCGAGTTTTCCGACTACCAATGCCCCTACTGCAAACGTTATGTCGACACCACATTTACCAAGCTCAAAGCCAACTTTATTGACAAGGGCAAGTTGAAATATGTCGCTCGCGATTTCCCGCTTGGGTTCCATAAACAAGCCAAGGGCGCGGCGGTAGCGGCCAACTGTAGTTTACAACAAGGCGCCTACTGGCCGATGCGTGAACAGTTGTTTAACAACATGCGTCAACTGGGCGATGAGTTGTATCAAAGCAGCGCCGAGCAGTTGGAGCTAGACATGGACCAGTTTGCCAAATGCCTTGAGGATGAAGCGGTTCTGGCCAAGGTAGAGCAGGACATGAGCTATGGCTCGTCACTGGGCATTCGCGGTACGCCAAGCTTTTTAATCGGTAAGGTGGAAGACGGTCACCTAATTAATCCGACCCTGCTGGTCGGCGCCCAAAGTTATGAAACCTTTGCCGCCGTACTGAATGAGCTGGCTGCAGCTCCAGCCCAGGAGGCCGGTGAATAACCTCATTTTTTGATAGCGCGAACTGGCTGCCCTAAGCCATCGACGCGCTATCTCTGCTTTGCCATCAAAAAGCACGAAGTCTGTCTCCGCACAACTCCCACAATTTTATTTTTAAACTAGTCCCTTAGCGTCTTTACACTGCCCCTTAGATCTCCGAGAACAATCGGTCTACTTTGTCTCAAAGTGTTCGTAACTGTTCACCTCCTGTTGAACAGCACCAAAATATAATTAACTGATTGATATTATTTAAATTAATCTATCACCTCCAAGATTTTAACTGCTGCTTTTTTGCGCACAGTGTTACATCTGTGAAACACCCACCTCCAGAAAAAAGCGAAAAATACAACAAAATCGTTTAAAAACATACATATAAAACATTGGCGCAATGCTTGCTCATATCGCTACCAGATAAGGTTCTGCGCTATGGACACCACTTAAATATGGACTGCCATAGACAGTAGCTAAACACGGCAAAAACGCCGAAATCTGTAGTAAAGGAAAGTACTCACTTTTATCGAAATGATGTCTTATTCCGCAGTTAAAAGTGATGGACTTACATGAGGTTTAATCAAAATTAACGATTGACTGAGGTCATGATTATGAAACGATTTAACTGTAAGCAGCTTGTCAGAGCCCTGGGTGTCGCCCTGATAAGCAGCGCCAGCCTATATGGCATTAGCACCACACCCGCACACGCATCCTTCTTCCCGCAAAAAGTTGACCAAGCCTGTATGGCCGAGCAAGCGGGGTTTGATCTTAACTGTACCGCCAATGATGTTAGGGTCAGTGAGGTAATTGTTGACGACTCTGGCGGAACTGTTGAATGTGTACTCGGCCAGGAATTCGAATTTACAGCCGATGTAATCATTACCACCACCGCCAATGAGCGATATGACTATTCCGTTTATTTACCCGAAGGCAATTGGAGTGCGCAGGATTCGGATCCCAACAACGAGTGCTCTATCCTTCTCGGTCGACATACTGACGGGCCAGGGGTCGATCTTGAAGAAGGTCAGGATGTCTGTGCCGACATCAGTAAGGCCAGAGGTTTCGATGCAACTCATGTGTATGAAGATGAAACCATTACCATGTTTTGTCGCGACGACGACAATTCGGGCAAGGCTGAGTTTAACTATTGTATGGCTTGGCATAACAAAGATGGTGCCGATTGTTCCGAAGCAGACCCAGCCGCGCCTGGTACCCCATCCAAGTGTCGCTGCGATACCTTCGACATCGATGTCTTTATTAAACCGGATCCCGTAGCAATCGAAAAAGAGTTGCTTAGCTCCAATACGCACACCGAGCCGGGAGGCGAATATACTTTTAAGGTTAGCTTCACCAACACTAACGCCAACGCCTCAATCTATATCCAGTCGCTTGAAGACCTAGTCGATGAAGGCGCTAACGGCAGTTATGAAACCACACTAGACCTTTGGGGTGCAACGGGTCCTGCAGGTGCAGCCGATGGTGTCTACCTCACCGACAGCAACTGTGAGCAACCGGCCGATGGCGGTAAAATTGCTCCTAGCGGATCTTATAGCTGTCAATTTACCGTGGAAATCGTTGATAGCAATCTGCCCGATGACCAAAGCCCAGAGTTCTATAATGATGTTATTAGAGTGCTGCTTTGGGATGAAAAAGACGATCCGGTCACCGACGATCAATGTCCAGCCACAATAAGCGACTCAGATGGCCAAGACTGTAGTGATGTTGAACAGGTGAATGTCACCAACCTTCCTCCGAGTATTACGGTTAGCAAAACAGCCAACCCGGATCAAGTACCTGAGTCTGGAGCAGATGTGACCTACACAGTAGTGATCACCAACACCTCTGATGACTGGGATTCACCGGTTACCCTAACCTACCTCAATGACGATATGTTCGGAAACCTGGATGGTAATGGCAGTTGCGCACTAGGCGTGGAGATTACCAATACCCTTGCTTATGAATGTAGCTTTACCGAGTTTATAGATGAGTCCTCTGACAATTCAGCGGAAGGCATGCCTGCCTCACACACCAACGTGGTTACCGCCAAGGCGGTAGACAATGAAAACGATGAAGCACAGCACGCGAATGACGCCACCGTGGTTATCAATGATATTCCTTCAGATATCTATTTAGTGAAAACCGCCAACCCTAATGAAGTTTTAGAAACGGGCGACGACCCAGCCGCATTCCGTGATGTTGATTACACCTTTGAGTTCGGTGTTGATCCTGCTGGCGTTGATTACGTTGAATTTATGAGCCTAATGGATACTAAGTTCGGCAATATCACCGGTGAATGTTTGGTGGATAGATTCAATGACGGCATTGATGGTAACAACGGTGACATGGAGCACCCTGACACCGACGCCGAAGGCTTTGACCCTGTAAATCCGGCATTAGCATTAAACGGCTTTATTCTCGACCCCGGCCAAAGCGCCAGTTGTACCATCACCAAGGGAATTCAAGGTACCCCTAGTACACCGCATACTAATATAGCAACCATTGCCGGTACGGATGAAGACGGTCAGCCTGTAGAGGCAATGGATAGTGAAACCGTTAACTTCACGCCCGCTGATGCAAGTGCGAGTATGAGGTTTGCCACCAGTTCGTTAATTGTAATTGAAGTTAATAACGGCGGTATTCGTAATGCCGAACTTACTGCTCTATCAATCTGGAATGGTATAGATCCATTAACCAAACTATCAGTCTTTAGCGCGCCTGTTGAAACGGGTGAATTGACTTTGCGTAACAACGGCGGCTCACACCTTGGTACCGACTATCTTCCTTGCATGACAGATGCTGCACTAGGGTACTCTGGCTCTGGAACTGAGAAATACACCTGTGCTTTCACGATCGAATGGGAACCTGATCTTGAGAATGCCGCTTCTATCAACAGATTGAAAGCTATCGAGGCTGTACTTACCGACTCAGCTGGTACAACGGACGAAGCACAAGTTAGCATTCAAGTGATCACACTTCAATAGGAGCATTAATCGCTGTATCTTTATAAAAATATAAAAACAGCCGAGGTTAATTTCTCGGCTGTTTTTTATGTTTACTCCTGAGTACTATTTAAGTAGAACAGGGATTAGTTCTTACCCTTACCCTTATTTCCACCACCGCCGTTACCAGCATCGCCGCTTAGTGTGACGTTCACCGTCGCGGACGACTGTAATTGACCATCACTAATGGTATAGCTAAAGCTATCACCGTTTTTAAAGTTCTTCGCCGGCGTATATTTAATACGGCCATCACTTAGAACCTGCACACTGCCTTTGGCACCTTGAGTCGCACTCTTAACCACTAGGGTATCGCCGTCGATATCCTTGTCGTTGCCAAGCACATTGATGTAAATGGCCGTTTTCGACGTCAGCGTTGCTGAGTCACTGTTGGCTACCGGGGCATTGTTTTGCTGCTGCGCCACACGGTAAACCAAGGTACTGGTGCTGCTGTAGGCGGTATTTGCTACGTCCTTAGCCGTCAAGGTCAAATTATAGCTGCCCGCATTGGCGCTAGTCGGTGACATTACGCTCACACTGACCGTCGTAGTCGTGCCACTAGCCAGGGTCACCGAGCTGTTGCTGGCACTCCAGCCGCTTGGCGTCGCAACGCTCAAGTTATAGGTCGCATCGGCACAATCCTGATTCTGGTTTGTGATTTCTACGTTATAGCGTTGCACAGTACCCGCATCAACTTCAGCGCCTAATGCATCTGTCACATTCAGTTTTGGTGCCGCTAATTGACAACTAGCTACCGGTGCTGCCACCTGATACGTTGCACCGGCCGAGCTCTGATAGCCACCGTTATCGCGGTTTAGCGCAACCAGGCTAAAGTTATATACACCGGCATTGGCATCCGCAGCCGATGTCACGCTGACGTTCAAAGTTTGTGATTGGCCAGGAGCCAAGCTCACACTTGGGCTAGTGGCTTTCCAACCCGCAGGCAGGCTTGCCTTTACATCAAAGGTTGAAGCTGCGCAGTTCGCATCGTCCTTGTTGGTTAATGTACCCTGATAGGTAACCGCAGTGCCCGCCACTACCTCGGTAGCGCTGCTGTTGAGCAAGGTCCATTGCGGGTTTGCCGATACACAGGCGGCCACAGGCGCTTCCACCACATAAGAAGCAGTGGTGCTAGCTTGATAACGGCTATCGCTGGTATTCACGCCATTGATAGCGACATCATAGAAACCATCTGTGGCGCTTGTGCTTGAAGTTACACTGACATTGACCGTCGTACTTTGACCCGGCGCCAAGCTCACCGATTGCTGCGTTGCATTCCAACCCGACGGTACTTGCGCAGAAACGCTGTAATTGCTGTTGCCACACTCGGCGCTGTCGTTATTGGTTAAGGTCGCGCTATAAGAAACGGTTTCACCCGGCGCAGCCCAAACACTGCTGTTAGACGCCAGCGCGATGCTTGGCTGCGCAGCAATACAGCTTTGCTGTGCTGAATAGCTGATATTTACACCCACGCCTGAGCTATTAGCCCACTCGGTGGTGATGGTGACACCAGCCTCGGCATCACTATAGCTTTTACCACTGATCAGAGCGGCATCGTCTAGATCATAAATAGAGCTACCTGGGGTCATATCCATCAAAATACTGCTGTTAAGATCTGATTTAGATTCGTTGTAATGCATCAAGACGCCTTCGGTGACCGGCTTGCCGGCTAGAAAACTATCGAAGCCTGTGCCTTGACGATATTCCAGGTAGTAGTAAAGCGGCTCACCCGTGCTGGCATCGGTACCACGACGCACCTTTAAGCCCTTGGCGTGACCTTGTGAGGCTTGCTCATAAGGCTCCAGCTGATAGCTTCCATCCACATCGGCGGTAATGATTTCACCGCGCCCTGCCTTTAACCAGCCCAATCGCTCCTTATTGAACACATTAAAGTGCCCCTCGGATTTACCCATAATATCCAGGGTATCGCCATAGGTAAGAGTACTACATAAGTCATTATTCACATCGTCGCCGCAATTGAGTCTTTTAGCGTGCTTAAGACCCAGATTATGGCCAAGCTCATGACCGATAATCGTGAGGTTAAGTTCGCCATTGACCCAAGCTCGTGATGGCGAACCACCCACAGTGCCTTGGCCTTCCCAACTACAACTGCGGTTCTTCGGCAACATATAGACCAAGCGTTGATACTGGCTCAAATCGATACCATTGTCTTCGGCGACCTGTTGAGCATACTTATCCATGCCAAAATAATCACAGGTCGTATCGATTGGCATGGTGTAATAACCACGCACATCACCCGTGAGCCAGGTTTGGCCATAGGAGGCTTCCTTGTAATAGTCGTTTACACGACCAAACACCATGTCTTCGACTTCCTGCGCCGTCCAAGGGCGGGCACTTGCGTTGTCCTGGAAGTTCAGCATCAGTACCAGTACTTTTTGCTCCCCCGTGGTGCCGGTCAGTGCGGCCTGAGTAGAAGCTGTGGTGCTTTCAATGTCGCCACCGGCGGCAAGCACCTCTAAGTTATTTTGTTCTTCGCCAAGTACTAATGACGTTTGCGTATTGTCTTGCTCGCCATTATTAAATTGCCAGCCCTTAACGCGCACCTTGGCACCCGACTGCAATAAATGGGTATCGATATTGTTCGGTACAAATAGCTGTACCTTTTTGTTTGCCGTGCTTAGGTAGTAGCTTAGGCGAGTTTGGCCCGGTTGCTCTGAATCTTCATAAACCAATTCCAGTTCACCCACTAATTCGGCTTGTTGAGCAAGTTTGGCTTCGATATGAGCGGGCATGCCGGTACGCTTGGCTTTTGGCATTACGGTGCGCAATGCAGCATTGGCATCAAGTTGCAACAAAGCGTATTGGCTTGCCTGGCGTTCTAAAACGAGCTCTTGAAGCTGTTGTTCAAAGGCGGCGTCAGTGCCTTTTACGCCCTTGGTGGCGCCCTTGTTGGCACGACGAAGCTCACCCATGGTAACGGCAAGATCTAAGGTTTGTTGCTCTAATAGCGCTTTGTTTGCTTGAGTGCTGGCCTGATTGTCGGCCTGCGCTTGTTTGAATATCTGGCCGTGTTGCATCGCCTGGGCGTTTGCAGCGAAAAGATTATTTGAGGTAAAGCCCAAAGTAGTTGCCAAAAGTCCTAGGCCACAGGCTTTTAAAACAGAAGAAGAAAGTTTATTAGGCGTTACGACGCCTTTCGTTATAGTCACTACTAGAACCTCTCAAAGTTTGTACATCACTTCGAAAGCTCCCAGTTCAGTGACTAAGTCAATGACCGAGCTCTATCAACGCGCCTCTTTCGGTAACCCAGCTGCCCACCGCCTAAATCAGTTAGGGCCTGTGATTTTGCGTACATTAATTTCGTAATGTTTGCCGTTTCGAGAGTGCTTTCGAATCTTACTTCATGGACCATTGGGGTCCAAGCGAAGGCGCATTCTAACAAGGTGATTTGAAGATTCTCAATGGTGAATTTGATCTTTTTTTAGACGATTTTTGAAACTTTTTATAAATCAATGGACAAGAAACGAACAAAATTGTAACTGAACAAGCCGTTCAGGATAAAAATGCGTAAAAAAGACCTTTTTTAGATAAAAATCTCGATTAACATCAACTGAACAGGGGATTTAGCTGGATTTTGTTCTTAATACGGGTGCATGCCTAACCATACATCATTCTTTAAGCACACCACAGAGCCGACATAAAAGTGAAAATCAATACGCTATAACCAACTGTATTTACTTGGATTATTGTTTTTATTGTGTGATTTTTAAACAATTGCAGTGTAACTATTATAAGAGCCCCAAAAACTCTGCTAACTGCCTAATGAGGCAAGGCTTTTTTGAATCAATAGAAGCGTAAATGACCATCCGCATCCATGCATTAAAAATGCAGATAGTTTGACCATACCTTACCCCTTAAGAATTCAGCCTATTATTCTTTACTGAACCCTGCTTGCACCACTACCACCTCGGCGTTTTTCTCCACCGCGACTATCATGCCATCGGTGGCCAAAAAAAGCCGACCTGAATATTCGGTCTTGGCCTCAACGAACAGTGGCTTCATGCCCTCTCCCGGAGCATAACGCGCACTAAAGTGGGTAAGCAGTAAGGCTGGCAGTTTGTGTTCTTGTGCATAGGCGCTGACACGCTGTACATCGCTGTGGCCTGTGTGAACGCCAACCTTTCGTAAGTCCGTAGCCAAAAAGGTGGCTTCATGAACCAACAGGTGCACACCGGCAATCACAGGGTCTAAACAAGTGGGCGCTTCATTATCACCACAGATAATGATCACCCTGGGCTGCCAGGCTAAATAGGTGTAGTCACCGGCAGATAAAAGCCTGCCTTGGTAGCTAACGTCCTCACCTCGCTGCAGCAGGTTATAATGGGGTCCACTGGCTATGTGCTGCGCTTGAAGTCGGTCAATAGCCAACTTGCGTGGGATCTGAGTTTCCGTAAATTTAAAGCCGTAACTTGGCACCCTGTGTTGCAATGGGCAACTTTGAACCTCAACCCAACTAAAGGTTTGCCTATTAAGTGCCTCAAAATCTACAAGCTCAAGATTAAAGGGCAAGGTCCATTCACTCATCGCCATAGCGGCACGGACAAACTCCAGCACTTCTACAGGCGCCACGATGCGCAGTGTCTGGGTACGTCCCGATAAACCTGCCGAGGCGATTAAACCGGGTAAGCCGTAGCAGTGGTCGCCGTGCTTATGGGTAATAAACACCGCCTCAAGATGATAAAGCGACAGCTTACTTCTTAATATCTGGTGCTGAGTCGCCTCGCCACAATCGACCAGATACCAGGGCTTTTGATCGTCACGAAATACGGCATAAGCGGAAACATTTCGGCTTCTTGTTGGTGTTCCCGAGCTGCTGCCCAATACCTGTACCTGCACACGCTGACTCCTATTTTTCAATTAAACTCTTTACTTTTACGTCACTTGCCCAAAGATTATAACTAACCCTAGGCCACAAAGAAGCCGGATATCCGTTATGAAAAATGAAATAGACAGTAAAATCCTGCTACGCGCTTACGAGCATATTCAACAATATGGTGAACAAACCGAGCAAGGCAAGTTTTATCAGGGACTATACGCTTATTCCGATGTCGATGGTTACACCCTGTATCTGCAAGGCAGTGGTGTGCTCTTGCGTTTTGGCTTTCATAACACCTATCACCTCGACTATCAAAGCGACAAGAACAAATCGGATTTTATGAAAAAGCTGTTGAGTATTGGCAAAGAGCCCTAACTTCGCCATGCTCATTTTCCCCGTATTTCACCGCTTATAGGCGCGGATTTGCCGAAACACCATGATCCCAATGGCCATTAATGGTATCTTTGCTCCCATTTGTGACTCCAAGGGATAAATAAGGTATGACCAAGGCAGTATCCTCCGCCGTACCGGAACAACAAGAACAACAAAAGGGCTGGTTTAATCGCTTTCTCGCGACCGTCGAGTTTCTCGGCAACCTGCTCCCTCACCCCATTACATTATTTGCACTTTTCTGTGTTGCCATCGTGGTTATCAGCGGCATCGCCGACTGGGCAGGGCTGAGTGCCATCGACCCGCGCCCCGAGGGTGCCAAAGGCCGCGATCCCGATGGCGTTATCGAGGTTGTGAGCCTGATGAGTGCCGAGGGCCTAAGACGCATTTTCGAAGGCCTGGTTACTAACTTTACCGGCTTTGCGCCTTTAGGTACCGTGCTGGTTGCGCTGTTAGGCGTTAGCGTGGCCGAGCACTCGGGTATGCTTTCTGCAGCCATGCGTGGCATGGTCATGGGCGCCTCTAAACGCCTGGTGACCTTTATGGTGGTGTTTGCGGCCATTCTCTCTAATACCGCCTCCGAGCTTGGCTACGTAGTACTTATTCCGCTGGCGGCGATGATTTTCCATAGTCTAGGGCGCCATCCACTGGCCGGTCTGGCAGCCGCCTTCGCTGGTGTATCTGGCGGTTACAGCGCCAACCTGTTACTGGGTACCATAGACCCCTTGTTGGCCGGTATTACTACCCCGGCGGCGCAAATGATCGACCCGGAATATCAGGTCGGCGCCGAAGCTAACTACTACTTTATGTTTGTCTCGGTATTCCTTATCGCCATCCTGGGTACCTGGGTGACCGAGAAGATTGTTGAGCCGCGCCTGGGCAAATACGACCCAAGTGAAGCCAGTATCGATTTAGGCGAAAACAAAATTGAGCACCTCAGCCAACGCGAAAAAAGCGGTCTAAAATGGGCCGGTCTTACCTTCTTAGCCCTGGGTGTACTCTTGGCCTTTACCGTTATTCCGGATGACGGCATTTTGCGTCACCAAGCCACCGGCGAAATTAAGGGCTCACCCTTCTTAAAGGGCATAGTGGTGATTATCTTTATTACCTTCGCAATCCCTGGTTTTGTGTATGGCCGCGTTGTTGGCACCATGAAAAATGACCGCGATGTCATTGATGCCATGAGTAAGAGCATGGGCTCCATGGGCATGTATATTGTGCTGGTGTTTTTCGCCGCCCAGTTTGTTGCCTTCTTTAAATGGACCAACCTGGGCACCATCTTAGCCGTTAACGGCGCAGCGTTATTGCAGGCCCTGAACCTGACCGGTCCGGAAGTGTTTGTATTCTTTATCCTCATGTGTGCGCTGGTTAACCTTAGCCTGGGCTCTTCATCGGCACAATGGGCGGTTACCGCGCCTATTTTCGTGCCCATGCTGATGCTGATTGGTTACGCGCCGGAGACCATTCAGGCGGCCTATCGTATCGGTGACTCGGTAACCAACCTGATCACCCCCATGATGAGTTACTTCGGCCTGATACTCGCGGTGGCCTGTAAATACAAGAAGGACATGGGCATAGGCACCCTGGTCGCGACCATGCTGCCGTACAGCATGATCTTCTTCGTTGGTTGGGTGTGTTTGTTCTACCTTTGGGTATTCGTACTCGGTATGCCGGTGGGCCCGGGCTCACCAATCTATTACCAACCTTAATGATAAGAGCCGGCCATGTTGCCGGCTTTTTGTTAGCTGCTATAGTGTTTATTATTCAATTAGTTATTAATGACTCTTGTGCGTATTTTCTTCCTTATCACCCTGGTTTGCCTGCCTTGTTACAGCATCGCTGGCGCAGCAAAGCTACTGGAGCAAAACTTTGCCACGGCCATGGTGCTCACCAATGGCGAGTCGGTGAGCCTAGGTTATGGTCATTTCAGCAGTCCGGCGGCACTGTTTGATGACGACTCGCAAAGCGGCAATGAATTACGCCAGGACCTCAATGTGTTTAACGTCCCGTTTGGCATCAAGACCACCAGCCCGGAAATATTCAAAGAATATAACAGTGAGTTGCATCTGCAAGGCAGCTACATAGATCAAAAAAACAGCCTAAATCTTTTTAACCAAGAGAGCGCCGATAGCTTCGAAGAAAGCATCTATGGGTTTGGCGCCAACTGGATATTTGAGCGGCCAATCAGCTCCAAATGGTGGTTCGGTTTTGGCGCTCGCCTGCAGGGTTTTCGTTATTACAACGACTACGACTATAACTCTCAGCTCAGCAGGCAGGTATTGGCGCCCGCCCTTGATGGCAGCGTGGTTAACATCAGCGCCAACGCCCTTGTCGCCAGCCCGCATGTAGAGATGATGTACCGCCTACCTCGCCATTGGGGCTACTATGAATATAAAACCAGTTATAGTTATTACTACGGCACCACGCTGGTGGAGCCTTCGGCCTTGGGTAAAATCAGGCCTGAGGGCTGGCGTTACCAAAATGGCATTAAGGCGCGCTTCGACACCGCGCATATAGGCGAGTTTACTCAGGCCATCTATATTAAGGCTCATCGCGTCGATCTAGGTGGTGACAGCGCCAGCTCGTTTGCTACGAATCATTTTTATGAATATGGCGTGGGTGTCTTACTCGATACCAGTACCTGGTCTTCGTGGCTGGAAAACATAGGTATTGGCCTAAACTATCATCATGGCAGCGCCCTCGAAGGGGGCAGTATTGTGCTCTATTTTAACGAGTAGCTCGCTGACAACAACATAGAATAATGAGGTATTCATGCGCACACCCCGAAAAATAGCAGATCAATACCGCGCTATTGTCAGCAGCATTGGCTTCTACCCAGCGATTATTATTACCCTCTTTATGTTGTTCGCCATGGTACTGGCCAATATAGAATACCAAAGCTGGGTAATGCGCATAAAGCAGGCCTGGCCGGTGCTCTTTGTCACCGATGTCGATACCGCCAAAACCCTGCTCAGCATACTCGCCGGCGGCTTGATCTCGCTCACCGTGTTTAGCTTTTCCATGGTCATGGTGGTGTTAAACAATGCCGCCGCCACCCTGTCGCCGCGGGTGTTGCCAGGGCTAATCAGTAATAAGGCGCACCAATATGTGCTCGGTATGTATCTGGGCAGCATCGTCTTTACCCTGCTTACCCTGATGAATATCCACACCAAGGGGGAGACCTTGCAAACTCCGGCTCTGGGCACCTTTTTCGCTTTGGCCATTGGCATTTACAATCTGGTGCTCTTTGTATTCTTTATCCATTCCATCTCTCGCTCCATCCAGGTCGACAGCGTGTTGAATACCTTGTTTGCGCAAACCAATAAGCAGTTGCAAAACCTGATCGCCTATCAAGACCCGAGAATTGCTGCGGCCGTGCCAGATTACAGCGATTGGTATCGCCTCAAAAGTCCGAGGGCTGGCTATTTTAAGGGCGTGCATACTCATCAACTGTGCAAGCTGTTGGCCCAACACGAACTGCGTATGGTAGCGGAAGTGGAGCCCGGCTTTTTCTGTGTCGAAGGTTTTCCCTACTTGGCGCTGGATAGAGACATTAGCGCCGATGAAGAGCTCTGCGAACAAATTCATAAATGCAGCGTGTTTTATATTGAGGAGTATATTGGCGATCATTACAGCTATGGTCTGCGGCAAATCGCCGAAATTGCCATTAAGGCACTGAGCCCGGGCATTAACGACCCCGGCACTGCGGTCAAGGCCATAGATATGCTCAGCATCCTTACTATCGCTCGCCTACATGTCGCGGATCACAACTACACCCTGCTCAACACCGAACAGCAACAATCACCGCTGTTATGGTTTTATGAGCCCAGTCTGGCGTCATTGTTGGAAGAAAACTTCGACCCTATCCGCCACTATGGCTGCAATGACACCACGGTACTGGTTAACCTGATTGAGGCGTTGAAGAATATTCTTTTTGTCTGTGATTACAACAAGGAATATACCCAGGCGTTATACCGCTATGTGCAAGCCACCGTTTATGACGCCGAGCACTGTATTGACAACCCCTACGAGCGGGCCCGCATTAATCGCATGCTTACCCGTATGAATGAGGTCGCCAATAAGCGCGGCGACGACATTCATTTTAGTCTAGACGATAAAGAGGCTGGGCCTACAATTGCCATGCATAACTGATCTTGGTAAAGAAGGTACGCTCATTGCGAGTAAGGCTGTCGAGATCATCATTTTGATAACCGCTGTCGGAATAGCCAAGGTAAAACACCGACTGCGGGTTGATGGTATAGGAGTACACCAGTTGCGAGCCAAAATTACGGTTACGTTGATGCACCTGACGGTATAAATAGGCTTGCTGATTACGATCAACGTCTTCGTGTTGCCAGATCAGTTTCAGCATGCTGCGAATATTAAACTTATAATAAAGACGCACATCCCACTGATCGGCAGTGAACACCCGCTCGTTGTCCACCTCTAAAGTGCTGTAGTTATAACTTAACTGCAGTTGTAAATGCTGATTGGCGTCCCAGGTAAGGGTGTTTTCAATGTCGCTGCCCTCGCCTAGACGCGCGTTACTGTAGTCGATGCGCGAGCCATAGTCGCCATAGAACTGATAGGTTAAGTCCTGCAAGGGGCGCACGGAAAGCACCACATATCCGTTGTTTTGTATAAAGTACTCGCCGTAATACAACTCGTCACTGTGCCACATGCCCAGCTCAAAACTCGACATCCAGGGCCCTTCGCCATAGACATAACCCTGGTATTGCTGCTCCAGTAATTCACCATCGAGATCGTAGGCCTTCTGCCACTCAAGGTCATAACTCCACTTACTCAGCCAGTCCTGTTCCTGGCCATACCAAATTTGGCCGCCACCGAGTTCCACCTCGCGATAGTCGGCCTTAGGCTGATAGCCCATATCGGCGCGGAAATCTTCGCTAATTTGCTCGTACTGGGCTCGCAACTGATAGTCTCGCTTGAGCCGTTGCACGGCCAGACTGACGGCGGTGCCGGATTGCTGCTCATCCAGTTGCCAGTCATTGGCGAACTGGGCACTGTTTTCGGTGTCCGCATACGCAATGGCGTAATTAATGGAGTCGCTGGCATTGAGTCCGTAGGTGCCGTCGAGCGCCCCCACGGTATTGTGATAGTCACCACCCTGGCGGTGAGTCAACATCACCCCGAGGCCACTGCGCTGACCCAAATCATAACGATAACGGGCGACGGTATTGGTCACATCGTCCTCTAACTGTGCCAACGAAGAGCCCTGATTACCCGGCAAAAGCACCGAGGCATTATTGTCATCGGTCACCAGTCCAGCATAGGTATGGGCGCCATTTTTACCACTTAACTTAATGCCGAAGTCCGGTTCGGCTATGGTGCGGCTATACAAAAGCTCCAGCTGATTGGTGCGAAAAAACGAGGAGCCATCGAGGAAAAACGGTCGTTTTTCCGCATAGTACAAGGAATAATTGGTGTTAACGTCCAGTTGTACCGCATCGGCTTCCACTTGTGAGAAGTCTGGGTTGATGGTGGCGTTAAGCAAGGTCTCATCATTGACGCGCCAGCGTAAATCGGCACCGACTTCGACCTCGGTATCACCCTGTTGCCAAGGACCCGGCACCGGATCCTTGCTATCGCTGCGTTTAGCACTGACATAAGGGGCAACGGATAGATCTCGCTGCTCATGGCGCTCGGACAGACCGGTCAGCTTATCAAACTGGCAAAAACTACACTTGATATCCAAGTCAAAGCCCACGTTGGAGATACGGTACATCACATCGCGAGGGTAGTTGCGGGCGATGGAAATGCCCCAGGTGATCTCTTCGTCCGTTTCTGGAAGGTTTAATACGGTCAGCGGGATCTTCATCTCCACACTGTAACCGCCTTCATAGATGTGTGCGCCGCTATACCAGGTGGCATCCCAGCTAGGATCTGTTATCCAGGTATCGAAATCGGTAGAGAGTATGGCTCCCTGAGCGCCATAGGCATTTACAAAAAACTCAAAGGCATTGCGCTCATCATTAAGGCTGTCGATGACAATCCCAACATTGTCATCCTGCCATAATTCATCCCTATCGCGCAGGGCGCCACGAATGGCCCTTGGGTTTGGGTCTTTGGCATCGATGCCGAGATAGAGAAAACGACCGTCTTCAAACAGGTAAGCGGTGGTTTGCACCGGAGAAGGCGCCCGCTCGAGTGGTTCGTTTTGGGTATTAACGTCAATTTGCGTGGCGCGCTGCCACACCTCTTCGTTTAACTGGCCATCAAGCTGGATTTCATCCTGAGCCTGAACCAAGGCATAGTGTTGTGCTGGGGGATACGCATGCGCCGCTGCACTGCTGAGAGTTGCGGCCGCACATGCAAAAAATGAAAAACGAGCATAACGCGCCATAAACGTCCTTATTGGTACTACTTTCATTTGCCTTAGCAAAAATTTACCTAATGTTAACAAAGGCAAACGAAAAAGCTACCTTTTTCAGGGGCAATAGTGCAACACGGATACGTATTACAAGCGCTTAGCGTTTAACTAGGGTGCCTTTTAGGGCAACACCGGCGATCAGAAAGCCGGCACCACATTCAAATTCGGTTTCACTGACAAATTCGCGCTTTTTGTAGTACGACTGAATATTCACCACCGCATTCATGCCCTCGCGCTTGGCACGCTCCTGCAAGGCCTTAAGGGCACTCAGCATCACCCATTGACAGGCTTCCTTGTCAGACTTGTTAAAGGCATTGGTTTTTTGGTTGGTGGTCACCTCACCATAGGTTTCCTGCACCTCGCCGTATGCCTGATTGCCAAAATACAGCGGCACATCCAGAAGCGCATTTTTGGCCTTAGTGGTTCCCAGTAGCTCGGCAATATTGTAGTGACCGATATCGTCACGAGCCAGGGCCGTATTCGCCGTCAGCGCCAATCCCAGCGCTAAAAACAGTGATTTTTTCATCCTTAATTTCCCTCTACGTTATAAAACTTCCATGCCAGGCCGATGCCAAAGGCAAGATTATGGTGTCGCTCAACCAGGGGGCTGTCGCGCCAGACCGCGTCCTTGATGCGGTAATATTTTACAAAGCCACCGACCCACCAGCGCTTGCTATTGTAGTTAACCCCAAGGGACAGCTCGCTGCCACTGTAACCGGATTGCGGGTCGTATTCACCGCGTCCAGCCGTTGCCTGCTGCGCGCCTACGCCGTAAAAATAATCGACATACTGACTGGTGGCAAAGTTAACGGCGCCCCGAGCGGTAAAACTTATCGTCTGCTCTGCCTTTTGCCAAACTAACTGCTGCCATTGCATATAAGGGCCCATACGAAAGCCGATATCATCAATGGAAGAGAAGTCGGTGGCCAAGGCCTTACGCACAAACAAACCGCTTTTAAGATAGTTATTACTGCGCGGCTGCCCGGCGAAATAATAATCTAAGGCTGGACCCAATTCAAATACCCAGTCCAGGTCGTCCATGCCTGAGCGAGCCTGGTTGTCCTTGCTGTCCACCGCCAAGCTGGCCGTGGCCGACACATCCAGGTGCCAATTGTCATTTTGCCAAAGGTAGCCCACCGCACTGTTGCGGTCGACACTCATGCGCTCGCTGCGATAGCGCACATAGGGCAAAGGCAAGGTGTAGTTGTTATGCTCACTGGAGCCAAGATAATGGGGTAAGGAGGTAGTAAAAATGCCCGCCCCCAACTCAAGCTCGCTGGCGGCCTTCACCGCCGGACACAGTAAGAGTAACACGCATAACACCATTGCCTTGTTCATTACTTAGGCCCGTTTAAAGATCAAAGAGGTGTTAATACCGCCGAAAGCAAAGTTATTGCTCATCACATAATCACAATGTATTTCTTTGCCTTCTGTCAGGTAATGCAGTGGCGCACACTGTTCATCTACCGTGTCGAGATTAATGGTGGGCGCAAACCAGCCATCACGCATCATTTCTATGCAGGCCCAGGCCTCTATCGCCCCACAGGCGCCGAGGGTATGGCCAAGGTAGCTTTTTAATGAGCTGATCGGCTTGGCACCCAAGGCATTAAAGGTGGCGTGAGACTCGGCGATATCGCCGCGATCCGTGGAAGTACCATGGGCGTTTACATAGCCAATGTCATCGGCACTGAGTTCGGCGTCTTGCAGTGCCATTTCAATGGCAACCTGCATGGTGTCGCTGGTGGGCTGAGTAACATGCTGACCGTCAGAGTTACAACCGAAACCCACGATTTCCGCCAAGATGGTGGCCCCGCGCGCTTTGGCGTGCTCGTATTCCTCGAGGATTAAGGTTCCGGCTCCCTCACCTATGACCAAACCGTCGCGTTTGCTGTCGAAAGGGCGCGGCGTTGCTTTGGGATTGTCATTATTGCAACTGGTGGCATACAGGGTGTCGAATACCGCCGCCTCGGTGACACACAGTTCTTCGGCACCGCCGGCCACCATCACCTTCTGACGACCGTATTTGATCGCTTCATAAGCATAACCTATACCCTGAGAGCCGGAGGTGCAGGCGGAGCTGGTGGTGATCACCCGACCCTTAAGACCAAAAAACACGCCGATATTCACCGGCGCCGTGTGTGCCATCATCTGAATATAGCTGGTAGCGGTTACACCATTCATTTGCCCCGACTTCATCATATCGGCAAAGGCAATGAGCGGCGGCGTCGAGCCAGTGGATGAACCATAGGCTATGCCGGTATCGCCATTGGTAAGCGCCGGGTGTTCCAGTAACTGAGCCTGCTGCAAGGCGCGCTCGGTGGCTACGGTTGCCATTAGGGCCACGCGGCCCATGGAGCGCACCATTTTCCGCTTATAATGGCTGGGGCGCTCAAAATGGGTGACCGGCGCCGCCAGCTTGGTATTGAGGTCGCTGATATCACCCCATTGCTCCATCGTCTGCACGGCATTTTCGCCACGCTCCAGCGCACCACGAAAGCTTTGCCAATCATCGCCCAATGCCGTAATACACGACATGCCCGTAATCACCACGCGTTTCATTATACTAATCCACCATTAACGGAAATAACCTGACGGGTAATGTAACCCGCCTGATCAGAAGCTAAAAAGGCCACCGTCGCGGCAACTTCATCAACACTGCCCATGCGTCGCATCGGCACGTGCTCAAGCAACATCTTGGTATCGAGCTCGGCGGTCATCTCGGTTTCGATTAACCCGGGAGCCACGCAGTTCACCGTGATTTTACGCTTCGCCAATTCCAGCGATAACGCCTTGGTGGCACCTATAATACCTGCCTTGGCGGCACTGTAATTGACCTGACCACGATTTCCGGCGATGCCAGACACAGAGGCCAGAGTAATGATACGCCCTCCCTTGCGCGCACTAACCATGGGCATAACCAGAGGGCGTACCACGTTATAGAAACCATCAAGACCCGTGCTTATGACGGTGTCCCATTCCTCGTCCGTCATCGCCGGGAATGCGGTATCTCTCGTCACGCCGGCATTACACACTACGCCGTAATAGGCGCCGTTGGCGGCGATATCCTCTTCAATCGCTTGCTTGGCCTCGGCTCTGTCGGTCACATCGAAAACCAGAATATTGACCGTTCTGCCCAAGGCCTTAATTTGCTCGGCCACCTGCTCGGCCAGAGCCACCTGCGAGCGGCAATGCAAAGTAATATCAAACCCTTGCTCTGCTAGTTGCAACGCAACGGCCTTGCCGATCCCACGGCTTGAGCCTGTGACTAAAATACGTCTATTCATTGATTTTCCTTTATAAATTTCATTGGGTCGGCGGGTTGAAACACATTAATTTTGGCTTCGACCAAGCAGTCGCCCTGGTGCTCAATGCGGCAAGCGAACACGCTTAATCCGGACTCGTCTTGAATCACCTTTTCGACCAAAATATCCAACAGCATACCATGGTCAAAGCGCGGTTTATGACAGCGAATTTTGCGACTACCGAGGAGAAAGCCGATTTTAATATCTCGACTCTGATCTAGGTCATGAGCCCCGGCGTAGGCGGCGATGGCCTGCGCCATGTACTCACTGCCAATATAACTTGGCACCGCGCCCTGCTCGGCGTCATAGAAGGGGCTATTTTCGCGAATGCGTACCTGACAGTGGGCACTGTCATCGTCAAACGATACCAGGGAGTCGATCAGCACCATGGGTGGACGGTGAGCGATAAGCTCGGTCATGGCAATATCAGGCATCGACTTCTCCGATAATTAAACTGGCATTATTGCCACCAAAGGCAAAGGAATTACTCATACAGATTTTTGGGGTTTTCGTTATGGGTTGTTGTAATACTTGGATGGGTGCCAAGTTGGCGTCAAGCTCATAGCCCTGGTGCCAGGGTAAAGGCAGTCCCGCCTGCGTTGCCGACGGCAATACTTCTGCACCTAAACGCTGCTGTTCAATAAGCAACCAGCAAAGGCCCGCCTCGATGGCGCCGGCGGCGCCCAGGGTGTGTCCGGTTAAATGCTTAGTCGAGCTTACCGGCACGGGGTCGGCAAACAGCTCGGCGATGGCCTTGGCTTCCATTTCATCATTTTTCGGCGTCGCCGTGCCATGGGCGTTAAGATAGTCTATCTGATTTGGACTCAGCTTAGCGTTCGCTAAAGCCTGGCGCATAGCTTCAATGGCGCCATGACCATTGGGCTCGGGCGCCGACATATGGTGTGCATCCGAGCTGGCACCGCTCCCCAACAGAGCACAGTGACTCTCACCCAGGTCGCGCTCGCGACTCATCACAAAGAGCGCTGCCCCCTCGCCTATATTGATGCCATCGCGCTCGGCTCCAAAGGGCTGGCACAATCCATGACTGGTCGAGGCCAAGGCACTAAAGCCATTGATGGTCAACTGACATAGACTGTCGGCCCCCCCGCAAATCACCGCATCGGCTAAACCGGCAGCCAACAGTCCTTTGGCACTGTTCAAGGCCTTAGCGCTGGAGCTACACGCGGTGGAGATACTGTAGGCAATCCCTTCTAAGCCCAGTTTTTCCTTGATATAAACGGCGGGAGCATCGAGGGCTTGCTGGTTATAATGATAACCCTCGGGCCAGCAGCCGGTTTGCGCTTTATGTTCGCGGGCCCGCTCGCCGTCGTAAATATCCGCGGTGCTGGTGCCTACCACCACGGCGATACGCGCCGGGCTATAACGGGCGCGCATGCGCGTCAAAGTCGGTGCCAATTGCTGCAAGGCAAGGTCTATAAGGCGATTGTTGCGCTGCTTGGCAGTTAAAGGAATTGCCTGCACCAGGCCCACATAAGGGTCTTGCTGGATAGCAGGCTCACCATGCTGATCGCTCTCTTGCACACCATAATGTAGACCACTGCCCTGAGTTAACGGCGTTTGTTCAAGGCCACAAAAGGCCTGTAAGTGCTCCGCCTTATCTACGCCCAAGGCACTGACTATGCCTAAATCATTTAACCATGCCCTCATGGCTTCACCTCTTCAAAGCGGATCTCGTAGTGATGAATTTTATTGTTCAAGATGATGACCTCACCGCCATAACGTATATCCAGCAAGGTCGAATCATTTTGGCGCAGCTCGCGGATCAGCTCGCCGCCTTGGCGATACTGGTGCAATTGCGCCCCTTGTAACTGATTGTTTAACTGCGCTATAGGCCAATGTACCAATTGAATATCGGCCAGAATATAACTTGGATCCAGATCTTCGACGGCGATAAAACGCTGGGCCACCACACCTTGATCGGCGGTGTAGCTCAGGGTAAATACGGGTAAACCGGCGGCACTCATTAACGCTAGGCGCAGCTCGCCGTCGTTATCAATGGCCAATTGACTCAGCAGTGCCTGCTGGGTTTGCACCTTGGTCACATACATACGTTTTTGCCAATGGCTATTAAACAACTCAGCGGGCGGTGCGCTCAGTGCCAAGCCCACGTCGGCAGTTAACATTACCGCACCGTGACCTGCATCCTGCTCGATTTTTGTGTGGTTAGCACAACCACTAAGCACAAAGATCAAAAGCAAACACAACCAACGCATTAACAAGGCTCCATTTGGCACAATTGCGCCAACACATTTAATCGACGCTCGCTTTGCACTACGTAGGGGTTGTTCGCATCCCAGGCATATCCCGCGAGGATGGCACTGATCATGCGGCGCACTTCATCGCTTTGCTCGGGATAAAAAATCACGTCCTGAAAACGGGTGTCATACCAGGCATTAACGAAGGTTTTAAAACATTCCACCCCCTGCTTTAAGGGTGTTGCAAACTGGCCCTCAAAGTCTGCCCGCTCACCACGCAGGTGTGCATCAACCACGGGGGCCACGAGGGAGGCGGATTTCAGGGCTATGGTCACCCCGGATGAAAATACCGGGTCTAAAAACTCTCCGGCATTGCCCAGCAAGGCATAGTGTTTACCGTATAGGCTGGATACATCGGCGGAATAGCCGCCTAGGGTTTGCACCGGGTTAACGGCTTCGGCATCAGCCAGCAGGTCGGCCAGATTCGGCTCTGCCTTCACCTTAGCCCAGAGATTCTCCTCATTGCTGATAGAGGTATCAAAATGATGAGGCTCACCCACCACCCCCAAACTTGCGGTGCCATCGGCAAAAGGGATCAACCAATACCAGATATCCCTGTGCTCGGGGTGCACGCTAATAAGGATTTTATTACGGTCAAAACGCGATGCCTTAATGCCGTCTTTAACATGACAAAAGTAGGCACTGCGCGGCGGTAAACTTGAGGGCTTATCTAAATCCAATAAGCGTGGCAATACCCGACCAAAACCACTGGCATCGAGGACAAAGCGACTATGCAGCTGGTATTGCTCCTCGCCCTGAGTTACCGTCAGTAGCATGCCATCATCTTGCTCTGTGATCGCCTGCACTCTATGGCCGTAACAGATATCCACGCCCTTGGCGGCGGCCGCATCGGCAAGCAGCTTATCGAAATTAGCGCGCTTTACCTGATAGGTGGTGCCGCGACCAGGGCTGAATTTATCGGTAAAGTCGATTTCGGTGTCGATACCACGATAATGAAAGGCGGCGCCATTTTTATATTGAAATGCCAGCTTCTCGGCGTGCTCGTCCACTAGCTTATCCATGCCGGCCTCACTAAGGAACTGCATACACTGGGGTAACAGGCTCTCACCAATGGAAAAACGCGGGAAATGCTGTCCTTCCAAAACCCTGACCTGCCAACCCAATTGCTGCAACAAGGCGCTGGCCAAGGCGCCCGATGGGCCCGCACCGATCACCACTACATCCACTGTATAATCATTGTTTGTCATTATTATTCTCGATACTTAAAGGTGCCAAAAAGTAAACCACCAGCAGCCCCAGTAAGACGGCACCACCAAATTGGCTTATTGCAGGCGTTTTGGAAAAAATCAGCATGGCAAAAACCGCCAGCGACGACAGCGCCGACAAACTGATGGCCACCAGGGTATGAGCGCTATGGCCACCCTGGCGATAGAAAATAAAGTAATCCACCGCCAGTGCCAGCACCAAAATCAACCCTAAGGTATGAAACACCGATATGGCACTGAACTGAGCTATGAGACTGACAATCAGCGCCGTGGCTAAGGCCAACCAGGCCGCCATTTTAAGGCCATGACGCCAGCCGAAGCTAAATACGAAAATCAGCACAATGGCCACTGCCGCCAAGAATAAGGCAAGGTGAATTCCACGATGAAAATGCGCCAACATGGCACTGAGCTGCCCCGGCACATCGACAATCGCCACATAATCGTGTTCGGCGCCTAGGGCTTGCAGTTGCGCCGCGCTGACGCCGCTGACGTTGAGCAGTGAATAGACCTCGCCATCAAGGTGCACAAGCTCGGCAAAAGCAGCACTCAGAGGGCTCATCGCGAAAGCATCATAATCCAGCAAATCAATCGTCGTCGGTGCTATGACCTTACCGCTAAAGGCTTGCAGCGGTGCAAATACCCCGGCTGATACAGCTCGGTTATAGGCCTGAGCATTTTCTTGCTGACGCGCCAAACTAGGCAAAGCACTGCTGAGGCCTTGAGTGTGGGCGCCTAGCTGCCGCAGCCAAGCGCTTACCTGCTCTTCACGCCGAAGCAGTTGCTGCACGTCCTGGCCCTTTAGCAGCAAACGCTGCACTGGCTCAGAGCCTTGTAAGTATATCTGGTGCTGAGCTTGGGCAGCCATCAGTTCGGCGCTGCTGGCATTAAAGCTGGCAATGGAATCATTAGTCTCAGGCATACGCCACCCACTTAGCAGCACACAAAGCACCGCCAGGCCCAGGTAGACCTTGCCACTGTGGCGACGAGCTTGACCTTGCCATTGCAGAGCACGCTCGGCGCTCGATACCACCGGGGCCCGAAAACTTAGGGTCATGGCCACCGGAGCCAGGCAGAAACGGGTAAACACCCAGGCACCTATCAAGCCGGCAACGACAAAGATGGCCACATCTTGCAACAACACCAAGGGGGCGCTGAGAAAACACAAATAGCCAATGGCGGTTGAACACAGTGCCAACAGCAAGCCACGTTTAAGAGCGCGAGAATATCGCCCCTTGTGCGCCGCTTTATCAACCAGGGCATGAAACGCGTAGTCTATGGCGACCCCAATCAAGGTGGTGGCAAAAACCAGAGTCAGGAGATGTATTTCAGGACGCAGCAATAACAAAGCCAAGAGACCACTGAGTATGGCAGTACTGACCGTCAGCATACTTACCCACAAGGGCCAGACGCCACGTAAAGACAGAAAAACAAACATGGATAACAAGACTATGCTGGCAAGGCCAAAGCGGTTCATCTCCCATTTGGCCTGAGTGGCATTTTCAGCGTTGTGGAACAGTAAACCGGAATGGCTGATTTGCACCTGAGGGTGATCCTGTCGCAACTGATTCAGTAGCGCATCAATGGCCGAGACGGTACGCTCGGTGGCAGCGATGCTACTGACGCTTTCATGCGTTTGCGCCAGCAGGATCCACACCGGCTCACCTTGCTCATCGCGACCTTGTAACTTTCCATCCACCAGGGTGAGGGCTTGCTCGTTACTAAGCGTACTCACAAAGCTATAGGTCGCCAAGGACATGTCTTGGCTTAGACTCTGGCTTAACCAGGGCGAGGCAGTTTGCGCCAACTGGCGCTGAAAATACTGATTAAACTTGGCCGGTTCGCCAATGGCCTGGGCATATTCCTGGCTCATCAGGGCGCCGCGATACGGCGCGTAGAAGTCGATGATTTGCGTTAGCTGCGGCTGTTGCCCTTGTACCTTAAGGCCTGCCTGCGCCAAACCTTGAGCCAAGTCCCGATAGGCCTGCTCACTGTTGGCGCCTTGCAGCGAAAACACCAGGCGCTTTTGCTGCTCACCGAGCAATGTTGTTGGGCAAGATAAAAGTTCTGGGCCTTATCTAGCGCGTCCTTATCGCCGCTTTGCGCATCGGCAATGGGTGTAAGCAAGGCCAGCATATCGCTTTTTATGGCGATGGGTTTAAGTTGCCACAGCACGGCGAGGCTGCCCACCAATAACAGGGGCATTAACGTCAGAATTAAGGCGCGTGTCAGCCAGTGTTTCATAACTACTCTGGGCTTACACCGGGCTCAAAGCTAAGGGTGATTTCTGTGGCCGTACCGCTGTGTTCATACAAGCCGATAAAGCGCACCCGTGTATCGCCATCAGCACAGCTAATAAAGCGGCTAAACAAGCTTTGCAGCTCTTGTGTGATAGGAGTAAGTTGCTGACATGAATAGTCCTTTTCTAACAGGGATGCCGGTAACTCGGCCTCGCTGCTGGTAAAGAATTGCGTCAGCTGCTGTTGATCTTGTGTCAACAGGGCTTGCAACAAGCGGCTATAGGGCCCGGCCTGGCCTTGCCGGCGAAATTGACCATCCGTTTGGCGCTCAAACACGCCATCACCATCAATTTTCAACAGCGAATCGATTGGCGTCAGGGTATGCCATAACAGCTGCTCGCTGCTTAGAGTAAATTCACCCTGACTGATAAAGGGCTGATTAAAACCGGCAAAGATTTTAGCCTGGCTAAAGCGACCTCGTTCCGGCTGCTTTGCCTTTTCCACACTTTCACTTGCAGTCGCACCTGCAGACGCGGCTACATAAGCGCTTACCAGGGCTGCAAGGCTCAAGCAAAGGCCGACTATCAATTTCTTCATCACAATACCTTGGCCAGTTTTTGCATTAAAATCGGCGGCGACACATATTGCATTTCACCACTTTCTTGCTCAACAGCGACCTGCACCGTATAGGCTTTAGTCAAGCGCTTATTGGTGGCAGCGTCGAAGATCACATAGTCGATTTTTAAGCGTTGCTCGTATTCCTTAAGATAGGCCTCGACACGTATACGCTGGGTGAACAGCGCCGAGTCTATGTATTTGATGCGCATATCGACGATGGGCCAGGCATAGCCCGACTCACGCATTTGCAAATAGTCATAATCGAATTGACGCAACAGCTCGCAGCGCGCCACTTCGAGGTAGCGGGCATAGTTTCCATGCCAAACGATATTCATAGGATCGCAATCGTGAAATGGGATCTCTATTTCAACTGAGCTAACCAGCAAGGCATTTTTATTATTCATACAGGTCCCAACGTTGCTGCACTATGTAATCCACCGTGGTGCGCAGGGTCTGCTCCAGTGGTCTGTCCTCTGTTAGGTTATCAAAATAGCTACAAACATCGCTATACATGGTGCGAATATTTGTGCTTAAACCTTGTTCGTCGACTTCACCACGAGCAATACGAATACGCAGCCCCTGTACTGCGGCCAACAGAGTACAGGCCAACACCTGCTCGGTCAGTTGCAGCACCCGCATGCAATCGCGGGCGGCGATAGTACCCATGCTTACCTTGTCCTGGTTATGGCATTCGGTAGAGCGCGAAAACACACTGGCGGGCATGGTCAGTTTCAAGGCTTCGGCGGTAAAGGACGAAGCCCCAATCTGCACCGCTTTAAAGCCATGGTTGATGTACTTACGGTCGTCATGGGCATCGCTGAGGTTACTTGGCAGGCCATTGTTGTACTTGGTGTCCACCAAGGAGGCGATTTGCCTGTCGGCTAGGTCGGCCAAATTCGCCACCGCGGTTTTCATGCTGTCCATGGCCATGGCGATATGGCCGCCATAGAAGTGACCACCATGCAATACATGCTCTCCCTGCCCATCAATAATGGGGTTGTCGTTGGCGGAGTTGAGCTCGTTCTCGATAAACTGACGCAACCAGGGCAAGGAGTCCGCTAACACACCAATGACATGGGGCGCACAACGAATCGAATAACGGTCCTGCAAGCGCTCGGCATTGCGCGGGTGACTATGATGATTTAGGTCATCACGGATCCAGGCCGCCACCTGCTGCTGTCCAGTATGCGGTTTCACCGAGAATAAGATTTCATCGAAGTGATGGCTGTTGCCCTTCAGCGCCAATGAACTTAAGGCGGTAATGCGGGTCGCCAGCTTATGCAGGTAATTGGCGCGGTCAAAGGCCAAACAGGCAATGGCGGTCATCACCGCGGTGCCATTCATGATTGCCAGGCCTTCTTTTGGGCGCAATGTGATGGGTTTCAGGCCCACCTTGGCAAAGGCGTCTTTGGCGGCCATCACCTCCCCCTGAAAATACACATCGCGCTCACCTACTAATGCACCGGCCACATAAGAAAGCGGCGTGAGGTCGCCACTGGCGCCCACCGACCCCTCTTGCGGGATCAAGGGCAGGATTTTCTGATTCAGCATATCGCGCAACAGGTACAGCAATTCCCAGCTTACGCCAGAATAGCCCTGAGTCAGCGAGGTCAATCGGGTTGCCAAAATGGCACGCGACTCGGCATGAGAGAAATGTGCGCCCATACCACAGCCGTGAAAACGGGTGAGATGCAAAGGCAGCTCGTGCACTAACTCAAGGGGAATGCCCACGGTCACCGAGTCGCCGTAGCCTGTGGTAACACCGTAAATCACCCCTTCTTTTTCAAGCAGTTCATCTAAAAAGGCCACCGCCGAGTCAATTTTGCGCGCCAAGGCCTCGTCATTACTAATGTGCGCTACCGCATCTAGGCGGGCAAAGGCAACGATATCTTCAATGCGCAGCGGCGCAGCGCCAAACTCGATGGATTGAATACTAGACACGAACTACTTCTCCTTGTGGCGCACGCTGTCTTCGTCGCGTTGCCAAAAATCGTAAAAATTAAACCATTGATAAGGGTATTGCAGCGCCACGCGCTGCAACTGCTGTGCGTAATCATCTATTACCTGAGCCAGGGCCTGCTGCCGGGTTTTACGCGGCAAGGATAAGGCCTCGCTATAATGACTGAAATGGACGTCAAACCCATCACCACTTCGGGTACAGAACAGCCAGTATATTGGGCACTCCAGCAGCGCCGCAAGAATAAAAGGCCCCTGAGCGAAAGGCGCCTGCTCCCCAAGGAAGGACGCATAGTGCACCCGGCCTACCGCACTAGTGCTGGTGCGATCGCCCACAATCACCACGAACTCACCCTGCTCGACCTTGCTTTTAAGTAAAATCGCCAGATCCGGGCCCATATCACTGACCTGGATAAGGTTGACGCTGACATTGGGATTAATGCGCTGTAAGGTGCGATTAAACTCCACCGCGTGCTCGGTAAACACCAGCACATTGATCACACAGTTTTGATGACGCATGCCCAAGGCCCGGCATACTTCCAGGTTACCCAAGTGCGAGCCGATAAAAATGGCGCCCTGGCGACGGGCCACCAGATCATCAAAAAGATGTTGATTTTGATAACGCAATTGCGCCGGGGTAATGCGTCCAAGCCAGGCATCAATCTTATCAAAGGCGCTGTCGGCAAAGGTACAAAAATGTTTTAACCCGGTGCCAAAACTAGGCTTAGGTTGACTGGAGTCAAACTTGTGGAGACGGTGCCAGTACTCAAGGGACGCACGGCGTGCTTTTCTGCCGCTGACATAAAAATAAAACACCACCACAAACATAAACAGCCAAAGCACCCGGCGACCAAAGAGCTTATACACGCCAAGTAAAAACTGCATGCCAAGATAGCTGCCGCGCTCTTTGGTTTTTGACCAATGTTGCTCGCTCATATCGCGCCGCTTACCTTTGGCCACTGAACTTACGCCACAGCAATTTAGGCAGGCGCACTAACATGCCGAAAAACAACCGGGTGTGCAGCCAGCTTATTTTGACGTTATCGGCCAGGGGCTGAAAATGCGACACCCCGTCTTCGGGGTAAATCACTTGGGTGTCGACAAAGCGTGAGGGGGTGCCGCGCCAATACATGCGCACCATGATTTCGATATCAAAGTCCATGCGTTTACCCAGCTCACAACGTTCAAAGAGCGCCATACAAGGCGCCAAGGGGTAAACGCGAAAGCCGCACATGGAGTCTTTAATCGACAGGCTCAGGGTTTCTATCCACACCCATACATGGGTGATATAGCGACTCAAATATCTGTGCTTGGGCACCGAGTCGTCATACACGGGGCGACCACTGATAATGGCCTCGGGGTTGTTGCGAGCGCATTCCACCAGACGGTCGATGTCGGCGAGGCAGTGTTGGCCATCGGCATCAACCTGCAGGGCATGGCTGTAACCGTTTTCATATGCCCAGCGCAGACCGGTTTGCACCGCCCCACCCTTGCCTTGGTTAACCTGGTGACGCAGCAACGTGAGCTGCGGATATCGGGGTGCCAACTTATCAAAATAGCGTTGCGCTTCGTCGTGACTGCCATCATCGACCATCACTATCTTGTAACCGGCGCCACACAATTGGGCCAGAACCTGATCAATGGCATGGGTATGGTTGTAATTGGGGATGACGATACACAGGTTCATGGATCAACTCGCAAACACCAGGCGGCCACTGGCATGCTGGCCTTTTTCGGAATGATAACTAAAAAGCACCTTATCGTTATTTTTCTTCACCAATTGCAGGGTCACTTCCAGCTCGGGAGTCATCACCACTTGAAATTTCAGCACTTCGATATCGGCTATGTCCCCGGTCATACCCAGATAACGACGAGCGTATTGTACCGCCCAATCAAGCTGCACAACACCGGCTAGGATAGGTGCACCGGGGAAATGGCCACGAAAATAATCCAGCTCCGGCTGTAAATACAAGGTCAGCGAAACCTGATCGTCCGCTTGCTCAATGGCACGGATCTGCGGTTCGGTTATCACTAGATCAGACAAAATATTGCTCCAATTGCGAATAAATCAGCTTGCCCTGACTGTTGTACGGCAGCTGCTCAAAATAACGCCATTTACGAGGCACACACACGGCTTTAAACTCCTGCCCCAGCCAGGCCTTTAACTGCACCGTGACTTCCTTCGAGGGCACTTGCTCCTTGGCGTCAGTGCTGAGCGCCACCAGGGCACCTAAACGCCCCGTTGGCAGTTGCAGCAGCGCACAGGCGCGCACTAGGGGATGCTGGCGTAAGCGCGCTTCCATACCAACCAGATCGACTCGCTTTTCCGCTACCTTCACGGTTCTGTCGGCGCGCCCAAGTAATAAGAACTGTCCGTCACTCAATACCTGCCCCTTGTCATCCAACAGCCGGGTTGGTTCGTCAATCAAGGGAGACTGTAGCACCAAGCGGCCCTGCTCTTCACTTAGGCTTACCGAGTTAAAAGGCTGCCAGGGCGTTGCTGCCGTTGAAAGCACCCTGCGATAGCCTATGCCGCCGGTTTCGGTGCTGCCGTAAACTTGCACGATCCCCTGGTGGAGCTGCTCGGCCAGGATAATGGCGTCTGAGTCCGCCAAGGGTCCGCCGGAGGAAAAAAGGCAGGTTATCTGAGCACGCTTCGGCACCAGAACATTATCATCCACAAGCCGGGATAACTGTGCCGGCGAGGCCACCACCAGCCAACGCTGATGAGCACCAAGTCGTTTGGCCAAATGCTCCGGGTATTGGTAACTGCTGGCTTCAAAAAAGTGCCCATAACGCAGCGGCCACAGCAGTTTAAATAACAGCCCATAAATATGCTGGTGCGAGACCATGGCAATAAATGACAGCGACTGCTGCTCGGTACCGTTAAAAGTCTGCTCTAGGGTCTGCAGCTCAAGGTTAATGGCATCCCAGCGTTTATAAATGGCCTTGGCGGGGCCGCTGGAACCCGAGGTGAAAAACACCAGCCTGCCGGCGCCCTGAGCGCTGCCGGGCCAGTGTAAATCGCCGGCCAATGAGAGATCTGGATCAAAGGCGTCCACACAGCTAAAGCCAGGCGGGCTATCCGCCTCCAACTCACCGGCATAGAAACTGGTGATCTTTTGCAAATCACACAAGGTTTGTGGCTGAGCGTTAGGAGGTAAAACAATATCCAGCGGCAATTGCGCCAACGCCAACAAACGCGCTGCAAACTCTATGCTATCGCTGTGATACAGCAACACCGAGGAGCCGGCTTCAAGGGACGAATAACGGCGATAAAAACCCTCGACTAAAGCAAGAAATTGCGCGCTGCTAAAAGCACAGCCGTCACGGCTAGCCATGTGTTCGCCGAGGAGATGTTTTAATTTATACAAGCTTGCCCTGCCTTTTTAACCACAGGCGATATGTCCACTCGCTGGCGGCCAAGATACCGATAAGCACATAGGCGATAAATCCGTTATACCAGGTCCACAAAGCCACATCACCAAGCCAAACCGTGTAAGACGCGGCGAGCCCGTTGAGCACAAAAAAGGCGCACCAGATCATGGTGACCTTGCGGGTATAACGGACGCCTTGCGCACTGAGTTGCGGCTCTTGCAAACGGGCAAAACGCTCCACCATGCTCTGCTTTTGCAGCAAACTCAGGGCAAAGGTGGTGGCCATGATCAGGTTTACCATCACCGGGTAGAGTTGCAACCACAGGGATGAGCCACGCATCAGCGCCATCAACACCAGCAGTAAGCCGACGGCAGAGATAGGTAATAACCAGTTGCCGATTGCCTTGTGGCGCAGCGCCAGCAGCGCTCGCCCTCCTAACAACAGGGCCAATAGCCAGGCCACCTGTTGCTCATACCCCTGGCTTAACCCCAGGTATACCAATACCGGATAGGCCAAGAGGCACAGGGAGATCAGCGCATTCACTATGCCTTTAAGCATCATTAATTAACGAGTTGTTCTACTTCTTTTACTACGTCGGATACGGTACGCACCTGTTTAAAGGCCTCAGGCTCGATTTTCTTACCGGTGATTTCTCTTAGTTTCACAACCAAATCAACGGCGTCGATACTGTCTAAATCCAGCTCTTCGTATAGGTTGGCATCCATACTGATATCGTCGGCGTCAATTTCAAAGTCGTTCTCTAAAATGCCACGTAATACGTCATAAATTTCAGCAGCAGTTTTCATCTTCTATTCCACTATTAAGCGTTGTTGCGCGATTGTTCAATAAACTCAGCCAATGCATTGATAGATGCAAAATGGGCTTTCGTTTGTTCTGAGTTGGCATCGATTTTTACATCGAATGCCTTTTTAATGGCCAGACCCAATTCCAGCGCATCGATACTATCTAGGCCTAAGCCGTCAATGAACAAGGGCTCACTGTCGTCTATGTCTGCTACTTCGATGTCTTCCAGATCCAAGCTGGTAATAATCAGTTGTTTTAGTTCTAGTTTTAAATCACTCATAAATTCGCTACTTGATTATGAAAATAAGTTTCTAAGTGTTTGGTCAAGCCCCGCGATTGCATGCTCATGGGTTCATGGTCATGGCCCTGCCAGGGCTGCGGTTGCTCAGCGGCAATATGCATTGAAAAATGCGCTTTCTTTGGTGCCACCCTATACCAGGGCGTGCCCTTGGTCAGGGTACTGGGCTTCATGGTGATCAGCACCGAGGTGATCACCGAGGCCGCTGGCAGACCACAGCGCAGGGCGATATTGGCAGCCCCGCGTTTAAACTTTTGCAGTGAGCCCCGATCCGAGCGGGTCCCCTCGGGAAAAATAATCAAATTGTTACCGGCAGCCAAAGAGCGACAACAATCTACCAACAGGCCCTCTGGATCGTCATTGCTGATATAACCCGTGCTCTGGATCACGCCGCGCATAAAAGGGTTTTTAAACAAATGTGCCTTAACCACACAGTCTGCTCTGGGCACAGCGGCAATCAGCACCACCACATCAATTAAGCTTGGATGATTGGCGAGGATCAGTTGCCCACGCAAATTTTTGAAGGCATCGCGGTTATGTACATGAAAACCTATCACCCCTAAGGTATCCATCACGGCAACAAAAAAACGAAAGGTGTAGTGCACCAGTTTTCGTGCCTTACGCTGACGCACCTCGGTTTGACGGTATATCAACCGCTGCAAAGGCAGTATAGTCAGGCTTAAGATCATACCACCGAGACCAAAGAGGGCAAAACAAAAACCGGTGCCAAGTACCCGCCAACAGTAGTTCAGCTTGCTAATCATAGTGCAATCGCCATCCACAAAGCTCGGTGCTGTGTTGCTGAAGCAAAGCCTGGGCCAAATGCAGTGCCGGCAGCTGGGTCAATTTCGCTGCATCATTACTTTGCTCAAGGCGAAAGCTAGTGCCTCCCTTGATGGCCTCGGGGACCTTGCTCATTACCAGTGCTACGCAGTGGTCCAATTGTGGCTCATCGGCAAACTCCTGATACAGCTCGGGCAAAGCGCGGTCGGCATGGATCACCATCACCCGCTCTACCTCCGGGTCTTGCAACTGCATATAGGCCTCGCACAGGGCGCTGTTAATGCTGTCACTACCGCCGGCCAGGGCGACAATGGGTGCCTTGTTATTGGTCAGAATTGATAGCAGTCCGGCTACGGCATTGTGAACGGATAAGCCAAACTGAGTGGGTGATAAGGGTTCTCGCGCTTGTAATTGGGCCAACAAGTCCGACGTTTTATGCAAATCGCCATGGCGGGAGGAGAAAATGATCGGCATCGGCTGCGCCTCGGGATTTACCTGGTGGGCACAACTGAGGATCATCTTGGCAAAATGACTTAAACGGCGGCGCTGAATCGGCTTGACCCAACTGACATCAAGCGCAATAAACTCTGACGCTAACGCATCTAAGATTTCGTTAAGCTCAATATTTTCTGTTGAGGCTGGCTGTGCCACATACACGGCCAACTTTTCGACAGCACACTTCATCACCAAAAGTCCGTTTATCTATAAGGCGCAAATAGTAATGGATTGTAAAAAAAATAGCAAAAAAGCCGGTACAATTAACCGGCTGTTAAGTCACTAAATGTTAACGAGCCTACAATTAGTACAATTTAAACGCATTTTCAGCGATGATAGCCGCTGTTTGCTCGCCAACTAGGTGTTTTTTGTCCAACTTGGACATGAGTTCAACACCCTGCTCTTGTTGTTTTTGTGTTAATGGCACATAAGGCAAACGCAGTACCGGTTTCACCGCACCGGTCATCGCCAGGGCGGTGTTAATGGCAATAGGATTAGGTTCGCAGAACAGCCAATTCATCAGCGGCGTTAGCTCGGCATTGAGTTCCGGCTGGGGTGATTTAAGCAGCTCACAAAACAGCTCGGGGATCAGGTTAGTGGCCACCGAGATCACACCATGGGCGCCGTGCTGATGCACCGCGTCATGGGCTTCATCGTCATTACCGGACCAACAGGCGATGCCTTGGCGCTCATAAGCGGCAATACGCTCGTTACCCTGACACTCCTTCATACCGATAAAGTTGTCGTGCTGGGCCAATGAGCCGATAAATTCAGGAGTTAAGTCCTGGCCTGTACGTCCTGGGACGTTATAGATAAACGCCGGTCCAATATCCAGTACGCCTTTAAAATGCGCCTCTAGCCCCAGCTCGGAGGTGCGGCCATAGTAGGGATTGATCTGCAACGATGCGTGCATGCCGGTAGCAAAGCCGTACTTGGTGGCTTTGATGGCTTCTCGAGTATTATTACTGCCGGTGTTGCCGATGATCAAGATGCGCTCGGCAAAGGCGGCGACGCTATGGGCAATCAGCATTAAATGCTCTTCCCAATTCATCAGTTGCCCTTCACCCGTGGTACCACCGACGACTATACCATCAACACCTGCGGCAATCTGGCGCTCCACCAAAGCATCAAAGGTCTTTAGGCAAATTTCGCCATCGTCGTTGTACGGGGTTTTTATCGCCGTGATCACCCGTGCTTGTCTTAATTGCTCCATAGTTCCCATACTATTGGCTTCTCTTACTAGCTATTTTTACTAATTTAATCATATTCAAACGCCTATGCCGAGGGGGTCGACCCAATTGCCTGATAAATTTTCTCCATTTTAGGGCTTGCAACTTAATCAGCTTTGAATCAAGATAACTGTATAAATATACAGTCACCAATTTATCTATGCATCTTTTGGATTATTTGGAACAGTTTTTCTACCGGGAAGATCAGCTTTGCCAACACCTGGGCATCGACCGTGAACAATTGGAGCACTGGCAACACCTGTGCATTTTTCCACATGCCAGTTATAGCCTGGAAAACAGTATTCAGTGTCACTCGGTGCAGGGGATCTATGACTGTCAGGTATTTTGGCAATACTATCCTATCGCCATGCAGGATTGGGGACGACAAATAAGTAAGGCAAATATTGACTCGGCCAGTGTTGCCTTTAATCTTTTTGCCCAGCGCGCGATGCAGGCCCTGAATTATTTGCAAAGCGAAGGACTTTACCTGGTTGACGACTACCTGGATGATATCGGTGAACGACTGACCCATCTGTGGCAGCAATTTTTAAGCGGCCAGTTCGGAACCCAAACCCGCCAGGGGCAGATTGAGGAAATTATCCAGATGGATGCGCTGCGCTACAGTATAGACACGCTGACCGAAGGGATGACGATCACCACTCTAAGTGCCGAACAAAGACAGCAACTGCACCCCTTGATGAAGCAGTTTTCTAAGGCGGTTATCGAACCGCCCGGCCATGAATACCAACATTCGCTGCGTGCCAAATACCTGGATGCCTTGGTGCTAAAGTATGATTTATCGTTAAAGCGCTAAACTAAAACGGAAATTAGCTGTCCTTCCTTTACTGATGCGCGAGCGCCACATACACTAGGCCTACATTAATTATGTGTTGAGGTGATGACAATTTTCCGCCTTTTATTCGTTTTTTTCAGCTTCGTCTTGCTGCTTATCAGTGAGAGAACTTACGCCGAGTCCGAAACGCAGCCACTCAAGGTGCGCTTTGTGAATCCCGGTCACCAGTTTGATAACTCGACCGGGCTGTTTTGGCGTAACGTGACGTTGGCGATGGAAGCGGTGGCGGAAGATCTGGATATACAATTGTCGGTCACCTATGCCAATCGCAATCATATTTTAATGAAGTCGCAACTTAATGACGCGCTCAGAAGCGACGCCGACTATGTAATAGTGGTCGATGAAAAAAAAGCCATCACCAAGCTTATTAAAGCGGATGCAAAATTAGACAAGCCGATTTTATTTATCTATAACGCCCCGGAAGAGCACATACTCACTACCAAGCCAGATTGGCTGCTCGGTTACATCATTCCCAATCATTTCGAGGCGGGTTATAAGTTGGCGCGCGGCTTGTTTGATCGCGCCACCGCACGCTTTGGCGAAGATACGCAACTGAACATGCTGGCCTTGTATGGCGATCGCAGTACCGACTCGGCGCTCAGTCGCCAACGGGGTTTGGAACTCTTCTTACGCCAGCACCCTGAGGTAAACCTGGTGTATCACGAGGTGGCCAATTGGTCCGAAAAAGAAGGCTATCGTAAAAGCATTCGCGTACTCAGTCATATCAAAAACATTAATATAATCTGGGCAGCCAACGACCCCATTGCCGGTGGCGCCCTCAGAGCTGCAAAAAACGTCAACGCCCCCGTGCTCCCTGTGGTTGGCGGTATAAATTGGGATAAGATGGGCACCGATGAACACTTAGATGTGTCCGTTGGCGGCCATGTGTTATTAGGTGCTGCGGCCCTGATCATGCTGCACGACAGTCATAGACAAGGCAGTAATTTTATCTCCGATAGTAACCTTGCTATTTTCGAACCCGATGTTGAGCAATATCACATCCTTATCAAGGCCATACAAGAGCGCACCCTGGGCGATATCAACTTTAAACGCTTTAGCAAAGAGCATGAAGACACCTGGCCCTTTACCTTGCAAAACCTTGCCCTGTGTTTACAAAAAGGTTGTTAGCCAAAAAACAACTTGCTTCCAAGGGCAACCCGTAGTTAGCTGAATAATAAAAAGAATTACCTATGGGCAGGGACAGCAAATGATAATGACATCCATCACGGCACTGATCGTTTTAGGTCTGAGCGTCTATTTATACCATCGCCGCAAAAAGCAAGCACAGCGTGTCTATATAGAGCAATACCAGTTTGCACCCGCGATTACGGCCAAGGTGAAAAACACCTACCCTCACCTAACTGATCAGGATCTAGACTTAGTGCTTCAGGGTTTACGAGATTACTTTTATATCTGTAATCAGGCCCACAATAAAATGGTAGCCATGCCCTCGCAAGTGGTCGACGTGGCCTGGCATGAATTTATCCTCTTTACCCGCAACTACCAGCAGTTTTGTAAAAAGGCACTCGGGCGCTTTTTGCACCATACCCCAAGCGAGGCCATGAGAACCAAGGTGGTGGCCCAGGATGGTATCAGGCGCGCTTGGCGTCTGGCCTGCGCAAAAAGCAACCTGCCCGCAGCGGCACCCACGCAGTTGCCCCTACTGTTCGCTATTGATAGCCAGCTTAAAATTAAAGATGGCTTTGTCTACGCCTTAGATTGCAAGAATAAAAAGTCGCCCCTGTATGGTGATGGCTATTGTGCCGCCCATATAGGTTGTTCATCGGGATGTGCAGGTGACAGTGGTTCGACGTCGAGCTCGAGCGATAGTCTCGGGGGTGACTCAAGCTGCGGTGGAGGCTGTGGCGGCGGCGACTAACACCGCAACCAATGGGAAACTAGATATTATTGACCAAACAATAATTGCCACAAACCCGGAGGCTCATGCAGTTCGTGGTACTCTTTACGCAGTGAGTCAATGCTTTTGAGGGCCACACTGGCTTCGGCCAACTCATTGTTTTTCGCCAGGGTGCGCGCCAGTGAAATTTGCTCCAGTACCTTGTCTAAGCCCTGCAGCGACTGTTCCGGCTCTTTGTTAAAGCGAGCCTGCTTAGCCTGCTCTACCAAGGTCTGAAGCTCATCCAAGGCCATAAGCATTTGTCCTTGGTCTTCGGCTTTAACCGCCTGCTTGTAACTGTGACCCATTTTTTTCATCACAGCTTCAAGATCTATGCTCTGCTGAGCAGATGCCTGCACGGACACCATACCGATAAAAGCGCTAAGAAATAGGGTGAATACTAAACGCATGGGAGAAACCTCTTAATTCAAACTGCCGACATTGTACCTGAGCACACTGCCGACACAAGAGCACTGTCAATCCCCTTTACACTAGTCATCAATAGGGCTTGGCCATACATGAGGTTGTGCATAACTGAGGCGCCCAAGACGGCTGCCAACATGGTACCCGTCTAACCCAGTTACGGCCACGGTATCTATGCTGTTAAGATCGATATGACCATCACCACACAGGGCTTCATCACTCACCTCCCCCTGCTCAATAGCACCTATCAGTAACAAGGTACCGTTTTGTTCGATGACCTGCTCGGCAACCAATTTCACCGAGTATTTCAACAGACTTTGGCTGACAAAAGGAGCGGGACATTCACCGATAAATTGTGGCTCCAAACCCACCGCATCAAACTCACTTTCATCAACCCCGTACTTGGCCGATGTTTGATGGGCCGCCTGCCAAAAGTGACTATTCACCTGGTTAAGGGTATACCAACCCGTAGACCTTATATTACTCAGGGTATGTCGCTCCACCACATCCGGGCGCATGATCATGGCGACCAAGGGGGGATGCGCTCCTAGGTGCACCACCGAGCTGACAATGGCTAGGTTATGATTACCCTGGCCATCTGTGGTGCCCACCAGATTTGCACTTTTGTACCCCGACAGGCTATTTACGAAGTGCGCTCTATAGCGTGAGGGCATGGCGTCGAGATCGTCTTTACTAAATTGCATACATTAGATTCTCTATAAACTTTAAAACTCAATAGCTTGCCGATTCCAATCATAAAAGCCACAGGACGGGAGAAAGGCGTAATCTGTACTCAGTTCCCGCAAACGCCGGGCGACAAAGTGAGGGGTAAACAACTTGCCCGCAGGCACATTTTTTTGAAACGGCTTAGACAGGTCACTGTCCGTGGTGCCGGGATGAAACAACAAAAATTTGCTGTGCTTGTGTGTACGCCTCATTTCAATAGCGGTGGTTTTGGTAAGCATATTTAAGGCCGCCTTTGAAGCGCGGTAGCTGTACCAGCCACCCAAGCGGTTATCTGTGATGCTGCCTACGCGCGCACTCAAAATGGTGACCACGCTTTGCGCGTTAGGCGTCAAGAGTTTGGTTAGGTTCGACAGCCACCACATAGGCACCACTGTGTTGCATTGCATCACCTCGAAAAAAGCCGACTGCGAAAATGCACTTAGGGATTTTTCCGGCTGCACCTCCTCGCTATGCAACACGCCGTTGCAAATGTAAATGTACTCAAAGGCCAATCCCTGTTGCTGGGCATCAAGACACCAGTTAGCAATCGCCTGCTCACTGTAAGCCAAACAGCTATGGCGCTCGCGCTCAAGCCTGGATCTGCTCACGCTGTGTACCTGGGTGCCCTGTGACTCCAACTCATCGATTAGGGCTCGGGCAATCGCACTCGAAGCGCCAATGATCAAGGCCTTAGTCATGGCGTTCACCCACATGGCATTGCTCTTTACATGATCGAGCCGATAGCCAACCCGCTATTCTGTGGCGATTATTAGCAAAAATGCGATAACAGCAGTCTGCGACAATACGGATCAGCGGCCGGCGCAACACCCTTAACCATGGGTACTTGCCAACTGCCCGCCACACGGCGACATTGGCATCCAAACCAAGTAACACCCGTCCATTTTCATCAATGGCGTGCAAGGTCGCGTTGGCGGCGTGATAGTCGATCATGGGGTAGCGAGACAAGTCTTCGTCACTATTGATATCGACCAAGGCTAGGGCTCCACACTGATCATACCCTTTAAGTTTTCTTATCTCGGCGGTGCACAAAGGACAATTGCCGTCATAAAACAAAGTAAGCATACATTCCCTCCGTCTGGCATTACGAGCAGAGGTCGCCTTAAGATCACCCAATAAAAAAGCCCTTACGCAAAGGTAAGGGCTTGGTGGTAATGCAAATGTGACAAGGAATAATTAGCTGGCGCTGCGCAGGCTCACGTCCTGGCCGTCGGCACGGGTGCCGTCCGGGCGCAGCAGGTTCATATCGAAATCGAATTCATCGACGCGAATAGCCAGCTCACGCTTGCGGTTATAATCAACCAAAGACGCATACTCGTTGGCATCGATCACACTGGCCGCCAGGGCATTATCCAGCGTCTCGGCAAAGCGCACGCCAGAGCGAATCTGCTTCGACTTAATGGCCTTGCGTACCTTGGCCAGGCTCTCAAGGTTTGCCAGCTTGGCTTTATAGGCCTGCTCATTGATATCGTGACCATCGCCCGGCGTCGGCTTCACCAGATGTGTCAGCTGGGCTTTAATGGCCGTATCCAGTTGCGCCTGATGGGCCAGTTCGCGAACCAGATCGTCGCCAATGGTTGGCATTTTGTAGCCGTACTGCCAGGTTAAGAAGCGCATAAACTTACGGGTGCCCGATGCCGGGAAGTTATCCAAGAAGGCATGCAGTGCCTGCTCTGCCTGGTGCAATGCCCAGCGCGTCGCATAGTGGAAGTATGGCGCCGCTTGCGCGCGATCTGCGCTGCTGACCTTTTGCTCGTAATATTTAATCGAGGCCATGGCCGCATACATATAGCTCATTACATCGCCCAGGCGCGCCGACAGCATTTCCGCCTGCTTTAACTTTCCACCCAGAACCAACAAGGAGAAATCCGCATACACGGCTAGCCGTGACGACAACTTGTGAACCGCCTTTTCATACTGGCGTACTTCAGGCAAAGACGATGCGCTCGGCGCGGTAAACGGCAGTAAACCATGTTTGAAAGCACGCAGCGCATTGGCGGTGCTGTAACCCACAGTTTTACGCAAAATACGATTAAAGGTGGCATCCGCATCTTTTTCTTGCGAGTGGATGGACTCCACCATGCTCTGCAAGTAAGGGTGACAGCGCATCACGCCTTGCCCAAAGATCATCAGGTTACGCGTCAGGATATTCGCCCCTTCTACCGTAATGGCGATGGGCTGGGCAACAAAGCCGCTGGCCAGGGTGTTTTGCGGGCCGCGCTGAATGGCTTTACCGGCTTGAATATCCATGGCCGAGTTCAGCACGTCACGGCCGATTTCGGTCATATGGTACTTGGCGATGGCGGTTACTACAGAAGGTTTTAGACCCATGCCCAGACCTTCTGTGGTGAGTACGCGCATGGCTTCTTGTAAGTAGGTTTTACCGGCGATATCGGCCAGCTTTTCCTGAATACCTTCGAACTGACCGATGGCCAGACCAAACTGTTCACGCACCGCGGCGTATTCAGCAGAGCCTTTAAATGCCACCTGAGATACCGACACGCCTAACGCAGGCAATGAAATACCACGGCCGGCACCTAAACAGCTCACCAACATCTGCCAACCGCGGCCGATGTTCTTTTGTCCACCGATGATAAAGTCCATAGGAATGAAGACTTTTTCACCGCGCGTCGTCCCATTGTAAAAACGCACGCCCATGGGGTCGTGGCGATTACCCAGCTCCACACCCGGGTGGGTATTAGGAATAAGCGCACAGGTGATGCCCAGGTCTTCTTTATCACCCAGCAGGTGATCCGGGTCCTGCACCTTAAAGGCCAGACCCAATACGGTGGCAATAGGCGCCAGGGTGATATAACGCTTGTCCCAGGTAACCTCCAGGCCAAGTACTTTCTCGCCCTGGTATTCGCCTTCTTTGACCACGCCGATATCCGGAATACCGCCGGCGTCCGAACCCGCTTCCGGGCTGGTCAAGGCGAAACAAGGAATATCGCGGCCATTAGCTAAACGTGGTAGGTAATGATTCTGTTGCTCTTCGGTACCATAGTGCAGCAAAAGCTCACCCGGGCCCAAGGAGTTTGGCACCATCACGGTCACGGCAACCGCCGATGACTTGGTTGAAATGGTGGCCACTATGGTCGAGTTAGCATAGGGGCTAAACTCAAGACCGCCGAACTTCTTCGGAATAATCAGCGAGAAGAAGCGCTCTTTTTTCAGAAACTCTAGAATATGCGCTGGCAGATGCGTGCCCGATTGAATTTCGGACTCATCGATCATTTCCAACAGCTCGGCCACAGGGCCATCAAGGAAAGCTTGCTCTTCTTGGCTCAAGGTTGCCGCGGGCACATCGCGCAGCGCCGCGAAATCAGGCTTGCCACGGTAGATAGAACCTTCTAACCACACATCACCGGCGTCCAGCGCCTCCTGCTCTGTAATCGAAATACTAGGAAGGATTTTTTTTAATTTTGTACGTAAGCTCATAACCAACTCATCTGACCAGTTAATATACCCCTTATTACGGCATAAAAATCTGAATAGATCAATTGGTCCAACCAGTTTTTTTTAACACAAAATTTATAACTTATTTGCGTAATGGCGCTAAGACGGTTGAATTCCCTGCTATTGAGCGTACAGGTGTACGCAAAAATAAATTTTTACTCGCAAACAAATAATCGAGCAACGGCGAGTTTGCTCTTCATAAAAGTGGTACAAGTGCGTATAGAAAAGAGTGCTTGGGAGAATTACGAGAGTAGCGCCTAAAAAGGTACAGGAGGTGAGAAATTGCTGGCAGGGCTAAAATTCACCGCAGCGAGCCTGAAGAAGAGTAATTAAATCTTGCGGCGCCAGGGCCAGTTCAACGCCGCGCTTGCCGGCACTGACATAGATGGTATCCTGCGCCAAAGCGCTTTGATGCACATACACGGGGAGTCTTTTTTTCTGTGCAAACGGACTCACGCCACCGAGCACATAGCCGGTTACCCGCTCCACATCGGCCCCCGCGGCCATGGCCGCTTTTTTACTGCCCGCCAGTTTGGCCAGGGATTTGGTATTCACCTGTTGATGCACAGGGGTAATGGCGACCACGAACCCCTGCTCTGCGGTTTCCAGCACCAGGGTTTTGAATACGCAGGCGGCGTCCAGTGCCAATTTATCTATGACTTCCTGACCATAATTCTCGACACCGCTATCATGCTCAAAACTGATAAGTTCAAATGCCACCTTGTGCTTGGTTAGAAAGGTTACTGCTGGCGTCATGACCATTCCCTTGTTGTGAGTATTTGACATTAGTCAGCATACTGTTAGCCCTAGGCGTTTGTCCATGCTCCAGCCGGGTAATTAAGCGATGCACTTCGCCTTAAGCTCATCGGCACGAAAGTAACCTAATGCGACACTTTAATGTATTGATTTAAGCAAGTTGTACGGATATGATAATAACTATCATTTACAATTAGCTTTGGATCCCCACGCTATGAATTCATTGTTTAAATCAGTCCAAACCTTGGGCGTCAGCCTGTTATTCGCCTCTGCATTTAGCTTTCAGCCGGCCTTTGCCAACGGTCCTATCGGCGAACACGTGAATCACTTACAAGAAAACCTAAAAGATTACTCCGAAGAAGTACAATGGATGATTGGCAAGGTTGATACCATGGTCAGTGATTACGAGGCCAAGGGCAACAAGGCGGTAAACAGCGATGATCTGGTCGAATACTGGGAATCGGTTAAATTTCACAGCGCCATTGAAACTAACTATGTGCCCGTTTATGCCTCTATCTGGCAAGGGCTTTACGGCATCAAGATGGCCATAGACAATAAAGCGCCAGCGGCCGAAGCACGCAAACAGCAAGAAGCGCTCAATGCGGCCTTATGGCAAGGCTTGGGGGCAGTTAAACTGGCGGCGCAATTCCAGCAAAAAGGCCTGCTCCAGAGCGTTAAGGCCACGGCCACAGAAACCATGACGCAAAGCGCCACCATGGACGAGATCAAGCACAAGCTCGACCGCGTCGTTGCTAAGTATGCTGAACGCCTTGGCGATGAAGCTACGCAGATCGTTCATGACACCTACTTGCACCTGTTTGAAGGCGTTGAAGGCACCTTAATTGAGCAAGATGCCAACCTGGTTGAAGAGCTAGAAAAAGACTTCAATGTAACTCTGCCAAAGGCGATCGCCGATAACAAGAGCGTCGATGACGTGCGTGCTGTGGTCGTTGCCATGCAGGGCAAACTAGATCGCGCTAAAAAGCTCATTGAAAAGGCCGAAAAAGCCCGCAAGGACGTGTTTTAAGTGAAACGTAGAACCTTTATTCAAGGATTGGCTGCCTTTGGAGTGGCCAGTACCTTGCCGCTGTCTCTATCACGGGCATTTGCAGCAACCGCTGCCAACCCGGTGTCGGTGGACTCCCTGCCCGCCCTCGAAGGTAAGTTGACCTTGTATCTTGGTCGTGGCGAAGGCGGTCTGTATGAAAATGTCCTGCAAGCGATTCAAGATAAGAACCCGAATTTAGAACTGGGTATTCGCCGCGGCCCTACGGCTGCCCTGGCCAACACCATAGTCGCAGAAGCGAAAATGGGCGTGCGCCGCGCCGATTTATTTTGGGCGGTGGACTCCGGCGCCATTGGCTTGGTGACCGACGCTGGTCTGGCGCAGCCACTGCCTGCTGACTTATCGGCACAACTGCAACCTCAGTTTCGCTACGAGGGCTGGGCGCCGGTCACAGGTAGGGTACGCACTTTGCCTTACAACACCGAGCGTTTGACCAAGGAACAGATCCCGCAAAGCATCATGGCCATTGCCGACAGCGACCTGAGTATAGGCTGGGCTCCGGCCTATGCCTCGTTCCAGTCTTTTGTCACCGCCATGCGTTTGCTCGAAGGCGATGATAAAACGGCCAACTGGCTGAAAAAAGTCAAAAAGAAAGCCAAGTCCTATGCCGGTGAGCTGGGGGTGGTGATGGCCGTCGAGCGCGGTGAAGTAGACATCGGCTTTGCCAATCATTACTACAGCTTGCGCCTTAAAGCGGGCAAGCCCGATGCCAAATTAGATCTGGCCTTTACCCAAAATGATGCAGGCTGTTTGGTTAATGCCTCAGGCATTCTCGCGCTGAATAAAGACCCGCTGGCGACCAACTTTATGCGTTATCTATTAAGCGCCGAAGTACAGGGTTACCTAGCCCGAGAGGCCTATGAAATCCCGCTTATCGAAGGCATTCAACAGCCGGAGGGATTGCCGTCATTAGCCAGTATTTCGCCGCCTAAGATAGACTTAACGCAACTGGCGGACCTGCGCCCGACCTTGGATTTAATGCGTAATGCCGGTGTGCTCTGATGCGTCTACCCGCTTCCTATCCCATGGCGCTGCTTGCAGCGCTTGTGGCCTTAACACCCTTGTATGTGCTGCTCACCTTAGCCAGTGATGCCAGCACGCTATTCGATAGCCATAACCTCACCATACTCGGCAACACCCTGTCGCTGATGGCGCTAACGGTAACGGGCTCGATTATTATTGGCGTGCCCCTGGCCTTTATTAGTGCCTATGTGCATTTACCGCTGAAGAGGCTGTGGTTAGTGGTGTTTGCCGCCCCCCTGGCCATCCCCAGTTATATCGGTGCCTTTACCTTGTATGCGGCCTTTGGGCCGGGAGGTGAAATGAATACCCTGTTTGGCATTGAAACGCCGCCCATGTATGGCCTCAGCGGCGCCGCGATTGTGATGACCCTGTATACCTTCCCCTTTGTCATGCTGACCACACGCTCATCGCTGCTGAGCCTGGACGCAAGCATGGTCAATGCGGCGAGAACTTTGGGCATGACCATGACCATGAGCGTGTTTAAGGTCATATTGCCCCGGGTGGTCAACGGCATAGCCGCCGGCGCCTTGTTGGTGGCCCTGTATACCTTGTCTGATTTCGGTACCCCAGCGATGATGCGCCTCGATACCTTCACCCGGGTGATCTATGTTGAGTACAATGCCTTTGGTTTAAGCCGCGCCGCCATGCTGTCGCTCCAGTTAATGTGTATTGTCGGCTTTTTGCTGTTTTTAGAATCGCAAATTAAAACCGCCACCGAGCGCCATGGCCGCCCACTGATGCTCTTTCCTAAGCCGTGGCAACTCGGTGCCATGTTCGTTATCTTCGTGCCAGTGCTATTACTAGCGATTGGCCTGCCCCTGGGGGTTTTCTCGCTGTGGCTGGTCCGCGAAGGCCTGGCCGAGTTCGATTTCACCATCGCCTGGCATTCGGCCTATGCCTCGGGCATCGCTGCCCTGATGGCGGTGATTGTCGCTATTCCCGTGGCTCATGCGGCACTCAGTGGTAAAGCAGGCCGAGTTATGGAGCGTATCACCTATTTCGGCTTTGGCATTCCCGGCATCGTCATGGGCACCGCGCTGGTGTACGCTGGCCTGCAACTACCCATGCTCTATCAAACTCTGGCCCTGCTGGTTATCGCCTATGTGCTGCGGTTTTTACCCTTAGCGGTCGGCTCGGTACGCACCAGCACCGAGCATATGGATGCCAGCTTAGTAAAATCGGCACGCGTTCTTGGGGCCAGCCCAAGAGAAGCCTTTACCCGCATTACCTTGCCACTGACCGCCCGCGGCATAGTCGCTGGCGCAGCCCTGGTGTTTTTAGAATCAATGCGTGAGTTAGAAGCGACCTTGTTGCTTGGACCGACTGGATTCGAGACGCTCTCCACCTACCTGTGGCGCGTTTACGAAGCGGGCTACTTTGGCCGCGCCGCCATCCCCGGGCTCTTGCTTGTGGTGATCTCCGCCTGTGGTTTAGCTATTATGCTTTCCGGCGAAAAGCGCAGTAATTAAGGATCAAAAATACATGTTATCTGTTAGTAAGTTGGCTATCGATTATGGCAGTAATCGGGTCGTAAGCGACTTAGATCTCTCCCTGGATAAAAGTGAGATCCTGATGCTGGTTGGTCCTACCGGCTGCGGAAAAAGCACCATTTTACAGGCCTTCGCCGGGCTTATTCCGATCAGCGCCGGAGAAATCAATCTTGGCACCTGGCGGGCAACACCAAAATTGCACGTACCACCTGAGAAACGTCGCGTCGGCATGGTGTTTCAGGACTTTGCCCTGTTCCCCCACCTAACCGTACAGCAAAATATCTGCTTTCGCTTAAAGGACACCTCCTTGGCCGAGCACTGGATTGAGCTGCTTGGCCTAGGCGCCTTTCGTGATAAAAAGCCCGCCACCTTGTCTGGCGGACAAAAGCAACGGGTAGCTCTGGCCCGGACCCTGGCCCACCAGCCCGACTTTGTGCTGCTCGATGAACCGCTATCAAACCTGGATGCGGCGCTTAAGGACACCTTACGTTGGGATATTCGCAACGCCCTAAAAGCAGCAGGTGTCCCGGCGATTTGGGTGACCCACGATCAGGAAGAGGCCCTGTCGGTAGGCGATCGAGTCGGGGTGCTTAAGGAAGGCCGCATTCAGCAAATCGATACCCCAGAGCTCTGTTTTAGCTTGCCCAGCAATCGCTTTGTGGCGCGCTTTTTAGGCGAAGCCAGCTTTATTGCCGGTGATTATCAACATGGCCAAGCCAGCACCGCCATCGGAATAGCGCCGGCGCAAGGCATAGATTGTGAGGCGGGCGCCGTGGATGTGCTGCTGCGCCCCGATGACGTACTCTTGGCACAAAATAGCGTGAACAGTAACGGTACCGTGACCTGGGTACGCTTTGAAGGCGGCAGCCGCCTGTGTGCGGTTGAGCTGACCTGCAATACCCTAGTCACCAGCCGAGTCAGCCACGAGGTGATGGTACGTCCCGGCGATAAGGTGCATATCTCGCTCAGTACCTCTCACCCGCTGGCGGTGTATCGGCAACATCAATAAAAAACCTTACTAGGAGCCCGTGGTGCTGGGCTCCCGCTCCCCACTCTAACCTCACCAATTCTTTCCCGGGGAAATTGAGGTAACTCATTGCCTTTACTAAATAAAGCCTAGTTTTTAGAATTCAAAAAGTGCTAAGGTAAGCATTATCTTTTCTCGCTCTCCAGCCTTAGCCACCCAAGGAAGACGGCATGATAGTCCCCAAGTATTGGTCAGAATCGCAAGCAAAAACCCGCGCCAACGACCGACAATACACCATCAAACGCTTTGGTTGGTCGGATATTAGTGAAGAAGATGCAAAGCAACATGCGCAGCAACGTCTTGGGGAAGCACTCAAGACCCTGAGCGAGCAAGGCGATGTGCGACGCATTGATCATAAAATTTCCTATAACGGTGCCGAAGGGATCCCTATCCGCGAAGAAGTCGTCGCCAACCATCAAGACGTGGTTATTTCTAGAAATTCCTATGGCGCCCTGTGTTTAAATACCCCGGATGTGATGTTTGCCGACATAGATCTCGATAGTGCACCCTCGACCAGACTCGTTACCTGGGCGTTTATCGGCCTGGCACTGATTGGCGCCGCGACCGCCTTGGTCGCCGGCTCCTGGTGGGTGTTATTTGCCGCGGTGCTGGTGTCGCTGCTATTGGCTTCCACCTTGGCAGGGTTTATCAACAACCGGCTTATTAACCGCAGAGGGGGCTTGGAACAAGAGGCCATCACGCGCTTTAAACAGGTCTCTGCCGATAACCCCGCTCTGCATATGCGTATTTACCAGACCTCGATGGGCTTTCGTATACTTTTTATGGAGCAAACCTACGAGCCCACCAGTGAGAGCGCGGCAGCGCTGTTAAAAAGTCTTGGCTCGGACAGGGTCTATATGCAAATGTGTCGCAATCAGCGCTGTTTTAGGGCCAGGGTCAGCCCCAAACCCTGGCGAGTGGGCATAGAAAGGCTTCGTCCGCGCCCTGGGGTCTGGCCTATTAAGGCGGAGCGCCTTAAAGAGCGCCAGGACTGGATACGCACCTATGAACGCAAGGCCAAGGGCTATGCCTCGTGCAAATTTATGATGAAACTCGGCTCCGATATTACCGACCCAAAGACAATTCATGTGATGAGGCTGCACGACGACTTGTGTAAGGCTAATCGCGAATATAGCCTTGCCTAACGGCCCAAAGAAGATGAAAAAATCCAATAAAATAATCATCTTGGCGCTATTTTCTTACATCCTTGCGGCCTTTATAGACAGCTATTTTCTGTATGCCCAAGGCAAGGAAAGCATTACCTTTTTACCTCATACCCTATTTATTTCCTTTTGCTGTTTTGCCTGGTGTAGGTACCACGGCGCAGAGAACTCAATAACCCATCTTGGTTATTTTCCCTTGTTTTGCGCCCTAATCGGTTTTATCGGCATTCCCGCCTACGGCTACAGTAAATTCGGTTTTAAACGAGGCAGTAAGATATTCGCCGGATTTTTAGCCTGCCTATTTGCCACTCTCCTGTTGCTCGGTGCTGTCGATTTTGGGGTTAGAGCCGCTTACACATAAGTGGCTTATACCTTGTTTATCTTAAATATTTTTAACTTGTAATATTTACCGCTAGAATGGCGCCGAACCCAAGGCCTATGCCTTGGGGCCAAGAGATTTAACCGAGAAGGGAATGTTATGTTTTCATGGATTTTGAAGAAAAAACCCAAAATGGCAAAAGAGCTAAACCACACTATTTTAGGCACGCTAAAATACGACAGCGAGAGTAATAAATGGGTGGGCAACGTTAATAACAAGGCCATCACCCTGGAGCATGAACAGGGCGCCTTAGAACCAAACCCGCAGCTAATTTCTTACGCTGTACAAATAGTCAGGGACTCGGCCTGGGTAGAAACTAATTTAGAAAAACAAAAATCCACATTTGCCCAGCAGCAGGGCTCGCTCTCACCGACGCAAATAAAGGATCTTGCCTCCCTCTATATTCAAAGCATGCACTTTTATCTGATAAAGGACAAAGGCTATACCTATTTTATGTTGGGCCCGGATGATTGCGAAGACGTCTGGCAATTGGAGTTGCTCAACGAGAAAACCTTTGAACTTACGGTTAACTAGCTGTAATAAGTACAACCTATGCATTAAGCCTAGGTTGTTCAATCCGAGCCTTTTATCCGTTTAAGACGTTGCAATGCCAGCTCATCACCTAACTCTGCCGCTTTCTTTAAGTGATACAACGACTTGCTATTTTCTTTGTTGTGATAATAAGTACCGGATATTTCCCGGTGAGCTCTAGCATTATCTGGATACAAGGTGAGAAATTTCTGCCAATAACTAATTATGGTGGGCCACTGCCTGGTTTGGCCTAACACCATATCAAGGGTAATGTAGTACTCGATTGTATGCGGATCGGCATTAATCGCTTCAATTAATTTGACCACCGCCGAATCAAAACGCCCGTCTTCAATCATTTCCAGCGCATGCTGATAAGCGGTATAGCCTTTTGAACTGATACTGTGCGAAGTCGATGCGGGCTTTCCTGCCGCATTGAAACCATAGTACTGCCGATATTCCTTCTTAGCGATTGCATTTTTGACTGATTTATAATGACCTTGGTAGTACTTCTCATAAGGCCTTATCGCCAAGGCTGTTTTTTGATCTTGCTCGGCTTCGCGCAGCCGTTTGAGCTTGAGGTGGGTTTTGGAGCGCCAGTAATAGCTGGTGTGGCTGTTTGCATTGAGCGCTAACGCCTGATTGAAATAAACCAGAGCTTGGCCATAATTTTTCAGTCGATACTCGCTTTTTGCTAGCTCATGCAAAACGTAAGGGTTATCACCAAACCTTAAAGCGCCCTTATAAAATTCGCTCGCTTGGAAATAGTTATCGGCAAGAGCGGCAATTTTACCCGCTTCTTCAAGAATTTCGCCCTCCAACAGGGCCAGTTGAGGGTTGCTAGCGAGATTGGCGGCAGCCCCCTCTATCACTGCACGCATTGTCAAATAGCTCCCCCCCCACCTCGGCGTTAAACTGCCCATATAATGAGAACGAATTAAGTAAGAGGATGGATATTTTTCAATCACCTGAGTAAAAATCTGCTTGGCTTCCTTTTTACCGCTTCTTACCTGTAAAATATTTATAGCCAATATACTTGCCGCCAACTCATATTTTTCAATTTTCCTGAGCTTGGTAACGGTTTCATAGCTGCGCGCCATAAGTCGCTGCATCTCTAGCATATTTTCTAAGGGCGTTTCCGCAGAGTTCTTGGTTCCTCTAACAGACCAACCTTTGCCATAGAAAAAGAATGCTTCGGCAAGCTGAGCCCTAGGATTAGATGGCTCACTCAATAACCACTTGTTAATAGCGTAAATGACCTTGTCATCACTATTGGCAAACGATAAATAGGCCTGAAATAATAAGTGCTCATTTTGAATATCCAGTGCGGCCAGTGAATGATACTTATCCAGCTCGTTATTTAACTCTTCAAACTTATTATTTTTTAAAAGTTCGGTAAGCCCAGGAGAAATTAATGGGATTGGCGTTACCACGACGGTGCCACTTTTGGCTATTGAATTTTCCAGCAGCGCTTTATTAGCTGCGGTTATTAACCTATGCGTTTTTACCGACAACGGATTGTCAACATCAGCACCTAGCAAATAAGGTGTCGCCAAAAAAGCGATGATGGTAGCGGCAACATAGCGAAAATAAGCCCTCTGAATTACTTTCTCTTTCCATTTGCAGGACTGCACTAAATGCGCCACAAAGACGACAAAGGCAAGTGCCATAAAGGCCATTGTCATAGAATAATAAAATGGTTGTTCTTCAAGGTAGATAGGCTCTAGCATATTACCACTGACCGTGATAATACTTTGAGTCATGACGCCGTGAACAAGTAAGGCGGCTAGAACAAAGCTAAGCGAAGCCAACACCAGGACCCTTAGTAAACTTATCAGCGTTGAGGAGTTTTGTTGCTTTTTTAAGCGAGTGGCCGTGGTGTGGTAGATTTCTCCACTTGCTTCAAGCCCGCCTATCCTGTCAATGATACTCGGCAATTCATCTAGACTTGAAGCACTATCAGCAAAAACAAATGATGTACTTTTTTCTTCCACGAGGCGTTCAGCCCCCTCAGGCAAGTCAAGCATATCTAGCCGCTGCTTAATTTCATCGGTGTAATCAAAGAGAGTGACGACAAAGGCTCTCTGCGAAAACTTTTTATGCTTGGCTTGCAGCAATTCATATACCATGACAGCGAATTCATCGGCCACATAACTGGCTAACCAGGGTATTTGACAGGCCTCATCGGATTGAATATTTGCTGCAGTTAACCCTCTGCTTTGGAAAAAAGCGGGGGCTGCACGATGTAGTTGTAACCGCGTATTCGTAGAAACCTTGCTTTTTGCGCTCATTCCCCGACATAAAACAAGCCTTTTGATTCGTTTTCCATAATTTTTCCGACCAATTACGGACAACAAGGAGTAAATAAAAAGTGCAAGTAGAACAAACGTGACCAAGCCGCCATTAAGCATTTCAAAATCCCTTTATAACCGAGTGCAGGTTGTACTTTTAAAACTCTAAGCTCAATATAGCTCATCTAATAATAAGTGCTTAGTTAAAACGTCGGCCCTGCTTATTGTGATGCTCTTGAGCGCCCTATCTAAGAACTCTTAAGCCTTTAAATTATTCAGATTGCCCCTGCTTCTGCTAAGAAAACACTCACTTAAACTAATTAAAATGCGCACATATTCAGATGCTTAGTAATGAAGTTATAGGTCTGAAGAGCGCCGTATGATTTACGCACTATACTGATCCCTCTAACAGGTTTGGTTTCAAAAAGCCGGTACCACTAGAGACATTGCAGCGTTTAGTAGCGTGATACGCCATCGCAGAGGAAAACGCGGCGATTAAGGAAATTTGCGACCAAGCAAACGCTCATCAAGGGTGTGCAATCTGATGCACACCAGGTTGATCAGAGGAAACTATGAAGGTGCCTCTTTGTTTGGGATTATTTTTAACTTACCTCGTTTACCAAGCAGGGCAAACGCCCTTTTATGTGGGTGCGTGGCAGTTCAATGAAGCCAAAACACTGGCAAGCCTGCTCTCGCAACAAGAGATCCCTGCCCAGGAAAGACTGATGCTGAAGGATAATATCAACTCGGGTATTGTCCATGTCCTGCGTCAGGATGCCTTCACCACCTACCCGGCAGATCGCATGCCGGAGCAGCTGACCTTCACCCCCTATAAGCTGGAACTTCTCGGTGAAACGACCATTAGAACCACCTATTTCAATCGCGCCCAAAGAGCGGATATCATCCAGATCCTCACCTTTGAGGACAACTGCTACTATGTGCGTGCAAGTAAATGGCAATTTAAGAAGTATTTTTGCCGAGTAGAATAAGGGTAGAAAAACTACACACAAGCTAGGTTTGGCGCGTCAGGCACTCCCTTTTGGTATGCAAACCATGGCTTGGTAAGGCTTATATAACGCTTATCGCTTAACTATAACGACGCCGTCTAAAAACTCAGATTAAAACCTTTAGCGTGAGCTTGTTGCACCCTAGGTATGCTGCTAACTTATTGCTGTAATAGAAAAAAGCAATCCCTATCAGGTCAACAAGTCGAGCAGGTTTGAATTTGAATAACGAGCAACGTAACAAAATAATAAGCACAAGCTGGGAGCTACATAGCCTTGTAGAAAGTGGTTATTTATCCCACACCGCGGCACAAGGGGATCCCCTGTGGCTTGAAAAACAACGTATATTGCTCGCTGACATGGCAATTCACCTGCTGCAAACGTCACTCCAGCCCGGCGACCTCGAATTAGAAAAATTAAAAAATAACCTGCATGCAATTTTAACCATCTCGGATCAATTTTTACCTCAGAGCGGGCTCAAAGAGGTCACTAAAGATATCTATAAATAACCCCCTCTACGTGACGCAAACTTCGAGGTTAATCAACCGGTAGTCAGCTAGCTCCTTTCGCCTCTCTTCACACCGAGCACCTAAACTGACGCAGATATGCCCGGGTAGGCTCATCGTTTTTACACTAGAGTTAAAGTATCAGACTTTAGTGAGCGGAGGCGAGTATGCTTTTAAAGAGACTCAGGGTGTTCACTCTGGTTTTGGTCTGCCTGCTGCTGACCTGGTTTGTGCAGGCCGAGTACAGTTACTGGCAGCAACAGCGCCAGTGTGTGCTGCGCTGCGAACAATTAACACAGGTGAAAACAGCCATCGATGATATCCGTTACAGCGACAGCGCCGAACTATGCCGCTGTAATATTGAGGAGGGGCAAGCCATTTTGCTAAATTGAGCCGGTGTCAGCAGGCATAAAAAAAGCGCCTTAAGGCGCTTTTTCACTATTTTCTGATACCAAATCTGTTAAGTATGTGATCAGATATAGCGCTGGATAAATGATGTGATCACAAGGCGGAATTTTCCTTATGTAGTTATTCTACATAGAAAAATTCCAACACAGTGAGCACGATATTTAGCCCGCTAGAATGATTAGCTATTTAAGTGAATTGGTATTACTTAGTCAGGTCATCAAAGAACTTTTTAACGCCATCGAAGAAACCCTTCTCCTTAGGACGATACTTTGAGCTGTCTTTGCCCATGCTCTTTTCCAACTGCTCCAGCAGCTCGCGTTGTTCGCTGTTCAAGTTAACCGGGGTTTCAATCACCACTTTACAGATCAGATCACCCACTGAGCCCGAACGCACCGATTTCACACCCTTGCCACGCATACGGAACATTTTGCCCGTTTGCGACTCGGCCGGTACTTTTAGTTTGGCACGGCCATCCAAGGTCGGTACCTCAATCTCGCCGCCAAGGGCTGCGGTGGTGAAGCCAATTGGCACTTCGCAATACAGGTTATTGCCATCGCGCACAAAAATCGGGTGTTCACGCACACTCACTTGCACATAAAGATCACCCGCTGGCGCGCCATGGGCACCCGCTTCGCCTTCGCCCGCCAGGCGAATACGGTCACCGGTATCAACACCCGCCGGAATTTTCACCGATAGGGTCTTGGTTTTTTCTACTCGACCTTGGCCATGACAGCTGTTACAAGGGTCGGAGATAACCTGACCTGTGCCCTGACAGGTTGGACAGGTTTGTTGTACCGCAAAGAAGCCCTGACGCATTTGCACCTGACCAGCACCATGACAGGTGTGACAGGTTTTCGGCGTTGAGCCTGCTTTTGCACCGGAACCATCACATGGCTCACAACTCACCCAGGTCGGTACTTTAATTTCGACTTCTTTACCACGCACCGCCTCTTCCAGGCTTAGGTCCATGTTGTAACGTAAATCAGCACCGCGTTGCTGACGAGACTGACGACGGCCACCGCCGAAGATGTCGCCGAATACGTCGCCAAAAATATCACCGAAGTCACCGCCACCACCAAAGCCGCCGTGACCACCGCCACCGCCTTGTTCAAATGCAGCATGACCAAACTGATCATAGGTTTGTCGTTTCTGCGCATCGCCAAGAATTTCGTAGGCTTCTTTCACCTCTTTGAACTTGCTTTCAAGTTCCTTGTCGCCGGCAGTACGATCCGGGTGATATTTCATCGCCAGGCGCTTATAAGCCTTTTTAATGTCGCGGTCACTGGCGTCTTTGGCTACACCCAGTACCTCGTAATAATCGCGTTTTGACATATCTACCACTATTTTTAAAATTCTACATACACTAAGGGCGCGTCAAGCGAATTCCGCCAGCGCGCCCCGTGTGCAACAAGTGAATTACTTGTCGTCTTTCACTTCTTCAAACTCAGCATCAACAACGTCGTCGTCTTGCTTAGCTTGTTGCTGGCTGCCTGCATCGGCGCCGCCTTGCTGCTGGGCTTTCGCTTGCGCGATTTCCATTAGCTTTTGTGACTTTTCAATCAGGGCTTGAGTTTTCGCATCGATTTCCTCTTTGCTTTCACCCTTAATTGCTGTTTCTAGCTCAGCAACGGCCGCTTCGATTGCTTCTTTATCTTCTGCAGGTAATGCGTCACCGGCTTCTTCGATTTGCTTACGCGTACCGTGAACCATGGCATCGGCCTGGTTACGAGCAGTTACAAGCTCTTCGAACTTTTTATCCGCTTCGGCATTCGCTTCGGCGTCACGTACCATTTTTTCTACTTCTTCGTCGCTTAGACCTGAAGAAGCCTGGATAGTTATCTTCTGCTCTTTACCTGTGTCCTTGTCTTTCGCAGACACGTGTAGGATACCATCGGCGTCAACATCGAATGTAACTTCGATTTGTGGTTCACCACGGCGCGCCGCACGAATACCTTCAAGGTTGAACTGACCCAGTGACTTGTTGTCGGCTGAACGCTTACGCTCACCCTGTAACACGTGGATAGTTACTGCATTTTGGTTATCTTCAGCAGTCGAGAATGTTTGCGACTTCTTCGTTGGAATAGTCGTGTTTTTCTCGATTAGCGTGGTCATAACCTGACCCATGGTCTCGATACCTAGAGACAATGGGATAACGTCCAGTAGTAGTACGTCTTTAACGTCACCGGCTAGTACGCCACCTTGTACCGCAGCACCTACAGCAACAGCTTCGTCAGGGTTCACGTCTTTACGTGGCTCTTTACCGAAGAACTCGGCAACCGTCTTCTGTACCAGTGGCATACGTGTTTGACCACCCACTAGGATGATGTCGTTTACGTCGCCTACAGATAGGTCGGCATCGGCCAATGCTTTCTTAAGTGGCTCGATAGACTTAGTAACTAGGTCTTCTACCAGTGACTCAAGTTTCGCACGAGTCAGTTTCACGTTCATGTGCTTAGGACCTGATGCGTCTGCTGTAACGTATGGCAGGTTCACTTCAGTTTGCTGTGCACTTGAAAGCTCAATTTTTGCTTTTTCGGCTGCTTCTTTAACACGCTGCATGGCTAGCGGGTCGGTACGCAGGTCGATACCTTGCTCTTTTTTGAACTCGTCAACTAGGTAGTTAATAACACGGTTATCGAAGTCTTCACCACCTAGGTGTGTATCACCATTGGTCGCTAGTACTTCAAAGGTGTGCTCGCCTTCAACTTCGTCAATCTCGATGATTGAGATATCGAAGGTACCACCACCTAGGTCATATACTGCAACCACGTTGTCGCCTTGTTTACGGTCCATACCGTAAGCAAGTGCCGCAGCCGTTGGTTCGTTGATGATACGCTTAACATCAAGACCTGCAATACGACCGGCGTCTTTAGTTGCTTGACGCTGTGAGTCGTTGAAGTAGGCAGGAACCGTGATTACCGCACCCGTTACTTCTTCACCAAGGTAATCCTCGGCGGTCTTTTTCATCTTTTTCAGTACTTCGGCTGAAATCTGAGGTGCAGCGCGTTTTTCGCCTTTCACTTCTACCCATGCGTCGCCATTGTCTGCTTTAACAATTTTGAACGGCATGATGCCGATATCGCGTTGTACTTCTTCGTCTTCAAAGCGACGACCGATAAGACGTTTGATCGCAAATACTGTGTTTGTAGGGTTTGTTACCGCCTGACGTTTCGCCGGCTGACCTACTAGCGTTTCACCGTCTTCGGTAAACGCAATGATTGAAGGGGTAGTGCGATCGCCCTCGGCGTTTTCAATTACGCGTGGCTTGTCGCCATCTAGTACTGCCACACAAGAGTTAGTAGTACCTAAGTCGATTCCAATAATCTTACCCATGAATCTTCTCCAACTTCAAAAATCTGTTTAACTGTATGATGCTTACTAAATAGGGGTCAGTTTTGCTAATTCAAGCGTGAACCATAAAAAAAATTCGTTTTTTTGAAATTTTTTTCACTTTGGCCACTCTACAAACAAGGTTTAGGCGTTAAACTGGTCGGACAAGAACGAAAAGGAATCACATTATGACTTTTGATCAGCTTATGGCCTTGGTCGGTGAAAAAGACACGCAAACCCTGCAATTCCCGGAGTCATGGACTCAAGGTCGCACCGCCTTTGGCGGGCTCTCCTGTGCCTTTGCTTTGCAATCCATGTTGCTGCATTGCCATGACGAGCGCACCCTACGCTCCTTTAGCGCCCAATTTGTCGGCCCCATCGCCCCAGATGAGCCCTTTACCTTGTCTTTTAACTTGCTGCGAGAAGGTAAAAATTCAAGCCAATATGCGGCCACCATTACACAACATAACCAGGTCTGTTTAACCGTGCAGGGCTTGTTTGCTAAAGACCGAGCGTCCATCGTTGAAGTACCATACGCCCAATTGCAGGGGAAACAGGCACCTAACGCCGAGCAATGCTTGCCCTTTGTGCAGGGGGTGATGCCCAATTTCTTCCAGTATGTGGATTTAAATTTAGTTGCAGGTGGCATGCCCTACAGTCCAGCCAAGCCACTGACTTAAGTGGCTGGATGCGCTTTAAAGAACAAACGCACAATTATGACTGGACTCATCTTATCGCCCTAATAGACAGCTGGCCGCCGTCGCAGCTTCAGGTTTTCCCAAGCCCGGCACCGGCCAGCAGCATGAGCTGGCATGTGGAATGCCTGCATCTGCCCAGGCTTAGCGCCGGCCAGTGGGTGGGCGTGGATATCACCACCACGGCTGCCCACAACGGCTACGCCTATGAAGACGCCACCTTATACACAGAGAGCGGCGATGTGATAGCCCAGAGTAAGCAAACCGTCGCCTTGTTTGCGTAGCGCAAAACCCATCATTATCCCGTCGGTGCCCTGGGCACCGACCGTCCATTCGAATCATCGCTAACTAGGCACCACCTCTCGCCTCGGTCTTTTCTGCCTTTCAGGGGATCCCGAAAAAAGCATTTTTATCATTGCCAGTCACCACTTAGCTGCATTTGTGTAACAATAAGTTACTAGGATTAAGCGGCTAAAACGGCTATTCTTAACGGATACGTGGTAATTTATCATTTTCGGGAAATCATGCGTCTAGCCTGCTCACATTGTGATTTCATTGTTGAAGTTCCTGACTTAGCAGCAGGGCAAGTCGCAAAATGCCCCCATTGCCGCAGCCAGATTAATCTGCGCACCGAAAATAACGACTCTCAGGTTGTCGCCCTCAGCCTAAGCGCCATCTTGCTGTTACTCAGCTCAGTGTTTTATCCCTTTATTTCTTTTTCCAGCAATGGCCTGACGCAAACCATCACCCTGCCCGATGCCGGGCGTATGCTGTTTAACTACGACAGTACCCTGCTTGGAGTGTTTATCGACTTCAGCATTATTATCCTGCCATTGATGATGTTGCTGTTATTGGTACCCCTGCATATGGGCTTGCTGCGCAGCCTGCCCAAACAGTGGGGACGGCGATTACTGAAATTCACCCTGGCGCTGGAATTATGGGTGATGTCCGAGATTTTCCTGGTGGGCGTGTTGATCAGCATGGTGAAAATCATGAGCATGGCGGATGTCTCCTTCGGGCAAAGCTTTTGGGCGTATGTGGGGTTTGTGATCTGTTATATCGCCGCCTTGAGCCGGGTTAACAACGAACGCCTGTGGCAACAAATCAGTCCCTATCAGGAAATCCCGGTAAACAGTGGCATTCGCGCCATCGATGCGCAATTAAGGGCCTGTCATGTGTGTCACCAGTTGACCACCGAAAAACAGTGTCCCCGCTGTCACAGCGCCACCCACTTTCGCAATATGAAAGGGCTGCAACAAGCCGCGGCCTGGTTGCTAACCTCGGTATTACTCTATATTCCAGCCAATGCCTTGCCCATTATGTACACCACCAGTTTAGGTGCTAAGGAGCCGTCCACCCTGATCGGCGGCGTCATTTTGCTGTGGGAAATGGGTTCCTACCCGATAGCCGCCATTATCTTTTTAGCCAGTGTTGTGGTGCCCTTGGCCAAGGCCTTGGTGTTGGCCACCTTGTGCGTGCTGGTGTATCGCCATGTTGGCAGCCGCTCGAGCACCTATACTCGTTTGTACCAGGTCACCGAGTTTATTGGTAAATGGTCGATGATCGATGTCTTTGTGGTCGCCCTCTTGGTGGCCTTAGTACAACTGGGAAATTTAATGTCTGTGGAGCCGGGGTTCGGCGCCATGTGTTTTGGAGCTATGGTGATCTGTCAAATGCTCGCCGCTCATTCATTCGACCCAAGACTAATTTGGGATCCCCCTGAACAGGTAAAGGGAGTGGTAAATGACTAAACCTGCATTCATACAAGCCGCGGCGAGAATTTCACCGATTTGGTTGATCCCCTTGCTGGCGCTGTTTGTCGGTGCATGGATGTTGCTTGAGTATCAATTGGATAAAGGGCAAACCATCTATATTAAAATGGTCCATGCCGAAGGCATTGTCGCCGGTAAAACGGAGATCAAGGTACGTAGCGTAAAAATAGGCACGATCGATGCTATTCGTCTCGCACAGAGTCAAGACCACGTGATCGTACGTGCCCAAATCGATAAACATTACGACTCCTTACTGAGCGAAGATGCCAAAATGTGGGTGGTTAAACCCCGTATCGATGAAACCGGCGTCACCGGGTTTAGCACCCTGCTCTCGGGTGTGTACATAGAATTTGCCCCCGGTGAAAGCGACAAGCTGGTTAACCGTTTTGAACTGTTAGAAGAACCGGCCCTTATCGGTAATGATGTGCAAGGAGCCCGCTATAAACTTTCCAGCCGCAACGCCGAGGTGCTTGATGTCGGCACCGGCGTCTACTTTAAAGGTTATCGTATCGGCCAAATCGAAACCGCCCACTTTGACTGGGACCAACAGGTAATGCGCTACGGCCTGTTTATTAACGCACCTTATGAAAACCTGGTCACCTTGAATACGATCTTTTGGGTGCAGGCCGGTCTGGAAGTAAACCTAGACGTCGATGGGATCAGTGTTAAAACGGGCTCTCTATCCAAGCTGTTAAAAGGCGGCATTTCGTTAGGCATCCCAGAGGATAACTCTCCTGGACCGGTAGTAAAAGAAGGTCATAGTTTTAGCCTTAGTGAAAGTTATAGCGCCGCACTCGAGCAACGCTTTTACGATTTTGACCACTACCTGATCCAATTTGAACAGTCGATCCGCGGTCTGCGCGAGGGTGCGCCGGTGGAATACCGCGGTATGCGCATCGGCACAGTGGAACAGGTGCCCGCCGAAGTGCTCATCGACGGCGCGCCTGCCCACTTCGGTGACACCACTAACGCCGTACCCGTGCTAGTGCGCATCGAGTATGGCCGTCTTTATCGTGACACTCAACAAGCAAGAGAATATTGGCAATCCCGGGTCGAGGGTTGGCTGGCCGAGGGCTTAAGAGCCTCGCTAAAACCCGGTAACCTGCTCACCGGTGCCGTTTATGTCGATTTGGATATGTACCCGGACGCTGAGCCGGCGGTGCTCACCAAACGCGGTGAATACACGGTTTTCCCAAGCACCTCCAGCGGCATCTCGGCCTTAGCGAACCAGCTAAACGACGTGCTTAACAAGGTGAAAAACCTCAAGGTCGAGCAAAGCCTGTCTCAATTTGAGCAAACCATGGCGAATTATGAGGCTTTGGCCGCGGATATGCGTACCTTTATTAATGAACCAGCGACCCGCGCCCTGCCCGGCGATATCAGCAAGGACATGGCCGACATCAGCCAAAGCATGCGCCAGTTCGAGCAAAGCATGGAGCAATTCGAGATCACCATGGCCAGCTTCCAAAATGGTTCTGGTATGTACCAAGAGTTGCAAAGCACATTACAGCAGGTGCAGCGTCTGATGGACGAGCTGCAACCCCTGTCACGAGGCCTAAACGAACAGCCGAATATGCTGATTTTCGACAAGGAGCTGCCCGTAGACCCCACCCCAAGGAGTAAAGATTAATGTCGCGATTACTTTCATTATTGGCTGCTTGCGCCTTGCTAGGTGCCTGCTCAAGTAGCAGTACCAGTTTGCATCACTATCAGTTGCAGGGCTCCGAGCAAAATACGGACTCGAGCGGGCCCACGTTATTTAGCCGCGATCACCTGCAAAGTGAGCACTTATTGCGCCTGAGCCCTATTGCCGTGCGCGGCACCTTGAATAATCGCGCCATGGTAATTAAACGCTCCGCGCATCAGGTATACAGTGCCAACTATCACTTTTGGGCCGACGCACCTGCGCAATTGCTGGCAACCATGGCGCAATCACAGCTGATGCAAGAGCTGGATAAGGTCATGGTGGTCAAGGGAGCGGATGTATACGCTGAGCAGTTGCAGGCCTCATTTTTCCAGCTCGATGTCAGCATAGAGCAATTTAATGGTGGTTTGGATAACAATGCGGAAATAGCAGGCACCTGGCGACTGTCTAAGGTTGATGCCAAGGGCAAGCTGCATGTGTTGAAGATTTCGCGCTTTTATCACAGCCAAGCCCTGGCCGAAGATGGCTACGAGGCCTTGGCTAAGGCCTTAAGCCAAGCCTGGCAACAAGCCTTGAGCGAGATGAGCGCCGATATCAATACCCTGATAGCTAGTGCCTAAGCGCAGTCTGTTAATTGACGCCACGCCGTTAATTGCGTTCCCTAGTTGGCATTAACGAGTGGTCAAATCAGGAAAAGAAAAAGGCTCCCTTGGGAGCCTTTTTTAACTGCTTATTGCCAGCTGACGGTGCGGTGGAAGTCGGCCACCGACTCTACCTTAGTTTGCTTGGGCAAATCGGCGAACGGCTTGTCGGCAAACTTGGTCCCGCGCAACTGCACGTTTAAGCGTGCCGCGTCTGGGTTCATCATGGTCTGCTGATAGAAGTCCTGCATATCTTTAAGCGTTAGTGCCTCAACGGCGGCCAACAACTTGGCGCGACTGTCGAAATCAAAACGCTCACGATACCAATCCGGCATCAAACGACCGAGCTCGTCGGTCAGATTCTTCGGCTTCTCTTTGAGCGACACCAAAGCGGCGTTCTTTAACTGGGCAAAGGTGGCTTCGTCCAGCTCGGCTAGCACCTTGGCGTACTGCGCCTTAAACTCATCAAAGCGCGCCTGCATGGCCTTGGCATCCTTCACCGGCGTTTGGATATACAAACCGATACCCGCATAGTCTTCCAATGGACGAGCGGTGGCGCCAACGGCATAGGCGAGCTGCTCTTCGGTACGCAGCTTATCAAACGCCACGGTACGGAAATGGCCCTGTAACACGGCGGCGGCAGCTTTTTGCGCGTAGCCCGGCTGCGGGTGATACGCCATATCGATAATGGCCACATCGGCAACCTCTATGTCTTTTTGCACTACATAGGTCTCACCGGCTTTCGGCTGCCAAGTTTTCGAACGCGTGTAGGCGCTGTCTTTTTGCTGCTCAGGCAAGGCCTTAGCAATGCTTTGAGCAATAGCGGCGACACTCTTATCGTCATAGTTACCAAAGGCAAATACGCGAACATTGTTACGGCTTAATACCTCGTCCATCAGGGCATTGAGATCCGCAACGCTGAGGCTATTTGCGGTCGCAATCAGCTGCTCGGTGTCATGACTACCAGAGCGCACCAAGTCCGAGTACAGACCGAAGGCTTGGTAGAAGGGGAATTGCTTCTTAGCATTTTGCAGACTGCGGGTATAACGGTCCACCGCCTGGGCAAAGGCTTGCGGCTCAACGTCTAGCTTCAGGTTACCCAAGGCTTCGCTCAGTAGTACCGGCTGCTTGTCGGTAAAACCGCCGACACTCAAGCTAAAGCCATTGCCCGGGTCCATATTGACCGCCATACCGGCGATCGCCGCCTCGGTTGACAAGGCCGCTTGGGATAGGCTGTATAGGTCGGCCCATAGGCTGAGTAAGACCCCGGCCTTGATATCCTGTTGGGCTTGCGGGCTATTCACATACACCTCAACCACGCCCTTGGGCTGCTCGGCAAAGTACTGGCTCGGCTGTAACCACACCTTGATGCCATTTTTATCATAGCTAACCGTGGGTTTTTGCTGGCTATTATCCGCGGCAGTTTTGATGTCGAAGTTTTCCGGTAGTAAGCGGTTTACGCTAGGCAGAGCCAGCGCAAACTGACTTGGCTGCTGCCAACTCGCCTGCTCTTCGGCACTGATGTCCTCAATGCGGTATTCGCCATCATAGAAGTGCAACTTGCTGTCGGTTTGCTCTTCCTTAGACACATACCACACGCGCAATGTGTCGGCATTTAGCTGACCTAGTACGTCATTGATGGCACGCTCGTTAAATTCGGCGTAATAGTAAGGTGCGTTAATGGCATTGTTAAGCGGGTAATCCTGCATGCTTTGAGTAAGTGCCGACACATAGCTGAACTCGTCGCTCTTTTCCAAGAACTGGAACTGATTATTAAGTGAGGTGCGGATTTCGCTAAAGTACTTGGCATCAACACCATTGGCCTTGATCAACTCAATATAACGCATAATGGTGGCGAGAATTTCTTCGCGGTTTTGCATGCCCGCATCGGTTAATTCAACGCTAATACTCAACTCACCGTAGTTGCCGTATTTATTATAGGCATCGGAGGCACTCAATTGTGAAACCCAGCCTTTATCGCGCAAGATTTGCGCCGGGCTGCCCGGCATTTCATTGCTTAGCAGGTATGACACGAAGCGGTTAGGCTTGTAGGCAAAGTCGTCACGGTTGTTCTCAATAATAAAATCAAGCCTTAGCTGTTTTACGTCTTCGTTTGGCTTGTAGTGGACTCGCTTGCCGCCAACCTTGTCGTAGTTCAGCTCGTGGGTCACGCTTGGCTTTTCAATGCCCTTATTCTTAATATCGGCAAAATATTGTTTTGCCAGCTGGCGCATTTCACTTAGGGGACGATTAGAGATCATCGCCACCTTCATAATGTTTGACGAATAGTAGGTGTTATAGAAGTCAACAGTCTCTTGGTGCAGCGAGCTGCCTTCTTTATCGCCCAGGGTTTCCAGGTTACCAATGAGGAAACGGTTGGCCGGGTGCTCACCCATCATTTGGCGAGCAAGTTTAAACTGACCAAAGAAGTCCATTTCGCGGCGCATCGACCACTCGGCGTTAACCGCATTTTTCTCTTTATCCGTGTATTGCGGGTACAGCTTGGGCGATTTAAAGAAGTCACTAAAACGATCCAGGGCTTCACCGTAGGCGTCGTTATTCACCTTGAACATATAGTTGGTGATATCCAGCCAGGTGTACGCATTATGCGCGCCGCCATTTTTGGTCATAAAATCGCTGTAGCCCTGGGTGTCGGGATAGCGCTCGGTACCAAGAAACAGCATATGCTCCAAATAGTGCGCCATGCCCTGTTGGGTCATGGGGTCATGCAACAGGCCTACACCAACACTTAACGCCGCCGCCGATTTTTCGGCGCTTGGATCGGACACCAGGATCACCTCGATTTCATTATCGAGTTTTAGGGTCTCGTAGGCACGCTTATCGTTAGGGCTAACTACCAGGGTTTCTGGCACTATTTGTTGGGCGCCGGTATTCGGCGTTGAGGTGGCGCTGCAACCGGCCAACACGGCCAGTGCTAAGGCACTGAGGACAATTCTTTTCTTCATTATGCTGAATCTTATTAATGGATATTACCGCTCATAATCAAAAATCACCGGTCAAAATGCAATAGAAAAACACCCAAGTTTGTAACAGATTATGAAAAGGTTGTTTGCTTCTTGGCCATGAAATTGTAATAACTATGCTACACCACATGGTATTTTTGCTAATTTCAGACCAAAAGGAGTCTTATTTTGACCAGCCAGCTTATTCTTGCCCTGTTTGCCCAGGTGCTTCTGACCCTGATTGTGATGGTAATTATGGGGCGCCGTCGCTTTGCGGCAGCGAAAAAGAAACAAATACAGATGCGCCAGTTTGCCACCATGGATCTCGGCAATGCCCCCGAGCAGGTGCAGGTGGCCGGGCGTAACTTTATCAATCAGTTTGAAATCCCGGTGTTGTTTTATGTGGCCGTGCTCTGTGCCCTCACCACCAACATCTCGGGATATGCATTTGTTGCCCTGGCCTGGCTGTTTGTGGCAACGCGGGTAATTCACAGCGTCATCCACTTAGGCACAAACCACCTGCGCAGCCGCTATTTTACGTTTTTAGCTGGCTGCCTGGTGGTATTGGCCATGTGGTTGACGCTGGTTTGGCAACTAATTTAGCGCGCAGTACGGCGACGGAGCGCTACTAACAAGGCCAGTGGCGCAAACCACCATGCGGCGCCAGAGTCGGAGTCTGAGCTCTGCTCCACCTCGTCAATCAGGGTATTTTCAACCGGGTTCAGATCGATTGCCGAATTTGGATCGTTATCGATAACGATAATGTCATTGATCATCACCAGGTTGGCACGCACCGCATCGTCGCCTTGGCTGCACTGCTCTGTACTGTAATCCACCATGGGGATTTCGCCGCAGGTCTGCAACGCATTAATGGCGTTGACCACCTTCATGCCCTCGCCCATCACCTGACCAAATACGGTGAAGCCACCATTTTGCAGATCCAGGTTGGCACTGTTATCGCTGATGTTGAAAAACCACTGGCTGGTCGCGCTGTTTTCATAACCGCCACGCTTGGCCATGGCGATGGTACCGGCGACATTGGAATACACCGGCTCATTGATAATGGGGGCTTGTGTTTCAATGGCTTCGGCCTGACCATCAAAGCGGTATGCACCGCCTTGAATAATAAAATCCTCAACCGAGCGATGAATATAGGTCGACTGATAGTCGCCACGATCTACATAACCAAGAAAGTTAGCTACCGTCTCAGGTGTCTGTTGGTCGAAAAGGTTAACCTGAAAGCTACCTTGTGAAGTTTGAAACTCCACAATGGTGGCATGTGCTTGTGGAGCAAGGGTTGCAGCGGCGATAGCCAAGCCGCCGGCCAAGCTGGTTGCAGTAATGGAATATTTCATAAAGTTCCTTGTTTATTTTTTTCGCCTACCTTAGCGTCCTCCGCCTATTTTCTCCACGACTACCTGAGTACAAAAACAAATTGATACTTAAATGTAAACAGGGATTACATTTGTCTCGGTTGTTTATAATAAAAAGTTATAAAATTTTAAATTATAAAACAAATTGAACTTATCAAACCCGCTCCAATTGCCTACTATGGTGCGCACGATTACAGCAACTTGTAGGGCAGTGACCATGAACAACAATAACAATGTCATTTGCGACTTTGGTGTGCATAAGGGCGAATCTTATAAGCAGGTGCCCGCTTGTTTCCTCAATTGGATGATAGGCGTCAATCACCAACAGGCAGATATTGCCAAGGCCGAACTAGCACGCCGCGAGCAAGCGGTACAAAACAGCGTAAATACCACAAGCCACTAAAGCAAAAGGCAATAACCCCTTTACCACTGAGGTAAAAAGTTAGAGTAAATAGCCTAATTAGGCTTTGGTGCTAATGAAATCTTCATAAAACTGCATTAAGATCGGCGCACAACTTCTCCAAGGGGATCGTATCGTGCGCCTTTTGTTTTTATTTTCCGCCGTTTTGCTCGGCGCCTGCACACAATCAAGCAACATGGATGTCGCGCCAAAAGCGCCCGCCAACACCCAATACCTCACCGTTTTACATACCAATGACCATCATGGCCGTTTTTGGCCCAATGCCCAGGGTGAATATGGCATGGCCGCCCGAGCCACGCTGTTAACTGAATTACGCAGCCAAGCCAAAGCCCGTAATGATGCGGTGATCCTGCTCTCCGGTGGCGATATCAATACCGGCATTCCCGAGTCCGATCTGCAACAGGCAGAGCCCGACTTTAAGAGCATGAGCCTGCTCGGCTATGATGCCATGGCCATAGGCAACCACGAGTTTGATAACCCCCTGTGGGTGCTTGAGAAACAGCAAAAATGGGCAAATTTCCCACTTTTAAGTGCCAACATTTTAAACAAAGACGATGGCAGCCATGCCTATCAGCCCTATGTCATACTCAATAAACAGGGGCTTAAGATAGCGGTCTTTGGCCTCACCACCACGGATACGGCCAAAATAGCCAACCCGGATTTTATTGGCGGATTCGATTTTATCGACCCGGCCAAGGCAGCCCAGGCCATTTTGGCCGATATGCAGCGCCAGCAAGCGGATGTGATTATTGCCGTCACCCATATGGGCCATTACACCAATGCCGAGCATGGCATTAATGCCCCGGGCGATGTCACCTTAGCACGACAACTTACCCCGGGCGCCATAGACATGATCATAGGCGGCCACTCGCAAGAGCCTGTGTGCATGCAAAGCACCACTACCGCCGTGACAGATTACCGCCCGGGCATGCCCTGCCAGCCGGACAGACAAAATGGCACCTGGATTATGCAAGCCCATGAGTGGGGCAAGTACGTGGGAGAAGCGCGCTTTGCTATCCAAGGTGAGCAAGTTACCCTGCTGAGCTATCAACTGCACCCGGTCAACCTAAAAGATAAGCAAAACCAGTGGGTTGGCGACTATATTGAGCCTGATCAGAAGATGGTGAACTTTCTGACTCCCTACCAGGCCAAGGGCCAAAAGAAATTGAGCGTCACCCTGGGACAGACGCAAATACGCTTCGAGGGCGACCGTAACAAGGTACGCTTTATGCCTACCAACCTGGCACAACTGATCACCGAAGCTCAGAAACAACATGTAAAGGCCGACTTTGCGGTGATCAGCGGCGGCGGAATTCGCGACTCCATTGCCGCGGGCGAGATTAACTACAAGGACATTCTGCGCGTACATCCGTTTAAGAATCGCATTGGTTACATCGACTTTAACGGCAAAGAAGCATTGGCCTATATTCGCAAGGTGGCGGCCTACCCGGCTGACTCAGGCGCTTATGCTCATTTTAATAACGTCACTGCCATTTGCGACGCCGGTACATTAACGTCAGTGCGTATTAACGGTGAGGAAATTAAGGCAGAAAAGACCTACCGTATGAGCATTAACAGTTATAATGCCGCCGGCGGTGATGGTTATCCAAGATTGAATAACGACCCCCGCTTTGTCGACAGTGGCGATGCGGATGCCAGTATTCTAAGCGCCTATGTGCAGCAGCACAGTCCGCTTGATGCCATTAAGGTCCCAGCAGCCTTTACTTGCCAATAACTTCGAAGGCCGAGACATCGGCAATGCTCAGCCCATAGTGATGAACCCGTGAACGCGAACCTTCACCGTGGGCTTTGGGCGGAAAGTAAGCGTCTTTTTGCTCTACGTCCTCTGCAAAGACCTCGTCTAACGCAGCGCGGATTTCGCTCAGTGTTTTTTCCAAGCTATTACTGAAGTTGGGTCGTTTACGAATGGTGTGCCCCAACTCGATTAGGCGTGAGAAATATTTATGCGCCAAATCCAATAACTCAGCCGGCACATCTTTATTTTGATTTAGGGTTACCGTAGGGTGCTCAATGGCAAAATCCAACAGTGCCAGATAAAAACACAGTGGCTTATTGGCCAAGGTGACCCGCTCGCCATGCTCGCCGTAACGAATGCTTTTATCTGCTAAATCCAGCAACAGACTCTTTTTCTCTACCCTTGGCTCCGGCTCTTGCGCCAAGACCTGTAATTTCTCTTCCATGGCCTTAAACCAGGGCCATATAAACAAGGCCGCAAACAGGCTCAGCAGTAGTGGTAAGGCACTCACTCCCCCATGCAGCGGCATGGGCACCAAGGAATAGCCTATGGTCAACTCACCCGCGCCGGGGCGCTTTAACAACAAGCGCTTATCGGCCTGTGGGCCGGTTACGACCGTGGTACCTAGTTGTTGCAAACGCAACGGGTAATTGTGGGCCTGCAAATGAGTATTGAGCTCCTCTATGTAGGCCTTGGTGCGCTCAATATCCGCAGGCACCTCCAACAAGGGATAAGCCAAGCCAATGTGCGCGCTGTCTAGGGCGATACGTGTTTTCAACTGGGACAGGGCCTGCGCCTGACTCTGCTGCCAACTACCTAGCGCACCCAGGTAATAGGCGAGCATACTTATCAATAAGGTGCCGAGCGTAAATAAGGTAATGGCCTTTTGTGCGTTAAAGCTGCGCGGGGTAACGCGCCTGCGCAGCAGCGAGAGTACTAAGCGTCGGGTACTCATAGCCCCGCTCCTATGTATTGGCCACCGCCTTGTTGGCATTGCCAGTAAGGTTTTGCGCCATTGAAATAGCTGGATGCGCGCGCTTGTGCCAGGGTCATCAGTGTGGTTTGAATGGCACAGGCGAGATCCGGATTATCCGCCGCCCGTTTTAGATACCAATGACTGCCACTGATATTGCTGCCGATGGCGGTTATATAGTTCTCGGAAAAGCGCTGGTGATCCGATTGCTGCCAATAGGAAGAAATTATATCCAACTCACCCTGTGCGAGCTTATCACGCAGTGCGCTGTGGGAATTAGCAAAGGTGATATCCAGGCTATCGAGGTTAATATCTAAATCCTTAAATACCTGTTTAGGAATGATGTGTCCCGAGCGACTGGTGGGATAGTCGATAAGTCCGATACGCTTATCGAGAAAATACGCCTTTTCCAGCTTTGGCTTTTCATGGCTGGCAATAAAGTAAGCTGTGTAACTGGGGTAACCAATGAGCGGCGTATAGCCATAGGTATTACGGGCATCAAAGGCATGGATCAAATTGTCCTTAGCCAAAATCAGATGCGCCAAGCCTTTACCAAGAAAATTGACCTCGTATTGAGACGAGCCGCCCCAATAAGCAAAGACCTCGCCGTATTGTTTTGACACCACTTCATTGGCGCATAACTGCTGTGCCAGCTCACTCGCTAAAAGTTGGCTAGGGGCAAACAGAGTTAATGTGGTTTTATTACCTTCGCTCAGGGTGTTACAGCTATAAGAAGTAGTGAGCACGGATTCTAACGGAGGCAAACGCGCGGCCAAGCGATACTGACCAACAAGATAACTAATTAAGCCAACAATGGTAATAGTTGTTAATATCAGCGCGCTGTCACGCCAGCGTTTGATTGATTGCAACGGACTTTATAGCTTATTGAAATTGCGTTGCCGTCATTTCACCAGTTATTATTACTTATTGCAATAGGTAATTTTATTAGTAGCCCATAACCTTTTGTTTTAATAGATTTATTAACAAGTAATTATGAATCCCGTTAAGTCCTTTTTTTTCACTCTAAAAACTCGGAAAATTTAACTCACAGAGCAACTATGCAACTTGATAACAACAATGGATTTACAGCTGATTCGTAGCTCATTTAAGGCCACCTTAATGGCCATGCTGATGATAGGTACCACCTTTGGGATCACCTTTGGCAACCAAGCATGGGCCTGGGGTGCAAATGGTCATCGTATTATTGGGGCCATCGCCGAGCAACACTTAACCCCCGAGGCCAAAGCGCAAGTGCTGGCTATTTTGCAAGGACAAAGTTTGGCACGCGCCAGTACCTGGGCCGACGAAATGCGCTCCGCACCGGGTCCATTTTGGCAACGTCAATCGTCACGTTGGCACTATATCAATATCGACTCAGAGCAGGCTTTTTTAAACACCGAGCACCATGCCCACAGCGATAAAGCAGATATTAAAGATGCCTACAGCGCCATTCTTTCGGCCATGTCGGCACTGAATACGCCCGACACCAGCGCCGCCAACAAGCAATTTTATTTACGTTTTTTAATTCACCTAATTGGTGATATTCATCAGCCCTTGCATGTGGGCCGCAGCGCCGATCGCGGCGGCAACCGCATCAATGTCGAATTTTTCTCGCAAGTGACCAACCTACATCGCCTTTGGGATACACAATTAATCGCGCACCAGCAATTGTCATATTCCGAATACAAAGATTTTATATGCTGTACCCAAACTCAAGTCGCCCAAAATAAAAACGTTGACGTCAAGGGCTGGCTCCTGGAGTCGCATCATCTGGCCAGCAAAATCTATCGCCACAGCGATGAGCGCTTAGGCTACGAATATGTATATCAATACCAAACAATGATGGAACAACAACTACGTCGAGGCGGCTTACGCCTGGCGGCGCTGTTGAATCAGTTATACCAAGAAACCGCGGCCTAGCCGCACAAAAATAAGTATCGGCCCACAGGTTATGAGGCCGAGAACAATGAAATGTTTAACTAGATAAACTATTAACACGGGAAACAACAACATGAAAATGCAACTTAGGAAAACGGCCATCTCAGCTGCTATTGCGGCAACAATGGGTGTATCCACTGGTGCTTTTGCAAACGAGACGTCATCATCCATTAAAGGCCAGATCACTGGCCCTGCCGGCAACCCTGCTGCCGGTACCGTGGTGACCATTATCCACCTACCAACCGGTTCATCAAAAACCGCCGTTGTTAACGACGCTGGCTACTTCAGTGCCAAGGGTCTACGCGTAGGTGGTCCATACAACGTCATCATCGACTCTGATAAGTTTGAAGATCAGTTGATCGAAAACGTCCAGCTGTCACTGGGTAAAGAATACCCGGTAACCGTGCAGCTACAAGCAAAAACCGATATGGAACAGATCGTGGTAACCGGTCGTCCTATTAGTTCATTTTCTGGCGGTACCGGTCCTGCAGCCACCTTCACCCAGGAAGACCTAGAAACAGCACCGGCCATCAACCGTGACCTGACCGACATTGTTCGCGCCGACCCGCGTATTTACGTAGACGACAGTCGTGACGCCATTCACTGTGGTGGTGCTAACCCGCGCTTTAACAGCCTAACGCTTGACGGCGTGCGCATGAACGACAACTTCGGCCTTAACTCAAACGGCTACCCAACGGTACGTCAACCGTTCTCATTCGACGCAATTGAGCAGGTTGCCGTTGAGATGGCCCCTTTCGATGTACAATACGGTAGCTTTACATCTTGTAATATCAATGCCGTATCCAAGTCTGGTAGCAACGAAATTCACGGCGGCGTATTCTTCGACTACACCAATGATTCAATGAAGGGTGACAGCATAGAAGAGATCGATGATGACATTGATAACGGCGATTACAACGAGAAGCGCTATGGCTTTAATGTTGGCCTGCCCCTGATCAAAGACAGCCTGTTCCTCTTCACTTCGTATGAAAAACTCGAGGGTGTACAACAGTTTAGCTATGGCCCTGTTGATAGCGGCTCTATCTCACAAGCGGATATCGACCGTATTCGTGACATCACCAAGAACGTATATAACTATGACCTAGGCAGTATGCCAGGCAGTATGCCGGTTGAAGACGAAAAAATACTTATTAAACTAGACTGGAATATCAATGACGATCACCGTGCCAGCCTAGTTTACAACTACAATGATGGTTTTGCGCTGTCGCAATCCGATGCCGACAATGACGAACTGGCTTTTTCTAGCCACTTCTATGAGCGCGGCGCTGAATTCACTTCTATCGTGGGTTCACTCTACTCGGACTGGAACGATAGCTTCTCAACCGAAGTGCGCATAGGTAAATCAGACTTGGACGCGCGTCAAAAGTCTCTAGACAGCGCCAGTGGATTCGGTGAATTCCAAATTAAGGCAGCAAATGGCGATACCGTTTACATTGGTCCCGATGATTCACGTCACTCTAACGACTTGGACTGGGATAACTTCACAGTTAAGCTAGCCGGTACCTACTACCTAGATCAACACACAATCACTGCAGGTTACGAATATGAAGACTTAAATGTATTCAACTTATTCGTACAGCACACAGAAGGCGAATTCCGCTTTGGTTCAATCGATGAATACGAGCAAGGCTTTGCAGATCGTGTTTATTATTACAACGCCGCGGGCACCAATAACCCTGACGATTTAGCAGCAGAGTTTTCATATCAAGTACATTCATTCTATGTGCAAGATGAATACAGCTTCAGCAATATTGATGCTACCTTGTTGTTCGGTTTACGCTACGACAAATATAACAGTGACGACTATCCAAATTACAATGCCAACTTCGAGAAGCGTTATGGCTTCTCTAACCAGCAAAACCTAGACGGTGTTGACCTGCTCCAGCCACGCGTTGGCTTTAACTGGTTTGTGGATGAGGCCCTTGAAGTACGCGCAGGATTTGGCCTTTACTCGGGTGGTAACCCGAACGTTTGGGCGTCTAGTGCCTATCAAAACGATGGGGTGACCCAAATCCAGCTTACCGAGTACGATGTGGATCTATTCAACACACCAATGACCAACTTTGATGGCGGCACACCGGGCTTTGATATTCCACAATCACAGTTCGATGAAATTGCAGACACGCAACCGGGACTTGGTGACTCAGCTACACATTCAATCGACCCTGATTTCGAGCTTCCATCAGAATGGAAATACTCAATCGGCGCCACCTACACGTTCGAAAACGAGTATGTCGTAAATCTAGACATCTTACATACGCAGAAAAATGACTCGGCAACTATTAGAGACCATGCATTACAGCAAGCAAGACATCCTGAAACTGGTGAGCTTATGTATTCCTTTGACGGTCGTCCTTTTTATGAGTCAAAGCCTGACCCTCTAAACCCACAAGGGCCAGGCCGTAACCAAGAATATATGCTAACAAATGTCGATGGTGATGCTGGTGAATCGACCATTATTTCTGCGGCTCTTAGTAAAAGTTACGACAATGGTATCGACTTCACCATCGCCTACGCCTACACGGACTCAAAAGACGTTAACCCTATGAATAGCTCGGTAGCTGCGTCTAACTACAGCTACTTTACTACAACCAACCCGGGCAACCCTGGTGCACATACGTCTGATTATGAAGTACCGCACCGCTTTACCTTCAAGCTTGGCTATACACACGACTTCTTCGATGGTTACTCAACGCGCTTTAGCCTACTGGGTCAAGCGAGTGAAGGCCTACCTTATAGCTATGTATATGATACGGCGGATAGCCAGTTTGGCGATTTCAACAACTATGGCTACGGCTCGCGTCAGTTGCTTTATGTACCGCTTGAGAACGATCCTAACGTTGTTTATGCAATGGACAAAAACGAGCTGGCTGCATTCAATCAGTTCATTGAAGACGAAAACCTAAAACGCGGTTCTATCACGGGTCGTAACAGTGAAAATGCCGAGTGGTTTGTTAAGTTCGACCTAAAAGTAAGCCAAGAGCTTCCTGGCTTTATGGAAGGTCATAAGGGCGAAGCCTTCTTCGTTATCGATAACCTGACTAACCTGCTTAACGACGACTGGGGCACCTATAAGAAGGGCTCATTCGGTGGTAACCGCATGGTTGATATGGAAATCGACGAAAACGGTCGTTACGTGTATACGGGTTTCAACGAAGGCAAACAAAACACGGGTGTGGAACGCGATGCGTCACTTTGGGAAATGCGTATCGGTGTTCGTTACACCTTCTAATAGCCTTTAACGCGAATTTGCGCCTGGCGCAAAGTTAAGCCAAGGCCCATCCCTACTGATGGGCCTTTTTTATATCTGCAGCACGCAGCTCCAAGCGGCACAAAAGATCCACCAACAGTGCCTTCTCTTGCTCTGTAAATCCCGCCAGCAGTTCCTGCTGCCAGTCCAAAGCTTTTGGGATCAGGGCATCAAATTGCAACCTGCCCTGCTCGCTCAAACGCACCTGTTTAGCGCGTTTATCCTTGTCACACGCACTGACCGAGAGCCAATCCAGCTGTTCTAATTCATTGATCGCCCGCGAGGCCGTCGATTTATCCAACATGGCCTTAACGCACAACTGCTTCGATGTCAGCCCATCCTCCACCTGAGCCAAGTGGCAAACAATACGCCATTGCGGGTTGGTCAATTGCCCCCCATAGACCTGGGCAAAGGCCTCGCTCACCTTGGCGCCACTTAAAGTCATCAAATAAGGAATAAAGGTTTCCAGCTTAAAAGCCATAGTCTAGTTACCATTGGTTAGCGTAAATAATTTCTTACACCCGAATTATAAATGGGATTTGAAATTAGTCTCACATGAGAGTATCTTCAAACACAATACAACAGGAGTGACACCATGAGCAATAACAGCCTTAAATATATGACTGGCTTTGGCAATGAATTTGAAACCGAAGCCCTCGAAAACGCCTTACCAATAGGCCAATTCAGCCCACAAAAAGTAAACTATGGTCTGTACGCGGAGCAATTTTCCAGCACCGCCTTCACCGCGCCTCGCGGCGAGAACCGCCGTACCTGGCTATACCGCATTCGCCCTTCAGTAATTCAAGGCGATTACGAGCTAATGGACAATGGCCTGCTACGCTCAGCCCCTATTACCGAAGTGCCTACGCCACCAACCATGTTGCGTTGGAACCCGGTTGCTATCCCAGAGCAAGCGACCGATTTTATCGATGGTCTAGTAACCATGGCCGCCAACGGCAGTGTAAATGGCCAAGCCGGTATCGGTATTCATATTTATGTGGCCAACCAGTCAATGGAAGGTCGTTATTTCTACAATGCCGACGGTGAAATGCTGTTTGTGCCTCAACAAGGGCGCCTACGCCTAAAAACCGAATGCGGTATTTTAGAGATTGGCGCCGGTGAAATTGCGGTGATCCCGCGCGGCATGAAGTTCTCGGTAGAATTACCGGATGGCCCGGTACGTGGTTATATCTGTGAAAACTATGGCAATCCGTATATTTTGCCAGAGCGCGGCCCGGTTGGCGCCAATGGTTACGCCAACGACCGTGACTTCCAATACCCAGTGGCGGCATTTGAAGACATCGAAGGCGACTTCGAGATCGTGGCTAAATTCAGCGGTCAGCTGTATCGCGCCGATATCAAGCACTCACCTCTAGACGTTGTCGCCTGGACGGGTAACAGTGCCCCGTACAAGTATGACCTGGCACGATTCAATGTCATGAATACGGTAAGCTATGATCACCCGGATCCGTCTATTTTCACCGTTTTGACTTCACCTTCGGGCACCCCGGGCGTGGCCAACGTTGATTTTGTGATCTTCCCTGAGCGCTGGATGGTTGCCGAGCACACCTTCCGCCCACCTTATTATCATCGCAACATCATGAGCGAGTTCATGGGTCTGATAAAGGGTGTGTACGACGCCAAAGAAGCGGGCTTTGTGCCGGGCGGTTCAAGCCTGCACAACTGCATGTCACCTCATGGCCCAGAAGCAGAAGTATTTGAAAAGGCTAGCAATGCTGAGCTTGAGCCGGTACGCTACGAAGACACACTTGCCTTTATGTTTGAGTCGCGTTACATCATAGCGCCGACCAAGTACGCACTCGAGGGTCAGGAGCGTCAAAGCGATTACCTAGATTGCTGGAAAGGCATTAAAAAGCACTTCAACGGAGCTAAGTAATGAAATTATATAGCTATTTTCGCTCTTCGGCGGCTTATCGGGTGCGTATCGCCCTAAACCTTAAAAACGTCGATCACGAATTAGTACCGGTTAACCTACTCAAGTCGGAACAACAAGGCGAAGACTATTTGGGTAAAAACCCCCAGGGCCTATTGCCGGCGGTAGAGACGGAGCAAGGGGTGCTGGCGCAATCACTGGCCATTCTTGAGTGGCTTGATGAAACCACGGAGCAGGCGCCATTGCTCAGTGGCGATGCCTGGCAGCGCGCACAAATTCGCAACCTGGCCTATGCCATTGCCGTGGATATTCACCCGCTTAACAACCTGCGCGTATTGAAATACCTGAGCAATGAGCTGGATGTGAGCGACGAGCAAAAAACCAAGTGGTACCAAGACTGGATCATTACCGGCTTCGACAAGGTCGAACAGCTGCTTGGCAACACAGAGTTTTGTTGTGGCGACCAGCCAAGCCTGGCCGACGTATGCCTAGTCCCGCAGGTATTTAACGCCCTGCGCTTTAAGGTACCCATGGATAAGTATCCGAAGATCATGGCAATTTACCAGCATTGTAATACCCTTAAAGCATTCGCAGACGCCGCTCCAGAGCAGCAAATCGACGCACAATAAGGGCCACAATGCGGCTTTTGATAACAAAAGTGATACTCACACTGTGCTTGTCCGCCTCGGCAAATGCCGTGGCAAATGCCGAGGCGAATGCCGGGGCGTGGCAGGCACAGGGCAATGAGGTGCATAACAAAGGTGGGACTCGCGCCCATGTTTTGGTCGATGCACCGACGGTGCCAGCATGTTGGTATCAGGGGCAGCGCTACAGCGAAGGAGCGCTGCTTATTATGGAAGAGGTGTTGAAGATCTGTGCCCGCAAACACCCTCAAGAAGAAAACGGATCACTCATGTGGCGAAGTGTCGATGCTAAGGGCGAGCCCATCTACCCGCGATTACAGAATAAAATCCGCGTTAACTAATAGCATCGGGCCCAAAAACTCACCCTTCATCTTTAACTAAGGCTTACTCGGCACCATCACCTTTAATGACGCCGGTTGTACCTTGATGTCCAAGGCATCTGCCTGACGCATTTCACCATCGATGACATAATCAATGCCCTCGGCACAACTGACCGTTACCCGTCTGGCATGGGTATGATGAGCGTGTTTATCCAGCTGGGTTTGAGTCACACTGTTAAATGCCAGCTCGGCGATGCTGAGCACATTCACATTGGAGTTTTTGGTTGGCTCCAGCCAATTTACATCCAGTAAACCATCGTCGTGCTCAGGTTGGCCTTGGCCCTGCGCCAGCAAGGTAAAGACCGGCGCTGCATTGGCAATGATCATGCTGTTAGTGTGGACATCCTGGGGCTCCATCTCGTCTAGCGTGAGGGTATAATCCTTGGCCTTATGCTCACTAAGCGCCTGCCAAAAGCCATGCAAATACGCAAACTGGCCACTGCTGTTTTTCGCCTCACGATCCGCCGACTCAATCATCTTGTGTTCAAACCCTATACCCACCAACAGCAGCACCAGCTCATCATTACAGGTCGCCGTGTCCATGGCCTTCACATCGCCACTGATCAGTACATCCAGCGCCTTTTGCACGCCAAAGGCCTTGCTTTCAATGCCCATTAGCACATGGGCTAGGGCATTGGCGGTGCCTAGAGGAATTACTCCTAGCGCCACATCGGTGTTGACCGTAACCGAAGCCACCTCGGCAACGGTGCCATCACCACCACAGGCGATGATCATATCCGGGTGCTCATCCATAGCCTCACGCGCCAGGTCCGTGCCATTTTGCGTTGGTGAGGTGGTTTTTATCGACATGTCAAAGTAGCTGTTGAGGCTGGTCATAATGTCATGCTTTTTATCGGCCCAGAGCTTGCGTCCGGATACCGGATTGGCAATAAGGCACACGCGGTTGCGCACCACCAGCTCGCCGCGCTTGTGCATTTTCTTCAACGCCTTACGCTGAAAGCGGTTTAAATTGGCTGTTTCACGGGTTTCCTGAATGCGCTCGAGCACCTCATCAACATCCGCATCCGGCTCCTTCGCCAGCAAATAGGCGGCCATCACCAACACGGAGCGACCGCGCCCCAGGGCACAATGCACCACCACATTACGTTTGCGCTTACGGTGATGGTGGATCCAGTTAATGGCCTGGCGCAACTGCGCCCTGTTAGGCGCCGCATGATCCAATACCGGAATATTTAAATAACTGATCTGCTCACCCATGACGGTCCAATCCAGGCCGTCAAACTCACAGGTGGCATCTAAAATAGCGGTGACGTTTTCGTGTTTTAGGGAATCGACATCGGGTGGGAAGAGTCGACAAGCGAGGAATAAGCCGGGCTCAACTTCTTGGATAGGCGGCACCTTATCATTGCGCCGCTGCCAGGCATTATAGAGTTGCGCTCCCAACAGAAAGGGAATAAACGCCCAGCGGATATACCAGGGAATGGTGCCGTTTTGTCGCTTGCGAAAAATTCGCCCGGCGTTGGCTATGTAGGCCAAGGACACCAAAAATAGGGATAACGCGCTCCAATAGAAGAAGACTGCGATATACGGAAGCTTTATCATCCAAGCCGTAACGCATAAGATCACGGCCAACACCAAGTATGCAATTGCGGCAAACATCAACCACTCCTGGTAAGTGTTTATATTGTAAAAGTATCACGCTACCAACTAGACGCAAGCCCGGTGTAGACAAATAGCGGATAAATCACCTAATTCCCTTATTCCGCCGCCCTTTATTGGTTGTTTATTAAACAAAACCTATGGCTAGTTACGCGGGGCAAATTCGATGATCAGGCCTTCAATGGCACAGGCCTTGTCACGAATCGCGGTGTTAAGCAAACGCGTGTGTTCATCACCACGCAGGCTAAAGTCCCAATAGTGTCCGCGGGTGTATTGCGTAGCCAAGGCCATATTGCTATTGGATAAGCACATGGCCTGAGCCAGGCTGCGCAACTTGCCATCATAGAGAATATCGCCAAAGCGCATCTGTGGCAGCGCTTGTGCACTGGGGCCCTTGACCTCGATGGCCTGAGTCTCAGCGGCTAATCGCCATTGCTGCTCATCCAAGGTCATGCGCACGCCGCTTGGATAATAGCTGTAGCGAAAGCTGTGTTTATCCATGGGCTGTATCTTAACGACCCCGGCCTCACCAAGCACGGTTGCCACACTGCCCTGCTCGGACTTGATCACCACCAGGGCGGTGTTTGCATCTATGCCATAGCCAACCTGCTGCCCCGTCGCATACAAAAGGCTATGCAGGCGTACGCTGCGGTTTTGCTCGCTAAATTGCGTATCCAGCACCCCATTATTAAAACTCCCAAGGCCGCCTTTGGGTTGGTAACTAATCGCCGCAAAGCCAGAGGGCAACGACCCTGCTTGTGTCCTAACCTCCACCTCTTCTGCAAGCCCAGCAAACGCATCGCCACCGGTGATCATCATCACCTGGCCTTTGCTATTGCGTCCACCACTTTGCAGCGCACTGCCGGCGCCACTGGCTAAGATTACCGGGCGACTACGTAATGCCTGGGTCCAGGGATAGGCTTCGCCCTGCTCATCAACTAGCACCGCTCTGGCAAGGGCCGTATCGCCGTCATTAAAATACACCGCACTTGCGGCCTCTATGTGTTTTATCAGAGCCTCGCTGCCTTGGGCACACATCGCCTGCTCCTGGGCTACACGCTCAGGATAAACCCGGGCCCTATCGAATGTCAGTGCTTGGCGGCGTAACTGGGTAAGCTTGTCGCACTGCCCCTGGCTAAGCGCCTTGGCCAGCGCTGGCGTGAGAGGTAGCCACTGGCTGTCGATGCCATCGCCAGCGAGTAACTGCTGATAATAATGGGCCGCCGCATAAGGGTCGCGACTGGCACTGGTCAGTATCAGCACCCGAGGTGGCTGCGCCTCTTGCCCCGCCGCAACCTCCATGGCACTTTTCATAAAGGCAAGCAGCTCGGATGTGGCTTCATCCTTATTCAGGTCGGTGTCGATATGGACTTTGAGCGAGGGCTCGGCCAACTCCAGGGTGTCGAGCACATAATAAGAGAGAGCGCTATCTAATAGCTGAGCTTGAGGGGCTTGCTCATACCACAGCGTCAGTAATTGCTCCTGAGTCAGTGCCTGGTCGCTCGCCATGGCCTTTAGCGCCTTCATCACGTTGTGCTTGTGCGCTTGATATTGCGATGGCCATTGCCTGTCCAAACGAGCCAAGGCGCTTGCGTCGACTCTGTACAGGGGATGAGCTTTACCCCCTTGTAAGGGCTGCTGACAATGTTCCGGCGCCATAGATGAGCACACCTTTTCGCCGCCACCGATAAAAACCTGGGTTTGCGCCCAAGCCTGGCCAGACATCAGGGGCATCAGCAAGGCACTGGCGCTCAGTAACAAGGCGTGGGGAGTCAGACTGCAAAAACGAAAGACGGAATAGCTCATAGAAACACTCGTAAAAATTGTGCTGCACTTGTTTATATTGGCCTATATTGCCACAAAGCGACCACAAAAAAGAGCGCTAATGCGCTCTTTTTAATGCTAATTTCTCAGGAAAATCAGACTTATTTATTCATTTGCTCAAGCAAGAAGGCGGAGATTTTCGCGCCTTCACGCAGCGTTGTTTCCGAGCTCGACTTACCCTCTAGCGAGCTGTCGGTGAAAGGAGCAATTTCCATCATATCGGCACCGGTAATGGGGAACTCGGCCGCAAGTGCAGCAAGTATATCCAGCGCCTGTTGCGGATTAAGGCCATCTTTTTCCGGTGTACCGGTAGCCGAAGCAAATTCGGAGTCCAGGGCATCGATATCAAAGCTTACATACAGTTCATCGACACCATCGGCACGTAACTGGGCCAGCACTTCGGCCACCACGGCATCGGTACCACGCTCATTGATTTCCTGCGCCCAATGCTGCTTAACCCCGAAGGTACCTTCCCAATGCGCCTTAGGTTTGCCGCTAGAGCGGATCCCGAATTGGATTAGATGAGATGGGCTTGGCAGATATTCAAGAATATGGGTACACCAAGAGCCAAAGCACAAATCGATACCCAGACGCTCCACCAGCAGGTCGGTATGCGCATCAAAGTGAATGATGGCGACCTTCTTACCCTGCTCGCGCTTGGCCTTTAGGTAAGCCTTGGTTAACGGGTAGCTGATCGAGTGGTCACCGCCAATTCCAAAAATGCCCTTTTCGGGGAAATTGGCGTAAAAGTCGGTGCACACGTCCTCGGTAATGGACAATGGGCTGACATGGTACTCACTTTCGGTATCGGCGTAGAGCGCCTTTTGACAGTTGCTAATGGTACCTTCGTTTAAATACTTATCATGCAACAGGTGCGGAATAACGCGCACGTCGCCTAAGTCAAAGGCTTGCGCTTGAGGCTGCTGCTCAATCAGGGTGTTACGTAAAAATAACGGGCCCCAGTTGGCGCCACGCAAAATGCCGCCACCACAGTCTGAGCTAATGCCCAGCATCACCGCCTTATGCTCGGTTGTTTGCAAACCATCGAGAGACGCTTGCCAAAGGGCTTCGACATTATCGGTTTGGCCGTAAAGCTTCTGTTGCAACGCCGCTTTTCTTTCCTGCGCCGTGTTTACCGTAAATACACCATTACCCGGTGGACACAAGCACTGTGCTACCTTAGTTCGAAAGTCTTGCCACTTAGCGGTCATGCTATCTCCTCAATATTTATGCAGTTTTTCGATTTATTGCCGGCGCTGATGAAAATGACTCCGGAGCACGCAAGGGAAATCCTCAAGTGCGCTTAGAAGAACAGGGTGAAATACTTAACCCTTTGATTTTCATTTGTTTTTAAAAGCAATCACGGTGATAAATCGGCACCAATACAGGATCAATATACAAGCAGAGCACAGAAGTCAAACCCGCCTACCCGGGGCCAACTGGGGAGAGTGACTGGCTATGCATAAATGCTGCATAAGCCAGCCGATGGGCCTATTCGTAGCGGCGCGGACGCTTGGTTTTAATGGTGGCAATATAGCCGTGCCAACTAGCATAACTGAGCAGCGGCATGATCACGATAAAGCCGGCGGCGCCGGTTAGAAAGCCAAGCAAGATTAAACACAGAATGCAGATACACCACACCACCATGGCGGCGATATTATTGCGTACCGCATGCATAGAGCTCACCACTGCGGTCATCAGATCCACCCTGCGCTCCATCATGATTTGCGGGGTAAAAGCGGAAATGGCGAACACGGTCACCAGCAAGACCCCGCCGATAATACTGCCCAGGGTTAAAAAGGCGCTCAGCTCCTCGAAGCTGGGGTTAACGGTATTGGGATACAGGGCATGAACCAAGGCTGCCAAGCGCATCCAGACAATCATGATTACCATGAGCAGCACCGCAAAGCCCCACTCCCCGGCGGGATTGCGGAACATGGACTTAAGGCTATGCAATAACGTGGGCGTGTGGCCTTTTTCCAATTCCCAGGCGACATCATATAGGCCGGCGGCAAAGGCCGGTCCCACCAGGGCAAAGGCCACCGTTGCCGGTAGGATAACCAAATGGGTTTGACTGGAATACACAAAGAATAAAATGGTGGCGGGGATAAGGGTGAACACCAAGCCATAGAGCAGGCTTAAAATCGGCGCTCGCGCCATGTCTTTAAAGGCCAAGGCTAGCCAATGCAGTGGCGCCAGGGCACTAATTCGATTACATTCAAAACAACGAGCAAACTCGCCATGATTGGTGACATTTGACGATACGGCCATACGCTAACTCCTCTGATGATACTATTTAACATCTAGTTGAGATTTAACGCACTGGCAAGCCAGGACGCGGCTAATTTAGGACATATGTCCTTATTAAAAACAGCCGAGCACGCCAGCATATGAGCACTTGCTCGCTTAACACGCATAGGGATCAGAGAGTTACTATGAAGACAATGTTTCACCTTGGCATTTCAAAGGCCCAATTAAACGGCGCCACCCTGGCGATTATACCCGGCGCCCCGGAGCGCGCGGCGGTGATCGCACAGCAGCTGGATAACCATCAATGTCTGGCGCAACACCGTGAGTTTCATGTCTATCTTGGCGAATTAAAGGGTCAAAGCGTGGTGGTGTGTTCCACCGGCATAGGAGGTCCTTCGACTTCCATCGCCGTCGAAGAGCTGGCGCAGCTGGGGGTCGACACCTTCTTACGCGTCGGCACCACAGGAGCCATTCAGCCCCATATAAAGGTGGGCGAGCTGCTTATTACCCATGCATCTGTACGCCTCGACGGCGCCTCGCATCATTTTGCTCCCGCCAGCTACCCGGCCGTGGCTGACTTTAAAGCCACTGCTGCGCTGGTCGCCGCCTGTGAGCAAAGCAATGAAGCACACCATATTGGCATTACCGCCTCCAGCGACACCTTCTATCCGGGTCAGGAGCGCTACGATACTCACAGCGGCTATGTGCCGAAGCATCTACAAGGCAGCATGGCTCAGTGGCAAGCGCTCAAGGTGATGAACTATGAAATGGAATCGGCCACCCTGTTGACCATGTGCAGCGCGTTAGGGTTACGCGCCGGATGCATCGCCGGGGTGCTGGTTAATCGTTGCGATCAGGAGATCCCAGCGGTGGATATCGCCACCATAGAACAACGCGCCATCACTCAGGTATTGGCTGCGGCCGCTTTATTGCTCACACAGTGATATTGGAATTTGGCCTGCGGCGCTAAGCGCCGCACCATGGCTTCTGTGCTGTCCCGGTGCGATTTGAGGCTTTCAACCTCACACAGGGTCACCGTATCAATCGCTTTAAAATCAATCCCCTGGTGCGCTAGAGCAACCTGACTTAGTGCCGCCAGCAAGGGATGAAAGCTGGGGTTAAAGGCCGCATTTTCAATATAACGACCATAAAAACGTTCTTCTCCCACACTCAGCATCAGCGCTGCTAAACCACCACTGTAAGGGGCATAGCTGTGCAGCAGATGCCGATGCAGTGGCTCGCCGGCACCATAGGAACCCTTGCTTAGTTGGCAGGACTCTTCGACATCCAAAATACGCTCACTCACGGCCAAATCACTGGGGCCAAATGCCAAGGGCAATAACTCGCCCAGCGTCGAGTCGACCTCACCTATGCTAATTTCCACCCCGGTGTCGGCACAAAACTCATTTATAAACTGACGACAATAACCGCAGGGCGTCGCGCTGACATACAGGTGCCGTATCTCGGTGGCGCCATGGAGCCAGGCATTGTGCAGCGCGGTTTGCTCCGCATGCACGGCGCTCTCGAGTCCGCAATGAGGCAGCTCCACATTCACCCCGGCGGTATAGAAATCTTCACCCTGGTGGTTACGAGCATGCACCAAAGCCGCCACCTGAAACTGGGAAATCGGTGCAACCGCCCAAGACTGAATGTGCGCCAGCAACCATTGTGCGGTGTCTTTAGGGTTCTTGCCCAGTAACTGGGCGAGATTTTGAAATTGCTGCACACTGATAATGCCGCGTTGCTGCTTGATACTTTCAAGCATGAGGGTTGGACACACAGGCTGTCCTTTCGTTTAGGAGTTTATGCCGATAGTAACCTAGCGGCGCTAACGCGGCAACCTGGCCCGCATTAGCGCTACTTTACACCAACTTAGCCGGTATTACGCATGCCTGCGGCGATGCCGGCCATGGTGATCATCAGGGCATTGTCCAAGGCCACCGAGCCACCGCCTCGCACCCGTTTTAGCAACTCCACTTGAAGCACATTTAAGGGGTCGGTATAGGGGTTGCGCAGGGCAATGGACTCGCGGATCCAGGGCTGATGGCCGAGCAAGGTGTGCTCGGGGCTCAATTCCTTGATAAGTGCCGTGGCCTTGGCCAGCTCACCGCGCAGTTTCTCACCTAAGGGCTGCAGTTCGGGCGCGACCAGCCGCTGATCATAGTAAGCACTGAGCCAGCTGTCGGCCTTACAAAAGACCATTTCCAGCATTTCTAAGCGGGTGCGAAAGAAAGGCCATTGCTGACTCATATGCGCCAGATGCTGCTCTCCAAACTGCTCTATGGCCGCCGCCAGCCCCTGATACGCTCCCAACCAGGCGGGCAGCATCAAACGGTTTTGTGACCAGGCGAATATCCAGGGAATGGCCCTTAAGCTTTCCACGCCGCCGTCTGGATTACGTTTCGAAGGGCGTGAACCCAAGGGCAGTTTACCCAACTCCTGCTCCGGCGTCGCACTTCTAAAATAAGGCACAAAATCTTTATTGCCGCGCACTATGTCGCGGTAATGCTCACAGGAAACATCACTGATCACCGCCATGGCCTCGCGCCACTGCGGCTCGGGTTGCGGCGGTGGCATCAGGTTCCCTTCGAGCACGGCGCCCACATACAGGTGCAGGCTTTGTTTGGCGACACTGGCCAGGCCATATTTAAAGCGGATCATCTCCCCCTGCTCGGTCACTCGCAGGCCGTTTTTCAAGCTGCCCGGCGGCTGCGAGCGCAATGCCTGAGCCGCAGGAGCGCCACCGCGGCCCACGGTGCCGCCACGACCATGGAAGAGCACCAGCTCAAGGCCGTAGTCATCACTTAGGGTTACCAGCGACTCCATGGCGCTGTACTGCGCCCACCCTGCGGCCATCATACCCGCGTCTTTAGCCGAGTCGGAGTAACCTATCATCACGTATTGCTGCTCCCCCATCACGGCGCGATAGACCTCATTGTCATAAAGGGTCCGCATCACCTCGGGGGCGCGATTCAGATCATCCAGGGTTTCAAACAAGGGCGCCACCGGCATATTAAATGCGCACCCGGCTTCTTTTAACAGCAACTTCACCGCCAGTACATCTGAGGCCTGGCGAGCCATGGAAATAATATAGATGCCAAAATTATCGGCGTGATTGTCCGCTATCACCCTAAAGGTATCGAGCACCTCTTGAGTTTGCTCCGATGGCTGCCAGTGTCTAGGCAGCAAAGGACGAGGATTAGCCAGCTCCTTGGCTAAAAAGGCGAGCTTGGTTTGTTCATCCCAGGCGCAGTAATCCCCCAGCTCCAGGTATTGGCTGATCTCACCCAGCACCTGGGCATGCTTGTCGCTGTCTTGGCGAATATCAAGCTGGCTTAGCTGCAAGCCGAAGCAGCGGCAACGTACCAGGGTGTCTTGCAACAGGCCATCGGCGATGACCGCCATGTTATTCGCGCTCAACGAGCGGTGACACAGCTGCAGCACATTGCTGATTTGCTTTATATCGGTAATACGGTTTTCACCCCGGGATGGCTGGCCGGTGATTTTTGCTTCCAGGTATTTATGGGTCAATTGCAAGTCGTTGCGCAGGGTTTTGAGAACCTGGCGATAGGGTTCGTGGGTTTGGCCACTGAGTGCCAGCAGCTCTTCACTGGCCTGATGCATGGAAAGCTCACTGATCAGCTGGTTGATATCGCGAATATACAAGTCCAGCGCCATCCAGCGGCCATGCTCGAGCACGCTTTGGGTCACTTCTGCGGTAACATAAGGATTACCGTCTCTGTCGCCTCCCATCCAGGAGGTAAAGCGCACCGGGCGTGCGCTTGACGCCAGCCCCATGGTTAACTCCTGTTGCAGCAGGGTATCAAGCTCGCGCACATACTCGGGCACCGCCTGCCACAGGCTGTTTTCTATCACCGCAAAGCCCCATTTGGCTTCGTCCAGCGGCGTTGGACGACTGTGTCGAATTTCATCCGTATGCCAAGCCTGGGCAATGAGTTGGCGCATCCGGGCCAATAACTGGGTGCGCTCCGTCGGCAGGAGGTTGTCGAGTTCAAGTCGGTCGAGGCAATCACTCAATTGCACATGCTTGTTGATTAATGTGCGTCGCGTCACCTCGGTCGGATGCGCGGTCAATACCAGGTTAATATCGAGTTTGGCCAAGGTTTGCGCGATTTGCTCGCTGCTGATATTGCTCTGTTTAAGGCGTTTGAGCGTTTGCTTTAAGGGATCGAGCTGACAAAAGCCGGTATCGGCATGACGTGAAACCGTATGGTATTGCTCGGCCACGTTGGCCAGGTTTAAAAACTGATTAAATGCACGGACAACCAGCAAGAGTTCATCGTCACTGAGGCGGTGCAGCTCGTCAAGCAGCTGCCCCCGGGCTTGCTCATCACCGGAGCGAGAGCTTTTAGCCAGTTGACGAATAGCCTCGACCTTCTCCAGGGCCGGTGCACCCAAGGCCTGCTCTATGGTCTGCCCCAATATTTGTCCTAATAAACTGACATTGCTACGCAGTGCACTGTATTGGTCGCTCATTCCTCTCTCCTGTGTGCAGAATTTAGACTGTTGTAGCATGGAATTGGGTCAGAATTAAAGACTTGCGTCTTGAGCCTGTTTTTGCTTTTGTCCTAATGAGCAGCCTAGGTATTAGATATAACTAAAAAACTTCAGAATCGGAGTGTTTATTTCTCGATAGACTTTGGATAATAATCAATAAACAAGCTAGAATCAGATAGATAGCAGCCATCCCCGGAGACACACTATGTTGCGATATACCCTATACACTGTCAGTCTGTGCACCGCACTCGTGCTCACCCCTCCTGCCCAAGCTGGTTTAGAAGAAGGAATTGCTGCCGCCAATGTAGGTGACTTTGAAACCGCCATCAGCGAATTTCAATACCTTGCCGACAAAGGTTTTGCGCCAGGGATTTATGAGCTAGCTCAGCTCTATGAAAATGGCCATGGCGTCGCCAAGAATCAACACAAAGCAGCGCAACTGTATCAACAAGCCGTTGATAAAGACTTCGCCGACGCGATGTTTTCCTTAGCCGTTATGTATCAGGAAGGTCGAGGCGTCAAAGTGGACCTGCTACGAGCGGTCGAGCTGTTCACCGGTGCCGCCAATAAGGGCGTGGCCGCCGCTCAATATAACCTGGGGGTGATGTACACCAATGGCGAAGGCGTGTTGAAGGATTACCCTACCGCGGTTGATTGGTATCAAAAAGCCGCAGCTCAGAATTACACCCTGGCCCAATTTAACCTGGCGTTAATGTATTACGAAGGCCTGGGAGTTCCTAAAAATATCGAAAAGTCATATATCTGGAACACCATCGCTGAATACAACGGCAACCTGGATGCCAGCACCAGCCGCAAGCTCGATGAACGTAAATTACAACCGGATGCCATCGAGCGGGCGAAAAAGATAGCCGATGAGATGTATGAAAAAATTCTTGCCGGACGCTACGCCGGTGAAGGCCGACGCCTTTAGGTTCGCTCTGGGTTTGGTTGTTGCTGCAACCAAGCCCAACAACAGCGGCGGCTCACTGCTGTAGACCATTCATCTGCGGTTGAACCCAAAAGGATTAATGTAAAGGGCAAGGTTTGAACTACTACCGTCTAAAGATGTGCGAAAGCTAAGGGATTAGACAAGATTTATGGTCACCATGGTTAACTTATTTTCGGGCCTGTCCGGTAACAGCCACAACCAAGCAAAGCAGTATGGACAAAGGCATGGGCTTAACTAGCTTCGCCCAGAGCCATTGCGGCGTTATTCGCAGCAAAAATGAAGACGCCTTCTTGGCACTCCCCGAGCAACGGGTCTGGGTTGTTGCCGATGGCATGGGGGCGCACAGCAAAGGGGATTATGCCAGTTCGCAGGTAATCGAAATCGTTAGGCAGCATTTACATAACAAGGCTCAAAGCACGCCCCTCCACCGCACCCTAATAAACGCCTTTGAAGACGCCAATAAACAACTCTTTCACCACTCACAACAGCTTATGCAGGGAAAAACCATGGGTTCTACGGCGGTTGCCCTGGTGCTGGACGGTACTGATTTTTATTTTATCTGGGTTGGCGATAGTCGCGGCTACCTATTTAGAAACAACCGATTAGAACAGCAAACTCGGGACCATAGCCGGGTTAATGTGTTGCTCGATAGCGGCGTCATCACCTCGGCGCAAGCGGCCAGCCACCCATTACAACACGAGGTAGCACGGGCCATTGGGGTCAAGCACGACGTGCAGGTCGAGGTGGTACATGGTACCTGGCAGACCGATGACATCTTTTTATTGTGTAGCGACGGCTTAACCCAAAAATTATCTGACTTTGAAATAGAAGTGTCACTTGCAACCGCTAATCTACAGGCTGCCGGTCAGGCCTTGATGCACTCGGCACTGACCCGCGGTGCCGGCGACAATGTCACCTGCATCTTGGTTAAATAAAATGGTCCGCCTCACGCGGTCGATTTTTTAGCGCAGCCCTTGCGCTAGATCAAAGTTCATCGCGACTGGGGTGCCAATAGCCCCACCAAGCTGATTTAGATCAATAAGTTGCGCTCAATATCCTTGTTAAAATTTAACCAGTTCAAATTCTAACGTAAACAAGGATAGATCATGGCGCACTCTGACTTACATCCTCCTATGGAAGCGGCTATGCAGCCCAACGTCACCCATATTAACAAATCATCCGGTGAACCTTCGATTCACGAACAGTTGCACCTGTATAAGCAATTACTGCAAGAAAAAGAGCGCCAGATAAAGCACTTGCATGAAGCGCAAGCGCCGCTATTGGCACAGATCAATCAGGCGGATGAGCTGAATAAAAAAGCCTTGGCGCACATGGACAAAATGGCCGAGCAAATGCAACAGGTGCAGGTTCAAGCCAAACGAGACGTCCAGGTGGAGTTAGCTGAGCTGGAGCAGCAGTTAGAAGAAGCCAATACCAGTAAGCATGTAATGAAGCATCATTGTCGCGATCTTCAGGACCGCAACAAGGAGCTGCATGAGTTGCTTAAATCATCAACACAACAAGTGGAAGAGCTACAGCGACGTCTGCAAGGCCAAGCGCAAGACATCAACAGCATGCGCGAAGAAAAGGTTAAACTCAGCATGCAGGTGATCACCCAGGGCGAGCAATTGAAACGCTGCGAAAAACAGCTCAACGATGCGCTGCACGGTTATTACAGCGGTGTTATGAATAAAAACAAAAAAGTGAGCAAAAATCTCCCTCGCTAATTTTCACTCTTATGCGCCAAACTCAGCGGGCTAATTAGCCCGCTTTTTTGTGCTGATAGCCGTGCCGAGATGCATACACAGGCGACCTCAGCTCAAACCATTAAGAAGCAGGGACGGACTTCAGCTCACGACGGGCCATCACGTGCTTATAAATACCGATAAGGAGGCTGCTATCCAAAATATTTCGATAACGAAACTGGCAAGGTTAAAGTTATAACACAGGCTTACCAACAGTAAGATGGCACCGGTTAAGTTCATCAGGTTATACCCCAGGCCTGAGGCTGGTAACTTCTCGAGCTGCAGTAAGAAAAAAGCGCCCACCACCAAAAAAGTGCCGCTCATGCCAATAACATCAAATAATAGGTCCATTGCCTAGCTCCACAAAACAAACGGGGTCAGCCTATCAAGCAAGACTTCGCTACCTAAGGACAAATGCCCGCCCGCCAGGCACAATTTAGCGCTTATTTCATATACACCTTTTGACCGATCATTTTTAGCGCCGGCGTGCCCCGGATCAGGGTTTCCCTGGCAAACACCTGCTCACAGTTAGGGCAGGTCGCCACTTGGTCCGTGTAATCCTCGCTGATGCGTTCGATAAAACATTTCACCAGCGCGCCCTTACCACCCTTGCGGTATTTATAAAGTTGCGTACGGCATTTACTGCAAAAAATATCCACGGTACGAACCGGCCCTTTTTTATTTGGTTTGGCCATACTTCCCCCACTGTTAGCGAGGCGCTACTGTAACATTTTAAGCACGGGGTAGGCCAATGAGGCGCCCTATCCAGCGGGCTTTAACGGCTTTGCAACGCGTTTGCATCACTACCACAGGGCAAAGTGGTCTTCCGTTAAACCTAGAACCTTTTCGAGGCGATGCACCCGCCCCGAGGCATCTTCAATCGCGCCATCGAAATAGCCGATATACTGGCGAAAGTTGCTTTTTAATAACCACAGGTTCAAGCGCTCCTGGCGCTTATTCAGGGGGTGAAACGTTAAATCGACCTTGCCATCCAGGGAGCTTATTCGCCATTCTCGGCTCTTGTGCCCTGACCTTTCCCGGGTAAAATCAAACTGTACCGGGCCAAGTAAGTGCCGCTGTCCATTAATCCAGAACACATTCTCATTGCAACCGGTTTCATTGACCCCGGCGGCCAGGTTTAGGCCAAATAAGGCTCCTTGGATACGGCCGTTGATGCTGGCCCAGCGCCAGCTGGTTTCCCGGCGCATAAAACCGGCAGAAAAATCATAGCCTGCCAGCGCCTCATCCAGAGCTAGGGGTTCTTGGTTGATAATTAGTGAACCCTCGACTCCCAAGGCATTGTGTTTCTGAGTATAGGTCCAGCCGCTGTAACCTGTGGGGTTACACATGGCCATGGGCAGGCTATTTAATGGCGGTACCAGGGTTAGAGCGGCGTCGATCTGCTCGGTGGCTATACGCAATTGCCAGACCCCGGCCTTAATTTCCATGCTGATCTGCCCCTTTTTGCCGCCCAACCGGGAGTATCCATCCCACGGAGAAGGCGCCATGATGCAGCCCAACGCCAGGGGCTTAAGCCAGCTGGTTTCCACCAGCTTATTAGCTTCAATATCATAGAGATAGCAAAAGCCAGAGGCGGCATAGCGAATATCGGCAAGGGCCACGCCAAGAAGGAACCTGGGAGTGCACACAGAAACAAACTGGAATTGCTTAAAATGAAAGCGCCGCGCCAGCGAACCATGGGGTTTGTCCATCGCATTGATGTAGCGAAAGTGCTCAACCCCCAAGGATTGAACCGGGCCATCGAAGTGACCAAAAAGCACCCTGCCCGACTCGCAAATCAGGCTTTTTGGGCCTGCCTGAGGTAATTGGGACTCGCGGTGAATATCCATGTCCATCCTTGTTATTCTTTTAAGCTGTGACTAGGGTCTGTTTATCTTTGCGGTTTACTTTATGTTCAATCTAAACGCATTCTGATCACGACGCTCGTTATGATGCATAGTCATTCTATGTTCATAGCGAGTAACACAGAGCAGGATGCGTTGAGATGAACCCGTAGGGCAGCGCTTGTAGCGCATTTCTACTGTGTTGTTACATGTTTATGTAGAATAACTACACCACACATGTGCCGCCTTGTATAAATACACTACAAACTGCTGCAGAAACAAACAACAAAGGTCAACAGACCCTAATTTGCCGGCCAGTTGCCAAGGTGACAAGCGTAACAGTTCAGTGGAATTGTTGAGTATAAACTCTAACCCGTTACAGCCTCAGAGAAAACCCTTAATAAACTCGGGGTTATGGGGCAAAGTAACGCACTAATGCCATAAGCCTAAGATCAAACCAATCAGGGTAAATTGCAAGGTATGATAGCCGCCGTTAACCAAAAATAACTTTAACGGTCTTTGTTCGAAGAGATAGCTGATACCAAAAGAGGTCGCCACCCAACACAAGCCAGCAGCAAATCCGGCACCAACGGCAAAGCCTAGCTCGGGCTTGGGTCCTAAGAACAAGGCAAACACAAAGGCCGCTACCAAGGAAAGGAGAAAGGCCAAGGTAAAGACCTTACCCATGGAAGCCTGTGCCAAGTCCACGTCGGTTAAGCCACAGCCATCGAGCCAGGCGGTTTTAAACATCAAGGGCGAATACCATAAACCGCCCAGAAAAAATGTTGCGACGGCGGACAAGAGCACCGCGTAAAAGTTAAACTCTGCAAAATTCATAATTAAGCCCACCGGCCACTGTTTGCTTAAGCGTAGCCTGCGATCCGCTTAGCGGCAAAATTGTGGCTCAGAGCAAGGGGGCGACAAAGTGTCAAAGCAACGCTCTTAATCAAGATTTAGCGAGTCAACTCTCTGATATAAAATGAGTATTTTAATAAGAGCTACTAACCAAGAGCGCGAATCCCCTCGGGCGAACTGAAATGTATAGGTGAACCTAACATTTTGAAAAATGGAGCAATTATTCCAGGGGAAATGATTCGCACGGCGTGCTTTGGTGATACACCACCCGCCATTGTTGTTCGCCATCCAAACGCCACAAAGACATACGCGAGGAAAAATGCCACTGCCCGCCCCGAATGCGCCGCAGGGCGCTGCGATAATAGAGCTGCACCACGGTGTCACTGAGCATACGGCCAACAAAATCCTGATTATGAAAAAGTGGCTTGCGACTTTTCGACTGCTCCTTGGGCAGGCGCTCAAGCACATTCGCCTTGTTGAAACGCTTCCCATCCGAGGACACCTCAATAAAATCATCGTCAATTAAGGCGTTCAGGCGCGCCGCATCGGCACGCACATCTTCACGCATCAAGGAGCGTTCAAGCTCGATCAGGTGCTCAAATAACTGCGCTTTAATCTTGTTCATGGTGGCGAATGACTTTTCCTTGCTGCATAACGAAACGAACCGCCGTCAACTGGTCGATATCGTTCAGCGGCGATTTATCTAAGGCAATAACATCAGCGTAGTAGCCGGGCGCCAATTTGCCAACTTCATGCTCCATATTCAACACCTTAGGCGCATGGGTCAGGCTGGTTGCCAGGGCCTGGCGAGGGCTCATTCCATAATCGACCAAGAGCGCAAATTCCTTGGCATTATCGCCATGACGCGACACCCCTGAGTCGGTGCCAAAGGCAATATTCACCTTTTTCGCCAGGGCCTGTTGAAACGAGTCTTTAACCACGGGCCCCACGGTTTTCACCTTTTCGACAATGGCTGCGGGCAGCGCCGGGTTATTGTTAACCTCCTCGGTCACCGTCACCCCGGCCAACAAGGTCGGTACCAGATAGGCGCCGGTACGTTTAAATAAGCCGATGGTTTCCTCATTGAGGTAGGAGCCGTGCTCAACTGAGTCCACCCCGGCTCGCAAGGCCGCGGCGATGCCACCGGCGCCATGAGCGTGGGCGGTCACCGGACGGCCGAGATTGTGGGCGGTTTTCACTATGGCCGCGAGCTCAGCATCGGTTAGTTGCTGATTCAGCCCCGCCTTGGTATTGCTGAGCACCCCGCCGGTGGCGGTGATTTTGATCACCTCGGCGCCCCCTTTGACCAACTCACGTACGGCCCGGGTACAGTCATCGGCACCATCACAGACGCCCATACGTGGGGCAAAGGCATCGAGAATTTCCTGGCGGTAGCCATGCATGTCGCCATGCCCGCCGGTTGGGGTAACCGCTTCACCGGCGGCAATGATACGCGGCCCCACCAAGGTGCCCTGCTTAACCGCACGCTGGAGTGGGAAAATCACCTTATTGTTACCGCCCAAATCCCGTACCGTGGTAAATCCGGCTTCGACGGTCTTGCGTAAATAGGCCACGGCCCGCAGTGCCTGATCCGCCTCTACTTCATTAAGCATACGATGGGGGTTGGCCTTGGGGTCACGCTCGAAGGTCAGGTGAACATGCAAGTCCACCATCCCTGGCAACACAAATTTATCTTTTAAATCAACAACCTTGGCATTCTTTAGACCAAGTTCGGCGGCATCGACATAACCCTGATGCAGCCCTTGCACCCGACCCTCCTTAATTTCTATGGTTTGGGCCTTTAATACCTTGGCATCTGCGGACTTGAGCAACTCGCCGGCATGGATAAGCGTCGTTTGTGCCGCTGCGGGGGCAGCGGCTAGGGTGCCCGCTACCAGCGTTATCAGGGATGCTATCAGGGTCTGTTTCATCGTTTACCTAGGCTCCGTTATTTTTATTTTGTGTTTAGCAAGCCACAGTGGCTAAGCATGATATACATAACATTAACAGAACATACTTTCGCCCCAGGTGCTAGTAGAACTCGACCAAACTGGTTCAGTTTGATATAAAGCAGCTACATAGCAAAGACATCGGGCCAGCTGAGAAAAGCTGTCGCCAATGCAGCAACTACTAGGATTTTATATGCATTATGCAGAGATCACCGGTTGGGGAAAGTGTGTCCCACCGGCTCGAATTAGCAATCAGGACATTGCCACCGTCGTCGACACCTCCGATGAATGGATCAGCTCACGCACGGGTATTAAAGCACGCCATGTCAGCCACGTAAGCACCGCCGAAATGGCCACAGTTGCGGCGCAACGGGCCCTTGACTGCGCTGGTCTGGATGCCACAGAGCTGGACCTAGTTTTAGTCGCCACCTGTACCCCAAGTACGGTTGTGGCCAACACCGCCTCCGAGGTTCAGCAACGCCTGGGCGCCACCGGAGCCGCGGCCTGCGACAGTAACGCCGCGTGTTCGGGCTTTTTGTATGCCCTGCAAATGGCCACAGCACAAATTCAGGCCGGGATGATCAAACGCGCCGTGGTTGTCGCCGCCGAGCGTATGAGCTGGTATATCAACTGGGCCCGCCGCGATAGCGCCGTGCTCTTTGGTGATGGTGCCGGTGCAGTGGTGCTTGAAGCAAGCGAGCAAGCGCTTGGTTTATTAGCCAGTAAATCCGGCTGTGACAGCTCGGATCGCAGCATTCTGCACATCGAAAACTTTGGCTCGAACATCAATAAGTACGAGGCCATTGGCGGTTCGGAACTGCATTTTGTCGGCCCGGAAATTTTCAAACGCGCGGTTAAAGGCATGAGTGGCGCCTGCGATGACGTGCTGAATCAGGCGCAGCTGAGCCTGGATGACATAGATGTATTGGTGCCGCATCAGGCTAACCTGCGCATTATCCAGGCCATTCAGCAGCGCCTTAAGGTCGAAGACGACAAGGTGATGGTCAATATCGATGAATATGGCAACACCTCGGCGGCGACCATTGCCATCGCCTTGTGTGAAGCGGTAGAGCGCGGCATGATCAAGCCCGGAGCCAACATTATGTCGGCGGCCTTTGGCGCCGGTCTAACCTGGGCGGCCAGTTACATTAAATGGGGTCAAAGGGTCGCGCCCGTGCGCGAAAGTAACGCCGAGTTACCTCCTTGCCCACAAACAGGCCTCGAGCTTATCGCCGACGCTGTTGCCGCCTGCCAGCAATAAGGGCACTTGCTGCCAAACATTTCAAGGCCGCCCTCGCGGCCTCATTTCTTTTTGCTGTTTTATTGCGCTACATCATCGGCGTTCTCACCACCCTTTGCTATGTTAAATAAACACCTCAACACGCAATAAGGGTCAGCAAATGCAACGTCATGGTTTACACATAGGTATAGAGCGCACCAAAGCGCGTTTTTACATCTCCATGGTAATAGTCGGCAAGTTAGATCATCACGACTATGAAGTGATCACCCCGATGTTTGATGATGCCCTGAAGGGATTGGATGAGCGCATCGTCGATGTGTTTATCGACGCCAGTGAATTAGAAGGCTTTACCGCACATGCGCTGTGGGATGACTTTAAACTTGGTATTGCCCACAGACATCAATTTCGCCGTATCGCCTTTTATGGCCGTCACGACTGGCAGGATTACGCGGCGCGCATCGCCAATTGGTTTACCAGCGGCGAGGTAAAGTACTTTTCCGATGGTGATGCGGCCAGAGCCTGGCTCAATGAGCCCGAGGACGAGTCCGAAGGGGAATAATACCAATTCACTTAAATAGCTAATCACATACTTAACAGAGTTGGTATAAAAAACGAGCCGCAAAAGCGGCTCGAGGTAAGGTAATGTCGGGTGATTAAATCCTAGCGCCCGTATTTGTCTGCCAGCATGGCGTACACGGCACGAATACCAAAGGCTTCACCGCCCACCGGACGACCTGGCAGCGCGCGCACGTTCCAGGCCATCACATCAAAGTGCACCCAAGGGGTTTTCACGTCGATAAATTCCTGCAGATATAATGCTGCGGTTATGGCGCCACCGAATGGGCCCGGTGCGCAGTTGGTCAAGTCCGCCACATCGCTTTTCAGCAGGTTTTTGTATTGGGCGAACAAGGGCATGCGCCAAACCGGGTCTTGGCTTTGCTCACCGGCTTGAGTGAGAGCCTCGGCTACAGCGTCATCGTTACTAAAGAAGCCTGGCAGTTCGGTCCCCAAGGCAATACGCATGGCGCCGGTCAGAGTAGCAAAGTCGATGATCATATCCGGCTCATCCTGTTGCGCCTCATCCAAAGCGTCACATAACACCAAACGACCTTCGGCATCGGTATTATCAATTTCCACGGTCAGGCCCTTGCGGGTTTTTACCACGTCACCCGGGCGAAACGCATTGCGTGAGACCGCGTTTTCCACCGCAGGAACCAATACACGCAGTTGAATATTAAGACCCATGGCCATGATCAGGTTTGCAAGACCAATAACATGAGCGGCGCCGCCCATGTCTTTTTTCATTAAGCGCATACCGGCGGCAGGTTTTAAGTCCAGACCACCAGAGTCAAAACACACGCCCTTACCGACCAGGGTCACCTTAGGCGCGTCTTTCTTGCCCCAGCGTAAGTCGAGCAAACGCGGTTTATTTTCGCTGGCACGGCCAACCAGGTGAATGGTGGGATAATTTTGCTCTAGCAGCTCATCGCCTATCCACTGACTGAATTCACCATCAAAACGTTGCGCCAGATCGCTCATGACTTCGCTCAGATGCTGCGGCATCATGTCTGCGGCCGGAGTGTTGACCAAATCGCGTACCAGTTGCGTAGACTCCACTAAGGCCACTAATTCATCATATAAGGCCGAGTCAGCAATCAACAAACGCGCCTGCGGCTGCTGAATTTGCTTGTAACCGCTAAATTGATAACCACCCAGCACAAAACCCAGGGCGATTTCACGCTCATTGGCGGTATTTTGTAATTGGTAGTCACCCTTAGGGAGTTTGCCAATGATATCACCGGCGGCCCACATATCCCCACCATCATTGGTCACCAGAATAGCGCTTTGCGGCTCGCCAGTTTCAGAGTTCGGCAGCACACACAGGCCGGGTTGCTGTTGCAGTGAGCGGGCCACCCAGGTACGGGTAAAGTCATCTTGCTCCTGGCACCAAGCATCGCAGCCTTGTTGGTCAAAAACGAAAAGTGGGATTAAGGCGGTGTCGAGACGAGGTTTATTGATGAGTAAATTCATTGCGGACTCACTTTTTATTACTGATAATAAGCAGGATATCAAGTTAAAAAAGTAAATGATATAGCCAAGCCATGGGACCTAGCGAGCAAGCACGTCGGCTGTTTTTTGCCTTGGGGCTAAGCGCCGAGCACAAACAGCACATCAATCACTGGTTAAACCGCCATGTTTCCCTCAGCAAGGCGCCAACCCAGTGCCGTAACTGGCATTTAACCTTGATGTTTCTCGGTCAGGTTGAACACACCCAGGCGCAGCAATTGATCAAGGATGCGGGCGACTTGGTGGTACCTCATTTTTCCTTAAGCTTGGATGAGTATGACTACTGGCCACACAACGGCCTCTTCCACCTGCGACCCAGCTCCCCCGACCCTGGCTTGTTGAATCTGGCTGGCGACCTTAAAGCCCTGGCCAAGCAGCAACAGATTGAGGACCAACACCGGCGTTATCGCCCCCATGTCACCCTGGCACGCAACCTTAAAAGGCCACCTGTCGTCGATAGCCCGATAACACCACTGCAACTAGAGATTGACCATTTCACCCTGTATCACTCGACCCGTGACGACCAGGGACTGGTGTATTTACCACTTGCCGAGTTTGCCTGCCGCTAACCCAGCCTTGGCCGCGGTTAATCGTCTTTAGGCTTGTTGTCCGCTTTGGTCTTTGGCGGTTTGGGGTGGCTAAAGGAGCTCGGCAGGATATCGACGCCAACCATGTGCGCAATTTTGACCACCAGAGGAATGGTGATAGGTGCAAACGGCAGCACGGCAAACACCCCTAGGCCGAGGCCTTTAAGAATATCGACAAATTGTTTATTGGCTACCTGTAAGTCTTGTTTAGACGCCTGTCCCTTGGTGTAGCGCTTATAGATATCGAGCATTTCCCTTGTTTCTTGCCGCTCTTGGGCAAGAGCCCATTTTAGCGTGACCATAGCACGGCGCAATTTCAGCTTTTGTCGGCGCCGCGAAATCATAAGCACCCGCAGTGGAGCGCGATGAAACGAACGATAGATTCGCATACTGTCTTTAATTAGGGATCTGATTGCGCATTGTCACATACTTCTGCGCGTTTCACTAGCTCCCGTAACCGAGGACGGACAACTGCTCCTACCTTGGATAAAAACATCTCACACCCAACACTTTTGTGACCCACTGTTGAATTTAATGTTAACGATCTGTATACATAACATGTACACAATAACTATAAGCAATCTGAATCTGTATATGACTGGGGGACGAAACATGAAGTTAAAGTACAGAAAGTTACAGGCGGCGGTGCGCTGCGCCTTATTATCTACAACCGCCTTGGCGGCCATGCATAGCACGGCGGCGCTGGCCGATGACGATGCAAAAGCAGAAGACATCAAGAATATTGAAAAAATCGCAGTAGTGGGTTCGCGCTCGGCACCCCGCTCCATCGGTAGCTCTCCAGTTCCGGTCGATATCATCGGCGGCGAAGAGCTGGGTAAAACCGGCAACTCGGATATGTTGGAGGTCCTAAAAGGCAGCGTGCCGTCTTTCAACGTGCACGGTAACCCGATCAGCGACGCCGCCACCTTGGTGCGCCCGGCGAACCTTCGTGGCCTGCCTTCGGACAGCACCTTGGTGCTGTTAAATGGTAAACGTCGCCACCGTGCCTCGGTCATTGCCTTCTTGGGCGGCGGTATCAATGACGGCGCCCAAGGCCCAGATATCTCGGTTATTCCCAGCATCGCCCTAAAGCAGGTGGAAGTGCTACGCGATGGTGCCGCGGCGCAATACGGTTCAGATGCCATCGCTGGGGTGATGAACTTTGTGCTTAAAGACGCCAGCGAAGGGGGCACCCTGGAGCTGCGCCATGGTCAGTATTATGAGGGCGATGGCGATACCACCCAGCTTGCCGGTAATATCGGCCTGCCATTTACCGATGATGGTTTCGCTAACTTTAGCTTCCAGTATAAAAACGCCGACGCCACCAGCCGCAGCGTTCAACATTACGATGCGGAAAAACTCGCGGCCGCAGGCGTGCCAGATGTCGCGGATCCGGCACAGATTTGGGGCTCGCCGGAGATCGATGACGACATCACTGTGTTTGGTAATATCGGCCTGCAACTAAGCAAGGATGATGAATTCTATATGTTCGGTAACTATTCCGAGCGTGATGTTCGCGGCGGTTTCTACTACCGTAACCCACACACCCGCCCCGGCGTTTACTCCCCGGATGAAGGTCAGACGCTACTCGTTGGTGACTTAACCGGTGATATGAGCGGCAACTGCCCTACCGATATTCTTATTGATGAGAACGTGCTCGATAACCCGGAATACATTAACCGCGTTGCCAATAACCCGGATTGTTTCGCCTTTAACGAGTTGCTGCCCGGCGGTTTCACCCCTAATTTTGGCGGTAATGTCGTTGATACCTCGCTAACCGCAGGGGTGAAAGGTGAATTTACCGATGGCTGGTTACACGGCTGGTTCTACGACGCCAGCGCCTCGGTCGGCTACAATGCCTCACGTTACTTCCTCTATGACTCCATTAACGCCTCATTGGGCCCGGATACGCCGCGCGATTTCTCTCCTGGTAAATACGAGCAATTAGAGAAAACCTTTAACTTTGATCTCAGCAAAGCCTTTGACTGGGGCCTGTATGACGATGCCAACCTGGCCGGCGGCCTGGAATGGCGTGAGGAAACCTTTACGGTGATCTCCGGCGACGAGCAGTCCTTTGAGGTTGGCCCGCTCTTCGATCAAGGCTTTAGTATCGGCTCAAACGGCTTCCCCGGCTTTAAACCGTCACAAGCCGGCGAGTTTACCCGCCGAAACTATGCCGCTTACGTGGACGTAGAAACCCTATTCAGCGAGGATCTACTCATGGGCTGGGCGGTGCGTTTTGAAGACTACGACACCTTTGGCTCAACCACCAACTACAAGGTCACCGCCCACTACACCATCAACGATGTGTTGGCATTGCGCGGCTCACTCAGCACTGGCTTTAGGGCGCCCACGGTCGGCCAGGCCAATGTCAGTAACGTACAAACCAACCTAAGCAGCGGTGTATTGGTCGACTCGGCCCTGCTGCCGCCGACCAACCCCATCGCCGTATTGCTTGGTGGTGAAGAGCTGCAACCGGAAGAGTCCGACAGCTACACCCTGGGTGCGGTGTATCAGGACGGTGATTTCTTCCTGACGGTGGATTACTACAACATAGATGTTGAAGACCGCATCAGTCAGTCGGATAAAATCGAGTTGGACGATGACGACAGACAAAGGCTGAAGGAAGCTGGCGTACCTAACGTTGAACAGTTGGCGCAGGTCAGCTTCTTTACCAATGACTTCGACACCACCACCAAGGGTGTTGATGTCGTCGCCAACTACAGTACCGACCTACTCGATGGCTCTTCTACCTTTAGCCTGGCCTACAACTGGAATGAAACCGAGGTTACCCGCTTTAGTGAAATCACAGGTGGCTTCAAGGTAAGTCGGCTTGAAGACGACCTACCGAACCATCGCGCGACTGCCACCTGGGCACAGCAATGGGAGTCCATCTCGGGTTTTGTGCGCGCCAATTATTATGGAGAGTACCAGGGTGTGCACGTAGACTATGACGCCACGGCGAAAATGGCCGATGCCACTGTGACCTTCGATATGGAGTTAACCTATCATGTTAACGATAACATCGACCTGTCCCTGGGTGCGCAAAACATCTTTGATGAAGAAGGCGAGCCGCTCGACTTCGAAGATGCGACCGGCATTCCCAATAACCAGTGGGGCGGTAAGTTTTATGAAACCTCACCCTATGGGTTTAATGGCGGCTACTACTATCTGAAGGCTTCTTATAGCTTCTAAGGCTCGAGCCTTAACCTAACCATCCACTGCGGGCGTCAGCCCGCTTTTTTATGCTTGCGCTCGTAACCACCGAGCGTTATGTTGAATTTACTCGTACCAGCAAACAAACAATATGAATGTACTCGCGCATGCCAACCGACTGCTTGGCGAAAACAAATTAAAACAAGCTGAGTTTCATTTTAAGTCGCTGTTAGAGGCTAATCCCAATCAGGGTGAAGCCTGGTTCGGCTTGGGCCGCATCGCCATGCGTTTGGAGAAGTATCCACAGGCCGTGTACCTGCTTCAAAAAGCCTGTCAGCGTTTGCCCAAGGTATTGGAGCCGCTCTTTGCCCTTGCCGATGCCTTTGATGCCCTTAAAAAACAGCAAGATGCCTTCGCTATCCTGGACTATTGCTGCAAAATCGCGCCGCATAATGGCGAAGCCTTTTACCGCCTGGCTCAACATCAGTTGGTGTATGGGTTTATGGAGCAGGCCAGGCATACGCTCACCCTTGGATTGGCCTGCCCGGACCAGGATGTCACCCTGTATCTCTATTATGAACTGGCGCACCTTGACCCTAGCGCGATTGGCAGCGAGCAAATTGCCCGCCTGCACACCTTGCTCAGAGGCACGCAAAATAAGCATGCCAACGTGGTTGCCCACTACACCTTAGGTAAAAGCTATCATCAGGTGGGCGATAAGAATCAAGCCTTCGCCCATTATCGTCTCGCCAACAAGTTACAGGCCAAGCTCTGCCCAGCCTTTAGCAAAAAGGGCTTTGATTCCTACCTTGATGAGATTAAGACCCTGTTTAGCGCAGATTTTATTCGCTCCCAGCGCGATGGAATTAAGGCCAGTTTCACCCCCGTGTTTATCGTCGGCATGCCCAGAAGCGGCTCAACCCTGCTAGAACAAATGCTATGCCAGCACCCTAAGGTGGCAAGCTTGGGTGAAAACCCGGTTTTTAGCGGCAAACTTATGGCCTACCTTAGCGCCGTTACAGAGCGCCCTTTTCCCGCCTGTATGACCGATTTGAATGCAGAGATGCGCTCAAAACTCAGGCAGATGTATGCTGACGAAGTCGCCAAGCAGCAGCTGGGCCATCAGTTTATTCTCAATAAACTGCCGGCCAACTTTCAGGCAATCGGTGCCATCAAGGCGCTGTTTCCTAATGCTTTATTTATCGACATGCGCCGCAGTTTTTATCCCATGGCCTGGTCTGTGTTTGGCCACTATTTTGGCGCCAATGAGGCCTTTTTCTGCGATATGGATATGCTGCAAGACTATTATCAAGGCTACGAGGGACTGATGCAGCATTGGCGCCAGAGCGTTGGTGACAGCCTTTACACCCAGCATTATGAGCAGTTGATAGAGCAACCGGAGCAGGTACTGCGCCAACTATGCGCCTGGCTGGATATTGTCTACACCGAGCAATGCCTTAATTACCACAGCAGTAACAGCGCGGTTACCACCTTAAGTCGAATTCAGGTACGAAAAAAGCTCTACCAGGGCGCAAACCTTGCCTATAAAGAGTATGAACAGGCGTTTTTAGGCTGCTTTAGCCATGTCGTGCAAACCAGGCCACAACATCCTGAAACTGATCCCGCACTGCCTGCGGGTGAGTAAGCATATCAATATGGCCATAATCATGGTGATGACCATGGCTGCGGCCATAAATTTTTAACTCTTGCAGCCCGACTCCGGACTCCTGAATAAACTTCTTAATATCGATGGGCTGGGCAAGAGACTTATCCTTGACCCCGGCGATATGCAAAATGGGCGGTAACGCTTTATGACGCAGCGATGCGCCGTAATCGAAGCCATCATCACTGTCGACCCAGGGCTGCACCTTGGCCCATTGCATGCTCTGATAGTGCGACTTAATGGTTTCGTTATCGCTGCCCCACTTAAGCTGGCGTGCAGGCAGGTAGCCGTGCTTCTGCGCATATTTAGGGGCGAGCCAATACCAAATTAAATTGCCCTTAATAAATTTACCCAGATGGCGGTTATAGAGCGAACGTTTAGAACCAAAGTAGGCGCATGCGCTCACCTGCTCGGCGTATTCAGGAAAACGGGCAAAGGCACTGTTAAAGAGCACGCCGCCCCATGAGTGCGCCACCCAAAAACGGGGAAACGCACCGCTATGGGCGGTAATTTTGTCGATAAAGGCGGGGATCTCGGTGCAAATAGCCTCGGTTTGACCATAGGCTGACCCGCGGCCAATGGCCGGTTTACTCTCTCCTCGTCCTGCCAAGTCGGCTACATAACAGCGGTAACCCTGCCGCGCCAAAAATGGCGCCAGGCCCTTGTTGCTGTGGGTGTAGAAAATTTTGCCGTTTTCTACTGCGCCATGCATAAAAAACACGGCTGGGCCACAGGCATCGGCTTTGGCAATATAACGCAGGTGTAATTGCTGCGACGCATTGAGGTCAATAAAAAGCGACTGCTGCTGAATATCGGTCATAATTCGGCCCATTTTGTTATTTTTATCTCATCGTACCAGTGTTGATAATCGGCAACAAGTTATTAAAATCACTCCTAATTTTTCGTTCAGTTTCGGTTTAGGCTACTGTGGTATGATTTACACGAAATTAACAACTCAAGAGTAAAAATTATGAACTCATTACGTCCACTAAGTGTTGCATTAATGCTAGCCGTTTCTCTAGGTGTAAGTGTTGAAGCCAGTGCTCAAGACAAAAAAGAAAAAGAAGTAAAAGAGCAAAAAGCACAAGTTAAAGAAATCAATGAGCACGCTGAACTTAAGCACAAAAACGCTCAAGAGCACGCCCAAGAGAAGCGTGAAATGGCTAAAGAAAAAACCGAAGCCAAAAAAGAAGTAGCTGAAGAAAAGCACGAAGCGGCTGAGGAAAAAGTCCACGAGCACAAAAAAGATGCAAAGCACAAAATGAAAGACAAGGAAAAGAAAGCCAAAGAAAAGGCTAAAGAGAACAACTAAGAAAGACTTAAATAGTGCGACGAGATGATTGTCGCAAAGGCGAGTATAACTAATCTCCCTTTTAGCCTTCAGTATTTGCACACGGTACTGAAGGCTAGCTTATGTCAAGATGACTGCGTTGGCATAATGGCCCAAGTTCAAAAACAAGCAGCCATTAATGTCAAACCAGCTCAATTAATCCTGTAACCCTAATTTTGCGCGCTTTATCGACAACTTGATCACGGTAACAAACTGCCACACCATTAGCGCACCACCGATGCCGAGTAAGGCATAGCTGTTTTCTATTTCGTTTAAAAACGAGATAAACGCATCGCCATTGACGGCAAAAACGCCATACAAACCCAAACCGAATAAAATCGATCCCGGCGCGCCTATTAGCTGGGCCTGAAGCATTTTCTTATTGATTTCACTGCGTTGTGCTTCCCTATTATCAGTCATAATTTTCCCTAGTATTGATGTTGTTTCTGGTTGAAAACATTTAACCCGATAGCTAACGGCTTTATGCTACTTAAAAATATTTAGCCGCCACGACAATGGTAAGTTAACTAATTAATAACCAACATATTTACATGTATTCTCTAAGCTGTAAATAAGGTCGGCACACGGCCTATATGGCTTGTCCATGCGCCAGCTTAATTGGGCGCTACATTCCGGCGGGCCGATCCCTTATACTATGCCCATATTCACGTGATAGAGATCCCGCCCTTGCATCCACAAAACCGCCACCGTAACGGCTACGACTTCGACGCCCTGTGCAGCAGCTTGCCAAATCTACAAGCCTATGTAGTTAAGCGCCCGGATGGGCAAGCCAGTATCGACTTTAGCGATGCCAAGGCACTGAAAACCTTAAACCAGGCCTTGCTTAAACATCATTACGATGTAGCCATTTGGGATTTGCCCGAGGGCTTTTTGTGCCCGCCTGTGCCCGGGCGCGCCGACTATTTGCACCATCTTTATGATTTGATAAGCCAGGATACTGAGCACAGCCTAAAGCAGCCAAAGGTGCGGGTGATGGATGTCGGCACGGGAGCCTCACTGATCTACCCCATCCTAGGTAACAAGCTGTTTAATTGGCAGTTTTTAGCCAGCGATATAGATGTGCAGTCGGTTAAGTTGGCAAAACAGCTGGCTCAGCTCAATGCCTTGCCAATCAAGGTGATACAGCAAAAGCAGCCGACTCAGTACTTCGCCGGCATTATCAAGGCGCAGGACACCTTAGTCGCCACTCTGTGCAACCCGCCTTTTCATGACAGTGAACAGAGTGCCCAGGCCGGATCGCAACGCAAATGGCGTAACTTAAAGGGGCAGCAGAGCGATGCCCTGAACTTTGGTGGCCGCGCCAATGAGTTATGGTGCCAAGGCGGTGAGTTGGCCTTTATCCGCAATATGGCCTTGGAGAGCCAACACTTTGCCGAGCAGGTAATCTGGTTTACCAGCCTGGTATCGAAAAAGGAAAATGAGCGCCCATTGAAGAGCACATTACGGAAACTGGGGGCCGAGCAAATTGAGGTGGTGGCCATGGCCCAGGGGCAAAAAAGCAGCCGCTTTATTGCCTGGACCTTTATGGATGCGCCCGAGCGCCGGGCGCAGCTGGAAAGACTGTTGGGCTAAACCCGGGCTATGCCTTAGGCTATGCCTTGGCTAAGCCTTAGACTGAATCTTGATTAAGCGCTTCTTTATAGTGTTTACGGCACACGGATACATAGCGCTCATTACCGCCTATCTGTACCTGATCGCCACTGGCCACGACATCACCATTGTGGCCATAACGCAGTACATGATTAGCCTTGCGGCCGCAATGGCACACGGTTTTTAGCTCCACCAGCTTATCGGCCCAGGCCAGTAAATACTGGGAGCCGACAAACAACTCCCCCAAAAAGTCACTACGCAAACCATAACACAGCACCGGAATTTTTAGCTGATCGACCACCTCGGTCAGCTGCCATACCTGCTCCTTGGATAAAAACTGACTCTCATCCACCAGCACGCAATGCAAGGGCTCTTCCTGGTGTTGCGAGGCAATCAAATCGAAGACATTGCTGGTGCCATCGAAAACAAAGGCATCGGCCTGCAAGCCGATACGGGAGGCCACCTTACCGACCCCGGCGCGATCGTCGATGGCGGCGGTCATGATCATGGGGCGCATGCCGCGCTCGCGATAGTTAAACGCCGATTGCAATAAGGTGGTGGACTTACCGGCATTCATTGCCGAATAGTAAAAATACAGTTGAGCCATGGTTATTCTTCTCAAAATTTCGCGCGCCAAGCTTACACTAAGCCCCGGCTCAAGGCCAAGGCAAACTCTTTAGGGGTTATTCCTTGCTACAGTGAGCTTGCTCTAAGGCCAGCAGCCAGCGCTTACGCTCCAGTCCACCGGCATACCCGGTCAAGGTGCCATTGGCGCCTATTACCCGATGACAAGGCATAATGATGCTGATGGGATTACGACCATTGGCCGCACCCACTGCGCGCACCGCCTTGGGATTGCCCACCTGGCGTGCGATATCACCATAACTGCCTGTTTTACCATAGGCAATCCCACCTAGGGCTTGCCAGATTTGACGCTGAAACTCGGTACCCTGGGTATCTAAAGGCAGCTCAAATTCTTGCCGCGCGCCTTGAAAATATTCCTTTAACTGGGTTTTGGCGAGGGAGGTGATGGCATTGGCACTTGCAGCCGCACTGGCTTCTGCCTTACGTCCAAGGTCAAAACCCACATAACACAGGCCCCTGTCGGTCGCCTGGATCACCAACTCGCCCAGAGGCGTGTCGATACACTCTTGAAATAAGGTCATAATTGTTGCCATAGTTGAAAGGTAAGGTATGAGCGAAACGGCGCAGCACGTTCGATCTCTATGCCGGCGAGCCCCGCCAGCGCTTTTTGCACGCCAAGATCGCCACAGAGATAAATATCCGGATCGCTGCAGCCACGCATTTTCGCATAATTGACCGTCCAGGGGCCTATGCCCTTAATCGCCTGCCAGGCATCCAGATCATCACTGCCGTGCTCAGCAATATACGAGCTTAAATCCCGCAGCGCCTGCTTACGTCGCCCGGGCATATTAAAGAATGCCAATTCGTCTGCGGCCATGTGCGCGGCGGTGGGGAAGTAACGCCCCTGCTCGCCCAACTCAGTCACCAAGGTGGTAGTGAGCGTGCGCGCCGCCGTGACACTCACCTGCTGACCGAGCACCGCACGGATCCCGGCCTCGAACGGATCCCAGATACCCGGCAGGCGCAGCCCCGACGTAAGCTCAAACTGCTCGCCCACCGCAGCTGCTAACTGATGGTTGATCACCTGGGTATCGGCATCCAGGTCCAACACCCGGCGGATATTGGCAACCACTCCTTGCAGGCAGTGCCAGTTATCCAGGCTGATCTCCACCCTAAAACCCTGCTTTTGCTCCTGGTAATGGGCTGTAAACTCGCCCTTCGATCCCTGATAAGTGAAGGTGCGACCATAACTGGTGGCAGTTATCCACTCCATGGGGGACACCAAACGCTTGTGTAAAAATGCCTGCATGGCCTGCCAGTCATAAGGTGGACGAAAACTTAAAAACAAGCTGATGTGACTGGCGTCCAATTGCGCTTTGTTGCGAATGGCACTGGGCGTTAATTGCGTCAGCTTCTTAAAGGCATCGTTAAAGCGGCGCACGCTATTAAAGCCGGCGGCAAATGCTATCTCGGTGACTGTCAATTGAGTTTGCTGCAACAACTGTTTCGCAAATTGGCATTGGCTAAACAAGGCGTATTGTCCTGGCGCAATGCCATAGTGCCTTTTAAACAACTGATTAAGGTAGCTAGATGACACCCCAAGACGAGTGCTTATCGCCTCGGCGCCGCCCTTGGACCAATGGCCCTGATCGATTAAGCGTTTTGCTCTGAGCGCCGTGGTTTGCGCCCCAAGCCAGGGATAGCTGCCAGGGCTGGCATCTGGGCGGCAACGTAAACAGGGGCGAAAGCCCGCCTGCGCCGCTAAGTGGGCATGCTCGAAATACTCGACATTGTGTTCTTTGGCGGCTGGGGCCGGACAGATAGGCCGACAATAAATCCCCGTACTGCGCACCGCCACATAAAACAAGCCGTCGAAGCGCTTATCACGGCTTAAACGGGCTTTTTGACAGATATCGGCGGTGAACATAAACAAAGATTCCGGCTAGGGTGATTAATATGCTTAGCTTACCCTATTGGCGGCTCGGCACTAGCCGGATTTTGCACTCAATAGTAAAAAGGTAACAAGCGCGCTTTGATACCAATTCACTTAAATAGCTAATCATTCTAGCGGGCTATATTTCATGCTAACTGCGTTGGAACTTTTCTATGTAGAATAACTACATAATAAAAATTCCGCCTTGCCATCACATCATTTATCCAGCGCTATATCTGATCACACACTTAACAGAATTGGTATAGCGCGCTCATAAAAGGGCAGATTATTGCTCGGCAAATTGCAGTAACTTATCACCGCTGAGACGATAGATCTGCCACTGCGCCTGGGCCTCGGCACCTATGCTGTGATAGAAATCGATGGCGGGCTTGTTCCAATCCAATACCACCCATTCAAAACGACCACAGTTTTTACTGATGGCACGCTGCGCCAGATATTTCATCAACGCCTTACCGGCACCGCGACCACGCTTGTCTTCACTGACAAATAAGTCTTCAAGATATAGTCCATTGCGGCCAAGCCAGGTGGAATAATTATAAAAATACACCGCAAAACCAATGGCTTCGGCATCGGGGGCATCGCTTTCAAAGCAAATAATGCTGTGGGCGGTCGCCCCCTCATCAAACAGGGTGCGCTCGATATCGTGCTCGGTGGCGGCAACGGCATCGGGCTCTCGCTCGTACACCGCTAGCGCCTTGATAAACTGATAGATTAAGGGCACATCATTGATCACCGCATCGCGGATATAAACTTGGCTCATGGTGGTTCCTAGGCTGTTAACTAAGCCACCATCATACTAGCGCTAAACCACCTTGCAAGTTGTAGACATGATTGTAACCCAAGGATTGCAAGTTCTTAATCGCCTGTGCCGAGCGATTGCCGGTACGACAAACGAGAATATAACGGGTATCCGGGTCCAACTGATGGGCAAACAAGGCATTGGCCATACGACTCAGGGGCACGTTCAACAATTGATCGTCATGCACACTGAATAACGAACGGATATCCTTGGCACTGTGCTCATAGGGTTCGCGGACATCCAGCAGCACAGTTTCAAGCTCCTCCTTGGCAAGCATCTGCTGTACCTCGGCGCTATTGAGTTGCTGGGGGCTGGCGTGTTTAGGCTGGTGACTAAAACCACACAGGGCACCGCTTTCATTGCTCAGCTCGTGATCCAAAGCACGTTTTTGCTCGGCAAACTGCTCTTTGCTGATCTGCTCTTGCAATAACTGCTGCAGCAAGGGCGTTGCCTGGACCTGGGCCTGCCAGCTCAGGGCAAAACATTGCTCATAATCGTGGGCCGGACAGAGCACGGTATCCGCATTCAATTTGGTCGCCAGCGCGTGAATTGAGTCGACCATCTGCTCTGAGTCGGCATCGGCAAACTGAGTGCTGCCCAATCCACTAAAGATAAAGAGGTCACCGCAGAAACAGGCGCTGACCTTATCTCCTTGATACAACAAGTAGCTGTGGCTGTCGGCACTGTGGCCCGGGGTAGCCACACGCGTCAGACGTTGCTCGCCGAGAGTGATAACATCACCTTGTGGCCAACCCAGTGGATCTTGCACCTGAGCCAGGCCAAGACGCTCTGACAACAGGGTGCGGGCCGAATCTTTATCCTGATGTTTATGGGTTTCCAGCACGGCCCTCACGTGTAGCTGTTGCTGGGCAACCAAACGGGCAATGCGCGGCACTAGTTCCACAACAGGGTCGATAACCACCGCCTCGTTATTGATGCCCACATACAGCCAACAACAACTGCCTTGGTGACGCAGTTGCGTCAGGCCCAAGGCGCAGACTTCATGTTCGGGCTGGGCGGCATCGGAAACGATTAAACAGTTATTCGCAAGCACCGGCTTAAGGGCGCAAATACGCTCACACGCCAGGGCAATTTCCTGCTCTGTGGCGGCGGGACCAAAAGACATACGGATGGCATTTTCGCTCTGCCAGTCGCTGGCCTTCATGGCATCTAAGACGAAACTGCGCGAGGCCCCGGAACTACAGGCCGAACCGCCACTGACACGAATCCCAGCGGCATCAAATAGGTCCATCACTTCCTTGGACGTCAGGCTATTAACGCAGAAGTTCAAGGTTGTCGGAACCGTGCCTTCAAGGGGCGCATTAAAACTGATATCGCCGAACGTTTGCTCTAAAGCATGGATCAGTTGTTGACGATACAAGTGCAAGGTGGCAACCGGCTTAAACACCTCTTGCGACTTATCGAGCAACAAATCGAACAACTCATACAGGCCAGCGATACCGGGCAGGTTTTCCGTGCCCGAGCGCATGCCGCTTTCCTGACCGCCACCGGCGATAAAGGGGGTATAGGGGCTATTCTCGCGAATGTATAGGAAGCCGATACCCTTGGGTGCATAAAGTTTATGACCGGAAAACGGCGCATAGTCGATGCTGGTGTCGCTCAGTGCCAGGTCCTGTTTACCTAAGGCCTGCACACAGTCCACCATCCAACTAACATGGTCGTTATTGGCGCGGATCACTTGCTCCAGTTTGGCCAAGTCCTGATACACGCCGGTTTCATTGTTAACCGCCATGGTGCAGATCATCAGCGCCTTGCCCACGTGCTGGGCGATAAAGTCGAGATCAAGCAAACCGGCTTCATCAACGGGAATAGCTAAGACCTTGGCTCCCAGGCCCAACACTTCGTTCCAGTGTTTAAGGGTATTAGGCACCGCCTTGTGCTCGGTGGCTCCGTACAATAACACGCTGTGCTCGGTGGCCTTGTGACGGTTGGCTAAAAGCGTAGAGACCACGGCGGTTTGAATGCCCTCGGTGGCTCCCGAGGTAAAGAGAATGTCGCCCTGCTCGGCACCTATAACCTTGCGCGCCTTGGCGCGCGTTTGCTCCAGCAGATACTTGGCCTGTACCCCGGTAATATGCGAGCTAGAAGGATTACCAAAACACACCTGCATGGTGTGAGAAACGACATCGGCAATGCGCGGCAACACGGGAGTCGTCGCATTGGCATCGAGATAAACGAGATCCTGGCTAGTCTGGGTGAAAAAACGCTCGGGCATGGGCACCATATTCCAATTAGCTATAACTTATAACCATTGTACACAAGTGCCCCTGCGCTATTAATACCGTTTTGTTTGCATCGCGCTTACTTTTATCAGCTTTTCATCTAAAAAAGCCGGGCACTATTCCTGAGCCGGTGTGACATGACTGTTGGCGTCTTCCAAGGTCGACGACCAGGCATTGGCCAAGGCACGCACCAAAGAGGCCAGGGGTATAGCAAAGAATACGCCCCAAAAGCCCCATAAGCCACCAAAGAACAACACCGCCATAATAATAAACACCGGGTTTAGATCCACGGCCTCGGAAAACAGCAGCGGCACCAAGACGTTACCGTCGAGCGCTTGAATAATGCCGTAAGCCACCAGCACCGACCAAAACTCACTGCTGACACCGAACTGGAACAAGGCCACGGCGGCGACGGGTATGGTCACTAGGGCTGCACCAATAAAGGGGATCAATACAGACAGTCCAACCAGCACCCCTAGCAAGGCGGCATAGCGTAAATCGAAGATGGTAAAGACCACGAAGGACACACCGCCGACAATCAGGATTTCAAACACCTTGCCACGAATATAGTTCATAATCTGCTGATTCATTTCCAGCCACACCTGCTGGATCAAACGACGCTGCGCCGGCAGCAGGGCACTGACACTGTGCAGTAGCTGGGTTTTGTCTTTGAGCATAAAGAACACCAGCAGCGGCACCAACACCAGATAGATAAGCCAGGCCACCACGTCTTTGAGGGAGGTCAGCGACACCGACACCAGCACCTGACCGAATTCCATGGCCTTACTCTCGACGCTGGCAACCAGGGTGCGCACCTGCTCCGGAGTGATCAGGGTAGGATAATCGATGGGCAAATGCATAAGATAATGTTTCCCCTGCTCCAACATGGTGGGCGCTTCTTGCAGCAAGTTACTGGTTTGCTGCCAAAGAATCGGGCCAAAGCCAAACAAGGTGCCGATCACCAAGGAGCAGAACAAACTGACCACCACTATGGTGGCTAAGGTGCGCGACAGCCCCACCCGTTGCAGACGTACCACGGGCCAATCCAGTAAGTAGGCGATCACCACGGCGACCAACACCGGCATTAATAAAGCCCCGAAGAAATAAAGCACGGCAAAAGAGCTGAGCAAGAGTAAAAGCAGGGTCACCGAGTGAGGATCGGAAAACTTTCTCTGGTACCACGCACGCACAAATTCAAACACGAGTTTCTTTCTCCACGGTTATTATTAATTGTTCTGCCGTTGTTGTGACAGCGAATGCTAACTTTTGTTTGGTTAAATAACGCTTAATATCGCTGCTCCCTTGTATATCATCGCCTTTCAGCACAAAGGCAATGTCCTGCTGCTCACTTTGTGCAGCTCGTAGTGCCAGTTTAAAGCGAACAAATAGCTCGGGACAGCTATAACACCTTAAGTCCGATTTTTTCATATCCCCTGGCCGTATCTCTTATTTTAGCTATCTTGTTGGCGCGCCGGCGCCGTTAAATCTAAGCCGGACTATCCCGCTTAGGCTCGCTATGCCCTTGGCGCGTAAGCCATAATACCGTAAAAAGACTTAAAAGCCTTGTCGCATTCGTTTATCCTAAGTCTAGGGTCTGTTGACCTGTGAGCCAAATACATCAGGGCGAATAGGCATCGCCTTGCACATATGTTCATCTTCCATGTACCTTAGCTGATGCATACTAGCTTGGCTTTATTACCCTTGAAAGTGAACGTTCGTCGTATGGTCGGTGTCTCACACTCTAACAACAAGTAACGAGGCCCGATGATAGCGCCTGCGAAAAGCAGCAAATAGCTTGCTGCAACGTAAAGATTTAAACCGCAAGGAATCATATGTTATTAAGACGTCTGCTGTTATGCGCTTTGGTATTGGTCGCCAGTTTAACTGGCGCCCATGCGCAAAACACCTTTGAGTTGCCCGACTTAGGCACCTCTGCATTACAGGCTCTGCCAATTGAAAAGGAACGCGTCATAGGCGATGTGATGATGATGCAGATTCGGGGCAACTCACCGGTGATCAACGATCCTGTACTCGACGAATACCTGCGCGGCCTGGGCAATAAACTGGTGTCCCACGCCGACGATATCCGCTTCCCTTTTTCTTTCTTTTGGATCAATAACCAGGAAATTAATGCCTTCGCCTTCTATGGCGGCCATGTCGGCGTGCACACCGGGTTGATAGCTCAGGCCGACAACGAAAGTCAGTTAGCCTCGGTGTTAGGGCACGAAATTGCCCACGTAACACAGCGTCACCTGGCGCGCCGACTGCAACAACAACAGGACAACTCGGGCATGACCATTGCCGGGTTGATAGCCGGTGTCTTGGCCACCATGGTGTCTCCCGATGCCGGCCTGGCGATTATCTCGGGCACACAAACCCAAAGTGCCCTAAGCCAGCTCACCCATAGCCGCGGCGCAGAACAAGAGGCGGATCGCATTGGCATGCGCACCCTCTACGATGCCGGTTTCGACCCCAAAGCCTCGGGGGAATTTTTAACCAAGCTGTCGGCGCAAATTCGCTATAAGCAAAAACCGCCGATCTTCTTGCTGACTCACCCGTTGCCACAAAGCCGAGTGAGTGATGTACGCCTGCGCGCGCAGCAATATCAAGACAGGCCCTATGGCGACAACCTGCTCTTTCATCTGGCCAAGAGCCGGGTGATCGCCCGATTCAACGGCGCCAGTGAGCATGCCGAGGCCCAGTTTCGTAAACTGCTTAAAGAACACAGCTTTGGCGACGCCTCGGCGCTGCGTTACGGATTGGCCTTAACCTTGATAGACCAAAAGAAATTCACTGAAGCTAAGACCCTGCTTGATGGACTGTTACAAAAAGCGCCCGACAACCTTTTTTATCTCGATTCCTTGACCGATTATTACGTCGGTATCGGCGAACCGGAAAAAGCCGTAGAGCATCTTCGTCCTTTCCATCAACTGCGCCCGAATAACCAGGTGATCACCCTGAACTACGCCCATGCCGCCATTGAGGCCAAACAGTATAAGTTGGCCGAAGACCTGCTGCGCAGCTTTGCCCTGGAAAAACCCGAGCACATCCTGGCCAAACAATTGCTAACCGACACCTACAAACATCAGGAAAACAGAGCCGCCTATCATGAAGCCAATGCCGACTTACTGGCCCAGTATGGCGCCTATATGAAGGCCGCTGACGAGGTACAAAAAGCGCTTAACCATATCGAGCCAAACGAGGCCCTTAAGCAAAAGCGTTTAAAAGCGCTGCTCAGTCAGTATCGAGCCATGCAAAAAGAGCTTTCACGGCTATAACACTGCCAAGCCAGCCTGGCCGGATGACCAGGTTGGCTAAAAAGCGCACCACCGGCGACGCCCCCCTACCCTTATAGGCCACTATCTTTTACACTATCGCTATTATCTGTATTGAAGGAATTCTTATGTCTGTCGTTATCTACCATAACCCGCGTTGCTCAAAGTCACGCCAAACCCTGGCTCTTATCGAAGACAAAGGCACACCGGTCACTGTTGTTAAATACCTTGAAGAGACACCGAGCGTTGCAACCCTTAGCGAGTTGCTTACCAAGCTGGGTTTTAGTTCTGCCCGTGAACTTATGCGTACCAAGGAAGACATCTATAAAGAGCTTGAGTTGCAAAACGAGCAGGACGAGCAAGCGCTCCTTAACGCCATGCATGCGCATCCTAAGTTGATTGAACGCCCTATCGTGGTGAACGGTGACAAGGCCGTGCTTGGCAGACCGCCGGAAAATGCCCTGGAGATCATTTAATGGCACCGATTCTGGTGCTCTACCACTCCCGCAGTGGCAGTGTGCAGGCGCTGGCCGAAGAAATCGCCGACAGCATAGAAGCACAGGGCTGTGATGTCTGGTTGCGCTGTATCGGCGATGACGGCGCCCACCCTCAGGTCAATAAGCAGGAGCTTATCGACTGTGCCGCCCTGGCCTTTGGTACACCGACACGCTTTGGCATGATGGCCTCGCAGGCGAAGTCGTTTTGGGAGCAAAGCAGCGATCTCTGGCTTAAGGGGCAATTGATCGACAAGCCCGCCTGCGTCTTTACCTCGTCCAGCAGCATGCATGGTGGCAACGAAACCACCCTGCTGCACCTGAGCATTCCCTTGTTGCATCACGGCATGTTATTGGTGGGCGTCCCCTACGACGTGCCTGCCCTAAACGCCACCACCACAGGTGGTGCTCCTTATGGTGCCAGCCATGTTGCCGGTCTGGATAATAATTCCCAGCTCAGCAGCGATGAAAAACAAATTTGCCAAGCCCTTGGTCGGCGTCTGGCTAATTTAGCGAGAAAACTCAATGACTAATATCGCCAAAAAACCACTGACTAAGCGTTATCAGCGCCTCGCACTGGTCGGTTATATCGGCCTGCTGCTGTTAATGCCCCTGTGGCTGTTCGTGTTTTCACCGCGCAGCGATTACAGCTTCGCCTTTACTTTTGGCCTCTACATAGTGCCCTTGCTCTTGCCTCTTAAAGGCATTATTCAAGACAAGCCTTATACCTATGCCTGGGCCAACTTTATCGTCATGATCTACTTTATTCATGGCTTTACCCTGCTCTGGGTCAGCCCGGATGAACGCCTGTGGGTGATACTGGAGCTGCTCTTTGCCAGCTGCATGTTTATCGGCTGCACCTACTACGCCCGTCATCGCGGTCAGGAGTTGGGTTTAAAGGTGGGTAAATTGAAAGACGATTTAGCCAATGAAAAGGCGGCACAGGAATATCACCGCCAAAATCAGGATAAGAAATAATTTTCGACAAGAAAAAACGCCGGGCTACTCGCTCGGCGTTTTTATTTTTAACATAGAAGCGGGCGCTTATAGAGCCACTCAGAGCTTAACCACCTAGCTGGCTTAAAAATGCCAGCCCGACCACGCTCAACAGCGCCAATTGCGCCAGCAAGGACAACAAGGAACCCACACGTAAAACGCCGAGCCCAAATGGGTGACGCAAATGCGGATAGAGGGCGCAGCGCTTTAAGCTGATAGCAAAGAATATTGCCACCACCGAGAGCATGGTAAAGACGATGGTCAGCTCACTTTTATAGTCGATGCCATCATCGAAAAAGAAAAACAGTTGCAGTGGCAATAACAACATCACCAAGGCATGCAAGGTATGCACCTTGGCGATACGCATATACTGACCCTGAGGCGATAATTCCTTGATGCCAAACTCGCGCTCCATTTGCCGCACTAAGGCCTTGCGGTTTTGCTCCACGGCATAGCGATAGCAGCTCAGCCCGGCATTGTTTTTGGCGTGAAAATTGGCGCCAGCACGCAGCAACACGGTTAAGCAATTGCCGTTATCGGCACCCACGGCATAGTGCAAGGCATTATTGCCCTGATGATCCTTGTCATCGAGTGACGCCTGATTCAACAGCGCTTCAATCACGCTCACAAAGCCTTTCTCGGCAGCTAACATCAGCGCCGTTTGGCCCTGCTCATTGTGCTCGCTGCCTCGGGCACCCTGCTCAATAAACCGCATGGCTAAACTCTGTTTAGCGTGCTCACTTTGCAAATGGGCCAGCAATGCCTGCTCTAACAGGTGCTGGAGGTTTTCCTCATTGGAAAGACGTTGCAACAGGGTGAAAAAGTCATGCCCCTGGATCAGCTCGGTTTTTGCCGCTTCCAAGAGATCGGGCAGATCCGCCGCGCAATCGGGTAGGAAGGGCTCCAGCTTAGGGCGAAAGTCCACTTCCTGCCATAACAGCAGTATATCGGCGCTTGAGAGTTTAACATCGCGTTCCAACAGCTGAGCCAGCAAGGAAAAATAGCGATGTTCAAACAGTAGCTTGGCCAACGACAGCGGCGATTCCACCTGAATTTGCGCATTGATATCTGCGTATTGCGCGAGACGCTCGAGCAGCATTTCACTGATCTGCTCGGCGGTGTAGTCGTTATTAAGGAAGTAATCCTTGGCCGCATGAATATAGCGCAACGCCTGCTCGTCGAAATCGCTGATATGCTGGAAGGTGCACTCTTCAAAAGGGTCGCGCGGCTGCAGCCAGATTAAATAATACAGAGGTGGCAGCATGGTGCTGCTGACCTCTTCCTCGATTTTTGTACTACAAGCTGGCCATGCTTCCAAAGCATCGAGTATAAAGGCGCCGTTTTGCTCAATGAGTCCTTTGAGTAATAACGGATATTGTTCCGGCCAAATTAGTACCTTTTCCATTGCCTATGAAGACTCCACTAAATCGTTCTAGATGTTGCATCGCAACTAGGTTGTCAGTTATAAAGGGCACTCCCTTACCCTGCACTTAATATAGCGGACACTGCAATGCAAACCTGGCATGTAATCCTGATCATCGTCTTGGTATTGGCGGTGATCTGGAGCAATATCGCACTGTTAAAATATTCGGCGAAAATGGACCTTAAAAAGTTCAATCAGGATCCGATCGAAAAGGCCAAACGCAGCCTTGCCGAAAAGGCTCAAAAGCAAGACTCAGAGACAGACGACAAAGAGTCCTGAAGTCTTCGAGCCCGAGGCTAGGGCTCGCTGCTTAGGGCTTTACCCCTAGAGCCTAGGTCAATGCCTAGGTCAATGCCTAGGCTACCAGCCAGTTTGCCATCAGGGTGATCACCGGCAAGCTGATCAAGGTGCGCAGAATAAAAATAGCAAACAGCTCAAGAATATTCACCGGGATCTTACTGCCTAATAGCAGTGCGCCCACTTCCGACATATAGATTAGCTGGGTCACACTCATGGCCGCAATAATAAAGCGAGTCACTTCACTGTCGATATTCGACGCCGCCAAAATAGACGGAATAAACATATCGGCAAAGCCCACCACTATGGTTTCTGAGGCCTTCACCGCCTCAGGCACACCGAGCAATTCAAGGTAAGGAATAAATGGCTTGCCCAGCCATTGGAATACCGGCGTATATTCGGAAACGATCAGCGCAAAGGTACCTACGGCCATGACCACAGGCAGCACAGCAAACACCATGTCCAGAGCGTTGTGCAGGCCTTCTTCGACCGTACCTTTTACCCCTTTGGCATGGCGCGCCTTATCCAGGGCCATATCCAGGGATTGTCGCCACAGGCTTTTATTTTGCGGCACCGCCTCGTTGTCGTCGCATTGACTGGTGCCATCGACATATATGTTTTTCTTCAGGCTAAGAGGAGGAATACGCGGCAAAATCAGCGCACACACCACACCGGCCAAACACACGGTTAAATAGAAGGGCGCGAACAGATGCTCAAGGCGAACCTGACCTATAACCACAAAACAGAAGGTAATAGACACGGCCGAGAAGGTGGTACCGATAATGGCCGCTTCTTTTTGCGTATAATGCTTTTCTTCATATTGTCTGGCGGTCATCAAAATACCGACACTGCCATCGCCAAGCCAAGAAGCAGCGCAGTTTACGGCGCTACGGCCGGGCACACCAAACAAGGGCTTCATAATCTTGGTAAACAGGGTACCAACCAGCTCAAGCAAGCCGAAATTCAAAAGCAGTGGCAATAAGAAGCCAGCCAGAATAAACACGGTCAGCAATAGCGGCAGCAACTCAGTCAACACAAAGGCGCCGGTAGCGTCTGAGTAGATCGCCTTGGGGCCAAGCTGGAAATAGGTCATAACCACAAACACCATGCCCACCAGGCGCACAACAAGCCAGGTCGGCGTCACTAGAAAGAGGTGGCGAATCATGGGCTTTTCGAAAAGCGAGCGCGGTTGTATCAGGGTCATCAATAAAGACAACAAGCCGGTCATGGAAATGATCACCAACAGCAGGGTGCTGGCAATGGGCGCCAGGGCTTGGCGTAACATATCGGCCAAAATAGCGACACTGATTTTTATCTGGCCATCCCAGGGGATCGGCACCATAAAGAGAAAAACGCCGATCAGCGAGGGGATTAAAAATGTCAGTAAAGTGTTGGCCATAGTACGTGGCTGGCTTGTTGTCATAATCGCTACTTATTTTGTTGTTATCTTTGGGCTGCCCTGCCGTTTTGGCTACAAACAAAAAAGGAAAGGTGCTCCAAGCCCTTTCCTTTTTTACAGCAAAGTCAAAGGGTTACATTTGAATCCCGCGTGAACGTAAGGCCGTCACTAGGGCTTGCTGTAAATCATTCATGGTGCCGGGCTCAAGCACTTCCCCGTCTTTATCCATCCAGGTAATGCTGGTGCCACCGGCTTTGGCGTTATCCAAAAGAATTTGGTACTGACCGTTTTCTAACGGCAGTTGCATCGCTTCTTCACCCCAAATCGAATCCCACACACTGCTTTCGGGCTGGGTGTAGTCGGCGATAATACGGCCCTTCTCGGCATCCACTTCGATAATGGTAAATTGTAGACGCTCTAAGAAACCACTGAAACGCTCGAACACCACGTTCATATCCTGCTCGGTCATAAGCGCCGCATTGCCTTGGTTGTCAAAGCCTAGAGCCAGGGAAATAATGCCTTGGCGCTGACGCAATTCAACCTGCAACTGACGATAGCGGTAGTCAAACTCGGCAATCACACTATTGAGGGCACGGGTTTCCATGCGCTGTTGTAGTAATGGCGTTAACGGCACTTCTTGTGAACGATAATCAAGCAATTCGGCACTTAAAGACGCGGTGCGCTGGTGATCTTTTTCTTCAACGGTGAATTTATAGCGCTGCTCGGCAACGACTTCATCGTCCCATAGCCAGCCTTCTTCAACCTTTACGATGGAAAGCCAGTCGCTTTCAATGCTGTTTTGCGTCTTATTTGCTACCGGAGTATTGTAGCTTTCCAACACGCCTTCAACGGCCGCCAGAATAAATTGGTCGAGATCGTCGATGCCGTCGTTTTTATCGAAGTAAATCTTGGCTAGCTTGTCGCCCTCTTCAATCCAGCTCCCCTGGGCGATCGGCATAATTTGCATCGGTGGCTTAACGGCCTTGGCGTCTTCACTGTTGTCATAGCTGGCCACGTCCATCTTATAAGTAGGGTCCTGGCGCGGCGCATCGAGTCCCTCTGGAGTCACTAATGGCTGGTTCGCTTTATAGTTACGCTTGTGGTGTGCCTCGTTAGTAAAAATGCCACAGCCACTCAAAGTGACTAAAGCACTCAAGATCAATACTTTAGGGATCCAATACTGCACGTTGTTGTTCTCCTTTACTCACCATTATTATTGTACGGACTTTGAGTCGGTGAGTGGTAATTGGTTCAGTGTCAGATTCAACTTAACGACCACTTTGTTGTCTTGCCTATCATACAAAGACGTTAAACCCGAGTGTCGACACCCAAACCACTGTTGCGCTGTTGCACAGCAATGGCTTACAAAAATTTTCACTATGGTACTTTTACACGAGGTTAAAAACAAGAATGTCGCTATCGAAAAGGCAATAAAGCGAGGCACGGCTAAAAGTTGCGCTTTAAAACCCGGTTTATGCTACACTGCGCCGCCAACAGATTGTTTTATCACAGCAAGGGCACATCCATGGGCGAATTGGCCAAACAACAGTTAGTGATCACCGCAATTGGCGAAGACCAAGCCGGGGTGGTCAGCGCCTTAACGCAATTGGTCAGCGATTGTCACTGCAATATCACCGACAGCCGCATTGCCATTTTGGGCAATGAACTCACCTTTATCATGTTGTTATGTGGCGATATGGCCGCCATCAGCCGGGTAGAGCACCTGCTGCCTAATAAAGGCATGGAGCTGGGGCTGCTGACCATGATGAAGCGCACCTCCAGCCACACCGAAGAGCTCTTTAGTGGCGGTTATACCCTGGAATATGTAGGCATAGACACGCCTGGCACCTTGAGCCAAATCACCGGTTACTTTGCCGAACACAATATCAGCATTTGCTCTTTGAAATCGGATACCTACGAGCAAGACGACGACATTCAAATGCGCTGTGAACTCGAATTTAATGTGCCCCAAGATCTTGATATCGATGCCTTTAAGGTGGCCTTCGAGGCATTATCTCAGCGCCTGAACATAGATTATACTTTTAAGCGGATCAGATAAGGACGCAGCATTATGAACACTTTGCAAGCGGGCGATAAAGCACCACTTTTCACCCTTGAGGATCAAAATGGCGACGCGGTTAGCCTGGAAGCGCTATTAAAAGAGCATCAGGTTTTAGTGTATTTTTACCCCAAGGCATTAACCCCGGGTTGTACCGTACAGGCCGAGCAGCTCAGCGCCCATAAGGCGGAGCTGGCCAAATACAACACCATCGCTCTGGGTATCAGCCCGGATCCGGTGAAAAAGCTGAAAAACTTTGAAACCAAAAAAGAGCTTAACTTCCAGCTTTTAAGCGACGAAGACCACAAGGTAGCGGACGACTTTGGCGTCTGGGGTTTAAAGAAGTTTATGGGTAAAGAGTACGATGGTATTCACCGCATCAGCTTTTTAGTGGGCCAGGACGGCGGCATTAAACACGTCTTCAATAAGTTTAAGACCAAGGATCATCACCAGGTGGTGATCGACTATTTGGCAGATAATGCTTAATTAATGTTTTAAGAATGTAAAACGCGGCTTAGGCCGCGTTTTTTTATATTTAATGTGCTAGTTCAGCCTAGTTAATACCCAGATACTTGTGCACCTGTACAGATAAGCGCCAGTTTTTCTCAATGCACGTATCGATAGCCAATTTCGTCGCCTTGGCTTTTTGACTGATGGGCTGCAGATACACCAGTCGCGGATGCACACCCGTGCTCTTAAACAGCGCTTCTAACTCGTCCACATGTTTTTGCATCGCCACCGGATGCTTAATTTCATTGGCACGCTTCATGGCGCTGGCCAGCACCTCATAGCCGCCGCGCATATTGATTTTCGGTGATACCGTCACCCAGGTTTGCGCCGGCACCTTGATCTCAAAGGTGCCGCTAGTTTCGACTTGGGTGCTGTAGCCATGCTGGTGCAACAGCTCGCATAGGGGGTTAAGGTCAAACAAACAAGGTTCACCGCCTGTGATCACCACGTGCTTGGCACGGTAACCTCGGGTTTGAAACAGCGCGAGGATATCTTCGGCATCGGCCTTGGCCCAATGCTCGGAGTCAGACTTTTTCTCCACCGTTTGTGTCAAGGACACCACATAACTTCTTTGGCATCCCAGGTTTGCTTGGTATCACACCAGGAACAGCCCACAGGGCAGCCCTGCAAACGCACAAAAATTGAGGGCGTACCGGTAAAACTGGCCTCCCCTTGGATGGTTTCAAAAATCTCGTTAATTTGGTACAAAAATCTAACCTGCTGCTAAAACTTAACAATCGCTATTCACAAATACCCTGGCCCAAAACAAATGCCAACGGCGAATAATTGTGATCCAAGCTCAAACCCTGTAGTATACCGCGCCCTAACGTAAACCTCTATGATTAAAAGGCTCGCAGGCAAATGGCAGAAAAAGTCGTTGTAATATATTCCGGTGGCATGGACTCCTTCACCGTGCTCAACAAGGCACTTCGTCAAGGTCACGAGGTCTATGCCCTCTCTTTTAACTACGGCCAGCGCCACGTCAAAGAGCTGGAAGTAGCAAAGCAAGTGTGCGAGCAACTTGGCGTTAATCATAAGATAGTCGATATTTCTGCTATTAATCAGTTGATCGGCGGCTCATCCTTGACCGATGATATCGACGTGCCAGAAGGGCATTACGAAGAAGAAAGCATGAAAAGCACCATAGTGCCAAACCGCAATATGATCTTATTGTCTTTGGCGGTCGGCTACGCGGTATCGCTTAAGGCCAGCAAGGTATTTTACGGCGCGCACTCGGGTGATCACGCCATCTATCCGGATTGCCGCCCTGAGTTTGTGAAGAAAATGGACGATGTGTGTCGTATCGCCAACTACGACGAAGTCGAAATCGTCTGTCCTTACCTAGATAACAGCAAGATTGACATACTGACCGATGGTCTAAAAATGGGCCTGGACTATAGCAAAACCTGGACCTGTTACAACGGTCGCGAGCAAGCCTGCGGTAAATGCGGCGCCTGCCAGGAACGTTTGGAAGCGTTCGCCCTTAACAACGCCGTTGATCCCCTGCCCTACGAAGCCTAACTTTCTCCCCTCTCGCACCTAAGCCACTGATAATTTTGCCTCATCAGTGGCCTTGTGGCATTTTGCCGTTATACTGAGATTATTCTCGTTAGCAAGATATTGCCATGCTTATATACCTGATATTACTGCTTATTATCGCAGCTCTCGCGTTTGCTTTCGGCCTGCGCGCACAACGTCGACAGGGTAGGCAACTGTCCCAGTTACATCAAGAGTGCCAAACAACATCCCAACAAAACCAGGCCATGGCGGAGCAAATAGCCCATCTTAAAGAACGAGTCCAAGTGCTTGAAGCCATAGTCACGGATAAGGGATTCAGCGTTGAACAAGAGATAGATAACCTCTAAGTAAGCGCCGTACAGTGCAACAATAATATGAAAAAACGTTCCATACTCCTGCTCATCTTGCTCAGCACCCTTTATGTGGGAGCCAGTACCTTTGTGGTCGAATATTTCGCTCACCTTTACCGACAACAGGAGCTTGTGGAAGAACAATTATATCTGCGCAAGCAATCGGCGTTACTGCGAGCCAAGCTTGAAACCACCCTGAATCAGGAGATCTTTGCCGCCGAAAGCCTGGTGGTGATCGCCAATATCAATCGCGAATTTATCGCCCAGCATTGGCAACATATCGCCGCCCAATTGGTGGCACGCTCGCAGTTAATTCGCAATATTGCCTTAGCGCCGGATAACATAGTGCAATATGTCTACCCCTTGGAAGGCAACCAACGAGCCATGGGCTTTGACTATCGGACCGATGAAGAACAATTTGCCACCGTCGAGCAGGCGCGACAGACGCAGTCAGTGGTGCTAGCCGGGCCGCTGACCTTAGTTCAAGGAGGCGAAGCGCTCTTGGTGCAGTTTCCACTGTTTGCCAACCCAGCCGACGAGGCCAGTTACTGGGGCACCCTCAGCCTAGTATTGGACATTACCACCCTCTATCAATTGCTCGAACTCGACGCTCAGGAGCAAGTACAATACGCACTGAAAAACACCGCCAAGGGCTCGCAGGTATTTTATGGTAATGCCAACACCTTTGCGCAAGCCGATGTTATTTTGCCCTTGCACTTGCCCAATGGCCGCTGGGCACTGGCGGCAAAATTTACGGCTACATCGCAACCTCATGCCACGCTTATTCGCGCCCTAGGTGCGTTATTGTGCCTGGTGTTATATGTGTGTGTTGCCATCTTGGTGCGCGCCTACTACTTGGTGAAGGCCACCTCCTTACAGGACGACCTGACCCTGCTGGCGAACCGCCGTGCCATTATGCAACATTTGGACGATCTCACCCGCGGCGCAGAAGTGCATAAACACTTCGCCATTATCAATATCGACGTGAACGACTTTAAAGCGGTGAATGACAGCTATGGCCATGATTGTGGCGATGCCTTGCTTGTGCATATCGCCAAGGAGTTGCAGCGCACCTTGCGTGACTCGGACATTATCGCCCGCCTCGGCGGCGATGAGTTTTTAGTGCTGCTCCACCGTATCACCAGTGACGAGCAGGTCGCCGCGATAGTGGACAAACTGCGCCTACATATCGAGCGCTCACCGCTCAACCATAAAGGCCATATCGTTTATCCATCGATCAGCTGTGGCTTTAGTTGCTACACCGAGTGCACCTTGGATATCGCCGCCCTCTTGGCTCAGGCCGATAAGCGCATGTACGAAGACAAGCAGAACAACAAATTGGACGGTAAAAGAACCGTGACCGCTTAAGCTGATCAAGAATTAAACTCTGGCGTTTAACTCTTGATCAGTTGTTGCTGTAGCAGATGAACCTGGTCGCGCACCTGCGCAGCTTTTTCAAACTCCAAGGCGCGCGCAAATTCATGCATCTGCGCCTCTAAGCGCGTAATTTCTTTGGCGATTTGGGTGGCATCTAGGGCAACATCTGTGCCGGCCCCTTTACGGCCTTTAGCACCCTTGGCGCGGCTTGGCTGTTGTTTGGGAGACTCGCCGGTATCCATTACATCGGTGATACGCTTGTTCAAGGCCTGTGGCGTGATCCCGTGTGCTTCATTGTGGGCGATTTGCTTATCACGACGACGGTTCGTTTCATCTATAGCCTTGCGCATGGATTTGGTGATCACATCACCATACAAGATGGCCTTACCATTAATATGACGGGCGGCGCGACCTATGGTTTGGATCAGTGAACGCGCAGAGCGTAAAAAGCCTTCCTTATCGGCATCGAGAATGGCAACCAGAGACACCTCGGGCATATCCAAGCCTTCACGCAATAGGTTGATACCCACTAACACATCAAACACCCCGGCACGCAGATCACGAATAATCTCCATGCGTTCCACCGTGTCTATATCGCTGTGCAGATAGCGCACCTTAACGTCGTGATCGCTTAAATAGTCGGTTAAATCCTCGGCCATGCGCTTGGTAAGGGTGGTCACCAGAACACGCTCGTTTATTTCCACGCGCTGGTAAATTTCCGAGAGCAGATCGTCAACCTGAGTGCTGACCGGGCGCACTTCTAGCTGAGGATCAAGTAAGCCAGTAGGACGAATAACCTGCTCCGCCACCTCACCCGCCGATTTTTCTAACTCATAATCGCCCGGTGTCGCCGACACATAAATGGTTTGTGGCATAATTGCCTCAAACTCTTCAAATTTCAGGGGTCGGTTATCCATGGCCGAAGGTAAGCGAAAGCCGTATTCCACCAGGTTTTCCTTACGTGAGCGGTCACCGCGATACATGGCGCCAATTTGCGACACGGTCACATGAGACTCATCGATGATCATCAGTGCATCATCGGGTAGGTAATCCAGTAGCGTCGGTGGCGGCTCGCCGGGCGCTCGCCCGGACAGATAACGGCTGTAGTTTTCAATGCCAGAGCAATAACCGAGCTCCTGCATCATTTCGATATCGTATTGGGTACGCTGCGCCACCCGCTGCTCTTCAACCAAACGGTTGCCATCGAGTAATTGCTGACGGCGCGCTTTAAGTTCGACCTTGATATTATCGATGGCGCCTAAAATCTTCTCCCGTGGCGTTACATAGTGGGTCTTTGGATAAATGGTGGCGCGTACCAAATTCTTTTGCACCTGCCCGGTCAAGGGATCGAACAGGCTAAGGCGTTCGATTTCATCGTCGAACATTTCTACCCGCACGCCGATATCGTCCGATTCGGCGGGGAATATATCGATCACCTCACCGCGCACCCGATAGGTGCCGCGGCTGAAGTCCATGTCATTACGGGTATACTGCAATTCCGCCAACCGACGCAGCATTTGCCTTTGGTCGACGGTGTCGCCCACCTTTAACAGCAGCATCATTTTCATATAGGAATCGGGATCGCCCAGACCATAGATGGCAGAAACCGAGGCGACTATGACAACGTCTCGACGCTCTAACAGGGCCTTAGTGGCCGATAGTCGCATCTGCTCTATGTGCTCATTAATAGATGCGTCTTTTTCGATAAAGGTGTCGCTGGCCACCACATAGGCTTCGGGTTGATAATAATCGTAATAAGAAACGAAATATTCCACCGCATTGTTGGGAAAGAATTCCTTCATTTCACCGTACAGCTGCGCCGCCAGGGTTTTGTTGTGCGCCATAATAATGGTGGGACGGTTCAAGGTGGCGATAATATTAGCCATGGTAAAGGTTTTGCCCGTTCCCGTAGCACCTAATAAGGTCTGATGCGCCAAGCCCGATTCCAACCCGTCTACCAATTGGGCAATCGCGGTGGGTTGGTCGCCGCCGGGCGAATAACTTGAGCACAGTTCAAATACATCTTTCACTATGACACCCCTTTCTTAAACGGTTTGACGTTCGAGCTCACGGCTGAACCACATATAGGCGACGATGGCTGTTAATAAATTACCCACAGTGGCGCCAATAAACAAGCCCGTTAACTGGCCAACCAGGCTACCTAGGTAAGCAATCGGCACATAAAACACAAATAGACGTACCACACTGAGCGCCAGGGCGTGCATGGGTTTATGCAGGGCATTAAATGACGAGTTGGTAAGAATGATCACGCCCTGCAGGCCATAAGACAAAGGCAAAATATAGATAAACAACTGGATCAACTCACGTACCTGAGTTTCAGTGGCGAATGCGCTGGCAATCCAGGGGGCCACCACCAAAAGCACCAGGTAAATGACAAATTGCCAGATCATCACAAATTTCAGGGTTTGTTTGTACGCCTGCTCTACCCTTTCTTTGTTACCGGCCCCAAAGTTTTGACTAATAAAGGGAGGTAGGGTCATAGATAAGGCCAACACCACCAAAGAAGCAATGGACTCAATGCGGCTGCCCACGCCAAAGGCGGCCACTGCCGGGGCACCAAAGTGAGCCACAATGGCTGTCATCACCGCCATGGCCAAGGGCGTCAGCATATTCGCGCCGGCCGCCGGCAAACCAATTTTAAGAATTTTTCTCGTTGCTTCGACAAAGGACTGAGTACGGCAACGAACTCCAATCAACTGACGGTGGACGATAAGAATATATAAAATCGCGGCAACACCGATTAACCAGGAAATGGCACTGGCGATGGCCGCGCCACGCACACCCATGGCCTCTATGGGGCCGAAGCCGAAAATCAATATGGGGTCCAGCACCGCATTAACGAGTCCAGACGCGCCCATAATCAGGCTGGGGGTCTTAGTATCGCCATTAGCGCGAAGCACGGCGTTGCCTATCATGGGGGTCACCAGTAGGACGCTGGCCAGGAACCACACATGCATATATTCATTTATTAAAGGCAGCAACTGCGGCTCGGCACCGAGCAACAAGAAGATTGGCCCACTGCAAAAGTAACCAACCAAGGCCAGTACCGACACCATCAGCGCCGACACCATCAAGGCCACCGCACCATCGAAGCGGGCTTGTGCTTGTTGTCCAGAGCCCAAGGCGGTGGCAATCACCGCCGAGGTGCCTATGCCTAAGCCGATGGCCAGGCTGATCAAAGTAAAGGTAACGGGAAAGGTAAAGCTAATCGCTGCCAGGGGGTCGGTGCCCAACATACTGATAAAGAAGGTATCAACGAGATTGAACAGCATTAAAAAGATCATGCCGAATATCATCGGAATGGTCATTTTGCGTAGGGTTGGCACAATGGGCGCACTGAGGATCATTGCAGGTTCGGCTTTAGCCATAACAACGCTTATTGCTGCTGATACAAGCGCTCTATTCTAAAGCATCAGGGCGCCCCCTTCCACGCTTAATTAGTGCATAAAAAATGTTCTTTTTTCATTGTTCATCGATTTAAACAAATGAAACCCGTCAAAAAACAATTAATTTACACCTTTTATACATAGGCACAAATTAACGCTGTATTTTTGCACAACACAGATATTATCCGAATGGTTCTGATTATAAGAACACTACTTTTTGTAACTTTTAAGAATATAAAACTAACTCATTGATAAATAATAATAATATTTTTTATATTTTACCTGTTGCTTTCTGTCTAAGTGCTCCATGTCGCCTACCACTGCTGCCTTCCCCCCATTCATAAACAGACTTATCCACAGATTTCGTGGATAAGTTAACCGAGGCCTTTAAATATAAGGGTTTGATCACTATAGGCAAAAAAGCGTTCTGAGGGTGGCGTAAGCAAACTCATATTTAGGCCATTTATCGTCTCAAGAGAATTTATATAAGCCATTGATTGCTCGTTGGCAGGCCCTATTTATGGGCAAGGTGCCCGAGGGCGGGTTGGTGCCGCCTTCTTTTAGGGCTATTTTTGCATGCTAAGCAGGCAATTTGAGTGAAAAAACGGCGAACGAGTCGTTTTTTTTATTTTTGCCTATTTTATTAGTTGACACTGGCAGGTGCGGTCATTAATATTTCGCCCCGTTGAGAGACAGGCGCTTCCCCCTTAGCTCAGTTGGTTAGAGCGACGGACTGTTAATCCGCAGGTCCCCCGTTCGAGTCGGGGAGGGGGAGCCAATATCTTTCAACACTAGGTTGTTCCCCCTTAGCTCAGTTGGTTAGAGCGACGGACTGTTAATCCGCAGGTCCCCCGTTCGAGTCGGGGAGGGGGAGCCACTTCCTAGCATTATTTTGTTCCCCCTTAGCTCAGTTGGTTAGAGCGACGGACTGTTAATCCGCAGGTCCCCCGTTCGAGTCGGGGAGGGGGAGCCAAAATAACCTTAAGCCCTCCCCTTTATTACCCAATTTTAAAACATCCTTTCTAGACAAGATTTTCTCCTTGAACTAGTCTCTATTCATAATTGTTTTTAAGTTTCAACACACTAGTAAATGTAAATAAACGCCCTGTATTATTACAAAATGTATCAGTGCATTGCCATTAACACGCCACTGCATGATAATATGTCTGCGAAAACACAAAGCGAACTTAATAACGCTAACCTATTGTGGTGTATGGTAATTAAACATGGATGTAAGTGCGCAAACAATCACGGTGCCGGGCGCTGGAGATTGAGTTGTTGTTGCATAGGTGTGAGTACACCTAACCACACGCTTCAACTTAATAAGAATAAGGGTAAAGGATAAGCTACCGTGAAACGATTCACACTATTGCAGTTTACTTTATGGCTGCTGGCCCTGTGTGCCGGCGTTATCGCCAATATAATGGTCTTTCATTCATATGGCATGCATAAGCAGGATGCTATGCAGGCACAACTCCAACGCTTTTTAGATCTCCAACCGACCATGACCACCGAACAAGTGGTTGCCGAGGCTCCCGCCTTGGCCGAGCAATTGGTAGCCATCATGCCGGTTCAAAAGCTCTGGTTACGCGATAGTAATGGCGAAGTGTTAATGGCCAAAACGCAACGCACCGAAGAAAGCTTTATTGCCCAAATCGCCCAGGCCCAATTTGATACCGTTCGCAGCCAATACGCGGTGAGCCAAGATGCCGAACTGCGAGTGGAGTTTATTGCCGATTTAAATGATATGGCAGATGCCTTTGAACAGGGCCTTATCTATTTTGTGCTGGTGATCACCTTTATCTGCTTTATCCCCATAGCCAGCTTAAAAACGGCTTTTCGCGGTTATCGCCGCCGTATTGCCGATATCGTTGCCAACATTATCGATCAGTTCGTTACCAGCAACGAAATGCCCGCGCCTATCAGCCGCGCCTTTGCCGATGACAAATTAAAGCTTAAGCTCGCCACTCAGATCTCCCCTGCCCTTAATCGCCTGCAGGCTCACCTGGGTCTACAGATGGAAAATATTACCAGCTCGGCCCAGGAAATTAAGAAAGAAGCCTATAAGGACGTGGTAACCGAGTTGGGTAACCGCAATATGTTTGTTGAGTACTACGAGCGTCATATCGAACACGCCAACGGCGAATGTTTTGGCTGCATCGCCCTGGTTCGTGGTACCGAATTGCAACATATCAACCAAAGCAAGGGCTACCAACAAGGGGACGAGTACATTCGCAGCATTGCCGACATTTTAACGGCCGGCATTAGAAACTATGGCTCTGCCAGTGTATTTCGCCTTAACAGCTCAGACTTTGCCGTGGTGCTCCCTAACACTCCGCCAAAAGAGGTCGAGCGCTTCGCCACGCAAATTCAAACCAAATTTAACCAATATCAAAAGCTGCATGAGCTTGCCTCGGTCGCTTACACCGGCATAGTGCCTTATGATCAGCATAAGCCGCTCGGTGAATTGCTCGCCAATGTCGATGTCGCCATGAATATCGCCCAAAGCAAACATGCCAACGCCTGGCACGTACAGCGTCGCGAAGACATCAGTGATAGTGCCGTGCAAGGCGCGCAAAACTGGCGCAAGATGATTAATGACATGTTGGAAAAGCAGTCGGTCAACCTGGCTATCCAACCCATTATGCCGCTGGGTAAAAGCAGTGTGGCTTATTCGGAAATTCAGGCGCGTTTTCGCGATGAAGAAGATCATTTATTGCCGACCTCCACCTTTATGGCGATGGCCGATCAACTGGGTAAGTCGGTAGAGCTTGATCAAATGATCATCGAACACTCGTTAAACGCCATTAAGAGTAGAAACCTCAGCGCCCAATATTTCGGCATTAACGTCTCTGCCAGCAGCGCCCATGACGATAAATTTGTGATTTGGCTGGAACGCCGCCTAATTAGAGAGGGTGACTTTGCCCAACGCCTGGTGTTTGAAATCTCGGAACTAGGCTTACAACAAAATATTACCGCCAGTAAGCGCTTTATCAGCATGCTGCATCGCACCGGCGCACGCCTGACGGTGGAAAGATTCGGCGTTGGCCTGACCTCGTTTAAGTTTTTCCGCGAGATCAAACCCGACTATATCAAGATGGATGCCAGCTACACGCGCGGTCTGGAAGACGATAAGAACAACCAGTACTTTATGCGCCTGATGGTCGACCTGGCACACCGTATTGGTGTGCGCGTCTTTGCCGAGGGCGTAGAAAGCCTAGAGGAAAAACAGATTATCGAACAGCTTTGCCTCGATGGCGCTCAAGGCTACTTTATAGAAAAGCCTAAAGAGCTGTTGTAACAACATAAGGAGTTCCCTGCTCTGTGGGAACTCCTTTATCAAGCCCTGCTTAGCATCAGTTCAGCATCGAGCTCTCGAAATTGCACTCGCAGTTGCCCCCCTCATACCCTTCACCTGTAATAAAGCCGCAGCTTGACGCTGACAATCCCTTTGGAAACAAGGCACTGTTAATGACGGAAAATAACACCCAGCATTGTTATTGAGAGTTATTTTTATTATCATTTGCAAAATCACTTAAATAACAAAGGTAAATTCCGTGCGTTTTTCATTGTCTCTTTTGACCCTGGCCCTTAGTACCCCCTTGTATGCACAACAAGCCTCCCAAGACCTCGAACATATCATAGTCACCGGCAGCCGCGTGGTGGAGAACATAGATGAAGTACCGGCGTCGGTCACCGTGATCACCCGTGAACAGATAGAGGCCCAGCTTAAGGTCAGCCCGGAACTGCAAAGCCTGCTCGAGGTCCTAGTGCCGGGTATGGCACCTAGCACCAACAGTTCAAGTAATACCGGCCAAACCTTGCGTGGTCGTGCACCCCTGATCATGATTGACGGTGTGCCGCAATCAACACCGCTGCGTAATGGCTCTTTGGGAATTCGCAGCCTGGACCCAAGCCTACTGGAGCGTATTGAGGTGATCAAAGGCGCGACTTCGGTCTATGGTAATGGCGCCGCCGGTGGAGTGATCAACTACATCACCAAAAAACCAAGCAACAGCAATGACTTTTCCGCCACGCTTGATGCCTCTACCCGTTTTAGCGCCGTTAAAAGCGACGAAACGCTGGGCGCACGAGTGGAAGGCTCAATCAATGGCCGCATGGATAACTTCTCATACCTGGCCACCCTGAGCTATGAGGAAAATGGCGTACAGCGTGACGCCGAAGGCGATATTCTTGGTCTGCAATACGGACTGAGCGATGTAGAAACCGCAAACTACTTCACCAAATTAGGCTATGATTTCGACGCCGAAAAGTCCCTGTCATTAACCTATAACTATTACAAATCCCAACAAAAAACCGATCTTGGCGATGTCTTTGGCAATATCAATCAAGGCGATAAGTCCTACGCCATTCACGTACCCGCAGAGCAACAAAAACAAGGTCGCCCGCAAGGGCCAAGCGGCAATACCAATATTATGCTCAAATATACGGATAGCGAGGTGTTTGCTTATACCGCACTGACCGTCGACTTATACGCCCAAGACATTGAAAATGTCTTCTTCTATTCACCCAATCTAGCCAACCCAAGCGCCGGATATGATGGCGGTCAGTCAATTATCGCCTCGGAAAAAGAAGGGTTGCGGGCCACCTTTAACAGCCAGTTCGACCTGCAAGGCACCGAAGCCACCTTTATTTATGGAGTTGACTTACTTCACGACGTTACCTCACAGCCCCTGGTCGATGGCCGGGTTTGGGTGCCGGAAATGGACATGAGTAACCTTGCCGGCTTTATCCAAAGCAAATGGGTAATTGATGACCATTATGTGATTAAAGCCGGTGTACGTCATGAAGATATCGACCTGGAGGTGGACGATTATCGCACGTTAGAGCTGTGTCGCAGCGAAACTCAGTGCTCGGTGCCCATCGATGTCAAAGGCGATACCCTGAATTACACCGCCACCACCTACAATGTCGGCGTTAAGTACAATGCCTATGAAGCCTTTAGCCCCTTTATCAGCTATTCACAAGGCGCCGATATCTCGGATATTGGCCGTTTACTACGCACTGCCACGGTTGACGATATCGCGCTTATTCGCACCGAGGCCTCAGTGATCGATAACTATGAGCTTGGTTTCACCTCGGTGTTTGATGGGCTGCGCCTAGAAGGCTCCTTGTATCGCAGTACCTCGGAGTTAGGTACCACCAACAGCTTCGACGAAACCACCGGTGTCTATATGCCGGTACGTGCACCACAAGAGATTTGGGGCTATGAGCTACTGGCGGACTACCGCTTTAACCCGGCCTGGCGCACCACGTTGACCTACGCCTATGTGGAGGGTAAGAACACCGAGGACGATATTTACCTTGGCGCCAAACAGATCAGCCCACCAAAAGCCACCGCGAACCTGCAGTGGCAACCAAGTCGCGAGACAGGTTTAAGCCTGACCTTGCTGTATGTGGGCAACCGCAAGCGTTTTGAACCCAATGCCGATGGCGACTATGTGGGCGATCAAGGCCCGGTGAACGATTACCTGGTCGTCAATCTCAGCGGTCAGCATCAGTTTACCGAGCAGCTCAATGGTTACTTTGGCGTTGAAAACCTCTTTAATCGCGACTACTACCCTGCCCGCGCCCAGGCCTATACCTATGGTGGCTATAACATCAAAGGCTTAGGCACCAGCATAACCGCCGGTGTGAAGTATCAGTTCTAAGCCCGATTAGACCCCACTTTGTTGGTCAACAAACTGAGCAACAAGGTGGGCTTTCATTACCAAATTATGGCGACGTTTATGCGTAAACCCTAACGGCAAATATGAATTGGAATACGAATAAGTTACAATTGTAACCACCTGATTTATAATGAAAATATTTGATTTATTGGCAAGATAGACTACACTTGTCCCATCAATGCACAACGAGGCCGTGGCAAATGCAAGGTAAACAACGAGTTATCGATAGCTTCAATAAACTGCTGGCAAATGAGCTCGCCGCAATCGATCAATATTTCATCCATTCACGCATGTATGAAGACTGGGGGTTGAATAAACTTTATGAACGTCTTGAGCATGAGCGTGAAGAAGAAACCCAACATGCCGATTGGCTGATCAAACGCATCCTTTTCTTAGAAGGCGTGCCCGATATGACAAAACGTCGCGATCTGCTCGTGGGTACCAATGTCAAAGAAATGATGGCCAATGACCTCAAGCTTGAACTTGAGGTGGTGCAGTGCGTCAAAGAAACCATCAAAATTTGCGAAGAAGAACAAGATTACCAGTCTCGTGAAGTACTGGAAAAACTGTTATTCGATACCGAAGAAGACCATGTTTATTGGCTTGAACAGCAACTGGGTCTGATCGATAAAATTGGCCTGCAAAACTATCAACAGTCGCAAATGGGCGATGCCGAGGTGTCATAATGAAAGGTGATAAGGACGTAATCAGCGCGCTAAATAAAGTGCTGGCCAACGAACTGGTTGGCATCAATCAATACTTTTTACACGCCCGCATGTTTAAAGACTTCGGCTTTAGCAAACTCGACAAGGCCGATTACAAGGTTTCAATTCAAAAAATGAAAAACGCCGACAGATTGATTGAGCGTATTCTATTTTTAGAAGGCCTACCTAATTTACAAGACCTGGGTCGCCTGCGTATCGGTGAGGATGCCGAGGAAATGATTGCCGCCAATATGCATTTTGAAACAGCGTCTCTAAACGACCTGCACGCGGCCATTAAACTAGCGGAAGAGCGCCTTGACTATATCAGCCGTGAAGCCCTGGATGCCATTTTGCATGAGCAGGAAGAGCAGATCGACTGGCTGGAAACCCAGCAACACCTGATCAAGGTCACCGGAATAGAAAATTACCTGCAATCGCAGATGTAATTCATTAAAAAAGCCGCTGCTACAGCGGCTTTTTTATGCCCATCACTCAGTACTCTTGGTGTTGATTCCCTATAGCACTCCTTCGATGGGCAACAAGGACATCAGCCACACACTGAAACGCTGCCAGCGGCTGGTATCCGGTTCATGATCATACACCTTGTCGCTGCCGACTCCCTGCCATTGCAACTCACCTTCATCATCCAGGCTTAATCGCCAGGCAAACTTTGGCATATCATTTTCCACCCAACGACGCAGTAAACGATTAAACCGAGGCGATGAGATCACCAACCCCTGCTCGGTATTAAGATTGAATGAACGGGGATCTAAATTCAAAGAGCCAATAAAGACCTGCTCGTGGTCAAAGGCCATGGTTTTGGCGTGCAAGCTGGCGGCGGAAGAGCCGGTAAAGCTTTTTATCTTAATTTTCTTCGGGGTTACCTCGAAGTTACGTTTCAGCTCCCAGAGGTTGACGCCCATCGCCAATAACTCCTTGCGATAACCTGCGTAGCCGGCATGCACCACGGGCACATCGGTGGCAGACAGGGAGTTAGTTAAAATGGTGATCTTCACCCCCTGCTCCGCCCAGCGCCGCAGTAGGGCCATGCCCGGCTCTCGCGGTACAAAATATGGGGAGATAATAATCGCTTGCTGTTTGGGCACCCCCAAGGCACGGATCATTTTAGGCGCCATATGGGTGCTGGTATTGCTACTGTCGGTTAGCAGTTTGTTGGGATCATCGACATATAAATAGCCCAGCGCCCAGTCGAGGTTCAGCTTGCCACGGCGCAACGACTGCACCAGGTCTGACTCCTTTACCCGCTGGATATAAGGGCTGCTGTCGCTGTACTGGCGGCTCACATAGTACGCCAGTTTTTCCTTGAGGATGTTAAGGTGGCCGTTGTCGACTTCGCTAAACAAACGGTCGATATCCTCAGCTAAGGGGTGGTTCCAATACAAATCAAACGCCTGGGTGGCCTTTTCGACCACCGGGCCAATGCTGAGCACATCCAAATCGACAAACTGGGAGCTATCCTCACCGGAGAAATACGCATTGCCGATGTTACGGCCACCGGTAATAAACACTTGGCTGTCGACGATAAAGCTCTTATTGTGCATACGCCGCGACACCCGCGAATAATCGGTAATAAAACTAAGAAAACGCAGCTTACGGTGATTAAGGGGATTAAATAGGCGGACTTCTATGTTGTCATGACGTGCCAGGGCTGCCAAGTCGCGTTCTGACTCGGCCTGTGACATATCGTCGAGCAGGATACGCACGCGGACCCCGCGCTCGGCGGCCTTCAACAGATAGGCACTGAGCACCTTGCCGGTTTCCTGGCGGTGATACAAATAATATTGAACATCGATGGAGGTTTGTGCCACTTCGGCCAAGGCGATACGGGCTGCGAACGCATCCAGGCCATCGATCAAGGGATAAAAGCCGGATAAGTCAGCACTGGGTTGTTGTTCAAAAAACGTATTTAGCAAGTCAGCATCCTCACTAGGTAATGCATAACTGGCTGGACGTTCGGGCATAGATTCGAAGTCTGACACCGAGCTACAGCCAATCAAATACCATGTGCATAGCGAGATCAGCAGGATTCGGAGATGAGTTTTTGCGTGCATGAGCCCTGGCCGTTCGCCATCATCATGCTACTCAATATAACAAAAACAGGGAGATATAACAGAAATTAGCTAAATTTGCTGGTGATTAGGCCACTTCGTCGGTGACATCGACGATATCGATTAGCTTTTGATTTAGGATCTTTTTGGCACAGTTACAACATTTGCCGCACTGAGAGCCGACCTTAAGCTCGGAGCTAAGATCACGCATTGAACGAGCACCTTGATCGATTGCTTGTTCAATTTTCTTATCGGACACACCATGGCAAAGACAGATATACACGAATAAAAACCACTCTCAGTTAGATTATGCCGCCAATTTTAATCTAAACAAAAATAGTTATCAATAAAAATATTGATTGATTGTCATCACGGCCGCTTGCACACCTTTTAAGCATAAACGACCTTAGGACAGGCTTTGACTGGGTTTACGCTCCCGGTCATTACTTGATCAAAGCCAGGATATCGCGAAACTGAGGGTGGCGGCAGCTATTCATCCAGGCGAATATGGCGGTCTCGGAAGAACATACCTGGGCGCCGTTATGCCGCAACTGCGCCAAGGCCAATGTTTTATTTTCAGGATCTCGGGAGCACACCGCATCGGCTAGTACACTCACCTGATACCCCTTGGCGAGCAATTCATTGGCGGTATGATACACGCACACATGGCTTTCCATGCCACATAAGAAAAAGTGTGATTCCTCCAACTCCTCAATGGCGGCAATAAAGGCCTCGCTTTGCACCGCACTAAAGGTGTCCTTGGCCACCACTTTGGCGCTGGCGTTAATCAAACAGGGATCTGTGGCGCCCAAACCCAGAGGGTTTTGTTCGGTAATAATGTGCTCTATCTCAAGTTTATCCGCCACCTCGGTGAGCAACTTCACACGCGCGCACACCTGCTGGTAATCCGCCATCGCGGGGGCTAAACGAAGCTGCATATCGATTACAATAAGGGCGGGGCTAAGACCGGGCGCAGGAGAGGCATTTGCTGGCTGATTTTTCATCTGGTCAATCCTTCGGCTTAAAAGTTGCTCTAATGTTAACCATATAGTCATATTTTTTAGAAGTGAAATTATAAAGATATAGTGACCACGGACACTTCTATGCTAGATTTACAGATTATAATGTTAATTCTCTGTTGATGGCCTAGCTCAGTTCAAGGGATACCACCTACTAGATCGGTTTCAGCGCCTTATTGGAGTCAAGAATTGCGTCGCTATATCAGTTTTTTGCTCAACGCATTACTTAGCTTTTTAGTCTTCTTTGCCGGCGCTAATGGCGTTTTTGCCACCCCAGTAAACTATGGCTATCAATTGCAACGCCTGTCGACCGAAGAAGGGCTAAGCCAGGGCACGGTTAACACCATAGCCCAGGATGAATTCGGCTATCTTTGGTTTGGTACGGATCGCGGCCTAAACCGCTACGACGGCTATCAACTTAACCTTTTTAATAGTGCCGATCCCGCCCTGGCCAGTGACGCCATTTTGGCTATTACGCCATTGAAAAACGGCAATTTTCTCGTCTCCGCTCAGCTCAACGGCCTGTTTTTAGTCGACCCTGCGACCCTCAGCTCACATCAATTGCTCAGCAACCCCGTGACCGAGGTCGACGCAAAATATGCCACCGTTTGGGAAATAAGCCAGGATAACAATAATAACGATATTATCTGGCTGGGCATTAACCATCAGGTATACAAGTACAGTCTGAGCCAGCGCTCCTTGGAGCTGGTGTTTAGTCTGGACAATCGTACCCACATGATCCGTGCCCTGCTCCCCCATGATGATAGCCTCTATATTGGTACGTCTACCGGCTTATTCCGTTATCACAATGGTACCAGCTCGGCCTTGCCCCATTTGCCCAAGGAGCCAACCAGCAACGACCAGCGCAATATCAAATTTCTGCAATGGGACAACGAATTCGGCCTCTTGGTCGGCACCGTAGAAGGCCTATATAGACGAAGCCTGGAAGGCCAGCAGCCGCTCATTGAAACACTGATCGAAAACCATAATATTTGGTCCTTGCAACGCTATGGCGCGGTGGACTTCGTGGCTACCGAAGACGGCCTGCTGCAATTTGATCGGCAAACCCGACAAACCATCAACCTGATCCGCTTTAGCGATTCGCGTTATGCGGTCAACGACAACAATATCATGTCAATGTTCCGCGACAAAAGCGGCATGCTTTGGCTCGGCTCCCAAGCTCAGGGGGTGTTTTCCTGGTCACCTTTGGCCATGCGCTTCAAGCAAAAGGCCCTGGCCACAGGTAAATACCAGCATGGGCATGCTGCCTGGGCCATTTATGAGCAGGACAATGGGACTCTGTGGGTTGGTAGCGGCAATGGCCTCAATAAAATCCCCAAGACTGGGCCCAGCACCACCTTAATGACCCTTGACGATAAAAAGATGGCCATAGGACAACAAACCGTCTATCAGTTGCAGCCAGCGACTCATACTGCCGACCATCTATGGGTGCTGGCTATTCCGGGCAGTGCGCTGCTGAATATGAAGACCAATGCTCTGAGCTACCCCCTTAAAAACGCCGCCCACCCCTTAGCATTCAATGCCGATACCCTTCATTGGGGGCTCTATCAACTCGATAACGGCATGACCTACTTCATTGCCGAGTCGGGTTTTTACCGATTCGACCCAGCCAACAATGTAATAGAGGCTTTGCCGTCAATCGGACAAATGCTGCAACCCGAACACGCCTCGCACTTTTTGGCTCCCCTGCCCACTCATAAGGACGACCCCCTTATTAGCTACGGCGGCGGTTTATATCGCTATGATGTCGATAACGACAGCTTGCAACCCGTGTATGAGCCTAAATACGTAAGCGCGCAGTCAAACAATTTGGTCGACTCCTGGACCCTAGATCAGAACAATAGCCTGTGGATCAGCATAGACGGTGAAGGTGTTGTTGCCCTTGACTTGGAAACGCTGGAGGAGCGCGACCGCATCGGCCCAGCGCAAGGGCTGCAAAGCCTGAGTGTATTTACCCCGGTGTTGGATAACTTTGGCTACTTGTGGTTTGGCTCTAATAACGGTCTATATCGCTATAACATCAACAGCGGCCATTTACGTCACTTCAGTGTGAAAGACGGCCTCTCGGCGGCGGAGTTTAACGGCTATTCCGCCACCAAGCTGGCCAGCGGTGAGCTCGCCTTTGGCACCGTTAAAGGCCTGCTTATTGTCGACCCCGCCGATTTTATTAACAGCAATAATCATTATATTGCCCCGGCGCCGCAAATTACCGACATTAACCTGCTCTCACGGCCTCTGGACTATACGCCCAGCAAATATGCCAACACCCCGTTACAGTTACAACATGACGATCTGGGCCTGACCATTTCCTTTTCCAGCTTCGATTATATTCATCGCGATCAGGTACGCTATAAAATCAGCCTCAGCGGTGCCAGTGAGTTTAAATACCCAAACTACGCCAGCAACAACTTGCAATTTGCTACCTTGAACCCTGGCGCTCACCAACTCAGTATTAGCGCCTTCGATCCGGTCTCGGGAAAGTGGTCCCGTACCCTACACCTGGGTATTGAAGTGGCCTATGCGCCTTGGCGCTCACCGCTGGCGATCACCCTCTATATTGTTATCAGCGCCCTGCTCCTTGGCAGCTGGATGCTGTGGCTAAGACGACAACAAAGACGCCTGCACAGTGCTCACGGCAAGTTGCTGGCCTCGCAACAACAAACCGACCTGGCACTGCAAAGCTCCAACAGCGGCATCTGGCACTATCAGGTGCAGGAACGGCGCTTTATGCAGCGTCGCTTGGCGGCGGAGCTGGGTTATCGCGAAATCCAAAATCGATGCACATTCGAGCAATATGTGGAGTTAATCCACCCTCAGGATGTCGACCGTTATCGCCTAAACTGGAAGCGCTTTTTAAATCAGGGCGAACAAGCCACCTGGGATTTCACCTACCGCTTATGCCATAAACAAGGCACCTGGCACTGGTATCACGAGGTGGGACGGATCACCGAATACGATGCCACAGGCCAACCCAAGGAAGTATCGGGAATTTACACCAATATTACCGATGCCAAGGCCTCGGCCCAGCAGGCCACGGTCCTTGGTGAGGCCATAGGCCAAATCAGCGATTGGTTGTTAATTCTAGACGAGCATCTGCAGCCGTTTTCCGCCAATGACAGTTTCTTACGGGCGTTTTCCGATCCCAACAGCCCGGGACTGAGTATTCAGCCCTTCGTGCGTGCCCTGGGTAAGCAAAAGTTCCAGCGTTATATGGGACTGATCGGCAAGTTAGCGGCGGGTGATAACTGGCGAATAGAGGAGCAAATTCGCACCAAGCATGATATGCGCCATCCGGTGCAGATCAGCGTGACGGCGGTATGTCGTGACAAGCAAGAGCAAAGTGATGAGATCAGCTACTATGTGGTGGTGATCACCGACCTGACCGAGCAAAAGCGCGCCGAAGACGAGCTGCGTTACCTGGCCAACTACGACCCCCTCACCGGGCTTCCCAACCGCACCATGATGCGCGGCAAAATAGCCCAGGCCATCGACTACGCGAAAGAAAATTCATCGCTTCTGGCCCTGCTGTTTATAGACCTGGATAAATTTAAACCGGTGAATGACTCCTTCGGCCATGCGGTGGGCGACCAAGTACTCTGTTGTATCTGCGAGCGCATCAGTGAGCAACTCGATGATAACTCGCTACTGGCCCGCCAAAGTGGCGATGAATTCTTATTACTGATTGAGCAGGTACAATCGCCGCAGTCACTCAGCGAGCTTTCCGAGCACCTGGCCAAGACCTTGGAAAAACCGATTAAAATCGGCAACATCACCATCAATATTTCCGTCAGTATCGGTATCGCCCTGTCTCCTTTTGATGCCGACAATGCCGAAGACCTGATCCGTAACGCCGATATGGCGATGATATACGCTAAAAATGCCGGACGTAATGGCTATAAGTTCTTCACCGAACAGATGAACAACCGCATCACCCATAAACTGATGCTGGAAAATGCCCTGCAAGATGCCTATCGCGACGAGCTACTGACCAACCACTATCAACCCATAGTGCATATTCACCAAAAACGCATCGTCGGCGTTGAGCTCCTGCTGCGCTGGCAAAGCGAGGGCCAGTTTATATCGCCCGCCGAGTTTATTCCGGTGGCCGAGGAGATAGGGCTGATCGATGCCATCACCGAGCAGGCGCTGCACCGCGCCCTGCGAGAGCTCAAACAATGGTTTAGCACCTATGATGACTTCTATCTGTCGGTGAATCTCTCGCCCATACATATTCTTAAGTCCAACCTCACCGAGCGCCTGGTGGATATTCTCGCCATGCATGATGTCAGCCCAGGGCAATTGCGCTTAGAGATCACCGAAAGTACTCTATTGGACGACAAGACCAAGGCGGCGGCTCAGCTTAATAAGTTGCGTGCCGCCGGCTTAAAACTCTTCTTGGACGATTTTGGTACCGGCTACTCGTCGCTGACCTATCTGAATCAGTTCCCCATCGATGTGATCAAGATAGACCAAAGCTTTGTGCGCCAAATTGGTATCAACCCCACCAACGAGGCCATTATTCGCACCATACATAACCTGGCCAGCAGCCTGGGACTGTACTGCATTGCCGAAGGGGTGGAAACACGAGAGCAAATCTTCTTCTTAAATAAGCTCGGTTGTCACCACTTGCAGGGCTTCTTCTTTGCCAAGCCGTGTGATGCCGCGACCCTGGCCGCCAAGTATTATCTGGAAAAGACGCTGGATAAGATGAATAGCCTGTAGCAAGGCGGTATTTTTAGAGCGGTTTTTGTCGCTTTGGGACGGACAGAGCACGACGTCGGCATGGCCCGCAGGGTATGTTGAAAAGCGCCTGTTAGCTTGCCTCGCTGGCGCCGCAGTGCTGATGATGAGTGCCGTTGGCACTGGCCTCGATTTGTAACACGCTGTGGCGGATATTAAATTTGCTCGCCAGCATCTGCTCCGCCGCAGCGCGGCAGATGGCATCGTGGGCGGCCACGGTACAATGATGCTTCAAAACGATATGCGCACCGACCGCGGGGGCATTATCCATCATGGACACGGTGACATTATGGACACTGGCAACATGATCGAGTCGGCTTAAGGCCTTCTCTACCCGGGTCGCCTTAGGCAACGCCTCGGCAGACGCTCGCAAACGCTGCAAGCACTGGAATATCAGGCGCAAGCCGGTCACCAGCACAAATACCGCAATCAACATGCTAAAGAGCACATCCACCTGCTGCCAGCCGGTCAGCACAATAATCACGCTTGCCACCAAGGTAGTGACCGTGGAGAGCAAATCGAAAAAGGTATGCAAAAACACCGCATACACATTAATGCTTTCTTTGCGGCCCTTATAAAGCACCCAGGCGGCGGTGCCATGAAACACAAAACCCAGCATGGACACCAACGCCATAATTTGCGGGTTCACATCGCCACGCTCATGGCCGTGTTGCAAATCGACAAAGCGATCCGTCCCCAGGGTGAGAATGGTCAAACTAATGGCCAGATATAAACTACCGTTGATCAGGCCCCCAACCAACTCCGCCTTATTAAAGCCATCGTTAAAATTGCGCGCCAAGTGAATGGCGATGGACGAAGCCAGAATAGCGATAAACAAGGTGCTGTTATGCACAAACAGATGTCCGGCATCGGCAAATACCGCCAGGGAATTAGCAAAATACGCCGCCACCAGCTGAATAACCATAAAGCTGCACGTGATGCTCAAAGCCAGGAGCAAGCGTTTACGTGAAGCCTGATGGGTGGTGATGTCGGTCATGGGCGCAAAGTCACTAAAGAGGAGAAATGATATATAGTAGCAATTGTAATTGTTTTGCGACAATATTACACCCGTTTTCAGCACTTCGCCGCAGCGAATGCTGTAAAATCAGCCATGATGACATGAGTGACGCGCAACAGCTTCTGAGCCCTCACAAAGTAAAGCCCCGGCGCTGGTCCCATTTTCTGGCTCCTCTGAACGTTAGGTGGTAGGCTGAATTTAAAGATAAACTCCACAATAAACAAAGTGTTGGTTTTTAAACATGGCAACTTCTTCTCTTAAGCATGCCCTAGTCGTAGAAGGCGGCGCAATGCGCGGTATCTTTGCCACCGGCGTACTCGATGCCTGGCTCGCGGCCAATTACCAACCCTTTGATATGTATTTTGGCGTGTCGGCGGGCGCCACCAACATCGCCGCCTTTTTATGTGCCCAGCACGGCCGTAATTATAAGGTGATCACCGACTACTCCTGTCGCCCCGAATTTATCAGCTATGGGCGCTTTATCCGCGGTGGGCACCTGTTTGATTTGGACTGGTTGTGGCATAAAACCATCAGTGACATTCGTTTAGACCTGCAGACCTTCGCCAACCAAAGTGCCCCTTTTTATGTGGTGGCCACCAATGTGCATAGCGCCCAGGCCGAGTATATTCAAGGCACGGCTGAAAACCTGGAGCAGGTGTTAAAGGCCTCCTGCGCCTTGCCATTAGCGTACCGAGATTACCCCGAGTACCAGGGACAATACTATACCGATGGCGGCATTGGCGACTCCATTCCCGTGCGCCAGGCCTACGCCATGGGCGCTCGTAAGATCACAGTGATCCTCTCTCAGCCCCTGGGCTATCGTAAAAAACCGGCGAAATTCAACTGGCTCACCCAACGCCTGTTGAAAAACACGCCGGCACTGGCCAAAAGCATGGCTACCCGCTGGGCCGATTATAATGCCAGCCTGGATTTCATTATGCAGCCGCCAAGCGACTGCGAGATCCATATTATTGCTCCACCGACTGAGTTTGACATCTCCCGCACCACCCGGGATTTAGCCAAACTCGATGCCGGTTATGCCATGGGCCGCAACGCCGCACAGGCGTTTATCAGTACACCCTAACGGTGCCTTCTACGCCCATTTCTCAGCCTTAATGGCCAATACGACAGGATGTCAGATATGAATAACGCAGTTACTAAACCCGCCACCGCATCGACTTATTCTCGAGGGACGTCTCCCTGGCAGGGGCCAGAGCAACACACACTCAGCCTGGCAGAAGCTGTGGCCGACGAATTTGACTTCCCACGGCCGCCCTCCGCCTATCGCACCCTGGACAAGGTGTTCTTTATACTTGCCCTGCTTGCGGTCCCCGTACTGCTCATTGGCACAGGAGTAAGCGTCGGCCTGGCTCTTAGTCATGGCCTGTTTTGGCAAAACATCATCGCCGATAGCCATGCCTGGCAATTTGCCGGTTATTGGTTTGCGGTCGCAATAGCGGCGGGAGCACCTTGGTTGCTTTCTCACCTCTACCTGCGTTGGCGGTATCAAGAATATCTGGATGCCGGCGGGGATATGCTCTGTCCCGAGGAGCACGTTAATATGCATAGGCTCGACTACAGCACGCTGATCAATTTGCAGCCGCTGCATATCCTATCTTTGCTAGACATCAAGCCGTCACAAAGGCTGGATAAAGCCCATTTTATTGCCAAGTACCGTTATTACTGGAGCGATACATCCCTGACTTTCTATGGTTGGAAACGATCTTGGCTTGGCAAGTTGCTGTGGGGGCTAAATGCCCTGAACTTCTTGATGATCTTTTTAGGCTGGCCTTTTATGCTGATCCAGGTGTTGTCAGAGCCCGTCAATACTCCCGCCTATATCGCGCTTTTTCTAATCTCCGCCGCACTGCCCTTTATCTATAAAAAGACCAAAATGAAGGTAGCACGCTTTTATCCCTACTTGGTGTTCCAGCGCAACAAAGGCATGGTCGAGCATTACCATAATGAGGTGCTGCAGTGGCGCTGCCATTTTTCCGAGCTGAACGCCTACGCGAATTTTAGCCCGGGCAATCAGACCCAGCCGCCAAGCACCACCTTGGAAATGTACCCGCGCTACCCACAAAAAACGCCTAGACGGCGCGTGCCCTTGAGCACCTGGTGCGCCATTAACGTCAGCGCCGCCACCGAGCTATGGGGCGTTTTACAAGCCTTTATGAATATCAATTGCCCCCTGCCCTTGGTGTTGCCGCTTCTGGATAAACGCGACAAGGACGGCGCCAGTCGCGCTCACGCACAGGCGTTTGCAGAGCTCACAACTAATGCCATGGGTCCAGACTCCTTTGAGATGACCCCCACGGACGATGGTGACTATCGGGCCTGGGTTAAAAAACGCCTGACCCAGGAAATAGGCGCTTTTTACTGGCATGTTGGCGAGTTAGATGTGCAAGAGGAAGAGCAGGCAATGGCCGTACAATAAGCTCGCTCAACTAAAACAAAAAAAGCCGCTCAATTGAGCGGCTAGGACACTGCACCACTGGAGATTTCAGGGTGTAAGTGCAGTAGCTGGTTAGGCTTTACTCCTGGTGATGACGGATCAGGTAGTCAAAGGCGCCCAGGCTGGCGGTGGCACCTGAGCCCATGGCAATAATAATTTGCTTAAAGGCGGAGTTGGTGGCATCGCCCGCCGCATACACGCCCTCTACATTGGTGGCACCGCGATTATCCACTTCGATTTCGCCGAATTTTGACAAGGTCACGCCGCTTTCTTTCAACCATTCGGTGTTGGGCACCAAACCGATTTGTACAAATACCCCGGCAATGCTGAGCTGATGCTGCTCGCCCGTGTTGCGATCGGTATAGGCCAGCGCCGTTACCTTATTGCCATCGCCCAGCACCTGTGTGGTTTGCGCGCTTTTAATGATGGTGATATTGGCCATGCTCTGCGCCTTGCGCACCAAAACCTCATCGGCACGCAGGGTATCGGCAAATTCAAGTACAGTGACCTGCTCTACGATATTGGCCAGATCAATGGCCGCCTCAATACCCGAGTTACCACCGCCAATTACCGCCACGGGCTTGCCTTTAAACAAGGGGCCGTCACAGTGCGGGCAGTAGGCCACTCCGCGGCCGCGATATTCGCGCTCACCGGGCACGTTCATTTCACGCCAACGGGCACCGGTGGCCAGGATCACGGCCTTAGCCGTTAAGGTGGCGCCGTTTTCAAGCTCAATGTGGTTGCCATTGTCACTGTAAAGTCGCGATGCACGCTGGTTATCAATCACGTCCACATCATAGTCTTTAACATGCTCCTCAAGCTGGGCCACCAGCTTAGGGCCTTCGGTGGCCTTGACCGAGATAAAGTTCTCAATCGCCAGGGTATCGGCAACCTGGCCGCCAAAGCGCTCCGCCACCACGCCGGTGCGCAACCCCTTACGAGCCGCATAAATGGCCGCGGATGCACCGGCCGGACCGCCACCAACAACCAGTACGTCATAGGGGTCTTTTTCATTTAACAGCTCGGCCTGACGGGCACTGGCGCCTTCGTCCACCTTGGTGAGGATATCGTTTAGGCTGATGGCGCCCTGGCTGAAAACTTCACCGTTTAGGTATACCGTGGGCACCGCCATAATATTGCGGGCCTCCACTTCCTCCTGGAATAAGGCGCCATCGACCATGGTAGTGGTGATCCGTGTGTTCAGTGCCGCCATGGTATTAAGGGCCTGCACCACGCCCGGACAGGTCTGACAGCTTAAGGAGATATAAATCTCAAAATTCAGTTCCTTATCCAGTGCTTTAATTTGCTCAACCTGAGTCGCATCGGCCTTGGTGGCAACGCCACCACTGTGCAGTATGGCCAGTACCAAAGAGGTAAACTCATGGCCCATGGGCACACCGGCAAAGGCGATGGCCGTACCCTGCTCGCCCTTAACCGTCATCGATGGACGGCGGGCTTGTTCGTCGTTATTTGTACTGACGCGAATGCGCTCGCTTAGCGATGCAAGATCATTGGCCAGCGCCTGTAATTCGTTACTTTTGTTCGTGTCGTCGAGGGCAAGAACCAGCTCTATGTCACCCGTCAACGTACTAAAATGGCTTGATAATTGATTTTTAATTGCAGTGTCTAACATGGTTTGCCTCAACAATTTAGAAGAAAAAGGCGGTGTCTCCACCGCCACAGTCTGGCTTATTTAACTCGGACGACTTAGATTTTGCCGATTAAGTCCAGTGAAGGCGCAAGCGTCTCTTCACCTGGCTGCCATGAGGCCGGACATACTTCACCATCGTGAGTGGCGATGTACTGAGCGGCTTGAACCTTACGCAGTAGCTCTGACGCGCTGCGGCCAATGCCCAGGTCATGCGTTTCAACGACCTTGATTTCACCCTCAGGGTTAATCACGAAGGTACCGCGCAGTGCCAGACCTTCTTCTTCAATCATTACCCCGAAATTACGGGTAATTTGACCTGTTGGGTCGCCAATCATAGGGAATTGGATTTTCTTAATGGTGTCTGATGCGTCGTGCCATGCCTTGTGGGTGAAGTGGGTGTCGGTTGATACCGAGTACACCTCTACGCCCATTTCCTGTAGCTTGGCATAGTGGTCCGCCAAATCGCCCAGCTCAGTAGGACATACAAAGGTGAAGTCCGCCGGGTAGAAGAATACGATTGACCATTTACCCAGTAGATCCTGCTCGCTCACCTCGGTGAAATCGCCATTGTGGTAGGCGGTGGCTGTGAATGGTTTGATTTTTGTGTTGATTAAAGAGTTGCTCATTTTATCCTCTCATTTATCTTAATGATTTAAGTGATTTAGTGCGGGAAGTACCTTCCCCGCTGGCTTGATTACTAAGATAACGATGAGCAATCGATAAATAAAATTGATTGTTTAGATTACTTCAATCGTATTTTATGATTGATCTTGGGTGCAAATGATCTGCCCCTTTATTTTTCAGGGTTATCCACTCACAAAATTCAGGGCAAATCATGGACATGAGCCAGCACAAACTAGGCTAGCTCGCTGGGTAAAGCCATTATTCTATGCTAGATTGACAAGTCTCTTCTTTAGAAACAAAGCAACAAGATGCCGCTTATGATCAAGAACACCCTTATTCTCGCCTTAGCCATGAGTGTGGCGGCTTGTCAGGATGAACCTGAGGCCACTAAATCAGCCCAAATGCCTGCCAAAGCAAACACGGTGGAGGATGCCAAAACCAAGCCTGTGCCAAGTGCATTCAACCCTGCCGGTAATTATGTCAGTGGCGAATACCACAAACGCGACCAAGGTTATGACTGGATGGCGGTACAGGTTAGCCAAATTGGACCAGACGAAATCAATGTATCAATACGCTCTCGTATCGATAGAAAGCGCCCGACCTGTACCTACACGGACACGGCACAGCGATTAAGCGACACCCGCTATAAGGCCGAAACCCAGGGCACCGCCATACTCTTTGACTTCACTGAGCAAGGCATTGAAATCAACACAGAACACCCTGAAGCCGAAGGCATGCTTAATTTCTTCTGCTCCGGCGGTGGCTCGATTAAGGGCGGCTACAGCAAGCTGAGTGAGCCTTTGGATAACAGCCAGCTGGACCAAAGCATATTCAATAAAACTCTGGTGTTACAAGGTATTGGCTTTAATGTCACGTCTTTTAAGGGCGAAGGTGAAAACCGGCTAACCATAGCGCCTTTTGGTTTATCCATCAGCAATGAGGCGGTCAGCCATGGAATTAATGGCCGTGTGGTGGGCGCCGAGATTGAAGACTTAAACTCCGATGGCTCTCCCGAGCTCTTGGTTTATACCCAATCCGATGGCAGTGGCAGTTATGGTGAGGTGATCGGCTATTCGGTGAATAACAAAAAGTCCATGAGCCAGATTTATTTTCAACCCGTGACCGAGCAACCTAAGATCAGCGCCGGCTACATGGGCCATGATGAGTTCGCCATTGTAGAAACCTCTCTGGTGCAGCGTTTCCCTGTTTATGGCGAAAACGACACCAATGCCGGGCCGACGAAAAAAATGCGTCAGGTGCAGTACAAGCTGGTCGATGGCGAGGCAATGCGTCGCTTTGTTATCGATAAGGTGGTGGAGCTGGATTTACCTCAGTAATGACTTTACTAAGACCGCCTTTGGGTGTGGGCGAGGCCTTTGCCGATAGATCTTGTCGCGTTGGGCGACGAGCGACCAAAGCAAGGCTTCGCAGCGCAAATTCAAACGGGAGGAGCCTGATAGTCTGCGTTTTTTAGTGAATGGGTATGGCTAAAAACTGATATCAACGCCGTTGAAAGGGCATACAAGCCAACGGCTTGGCTGTAACGCGCAGGCCCGAAGGGCTGGAGAGAACTTGACAACCTTGCTAGGCATTTCTTTCCAAATCATCCGTATACTTTTTAAGCCCTTCAGCGTACCACTTTAGAACCAGTATTTGCCTCTTTGAAGGCTTTTTCATCCAGGAGAAAGGCTTTCTATGGTTAGGGAACATGAACATAAGAGGCATAACCAATAAGGAAATAACACCAAAGCCAGATACAAGTGCACCCAATCCAAAAAACAAAATTAGAACCCACAACTTTGGTGATAAAGCTGTGTATGGGCCGACCAATATTTCTGGGCCAAATAACTTAACTGCAACAGCTTCACCACCGTATACTCCAGCTACACCAGCGGATAATGTAATCCCAATTGTAACTACAAATAATAGAGCTCTTTGAATCAACATTTCAGATGCCTAATAGGTTATTAGTAATTCCTTATAAGGTAGCTTACCTTGTAAGCTTGATACCTTCCACGGTACACGGTTCACTTTAACTGGACCATATGTAAGGTGCGTTGAGGCGCGCTAAAAACCGCATGTCAAAGTTCGTTAGGGTGCGAATTTCACTAGGGTATGGTTTTCACCAGCTAGCTCGGTTTCAATAATTTGCGCTATGACATTCCAGTCACCGCCCGCCAGCCCAGCGCCAATTAGAGGGTAACCAAAGCGAGAGCCACCGAACTCTTTTTTAAGCCGCGAAAAGACACTTTGGATTGCTTGGTAGTCTGCTTTTACACCGCGTCCATGCCCATTAAACTGGGTGTAAGCATTGATGACAGTTATGGTGTTACCGTTTCTTTCAACACTAGCTTGAGAATAAGTACCCAGTTTTTGTTTTAAACCTTTTTCAGTATCCAGGTCGGCCTTGAATGCTTCAGGAAATTCAGCTTTTATTGCTTTTGCAATACCTGCCCCCATGGTGCAAAAACAATTGCACCCATGAATGATGACATCAAATTCACCAGCCAGGGCGAGTTTTATTAAATCACCTTCTACGATTTTCATTATTACTCCCTGGCATCAGAGGCTTGTTTCACAGTTCCACCTTAACACCTTATTATGCTGAGCTTTGTCTATCCCATTAACTTGAGTGCGATATAGGGTGTAAGGTTTAAAAGCAATATACCGAGTTTATAATTACCCATGAAATTAAAGTATATACGTGGCAATTCGGAAGGCGCGACGTCTGCAATTTTACTGTGAAGATTAATAGTGAAATCTTTAAATACCAAAATAAAAAATGCGGACAGCAAATAAAAAGCCAGATTTATTACAGTACACCAACCGAAAAAAGCAGTAAGTTCATTTACACCGAGCATAATTTATATCTCCGTTGTTTGGGTTCACCCTAACGCGCCGCTAAGGGGCTGCACTTTAGCGCGTACCGCATCGACCTTGAGGGCGAAGTCCGACATGACCTCAGCACCTTGTTAAGTGATAAATTCATGATTTTCCTTAATGTAATTTGCCAGGTCCCAAGCCTTGGACCTTAAAAAACAAAACCTTTCATCTTTTTCTTTGCTTGATTGGATCCAAACATCATTAAATGAACCCAGCCCGCCATAGCCAGCCAACAAATGCTCTATCCCTGAAAAGTCAGACTTTTTTAATCGGGTTTCAGCAAGGAGCAAAAATTTAACCCAATGCTCTTGGTCATCTTCTGATGTTAACTGTCGAAGCTCGGTTAAAACCTCAATTAATTGATTCGTTTTTTCACCCATACATATCACGCCGTGTTAGCTATCTTGTTCCAGCTCTGCTCTAAGGCTAGCTATGGTATATTGACTGAATACGCGAATACCCTCACGTTCTAGTAATGCGGCCGTTACTCCCAAACCATCTACTTTAGTGCCGCTAAATGTACCATCGTAGATTTTTGCACTACAGCAGGAGGGGCTGCCCTCAGCGAGCACCGCGTACTTTATTTGTTGTTCTTGGCATAGCTTCAACGCATTTTTGGCGCCAACAATAAACTGATGAGTGACATCAACACCATCATTGCCCACAACACTTGCAGCACCTTGCAGGACGTCAACTCCTTGACCTGCGATTATTTCAGCCGGGGCTCTGGGAATGGGTAAACCTGCCGAAACTTCGGGACAACAAACCACAAGTTCAACACCTGTTTGCAGCCAATTTAAATCAGACTCTGGTACAGATAAGCAACTCGCATTGTAGCGAACCTTGTTTCCAAGCAAGCACGCACTGACTAACACCTTTTCCAAGTGTAGCTCCTTAAATTTAAAAAATAGCTAACGCGGCGGATCGCCTTGTTATAAATTATTTTGGTACTTTGTCGCCCCAACCAAAACACCCCCATCAAAGTCTTCAATGCAAGCAAACACGTTATCATCTCCCTGATACGAAACGCGCGCTAGCGGTTTGCATGGGTAAAGAGGTGATTAAACTTTCTAACCAGGCCGATAAAAAGGGCCGCCACCAGGGTAACAACGACAAACTGGCCAATAAAGAGCAGCGCGAGCTTAGGCCAAAAACTCACTTCTTCTGTGAATAAGGGGTGCCACACATGGATCAGAGTCAAATTTCCGGGAAACAGCAACACCTGAATTCCAGGCATGGGGCCGCCCCAGTAATCCCACAGATTCCAACTAAGGGTGAAGGCGATCGCGCCAACTACAAGGGCAACAATGCCAGCAGAGATGGCGAGGGTAAGAGTTTTAACCTGGGTCATGGTGCTGGTTAATACTGCCCTTTACGGCTTATTGGCTTTGCGCAGTGCCGCCAGATCACAGCCCACAATTGCTTCTAAGTGTTGTGTAATTTTTTCGGCGCTCCAGTCCCACCAGGCTATTGCTAAAAGCTCTTTGATTACGCTTTCATCGAAGCGGTATTTAATGACCCTGGCTGGGTTGCCGCCGACCATGCTGTAGGCTGGAACATCGGCCGTTACCACAGACTTACTTGCAATGATTGCGCCATCACCCACTTTAACGCCGGGCATAAGAGTGGCGTCATAGCCAATCCAGACATCGTTGCCAACTTCGGTATCACCTTTATAAGGCAGATCGCCCGGCTTGGGCATCACCTTATCCCAACCGTTAGCAAATATCTGAAACGGGTAAGTAGAAAAGCCGGATACCTTATGATTGGCGCCATTCATAATGAATTTTACATCCTTGGCTATGGCGCAAAACTTTCCGATTATGAGTTTGTCGCCGATAAACGGGAAATGATAAAGCACATTGCTTTCGAACCGCTCTGGCCCTTCGGGGTCGTCGTAATAGGTGTAGTCCCCGACAATAATATTTTCAGACGTAATAAAGTTCTTTAAATACCCTACTTGGGGAAACCCTTTCATGGGCTCTTTATCTTCTGGGCTTGGTCCGTTCAAAATGCCTCCATGAAGCCTGTGACGTTAAGATATATTCTTGCGTTATTTTATAGGTACTTGCTTACAAGCTGCGGTACTCAAAGAGGTTATTTTCTAAGCCATACAGCTCCTGGGTCCCTTTTAAATTAAAGCCGATACTTTCCAACAAGTGCATGGATCTTAGGTTATTTGGGGCGGTAACGGCCAGCACTGTTTGCATGCCGCGCTTGACCACCGCTTGTTTTAACAGAGCTTCGGCCGCTTCCCTAGCATAGCCCTTGCCGCAAAACTCGGGTAAAAACGCGTAGCCCAAATCCGGATAATCCAACTCTTCCCTTTTTAATAACCCGCACATGCCTATGGCTGTTGATTCACCTTTTAACTGCACCAGGTTCAGGCCAAAGCCATGGTTTTTGTAACTGGCCATGGGGCCATTTGTCAGATGGTTTATCGCATCTTCCCGGGTACGAACCTTCTTATCGCCAATATAACGTAGAAAGGACTCGTCATTGAGTAAGTGCAGAATAAACTCGGCATCACTTAAATCAAGTTGCCTGATGGTCAAGCGCTCGGTTTCACATACATGCCTCATTGGGTTACCTCGAATATTAGGCAATAGCTAATAGCTTAGTGGCGGGAAAGGTGTCACGTGAGTGCGTTTAAAAGCTTCCCTGCTCGTTTATTGCTCCATTGATAACAAATAGCTTAACCTTTTGCCAGCACTGGCTGATAACCTCGCCGTTGTCAGCCAGCCTCAGCTCCCCTTTGTCAGTTAGCCGTTTTTTGGTATTGCTTCAGCACCATCTGCATACCTTTACCGACCAAAACGATCAAAATCGCCCCCACCAGCACCGGAGTAAAAAGAAACGACCAAGTTTGCCCCGACAACATAATCAGCAGAGGGTTAGCGCCTGCGGGCGGATGGGTGGTTTTGGTTACCAGCATGGCACTGACGGCAATGCCAGTTGCTAAAGATAATGTTAAGGGTGATACCTCCAGATATTGGCTGAAGAATACACCAACAAATGCAGTAATTAAGTGACCCAGAATCACGTTTTTTGGTTGCGCTAGTGGGCTCTCCGGCACGCCAAAAACGAGTACCGCCGTCGCTCCAAACGGAGCCATAAGTAAGGCCACATTGCTCATTGTGGCGTCAAAAAAAGAAAGTAAACCTATGGCCAGGAAAGCACCCACACCCGCAATAACCGATAACACTAGATTGTTCATTTAAAACTCCCAAAAAAGTAGACCACTCTGTCTACCTCGCATTAATGTAGACAATTCGGTCTACCTTTGTCAATATGCATATAAAGGAGGCACCCCATGAGCCAAAAACGTCAATTGCTGGTAGATACAGCCCTCACGCTTTTTTATAGAAATGGAATTAACTCTATTGGTATCAATGAAATACTGAATGTTTCCGGCGTTGCCAAGCGCACACTCTACGCTTATTTTCAAAGTAAAGAGGCTTTGGTGTTAGCCGCCTTGCAGCAACGACACGATACTTTTGCCGCCTGGTTAGAAACAGTGTTGACGGGAGCTAAATCAGATGAGGAAGTTGTCCTGAAATTATTTTCGGCATTGGAAAGTTGGTTTAACGGTGGAGAATCCCAACTCGGAGACTTTAGGGGCTGTTTTTTTATCAATACCTCGGCGGAGTTTAGTGATGTTAACAGCGATATCCTTCGCTTTTGTCATCACCATAAAGAAGCGACTCGCGAAATCATCGCTCGCCACCTCAAGAGCGCCGATGGCCTATTGCTTGATGCCATTTGCCTGATGAAGGAAGGAGCCATTGTCAGTGCTCATCTGGCGGGAAAAAACAACTTATTACGAAAAGGTGCATCGACATACTGCACACTTTTGCAACCAAAAGTCCCGAGTAAACGGTGGGTATCAAACACCTAAGTTGGCAAGCTACCAACTGCGCCTATTTTCGTCCGGGCTCGTGCTTCTCATAACGGGGAAGCATCAGATCCAAGTCTTCCCAGTTTGCCTTAGAAGTTACAAAATTATGGGAAATGGGACGCTCGGAAATATCACTGTCCAGGGCTCCTAGACGAAGACGGTATCTTGTTGGGGATTGCGCGTTTGCACTATAGATGGGCGCGCCGCATGTTTTACAAAAGTATTTTCGCTTACCCTCACTACTTTCAAAAAAAGTCAGCGTACCGTTATTATCCGTCAGCTCCAGCTCATCGGCATTTATAAAGCCATTAGTAGCGTAGGCACTGCCACTGGCCTTGCGGCATAACGAACAGTGGCAGTGAATGATGTCCGTCACACTGCCATGCAACAAAAACTGGATTGAACCACACAGACAACTTCCTTTGTACATCGCTTTTCCTTATTAGCCGGAAACCCCCTCACCGTTTGATATTGATGAGGGTATAAATAGCTTATTTTTCTTTTAGTTACAGAGTGCCTCAGCGGCGATTAGACATCAAGCAAAGAAAAATGATGGCTGGCAATATCAAAGCACTCACGCAGATAAAAACGGTGGGCGGGGAAGCGCTGCACACCGGAGTCGAGGTGGATTTGCGTGTATTGATTGGCCTGAGCGTAGCCCTTAAACCAGCAGATAGCCCTGGGCCTGTTGCTTTTTCACCTGCTCGGTCAAGGTCTCAGGCGTGTATTGACCACGCACTGCCATAAGACTTCAAGTACCTCAGTGTACACTGCTGGGACATCCTGATCTTGTGTTAAGAATTTCACCTGCATATCCCTGTTCCCTTTTTATCAATATGGTTAATCCTTAAGCTATCAGTACCTCGAACCGCAGGCAAGTGCGCCCGCCAGTTTGATATCCACCAGCTTTTTAAGGTGCTCTCGGGAAGCCGCCAAGGCATAAAGCAGGTCGGACTCAGAAGCTGACAAACTTCCCGGCTGCAAACCACCAAGACGCGCAATGTCTATGGTGTATAGCCCTTCCACCCGCAGCAGACTGCCATCCGGCCTAGTAATTTCAAGCGCCAACGACTCCAGTAAAACATTTTTCTTGAGCTTTTCGATAAAGTCATGGTTAACCTGATACCCGCGGGCTACCCCCACCAACAGATCCACCTTGTGCTTGAGAAAAGCCGTGGCGCGTCCTTCCTCAAACAGAGCATGCCCATGCTGCGCCTGTACGCGCCCGTCGCCGATGTCCAGCATAAGTTCCGGTAAGCCGTTTGGGTGGGCAGGCGCCTGAAGGTATAAGGGTTGCGCCTGCAATTTCAGCGGCAGGTAACAGCCCCGCCAGATATCACCGGCGTAGTAGAGATTCTCATTCGGCTCCAGCCCCAGCACAGCGACAGCTTGCATCGAGGTGCCGCCATCCTGCTCGATAAAAAGCACAGGGTAATCCGCTGCCGCCTGGCCCCACTCGGAAAAAACCAGGTCGCAGAAATGCAGGTGGCGGTTACGCGCTAATCCACCCTCCTCAGTCACTTTGAGCGTCCCATGCCGGTCACTACTTAACTTCTGCAAGCGAAAATCCATGCTTCACCTCCTCTCGTATCTTGTCCAGCAGCGCACGGTTGCTCGGTAAGCCAGCAAGGTAGCGCTGCGTTTTAAGCCTATTTTCCTCAAACAAGCGCTCGGCATAAGCCGTTTCACCTTTGTGATTGGCTCTCCCCTGTGGACGCCAGCCCATGCCCGCCAGCACATAGAGGTAGCTGGCCGCGGGAAACACCTCTCGCTTGCGCTCGAAATCATATTCGCTCGGGGCACGGCTGCGCCACAACAGCAAACGCTCGCGCAGACTTTCCGACATACTCGACTCTCTTTGGTTGTCACGCCAGAAGTCGCTGTCCCGGCGAGCGCTGGCAACATAATGCAGTTTTAAAAAATCGACAATTCCCTCCCAGTTGTAGCGCATGATCCGGTTGTATCTGGCTGCCACCAGGGGCATCTGCTCACGACAATCGGGCAGGAGGTCACACAAGGTGTTGGCGGCAATTTCCACCATGGACAGGGCCGATGCCTCAAGGGGCTCCAAGAAGCCCGCGGCCATACCAATGGCTACACAATTATTAACCCAGACATGCTCGCGAAAACCTGGTCGGATAGGTATGGAACGAAACGCTAGATCGGCGTCCAGATCCGCCCCCTGCGCTAATAAATAGTCTTGCAATACCCGCTCGGCCTCGCCCCTGCTTTGATGGGCACTGGAAAACACATGCCCTATGCCACGCCGTCCCGGCAAGCCTATGTCCCAGATCCAACCCGCCTGTTGCGCCGTAGCCAGGGTATGGCTGGCAATAACTTCGTCATTGCGAGTACGCGGCAACTGCACGGCCAGCGCAGTATCGGCAAACAGTTCGTCACCCTTGCCAATAAAATCCACTCGGTAGTGCTGCGCTATCAGCAGCCCCTGGCTGCCAGAGCAGTCGATAAAGAGATCCGCCCCAAGCGTACCCCCTTCTCGCGTACGCAACGCCTGAATGTCTCCATTCGGATATGACTCGACCCCGAGCACGTGATCACGCACATAACGTACGCCGAGCCGCTCGGTGCAATGTCGTTTGAGCAAGGAGGCAAACTTGCCCGCATCCAGGTGATAACCGTAATTAAGCACGCCTACATAGTCGGGGGAGTCGGCCAGTTTGGGCGCCAAACCCTGCTCGCAAACAACGGCCTGGCTGCCCACCGCCTCGGCGAACGGCACCCCGGGATTTGATGCCAGCCAATGGGGAGTGAGATCCAGATCGAAGTACCCCTGCGGCAGGGTAAAAGGGTGGTAATAGGTGTCATGCGCCCGTCCCGTGCCCCAACCAACAAATTTGGATCCCTGTTTAAAACTGGCATCGCAGCAGCTTAGAAATTCCGCTTCGCCTATGCCCATGGTCTTCAGGCTAGCACGCATGCTGGGCCAGGTGCCCTCACCGACCCCCAAGATCTGAACGTCCGGTGACTCAATCAGCGTGACTCTGACCCGGGTGCTGCCGGTTTTTCCGTGGCGCACCGCCAGCAAGCCGGCACAGATCCAGCCTGCGCTGCCGCCGCCGACGATGATAATCTCAGTTATTTTATCCGTCATCATGCTTCTTTCTCCCTTTGCGACATATTAGCGAACGGCGGTTGCTCGACGCTCTTTGTGGTCACCAGTCGTTTAATACGTAGACCAGCCAACGCACAAGCTATCCCTATCAAGGGTGACAGCCAGTTGAAAAAACAAAACAAGGCGTATTCGAGCGGGTTGATCAACAGCACGGATTGCATATAAGCGCCGCAGGTATTCCAGGGGATTAAGGCGGAGGTTACAGTGCCGCCGTCTTCCAGGGCGCGAGAAAGGTTTTCCGGCGCAAGTCCGCGGCGCGCATATTCTTCTTTGAACATACGCCCGGGCATCACTATGCCTATATACTGGTCGGCGGCGATGCAGTTGGTGCCGAATGCGGTAACTATGGTGGTGGAAATCAGACTGCCAGCGCTGCGAGTCACCCGAATTAGGCGCTGTACCAGGCAGGCCAGCAAACCGGTTCGCTCCATCACACTCCCGAACGTCATGGCGCAAATGATCAGCCAAATGGTGTTAAGCATGGAACCCATTCCGCCGCCGCTCAGCAGCTCGTTGATAACCGGGTCACGGGTTTCCAGCGCCACCCCGGCGTACATCACTTGCCAGACCACGGTCAGGTTCGCCGCCCAACCACTCAATTCTTCATGGGCCAGCAAGGTGACTAAATCAGACTGAAACAGCACGGCCCACACCCCGCCCATCAGCGCCCCCAAGCCAATAGCCGGAAAGGCCGGTACCTTTTTCATTGCCATGACCAGAGTAAATACCAGCGGCAGGAGCAAATACCAGGCGATGAAAAACTCCTCTTCCAAGCGGCTCATCAGGCTGTGGATCTGAGCATCGGCAATACCCACCCCGACCATTCGACCAAGCCAAAGGAACAACAGCAAGGCGAGCAGGTAGGCAGGCACTGTGCTCCAGATCATATTGCGGATATGCACAAAGAGATCGGCCCCAGCAACTGCCGGCGCTAGGTTGGTGGTATCGGAAAGGGGAGACAGTTTGTCGCCGAAATAGGCGCCGCTGATAATGGCCCCGGCCGTCACAGGTCCGGACGCTCCCAGACCGCTTGCCACCCCCATCAAGGCTACCCCTATTGTGGCCGCAACGGTCCAACTGCTGCCGATACACAGCGCAACCAGGGCGCAGATCAGGCTAGCGCTGACGTAGAAATAACTGGGCTCTAGCAGCTGCAAGCCGAAATAAATCATAGTCGGCACCGTTCCTGCCAGCAGCCAGGTGCCTATCAGAGAGCCGACCGCTAAGAGGATCAAAATCGCCCCAAGCGTCAGGCTGATCCCCTGCACTATCCCTTGCTCCATTTCCTGTCGGGTGTAGCCGTTTTTCAGCCCGATGAGGCAGGCCAGCCCGGCGCACAATAGCAGGACAATCTGGTTCGGCCCGGACGATGACTCATCGCCGAAAAAAAATACCGACATAAACAAGAGTATCAGCAGCGACATAAGGGGAACTAGCGCGTCCATTAATCCGGGAGTTTTATTGTTTTTCATCGTGTTCCTCTGGATTTGGTTCATTAAGCACAAGCGAAATACAAAAAACCCCGTGACACTGCAGCGTTCACGGGGTTTCTAATCAGGCTAGGTGGTCGGCATGGCCCAGGGATTCACCCAAGAGAGTCAAGCGCTCGAGCCAGGCATGGATCTGTTTTGGACAGTGAGGCGCGGCGCTAACCCCCGCAGGCAATTCGCCGGCCAGCACGGACTCGATGGCCAAACCAACAGGATAGGACACTAGGCGAGCCATGGCCTGCCCCTTGTCGTTACCGTGGGCGTCAATCTGATAGCTTTGGTGCCACACGGTCCGCCCTTCGCGTTTGACCTCCAGTTCAACGCACATCACCACACGATCTGCCTCGTTCGCTTCATAACTATAATTGCGTTCAAGCTCGGCGCTGATCTCGCTCAACCTAGCATCCCCTTGGGGACCGCTTAATCCACCGATCTCGTCGAACAGACCCTGCCAGGCCGTCGACCAGCCATCTAGGCGCAAGGTGCCGCGCACAAACTCCTGCACATCCCAGTCGGCCCCAAACTGATATTGCGCCATAAAGGGCAAGGAATCCCGGTTCGGGTAGGATTCAAAGGTTTCACTACCACCGCCTGGTAAACTGGCATGATAACGGCTCAGCGCCTCCCATGGCGCCTTAGAAGTTCGCACTTCCCCGTGCTCGCGCCATTGGGCGCTTGAGCGCAGCGCCTTCAGCACCCCGAGTGGCGACCAGCTGAACTTGTATTTGAAATCATTCGCGACACTCGGAAAACCGCCACAGTAAGAGCGGAAGTAATGCTGGTTGTCCGGGGCAAATACCTCGCTGGCGGTGTAGGCGTCGACCAACAAGTGGGCCAGCAGGTGATCCAGACCCGGGTCCAGTCCCACTTCATTAACAAAGCTGAGCCCGGCGTCTTTCGCCTTCGCGTGCAGCGCCTGCATCTCGGGAGAGATATAGCTGCTCGAAACAAAGTGAGCGCCCTTACGCAAACAGAGCTCGGCCACTTCAGGGTGCAGGGTCGCCGGTAACATAGAAACCACAACATCGCCGCTTTCAACCGCGCCGTCCAGCGCGTCCCAGGTTAGCGCGCGTACATCGAGCTCACATCCCTTCAACGCGAGCAGGGCTTTTTCCAATGAACGGTTCCACACGATCAGCGCCTGCTTGTTGCGCGCCAACTCTTTAATGCCGGGAACGGACGACAGGCCCGCTCCCAGCCAATGAATTCTAGCTGTCATAACTTTCCTTTTTAGATTTCTTTTGTCTTTTCTTTAAAAATCGTCAGCGCCCTGCTCCATACACCCGTTGCTAAGGCATCCAGGGTCAAAAGATGAGGGACCAGTTGAGCGCCGTAATCCTCACTGCTTTCCTTGGGCAGCAGGGACGGCAGATGATCTATGGCGATCAAATCGAGGCAAGGCTCCTCATCGATGCGAAGGCAAGGACGCGCAAACGTAGTGCACTCGCGGTAAAGCGGCAAGGGGTTGTAGCTGCCGTATGGGTCGCAGCTAACGTCGGCAATTAGAGATAAGCGTCTATCGGGCGTGTCCAGACTTGCGCGCGTCGCAAAGGGAGGTAAATCCCGGTTGATCAACACGCAATTGACTAGAATATCGACCTGGTTTATCTCGCTAAAGGGCCCGCCTTTTTGCGTTTCGGCCAGATCCCACTGTTTGATATCCAGAGCGAACGCCTTGCCAAGGTCAACCGCACCGCTGCCGCTGCGTCCCTTGGCGCCTATCACCATCATACTCGGCCGTGTTTTCAACCCGGCCAGGCGCGCATCAATTTCAGCCAACAATTGTTGCTTGTCGCGATACGCCGAAATGTCCGCCAGCGGCGGCGTCTGGCCGCTTTGCTGGTTTATCCAGCCCTTTAGCGCCAAGGCTGCACCGGCGAACCCGGCCCAATAACCGAACGCCGCAATCCGTCGCCCCTTGTCGTCGACCAGGTATTCCAGGTCGTACAGCTCGCCACCGCCTTGTTTGAAGCGCGTCAGCAGAGCCTTCCATCCCGCCTGCTCTTTATAGGCATGGGCGAAATAAATATGGCGGTGACGCAGCGGGAAGCTCTCTTCCGGCAATTCCTTTAGACCTAAAATAATGGCATCGAGCGGCGCATCGACCCAGCTGCCGGGCTCGGCAAACCGTACGCCGGTTTCCTGATAGGCTTCGGGCGCGAAGATCGACTGTTCGGATTTTTCCACCGTCACATCGAAACCGGCCGCAATCAGTTGACGTGCGCCTTCCGGGGTCAGGGCGGTGCGCTCTTCCTGCGGTTTGGTTTCCGCTCTCAGCCAAATATGTGCTTTGCTCATAAGGTTTAAATCTGTCTACTCAGTGAATTGAAAAAAGGGACGTCAAGGCCGCGACCCTGCGCCCCAGAGATAGGTATATCCGTATGCCCCAGGGGTGATTAGAACGATGCGCGCAGACCGATCGAATACCTCGGACCGGTTTCGATTATGTTGAGCACATGATTCTTATACAGACCGCGCTTACGCATGATCTCGTTGGTCACATTGATCCCTTCGAAAAAGACCGTCACGTTATCGTTGATGTCGTAGCTGCCGCTCACATCGACTTGGGCATAGTCTTCGACATAAATCGGCGCACCACCGGCCCAGTTAGTGGTCGACTGCATAAACTCTTCGCGGTTGTTGTAAGCAACCCGGAACTGGAAGGCATCTTTCTCATAGAAGATCACCAGGTTTTGCGAATCGCCTAGACCGGGCAAGGGCAAAGGATTATCGACCGTATCTGCACTCGACTCGCTGTCGACGAAGGTCATGTTAGCCATAACGCCCAGACCATCGAAGGGTTCAGGCAGGTAGCCGAAGCTATGCTGGAACGCCAGCTCCATCCCGTCTATGGTGGCCGAGTTAAGGTTCATGGGGCGGCTGACCGTATAGTCGTAAGAGCCGCTGGCCAGGTTCACGGTTTCGTGAGATACGCCGCCATCGATAAAGTTGTCTATGTCCTTTTTGAAATAGGCGACGGCCGCATAGCTCTGCGCGTCGAAATACCACTCCAGGCTGAGGTCATAGTTGGTCGACTCGTAGGGCGACAGTTTGGGGTTACCGCCCCCGGCCTGCAACGCATCCAGCTTACCGCCGCCATAGCCCGTGCTGGGCGACATTTCGGTCAAAGTCGGGCGAGTAATACTCTCTGAATAGGCCGCTCGGGCCACCAAGTCTTCCACCAGTTCAATATTGGCGTTTACACTGGGTAGCAGGTGGTCGTAGGAGTGACGCACTTTAATCGGCACATAGTCTTCGGATTCAACGGCCTGATAGTCGCCGGTACCATTAGGGTCAACCAGATCCAACAACGCTATCTGAGCGCCGCGCGATTCGGTGTCGGTTTCCACATAACGCAACCCCGTTACCGCCTGCCAGGGCATGCTCCCCAGCTCACCTTCGAATGACAGGTCGACATACATGGCGGTCACTGACTCGTTAACCTCGTAGGCATCGGGTTGTTCATGGGCCGTAAAGCCCTGGTATTTGGCGATGGTTTCGCGGGCCGCATCCGGGTCGTCCAAGCCGTTGATGCCCGCATCCGTCAGCAGAAAGTCCATAAACTCGTAAGAGTCAAAGATCAGCCACTGATCAGCGGTTTCGCCGCTCACACCGGACAAGAAACCATCCGCATCGAACAGGGTAAAGAGTTCATCGGGCAGGTCGACGCCCTCAGGATAACCACCGTGCAAAACGCTTACCCGCCAGTTGGTTTCCGAATACACACTAGACAGGGTGCGATCTGAGTAATAGGCGCCAAAATCCATGGCAACCAGGGGACCCGCATCCAACACCCATTCGGCATCAAGCTTGGCTTCAAGCACTTCGTCCTTGACGTCGGTACCGAAAATGCTTGCCCAGTTTGAGCTGACAATACTCGGATCGAGATCCTCAGCAAAGGTCAGGGTCGGCAGCTCGGCGCCCGTGCTGTTATCAAAAGAGTAGCTGTTGAAAAAGCCGGCCACGGTATCCGTGGTGCGTCCGCCGTTAAGAGACTCCGCATCCGAATAAGACAAGTCGGCCACCAATTTCAGGGTATCATTGACCTGCCAATCCATATTGACAGCGGCGGCACGGGTAGTGGTCGGGCGGTAAGAAAGGCGATTCAGGTAATCGGTTGCACTGCTGCGCGCCGAGTCGAGTTTTACTATGGTTTTGTTTTCATCCAGGGTGGCGTCGACTATATTGGCGTTATCGAACCAGTGAGCCAGAATATCCTGGCGGTAGCTGACGTCATAGCGGGAATAGAGCAGATCCGAGCTCAGCATTAGGTCGTCCGACGGCTGATATTGCAACACCAGGTTGGCGCTCTTACGCTCGCGGTTTTCTCTTTGCACTATCTGATCGTAGTTGCGCGGCATAAAGACATCCGAATGCTCGGTGCCATCTTCCAGGCTCAGGTCACGAACTAGGTAGCCGAAGGTCTGGCCATTGTCGCTGCGGCTATCGCGGTCGCTGTAGGCAACCGATGCCAGCACGCCAAAGGTATTGTCGGCAAAGGTGTTGCTGATCAAACCGGAGAAGGTCGGATTGTGCGAGTCGGACATTTCATCATAGGTGTCCTTGATGCTGCCGACCGCCTTAAATTCCTTGATCGTCAATGGCCTATGTGTGGTGATGTTAACCGTAGCACCTATACTGCCCTCTTGCAGCTTACCGGTCTGGGTTTTATGTACTTCGGCGCCGTTGATCAACTCTGAGGCCAGGGTGTCGAAACTGAATGCCCGGCCACCACTGATGGTCGCCATGGTACGGCCATTCACCAGCACGGAGTTGAACTCCGGGCCTAGACCTCGCACACTGATCAGCTGTCCTTCGCCCCCCTCACGATCGATGGCGACCCCGGAAATACGTTGCAGGGACTCGGCCACGTTCTGATCTGGAAACTTACCTATGTCCTCCGAGGCGATGGCATCGACCACACCCTCGGACGATTTCTTTACATCCATGGCCCGCACCATACTGGCGTGGATGCCGGTAACGGCGATCACCTCGATATCGTTTTCTTTCTTGTCTTTGGTTTCGGGTGCATCGGCCGCGTGCACAGCGCCGGACAGGCCTAGCGCGAGCATAACCCCACGGGAAAGATGACTTAGTTTTGGTTGTTTGTGATTCATTGTTTGTATCCCTTGATGACGTCGCGGTTCATTCTTGGTTTTGTTACTTAAAAGCGCCGGTTTTGTGACCAGCTAATCGAATACTATACCGGCGATTTTTAAATTACAATATTTATACTACAAATAATATTTATAATATTGGATCCAATATACTTAATAGGGACAGAAGCATGGTGCGGTACAATGGCGACGCAAACGAGCGTCGCCGGTGAAAAGGTTAGCGTCGGGTTCGGCTGAATCTGTAACTGACACGGCGGCGGTAAAGATCACCGGGCGTCAGCAGTGAAGAAGGAAAATCGGGCCGGTTAATAGCGTCGGGAAGGTTTTGCGCCTCAAGGCAGAGCGCCTGATACGGCCTGAAAGGCGGCTCCAGATACTGCCCCGTATAAAGCTGCATACCGGGTTGATCCGTACAGATCTCCAGCTCGATACCATGGTGGCGTCCGCGTAAACGAGCTGACACGCTGTGTTGCGCAGACAACAAATAGCAATGATCGAATCCCGAATTACTCGCCAACTGATCGTGCTCTAGATTAGCCAGCCGCTCCCCGACCCAGGCAGGCGAGGTGAAATCGAACGGGCTCCCAGCCACGGGCTGTGGCCTCGTCAGAGGAATACCGCCTTCTACGGGCAGGTAGCGGGAGGCAAAAAGCTGTAAACCAAGATCCGCCACTGCGCTCTCACCCAGGTGGAAATAGGCGTGATTACACAGGTTAATCGGGGTCGGCGCATCGCTTGTCGCCTCAAACTCGATTGTCAGCCTGTTATCGTCATCAAGCAGATAACGCACCCTGGCACAGACCCGACCGGGAAAGCCCTGATCACCCGATGGCGAGATCAGCGCCAGTACAGCCTCGGTGGTGCTAAGCATAGGCTTAACGAAGCTCCACTGCCGGGCGGAAAACCCGCTTTCGCCGCCATGCAGGCAATGCCCGCCACTGTTACGGCTGAGGCTGAACGTCTGCCCACCGAGCTTGAAGCTCGCATTATTAATACGGTTGCATACCCGGCCCACGGTTGCCCCAAGATAGAAGGGATCCGTCTCGTACTCCTCTATTCGATCGTAGCCGAGTATCATGTCCAGCATCCGGCCTTCGACCGGAATACGGACAGCACCGATACGCGCCCCGCTCGCCAGCAGATCAACCTCCATGCCGTTGCGGTTTTTCAGTGTATGGCGCACCGGATTCATTCGGACCCACTCGCATAGCCGTCAGGGTTTTGCGACTGCCAACGCCAGGTATCCGCCATCATGTCGTCGAGTCCCAAGCTTGCTCGCCAGCCTAGTACCCGTTCGGCAAGCCCGGGCTTGGCATAACACACTGCAATATCGCCGGGTCGGCGTGGTGCAAATTCATAGGGCACGGCTCGGCCGCAAGCTTTGGAAAATGCGTTAACCATTTCCAGCACCGAATAGCCACGTCCCGTGCCGAGATTAAAGGTGTGGCATCCCGGCTTGCCGTGCAGCGCCTCGAGCGCCTTTACATGGCCACTTGCCAGATCCACCACATGGATATAGTCCCTGACGCCCGTTCCGTCGCGAGTGTCGTAATCGTTACCGAACACGGACAGGCGCTCGCGCTTACCGACCGCCACTTGGGCTATGTAGGGCACCAGGTTGTTAGGAATACCGCTCGGATCTTCGCCGATAAGTCCCGAACTGTGGGCGCCGACCGGGTTGAAATAACGCAGTAGTACCACGCTCAGGGTGGGGTCCGCTGCCACCACATCCCGGCACATACTCTCCACGACCAGCTTGGTCTGACCATAAGGGTTGGTAGTGCGCAGCGGCGCGCCTTCGTCAATCGGCACAATATCTGGGTCACCGTAAACGGTTGCCGACGAGCTGAATACCAAGGTTTTAACCCCATGCTTTTGCATCAACTCCAGCAGCAAACGAGAGCCGTTTACATTGTGATCATAATAGGCAAGCGGATCTCGGGTTGACTCACCGACCGCCTTGAGACCCGCAAAGTGGATCACCCCCTCTGGCGCATGTTCGGCAAACACCTGGTCCATGGCGGCGCGGTCACGAATATCCGCCTTAACGAAGGTCAGTGTCTTTGCACTGATCGATTCCACCCGGCTTAATGCCTCCCTGTGGCTGTTGCTTAGATTGTCCACCACAACCAATTCGTACCCGGCCTGCAACAACTCAACACAGGTATGGGAGCCGATGTAGCCGGCTCCTCCTGTAACCAATACCTTCATAAATACTCCCTAAAATTCAGTCTATTAAATGCATAATTCGGCGCCATGCAAGGCCGCGGCGCCGAGGTCGTACCCCAGACCCTTAATACGGTTGAACGCCTCCCGCCGGGTTGGCTCGAGGGGAACCGGAAGCGTATCGGCGTCCCCGCTCAACAAAAAGTCCGCCAGCGCACTGCCAAACAGGGTACCCGGACAAATCCCTCGCCCAGAATAGCCATACAGGCTGTAAGCACCTGGGCCGATTTCCACTATGTGGGGCAGATGATCTCGGGTGTAGGCAATGCGCCCATACCAGGCATGTTCAAACCCAGGAAAATCGAGTTCAGGGTAAAGCAGGTGCAACTGACGCCGAGCCCAACGGGTGTGGATCTCTCCCTGCCATCCGCCCAGCTTGCCAACCGCCCCCAGTATCAGTCGTCCGGCGGCGTCGCGCCGCCAGGAACTCATGACGGGCGCAGTATCCCAGCATCCCTGGCGTTCAGGCAGGATGTTGCGCAGCGCCGCGTCACTCAGCACGGCTGTTGCCACCTGGAAGTAATGTACCGGAGTAAAGGCCGGCGCGGGACAACCTGCTATCCAGCTGTGATATGCGTTGGTCGCCACGACCAGAGCGTTACAGCGCACGCTTTCCCCGTTGACATCAAGCTGCCAGGCCGAGTCGCGGCGCGTCACCGCATCGACCCGCGCACCTTGGTAAATTTTAACCCCGGCCCGCATTGCCGCCCGAGCCAGTCCCCGCGCATAGGCCAGGGGCTCAATGGTGCCTGCGGTGCTCAGGTGGAGCCCACCCGAATATCTTGAGGAACCCGTTTTAGCCTCCAGTTCATCCGCATCAAGAAGCCTGGCTTCCACCCCAAGTTCAGCGTATTGGCGCTGACGTCGCGCCAGTTCTACTAGTGATCCGGGACGATGGGCGCAATGCAGGGTGCCGGTGCGGGTGGGTTCACATTCGATGCGGTGCCGTTCGATAAGCTCGAACACCCGGTCCGGCCCCTGCGCCAAAAAGGCGTTCAATTTACCGCCTTTCCTGGGTCCGAGCCGAGCCAGAACTTCGTTAGGCTCCAGCCAGAGCAGGGCATTGACTAGGCCGACGTTGCGCCCCGAGCCGCCATGGCCTATCTGTTCAGCCTCAAACAGGCTGACTTGTGTCCCCTGCTCTGCCAGCCTGAGGGCGCAGGCGAGACCGCTAAACCCGCCGCCGATGACAACCACGTCCGTGCTGTGGCCAACCGGCGCCACCGTGTCCAGCCTCAGTCTTGGCGCACTCGCCCACCACAGGTTCTCAGTCATGACACCGCTACCGCCATAAAGCTACCACCACAAGGTGTAAAGACTTGCCAGGATCACCACCACGCCGAACGAGGCCAGATTAAAACTGCGCTCGGTCGAGAAGCTGACCTCATCGAGGCTGACACAGGCGTCCGTGTTCACTTGCGCTTTACGCCCCAGTAAGGAGACACCTACCATCAGCAGCAGGCACATTAAGAAAACCAGCCCCATACGGTCCATAAACGGCAGATCAGGGAACGCCAGGCGAAGGGCGAACGAGAACACCGCAGAGCCGAGCGCCGCCGACAAAGCACCGAGCGATGTGGCTTTACTCCAGAACATGCCGAGCAGAAAGATGACTACAATCCCCGGGGTAAATACACCGGTAAATTCCTGAATATACTGGAATGCCTGATCGAACTTGCCAAGCAGCGGCTCCGCCATGATAAGGCCAATGCCCAGCGCTATCAGGGTTGTCACTCGACCGACCATGACATAATGACGCTGGCTCTTGTCGGGGCGGGCCGGACGGTAAATGTCCATGGTGAAAATCGTTGAAATACTGTTGGTCATGGAGGCTAACGACGACACTATGGCCGCAACCAGGGCCGCAAAAACCAGTCCCTTAATACCCACCGGCATCAGTTCCATCATGGATGGGTAGGCTTGATCTGCCGCCGGGAGATCCGGATACAGCACCACAGCAGCAATACCGGGCAGCACCACTATCAGTGGCATCAGCAGCTTAAGGTAGGCGGCCAACGCTATGCCCTTTTGCGCTTCCTGAATGTTCTTTGCCGCCAATGCACGCTGGATAATGTATTGATTGAAGCCCCAGTAAGACAGGTTCATCACCCACATGCCGCCGACCAGCACAGAAATACCCGGCAAGTTGATGTATTGCTCGTTTTGTGGCGACAATATCATATCGAAATGATCCGGCAGACGTTCGGTCAGAGTCGCAAATCCCTGCACCAAGCCGTGCCCGTCGGCGATCTTGTCGAGGGCCAGATAGCTCAGCATCAGGCCGCCGAAGATCAACAGCACCACCTGGATAATGTCCGTATAGGCCACGGCTTTAAGTCCGCCATACAGGCTGTAGGCAATAGAAAAAGTCGCCAGAAACAGCATGCCGTACCACCAGTCGACCCCGGCCACTGTTTCGATTGCCAGGCCGCCGAGCCAGAGCACTGCGGTCAGGTTCACAAACACGTATACGGTCAGCCAAAAGAGCGCCAGGGTGGTTTTCACCCTGTGATCGAAGCGCTGCTCCAGGTACTGCGGCATGGTGAAAATTTCATTTTTCAGAAAAATGGGCAACAGATATTTACCCACAATGACCAGGGTAATGGCCGCCATCCACTCGTACGAGGCTATGGCCATGCCCACCACGAAGCCGGAACCGGACATGCCGATGATCTGCTCGGCGGAAATATTAGAGGCGATCAGCGACGCGCCAATCGCCCACCAAGGCAGTGATCTGCCCGCAAGAAAGTAATCCTTGGTATCGGCGCCTTCGCGTTTATCGCTGCGGGAGATCCACCAAGCAATGATTAGAAGCCCTAGGACGTAGACGACAAATACGCCCGCATCAAACATATCTAGTTTCATAGTTACACCTGTTGTTTTAATTATCGGTCAATTCTTTTTGCGCAAACGCGCCGTCGACGGCATGACACAAATAGATATCGGGTGTGAGACCGGTCAGCGCTTCGTAGCGCTCGCGCACGGCCGTTTCGGCTCGGGCCAGAGCGGCCTTGCTGCCGAGTGCCACCACACAGCCTCCGAAACCACCGCCGGTCATACGCGCCCCGCCCTCTTCGCCGATCGCCTCGGTCAGAATCCCGACCAGGGCGTCGGTTTGTGCAACCGTGACTGCAAAGTCTTCTTTGAGTGACGCGTGAGACTCAGCCATCAAACTACCGACCCGTTTGAGGTCCTGTGCCTGCAGGGCCTCAAGCATGTCCAGGGTACGCTGGTTTTCGCCGAGCACGTGCCGGGCGCGGCGGTAGTCCGTCTCGTCGAGTTCGTGACGGGCCGCTTCCAGCATGGCCAACGTCACTTCCCGCAAACTGGGCTGGCCCAGATGACGGGCGACTGCCTCGCACTGGCGGCGACGGGTGTTGTATTCGCTGTCGACCAGGCCGCGCTTCACGTTAGAGTTGACGATCAGAATCCCAAGATCCGCCGGTAACTTGGCATAACGCCGGCTCAGGTTGCGGCAATCGAGCAACAAGGCCCTACCGCTGCGTCCTTCGGCGGAGATAAGCTGATCCATGATGCCGCAGTTGCAACCGACGAACTCGTTTTCCGCCTGCTGCCCCATCAGGGCCGCAGTCACCCCGTCCAGCGCCAGGTCGTAAAGGGAAGCAATCGCTCGCAGCAGGGCCATTTCCAAAGACGCCGACGAACTTAAACCGGCTCCGCGCGGCACATTGCCGGAAATGGCGAGATTGGCGCCTGCGAAATCGGGAAAGCGCGCCTTCAGCGCCCGCAGGCAACCGCGAATATAGTTGCTCCAGGTCTGATGCTCGTCGAACTCTATGTCGTCGAGAGAAAAGATGACCTGGCTGGCGTCAAGATCCAACGCGGTCACACAGATCCGGTTGTCGGTTCGCTTTGACGCAGCAATGTCGGTACCGAAATTGATCGCCGCAGGCAACACGAACCCCAAGTTGTAATCCGTATGGTCGCCCATCAGGTTGACCCGTCCTGGAGCATGGCATATCACCTGAGCCCGTTCCCCATAAAGGAATTGAAATTTGTCTTTTATCGCCATTATTCAGCTTCCTTATAATGTAAGGGGGACACTGCCCTAAGACGCTCGGCCGCCTGCTCCGGCGTAATATCTCGCTGCGCCTCAGCCAGCATTTCATAGCCCACCATGAATTTTTTAACCGTGGCAGAGCGCAATAGGGGCGGAAAGAAATGAGCATGCAGAGTCCAGCCCGCATGGTCCTCGCCGTCGAACGGCGCACCGTGCCAGCCCATGGAATAGGGAAATGTGGTTTGGAATAGGTTGTCGTAGCGCACGGTGATCTGGTGCATGATATCGGCGAGGCTCTGCTGCTGGCTGTCGTTGAGCTCCGTCATACGGCGCACATCAAAACGCGGCAACACCAGAGTTTCAAAAGGCCAGGCCGCCCAGTAAGGCACCACCACCAGCCAGTCGTCATTAGCGCAGACTAGGCGCTCCTCACAGCGCATTTCTTTGTCCGCATAATCGCGAAGCAAGGGCCTGCCATGCTCTGCCAGATAGTCGCTAAAATGGCGACGCTTTTGCTCCGCCAGGGTCGGCAGTTGCTGCTGCGCCCATACCTGGCCGTGGGGGTGCGGGTTGGAACAACCCATAACGGCGCCTTTGTTCTCAAAGACCTGAACCCAACGATAGCGCTCGCCCAGCTCTTTGGTTTGCGCCTGCCAGGTTTTCACAACCTCGGTCAGGGCATCGAGAGAAAGCTCCGGTAGACTCTTGGCATGATCCGGCGAGAAACAGATCACCCGGCTTTCCCCCTGCTCCGCAATCATTCGAAAAAGGGGGTCGTCGGATATCGCCTCCGGGGTGTCCGGCATAAGTGCAGCAAAGTCATTTTGAAAAACAAAAGTGTTTTCGTAATGCGGATTGACTTCTCCGCTGATCCGAGTGTTCCCCGCACACAGATAGCAGGCTGGATCATGAGCTAGTTTGTCCTCTTGGTGAACTGATTCCTGCTGTCCCTGCCAGGGACGTTTAGCACGGTGCGGCGATACCAGCACCCATTCTCCGGTTAACGGGTTGTACCTGCGATGCGGGTGTTCCCGCGGGTCAAATGTGTGATTTAAGTCGATCTTTGCCATACAGATTTTCCATACGAGGGTACTAAATATCGACCATCCTATTATAATATTATTTATACTACAATATATTTTATATTGAATTATTCCCCCGTTCTAACCCGTCACGGCCGGAACCCGGTTGTGAAATTCAGACATAAAAAAGGCCACCTTAAGGTGGCCTTTTATCAGGCTGGAGCCTGCGCCTCTTCGAGCTCTGCGATTTGCTCGTTGACTATGGCCATGGTCGCCTTTTGCGTCACCATGGCCGCATCGAAGGCGGCTTGCGAGTCCTTGTTTTTGATGTGGGTAAAGATATCGACATGAGCCTGATACTCATCCCTAGTCACGGCCTGCATACGCTGGGTAAACCTCAGGTTGACCTTGAGGGCGGTTGCGATGAAGTTATTTAACTGAATAAAAAACGGGTTGGTGCTGGCGGCCAGTATGCTCTGATGGAAGGCGATATCCGCCTCATGGGTATCGTCCATACCATTGGTGGCGTCTTTCATACGCTCCAGCGCACGCTCAATTGCCTGCAGATCTTCTTCCTTGGCGTAAAGGGCAGCCAGATAGGCCGCTTCCGGCTCGATGGCAAAACGTAGCTGCAAAAAGTGGCGCAGCAGGTAGAGATCCGGCTTGCCCAACAAAATCCAGTTGAGCACATCCGCATCAAACAGGTTCCAGTGCTTGGTGTCCGCCACTCGAATGCCCTGGCGTGGGCGCGAAGTAATAAGCCCTTTAGCCGTCAGCATTTTTACCGCTTCACGGGTCGCCGTGCGGCTGATGCTGAACTGATTAGACAGCTCGGCTTCCGATGGCAGGCTACTTCCAACCTTGTAATGACCTTGCATGATTTGTTTGCCCAGTTCATGAACCAATTGCTGGGTGAGGTTACGGTGGCTCGAATCCATATATCTACTTAAAGAAGAAATTATTATTAATATGATAAATGACAGTTATTAAATAGACTAGCTATATTTTAAGCACTTAGGGCGTTTGTACTGACCCACCAGACTACGAAATTGATCTGACCAGATTTCACTCATCTGAAAGTACTTGCGTATCTCCTTTATATTTGTAGTATAAATACTACTGTATAAAAAATATAGAATAACTAATGAAAGTACTCATCGCGTTTAACCTAGCCCTGATTACCCTGGCCTCCCCGATTTGCTCAGCGCAATCCAAGGAGCCATGGCGCGACCATCAGGTCTTTGCCATCAACAAGCAAGCGCCCCACGCAACGCTTTTTCCGTTTTCGTCTCCCTTTGCAGCTTTAAACGACAACAAGGAATCCAGCCCTAATTATTTGGCTCTCAACGGGCTCTGGAAGTTCGACTGGCAGCGTGCACCGGGCGACAAACCTAAGGGATTTGAGCAACCCGAATTTAACGACAGTGGCTGGTCGTACATTAAAGTGCCCGGCAACTGGGAGACCCAGGGTTTTGGCTATCCTATATACTTAGATGAGCGGTTTCCGTTCACCACAAAATGGCCCGATGCCCCAACCGACTACAATCCTGTCGGCTCCTATCGTAAGCCCTTTAATCTGCCGGCGCACTGGCAGGATAAGCAGGTTTTTCTCCATGTCGGTGCCGCCAAATCGTCCCTGGATGTCTGGCTTAACGGCCGTAAAGTCGGCTTTAGCCAGGGTTCCAAAACCCCAGCGGAGTTCGATATCACCTCCTTTCTGAATGAAGGACAAAACCTGCTGGCGTTCCAATTGTTGCGCTGGACGGATGCAAGCTATCTGGAAAGTCAGGACATGCTGCGCATTTCCGGCATAGAGAGAGACGTTTATCTTTACGCCACGCCGAAACAGCACATATTCGACTTTCATGCTAAGCCGACCCTAAATACCACTTTTGATAAAGGCAGGCTTACAGTTGACATCCAGGTCAACAACTATGCCGGCAAACAAGCAGCCCTGAACCTTGATCTGCAACTGTTGGATCCCGCTAACGATATGGCCGCGGTGCTATCTAAGGCTGCTTCCCTTCGCCTGAACGGCGGCGAAGACAAAGAGATCAGACTGGACGCCAGTCTGGCTAATCCGGCGCTCTGGTCTGCGGAAACGCCAAACCTTTACACCCTACTTATCACCCTGAAGGATGACTCTGGCAAGGTGTTGGAGTCGGTGCGCGACGAAATCGGCTTCCGCCATCTGGAAGTGAAAAACGGCCAACTCACCATCAACGGCAAGGCCATCACAATACGAGGAGTGGATCGCCACGAAACCGATCCCCGCACCGGCCATACTGTGACCCGAGCCTCAATGGAACAAGACATCCGCCTGATGAAGCAATTCAACATTAATGCGGTGCGTTCAAGCCATTATCCCAACGACCCTTATTGGTACGATCTGACTGATAAATACGGCCTCTACGTTATAGACGAAGCCAATATTGAGTCCCACCCGCTGGCCATTAACGAAAAAACCCAACTCGGCAACGAAATGAGCTGGTTACCGGCCCACCTCGACCGAACGCGCCGTATGTACGAACGGGACAAGAACCACCCCTCTATCATTATCTGGTCCCTGGGCAACGAGGCCGGTGAGGGCAAGGTATTCGAGGCCACCTACAAGTGGCTCAAGGAGCAAGACGACAGCCGCTTAGTGCAATACGAACCGGCTGGGGAAGACGATTATACCGATGTATTCGCTCCCATGTACCCGTCGATAGAACGGCTGGAAGAATACGCGAAAAAGAATCCGCACCGCCCGGGCATCATGATCGAATACGCTCACGCCATGGGTAACTCGGTCGGCAACCTGCAAGACTATTGGGATGTAATAGAGGCCTATCCCGTTCTGCAAGGAGGCTTCATCTGGGACTGGGTTGATCAGGCGTTAGAATACACCAATAAAGATGGCGTAAAATACTGGGCCTACGGTCCGGATTTCCACCCTGAACTGCCAAGCGATGGTAACTTCCTCAACAACGGCCTGATGAACCCAGACCGCGAACCGCACCCACACGCCTTCGAAGTGAAAAAAGTCTATCAGGCGGTGCGTTTTGACAGCGACAACCCGGCCAAGGGTCGTTTCAAAGTTGAGAACTGGTATGACTTTATCGATCTAAACCGCTTCGACCTGCAATGGCAAATCGAGGCGGACGGCGAGCTCATCGCCGAAGGACACGGCCCCATGCCAAGCGTAGCCCCTGGCCAGAGCCGCACACTTGAATTGGCGCTGCCAGATCTGCCTGCACGCGACAGCCGCGAGTACTATATTCGCCTGAGCGCCCAGGTACGCGAACCCGAACCTTTGCTACCCAGCGGTTATGAAGTCGCGTTCGGCCAATTCGCCCTGCCGGTCGAGTTAATTCAGGCCGCAAAGCCGGTTTCGGCCCAGGGTATGCGAGTAACGGAAACGGCGGGCAAGCTGGTATTGGAAAACACCGACACCCGTATCGCCTTCGATAAACAAAACGGCTTGCTAAGCGAATTCAGCCATCAGGGTAAGCCCTTGCTCAAGGCCCCCCTCAAGCCTAACTTCTGGCGCGCCCCGACCGACAACGATCTAGGCAACGGCATGCATAAATGGGCCAAGATCTGGCAACAGGCCGCAAACAGATTGACGCCGAGCCAACTCAGCCACAGTCGCGATAATGGTGAAGTGACGGTTTCCGTGCGTTACGCATCGCCCGACTTTGGCGGACATTACCAACTCGACTATCGCATTAAAGGTGACGGTCGGGTCAAGGTAAACGTCGAATTTGCACCGACGCCGGGACAAGACCTGCCGGATATGCCTCGTTTCGGGATGCAGCTGACCATGCCGGGCGATTTTCAACGCCTGAGCTGGTTCGGGCGAGGCCCTCACGAGAGTTACGCCGACCGTAAACACTCCGCCGCCATTTCCCTGTATCGCAGCGCGGTACGGGACCAGGTGCACAGCTACGCCCGACCACAGGAAAACGCCAACAAAACGGATGTACGCTGGATGGCATTGAAGTCGCCGGCCGGCCAGGGGCTGCTCGCCATCGGCGATGCCCCGATGAACACCAGTGCTTGGCCCTATATGCAATCGGACATAGACTTCGATGCGGAGCGCGATGGCGGTGACTCGGCTTCCGGCCTGGTCCCCTTGACCTCCAAACACGGTGCTGAGGTACCGCTTCGGGACCTGGTGACTGTAAATCTGGATCACAAGCAGATGGGCGTCGGCGGCGATACTTCCTGGGGCCGCCCCGTGCACCCGCAATACAGAATACCGGCCACCGGCATGAAATACGGATTTACCCTGGTGCCGTTTAACGACCAACAAGATCAGGAAGCCAAGCTTGCACGCAGTGCTGCGCTTCGCTAACGCCTGTGCCCCGGCCGAGCCGCCGGGGCATTTTTGTGACGACAGATAAGAATCGACAGGAACTATGTATGCTGACGCTCGACCAAATCACCGAATTACTTAAACAACACTATGATCTCATGGGCGAATTAACCGAACTGCCCGGCTATTGCGACCAGAACCTGATCCTCAGCTACGGCGATACGCGTTACGTGGTCAAGGTGTCCGGCAATGGCGAGTCCGTCGCCGAGCTGGAGATGCAAAATGCTGCCATGGCCCACCTCACAGAAAAAGGCTGCGCAGTACCCCACGCGCTCGCCAACCGCAACGGAGCGCTACTGACTCCGCTAGATATAAACGGTGTCACGCTGCAAATGCGGGTGCTTAGTTACCTGCCGGGCAACTTTTACGCCACAGCAACACACGGGCAAAACTCGGCTCCCCTGCTGGCCTCCCTCGGCGGCTTTATGGGGCAAATCCAAAATGGGTTAAACGACTTTGACCATCACGGCGCCTACCGCTATCTCGACTGGGACCTCAGCCAGGGCTACGGTATCTGTATGAGTAAAAAGGCGCTGCTTGACGACGACAAAAGCAAATTGGTGGAGCGGTTTATCTCGCTCTATCGCAGCCAAACCTTGCCCCGTCTTCATACCTTACCAATGGGCGTGCTGCACAACGATGCCAATGATTTCAACCTGCTGGTCGACAGCGGCGTAGAGCCGACAGCGATCACCGGACTGATCGATTTCGGTGACATGGTGCATGCACATCTTATCAACGAGCTTGCCATCACCGCCGCCTACGCCCTGATGCATGTCCCCCAGCGCCCAAACGCAGTCCTCGACGGGCTGGCCGAATTAACCGCGGCATTTAATCGTGAGCGCCCGCTGGAACGAGGCGAGATCGAAAGCCTGTTTTCCTTGGTCGCCCTGCGTCTGTGCACCAGCGTCTGCCACGCCGCCAAAGCACTTCGAGAAAACCCGGACAACACCTATTTGCAGGTGTCGGTCGAGCCCGCCTGGCAACTGCTCGAGACCCTCGACAAACTAAACTCCTATGCCGTGGAGTGCCGCCTGCTCAACATATGCGGCCTGACGGCAGACAGTGGTCGCGGTAAAAGCGAAATCATCCACTACCGCAAACAGCACCTGGGCAAGACCCTGAGCCTCAGCTACCAAGAGCCCCTCAAGATAGTGCGCGGCCAAGGCGCCTACCTGTTCGACGAAAAGGGCACCCCTTACCTGGATATGGTCAACAACGTGTGCCATGTCGGTCACTGTCATCCCAAGGTGGTTGCCGCAGGACAAGCGCAAATGGCTCGGCTCAATACTAACACCCGTTACCTGCACGACAACATAGTGAGTTACAGCCAGCGCCTGCTGGCCACCATGCCAGAACGTTTGTCCGTGTGCATGCTAGTCAACTCGGGCAGTGAAGCTAACGAGCTGGCGTTTCGTCTGGCCCGCTGCTACACAGGCTCGAAGGAGCTGCTGGTCGTCGATGGCGCCTACCACGGCAACACCAACGCCTGTATCGCTGCAAGCCCCTATAAATTCGACGGCCCAGGCGGCGAGGGCGCTGAGCCCTATATTCACAAGGTAACCCTGCCTGATCCCTATCGCGGTCAATACAGGGGCAATACGACACACTCTGCTCGTGCCTATGCCGACAGCGTAGGCGACGCTGTTTCGCGCCTAACGGCCGAGGGCAAACGTCCTGGCGCCTTTATCTGTGAGTCACTACAAGGAGTCGCCGGACAGATCATTATGCCCGACGGCTACCTCAAAGAGGTCTACCGCCATGTACGCGATGCTGGCGGCGTATGCATCGCCGACGAAGTGCAGGTCGGGTTCGGTCGGGTCGGCTCGCACATGTGGGCATTCGAAACCCAGGGAGTAGAACCTGACATAGTCACGCTCGGCAAACCCATAGGCAACGGTCACCCCATGGCCGCGGTGATCACCACGCAGGAAATTGCCGATGCCTTCGTGACCGGCATGGAATACTTCAATACCTTTGGCGGCAACCCGGTTTCCTGTGCCATCGGTGAAGCCGTGCTGGATGTCATCGAACAGGAAGGCCTGTGTAAACAGGCTCTGGAAACCGGCGCCTACTTCAAGGACAAGCTGCACACCCTGATGCAGCGATTCCCCCTCATTGGCGATGTGCGCGGTCTGGGCCTGTTTCTCGGCGTGGAGCTGGTCGAAGACAGGGAGAGCTTGCAGCCGGCCACGGAGAAAACCGCCTGGCTGGTCGAGTTTTTCAAGCGCCATCACATCTTGATGAGCACTGAGGGACCCTACTACAACATACTCAAGATAAAGCCGCCGCTGGCGTTTGATAAAAGCGATGCCGACCGGTTTGTCGAGGTGCTTGCAGCGGGCCTGAGTGAACTTACAAATATCAAATAGTGTGGAAAAGTTTAACTTTACTGTACAAAGTTAACTCAACACTTCTGCAAGAAGTGCCAGAGTAAACGCCAGTGATAACATGCTGGTGTTTACTCTGGCATTTTGTCTTATTTGATTGATAATGAAGTGCTGTTTACTTCTGCAGTTACTTGTTCGGTATTTGTACTACCCCGACTCCTCTGTCAATGCCTGACCTGCATGCCTTATACCCTGCTGATAACTTTGTTAAACACTAAACTGTCTGCCCCTCGCACCATTGGCAATTGCCCAATATAAGTAAATGGATTCGTTATTGAACTTAATGCCCGCTGGCACGTACAATTGGTAGGTTGCTAATTTGCGGAGTTATTTGTGGCTATTGAGCGCTATGTAAATCATATTCAACTGGGTTATTTGGGTTTGTTGCCATTTTTGGCCATGCAGGGCTGGACCTTGTTGACCGGCCAGGGCGAGTCTGTGGCGCCTTTATTTATCTATTACAGCATCGCCATTGTCAGCTTTTTAGCCGGTCAGCTGTGGCGCCCGGGCAACCAGCCCCAGGGCCGCGCCATTGCCGCCATAGTGCCTATTTTACCCATTCCGCTGCTGGCGTTAGGCAACAGCATTTTCACCCTGGCCTGGCTCAGTGCCAGCTATTGGCTGGTGTTACTCTTTGAGGTCAAGGCGCCCGCCTGGCAAGAGTACCATAAGGACTATCGCAAGATGCGCTTTGTGCTGACTTCCGTGGTGTTTGTCACCCACCTGCTGATGATCGCCAGCCTTCTCGACTGAACCCTTAGACAGTCCGGCGCCTTTGCTTTACACTGCGCCGGCCTAACAGAACACGAGCAAAATTATGATAGATGCCCTGCGCCGCGCCTTAGATGAAATAGGTGAGATTTATGTTGAGAAGAATGCCGCATTTAAGGTTAAAGTGATCCCGTTTTTCTGCGCGGTCAACATCAAAAAAGACCATAAGCGCGAAGGCAAACTGACCTTCTACAGTAACCAGCTGCTGGAAATTGCCCTGGTCTTGCTGTTTATCATGTTTGGCGCCACCATTTACAACCCGGAGCTGGGCTTCACCCATGGGCCGGTGCATTTTGCCATTGCCGCCCTGATTGCCCTGCACGTGCTTATTCGCCAAATCGCCATCGAATCTCTAAAGGCACGTTTGTATGCCGCCGGAGCTCTGCGCCGCGACGAGCCGCAACCACAAGGCGAATAAGTAATCATGTATTTGCAGCGTACCTGGCGGGTGTTAACCGTAGGCGATGGTGACCTCACCTTCACCAAGGCCTTATTGGATTTCTACCCGGCGTCGCAGTTACACGGCAGTGTGTACGACAGCGAAACAACGCTGCGCGATAAATATCAGCACCACGGCATAGACGCATTGCGCGCTGCAAAGGTCAGCCTTGATTTTGAGTTTGACGTCACCGCCACCGAAAGCTGGCAGCGCCTGGGTGAAAAGCGCTTCGATCTGGTTATTTTCCAGTTTCCGCTGTTAAGCCAGCTCGGCTCAGAGCAGGCCTTTACCGCGGCAAAACAAAACGGCGGCTTGAATATTCTCAATCGCGCCCTGTTACACCGGTATTTACTTAACAGCGCCCGTTATGCCCTCGAACCACAAGGCGCGGGCCTGTGCTATATCACCTCCAAAGACGTTAAACCCTATAGCCATTGGGGGTTAGACCATGCCTTAACATCGCGTACGCCGATGCACTTCTTAGGCGAGCAGCCCTTCGATTTACGTCGCTTTCCCGGCTACAAGGTACGCAATGTTGACCGCGACAAGCATGTTAAAGACACCTTGGGCATTACCTACACCTACGCCCTCAACGCCGAGAGTGAGATGAGCACGCATTGCCACCGACGCCATCACCTTGATGACCCGCACTGCTGTCTACTGTGCCGCGCCGGCCCATTTCAAAGCGAGCGAGACCGCCAGGGCCACATGAACTCCAAACAACATCGCCATATGCAGGGCTATGACAGCCAATGGCAACGCTGGCTGGCGGACTTTCATAAAAACACAGATTAGCAACTAACGCTTGCTCGCATGGTGCCAACGCTTGCTCGCATGGTGCCAACGCTTGCTCGCATGGTGCCAACGCTTGCCAGCATGGTGCTAACACTTGCTCGTATGGTGTTAACGCTTGCTTGCATAATACGAACACTTGCTTACATATTGACCCTTGCACTCGAGTGCTGCTGTTGGCACTGTAGTAGAAATAATGCGAACTATTAGAGTTGACCATGAAGGGATTTCTACAAACAGCACTGTTGGCCAGCCTGCCTTTGGGCCTGATGGCAACGCCCGTTCAGGCCGAACCATTCCAGGCTCTGAGCATAGATCTTGATTTTAATATCAGTCGCACACCGCTAAGCGCCGATCTCACGCCTCATCCGGGCAAGGAAATTGTGGTCTTTGGTCGCAATGAAGCCCAGGCCCATCAGGTGGCGGTGCTGGCCGTGGTCGATGGCAAGCTGCAACAGGTTGACCGCTTTGCCATCGGCGAAGAGTATTTTGCTTACGATATCAGTGAGCAGAAAAAGGCCGAGCAAACGCTTTACTTCTTAGCCCATGATCATGTGGGCCGCTATCAGTATCCGCAGCAACAAGGCGAGGCGCGCCTGTTTGCGTTTGCCGATGTGTCTTCCATTTATCGCATTAAGCGCAGTAACTTTATGCGCCAAATCGATTTTATCCATGACTTTAATAACGACGGCGACAGCGACATCATGCTGGCGGATTTCACCGACTTGCACGTGTGGCTTTCACAACACGAAGGTGGCCATAAAAAGGTCAGCCTGGATATTGGCAGCCACAGCGTGCTTAAAGGCGTTGAACTCAATGCCTCGCCGGCACAGGTGTTTACGCTGGATCTGAATCGGGATGGTCGCCTGGATATTGCCAATTTGCATGAAGGTAAGTTGCACCTTTACTACGCCCATAAACGGCATTTTGAGCATCAGCAACTGGCGATCCGCGGTGGCATCTACAGCATAGACTGGTGGGATCAGCTCGATGATGACGGCCAGCCCCTGGACCAAAGCGACCTTAGATACCGCAAATTAGAGCGCTTTGAGGATATTAATGGCGATGCCATCCCCGATTTAGTGGTGCGCTACACCAAGAGCTCCGGGGTGTTCGATAGAAGCAATGATTACGAAATTTATTACGGTAGCCTGGATAAGCAGCGCCAGCTTAGCTACGCCAATAAGGCCGATACCACGGTCAGCGCCGAGGGCACCTTAACAGACCTGCAACTGCAAGATATCGACGGCGATGGTCGCCTGGAAGTGATGGTCGCCAGCTTTGAGCTCGGGGTCTCGCAAGTGATCTCGGCGCTGCTGGCCAGCAGCATAGATCAGGATATTCTGCTGTATTGGCAAAATCAGCAAGGGCAGTTCCCGAAAAAGCCGTCGCTGGATTATGAAACGGAAATGAACTTCAGCATCAGTAAGGGTCGCGCCAGTCAACCCCTGGTCATGCTCGCCGATATCAATGGCGATGGCCGCAAGGATCTGCTGTTTTCACAAGATAACGACACCCTGGTCTATCGCCTTAATCAGGGCCAGCAGGCCTTTGCCCGCAGCCAAAAACAAAAGCTCGCCCTGCCGCAATCCGGCAGCAATATTAGCAGCACGGATATCAACGACGACGGCAAAAGTGATCTGCTACTCTATTATGGCCAGCTCGACAAGCCCGAGCTGAAACGACGCTTAAGCCTGTTGTTTGCCCGCTAACTTAGGTGTTTTGGCGCCTCACTCGGAACGCGTCTAGCAAGCGCTGTTGATTCAAAAACAGCGCTTGTTCATCCTCACTACTCTTTAATAACTCACTGAACTTGGGTAAATTACCCCTAATTTGTGCCATTTTGACGGCGCTAGATACTGCTTCAAGTCGGTGTTTCAATAATAACTACAACAGGATATCACTATGGGTTTAGTCCGAAGCGGATTAATAATAATGATGCTGGCTTTGCTCAGCGGCTGCTCAAGCATATCGCAGCAACAATGTGAACGGGGTGACTGGTTTGATATCGGCTTTGGTCATGGCCAGCAAGGTCGCACCCTAGCCAATGGTAAAAACATTATTTATGACTGCCTCGAATACGGTGTGCGCCCGACCTTGGAAGACTATAAGCGCGGCCACCAGGAGGGCTTAAAAGATTATTGCGAGCCGGAAAACGCCTTTACCCAAGGCCTCAATGGCAGAGACTACAACCCCATTTGTCGCAGCGAAGAATTTCGCCTCGCCTGGCAGCAAGGCCATGACAGATACGTGGTGAATCGCCATCGCAATGAAATTTCCTCGCGACTCAACCAGATTGACGACGAACTGAAACACATTCACTGGCAACTGCACTCAGAAGAACTGACCCGCGAGCAGCGCCGCGAGCTTAAACACCGTCGTCATCGCCTTGAGCATGAACAGGACGACTTGCGTCGCGAGCGCGCCCTGCTGCCCATACTGGATAATAAGCTAGAGCTGCATATCCACTAGTGCCACAGGCTCTCCCTGGGTGATTTTCTCGAGGTGGCTATCAATACACTCAAACAGCAGCCGGTGTCCGGCGCTGTTGGGGTGTACGCCATCGGCGGTCAATAGCCCGAATCCACCCCGACTATTGGAAAACAAGGCCGCAACATCGATAAGCGGCACCGAGGTCTCCTCGGCCAACTGCGCCAAGGCCTGATTATAACTGGCTATATCCGTATTCAGGCGGCGCTTACCCAGGTTATTGGTCACACCATCCAAGCATTGGGCAACGGGCAGGATATTGATCAAAATCGGCTGGACGCCCATATCCAGGGCATGCTCGATACAGATGTGCAAATTGCTAATAAAACGCGCTAGGGGTACGCTGCGCTGCTGCGCCGTGATCGCCACATCATTAGCGCCATAAGCCAAGGTAACAAAAGTACGCTGCGGCGAAGCCATACGCGGCGCGAGCTCATTAGCAAAGCGCTGCACCAGACCATCGCTGGTCTCTCCGCCTATGCCCATATTGAACACGCAGGTTTCAGCCCGTGAACCGGTAACAAACCGACAAATTTCCCGTGCTTTTAATCTGTCGACCCAGCCGCCTGCTGCCGCGTCGTTTTCGCCTCGGGTAATACTATCGCCAAAACAAAGAATATGAGTCACCCTACTGCCTCCAAAAATAAAGCTCGGCGTTAATCGCCATTAAAATGCCAATGTCTGACCATCATCGGGGATCAGCACGCGCTCGCCCAGGTCGGCATCCAACGCCGCTTCGCCCAACTGTAGGCGACTTACCGGGCAATGATCCAGCGCTTCCAAGTGGTTGGCTATTACCTGCCCGTAAGCGATGGATGCCAGCTCCAACACATCCTCGGCACCCATAATAATTTCGCCACCAAAATCAAAGCGCGCTCCCCCCGCCGGAGCGATAATCACATCGGGCTGCCGGGCTTGCACAAAATCGATAATGGTCTCTGTCAGCAAGGTATCGCCGGTGATATACACGCTGGGCTCCCCTGGCATTTCAATGTAATAACCAACGCCATGGGCCATCAGCTTCCCCACTATGCCATGACCATGAACACAAGGCACTAGCTCAATAAGCCCACCGGCAAAAGCATTGCTCATTTTTGACGACAGGGGCATCACATGCAAACCGCGTTTTTGCAAAAACGCCTCATCGGCGTTAGCGGCCAGCACCGGAATTTGCCTTTGCCGTAACCAGCGCACCGCGGCACGGTCCAAATGATCAAAATGACCTTTTTGGCAATGGGTGATCAAGCAGTGAGTGACCTTGGCCAGTAACTCCTCGCTGTTATCCGGCAACTCTACCAGTGGGTTTTTGCGCCGTTTTGCCCCCAGGTATTTTAGCGCCGGCGCCTTGCCCTGTGGCGCCAGCATGGGGTCCACCAATAAGGTCACTTGTTTATATTCAATGATCACTGTGGCATTGCGTAACTGGGTAATTTTCATTGAGGTACTCGAAAAAGTAACAATGACCTTATTGTATTTCGCCATCGCGGCACCTAATATGGCTAATTAAGTCACAATTAATACAATTATTGCCAATTATGCGTATAGGTCTTGTTGTTTACCCCGGCTGTATCCCCTCGGGCCTCATGGCCTTTGCCGAAATACTCACTGCGTGCAATCAAAGAACACAACAGCGCACCTTCGAATGTGTCTTTACCAGCGTCGACGGCGCTGCCGTTACCCTGACCTTAGCCTCTCAGGGCCCGAGCATCACTATCGAGCCCGAAACCAGCCTTGCCGAAGGCCAGTTTGATGCCCTTTTATTGCCCGGCTTTTGGGCCAGCTCGGAGCAGGATTGCACAAAAGCGCTGGCGGTAAATCGCGAGCTGATCGACACGCTCAGTCGGCTGCCGTCAACGACCCAGCTGTGGGGCTATTGCTCCGCGGTGTGTCTGCTGGCCGCCAGCAAACAATTGGAGGGCCGCCGCGCCACCGCTACCTGGTGGTTAGCCCAATACCTTAGCACCGCTTTTACAGGCGTTAACTGGCAATTTAATGACACCCTGGTTCAGGACAAGCAGTTATCCACCAGCAGTGGCGTACAGGGCTATTTGGCCATTGCCAACACGCTGATCCAAAGTCATTGCGGCGCCGCTATTCTCGCCGATATCACTAAGCTGATGGTGATTGCCAGACCTCAAAAAGCCTCCCTGCCGTGGCAACGTATCGAAATGATCAAATCGAAATCTCCGGAAGTGGCGCGAGCCTATCGCTGGGTTGAACAAACGCCGGTGCAGGATTTAACCTTGAGCAATTTTGCTTCAGCCATGAATATGTCGACCCGAACCCTGGCGCGGCGTCTCGCCAGCAGCACGGAGTTGTCGGCGGCGCAGTTTATGCGTTTGGTAAAAATTCAGCAGGCGTGCGATCTCATCACCTACCAGGGGTTGTCGGTGAAGGAAGTGGTGGATCGATTGGGCTATGGCGATGAAACCTCGTTTCGGCGCACCTTTAAGCAAGTTACCACGCTAACCCCGGCGCAATATCGCCAACTTATCGCCTAGAGACAATCCCTCGGTGCGAGAAAGTCTATCGAAAAGTCAGGCATGCTCAGCAACGCCTGTGGTTTGGCTTTCGACTAGGTGCGTGAGCAAGTGCCGTTCGTACTGCTCAAGCAGCGACCGACGCTCGGGCAGTGATTTTTTCTGCACCCCGTGCGCAATAAATGGCGGCAATGCCTGCCAACCGATAAAGCCAAAAATATCCTGATATAAGCCGGCTATTTTATCGCGGTAGTAATCAAGCTCCGCCTGATCGCTGGCTCCGCCTGTGGTGATAGAATACATTACCTTTTTAGGCGCTAAACTAGCCCCCTCACCATAGGCAAAACCTGAGCTCAGCACCCTGTCTATCCAGCCTTTGAGCACCGCCGGAAATGACCACCACCAAAGCGGAAATTGCATCACCAGGACATCACTTACGATTAGTTTTTCCTGCTCTTGATAAATATCCGCGCAAAAGGCCTGATGCTCAAGGGCCCAGCGCTGAGCCTTAGCAAGGTTGAAAGCTCCCAACTCAGGCAAATTGCTAACATCATTATGGCCGGCCACAGGGTCAAATTGTTCGCCATATAAATCAGTGATCCGTAAGGTCGCCCCCTGCTCTGTCAATACCCTGACCGCCAGTTCATGCAGGGCAAAATTGAAAGACTGTTTTTCTGGATGGGCTACAACTAAATGTATATTCACGGAACTTCCTGTCGACACTAGGTAAAGGGATTATTTTTGTATTTAGGCAAAGGCTGATAAGCACTCATGCCGGATATTTTGGCGTTTCCATCAAACTAGTCACGCTAAATAAAGAAACAGAGGACAACAAAAACGCCCTAAAATCAAGTAATAAAAAAGGCCGCTAGGCGGCCCTTGGTTAGGAAAGATATGTGTCTATTAAGCCTTTGCCTTTAAAAGCCCAGCACTAAGGGGGCCAGGGTTAAGGTCACCAGGGTGATAAGGCCGATGGCGATCAGGTTAAGCACAAAACCGGCGCGTATCATGTCCTTGATCTTCAGCTCACCCGAGCCAAAGACGATGGCATTGGGTGGCGTGGCCACGGGCATCATAAAGGCACAGCTGGCGGCGATGGCGGCGGGGATCACCCACACCAAAGGCGTGCCGGTAATCGACTCGGCCACAGGGCCAAGCAGCGGCAAGAAGCCGGCGGCGGTCGCCGTATTACTGGTGATCTCGGTTAAGAAGGTGATAAGCGCCGTGACGATTAAAATCCCCAATGCCAGCTCCATGGCGCCGGCGCCACTGAGCATATTGGCGATATAATCGGCCAGGCCCGATGATTTAATCTTGGCAGCCAGGGTTAAACCTCCCCCGAACAACAATAAGATCCCCCAAGGCACCTTGGCAGCGCTGTCCCAATTGAGAATACGCTCTTCGCTGTCTTTTTTGGCGGGCAAAATAAACAGCAACAAGGCCGCGGCGATGGCAATGCCGGTGTCGGAAATAGCCAGCCCGGAGGCCTTAGCCAACAAGGGGCGCAATACCCAGCTGACGGCGGCAAGAGCAAACACGGCTAATACGCCTTTCTCCGCCCGTGACATGGTACCCAGTGCCGCAAGCTGTTGCTTAAACATGCCTCGGGTTTCCACCTGCGCCGCCGTTTTATCCACCTTGTACATCACCTTGGTGAGCCACAGCCAGGTCAATGCCAGCATCACCACAGACAGCGGCACACCAATCAACATCCAGGTGGCAAAACCAATTTCTATGTTATAGCTGTCAGCCAAATAGGCAGCCATCAGCGCATTAGGCGGGGTGCCAATCAAGGTGGCGATACCACCGATACTGGCACCATAGGCAATAGACAAGAGCAGCGCCTTACCGAAGTTATCGCACTCGCTGCCGTTATCGCGCAGCAGGTGCACCACGGACAGGGCAATGGGCAGCATCATTACCGCCGTGGCGTATTCGACATCCACATGGATAAGAACGCAGTAACCAGCATCATGGCCATGATCTGGGTGCTGGGTTTGCTGCCCGCCAACAACAAAGTAGTTAGAGCAATACGCTTATGCAGGCCCCAGCGCTCCATCGCGATGGAAAGCAAGAAGCCCCCCAAAAACAGATAGATAAGCGGGTGCGCATAGGGCGCTGCCGCGGCCTTGATGGAGGCAATATCGGCCAGGGGCACCACCACCAAAGGCAGTAGGGAGGTCGCCGGAATGGGCACCACCTCACTGACCCACCAGGTGGCCAGCCACACGGTTAAGCCGGCGGTGCGCCAGGCCGCCACCGACATGCCGCTCGGCGGGTCGATTAAACAGGTCAGCAGCATCACCAGGGGCCCTAGCCATAAGAACACCAGGCGATTGATTTTATTTGGTTTGTTTTCGGTCATTTGTCGCTCCCCTTAGAACATATACTTTAGACCCAAAGCGGTGCTGGTGTCATCGCTGGTATCGAGTTCCAATTGGCTGGCAAGGAGATAAAAGGTGGTTTGCTTGTCGACCACATAGTCAACGCCCACCGTAAACTGCTCGGCATCCCCCTCATGGCGCAGGCCGCTGTCATCACGGCTGTATTGCAACTTGGGCTGCCAGGCGTCGCTGAGCCAGTAGCGTGCACTCAGTACCAGGCCATCGCCCTCTTTATCGCCGGCCAGGTTTTCGCTGCGTTGAACGATGGCGCCCAGTTGCAGCTGCTGCCAGCGATAGGCGGCCGTGAAACGAGTGGCCTGTAAATCGCCCAGGGCATCGGAGTAGCTCAGAGCAACAAAGTAAGGGGTGCGCTTAAGGCCGCGGTCGCCATAGCTTACTAGCGCCGCCACACCATTGTCTTCGCTGTTGCTGTCATCTTTGGGAACCCAGGTCAACGCCGCCGCCCAAAGCCCAAATTTCGGCGTACTGTAGGTGATGCTGTCGCCCACCCGGGATTGACCGGACAACACCTGGGCGATATCGCCCTGGTTTTCGTTAAACTGATCCACCTTGCCTTCGGAGTATTTAAAGCGGGTGTCGTTGCGCCCCACCAGCACGGTGCCGTATTGAGATTGCACGCCAACATAGGTGTTACGGGCTGAAAACGGGTCATTGGTTGAGTCGCCATCAAAGCCCTTTACCTGTACCTCGTATTTAAAAACTAAGTGGGTGGTGTCGTTCAGGGCGTGCTGACCCTTGACGCCGATGCGCGAAAAGGGTGCATCTATCTGGGTACCTTCCTCGGTATAGCGCATCACCCCTTTATCGGTGTGGGCAATCTGCACCTCCGCCTTGCCGTAGATGTCATAGTCGGCCGCGTGGACGGTGGTGGCACCAGCCATAAGCATGGCGGCGCTGGAAAATGTTAGTTGTTTTATCATTGCTGTATCCTACTTGTTGTTAACAAAGACACATACAAAAACCCAACCAACTTTTTTAATTCATATTTTACAATGAGTTATGGATAAATCATGGAAATACATCGGAATAAACGTGCGGATTCCCGCACACCGATTTACGTATTTATCACCAAACCCACACAAGGGTTAGGTGTACATGGTGCGTTGTAAACCATATTTGGCCATTTTGTCGTACAGGGTTTTGCGCGGTATTTGCAATAATGCCATCGCCTCTTTAATGCTACCCTGACTTTGGGCCAGCGCATCTTCGATCAGCGATTGCTCGTAATAGGCCACTTTTTGCGCCAGACTCAAGACTTCCTGCTCCTGTGTCCCGTCGGATTGCTGCGCCAACTGCTCACCCAGCAACAAGGTGCGCTCGGCATGATTACGCAGCTCGCGCACATTGCCTGGCCAGTCATACTGCATTAACCGCGCCCGCAGCTCATCACTGAGCGGCTGGGTTGGTTTATGAAAACGGGTTGCGGCGATGGATAAAAAATGCTGATAAAGCAAAGGAATATCCGCCTTACGCTGGCGCAGCGCCGGGATCGGCACCTTCACCAGATTAAGACGAAAATACAGATCGGCGCGGAACTGCCCGGCATCGACCAGGGTTTGCAGGTCGACCTTGGTGGCGGCCACCACGCGAATATCGAGCTCAATGCCCTGATTGCTGCCCACCGGCGTCACCTGACGCTCTTCCAACACCCGTAGCAGCTTCACCTGCAGGCTTGGCGACATGGCTTCGATTTCATCCAAAAAGACGGTGCCACCATTGGCATAGGTGAACTTCCCCTCGCGGGCCTGATTGGCGCCGGTGTAGGCGCCACTGGCGGCACCAAAAAGTTCGCTTTCTATCAGCTGCTCGGGAATGGCGCCACAGTTAATGGCGACAAAGTGATGATTGGCACGCTGGCTTTGCTCATGCAGGTAGCGGGCGACCAGCTCCTTGCCGGTGCCGGTTTCCCCTTCAATCAGCACGTCCGCCGGAGTGTCTATTACCGCATCAAGTAGTTGCATCATCTGCTGCATTTGTTGGGTCTCGCCCAAAATCCGTACCCCGGGTGCCGATTGTTTTTGCACCTGGCGTTTTAGTTGGCGGTTTTCCAACACCAGGGTGCGCTTATCTAGGGCGCGCGCCAGGCAATCAAGGAGCTGCTCGGTAATCGGCTTTTCAAACAGATCATAGGCGCCCAGTTGCATGGCCTTTACCGCGGTACTGACATCGGCATAACCGGTCAAAAAGATCACCGGCAGCTCGGAGTCAAATTGCTGCACCTGCTGCAAAAAGCTGATGCCATCCATATTTGGCATGCTGATATCGCTGAGTACCACGCCATCAAAGCGGCGATTAAGGCTATGCAAGGCCTTGCTAGCATCGTCGAAACATTGCACCCGATAGCCCTCAAGCTCGAGCAGTTGTTGTAGCGAATGACGAATGCTGGCTTCGTCATCAATAACATAAATGGTTTGTTCTCGGCTCATGATTGTGGCTCTTGTTGGTGCAGGCTAAGCAAAAATTCGGCGCCGCCATCACGATGATTATGGGCGCTGAGGTTACCCTGAAAGGATTCGATAATTTGTTTTGAAATTGACAGCCCCAAGCCTAAACCATGTTCCGACTTAGTGGTATAGAAGGGCTCGAAAATGGTGTTTAAGGCATGCTGGTCGATGCCCGGACCATTATCGATAATGGACAAGTACACCTTGCCCTCATTGCTACCGGCTTCCAGACGCAGCCATTTATCCTGGCTGTGCTCCATGGCCTGACAGGCATTGGATAGCAAGTTCACCAGCACCTGCTCAAACTGGTAAGGGTCGACCCACACCGACACCTCGAGCCCGGATTCATGCACACTGACATGATGTTTATTGAGCTCGGGGCCAACTACCAAGAGGGCATTTTGCACGCTTTGTTGCAGCGAGATGCGTTGCATCTTCACCGGACGCTTTTGACTAAAGGATTTAAGCTGGCCGGCGATGGCGTGCACGCGGCGGATCAACTGCTCTATCAACTGCAGGTTTTCCATCGCCTTCTCCGGCTCAGAGCGCATCAGCAGGCGTTTGCACGCGGCCACATAGGCGCTCATGGCACTGAGCGGCTGATTGATTTCATGATTCACACTGGCACTCAACTGGCCTATGGTGGCCAGCTTGGTGGCACGGATCAGCGCGTCCTGGGCCTGCTCTAACTCCCGGGTACGCTCCTGCACCTGCTCTTCCAGCGTGCGTTGACTAAATAACAGTTGCCGATAGCCTGCGACCTTGACCGACAGGTATTCGACAAGCGCAATCACCAGTAGCAGCAGTAACATGGCCAGACCCAAACGCGCCGCGTGCACCTCGTTAAAGGGAACGATAGGACTGAGCATCAGCAGCCGATAGGAGGTCCCCTCCAAGGTCGAGGCGCTGACCAAATAACGGCGCTGCTCGGCGATAAGTTGACCATCGTCGGCCAGCCAGCGCCATTTTAACGGCGTGATCGCCTGCCCTAAAAACTGCTGCGACTGGGCCACCTGCTGCTGCACCTCAGTGCTGAGTGCTTTACCGGCGCGCAATTGCCAGTCGGGATAATCGGAGAGCAGCACCACATCATTAGCATCAAGCAGGACAAAATGGCTCTCTTCGCCCGTGTCTAAACGAGCCTTATCGGTTTCAAATTTACTGGCGTTGACCTTCAGCACGATAACGCCACGACCGCCCTCGGCAAAATTAACCGCCTTGGAAAAATAAAAGCCGCGGCGCATCGAACGTTGGCCAAGGGCGAAGTCAATCACGGTTTCTCCGGCCATGGCGCGGGCAAAGTACGGGCGAAAGGCAAAATTATTGCCCTTATAGCTGTGCGGCAGGTGCCAGTTGCTGCTGGCCACCACGGTTCCTTGCACATTTAACAGATAGACATCGGAGGCGCCGCTGGCCTGTTGCACATCGCTCAGGTAACGGTCGACGGCGTGACCTTGTTGACCATTTTTAAGAGCCTGTTGTACCAAGGCGCTACTGCTCAAAAACGACACGATATTACTAAAGCGGGTAAATTCACTGTGAATATATTCATTGAGCGCACTGGCATGGCGGGCGGTTCGCTCTTGATTTTGCTCCAGCAGTTGCTCTTGAGTCAGGGTGTGAGTTAACCCAAGGCCGAATACAAACAACACCAGATAGGCAGAAAACTTTATCAACTGATGCGACACCCAATGTCTCCAGCAACACAAACCAATACGAATCCAGCAGTGTAACAACCTAGCCCTCGCTAGGGTAGTGCCGATAGCTTGATAAGCACCGGGGCATAAGTGGTTTAGACCAAAACCAATAAAAATACGACCAGTGGCGCTTTGCAGTATTTACCCAAACAAGGGGCTTAGCTACACTAGCGCCACTTCATTAAACACGGGTTTCCAACATGTTTTTCGCTCACCACCGTGTGCTCCTCACCGCCATTGGCTGTGTTTTACTGGCCATGGTTACCATTCAGTCCGGTGCCTCTATCGCCAAGCAACTATTTCCCTTGATTGGCCCCGAAGGCACCACGGCGCTGCGCCTGGGTTTTTCGGCCCTGGTGCTGTGTCTTGTATTTCGTCCCTGGAAGGCGCTGCCAGAGGGCCAGCAATGGCGCAGCATTATCGTCTATGGCCTGTGTTTAGGCGGCATGAACATCACCTTCTATTACGCCATCGAGCGTATTCCCTTGGGTATCGGTGTGGCATTGGAATTCACCGGGCCACTGGCGGTGGCGCTATTGAGCTCAAAACGTAAACGGGATCTGCTGTGGGTGGCCTTTGCCATCACCGGGATTATTCTGCTATTGCCGGAAATCGATGCCGAAACCGGTCTTGATCCCGTGGGTGTCGCCTTGGCGCTAATCGCCGGCGCCTGTTGGGCCGGGTATATTTTATTTGGCAAGCGCACCGGCACTCAAAGCTCTGGCGGGCGCACCGTGGCCCTGGGCATGACGGTGGCAGCCATGGTGCTAGTACCCTATGGCGCCGCACACCAAGGCATGGCGCTGCTGAGCTGGGAAGTGATCCCGCTTGGGATTCTGGTTGCGATTATGTCCAGCGCCCTGCCCTATACCCTAGAGATGGTGGCGCTGCGCAATATGCCGGCACAAGGCTTTAGCGTGATGATGAGCATGGAGCCCGCCATCGCCGCATTGGCCGGCTTTTTGATCCTTAGCGAATTACTCACGCCACTGCAATGGCTCGCCATTGCCCTGGTGATCATCGCCTCCATCGGCAGTTCAATGCAGCCCGAAAGCAAGAGCGAAACTGATTAGGCAAGATGCTGGCAAACGAGGTCCAGCTCTGTTTTATGGGTCTTTAACAGCCTAGCGGCCTCGGATTTTAGATTGGCGATGTTACCCCGAGTGACATCGTCCATATCATCGGAAGCCAGGTCCAGGGTGGTTTGCAAGCGAATGTAGTTGTCCCCCAATAGCTTATCCATTTGGTAGTCGGCGGCATCCGCCACGCCATCAAAGATACAACTTAACAGGGGTGCCACCCAGCCGGCCTTGCCCCAATCCTTGGCGTCGCGCAGTTCAATGGGGCGATTGAGCTCACCGGTGCCGATAGAGACAAGCAGAAACTCCTTTTCTTCGGGGAAAATGCGTTGCGCCTCGGCATAGGCCGACACCGAGGGCGAATTAATAAATACGCCGCCATCGACCAGGGCGCGCTTGGCACCATCGACGGGAATATGGGCCGGTTCAAAATAGGTGGGCGCGGCGGAGGTGGCCCGCGCCGCGTGGCGCATCAAAACGGCGCGATGCTCTTGACGCCAACTTTTTAAAAACAACGGCTTACGGTTATGAATATCATAGCTGGTAAGCAGTAATCGGGTCAGCGACGCCCCCAGGGGCTCGTCGTCAAAGTAATGTTCAAGCAGGCGTTCCAGGCCTTTATGGGTATAGGTTTCATCGAGTAACCCCCCCACCGAAGACACGCCGCGCCACAGGGAGCGTGAAAATATTTCCTTGCCGTGCTGTTCATACATATCCGCCAGCGCCTGGGCGCTGTATTGCGGTACCCCCTCACCGTTATCCTTACCCAGGCCCAAAGCAAGAATTCCTCCGGTCGAGGTGCCGGCGATCAGATCAAAGCACTGGGCAACGGGGCGACCCACGCGTGTTTCAATGTGCGCCAGCACCAGCGCTGGTAGCACGCCGCGAATTCCGCCGCCATCAATACTTAATATTGCCTTCATACTCCTTCCTTGATTAGTTTACCCCTGAGCCTAAATAGGCTTATTTATAAACTCTAGTGGCTACTTGATAAAGTAACCCACCGGACGCCATTGCTCCTGATTTTTACTCAATGTCAGGGTCTCTATGGCTCCCGCCTTATTGGCGAATTCGGTTTGAAATTGCACCACCAGGTATTCACCTTCTGGGGCACCTGGCAAAGAAGTAAAGTTTTGACGGCCCAATTCGGTGCGGCTGATAACCTTACCCAAGGGCGAGCGTACCGCCTTGATGATGTCACGCCATTGGTCCTTGGTGACCTGCTCCTGAAAAAGCGCTCCGGCCTCATCCCAGCTTTGTTCATATTGACCTGCATCTATGCCGCCGAGCCAGGATTTCGCCACTTCCACGCTCGGCGTTTGCCCGGCCCAACTTAGGCTAGTCACCATCAGGCTCAAAATTACGAAGAGTGTTTTCATTATAAGTCCTTTTTATTTAAGGTTAATTTTCCTTATTAACCTTAGCTTATTTTGCCGCCTTGTAATGGCGCGCCGTCATTGTTCTTTGTGGATCAGACGCTGCCCCGGCAGCCTGAGCGCGCCGGAACTGGCCGCCAGCGCACATAAGTACAGGGCCAACACCAGATCCACCATGCCGCAAAATTGTGGCCACCAGATGGGCGTGCCGGCATTACTAAAGAGGGTATCGTGATAGAAATCATAGCCAGCATGTAAAAACATCCCGAGCCCCACCAGCCACCAACGGGCCGGATTACGACTTATAATGGCCCACCCGGCGAGCAGAAAAAAGACCACGGCGGTGGCCGCTTCATAGAGCAACGCCTGAAAGTCCATGGCCCAGAGAGCAAAAAGCCAGTAATAAAGGGGGAAGCTGGCAAGCAACAGGGGATAACCCTTACGACTGGCCCAAAGCCCACGCCGTGCGAAGGTAATCATGATAATAAGGGCCACAGCCAAACCAAGTAATAGCCAGACGCTGGTCATAAACGAGTGCTCATTCAATGCAACTGGTTAAAAACATATCATATTTTTCATTTACTTAAATGACAGATTCAGGCTTTTCGGTTTGTAGGGTCTGGCGACCTTTGATGCTGTCTATTCTCTCATCCACTCTTTTACCAATTTCACAGTAATATCACCGGCCACTTGTTAAAAAAATATAAACAATTGATAACTAATAGTTTAAATGATTTAATTCGGTCGCGCTTTCATTCGGCAAGGTACCTGCCACATAATCAAATAAACTTAAAATGGAAATTTTATGAAAACCAAAACAAAAAATATCATATTAGCTCTTGCGCTAGTCGCAACCTCAACAGCCACCTAAGCTAGTTGTCGCTATGCAGGATACGTTTGCTCTGACAATTACTGTGTAGGTGTTTGGGTTTGTGAAGAAAAATAAAAGCTTCTTTTAAAGGTTTTTGGCGGCATGCTAATAATTGACATGCCGCCTATTATTGTATTGCATTTAGCAGTCACTTATCGAGAAATGCATGGAACAGCATCTAGAAGAAAAGCAAAATAGACCCACGACTTATTTATTCTTAATTGCAGTCGCTCTTGGCCTCATAGTACTTGTTGTAAAACTTACCTGGTTTGCTACTAGCAAGGTGCCCGGTGAATTTTCACTGATCCATCAAGTAAAACAAGGCATAAAAAGTGAGACGATCAACGGCTTAGGTGCTATTACAGTAAGAGAAACCAGCTTAATTGATGCCCAGGATCCGGGGCGAATAACGCAATTATCCGTGCGTTTAGGACAAGCCGTTGAGCGAGGGCAAGCGCTCGCTAAAATCCAAAATCACGAATTAGAGCAAGAATATAAATTAGAGAAAGCGCAATTAATCACGCTTAAATCTGATGTTGCTATGCGCAAAAGTGAGCTATTAACCGAAAAATACCGTCTGGAGTCACAACTTGCAAAAGCAATCGCCGCAAAACAAAACCAGGCATTAGAGCTCGAAGCCTATGAAATACTGGTAAAACAAGGCGTTGTTTCGCAAATCAGGTATAAGCAAGCCAAAATACAATTACAACAACAACGAATTGAAGTGAGTTTGCTAGAGCAGCAACAAGAAGAATTTTCGCGAACGTATCAAGTGCATGAAGCTGCATTAGATGCAAAGTACGAAGCCAAACAAGAGCAGATCCGCTATCTAGAAAGCCGACTCGACGCGCTCACTATCACAGCTCAATCAGACGGCATAATCAGCGATATTAGTATTGAGCTTGGCCAACAAGTATTACAGGGTGATCCTCTTTTTAAGATCATCGAACCGCAGCATTTTATTGCTCAGGTCGCCATAGCCCAGTATTCATCGGAACAATTAAGCACGGGATTGCCAGCCACCATCAAAACCCCCAATGGCGAACTAGCGGGCAAGATAGAGCATATTGATACCGTTGTCAGACAGGGAAGTGTCAATATATATATCGCCTTCGATCAGACCCCGCCCAGCTGGCTGCGCAGTAAACAGAGTATTGAAGCGAGTATCGCCCTCAGCAAACGCACCAACTACATGTTTATCGACCAGCCGAACAACTTTACAACATATAAAAGGTGGCAGGTTTATAAGCTGAACCCGGGTGCCAATACGGCCGACAAACTAGAAGCTGACTTTAAGCTTAGCAACCAACAACTTATTCTCACTTCAAATGCGTTTGAAGCAGGAGATAAGTTACTGTTGATCCCACAAGCGGTGGTCACTGACGAACGATTGACGCTATAACGCAGATGATGAAACCACATTTAATCGAATTGAAAAATGTTTGCTTTAGCTACACGAAGTCAAAGCAAAAAGCCTTAGAAAACATCAATATCACTATTCAATCTGGCGAATACGTGGCAATTGTCGGTAAATCAGGCAGTGGCAAAAGTACACTCATGTCTATTTTGGGGCTTTTGCAGCAACCCACTAGCGGTAAATATTTGTTATTGGGAAGGGATACGACAAATTTAACCAATAAGTCGTTATCGAAAGTTAAAAATAGAGAAATAGGCTTTATTTTTCAGAACTTTAATTTGTTAAATAGACTTAATGTTTTTGACAATGTGGCACTGCCGCTAAACTACAACGACGAGATTAAACGCGCTGACTACCGTAAGTATGTGATGGAAGCGCTTAACTTTGTGGGGATTGCAGAGCTACATAATCGTTTGCCCAGTGAATTGTCGGGCGGTCAGCAACAAAGGGTCGCAATCGCAAGAGCCCTTATCAACCAGCCTTCCATCATATTAGCGGATGAACCAACTGGAAATCTTGATTCATATAACAGTGAGTTGGTTTTTAACATTTTGCAGAAGCTCAACGAGCAAGGGCGTACCATCTGTGTAATAACGCACGACCAACAGCACGCGGCACTGGCGCACAGGCAGATCCCCATTAAAGATGGTCAAATCGGTTTATGACGAAATCACTGCTCATCGATTTACTCATTAATTGGAGTAAGCAAACTTACCAAAGCAAGAAGCTACTTCTCGCTATTGTGTTAGTGGCGCTCCCCCTGAGTATTTTGGTTAGTTTTTCGAGCATAAAGGCCACTTATCTAAGCCCCACTTTTGCTGGGCTCGAAGCGAATACGCCGATTCACCACATAGTGCTTAAAGAAGCCGAATCACAAAGCCCCTTAGAGCCCTATCTAGCAGAAGAAATAGCGCAAACGCTGGCGCACCCCATTCTCTATGAAAGAACGGTGCCACTGTCGCTGAACTATTTAGGGCGGCAATATCAAACCAACATTAGTTTCTTTTCCGGTGCTTACAAAAGCCTTAATTTAACGGCTTTAAAGGGCTCGCTCAGCAGCTTGGACTTTCCAAAAACAGGCGCTGAAGCCAGCGCTGCAATAGGCTATCACTTTTGGCAAGAGCAACTCTCCGGCGAAGAGGTTATTGGCAAGTATATCGCTGTTAACGGCAAGGCCGTCAAGATTGTTGCCATCTTGCCGCCTGAAATGGAGTCTTTGCGTAAAGGGGTGCCATTGGACCTGCTAATGGCTTTTAATCAACAAAGCTTTATCCTTGATACGGAAAACATCCAACTTACCCCGGACACCTATAGCTATATTATTACCGAGCCGACGCGCTCTAACGAAGAGCTAGCCCAATCTCTGAGCGCTCACCTTATAGAGCAAGGCTTGCTGCTGGAAGAGGATAAAATCAGCATTACCGCCGTATTCGGGATCCATCCCCAACAGTTTGAGATGATAGTCACCCGAGTGAACATACTTATGGCGGCATTCTCACTGCTGTTACTGTTTTGCTTTATCGCATTTTTGACCGTTTTTAATGCCCAGTGCCACTACAAGCAAGAAGAGTTAATCGTCAGGCAATTATGTGGTGCATCGTACAAACAGATCACCTGGCAAGGTTATCTGGAGTCTACCGCGACGGCCTTATTGATTGTGCTAATCGCGTTTTTGCTCACCCCTGTGAGCAACGCCCTCGCAGACATGCTGTTACCCAGTTTAAAAACGGGGTTATCTGCTACGGACAAGCTCACTTTCAGCCGGTTAGGTGTGGGTATGTTGATACTTGTCATACTGATCATGAATGTGTTTTATACAATTCAAAGCAAATGGATTAAAACACCCATTGGACGGGGTGCAAGCGCAAGTAAAAGCCAGATATTACAAAGTCACACCTTGTTAGCCCTGATGCTCAGCCTGTCGTTTGTTACGCTTTACTCGGCTACTTTGCTGTTACACAGCCAATATAATATTTACCACACCGATTTAGGCTTTGACACCACACAAAGATACTATGTGAGTTTTGAATTTCCCGAGCAGCATGACATAAGAATGTACTCGCAGTTTTCACTGGCACAGTTAGAGCAGATGTTAATGGCTAAAGAGGAAATTAACCAGGCCGGGGCAGCAATCACCTTGCCACTGACTAATCGCCATTACTTTTCAAACTGGTTTTTAGCATCAGGCGAAAAAATTGGCAGCGGCCAATTCAGTAACACCCATAGCAACCTGGTTTCTCCCAACTATTTTGAAACGCTCAACATCCCTTTTATCTATGGCAACAACTTCTCTTTTAACCATACCAACGCCGTGATTATTAATCGCAGTTTATGGCAACGTTATTTTCAAAACAGCTCGTTAGCACAAGCCAAGCTTCTGAAATACGACCCTTACAGTGAAAAATACACAGAATACAGCGTGATTGGCGTAGTCGACAATGTTCATTATCAAAGTGCAGATTCAGCACCAGTGCCCAGGGTTTATGAGCTGCAAACTACGTTCAACAGCATCATTAATTTAGTCATTTCCTCCGGTGCTAATATGGCAGATTTAAAATATATTTTATCCGACGCTATTGGCCGCTATGACACAAGCATAAATGAATTTAGCTTGGACAGCCTAGAGCGCATCGTTGCTCAAGAGAATCAAACTCGCTTATCTATTACGCTGACTATGCTGGTGATCACCATCATCATCTTATTAGCGACAATCTCCTTCTGTATAACCAGTTTGGCTCAACTCTGCCGCAAAGACGCCCAAGAGCTGGCGCTACGTTTTAGCGTCGGGGCTCCAACTCATCGTCAGTTAGGCAATCAGATAAAACGTTTTATGCTTGTTGCAATACCGATATTCGCGGCGATTTTTATACTTTTCGCGAATTTTATACACCTTTTGCAAGAGCTTTTAGTTGATCTTGCTACCTATGTACCGCTGTACTTTCTTTTCAGCGGCGGGATATGCGCCCTTATATTCAGCGCGACAATTTTATACCAGTTTCACAACACCATACGCCAATCATGGCATCATTTAAGTTAATAAAGTAAAAGGGAAATTCGCATGAAAAAACTAATATTCATGGCACTTGTTTTGGTTAGCACATCTTCGTTTGCAAAAGAGTTTACAATTAATGCCGTAGAGATGTATGAAGCGGGCTTGATGCCGGGTGGACCACAAGTACTTATCTTTAATCAACAAGGTAAGCTGGTACACCACAGCACTGAGCTTAATAAGCAGATAGTCACTGAATTCAAGCAGCAATCAGACTTTGCAGACACGCAGAATATCGTAGAAAAACTAGAGAAAATATTAGGGGAGCCGCTCGTTTCTGGTGCACAAGATTACACCGTCTACTCCATTAATATGGAAGCCGCAAATCCTTGCCCTCCATGCGCAAAGCAAAACAAATTCCTAAATGCTGCGTTAAAGAAGTATGCCGATAAAAAAATAACGCACAACAAGGTTCACCTAAGTTTGTAAGCACCGCCCCATTACTACCAGCATTTTTCATTTTTTTAAATGACGTAGTGGGGTCATTCGGTTTCTAACAGGCCGATAAACTGATCGAGCTGCTGGGCCATCTGGGTTAGCGCCTGCTGCTGGCAGGCCAGGCCTTCACTGAGTGTTTCCCGCCATTTTTTAACCTTAGGTGCCAGGGCTATGCCCTGCTCCGTCAAGGCAATCTGCAATTGCCGCTCGTCCTGTTCACTGCGCACTCTGCTGAGCAAGCCAAGCTGCTGCATGCGCTTTAATAAAGGCGTTAGAGTGCCCGAGTCGAGATGCAAACGTGAACCCAGGGCCTTTAAGCTTAAAGGCAACTGTCCCTGCTCGTTAGCCTGCCACAATACCAGCAATACTAGGTATTGGGGGTAGGTGATCCCTAAGTCTTTCAGCATCGGCTGGTAACCGCGGATCACCAGCCGAGAAGCGGTATAGAGCTTAAAACACAGCTGGTTTTGCAAATAGAGATCCTGATCCATGCTCATGTTTAGCTCGCTAGCAGGGCTTCGATGTCGGCGCGGATCGCTTCGGGCTTGGTCAGTGGTGCATAACGCTTTAACACCTTGCCGTTTTGGTCGACCAGAAACTTGGTAAAGTTCCATTTGATCTTCTTGGTGCCCAACAGGCCCGGGGCCTGAGCCTTGAGGTAGTCAAACAAGGGATGAGCACCCGTGCCATTAACGTCTATCTTGCTCATAATGGGGAAAGACACACCATAGTTCAGCTCGCAAAACTCGCTGATCTCGCTATCGCTGCCCGGCTCTTGCTCGCCAAACTGGTTGCAAGGGAAACCTAGCACCACCAGCCCCTTGGCTTGCAGGTCTTTATATAGATCATTTAAGCCCTGGTATTGAGGCGTAAAACCGCACTTGCTCGCGGTATTGGCGATCAACATCACCTTACCCTTAAAGCTGGATAAGGCCACCTCTTCGCCTTTGTTATTGGTCGCAGAAAATTCGTAGATAGACATAAGGTAACCTCATTTAGATTGTGCACAATATAATTGATCAAAATCTAACTATTCGCAACAAAAGCCACCCCAAATTATTGTATACAATATATTTTAAATGTATTTTGTTGCTCTATTCGTTCACTCTAACGCGATCACAATGACAAAAATTACAGCACTTATCGCGCTGACCCTGCTCAGCGCCTGCAGCACCTCGGTGCAGAAAACCCCATCGACAACAACTACCTATAACTATGTTGATATCTGGCACAGCGCGCCGACACTCACCCCGTCAGACGCAGCCTTTGCCAGTGCCCTTGAGGACACGCTGACATTTATCTCTACACAGGCCGATGCGCGCACGGTCGATTGGGCAGCGCTAAACAATGCCTTGTATTTTTTGCGCGCCTACAGTTACAAGGGCGATCTAGACGCCATTAGCGAGTCGCAATTAGTGAACCTAAACTCTACGCTGCAGGCCTTAATAGTGCGAGTTGAGGATGCGCCAAAGGCGCAGCAACAGCGATTTTTAGAGCACTATGCGGTAACACTGTACCGCCTACTCGATACCCCAAAGCTCTATGACCAGGCGCCGCAATGGCTTGAAAATACGCTCAATACCCTAACTAAAGAGCAAACAGCACCTTCGCTAGAGCGTGATTATGCCCTGTGGGAAAGCTATCGCGCCCTGGGTTTTTTAGCCTTTAGCGCCCGTGACAACGAGCAACTGGCCCAGAGCATCAGCGCAGACGCTAGGCTGCGCCAGGTCTTAATCAAGAACATTGCCCTGGGCGATTGGCAGCAGGCCCATGCCCTGTGGGTGCTGGGCTATGTGCACCAGTTGTTGCCGCGGGAGCAACAGCAGCTACTGGACACTCAGGTATGGCAGGCATTGACCAAGGCAGAACCAAACAAGACCCAGCAACAAACGCTGTTCTCAGGCGTTTACCTGGTTAATAGCTTTCGCGGCAAAAGCAGTTGTGGTGAAACCTTTAAAGGCCAGTGCCTGGAAATTGATATCGACCAGGCGCTACCAATAAATCATGAGTGCAGCGAACACCTGTTTATTCGCGCCACCTCATTAGACGCCGAGCAACTCGCCTATAGCTGTAACAGGCTTACCGCACAGGAGGAGGACTTTCATACCCTGCTCGACACCCAATACCAGGCCGTGGCCAACGATCATAACCGAGCCCTGCGGGTGATTATTTTTGACCAATATGCTGACTATAACCGCTACGGCCAACTGCTGTTCGACATAGATACCAATAACGGCGGTATGTATATCGAAGGCACACCAAGCGACCCCAATAACCAGGCCACGTTTTATACCTTTAGGGCATTTTGGCTACAAGACAGAAATAAGGTATGGAATTTAAACCATGAATACGTGCATTACCTGGATGGCCGTTTTAATAAATACGGCGGCTTTGGGCACTTCCCAGCACAACTGGTGTGGTGGAGTGAAGGCTTAGCGGAATTAGTCGCCAAAGGCGAGCACAACCCCAAAGCCTATAAAGCCATTGCCGAAACGCCAAAGCATGAGCGCCCAACACTGGAGGCCATTTTTGCCACCAGCTATGAGGATTCGAGCCAGCAAATTTACCAATGGTCCTATCTTGCCATTCGCTATCTGGCCGAGCAGGATTTAAATGCCCTGCGCCAGTTGCAACAGCACCTAAAAGGGGATTTCTATCAAGGTTACGCCAATAACCTGGCCAAGCTTGCCAAGAAACACCAGGATGGCTTCACCGCCTTTTTGGACAACTACCCGGCGACGGAGGAAAGCGCAGAAGACAAAGCAAAACAGAAGATCAACAAGCTTTATCGCTATCTGTATCGCGACTACCTGATGCCAAAGCACCTCAGCTACGATGAGCAGCATCGACATTTATTTTAAATCACTTTATCTGGGGTCAGCTGGCCCCCTTTTTTTGCAAATACGCTAGTCGTTCGCCGCGCACTTGATATATGCTGACTCAAATAAAAACCGCAATATAAAGTGAAGCGAATACATGGAGTTAGTTACCCCTAGCCAGGCATTGGAGCAATCGTACCGCGACTATATCGTCGAGTTAGGCGCTGAAGAGCGCTACCCGTTTCCCCTCGATTTTGACCACCAGGATTTTCCCGCCTTGCTGGCACGGCTGGATGACTTTGCCAAGGGAATGAACCTGCCAGCAGGTTTTGTGCCGAGCTCAACCCTGTGGCTGGTCGATAAGGGGGAAATCCTTGGCGTGACCAATATTCGCCACACCCTGAATGACGCCATTGCCCATTGTGGCGGCCATATCGGTTTAAGTATTCGCCCTTCCAAGCGCGGGCTGGGTTTGGGCAAGGTGCTGATGGCCAAGTCCATCGCGTTTTTGCAGCAGCGCCAAGTCAATGAGGTGCACATCCATTGTTATAAGGATAATCAGGCCTCCGGCCGAACCATCATCTCCTGCGGCGGTCGGCTCGACTCCGAGATAGAGGTCGGCGATAAATGCGTACAGCGCTATGTGGTTAGGCGCTAACCGATTTCGGCGCCGCCTCAGTACCAAAAATAACAGCATGCTCTGCGGCCCTGGTGTTTAGTACCTAAATTTGCTTTTATAAGAACAGGCTTTTATTCAATGAGTTAGCACAGGGAAAACATGGCCATTCAACACCTTTTTTATCGCATGTATCATCTGGGTTTGCGCCTGGCGGCGATGCTTTTGCCTATTCCCGAGCCCCATGTATTTCACGGTGATAAGGCCATTGAACAATGGCTGGCACACCTAGAAGCGCAAAAGTGTAAACGTATCTTGCTGGTCAGCGATCCGGGCGTACTCGCCCTTAATTTGCATGCCCAGCTAAAAGAACAACTGCTGGCCAATCACATTGAGGTGGTAACCTTTAGCGACCTGAGTGCCAATCCCAGTATCGAACAGATAGAGCAAGGCGTGCGCTGCTACCAGGCAAACAAATGCGATACCCTGTTAGCCATAGGGGGCGGCTCGGCCATGGATTGCGCCAAGCTTATCGCCGCACGAATTGCTCGCCCCAAAAAGTCGTTACGACAAATGCGCGGGCTGTTTAAGGTGCTGCGCACCTTGCCCCCTGTGTATGTAGTGCCGACAACGGCAGGCACCGGCTCCGAGGTAACGGTAGCGGCCGTAGTCAGTGATACCGAGCGCAGAATTAAATTCGCAGTCAATGACCTCTGCCTGATGCCTAAGGGCGTGCTGTTTTTGCCCGAGCTCACCACAGGGCTGCCACCGGGGCTGACAGCCAGCACCGGCATAGATGCGCTCACCCATGCCCTAGAGGCCTACATTGGCATCAATGCCACCGCCTATACGCGAGATAAAAGTGAAAAAGCCGTGGCGCTTATTCTCGATGCGTTGCCCAGGGCCTATCACCATCCCGACGACCTTGCCGCCCGCACCGACATGCTTTGGGCCGCCATGTTCGCCGGTCAGGCCTTTACCCGTACCTCGGTCGGTTATGTGCATGCCATCGCCCATCAGTTAGGGGCTGTTTATGGCCTAGGCCATGGCCTCGCCAATGCCCTGGTACTCCGGCCCATACTGGACTTTTATGGCGATAGAATAGACGCCCAGATGAAGCGCTTAGCCAAGCACTCCTTGAGTGAGCACAGCACGGCCGCTGAGTTACGCGATAAAATCTATGCGCTGCTGGATGAACTGGCTATCCCACACTGCATTGCCGATTTAAAAGCAGAGGATATCCCACTCATTGCCAAGCTGGCGCTGGAAGAAGCGCACCCGGACTACCCGGTACCCTGCTTTATGACGCAGCAGGAGCTGGAAGACCTGCTGCGCTCGCTCTTACCTAATAATGAGCCTGATAGTTAGCCTGTTATATGCGAGCTATTAGCGAGCTATTAGCCAGCTGTTGGCAAGCTTAATCCTCCGCCAAATAGTCCTCAAGTTGTTCGGCTAACCATTGAGTGAGGCCACCTAGCTGGCTATAGCGATTTTGGATCATGCCATAGGCCTGACGTTTCATGGCCTGATCATAATTAAGCACCTTGACGCTGCCATCGCGCAGGTAGGGGTTAATAAGTACCGAGGGGACGTTGGAAAAGCCGGTGCCATCGAGCACCGCATTGCGCAGATGCTCATAAAACGGCAGCGCAATGTAATTGCTAGAGGCCGGCGCGACGGCGTGCAACCCCTCATCGTCTATGGTCGCCAGGGCAAATTCGGTGTAACGGGCCAGATCGGAACTGACAACCTGTGAGAGCTTACACAGTGGATGGTCACTTTTGGCCACCGTCATCATGCGAATTTCACCCAGCTTGACGTGATGAGTGCTCGGTAAACGGTTGCTGTGAGGCAATAGGCAGTAGGCAATATCAACCATATTCTGCTCCACCATGTCGTTAAGCTCCGGCGGCGGCGCCATATACACGGACACACTGGTAGCTGGAAACTGCACGCTCATCTCATGAATAAGCTGGCGCCAATAAGACTCGGGCAGCGCATCGTCTCGGGCGATACGCAGCACGGACTCAACGCCCTGCAAATGCTGCCGGCAACGCCCGGTAATGTCATTGCCTATCATCACCATACGCTCACAGTCATTCTTGATCACCCGCCCGATATTGGTCAGGGTTACCTGATTACCGCTGCGCTCTAACAGCTCAACGCCAAGCTCATCCTCCAGCGCACTCAAGGACGAGCTCAAGGTGGTGCGGCTTTTGCCCAGCCGCCGTGCGGCTTCGGCAATCGATCCCGACTCGCTAATGGCAAGAAACATTTCCAACTGGCTGATCTTCATCATTGACACCCAAACAGATCCGTTGATATCTAAGTATTTAACGGTCAACACACAGCAGCCTAGAAATAGCAGGCGCCTCCAGCGACGATAATATCGTCGCTCAGCGATTATGGGAATAGCCAACCCCCCTATAAAATCTACACCAACGAGTAAAACGCCAGCGATAGCTGACGAATAATTGCCACAACCGAGGTGTCTATGCACTGCAGTATTTCTTTAGAGCGAAAATTATTAACCTTCTCTACCGCATCGGCCTTGGTGTTTGCCCTGATGGGTATCGGCCTTGGAGTCTGGATGGGCTCGCTGGTGATCCTGTTCGACGGTGCCTATTCACTGGTGAGCCTGTTACTGACCATTATTTCCCTTGCCGCCGCCTGGTATATCCGCTCACCCAAGGCACGTGAGCATAACGCAAATATCAACTTGATTGAGCCGGCGGTGATCGCCTTTAAAGGCTTTGCCATTACCCTGATGTGCAGCGCCTCTTTTATCTCGGCAATTTTGGCGGTTTTGGCTGGGGGGCGCGAGGTAAATACCGGACTGGCATTGGTATTCGGGGTGATCAACCTTGTTGGCTGCGTGGGCACCTATTGGCTCTTGGCTAAGCGTGGCCGCCAGACTAAGTCGGCACTGCTTGAGGCGGAGTCGAAACAATGGCTGATGGACTCGGTGATCAGCGCCGCGGTGATGGCCGGGTTTATTATCGCTTCCCTGCTGAGCTATGCAGGACTGACAGAGTACGCGGTGTTTGCCGACCCTGTGATGGTAATGATTGCTTCTGTCTATTTTACCCTGGTACCAATAAAGATGACCCAAGGCGCCCTGCGCCAGCTATTCACTGTGTACCAGCAAAACGATGGGGCTATTTTTGACCGACGCATGCAAAAGGCGGGGTAAATGCACCCCGCCTTGTTGGCATGACTTTTTACCTAGAAGCTAAGACAAACGCTTAGTTACAGGCTGTACCCACGCATTGAACATCGGCATCGTAATACACATACGCAAGCTTGGTATTTGCCGTTAAGTCCAAGGATGTCAAGGAGTTATTGTTCAGATACAGGGTGTCAAGCTCTGGGTTATTGACCAAGTCGATACTGGTCAGTTGGTTATCGTTGAGGGTCAACGAGGTAAGCTCCGGGTTATTGGTGACATCGATACTGGTCAATTTATTGTTCTCGATATTAAGATCGGTGAGCTTCTGGTTTGCAGCCAGGTCTATCTGGGTAAAAGATTGATAACCCAACCACAGGCGCTCTAAGTTTGCGTTCTGACTTAAGTCCAACACCGACATCACACCTGGGCGTGCCTCGTCCATAACGATAAAAAGCTCGGTTAGCTGGGGTAATACGGACACATCGACCTGTGTTAGCTGCACATTGCCACTCAAAGCGACGGTTTCAAGCAGCGGATTGTTTGACAGATCAATGTTGCCCAGCTGATTGCCTCCGGCATAAAGCGTTTCAAGATTGGGATTATGGGCAAGGATAAGGTCTGAGAGCTGCATTGCTTCCACGTTGAGAAAGGTCAGAGACTCGTTTTGCGATAGGTCAACCTCTGCAATGGCATTGGCGCCAACACTTAACCTGCTTAATTGGGGATTTTGGCTGACATCAATTGCCGACAATTTATTACCATACACACTGAGGTTTTCTAGCAGGGGGTTATTTCTGGTATCGATGAGGGCTAACTCATTATAATCGGCTTCTATACGCGATAAATATGGGTTACTGGACGTGTCCAACTCGGTGAGTTTGTTCTGAGCAACAGCTAGATAGTTTAATCTGGTATTCGCCGAGATATCCAAGCTACTGATACCTGTATACGTTAGGTTCAGAGTTTCCAAATTCACAAGATGCTCAACCCCTTGCGTTGAGCTCACCGCTTGATACCCACAATAAAGATTATAGACCTCATCGGCATAGTGACTGCCTTCAACATTCTCGCCGTCAGTGCCTTGCGCACAAGCCAGTAGGTTGTCATCGGCAATTATTGAGGTTAACTCAAGGCGCGCAGCAAATGTCACGGTGACTTCACAGTTTGAAGTCATGGCCTGCGAGTAGGTTTCAAAGCTAGTCGTGGCGTTTTGTTGGTCAAGACTTAGTTCAACACCGCAACCGGTGAAGCTTTCCAGCAAATAACCTTCATCTGGGGTCACGGTAAATACGGCCACCTGTTCGTTAGAATAGCTGGTGTCATCCGTGGTGACCGAGCCGTTGCCATTGATATTAATGGTCACCGTATAAGACTGTTCAACGGGTTGAGGTTCCGGCTCACTCGAGCCACCGCCGCCACACCCCACTAACGCCAAACTCAAGATCCCTGGCGCAAAAAGCGCTGTTTTTGTTTTTTTAATCATAATGCCGCTAATTGTTAATCCTTTGTATGGTTCAATTTAAATAATTGTGCCCAAAAAATCAACAAAAAAGGCATAAATAAGCTAATTAACCTAAAACCAACACCTTGGCAAAGGACTTAAATACCGGAGGTTTATTGGCGTAAAGTGACCACCGCAGCCAAAGCAATGACTGCCCCTACCAGAGCCCACATCACATAAAACAATCGCCGTTGTGATAATGTGGCTATCACACCTTGCTCATCCGCCAAAATATAACGTGGCACCTCCTGCGTTGGTTCCAGGGGCATCAGTTGCGAGCGCAATTCATTGCCGTAACGGTAGGTCAGCAACATCTGCTGCTGGCCCACCAATTCCAGGGGAAGGACGCGGTTGTCGCGCACCGCGGTGATATCCACCACCTTACAGCTGCGCGCTTTGGGCTTACGCCACAGAAGTGATTTGATCATAGACATATTTAGCCGCCACCAGGTCGCTCAAGGCCGTACCGACCGATTTAAACAAAGTAATGTCGGTGTCATTTTCACGGGCATGGACGTTATCACGGGCGAGCTCGCTGAGCTCCCCTCTCACATCCGTTTCGCTAAACACACCTTCATTGATTGGAAGCAGCAGCTCTCCGGCTTCGTTTAATACATTTTCTCGACTATCAACAAATACCTTGGCACTTACCACCGTATGGGTATCGCATTCCCTGGCATCGCGATGGTGGTTACCAATTAAGTCCACATGGGTGCCTGCACTTACCCATTGGCCATCAAACAAGGGGGCATGACTGCCGGTGGCGCAGCAAATGGTATCGGCGCTGGCGATCAGCTCCTCACTGACAGGTTCATGGCTAAACTGGCAATGAGGGTACTCCCCCTGAAGCAGCGCTATCAGCGCCTGCGCTTTTTGTTCATTGCGCGCCACTATGCTCACTTTTGCGTAGTTGCGAACCGCCAGATGGGCCCGTGCCATAAAGGGTGCCAATTTCCCCGAGCCAAATAAAACCATGTGTTTCGCGTCTTTCCTCGCTAAATAATCGGCGGCCAGGGCCGATACCGCAGAGGTACGCCAAAGAGTGATTTCGGTGCCATCCACCAAAGCCAGCGGCTCGCCAAACTCCCGCGAGAACAGCATAATTTTTGAGTACAATGACGAGCGACCTTGGCGCTCGTTCTCGGGAAAATAAGTAAACGCCTTGACACCAATTACCTCGTCATTCCACGCCGGTAACACGGCAAAGGCATCGTGGTTATTCGGCTTATTATCAAGCGCATAGACAGTGCGCCTGGGTGTGCCAGCCTCACCGGCGAAGCCCCATTGTAAGGCCTGTAGCAGTGGCGTGTAGGCCATCACCTGTTGCACCTGCTCGGCGGTAATGATGTTCATGTCAGCCTCCTAAAATGAATTGTTGTGGCGCCTGGGTCAGGCAATCATAACCTTCTGCCGTGACCACTATGTCTTCTTCCAAACGCACGCCGCCAAGGTGTGGAATATAAATACCCGGCTCTATGGTGATCACATTACCGGCTTGCAAACGGTACTGCTCGCCGGGCTTTAAAAATGGAATTTCATGCAAAAATAAGCCAAGACCATGCCCTAGTCCCTCCCCAGCATATTGGCCGAATGGGCTTGCCTGGAGCACCTCGTGGGCTTTTGCATTGAGCTCATGGGCGCTTACTCCAGGTCGCACCGCATCCAGCGCCGCACGCTGGGCATTTTGCACCGTATCAAAAATCGTCTGTTGCTCGGCACTGGGCTGCCCCCACACATAACTGCGGGTCATGTCCGAACGATAGCCATTCACCACGGCACCAAAATCTATCAAAATAAAATCGCCCTCAAGCAGTTGCTTATTCCCCGGATTTCCATGGGGCAAGGCGCTGCGCTCGGCAAAGAGTAAAATGGTGTCGAACGAGGTGCCGGTGGAGCCGCGCAACTGCATTTGATAATCCAGCTCAATGGCCAGTTCGCGCTCTGTAATACCGGTTTTAATTTGCGTGAGCGTCTGTGCCAAGGCACTGTCGGCGATAGCGGCCGCCTGACGTATACAGTCAATTTCATACTCGTCTTTGACCCGGCGTAAGGACTCGACCATATCGGTTCTTGGTGTGAGCGCGGCGGCGTTCAATTCACTTGCTATGCCTTGCCACTGCGCCACGCTAAAGTGCGCCGCTTCAAAGCCAATGCGCAGGTTTGCGCCACCGAGTCGTGCAATACAGGCCCCCAGACTTTCATTATCACGGTCCCGCTGCACCACCTCGATATCCTGGGTTTCACTCAGGGCGCGTTGGTAATAACGATAATCGGTGATCATCATCGCTTTTTGCGGCATCACCAAGAGGGTTGCCGCGTGGCCAGAGAAGCCGGTAAGGTAAGAGATATTCTCAAACCCTTGCACTACTAACAGTTCGTCACCCAACGAGGTAAGAAGATTTTGTAATCGCGCTAAACGCGCTAAAAAGACCTGACTCATCAAAAAATAAACCCTTGTAAGAAGACCCTAAAAATAAGGTAAACCGGCCATTACGGCCAATGCATGCGTGTACTAAGGTGCTAACAGCAATCATGGGATCCTTTGCTATCAATGGCACTATCAAGACCCAAAAAAGCCTCCCCCTTAACAAAGCCTCAGCGCCTCTTTTAGAGTTCACTACTGCAGACCAAGGCAGCGATTTTCGCCCTTGGCTCTACATAACGCCTGCAATCTATTGCGGTGCCTACCGCTTAATTGTATACAATATCCATAATGCCATTTCCTTATTCGACGCACAAGCTCTCGCCATGAGTAAATGCAGGCGACAAGATAAAACTATTAAGTGACTGATAATAAAGAACTAGTAGAGTTTATATTCTAAAAAAAACCAAGTTCTATAGAGCTTATATTCTAAAAGCACCAAGAAAGTATTAAATGTCAAGCACTGGTCCAAAATGGTACAAATTAACATCAGTTGTGACATTTATTAAAAACACCTTTTAACACACCGTTAACACTGGGTTTTTAATTTCGCCTAATTTTTCTTCACGCCATCTCTTGTACTTTTCGCCATGACAGGCATTGCAATCAAAGGGCCCATCCTTTACTAATCTAGGGGCTGCTTATCGGCAAAGCACCTAATAGCTGCTCATTTTGCAACAATTGCCATTTGAGCATCAGCGGCAACAAATTTTTAAAGTGAAAACCTAAATTTTTTGGGGAAGGTCCAATGAAAACAACATATCTCGGATTACTCATACTTGGAGCAATGACCACGTTAAGCGGTTGCGCCAAGCTCGATGGCCGTGTGACGGCTGGCGGCACCTTGCACTCGCAAGGCGGTGATGGCAAGGCGGTCTTTACTGCCCATGCAGCACGCTGTGATGGCGACATTAAAGGCCGCGTCAATTACCAGGATAAAACCGCAATCGATTGGCAACAATTCGGCGGCATCGCCTTTAAAGCCAACGTTACTGGTGCCGGGTTATGCAGTGAAGATCCCGTTGCTCCGGATGGTTTAGAAGACGAAACACGTCATTGTAAACAGGATATCTGTACCGAAGGCATGTTCCAGGTTGAGTTCAATTATGACTCCACTAACCCAGCGGCGCCCGGTGAAGGTACAGGCTTTGCCTGCATGATGGATATCGGCGAGGGGATCAACTCCGGCTTTGGCGCCAACGGCATCTTAAATGTGATGTTGCTTGAGTCTGGCCCATATCAGGGTTATCACAACGCCGGAACCATGAGCGGTAACGTTCAAGTACACGATTGTCCATCTAGCGATGACGACGCCTAAGCGCAAGGAGCAAAAAATGAAAGTACTAAAAAATAAAACCCTACTTGCAGCGAGTATCGCCACCCTACTGAGCCTACCGGCAACGGCCGCCGAGCCACTGCGTATGGTCTTAGAGGTCAATGCCAACGACTTTGACAGCGTTAAATCACAACTTGTTGCTCAGGGCATTCAAATCAATCGCGAAATATCCGCTTTAGACAGCCTGGCGATCACCCTGGATAAAAGTCAGCTGGGCAATGTGTCTGCATTAAAAGGCATTCAAGCATTTTACCCGGATATGCCACGAAAGCTTATGTCTGAGGGCAGCACCCAATTTATTCCTTATGGCCTGCCCATGGTGCAAGGAGATCAAGTAAGCTACCAAGGCGGCCAGAAGGTGTGCGTAATTGACAGCGGTTATGGATTAAGCCATCCAGATCTGCCTAGCGCGGCTGTAACAGGTGCCGAAGACGGAGGCGCCGGCGTATGGTATGAAGACCCATTTGGTCACGGCACCCATGTTGCCGGCACCATAGCGGCCGTGAACAACGACATCGGCACGGTTGGCTTGGTCTCGGATCATTCCCTCGAGATGCATATTGTACGTGTCTTTGGCGGTGATGGTCGTTGGGCTTATGCCTCGGATCTGGCTCATGCCATCAATGAATGTAACGACGCAGGTGCAAACATCATCTCCATGAGTTTAGGCGGTACCTTCTCCAGCCCTATCGAAGAACGCGCCATCGCCAAAACCGCTCGCAACAACGTGTTGATGATTGCCGCCGCGGGTAACTCGGGCCAACCAAGCCACAGTTATCCGGCCTCATACGACAGCGTGGTTTCAGTAGCGGCCGTTGATAGCATTAAAGATCGTGCCCCTTTCTCCCAACGTACGAGTCAGGTTGAGTTAAGCGCCCCAGGCGTGGATATCTTTTCGACCGTTCCTCAAGGACGAGGCGCTCGCTTTGATAAGTTTAACGTGGTTCAAGACGGCTTAAACCTGCTTCACTACGCCATGGAAAATTCGGCCAAAGGTAGCGTCACCGGTGAGCTTGTGGACTGCGGTCTGGGTACCGAAAGTTGTGGCGACATGACGGGCAAAATCTGCTTAATAGAACGTGGCCAAATTCCTTTCTACCAAAAAGTGGAACAGTGTGAAGCCGATGGTGGTGTAGGCGTTATCGTGCGCAATAACATGCCTGGTAAATTGATCCCCATGATCTATCCAACTGACATGATTGCCGGAGCAGTCACCTACCAAGAAGGTATGAAACTGATGGATAATCTTGGCAAGGAAACCACGATTTCAACGGCCAACTTCCCGGATCATGACTTTATGTCCGGCACCTCTATGGCGACACCACATGTCTCGGGCGTTGCGGCCCTGGTGTGGAGTAACTTCCCGGAGTGTTCTGCCCAAGGTATTCGCTTAGCGCTTAGAGCATCGGCACAGGACTTGGGTGAGTCGGGCTATGACTATGCTTACGGCTGGGGTCTGGTTCAGGCCAAGGATGCGGTCGACTATATCAAGGCCAATGGCTGCCAAGCTCCGCAAGGCAACATGAAAGGCGGTCAAGGCTAAACGAGTTCGTTTTTATTCCTTTATAATCGTTACTTCAAGCGCTCCTAGTGAGCGCTTTTTTATTGCAGAATTGACATTAAAAAAGCAGGCAATTCAGCCTGCATTTTTATCTGTTAAGCGCTCTGCTCTTCCATCTTAATAAGCAGCTTTTTGATGTCTTCTTTGGCACCAGTTATATGGCGAATAAGGTAATCACAGGCTGCATCCACTTGCTTGGCCCTGCAGAGTTTCAGCAATTCGCGGTGCTCTTCCGGGGCGGTGTTAAGGCCTCCGGCAAGGAGAATATGCATACGCACATAACGCTCGGAGTTTTTACTGAATTGCTCTACCAGTTCACGGGTTTGTGGACGCTCGGCGCGGCTATACAGCTTGCCATGAAAGGCGCTGTTAAGATGACCCGTCGCGGCCTGAGTATCACCGGCAGCCATCGCGGCTTCTAGCTCTTGTAATAATACTTCTGCACTTTGAAAATCGTCTTCAGTTAATTTTTCCAGCGAGTGGCGCAGCAACTCCGCCTCGAGCAAGGCACGTAAGTCGAAAATTTCATCCACTTGCGAGGCACTGACCTCGGTCACCGTGGCCCCTTTATGAGCTTCAAAATTAACCAGGCCTTCGGCTTCAAGTTGCAACAAGGCTTCACGCACCGGAATACGGCTGACATTAAGCTCTTCGGCCAAGGCCGCCTGACGCAGCGGTGAGCCTGATTTAAATTCACCCGTTAGGATCTTTTCACGGAGCACCTCGGCGACCAGCTGGGTGCGGGTTTTATGTTCGATTGCCATAATACTTTCAATAAGTTGCATCTTTTATACAGTATACAGATGGACGCTACCTATTTCGAGTACATTGTATACTTTTGTGGGAATGAAAAAGCGCTACCACGCACGGGATGCGGCAGCGCTTGGGGACGTTTTGCTTAACGTTTATTTCCTATCAGGGAATTATTTTTGCACGCACAGGGGACGCATAAAGCGGCGCATGGCCTCCAGGCCTACCGAGGTTGAACGTACATCGGTAGACGATGGGAACGGCCCTCCATGGTTCATCGACGGACAGACTTCAACACCCGTTGGCATTTGCTCCATGATCAGGCGCCCTACCTTGTAGCTCAATGCCTCCAGCAAAGCCTGATGCTCATCGTTTTGCTCATTGGCGCCATGTACAGAGGCCGTAAGCTGTCCCTCTAGCGCATTGATCACCTCCATCAGTTGCATCAAGTCCTGGTAGTGCACAATCAGGGCGCAAGGACCAAACACCTCTTCATGGAGCAAGGACGTTTGCAAAAATGCCTTGGCATCACAGCTAAACACATGGGCGTTGGCGTGGAAATCCCTCTGTCTTTCCCCCTGTGCCACCAGCCTAGTTGCCTTACAGTCGGTGAGACTTTCAATCGCATGTTCAAATGAGCGCACAATACCCGGTGTTAGCAAGGTATCGGAAGGGGCAGAGTTAATACTTTCTATCACCTTATCCATAAAGACATCACAGCCATCGGCCGGCACCAACCACAGTCCCGGACTGGTACAGAATTGACCGTTGCCCATCAACATGGATGCGCACAATTGCCCTGCAAGTGCAGGCTTACTTTGCAATGCCTCTGGCAAGACAACTTGAGGGTTGATGGAGCCCAGTTCACCATAAAAGGGGATTGTTTCAGCCCGGGTTTGAATGGTGGCCATCAAGGCTTTGGCAACCCCCATGGAGCCGGTAAAGCCCACGGCTTTTATTTGCGGTGCGGCTACCAGGCGATGGGAGATGTCATAGTTTACGCCTTGCAGCATAGAGAACACGCCTGAGGGCATATCACAACGCTGGATGGCCTTATCGATTGCACGGGTCATCAGTTCACTGGTGCCAGGATGAGCCCGGTGACTTTTCATCACCACGGGGCAGCCCGCCGCCAGCGCCGCAGCAGTATCGCCGCCTAGCGTGGAGAAGGCATAAGGGAAGTTAGAGGCACCAAATACCGCAACTGGGCCAACCGGCAAATATTTAAGCCTGGTATGCGGCTTTGGCAACGGCTGTCGTTCTGGATCGGCCAGATCTTCGCGGGTGACATGCAAAGGCGCTAAGTTATCCGCCAAGGCATCGGCAAACGCACGCAATTGATTAATGGTGCGACCACGTTCGCCCTGCAAGCGCGCTCTGGGCAGGTTGGTTTCTTGATGGGTTACATCGAGTAATTGTTCGCCCAAGGCTTCAATTTCATCGGCGATGGCGTGTAAAAACGCGCTGCGCACCTGCATGCTGGTTTGTCGATAAATAACGAACGCCTGCTGTGCCGCCTCGCATGCGGTATCGACTAGATCCAGAGTGATATCGTAATAGGCCTGGTTTAGTGGCTCATTGTTTACAGGGCTAAAGCTAAAAAAGCGCTCACTGCTGCCTTGCTGCCATTGCCCGGCAATGTAACTATAACCCTTCAGTGTATGTGGCATTACTGTCTCCTTATAAAACTTGAAACCCGAAAGCATAGGGATCGTCATCATCAACCACTATGGCGTTGTGACCGGTTACCCTAGCCCAGCCTTCAATACTGGGCACTATGGCGGTTTTGCCCGCCACTTCGGTCACCGACTCGATGCAACCGATAAACTGGCTGCCAATGTAACTTTCGTGCACAAACGGCTGCCCCTGCCCTAATTGGCCCTTGGCAAACAGCTGCGCCATACGGGCACTGGTGCCGGTACCGCAGGGCGAGCGATCAATGGCTTTGTCGCCATAAAACACCGCGTTAGCGGCATCCGAATTGTCATTTTTAGGTAACCCGGTCCAGAGCACATGAGAGGCACCGCGCATGGTTGCATCATCCGGATGCACACACTCAAGCTGCGCGTTGATGGCATCACGCAGTAAAGGGCTCCAGCGCAATAACTGCGCGGCCGTGCAATGCTCGATACCGGGGAAGTTCGCCTGTGGCTCAACGATGATGTAGAAGTTTCCGCCGAAGCTGATATCAACGCACAAGGAACCGAGCTCAGGCACATCAACCTGCACTTGCTCATAGGCAAGGTAGGCGGGCACGTTGAAAATTTTCACCGCCTCCACCTTTTTACCTTGCATGCGGTAGTGAGCTTGAACTCTTCCTGCCGGAGTATCCAGCTTGACCACTCCTGGTGTTCTTGGGTTTAGCAGGCCGTTTTCGATGGCAAAGGTCACGGTACCGATAGTGCCGTGACCACACATGGGCAAGCAGCCCGATGTTTCGATAAATAAAATGGCCGCGTCACCGTCTGCTGTTGTCGGCGGATAGAGAAATGAGCCCGACATCATGTCGTGGCCGCGCGGCTCAAACATCAACGCCTTGCGGATCCAGTCATAATCACGCAAAAAGTGCTGACGTTTTTGGCTCATACTTTGCCCTTCTAAAGAAGGATGGGCGCTTGTGACCAAGCGCACCGGATTCCCGCAGGTATGGCCGTCGATACAAAAGAAGGTTCCGCGGTTCATAGGCTAGTCCAGGTTGTACTTGCTAAGGTCGATGCGATTCTCAAGCGCTTCGTTGTAAAGGCGCTCAACGTACGCTTTTTCATCGGCGGTCAGGGATAAACGCGGAGCACGGGTGCGCTCACTGCCGCGACCAGCCAACTGCTCAGCATACTTGATGCACTGCACCAAGGTAGGGATGGTATCCAAACGTAACAGTGGTAAGAACCAGCGCCACAACTCACGCGCTTCTTCATAACGCCCCTGTTGCGCCAGTTTATAAATGGCCACAGACTCGCGAGGGAACACATTCGTTAAGCCCGATATCCAACCGGTTGCGCCCAGCATCATAGACTCAAGGGCGATATCATCAACGCCGCCGAACACCACATAACGGTCGCCAAAGGCACTAAATAGCTCGGTGATACGGCGAGTGTCTTCAGTTGCTTCCTTCACCGACACGATATTGGCTTCCTCGGCCAGTACACGCATGCCCTCGATAGACACATCAACGCCGTAGGTGACCGGGTTGTTGTAAATCATAATGGGTAATGCGGTAGCGCGGGCTATTTTTTGGTAATGGTCGATGGCCTCCCGCTCGCTGCTGCGATACACCATACCCGGTAGCACCATTAAACCATCGATACCCAGCTTTTCGGCATCCTGAGCAAACTCGATAGCAACTTGCGTGGTGGTTTCAGCCACACCGCTTAGCAATGGTACGCGACCAGCGACCACCTCTTTGGCCATGGCTAAAACCTGACGCTTTTCATCACTGCGCAAAGAGCAATTCTCGCCCACGGTACCAAGCACGATAATGCCGTGCACACCCTCTTTAATCAGGGTGTCGATCATCGCTGCCGTGGTTTCAAAATTAATGCTGTCATCGTTGTTGAACTGGGTCGTGACTGCCGGGTATACACCCTGCCAATTTACCTTCATGGTTATTCCTCATGTTGTCGTTGTGCTTGCCATAATAGATATATTGTATACAATATTCAACATACAAGGTTAAATTAGATTGCCAAAGTGTTCGCAACACCCGTTTAAGCACACAAGAAAAAATGCAACACATTGAAAAAATTAAACAAAGAAACCTAAGAAAATAGCGGTGTAGGATCAGGAAGGGTTAGATGCAAAATCTTTATAGCAATGTACACACAGACGATTTGCCCATAGCGGTGATCGGCGCGGGAGTTGTTGGCTTAAGTTGTGCGTTGCAATTACAGCGCCAAGGGCACAAGGTCCATTTGTACGACCCAGAGCAACCGGGCAGCCAATGTTCGTTCGGCAATGCCGGCCACTTTGCCACCGAGCAAGTATTCCCCCTTGCCTGCAAAAGCTTATTGCCTAAGTTACCTAAAATGCTGCTCACGCCAACCAGCGTGCTGCGCATTCGTCCTGCTTACTTTTTTAGCCTGCTACCCTGGCTGTGGCGGTTTTGCATGAACATGCGACAGCGCCCATTTAAGCGCAACACCCTAGCCCTCAAGGCGCTTAATGAAGCGGCACTTGGCGCCTGGCAACGACTACTGGCCGATGATTTTGATACTCATATTCAATGCAATGGCTCATTGCTGACCTTTGAGCGCACGCCACTAAGCAGGGTTCAGGCACTTGCCGAAAAATACGCAGCGCACAGCATTGCCGTTGAAGTGCTCAATAAAGCGCAAGCGCAGGCCCTGGAGCCCGAGCTAAACACCAATATCAATTATGCGCTTTATTTTACCGAGGTTGGCCATACCGCCTCACCAAAAGCACTGAGCGATCACCTTTTTGATACATTAATTCAAGCGGGCGCGGAGTATTTCCCCCTGGACGTCGAGGCAATACAGGATAAAGGGTCTTTTTGCCAGTTAGTTACCGCAGGGCAGACACGTGCTTATCGCAAAGTGGTTGTATGCACCGGTGCATACAGTAAAGTATTGTGCCAACGACTTGGTTACAGGCTTCCCATAGAAGCAGAACGCGGCTATCACTATCAATTGCGAACGCACCACAATGTGACGCGCCCCATTGCCTGTGCTGAACGTCAGTTTATCGTAACGCCTATGCAGCAGGGGCTGCGTTTGGCAGGAACCGTGGAGTTTGCTGGCTTACATACGCCAGCGGATTATCGCCGCGCCAAGAACCTGCTCAAGCATGGCAAAGAGCTGATACCCTGCATTAACGAAGAATACAAACAACAGGATTGTTGGCAAGGGGCACGACCATCACTACCGGATTCATTACCTGTGATAGGCCCGGCGCCCAAACACCCAAATGTTTATTTTGCCCTGGGCCACCAGCACTTAGGGCTAACCCAAGCAGCAATAACGAGCGAGCTGATTGCAGCAAGTATTAACGAACAACCCACCGCGATTAATCTCGATGCATTTTGCATCTCGCGGTTTCAATAAGTAAGGAGCTAGGCGCAATGAAAGGCATTGGCTATCAAACACAAGAACAAGCATTGGCACAATTGAGCGACATGACCACAGATATCACGCCCATTGAAGAGGCGGAATACCGTGCGCGTATTGCCAAAGCGCAAGCCTATATGCAGGCGCATCAAATCGATGCCGTCTACCTTAATGCTGGCACCAACATGACCTATTTCACCGGCTTAAAATGGTATGCCAGTGAGCGCTTAGTGGGAGCACTTCTGCCGGCTCAAGGTGACATAGCCTTTGTGGCACCGTTTTTTGAAATTGGCTCATTGCGCGATTACCAGGTGATTGATGCGCCAATTCATGCCTGGCAGGAAGAAGAAAACCCCTATGAACTGGTGCGCGAGGTGATGACACAACTGGGTTATGGCAACACCGCCACACTGGCCATTGATGAAAGCGCGCAATTCTTTATTGCCGATGGCATTAAAAAAGCGGCACCCAATTACACCCTGATTAATGGCGGCGAAGTAACTAAGCATTGCCGCATGCATAAATCAAACAATGAGCTGGCGCTGATCCAGCGTGCCATGGACATGACCTTGGAAGTACACAAGGCAGCGGCCTCGATTCTTCATGAAGGGATCACCACCCGCGAAGTAGAAGCCTTTATCAATGCGGCGCACAAGAAAGTAGGCGCCGTGGCCGGTAACATTTCTGCATCGTGCTATTCGGCCAGGCCACCAGCTTCCCCCATGGCGTGAAAGACCCGCAAACCCTGAAAAAAGGTGACATGGTGCTGATCGATACCGGTTGTCAGCTCAAAGGCTATTTAAGCGATATCACCCGCACCTATGTGTTTGGTGAAGCCACCGAGCGCCAGCGTATGTTCTGGGAATTTGAGAAAAACGCTCAATTAAAAGCCTTTGCAGCGGCACAAGTGGGTAACACCTGTGGTGATGTAGATTTTGCCGCGCGCAGTTATCTAGCAGAGCAAACGCTGGGACCGGATTATCAACTACCGGGCTGCCCGCACCGCACCGGCCACGGCATTGGCATGGATATTCACGAATGGCCGTATTTGGTTAAAAACAACCCGCAGCTGCTGGCGCCGGGCATGTGTTTCTCCAATGAGCCCATGCTGGTGATCCCGGGCGAATTTGGCGTGCGTTTGGAAGATCACTTCTATACCACGGAAAAAGGTCCAATATGGTTTACCGAGCCGGCGCACAGTATCGATAACCCTTTTGGGCTGTAAGCACGGCCCAAAGCATACGCAGCACCTGTTTAGGTGCGGCCATTGAAATACCAACTAATAATATGAAAAACAGGATTTTTATGCGCCTATTTTTGTTTGTTCTACAACTTCTAACTATTCCAGTGCTATGCGCTGAAACATCTCAGCCAACCTACGCAAACTTAATTAACCGCGAAGCCACTGTGCTCGCGATGCAAGACCAGGATAAGTTTGACCATTCGCGCCACAATCCGCTGTTCGATTTGGGTGCCTGGCACGGTCATCTGCTTAACGCTCAACAGCAACCTGGATTAGGTGGCCTGGCTTTGCTTACCGAGGAGTACCTCAACTACGTTGCCAATGAGTTTGAGCGTTTGGATGTGTTTCAAAACGATACCCTAGTTAGACTTAAGGTAGAGCAATTCGCCCTTCCCGATGCACTCATCCAAGAACTCACACATGAAAATGTACATATTCGCCATACCCTACGTTTTGTGGATGCACGCACATCGGTATTACACACCGAGGTTATTAAGGGAGATAACCTCACTCTAAAATACAGTGGTAAACTACTAACTCATTTCCATGCAAAAGAAAAAAAGCTTTCAGAACAGAACATTACTGAACGTTTTAAGACCTTGAACTTCAATTGGCAGCAGGATAAACAAAGCATTGTACTGGCACTTGGGCGCACACGTGACAGCTACAACTTAATGACCTCAGGTAATGCTCGCTTCTCTATAGTACGCAGTGTTCCACAAAGCCTCTCGGCCAAAGGAAATTCCTATCAAAGCACATTAAATCTATCCCAAGGTGAGTCTGTGTATAGCCGATATCGCTATATTTTAGATGCCAGTGAAGCGGAGCAATGGCCGCACAAAGCAGACTGGCCATCACTTGTCAGTAAATTCAAAAACAATCAAGAACGCTGGCATGATCGCATTGCTCGAGCAACGGCCAGTATTGAATCTACCAAGGGCAAAAAAATTGCGGTCAAATCCGTACAAACACTGATTGGCAACTGGCGCTCGCCCGCTGGCGCACTTAAGTTTGATACCCTTTCCCCCTCCGTTACTTCTAGATGGTTTTCCGGGAATCAAACATGGCCATGGGACAGCTGGAAACACATTGCTGCTCTGGCTTACTTTGAACCCGAACTTGCAAAAGCACACATGCGAGCGGTATTTGCCGAACAAATAAAAGCTAACGACCCAGTACGCCCACAAGATGCTGGCATGCTACCTGATTTAATTGCCTATAATCGCAGCGCTGAGCGTGGCGGTGATGGCAGTAATTGGAATGAGCGTAACACCAAACCCTCACTGGCTACTTGGGCTTTAGATATCCTTTATCAACAAACCGGTGATAAAACCTTTGTGAAAGAAATGCTCCCCAAGCTTATTGCCTATCGCAATTGGTGGCATCAAAATCGAGACAGTAATCACAATGGCCTGATGGAATATGGCGCAACACGGGACAAAGCCCATAACAATGCCCAAGGCGAACTGCTTTTTTACCACGATGGACAACCTAAATATGGCCTCAACACCCTAGCCCAGGCGCGTGCTAAAGGCGGCAATCTTGATATCCCAGCGCTCACAGCTGCCTCGTGGGAAAGCGGTCGCGATCACGCTGCCACCTTTGGTTTCATTGGTGACAAGCAACTTAAGAAATACATTGCCAGCGGTGGCAGAGCAAGCGATTGGCATGTGCAGCTTGCACCTATTTTCACCGAAAGTGGCAACCACGCTGGGTTTGTAATTGACCAGGAATCGGTTGACCAATCAAGTTATTTTGCCAGTGAGGCGCGCTTACTCAGCGAGTTAGCAAAAGAAATCGGTGAAAAAGAGCTTTATAGAAGCATGCAACAAGAATTTGGGCACCTAAAAAAGGCTATTCAAGAGTGCATGTTTAGTTCTGACCATGGCTTCTTTTTTGATGTTCGAATAAATCATCAAGGCCATGACTGTGAAGTCATAGCTGAGCGTGGTATGGGACCGGAGGGTTGGTCTCCCTTGTTTAATGGCATAGCGAGCCAAGAACAAGCCGAAAAAGTGCGAGACATTATGCTTGATGAAAAACATTTCAACACTCATGTGCCTCTGGGCAGCGCCGCAAAATCCAATCCAGCTTTTGGCGCCGATATTTATTGGCGTGGCCGAGTATGGCTCGATCAAGTGTATTTTGGTTTAAAGGGCCTAAGTGATTATGGCTACGAGCAAGAATCACGCATGCTCGCAGCCAAGCTGTTGAACAATGGTGATGGCCTACTTGATTCTGCCCCCATACGCGAGAATTATCATCCACTGAGCGGTGAACAACAGGGTGCACCTAACTTCTCTTGGAGTGCTGCCCACTTATATTTAATAGCAAATGAGAATTGGTTTTAGCTCAGTTCTGTAACATGCAGCACCTGTTTAGGTGCTGCATTCAACTTCTAGCCCCTTTTGGACTGAGCGTCAGGGGCCCTATGCACCCACTTGGGTTCTCTCTTCCACCGCTAGCAACCTGTGCTTTATACCCGAAACATTACTGCCGGCACCAGTCCCTGCAATCAGAGCAAACAAGGCTAAAAAAACTTCACCTATACTAAGAACCATAGGTTGAGCTTTTTCTATGCGAGCTGAATTGATCCATGAATGAAAAGCAATATCATAAGTTTCTTAGCTTCAAATACTTCGAATATATTATCGGACTGTGTTTAACCTTATTTATAGCCGCATTAGTGTTTGTGGTTCTAGCCTTTGTCAGTAAGAGTGAGCAACAAAAAGGCTTGGAGCAAAACTTTAACCTAGTACGACTCTCTCAAGAACTGCGCTTGAGTTCAGATCAACTCACCATGATGGCAAGAGCCTATGCCGCTACATCGAATCCCAAGTTTAAAGAGTTTTTTGAACAAATTCTGAGTATTCGCTCCGGCGAGAGCCCAGGCCTAAACACCTCAATAGAGTTTACTGGGACATGCTTATGGTGGTCGATGGGTCACCCCCCTTCCCCAGTGGCGAACCTAAATCACTGCTCGACCTTCTCAAAGAAAATGGCGCGTCCGAGCAAGAGTTAACAGCCCTGACGCGTGCCTATGATCAAAGTGAATCTTTGGTGCTCTTAGAAAACCAAGCCTTTGATTTAGTGCGCCAAGGTGAAAATCAAGAAGCGTTAGCAATCTTATATAGCGAAGCCTACCTGCAAAGTAAGGTACGCATAATGAGCCACATCAACGAATTTTTATCTATTCGAGAACAAAAGTTGGGCGAGTTTATCGCTTACTCTACGATGAAGCTCAACGTCTATTATTTCGCTGCGGTGGTTTGCTTTTTATCCCTACTTTGCGTCCTCATTTTCTTCTACAACGCCCGTTCACGCATACGCAAAAACATTATTTCTTTTTTGAATTCTGAAGTAAAAAGCCAAACCAACGAGCTCGTATCAAAAAATAACGCGCTCTGTGCCGCAGTATCCGATCTTGAGCGGGTACAAGCCAGGTTGGTTAACGCCGAGAAGTCGGCAACCTTGATGCGCCTTATTCCAGGGCTAGCGCATGAGATAAACACGCCAGTTGGCATTGCCGTGACCGCATCAAGTAGTCAGCTTCTTGCCCTTGAAGAGGTCAAAGCCTGTGTTAACGAGAATAAATTAGCCAAAAAATCCTTACTTGAATCAATTGAAAGCATAGAAAATTGTGCGAATTTAGTCGGTAACAGCGCCAGTCGCATCAGCAATATAATGACCAAGCTAAAAGTGATTACTCAGTATGGATTTGACGAAAAAGCACAAATGCTCGTGCTTGCAGATGAAATACGCGACTGTGTTGAAGACGCGGATAACAAAGGGATGGATGTAGAGTTAGACATCGAAGTCGATGAACACATTCAAATTGAAGCACCTCGATTTTTACTGCACCTGCCTCTGGCTATATTGATAGAAAATTCTTTCAATCATGCCTTTGAGCATCCATCCACCCAATATAAATTACACATTCAAGCCAGTTTAACTAATCAAGAGCTAACCATAAGGGTTTGCGACAACGGCTGCGGTATTCCTGATGCTATAAAAGGCAACCTGTTCGATACCCTTGTTGTCGGTAACCGCGATGCAACGGTTACGGAACTGGGCTTGTGTTTAGCACATGAAATTATTAGTCAATATTTTTGCGGAACGCTGGAATATGAGTCGCACAGTGAAGGAGGCGTATGCTTTGCGATCACCATGCCACTTGATGGCTTCAGGCAATCTACAGCCAAGGAGAATGGCGCATAACAACACCTCGAAAAAACAAAATGAGCATATCTGATACTCCTTGCTATTAATGCATTTGTTGTTATGTTCGACGTGCCTTTATTACGGGCAAGATTCTTTAGACGCTCTACTGACCATTTTTCCTTAAAGATACGAAGAGCCAGGCTTAAAGTAGATGAAAAATTCTGAAATTATTAATCAGCAGGTAGCTATTTCACTATTGAAATGCAAGAAAATATCTTTGTTTTATATGTAGTTAAGGGGTACAGTACAGCTAACAAAGCGGTTGAATAATCGGATACATAACTGTTAACTCGTTGTCGCTTACGCCAGTTTTAGCCAGCTATTACTGCAGCTTCGCATGGCGTATATCCTAAATAAAAGTATGGCATTATGGATATAGTATTTACCAAAGGTGATAAAAAATACGGTCACTTAAAGTGTATTAGAAAAGATGGCTCATCTACAGAAACTAAAATGCCTGAGCAAGGCGTTGCACCTCACGATATGATCCATTTTGTAGTAGAAAAGCATTTTGCCGTAAAAGGTGCTTTTTATGGGCAATTGAAAGCAGGCGCAAGCATCAGCTTTCAATTAGAACATAATGAGCTTTCTAAAGAAGTTGCAGATAAAATAGACGTCTGGCAAACAGAATCTATGGTTGAATCATTACAGTCACTGCTATGGACTGGAAGTGAGCCCGATTATAATGGCTTTATGTACATGACTGAGCAAGCCTGTGTTAGTCGCAATATACCCACCCCAAGCATCACTCAACTGCAATTTGAAAATGTGGTAGAAGAACTTCTTAGCCTAAACCAGCAATGGAAACAGCTTTCTAAAGGTCAGCATCTATCGGTTCATTTCTAGGGTTAATTGTGGGGTTAACCTCGAACGCTTAATTATAGGTGTTATTCTCATTATGTCGTTTTCTGCATGGGTGTATTTGACTGGCTACCTCACTTTGACCGGAACATTACCAATAAAAAGTGAACAACAGCAAAGCGATAGCGAGTAACAGGAGAGGATTGTTGAATGAAAGGATATCGAATCAGTACCAAACATGAAGACCTGGATTTCGAGGTAATCTATCAATTCATTTCTCAAAGTTATTGGGCCATGGGTATTCCAAGAGCAACCTTGCGCAAGGCAATTGATAATTCCTTGTGCTTTGGTGTGTTTGAAAATGGCGGCATACAAGTGGGCTTCGCCCGTTTAATCACGGACAGAGCGACATTTGCTTACCTGGCCGATGTATTTGTTGTCGAAGCGCATCGCGGCAAGGGGCTGAGCAAATGGCTTGTAGAGTCGATTGTTTCTCACCCGGATCTACAGGGGTTAAGGCGTATGGTGTTGGCCACAAGAGATGCCCATGGTTTATATGCTCAATATGGTTTCAAAAGGATAGAGAACCCGGAAATACTAATGCAGATTTGGCAACCCGATATCTACAGCGAGCAAAAGGCTTAGCCTCCCCCATAAAAAACCCACGCTTAGGCGTGGGTTTTACTTTTTAAAACGCAATTTACTCGGCGTTAGCGTTAGTGTCGCTGAGCAGGTACTTATCCAGCCACTGCTCTTGCTCCCATAAAACATGCAGCAAGCTCTTGCGGGCACGGTAGCCGTGTGCTTCGTAGGGTAGCATCACCAGGCGGGCGTCTTTACCCAGACCTTTCATTGCCGCATACATGCGTTCACTTTGCATCGGGAAGGTGCCGCTGTTAGGGTCTTCCTTGCCGTGGATCATCAGCATGGGTTCGTTAATCTTTTCCGCATGGAAAAACGGTGACATATTGGCGTACACCGCCTGACCTTCCCAGAAGTTACGCTCTTCACCCTGGAAACCAAATGGCGTCAAGGTGCGGTTGTAGGCGCCGCTGCGGGCAATACCGGCTTTAAACAGGTCGCTGTGTGCCAGCAGATTGGCCACCATAAAGGCACCGTAGGAATGACCGGCAATGGCTATCTTATCTTTATCCGCCACGCCTTTTTCAACCAGCACATCCACCGCCGCCTGAGCACTGGCTACCAGCTGCTTGCGGAAGGTGTCGTTCGGCTCCTTGCCATCTACCCCAACTATGGGCATTTTCGGGTCGTCGAACACGGCAATGCCCTTGGCCAAATAAGGCATGGGGCCCCAATAACCTATATAGGTAAATTCATAAGGCGATTCACGCACTTGCGAGGCCACATTTTTGTCCTTGTACTCCAGTGGATAGGCCCACATCAGCACGGGGATTGGGCCTTGTGACGGCTCATAACCGGCTGGCAAATACAGGGTACCGGACAACTCAACACCATCGTCACGTTTATAGCGTAACTGCTCTTTTTGAATGCCCTTAAAGGCCGGATAAGGATGAGGGAACTGAGTCAGTTGCGTCAGGGAATCGTCATCCAAATCGCGCACGAACAAATTGGGTTGTTCGGTTTTAGACTCACGCACGGTAATAAAGCGCTCACCCTCTTCGTCTAGCAAGTCAACAACGCGCTCATAGTAAGGCGCCTCGCTGCGCCACAGGCGCTCGGTGCTGTTGGTTTTAACATCGTAACGGTCTAAAAACGGGATATTACCCTGCTCCGAGGCACCATCGCCGCGCAGGTAAATATAGCGGTCACCCACGACCTGCATTACGCGCGCCCCCAAATCATTGTGGGTGTAAATGGGGTCGCCCGGATCTTTATAGGCATCGTTATAACTGCGCTCGGAGAAGAGCACAGGTGAAGCACTGGCATCGTTAGGCGCGATAATCCAGCTGCGCACCTGACGGTCGCTAAAGCGCCACTCGGAAAGCATCGCCAGATTCTCATTGCCCCAGGTCACCCCGGCAAAACGACGCTCTGTTTTTGCAAATAACTTAGGCTTACGTTTAAACGGCGCGCTCAGGGTGTAAATATGGTCGTGATGCGGCACATCTTTTTTCATATCGCCGCCATCTTGGGCTTCGGCCCAGATCAGCGTTGCACCTTTATCGCTGCGCCACTCAAAGTCGCGAGGGCCGGTGCGCACACTATCAAAACCCTGGGGAATGTTGTCGGCCAACGGCTGTTTAACCAGCTCTGTTAGCTCGTAGCCACTCATTCCCCACACAGACCAGGTAGTGGCAAAACGGAAATACGGCACCTGATAAGAGAAGGGCTGATCCAAGGTCGCCACAAGAATATTGTTGCTATCGGGTGAGATACTGAAATTACTAAATAGCTTGGCCTTACCTATGGCTTTGGCCTGGCCATCCAAACCCACACGCATCAACTGACCCTGACCATAGAAGGAAAACAGCGCTTCGTCGTAGGGACTGGTCAATAGATTCTGATAGGTACGGGCCGGCGCCTTTTCACCCGTGGTTTGTTGGATCACAGGCACAACCGTGCTGGCATCGTCTTGTGGCTGGGCCTTACCCAGGTTCACCGCATGGTTAATGATTAACCCACTGGCATCGGGCATCCATTGATACGGGGTGGCGGTAACCACTGAGTTAAGTGCATGCTCGGTCAACTGTTTCAGGGTACGCGTACTTATGTCGTACACCCACAAGGTGGCCGATGCTGGCGTTTCATAGACAAAGCTCAGATAGCGGCTGTCGCTGGACCACTGTGGCGAGCGCATAATGCCCTCATCCAAACCGCTTACGTCCAGGCTAATATCACCCTCGAGGGATTTAAACGTCAGCGCCGTGTACTTGTTGCGCACTCGCGAGCGAGAAAAATTATCTGGATTGAGCTTAATACCGGCCAGTTTCAGCTCTGGCTTGGCCAGCTCCTGTAAGCTCTCAACGCGGCGGCGTTCAAGTAATGCCAGCCATTGGCCGTCCGGTGATAACATGGAATGCGGTGCCAACTTGGCATCGACGACCTGCGCCAGCTCTTTCGATGGCACTTGATAGCCACCGTCATTTTGTGCCCCGGCCGGCGCCTCTTGCTGAGCAAGCGCAGTTGACGCACATCCCAGGCCCAATGCCCCAAGGAGCACTGAGGCGATGAGGTGTTGTTTCATAGAAAACCCTTTTGTTGTGATTATTATCCTCCAGAGCCTATTTATCCAAATAAACAGGCTCTTGGGTACAGTCTACCTCGGTATAAAAACCAAGCAACTAAATAGGGTTAACTTGTTAGTTTTGTTCACAATTACCAGGGAATGCGTTCACCCAAATAGGTGTAGAAGCCGCCGCTTTGCTCAGGGCTGAGCGCATCGATTACCTGTTTCAGCCCCTTGGCCGAGGTGGCCGCATCGATCAGCGCGTTAGGACCCCCCATCTCGGTTTTCACCCACCCCGGGTGCAAGGAGACGGTTTTGATCCCCCGGCTTAGCAGATCATTGCTCAAACTTTTCACTACCGAATTGAGTGCAGCCTTGGAGCTACGATAGATATATCCGCCGCCCTTGGTGTTCTCCGTATGACTGCCGACCTTGGATGATAACGCGGCAAAAACCGGGGTCGAGGCTTTTAAGAGGTGTGGTAAAAAGGCCTGCGCCAACTTGGCTACTGCCAGCACATTAGTGCTCATAACCTGCTGCCACTGGGCAAAGTCGATGTCATCCAGGCCGTACCCCTTGGGACCATACATACCCGCATTACTGAGTAACACATCGATGGCCTGATCGTTAATCTGCTCGGCGAGTTTGTCTATTTGCTCAAAGTCGGTGATATCGAGTCGGTGCACGCTCAGCGCGTTATCTTGCTGGGCAAGCGCTTGCAATTGCATGGCTTCCTCGGGCTCTCGGCAACAGGCAAGCACCTGCCAGCCTTGCGCCAAGTAGAGTTTGGCAAGGGCTAAACCTATGCCGCGATTGGCACCGGTAATAAGGACGGTTTTCATGGGTTAACTCCTGTATTTGTACTGACGCTAAAGCGCGGAATCTGCTACCATGTAGAGCTTAATCAGCGCCTTATAATGCCATGAACAGCACACCACCTCATCCCAAAGTCACCATTATCCAAGTTGCCGAGCTCGCCGGGGTGTCTAAATCCACCGTTTCGCTGGTGCTAACGCAACCGGACAAGGTCAGCATTAAAACCAAGGAAAAGGTGCGCCAGGCGATGGCCGAATTGGGGTATGTATATAACCGGGATGCGGCAGCGCTGCGCTCAAAACGCTCGGGCCTGGTGGCAATTATGCTGCCAACCTTGGATAACCCAAAATTCACAGAGCTGGCAACGACACTGCAACAAGGCGTGCTGGAGCGCGGCTTTGTGCCCATGCTGCTTAGCAGTAATGATGAGCTCGACACCCAGCAACGGTTGATGGAACGTCTCAAGGAATCCAATGTGACCGCGGTGATTTTGTGTCCGGCCACGGGCACGGATGTTAATTGGCAAAACGCACTTAACAATAGCGGCATGGTGATCATTAATGTGCTCCGTGAAGTGCCCTTTAGCGAGGCCCCCTGTGTATTGGCCGATACTCAGCGCGGGGCGTTTTTGGCAACTCAGGCATTACTGGAGCAGGGCTGTCACGCTCTGGCCTTGGTGGGCGGCCCCTCTCTGAGCAATTATGCACATTTTAAAGAGGGGTTTGAGCAGGCGGTACATTTGCACCCAGGTACCCCGAGCAGCCAATACATCCCCTGTGATAATACCCGCCAGGCAGGTCAGCAGGCCTTGAATGACCCAGCACTGGCCCAGGTGATCGCCAAAGTGCGTACCGATGACCGGGCGGCGCCCGTGGGGCTTTTATGTGCCAGCGACCAACTCGCCTATGGCGTGCTCGATGCCCTGCCAAGTCATGGCCTGAGTGTCGGCAAGGAGCTTAAGATCGTGGGTTTTGGCGATCTGCCCGACTCCGCTGTTTTGCCTTGTCCGCTCAGCTCGGTGGCCTATCGCAGCGGCGATCTGGCCGAGCACAGCCTAAGCATTTTAACCGCGTTACTCAGTGATCAAAACGTGCCTCGCCGCACGCTTATCGATGTAACCCTTATTAAACGAGCGTCTTGTTTATGACCCAAGTATTAGTGATTGGCTATGTGTGGCCAGAGCCCAATTCGTCGGCGGCCGGCAGCCATATGATGTCGTTACTCAAACTGTTTCGAAATCAAGGTTGGCAGGTGGAATTCGCCTCACCGGCGCAGCGCACAGAACATATGGAAGACTTGGCACAATATGGGATCAGCAGCGCGGATATCGCCCTCAATTGCAGTAGTTTTGACGCCTACCTCAACGAATTAAACCCGGATATTGTGATGTTCGATCGCTTTATGATGGAAGAGCAATTCGGCTGGCGGGTCGATAAGTATGCACCGGATGCCATGAAAATCCTCGATACCGAAGACCTTCAGTGTTTGCGCGGTGCTCGCCATGAGGCCCATAAAGCGGGCAAGGAGTTTGAGACGAGCGACCTGCACACGGATTTGGCCAAGCGCGAAATCGCCGCTATTTTGCGCTGCGATCTCAGCTTGATCATCTCCACCTACGAAATGCAGCTGCTCAATGAGGTATTTAAGGTTGACCGCGCGCTGCTGCATCACCTGCCCTTTATGGTCGACTTAAGCGCCCTGCCCAAGCAAACACCGAGCTTCGCCGAGCGCCAACATTTTATGACTATTGGCAACTTCAGGCATGCACCCAACTGGGATGCGGTGCTGTATTTACAACAGATCTGGCCGCTTATTCGCAAACAGCTCCCCAAGGCGGAACTGCATATCTACGGCTCTTACCCGCCGCCTAAGGCTACCGCCTTGCATAATCCAAAAACCGGCTTTTTAATCAAGGGCTGGGCCGATGATGCATTGGCAGTGATGAGCGCGGCGCGGGTGTGTTTGGCACCATTGCGTTTTGGTGCCGGTATCAAGGGCAAACTACTGGAAGCCATGATCACCGCCACCCCTTCGGTCACTACCCGCATTGGCGCCGAGGGTATGCATTTAGACTTGCCGTGGAACGGAGCTGTGCACAACGACCCGCAGCAATTTGCCGATGCCGCGGTGCGCTTACATGAAAATGAAGCCGAATTCATTACCGCCCAGGGTCACGGCCAGCAAATACTCAACCAGATCTACGACAGCCATACCTTGTCCTCTAACTTGTTGGCACGCATCAAGGAGTTACAGCAAAACCTGATGCAGCACCGCCAGACAAACTTCACCGGGCAAATGCTAAAACACCACACCATGCGCAGTACCCAATACATGGCACAATGGATTGAAGCAAAAAATTCAATAAAATCTTGATAGAAATCAGTAGACAGGTAACCTTAGATCAATAAAATGCGCACGCTCTATGCGTTATGAATGACTACCGAGGACCGCTGCGTGGAAGACGCTCTCTTTAAAGAAAAACGTAAATTTATCGTTAAGCTCGGCAAGATGCTGCACAAATACGGTACCCCGGCCTATCGACTCGAGGCGCACCTGATGGAGGTTGCGACCTACCTGGAGCTGAAGTCTTCCTTTGTAATGTCACCGACCTCGGTGACCTTTGTGATCTGGACCGACGGTCATGAAAACGAGTATACCCATGTGGCTCGTGTTGATCCGGGTGAGCACGATCTGGGCTCATTAGCAAACACCGACGAAGTGGTGAACTCGTTGCTCAAAGGCGAATTAAGCATCACCGAGGCGGATAAGCGCCTAGATGAAATCGCCGTGATGCCGGCGCCTTACAATAAACTGATCACCGCCGTAGCCTTTGCTTCCTCTGGCGGCGCGTTCGCCATGTTGATGGGCACCAGCTGGAATGATGTATTTTATTCCGGCTTGCTCACCCTGGTGGTTTACTTGTTCGTGCTCTGGTCAAGCTACTCGCGCCGTGTAGCCCACATGCTCGAGCCCTTGGTTGCCGTGATATCAGCCATTTTGGCCTGTGCCATTAGTGTGTATCTGGACGCCCAGATCAACATTCGCCTAGTGGTGCTCTCCAGTATCATTGTCTTTATCCCCGGTCTGGCCTTGGCGCTCGGTCTTGCCGAATTAGCGGCGCGGCATCTGGTGTCCGGTACAGCGCGAGTGATGGACTCCTTTATGTTGCTCTTTAAGCTCTATTTTGGGGCTTTTATTGGGATTGGGATTGGCTTTGCATTGTTTGGACAAGCGGACTTTGTGGCCCCGGATCCCCTACCAAAGTGGACCGCCTGGCTTGCTATTTTACTGCTGTGTATTTCACTGGTGGTTATTTTTAGAACCAAAACAAAACATGCAATTTGGTCTATTGCCTCTGGCTTTATCGCCTATGGTGCCAGCATCGGCTCCGCCGCTTACCTGGATTACACCCTGGGGACCTTTGTCGGCGCCCTTGCGGTGGGGATTTTTAGTAACCTCTTTAACCGCATCGCCAACGCGCCAGCCTCCATCGTTGCCATGCAGGGCTTAATCGTACTGGTGCCGGGGTCAAAAACCTACATTGGACTTAACTCTTTAATTGAAGGGCAAGATTTTGTTTATGCCGACCATATCGGCCAACAAACCTTTTTGATCTTTATGTCACTTGTGGCTGGGCTTATTTTTGCAAACGTGGTGCTGCCACCGAAGAAAAGTCTCTAAGCAAAAAAAAAGGGTGAACTTATTGATAGGAAGCCACAGGGAAAAGGCTATAAGTTCACCCCAAAAAATGTTGTCACAACAATAACAACAACGTACTAGCAATCAGTACAAACGCGCTCCAGCAGAGAAAAAAAGGGGAACTCCTGGGGTAGCCCCAGGGAGAGCCTCATGGGTAAAAGACTACAAGTTTCCCCAAACACTGCAGGAACAGAACTCTGTATTAGCCCTTGGCTAACAATTCTTGATTAACCTGGTCGATGCCCACCTCGGTGATACGAGCGATAATTTCTTTCTGTTTGGCATCAAGTAGTGAAATACCCTCGGCTACCAGGTCATAGACGCGCCAGCTACCGGCCTTGTCTTGGCGCAGTTTAAAGACGATATCTATGGTCGGCTTGCCCGCTTCGACAATCTCGGTTTTCACCGTCGCATAGCCATTAGTTGGCGCCGCATTAGGTTTAATAAAGTGCACTTCCTGACCCGTATAGCTCATCAGGGCATTGGCATAGGTATTGGTCAGGTATGACTCGATGGCACCGATAAAGGTAAGCGCCTGTTGCTTATTGATCTCGCGGACATGCTTGCCAAGGAGCTTAAACGACACAAATTTGGTATCGATATGGGGTATCAACTGCGCCTTTACCAGGGTGCGTAATTGCGCTTTTTTCTGTTGTTCTTCGGCATCAATATTGCCGATATCAACAAAGAGTTGCTCGCCAACCTGCTTAAGCAGCGTGTAAGGCTCTTCGGCATTTGCAGCCTGGGCCTTGCTCGCCGACAACATCAGCATGGCGGTGGTAATAAACAGTATAAACAGCTTGGGTGCTCGCATTGGCCACTCTCCTCACTTCGAATTGGTGGCAATAGTAGCGGATTGGATTTTGAAATATAAGCAACAAATACGCACATTATTGATTCCGATTTTGCACATATAATTTTATTCTTATTATTCAAATAGTTAGTTTATTGTTGCCGTGTATGCACCAGCACTGTGCATTTTCGTGCATTGATCCCAGGCCCGACACAATAAATAGTACGCGCCCTTTTTGTTGTGAGGTTAAGCGTATGAAATCACTAATGTTAGCCACCTTGGCGGGCGCCCTAAGCCTGGCTCCTATGGCGGCCAGTCAGGCTCAGGAAGCACCACGGCACGGATACACCCTGCATTACATTCAGGGTGAAGGGGATGTACAAGGGATCAAGTTAGGCTATCAGTATTATCTCAGCGAATACCTGCCGGAGCGCTTCAATAACGTTGAGATGTTTCTCGAAAGCAGTGTGAATTTTTGGCGCTACGGCGACAATAACGACTATGATCACAACTTTGTTGTGGCACTCACCCCGGTGTTTCAATACCCGCTCACACAATACCGGGGCAATCCGCTGATGTTTGAATTTGGGATCGGCTTTTCGCTTTTGGATGACACTCAGTTTGCCGGTAAAGACGTAAGCACCCACTACCAGTTTGAAGACAGAATTGGCCTAGTATATAAACTGGATAATGCCGAGTTTGGACTGCGCTACCTGCATTATTCCAATGCCGGTTTTGAAAGCCCTAACCCGGGCCTGGACTTTATTTCCTTGTCCTACTCGCGCTCTTTCTAGTGACTCGGCCCACGCTGGTTCGCGCCGGCCTCTGGCTCAAGGGGAATGTCTCAGCCTTGAGCCGATTTAACTGTCACCACAGGACGCACATCGGCGCTGTGGTGATACAGTTCGCGCAGAGCCTCACTGACCAAATCGGCATCAAAGGCCAAGGTACGATGGGCTGGAGGCTGAATGTGACCGGCGCCCACATCCTGCAATAATTGTTGTCCCATAAAGCTCAATTTTTGCTGCGCACATAGGCTGTTTGCCAACCAGGCTCCGCCCAACGACACGGCGGCGATAACGGGTGCCCGGCTAAACAGCAACTCCTGCGGGATTTGTGCAAAACCATTGAGACAGGCAATACGGCCACCAAAGCGCAGATGCGCCAAATCGGCAACAAAAGTCTCACCACCGCAGCTGTTGAGTATGGTGTCAAAACCGTCGGGGCCGAGTTCGTGCTTGATATCCTGCACCAACTGCTCACCCTCGCTGGCAAACAACACCTCGGCGCCCAAGGCCTTAATTCGCTCATGCTCGCTTTGCGGAGCACTGACAAACACCTTGGCTCCGCGCTGGCGTGCGTATTGAATGGCAAAATGCGCCACCGCCCCGCAGCCGGAATTAATATAGATGCTCTCACCCGCCTGCAACTGAATTTTATCCAAGGCTGCCAGCGCCGTCATCCCGGCATTGGGCAAGGTGGCGGCCACAGCACTGGGGATGGACTCGGGCACTTCGGCAACCGCATAGTTAGCCACCTTGGTATAGCGCTTGAGCACCCCCTGCTCGGCCAAACTGGTGGTAAAGATCACCCGGGTACCGCGCTTAGGAAATACCCCTACCGGCGCCTCAACAACCGTGCCCACGGCATCGAGGCCAAGCACATGAGGATAGTGCCAACGACAAAAACCCTCGGCGCCAAGACGCGCATCGATATGATTGAGACCCACATATTCAACCTCCACCAGCACCTCATTGGCACCGATCTGCGGTACCGGCAGCTCCTGCATCTGTAACGCCAAAGAGGGAGAAGGCTCATTTATAACAAGCGCTTGCATAGTATTTGTGGGGCCGAGCATAACCTACTTCCTATTATTAAAAATTCATATCGCCGCCCAGCGACGCGTCTACTGTTCGCTACTGGCGTCAATTGCTGGGCTCATACTGAGCAAATAGACGCCAAGATTCAACCTTATACCAATTCACTTAAATAGCTAATCATTCTAGCGGGCTAAATATCATACTAACGGCGTTGGAATTTTTCTATGGAGAATACGACATAAGAAAAACTCCGCCTGTTATCACATCATTTATCCAGCGCAATCTTTAACCACATACTTAACAGAATTGGTATTACCATGTTAAATAACCACAGCGGCGCCAGATACACTGGTTTTATAAAAACATTAATGCCAGAATGGCATCAATTGATGCTGCCCCGCCGAGACCCTAGCTATGGATACCACCAGCCGACTCATTATGCTCCTTGAAGTAGTGGAACAGGGATCCTTTTCTAAAGCCGCCGCCATGCGCAACATAGATCGCTCGGTGATTTCTAAACAGATCAGTAAGTTAGAAGATGAACTGGGCGTACGCTTACTTAATCGCACCACCCGGTCGTTTTCATTGACCGCCGCCGGAGCGGAAATGGTGAAAAAAGCCCGAGACCTGCGCCTGCTGCTAACGGACACGGTGCAACTCGCGGAAAACTACCACCAGGAGCCTCGTGGCCTGCTGCGCATTGCCACCTCGCACACCCTGGGTCGGCGCTACATTCAGCCGGTGATCAACGACTTTCAAAAGCGCTTCCCTCAGGTCAACGTCGATATGCGCTTGGGTGATCGCCCCGTCGATATGATCTCCGAGGGCTATGACTTGGCCTTTCGCATCGGTGAGCCCCGCGACTCATCCTTGATCGCCCGAAAAGTGGCCCGCAACCGCATGCTCCTGCTGGCAAGCCCGGAGTTTATCGCCACCTATGGTAACCCTCAATCCATAGAAGAGCTCGGACAATTACCGGCGGCCACCTACGCCACCTCGCATACCCGTCTTGATACCATTAACTATATAAATGCCGAGGGCGAGGAGTGTGAGCAGGTGATCAACGCCGTGTATACCTCCAACGACGGTGAGGTGATCCTCGATAAGGTGATCTCCGGTACCGCTTTTTGTCTGGTACCGGCGTTTTTAATCGAAAATGAAATACGTGACGGCCTGCTGACACCGCTTCTGCACGACGTTAATCTACCCGACTATGGCGCCATGTATGCGCTCTACCCTCATCGCGATCTACCGGTGCGTACCCGCCTACTGCTGGATGCGGTCCGTCATTATATCGGCGATCCCGTGCCCCGTTGGGAGTTAAATATTCCCGAACTGGACTCCCTTTATAAATCCCAATAACCGCTGTCGTCTGGTTACAGACGGGCGGTACGTTTGGGTGCTACATATGTAACCCGCACAGTCAAAAATCGCACACTTTTTCACACTTGTGTAAACATCTGTTAAGTGGAGTAATACTATGTAAAACATGGGATTTTTTGTTTTTTTATCGGTCATACTGGGCACCTAGTTCACTATGGAATCAAGTATGAAACACAACAATAATAAAGGCCTTAAGCCAACCCTGGCAGCGCTAGCAGGCACCGCCCTAGTCACCCTCAGCGGTTGCGGCAGCAGCTCCGACGGCAACAGCGACTCGGGCAGTATTCAGCTATACAACGGCACCATAAATGGCCCAACCATGACCCTGAGCATCGCCGATGTTGCGCGCACCACGGCGGATCTGGGCGATGTCACATCAACACACAACTACACCGCCGACGATTACGACTACGCCATCCAATACAGCAATGATCAGGGCAACCTGGTCGATATTATCGGCGACACCTTGAGCATTGTTGACGACACCAAAACCTTATTAATGATGTATGGCAACATCGAAGATAAAAAGCTCATCAGCGTTGATTTGCCCTACCGTGAAGCCAGTGATATGTTCTCGTTGCAAATGCTCAATATCACCAGTGAAGGGCGCAATTTCGATCTGTATATGGCCGCGGAGGATGGCGTCTTCGATCAGGCTGAATTGGTGGGCTCGGCAATGTTTGAAACCCTTAGCGCGAGTACAGAGCACAGGGTCGACACCTATACCTTCTACCTGACCCAAGCTGGCGCAACCACGCCCATTTGGCAATCCGATGAAACCCGCATCAGCTCCGACGATGCCCTGGTAATGGCCATTCGCCCCAGCTATGACAATAACAGCGACTACCTGACGGTGGACATCATTACCAATGGCAATACCCCGTATAGCCTGAAAAACAAAGATGCCCAGGCTCAGGTGCAGTTTTACAACAGCATAGACGAGTATCCAAACGCCCAATTCAGCGCCAGTAAGGGGGACTTCCAGCTAAGCACGGCAAGCACCGCCGCCGATACCCTGTCACAGACGTTACAACTGGCACCGAACAGCTACTCTATTTCCATGCATGATGAGCAGGGCAATACCCTGGTAGATAATTACCTGTTAACCCTGGAGCAAGAGCAAAGCGCCTTAGGTATTTTCTACAAGGATGCCGAGCACGGGCCAAGACTGATGAGTGTGGCGCAAAACCTGGTGCCGAACAGCGTTAGCCATCAGCTCACCGTGGTAAACCTGGTCGACGAATACGCCGGTTTGCCGGTGCACAAGCTAGACATCTACTTTACCCTCGATGGTCAGCCCATTTCGCAAACCGAACACCATCTGGATAGCGTCAATAGTTATAGCGCCAAGTCATTGACCCTACTCGATAAAAACTATGGCTTTTATGCCATTTTAGAAGATAACGGCCAGGAAATAGTGCTGCACCAGGAAGGAAATGTGGATGTGACCGAGGACGGCAACTACATAGTGATTTTAGAGGCCGATGCCAACACTGCCTCCGGGTATAAGCTGACCACCTTGCATACGGTGGCCACCGAGAACGAAGAGCCGGCCCCATAAATTAGCAATCAGGGCCTAGGTTTAGGCCCTCGGAACAGTTCCCAACCCAAGTTGGCAGGCGCAGAGCAACAAGCGCCCGCCAACTGTCTCTGTAGTCCCGTTGTTTAACCCACCGATTCTGGCCTTAATCGCAAACACTGGCTTTCGCGGCGCGCTTTTGTAGAATAGCGACGACTGACAACAAGCGAAGGACAGACATGAAATTATTAAAATCGACGCTGGCCCTGGCAATGGCCGTGGGCGTCAGCGCTCCGGTATTTGCCAATGACACCATCACCGTTGAAGACATTCCAAAAATTAAAAGCGTTTTACAAACCGCAGTAAGCCCGGATGGCGAGCAGGTGGCCTTTACTCGCTCTCTCCCGCGTGAACTCTACAAGGACAAAAACGGTCTTAACTACAGCGAGTTGTACGTTATTGATGATGAAGGGGTAGAACGCCCCTATATTACCGGCAAGGTCAACATCAAGAGCATCAGCTGGTCTGCAGATGGCAAACACATTTATTTCTTGGCCAAGCTTGCAGAAGATAAATTCACCGCCCTATATCAGATCCCCGTTGATGGCGGTCAGGCGCAAAAAGTCATGGCCCTCAAAGGTCGCGCCATTGCCAGCTACGAGCTCAGCCCCAATGGCGAGCAGGTAGCCTTGCTGGCCATGCCGGCAAAAGACAAGTCTGAAAAAGAACTTAAAAAACTTGGCTTTATGGCCGAAGTGTATGAACTAGGTCTGGACAACAAACAACTGCACCTGGTTGACCTTGCGCAAGCCGACAAGCCACTCGACCCAGAGGCCATTGCCATTGCAGGCTATGTCAGCGACATGAATTACTCAGCCGATGGCAAAAAGCTGTTGGTTAAGACCCAGCCTACGGCGCTGATCGATGACAAATACATGAAGTCACAATGGCACCTGTTCGATGTCGCCACCAAGCAAGTGACCTTGTCATTTAAAACCGAAGGTAAGCTAGGTGCCGCCGAGCTTTCTCACGATGGCCGCTACGTGGCGATTCTTGGCGCCGACGACAAGCACGATCCGGCTACCGGTCGTTTATACCTTGCCGATACCGAAACCGGTGAGATCAATGAATGGCTGCCTGACTTTATGGGTCATATCAGCGATTTTGAATGGTCGAACAAGCGCAACACCTTAAACTTTGTGGCTCAGGTTAGCCCTGAAAGCTTTATCGGTCAGGTCAAAGTTGGCTCAAACAAATACAAGAAGCTGGTAAAAGAAGGCAAATTTATCGCCGGCTCTTTGAGCATTTCAGACTCGGACAAGACTCTGGCCCTGAGTGCCAACACCGCCAAACACCCGAACGAGGTGTATATGGTGCGCGGCTCAAAGGCGACGCGTTTAAGCGACTCAAACCCTTGGCTCAATGACAAACGCTTCGCCAAGCAAGAAGCGCTGACCTTTAAGGCCCGCGATGGCGTTGAAATCGGTGGTGTACTTGTTTACCCGCTTGACTATGAAGAAGGCAAAACCTACCCACTGATCATGGCGGTCCACGGCGGTCCAGAAAGCCATGACAAAAATGGGTGGGTAACAAGCTATTCAGATCCAGGGCAAATGGGTGCAGCCCGCGGCTACGCCGTGTTCTACCCTAACTACCGTGGTTCAACGGGTAAAGGGGTTGAGTACTCTAAGCTGGGTCAAAACGACTATGCCGGTAAAGAGTTCGACGACCTAGTCGACATGAAGCAATACCTTGTAGACATGGGCCTGGTTGACAGCAAGCGCGTGGGCATCACAGGTGGTTCTTACGGTGGTTATGCCTCGGCCTGGGGTGCAACCAAGCTGACCGAGCACTTTGCCGCCAGCGTGATGTTCGTAGGGGTGACCAACCAGCTTTCCAAGTTTGGTACCACGGATATTTCCAACGAAATGCACCTGGTTCACGCTCGCTCTTACCCTTGGGACAAGTGGCAATGGTACCTGGAACGCAGCCCAATCTACTGGGCGGGTCAATCGAAAACACCATTGCTTATTATGCATGGTAAAGACGACCCCCGTGTTCACCCGGCACAATCCATGGAGCTTTATCGCTACATGAAAGTGCAAGGCAAAGACGTACGCTTGGTATACTACCCGGGCGAAGGCCATGGTAACCGTAAGGTAGCGGCACAATACGATTACAGCCTGCGTTTAATGCGTTGGATGGACAACTACTTGATGGAAGGCAACAAAGACATGCCGGAATTCAAGATTGACCACGCCGCTAAACTCAAAGCCGTGAAAGACGCAGAAAAAGAAGACTAAGGCGTTGTTTTAAAATTTACTTTTATACATACAAGGGAGCGACTTTTGTCGCTCCTTTTTTTATTTCCTCAATAAACTCAGCCCATCGACGAACTTTTTACTGCCAGTGCACTTTTATTTCCTAAGAGCATGGCCGGTTTCATCGCTAAGCCATGACAACGCATTGTATTCTCTGTTGACTGGCGAGGATGGCGTGGGCGGGTCGGAGTGAAGACGTAAAAAAGCCCCACCTTGTTAAGGTAGGGCTTTGTAATTTTACCTCTAGTCTTTAACTAGCAGTCAAATTAGAACTTGTAGTTCAAACCTAAAGTTACCGTACGGCCATCTAGGTCGAAGAACTCACCGTCATCGTAGTAAGAAGGATGACGAGGTGGTGTACGGTCAAATACATTCAACAAACCACCACGTAGTTCAAGGCTTTCAAGAACTTGATAACGCGCTGTCAAATCCCACTCGATATATGAAGGGATGTTGTTGTAGTTGTTGTCTTCAGGAGTCCATTCACGGTCAACTACGGTAGCATGACGATAGTTTGCATTTACTGCAACGCTTAGATCATTCCAGCTATAGTTAGTTGTGAAACGCGCCTTCCAGCGTGGACGGTGAACTTCCCCTTGGAACTCACGCTCATCTTCAGGACGGCCGGTGGTATTTAGCTTACGCTCGGCAAGGTAAGTAGTTACCAAACGGAAATCGAACTCACCAAAGCCAGTCTCAAGGCCATAGTTAACTTCGATATCGGTACCCTTGATGCTGCTTGTCGCGGCGTTTACAGGCTTCTCATAGAAAGCTGTGATTTCTAGTGAATCTGGGTCACGCTCGATCAGACCACAGTATGGGTTATCCAGCGATTCAAACTCATAACAGTTTCTAACAATAGATGCAGCGCCAGTTGCTACGATCATTTTCTCTAGTTCGAATTCCCAGTAATCTACCGTGAAGCTTAGATCTTCAGCAAAGCTCGGCGTATAGATAAAACCAAGGGTAATGTCGTCCGCCGTTTCGTTCTCTAGATCTTGGTTACCTACTACCCAACCAGGGTGGTTAGTCGTCTTCCATAGGTCAGTAGGAGCCCAACCTTCTGGGATACCCGCTGCACGACAGTTACGCTCTACGTTATCGCGGAACTCACCGGCGTTATCGATTTGACCTTGCTCACACGGATCGTTGAATGACGCAAAGGTTTGGCCTTTTGGTGCAAATAGTTCATCAATGTTAGGCGCACGAACCGATTTAGAGCGGTTTGCACGGAAGCGTAGTTCATCGTTAAGCACATAGTTGAAGCTTACTTTCCAAGCATCATCTGTACCTGTAGAAGAATAATCCATGTAACGGTACGCTAGTTCGAAGAAGATCTCATCGGCAAATGCAGTATCTACTACCACTGGAATTGAGAATTCAGCAGCAACTTCAGTTACATCAAATTCACCACGAAGGGCATCTGATTGGTTGTTAAAGATAAGACCGTTACGCATTGACGGATCCGGCAAGGTAGATGCTTTTTCTTCACGGTATTCCGCTGAGAATGCAGCCGCTAAAGGACCTGCCGGTAATTCAAATAGATCACCCGTTACCGTTGCACCAATGACTGTTTGGTCGATTGTTGCACGACGCATCGCGTCTGTACCTACATATGCTAATGCTTCTTCAGAAGCTAAGCCCTTACCCCAAATATTCAGAGGCACACAACCATCGGCCTGAGCTTCGGCACTGCGACATACGATGTTACCATCGTCGTCCAAGGCAGCATCAATAGCGTTATAGAAACGTTCTTCGATTAGCTCACCAAACCAAGTCGTATCGGCTTGTACGTGACCCTTAGTGATATAAGCGTCATATGTCCAGTTATCAGTGATCATGCCTTCGAAGCTTAGCGCACCACGAATAAGTTCACGGTTCTGATCATACTTACGATGACCGAACAGATCCGCTAGGAAGTAAGCGCCGAAGGTGTCCATGCCACGGTCATCGAAGAACTGCTGCGTCTCATCGCTAAAGAATGGGTTATCCGTGCTGTTACCCGGTAGGTAGAAGAACGCTGGAGAACTCTCACCATATGCAGACGTGTTTGAATACGTCATTTCAAAAGACATTTTATGGTCTTCGTTAATGTCATAATTTACATTAGCTGACGCATTTAAACGCTCTAATGGAGTACGAACGTATTTGTGTTCTAAGAAGTTATAACCATCGCCATCGCCGATGTAATACTGGGTGTTACGGCTTCCCGGAGTCGAACTCGCAGGTAAAAACTCGCCAGTTTCAAATGGACGAATAGAGCCGTCATCGGCGAAAACGAAGTGGCCGTCTGGTGCAAAGAAGTCACCTGTTTTGCTGTATACGAACAGCGATGTTGAACCTTCTTTATCCCAAATAATACGACGTGGAATACCATCTTCGTTATCAACGTTATCTGGGTGGTCGATAGCAATTACACCATTACGAATAAAGTCACGCTGATCGGCGCGAAGCTGTTCGTTTTTAGTGTAAGTGATGTTAGCGATGAAACTGCTGCTTTCGCCTTCATCACCAAAAGTTAGTGAAGTGTAGTATGACTCACCGCCGTCCTGGGTAGGTTGAGAGGTTGAGGCATCGATCTCAACACCGTCAAACGATTTTTTAGTGATGATGTTAACAACACCGGCAATCGCATCAGAACCGTATACCGCAGAAGCACCACCTGTTGATACTTCGATACGCTCAATCATAGACGTTGCAATGTTGTTTAAGTCAACCGCTGCACTGCCTGGCGCACCCGCTACATAGCGGCGACCATTAACTAGTACCAGAGTACGGTCTGAACCCAAACCACGTAGGTCGGTGTTACTCAAGCCGTTGGCAAAGATAAAGTTGTTTGTAGTTTCTGGAGAAAGACCTACAGTCGCAGAAGGCATTTCTGAAAGCAGATCTGCAACGTTAGTAATACCCGCGTCAGTTAAGGTATCGCCGGTAATTACAGTTACTGGCGTCGGTGATAGCTCACCGATACGCTTAATTTTTGAGCCAGTTACCTGAATACGCTCTACCTGTTCTTCCGATGCATCTTCGGCTGCAAACGCTTGACCTGTTACCACAGATCCAACAAGCAGCGAATATTGTATCGCTTTTGTGATTGTTGATTTAGTAAACATTTTTATTCCCTGAATTTTTTATTATCACCTACCCAAAAAGCTTATTAACTTGGCTTAAATAGCAAAATTAAAATTGGGCACGAAAATGTTTTACCCACTCCCACAATTTTTTACAACAAAAATAGATAAAAAAATCCATATTTTTTTATTAATAAAAAATGTTCAATTTACTCTCTGTCAACAGGGGCAACTAATGCAGACCAAAACCTCACGAATTGATACACTTTAATACTTCTTGTTTCATTTATTCACTTGACATTCAACTTATAATATAGATGTTAAAATAAGATCAATTAAATACACAATTAAGGAACAAACTATTTACATTTAAGAATTCAAAATATAACGTAAGTTAAAGATTTTAAGAGCGAATTTCTAAATCATTCAGACCTGCCTCTTTTACTTCTTTTCCATTACCTTTACGAATAAACGATGCCAGTAGGGCCTGCTAAATGGACTAGTGCCCAGATGAATTTTAATTTGTGAAGGTGTCAGAGCCGAAGCATGGTAGTGGGTAATAAACCTCATCCCCAAATATTCGGCGCTTAATTTAAAGGGAGCAGCAAAGGCGTCTAGGCCGAGTTCAACGTTACTAGTCGACAGCAGCGACATGTGCTTGTTACGCAATAACCTCAGTTGCGGGCGCAATTCTTCTTCATTCATATAGTCGGTGAGGCGATCAAAGAAGTTCTTTAGCTGAGGTGTGGTGTTATACCAGTAAACGGGAGAGGCGAAAACCCAGTGCTCAAAGGTAAGTAATTTAGCTATGAGTGCTCGAAAATCATCTTCTTCAATCTCTTTATACTCATTTATTTCATAGCAATAATTTTTTATTCGAAAATCGTCTAGAAACAATATATAGGTATCCAATCGCCGCGCCAGCGTTCGTGCTGCTTTATAGGTGTTGCCGTGACGTCGTGCACTGCTGAAGATAATAATTTGTTTAGCCATAACCAATTGCCTTATTTGAAATTTAGCAATAGGCTAAAAGCTCAACTTAGGTTTAGGTCAAGAGCAAATGACATTAGAAGCGAACCTGTCCGTGGGGTTGGTGGCCAAGCGCGCCGACGTAAGTATTTCAACATTGCACTTTTATGAAAAGAAAGGACTGATCCGCAGTTGGCGTAACCAGGGTAACCAGCGCCGCTATAAACGTGATGTATTGCGACGCCTCGCCGTGATCAAAGCGGCACAGAAGATGGGCATAACGCTCGAAGAAATTAAGGAAACACTGAGTACCTTGCCGGATCAGCGCACGCCAACCAAGGCCGACTGGCAACGCCTATCGCGGCATTGGCAAAGGCAGTTAGATGAGAAGATTGCGTATATGCAGAGGCTTAGAGACAAGGTTGACGGCTGTATCGGTTGCGGCTGCCTGTCGATGCAACATTGCCCTATATACAACCCAGACGACCAATTAGCGGAGCTTAGCAGCGGTGCCGTATTACTGGAGCACCCCGAACTGGAAAAAGATGAAAAGTAGAGTCGTTTTCTTTATTGCCAGCTTTTCTATATCTTATTAACCTGCACTAGATAACAAGAATAATGATGAGCGCTTAGTTCAATAGCGCTAAAAAGAGACAGGGTTAACAATATGAAAAAACTCGGCCCAGGCCTGCTCGTTGCCGCCGCTTTTATCGGTCCAGGCACCATTACCACCGCGTCCGTCGCCGGCGCCAGCTTTGGTTTTACCCTGCTTTGGGCGCTGGTGTTTTCGGTCTTTGCCACCATTTTATTGCAGAGCATGGCAGCGAGGTTGGCCGTGGTTAGTGGTCAAGGCTTAGCGCCAGCCCTGCGCGATAATATAAACCAGCCTCTATTAAAGTATTTAGCAATCTTTTTGGTGATCAGCGCCATCGGCATCGGCAGCGCCGCCTATGAGGCCGGAAACCTAAGTGGCGCAAGCCTCGGTTTGCAAGGGCTCTTTGGACAACACACGGGAAGCTTCTGGACACCTGTCATTGCCCTTGTCAGCGCCCTGCTTCTTTACAGCGGCAAATACAAATTAATTGAGCGCACCTTGATGCTCCTTGTTGGCGTTATGAGCATAGTGTTTATTGCCACCATGGTGCTTGCGTCGCCATCATTTGGCGAGCTATTTGCCGGTTTTAAACCCAGTCTGCCCGCTGACTCTTTGACCACAGTGCTGGCGCTGATCGGCACCACCATAGTGCCTTATAACCTGTTTTTACACTCTGGAGTGATTGCCAGAGAAGATGCCAAACCACAGGATGTAGGCCAAGCTATTCGAACACACAATTGGGACACGGGTCTTTCGGTGGGTCTTGGCGGTCTTATTACCCTGGCCATAGTCGCCACCGCCAGCGTCGCCTTCTTTGGTCAGCATACGGGCCCACTCAATGCCGCTAATATGGCGAAACAGCTGGAACCCCTGCTCGGCAGCTATGCTCAGTATTTCTTTGCCATTGGTTTATTTGCCGCCGGCCTAACCAGTGCCATTACCGCTCCCTTAGCCGGCGCTTATGCGGTCTGTGGTATGCTTGGTGGCACAGACGCGGTAGAAGATACGCGCTTTAAGCTGGTGGCCCTCGCCATCTTGGTTTTTGGCACCGCGGTTGCCAGCTTGGGGCTCGACCCCGTAGCAGTGATCATCTTTGCCCAAGCCAGCAATGCCTTACTTTTGCCCATTGTGTGTATATACCTGTTATGGTTACTCAATAACAAGCAGGTGATGGGCCAATATAAAAATAACTGGTTGGTAAACCTATTGAGCCTGCCGGTCATTATTACCGTGGTCGGCTTAAGCGCTTACAAGCTTGTTTCACTGCTGTAATGATTGGCGATATTCCGGCCCTTTGAGCACACAAAGGGTCTTGATATCATAGCTAATCAACTGTATTCATTGCTTCTTTCTTGATCCCGCAAGGATTGTCGTTCACTCTTAAAGACAACCAAAGTTACGAGAGATTAAGACGCCGATGAAATACTTACTTTCCGCCTTCTTGCTGCTGTGTACCCATATAGCGAGTGCCAATGGCAAACTTGCCAGCGAGCTGCAAGTGTTCGAACCTTACCTGGGTACCTGGGAGTCCACCTTCAGCATGGGCCCCGAGCAACCTGATGTCACCGATGTGGGCAAGTGGGAACGAGCACTTAACGGTACGGCGATACGCACAATGCACAGTATTAATGACGGTGCCTATGGCGGCGAGTCCCTGATTTTTTGGGATAAGGATAAAGAATCCCTGGTGTTCTACTACTTCACCACCGCAGGCTTTTACACTCAGGGAACATTAGAAGTGACTGACGACGGCTCTTTCGTTGCCTATGAGGATGTGAGCGGTAGCAGTGAAGGGATCACTCGGGTGAAATCCACCAGCTCATACGTCGACGGGCAGTTTGTGGTCACAACACAATATTTAAAAAATGGTGAATGGACCCCGGAACAAAAGCGTCACTATAGCCGCTCGCAAAAAGAAGTGGTGTTTAAATAAACCCTTGCTAGGCGCTAAATATCACTGCGCCTAATTGACTCAAAACCAAAAAATAGCGCGTTAGGCGCTATTTTTTGTGCTCAAGCAACATCCCAGCCTGAAACTTAACTCTGTTTAATGCTAGGTCACTGCCGCTCGCTGTCTTATCAAAAAGCTTACGTTTACCCACAAAGGGAAAGCCTTGGTTTTCGTCTTTTAATTATGTTACTTGTAATTAAAAGTAAAAATTAAGTTAATCAGCTTGTTTCCTTAGCTGTGTTTGTTCCTCCTAATCGCAAGGACATCGATATGTTAAAGGCCCTCATTCCGCTCGCTATTTCCGCCGCATTAAGCACTTCGGTTGCCGCACAAGAAACCAGTTTCAATCACGCTTACCAAAAGTATAAAGACGCTGTAGAAAGCGGCCAACCTGCTGGACAATATGCAAAAGCAGCCTACGCGCTAGGCGTCGAGAAATTCGGCAAAGACTCCGTCAATGTGGCTAACCTGGCAATCAACTATGCCGGTACCCTTGGCGTTCACTCCAAAGAATTACGAGAGCAGCGTAGCGAGCTTTATCAACGCGCCTTATCAATCTTTGCCAATGATAAAGAGACATCCGAGCTTGCAAAAATAGATCCTCTCTTCGGTCTAGCGGAGAGCGCCGATGGCAGAATAGACACCACAGATTACTTAGAGCAGGCCATTGAGGTTGCTAGCAAAAGTAAGGACTTTAAGCTGCTGGCGGATCTTCGTGTGAATGCTGCGCAGGTTTTAATTAGACGCTTCCACTTCAAACCTCACGCCATGACTCAGGCTCGCGAGTATCTCGACAAGGCCGAAAGTTATTATCAAAGTCATGTTGCAAACAATACGTTGGAGTATGTGCGTATCAACTTATATCAAGCCATTGTTCACGGGGCTAGAGGCAATAAAAATGAATCCATAGAGCGACTTACTAATGTAATCAAAGTCTTTGATGATAACCTTGAATTTGACCACCTTCTCGAGCTACAAGCCCGTTCAATGTTGGTAGAACTCTATGAGCAAAAAGGAGACAGAGACAGTGCCACCGAGCATAGCCTGGCCATAGCGAAGATGAGGCCCTGGAGTGACGATGCTGAGCAGGTGCCAATCTATCGAGTGCATCCAAAATACCCCATTTCCGCAGCAAGATGGGGCAAAGAAGGTTGGGTGGAAATGCAAATCACCATAGACCCGGCGGGTCTTGTGGAGCAGGTGACCGTTCTTGATTCTGATGGCGGCAGCAAATTTGAACGGGAAGCGCGTAAGGCGGTTGAACAATGGCGCTATGCCCCTAAATTTGAAAATGGGCAGCCGGTCGCAGCCACAACCAAGGTCCGATTAGACTTTAAACTTGGCTCCTAACAAAAAACGGGCGAGTAAATACACGGGCATAAAGCTACGTTAAGCTAATAAAAAAGTATAAATTTCGATCTAAGTCATAAAACTGTCATTTTGACGGCGCATAATTGTCCGCAAATCGGCAATAATTGACAGGATATGACCCAGTTTCGCTCTCCGTTGGCAGTGTTTGCACTGCGTAACGACAATGCTTTAGCAGACTTTGATAGTTTAACGCAGCAGCCCGTGCTTTTAGGCGCGCCCGAACAGCCGCCGCAACTGCTTTGCCGTCTGCCAAACAATGCCCAACCAGGGGACTGCCTTCATGCCAGCGTGAGCTTTGCCGAGCAACGTCATGCCCAGTTGCAGGCGCACTATCGCGTCAGTGAGCGTGACCTTAATAGTGCCATGGTGGCTTTGACGCTGCGCCCCAGCACCGAGTCCATGGAATTGGAAATACAGGGCCAGGGACTGTTGCAGCTAAGCCTGCACGGTCGTCATGAAATCATTAAAGAAAGTGCTCAGTTTAGCGTTCATCTGCACCCACAAAGCCTGTACCAAAGCCTAACCCCTGGCCTGCAAAATAAATCCAAAGCCCGCCGTTTGGTTGACTACTGCCAACGTATTTGGGCTTAGTCGGGAAAACTGACTTTGCCCATGCTTACCGCCGGCATGCCCGCATGACCGGCATCGCTCATGCTGCTGCCGGCCAAGGTCTCATTGGCCAACAGGGCAAATAACACCGCTTCCTTGGCATCCGGCTCTATACCCAACAGCTGCAACGAGTCCAGGCTTATACCCGTAAGGCAATAAGCGCGAATGCGCGCCATCAACAATGGATTATGAATGCCACCGCCGCTGGCATAGACCTTAATTTCACCTAGCTTATCTGCCAAGACATTAAGCTGCTTAGCAATCGCCAGCGCGGCAAATTCACATAAGGTGGCCAGCACATCCTCATGATTTAACTCCTGAGTATCACTTTGCGCTTGGCATTGGCGTAAATAGGCGAGATTAAATACTTCCGGGCCCGTGGTCTTGGGCATGGCCTTGGCAAGAAACGGATGGGCGCAAAGGGCCCGTAATAATGCCGGGTCTACCTTACCCCGTTTTGCCAATTGGCTGTCTTTGTCGTATTCAAGGGGGGCAAAATAGCGCTGCACATAGGCATCAAGCATGGTATTCCCTGGGCCAATGTCCGCGCACAAGGTGTCTGCTAGGGGAGCATCTTTGGCCAGCACGGTCATATTCGCTATACCGCCCATATTCAGCAACACTCGGTGCTCATCGCTACTGGCAAAATACCAATAATCCCCATAGGCGGCCAAAGGTGCACCCTCGCCACCTGCGGCTATGTGTTTTTGACGAAAATCGCTCAGGGTGATGATCCCGGTAGTACGGGCTAGATGGCAACCATCGCCAAGCTGCAGCGTGGCGTTGCCATAGTCGCTAAGCCCATGCTGGCTTTGCGGACAGTGATAGACGGTCTGCCCATGACTGGCAATAACATCAACACTCTGCGGCTCTAGGTGCCAACGCGCCAAACATTCATTCACCAATTGCCCATGCAACTGCCCTATCCAGGGATTAAGCAAGGTAAGGTGCTGCAGGTCAATATCACGCTTGGCAAAAACCTGACGTACCCGCTGTTGATAGCTTGCGGGATAAGGGCAAGTAGTAAAATGTTGAACCTCAACTTGCGTATGGGTACCGGCACCGCGAACACGGCACAGGGCTACATCGAGGCCATCCATAGAAGTACCGCTCATCAATCCAACAATAATACGCTCTGACTTAGCGGCAATTTTATAAAGGCGCTCGATATGTGCATGCATGGGGAGGAAACCTGAAGATTCTTTTACCGTCAATCTAAGCTAACGGTCGGCAGAACTCAAATGCTTTGCCGCGCATCATCCCCATTCGTGAAGGTAAAGCGCGGCTGCATTGTGTCCCGGCCTAAAAACCACTAGTGTTTGGCAAAGCGCACAACCAACTCACACAAATCATCGGCCACCTTGGTCAAACGGGTAATGGCAGTTTGTGCCTGCACCGAACTTTGCTGCGAATCATTGGCGAGCTCGGCAATTCCCACTACCTGTCTGTTAATGTCCTCAGACACATGGGCTTGCTCTTCCACGGCCGCGGCCATTTGCGTCGCCATATCGTTAATATTGGCCACCGCCTGCACGATACCCGCAAGCATATGGGTGCTGCGTTCCACTTCCTCTAGGCCCATCAGTGATTCCTGTTGTCCCTGATCGGCGATTACCACGGCTTGCTCGCTGCGGGCATTCAATTCATTGATGATCCCCTGGATTTCACCGGTTGAGCGCTGGGTTCGCTGTGCCAGTTGTCTCACCTCATCGGCAACCACGGCAAAGCCGCGACCCTGCTCGCCGGCGCGCGCCGCTTCGATGGCCGCGTTCAAGGCCAATAGGTTAGTCTGCTCGGCAATTTGCTCGATCATCTGCGCCGCCGCGGCAATATAGCCGGATTGCTCGGAGACACCGCGCACCGAATCGCTGATCTGCGCCACCGTCTGCCCCAATGTTTCGATTGAAGCGCGGGTTTTCTGCGCCACCTCAGCCCCTTCGATAGCCAGTTCATTGGCGGCTCGGGCCTGCTCAGAGGTCAGGTTCACATTTTGCGATACCTCGGCAATGGTCGCCGTCATCTCATTCATTGCCGTCGCCACTTGCTCGGTTTGTTGATGCTGGGCGTCAATTTGCTGACCGGCATTGGTAGACAAGTTAAAGCTCGCCTGGGCATCGTCGGCCACGCGGGCGGCGGCATCGTCGATACGCGTTAAAATAGTGCCAAGGTGGGCACGCTCCGCCTTGACCGCGACATGGAGTCGCCCGAGGGGACCGCTGTGATCGCAATAACTCAGTACCGCCAGCGGGTCGTTAAAACGCCCCTCGATAAGTTGATCTAAACGTTTCTTAAGGCGTAGTCGCGAAAACGTATTAAAAACGGCAAAAAGAATGACGCTGCCCACCATCACCACCTCGGCGGCCAGTGTTTGCTCAAAAAACCACAGTGCTAAGGCTGCAAGCAAAGCAAACATGAGGGCATAAAACTCGCTGTTGTCCGGCAAAGTGAACGAGCTCTTATTGGCATTCACTTGCTGATAAAGGGCCGCTGCTCGATTAACATCTTCACGAGCGGGGCAACTGCGCACCGACTCATAGCCCACTACCTGACCATGCTCTGTGATGGGCGTAACATAGGCATCTACCCAATAATGATCGCCATTTTTACAACGGTTTTTAACCAGTCCCATCCAGGGTTGACCGGCCTTAAGATAACGCCACATGGTGGCAAAGGCGGCACCAGGCATATCCGGGTGGCGAACAAGATTATGCGGCTGACCGATAAGCTCTTCGCGGCTATATCCGCTTATGTCGATAAACGCCTGGTTACAGTCGAGGATGTTGCCCTGTAAATCGGTCACCGAGATCAGTTTTTGGTCTTTCGCGAAGTGACGTTCATTCTGTGTCACCGGCAGATTCGTACGCATTTGTTGGCCCCCATTCAAAACACAACAATAGTCTTAATTTTAAAGCCGGGATATTACCAAAAAGTTGACCCTACGCCTCATAAATACGTTCGTATCCAAACCTTTATGATGTTTTATTCATCGCTCCGGTTTGGAAACTTGATCTAGATCAAGTTTTTGCCCGATTAGCCATTATATAAGTGAGGCGTTACGCCCGTAATTAACCACTCAAATTTTAAACCTTGGCAACATTTTCCAGATTTGCAATGAGTTACTATACTGAACAAATAATGAATCAAAACCATCCAGGGCGCTTGGGGAAGCGGCGCCGGGTGCTAGAATATGGTGCGTTTACATCGCTATAAAGTCGCGCTAATACAGGCCTTAGCTGTAATCAGTTGTAATAGCCTTAAGTTTACAAATTTGAGAATTAAACCAATTGTAAAATAAATAAATCACTTGTAATTGAAATAAAATCACATAAAATTAGTATCAAAGTACTAGTAATAATTATAACCTGCTGCTTTTGAAAGGATTTCTTCCACATCAAGGCGCTTACACAATAATAGCTATAGGTATTTAAGGTCTTGTATCACGCATTTCGCTCAGTCATTAGCGCGTCGCTACTGTGTTTTGTACTTTTAATAAGTTCGAAGCAGGGACTCGCACAAACGTCAAAGACTCCTCAGTCTATTGCCTTCTATTACGGTGATATCGACTCAACTCGGGAGTTACTCAGCTATGAGCGCGTGGTAGTCAGTCCTGAGCAGCTCTCTTCGGCTCAATTACAGCAACTTAAAAGTGCCAAGACCCAGGTATTTGCCTACCTCAGCCTGGGTGAAGCGTCTGAACAGCTGGCGCCGCGTTTCTCCTCCGCGGTACTGGGTTACAACGACTTGTGGCAGGCCAGCATTATGGATAGCAGCGCCGAACCATGGCGCCAGTACCTGTTAACACAGGCACAGCAACTGCGCTCTGCCGGATACGACGGTTTCTTTCTCGATACTCTGGATAGCTATCAGCTGGTGCTCGATAAAGCACAATTTGGCGCCCAGCAAAACGCCTTGATCAGTCTGATAGGTGAGCTGCAAACGCAGGGGCCGGTGCTATTGAATCGGGGGTTTGAACTCTATCAAGGGCTGGCACAACCGCCTCTTGCCGTGGTCGCCGAGTCCTTATTTCACTCCTATGACTACCAGGGCAAGCGCTACCGTAAGCAAAGCAAAGAAGACGCCCAATGGCTAACGGGGCAATTGCAACAAGTGCAGGCCAGCCAGATTGAAGCCATAGTCATAGATTATTTGCCCGCCGATGATGCACAGCGCCTCAAAGCCGCACAACAAATAGCGGCGCTGGGTTTTACCCCTTATATCAGCGACCCCATGTTATATCAGTTTGGCGTCTCCACCCGCTACCCGGTGCGCCGTCGCGTACTGGGCCTGTATGATTCCAGTGTCAATGTGAAAAAGCAGTCCGAATGCCATCGCTTTCTGGCAACCTTGATTGAATATCAGGGCTATGTGCCTCAGTGTATTGATATTCAAGGAACGGCCTTACCCAAGCTGGATTGGAATCGCTATGCCGCGGCGGTCTTCTGGCTACCACAGGTCAGCTACCAGCAAAGCAGCACGCGCGACGCGTTATTGCAAAGCCTGGACACATTGCCAACTGTCCTAGTCGGCGAATTGCCAGAACAAACAAGCCTGTTGGCCCGCCTGGGGGTCAAACAACAAGGCAATTATCGCGGCGTCTTGCAACTGGACGCTGCCGCGCTTAAGTATCCACTGCCCAAGGCGCAAGGGGAGCAATATCCGCGCTATCGCTGGCTAGATGAACAGCAAACCTCCCAGCTTTCTCTTATCGACGAACAGGGCCAACAAGGCATCGCTGTCGCCAGCAGCGATTGGGGTGGCCTGTGGCTTGAGCCATTAACCGTACAGGAATTGCCCGGCGAGCGCATGCGCTGGCCGCTTGATCCGTTTGAACATCTCCTACCCTTGCTGCGATTAGCGCCGATCCCGAGCGCCGATATCACCAGCGAATCAGGGCAACGTATCGTCACCGCCCACATAGATGGCGACGGTTTCCCTTCTCGTGCCTGGCTCCCGGGTAAACCCTTCGCTGGGGCCTCGATTTATAACAATATTTTGCGTCGCTCTAAGCTGCCACACACGGTGTCCGTGATTGAGGCCGAGGTGGCAAAAACCGGTCTGTATCCAGAGCTGACCCCGGAGCTTGAAGCCATCGCCCGGGATATCTTTGCCCTGGATAATGTTGAAATTGCCTCGCATACCTTTAGCCACCCGTTTTTCTGGGACCCGCGTATTGAAGCCAAGGAAAAGCTCTATGGTGATGCCCTAGCCGTGCCCGGTTATGTCCTCGATTATGACCGCGAGATTTTTACCAGCGTGCGTTACATCAACGAGCACCTGGCGCCAAAAGATAAGCGGGTCGAGGTTTACTTGTGGTCCGGTGCCGCCAACCCGACCGCCGATATCATCGCCAAGGTGGCTCAATTGGGCCTCTACAATGTCAATGGCGGCAACACTTATGTGCTAACCGATAACTATTCCATCGCCCAAGTCACGCCGCACCTCAACTGGTATAAAGACGCGGTGCAGGTGTATGCACCGGTCATGAACGAAAACCTCTACACCGAGCTGTGGACGGAAAACTTCAGCGGCTTTGGCCGTGCCATTGAAACCTTTGAGCTGCTCGGCGAGCCCCGCCGCTTAAAACCGGTGAGCGTTTATTACCATATGTATTCCGGCGTCTACCCGGCGTCATTATCGGCCTTGGAAAAGATCTATGATTGGGTGGACAAGCATCCGCTCACGCCCTTATATCTGAGCGAATATGCCCACAGGGCTCGTGCCCTGTATGAAACCGGTCTGGCCAAATCAATTAATGACGAGGCCTGGTATATCACCAGCACCGGGGTCAAAAGCATGCGAATCGATAAAGCGCAGAGCCCAAGCGGAAACAGCCAGGGTGTGGCCGGGGTCAATGCTGGCCCCGATGGTAACTATGTCACCTTGTCGGCGGTGCGCGCTCGCCTCGAGCTAGACGCCGCGGATACACCTTTTTCCGGAAACCTGTATCTGCAAGGCGCCAATGGCGTGCTTGAACATTGGCAGCAACAAGGCGGTAATATCGACATCAGCTTTATGAGTCACCAGCCATTGCAAGCCCGTTTTGCTCAAGCACGAGGCTGTCGCGTGCAACAGCACAGCGGCGCCCCGGTGACGCACAAATTTAAGGGTGATCAGCTTATCCTCACCAGCAAACACAAGGGCCGGGTTCGATTCACCCTTAGCTGCGCCGGCCAACCTCAGGGTGGGAAAACGCAATGACCTCACCTAAGTACGTACTGGGCAGTCGCAACAAGCAGGACAAACGCATTGTTCTGACCAACCGCCGTACCCTGATCAGCCTAGCCTTGGCCACCTTGGCGCTATTGTGGATTTTGCAGCCCAATCGCGGCCTGCTGCTCGATATTCTCGATGAAGCCCAAGACCCCAATGTGGCGCTGGCGTTTTTACGGGTGTTGAAGGACGCAGATGATCCCTCCCCGCGCTTGCAAATGGCCTTTGCCAAACAATATTACCGCTTAAAAGACTATGAAAAGGTGTTGCATCACCTTACGCCGCTAAGCCAATTTAGCGATCCCGAGCAGCTGTTGCGCGCTCAGAGCATGTACGCCAACAGCCTACTGCAGCTCAGCCATGATTCGCGCTTTAAAGAGCAGGCCACCCGCGAACTGAGTCGCTACCTCAAGTATCTGCCCGACGATCTCAGCCCCGAGCAAAGGCAAACCTTTGCCGAATACGCGCTGCAAATCGGCCAACCCGCGGTGGCCCATAAGCTTTTAAAACACCACAGTCAGGGCGATCTGCAGCGTTTGTTCACACTTGCACTGCAAGCCGGCTTGTATGACTCCGCCATGGCGCACGGGAAACAACTTTATCAACGCCAGCCTTCGGCCGCTCACTTCGAACAACTCCTGGCGCTGTATCAACAGCATCAACGCTGGCCCCAGGGACTGGCGCTGATAAACCAACATATCGACGCCGGGCTCTGCGAGCTTGCCTGTTTGCAACAAGGCATCGACTTTGCGCGCAGCGCCGATAACAGTGCCTCAGCCAGCCAATTTGCAGTGCAAAAGGCCAGCATCAGCTCGGATAGTCAGGACTGGTTGCAGGCCAGCGAACTGGCGGTCGCTGTCGGCGATATTGCCACCGCTATCACCTGGCTGGCCAAGGCCAATCAGGCGGCACCATCAGCTGAGCATATCAGTACCCTGCACAGTTATTACTTATGGCGTGGCGACCTAGATAATGCGCTTGCCATGAGTAAAGACCTGATGCGTTACAATCCTGAGCTGGCGCAGTTGCGCCAGGGAATAAATGAGGCCTTGGCGCAAAGCGACCTCAAGGCTCTGAGTGACTTTTACTATCAGCTGGCGCAGACACAACAACTGAATCAGGAAGAGCGCCTGCAATGGGTCAACTATAACGACAAGGCCTACGGCGCCAAGGCCACCGTGAAACGCCTAGAGCATTTATCTCAGCGCTTTCCGAATGAGCCACTTTATTGGTTCCAACTGGCGCGTTTTTATAACTTTATCGGTCAACCACAACGGGCGACTGAGCTGTGGCAGCAAATTAAGGTACCCACACCAAGCAACTATCTTGATCTCAATTACTTTGCCCAAAGCTTTATGGCCACTGGCAACCCACAGCAGGCCCTGACCATTTTGCATCAATACAGCAACCCCCAAGGTTTGGCTCTTGACCAACTCATCACCTTGCAGGAGCTGGCCAATTACAATGCGGCCACCGACCTACAGCGCTATTATCAGCGCCAACGCATCGAGCGTGGCGACACCAGTTTAGACCCCTACTCCTTAATCGCCAGCCATAACGGCAAACAGCGCCAGGATATAGACGTGCTGTGGGATTATTATCAGCGTACCCAATCACCGGTGCTGCTGATCTATCTAATGAATCTAGCGCTTGAGCAAGGTGACGAGCGCTTACTCAATGCCACCAGTGAAGCCCTGCTTGCCAACCATGGCGACGACACCAGCTTGAATATGCAGCTGTTGCGGGTCCGCTTAGCCATGCATCAGGAGCGTTATGCCAACGCAAAAAACTTGTTGCAGCAGTTGCTCGGCAGCCACCCGGAACATGATGAGGTTAAACAAAGTGCCATGTGGCTGGCCATCTCCATTGGCGACAACCTGTGGCTGCGGGAGCTATATTGGCGTGTGATCAGCACCCATCAAGACAGCAGCGATATGTACCAGGTACTCGCTATCGCCGCGCAGCAACTGGGCCTGTTCCAACACGCGGATTTATGGTTCCAACGCCTTAACAATAGCGCCCCCATGAGCGCCTCCGATAAGTTAAACTGGGCACAAATCCTTGAACACCAAGGCAGTCTGGCCCAGGCCTCTAGCCTGCGTTGGCAAGTGATCAGCACCCTCAGTGAGCAACTGCGTCAAGTCGAGGGAGGGGATGTAAGTTACCGCTCCTTGGTAGCGCTGTTCGTGTCACCGGCTCTGGCGGATGCCCAGCTCACTAAACAACTACTGCTCCGTGGCAACAAGGCAGATATCGCCGCGCTATTAAACGGCTCACAGTCTCATGCACTGCAACAACTGGTCTTGTGGCAGGCGCAACGCAATTTAAAAGACCAGCAATTCAACGCCTACGTACAGTTGGCCCTGGCTCTGGCCCGCGATGACCGCTCCGCCATTTACCAGTTGAGTTACGACTCGGTGCAGCTGGATGACTTCACCCGGGCAGCGGCCCTGGCGCAAATAGGTGAAAATGCCCACGCCTGGCAATTGGCCGAGCAACAGCTGGGCGCGCATACCGCCAAACGAGATATTGCGCCGTTGCAGCGCTTGCTCGCACAACAGCACCCGCTGGCCAGTCACGGCCTGCGTTATGAGCATGTGATAAAAGATTCATGGCAGGTCCGCTCGGAACAGCTTAGGTATTACCGCCCCATGGAGAACGGTCAATGGCTACTCGATGCATCCTATGACCATGGTCACCCGAAAAGCGATCTGCTTGAGGACTACCAGCAACGAAGCGCGCAGTTAAGCTGGCGTTTTAGTCCGCAGCATTATCTGGTTAATCGCGGTGAAGTCGGCGTAGCCATCAGTGACCGCCACCAAAAAACACACTATGGTCAGTTTGCCACCTTGATATGGCAGCCCTCATCGCGCTTGAGCCACAGCCTCAAACTCGGTCACAACATGGCCACAGAGCAGAGCGAAAACCTGTTCCTGCTGGGCCGTGAAGACAGCGCCAAATGGGAAGTGAACTGGCAGCCTACTCGCTACGAACAACTGAGTGTCAGCGTGTCACGCTCGCTGTTTAAGTCCGATTTCGATGATCCCATTGCGCAGCAATGGCACAGCACGGTGCGCCTGAGCGAGCAGTTTAACTTTACCCCGAGTTGGCAGGCCTATGTGCAATATGATCACCAGGAAAACACCCTGGACCAGCGTGCCCTCACCGGTGTCTCGGACTATCTGGGTAGGCCGGTAGTGGCAGCTATTTTTATTTCGCCCCGCTATCGCCGTTTGGCATTGGGACAACAATTGCTGCATGGTAATGTCGGCGAGCCGGGCAAGCAGGTACCGGGCATGCGCTATTGGCTCGACAGCGCCATAGGTTACAACTTTGTCACCGACGAAGCGGACTACTCCGCCAATATCGGCCTGGGTATTCGCGTGTTTGGCAATGATGAATTCTTTATTAAGGGAGCGTGGCAAAGCGCCGATCCGAATGGTCGCGAAAGCCTCACCTTTAACTTAGGTTACTTTTTAGATTTTTGATCCGAGGACAGCAAGATGAAAACTTTACTTACTACCGCGTTAGCGCTTTTTTTGGCCGGCTGTGCTTCCCAATACAGTGCCCAAAGTCCGGCCCTGAATAGCGGCAATACCCTGTACATTATGCCCTTTGCCAACCAGTCAAATATGCCCATGGCACAGGCTCAGGCAGAACAACTGGTGGCCTCGGCGCTGGCCGATCAAGGCATCAAGGTGCGCGTGTATCCCAAGGCTCAGGTCGGCGATCTGCAGGCCAGTTTAGAGCCGCAGCAACGCCAACAAGAAGCGCAGGCCTGGCTGATGCAACAACCGGCGGGCTATGTTCTTGCGGGCTCGGTACAGGAATGGCAATACAAGTATGGTCTCGATGGCGAGCCTGCGGTGGGCCTGACCCTCACTTTAGCCACCAGCACGGGTGAACAACTGTGGCGCGGCTCGGCATCTAACAGTGGCTGGGGACGAGAGTCCTTGTCTGGCGTTGCCTTAGATGCTATTGAAGACTTACTCGACCAATTAGATTGGGAATAATTTGGCCATGCCACATAGCAAACGCCGGGGTATCAATGCCCTTATCAATCGCCTCTTGCTCGGCAGCGATAACCAGCCAATAGCCTGGTTTGAGTTGGTGTTCATCACCTTCTTAGCGCTGAGTATATGGGGTTATCAATCGACCCTGAGTCATGACAGGGCCACCGACTATTTCTACTGGCCCATGTTTGGACCTGTATTGATAGCGCTGCGCTATGGCTTTGGCCGCGGCATGATGAGCTTTGTATTATTGCTGCTTGGCGCGGGCCTATTTGATCGTCTGCTTGGCACCCAAATTCAGCTTAGTTTCTCGGTGTCGGTGGGCACCGCCGTCGTCACCATGCTGGTTGGTGAGTTTCGCGATCACTGGCACGAGATCAACCAAAGATTCGATCTCAACCACAGATATATGGAACAAAAGCTGAAAAGCTTTACCCAAAACTACCACCTGTTAAAGATCTCTCACGATCAGCTCGAACAACGCGCCGCGGGCAAGCAGATGAGTTTGCGCACCGGCATTCAATTGTTGCAACAGGCGGCTTCCGGTCATACCGAAAATCGCCTGGCCAATTTGGCGCAAAAGAGTTTGCAGGTGTTCGCCGATGTGATCACCATGTATCAGGCCGGACTGTACGAGGTACGGGACGGCAAGCTCGTTCCCGGTGCCCTGGCCACGGTGGGCAGCGACCATCAGTTACACCCGGGCGATCCCATGTTGGCCGATGTACTGGTCTCCAAGGCGGTGCTTTCTCCTGCAGACTTTATCGAGTCCGACGAGCATCAGTTGCACTATCAACTGGTGGTGCCCATGGTTGATGTCAGCGGCGAAATTCAAGGCGTGCTCTTGGCCGAAAAGGTGAAGTTTGTGTCCCTGACCGAGGGCAATATCGCCTTAATGGCGCTGCTTGCGGGCTATATAGCTAACTTTATGTCGCACCAGTTATTTGCACCCATCTTGCAACCAGAGCAACGCCAGTTATTTAGCCAGTATCTCGACAATCAATTGTGGTACAAACGCCATTACGGAGTCGACAGTGCCCTGGTGGTGTTTACCGACATCAGTGCGAAGCAGTACCTGGATCTGTATCGGGTGACCGACTACCGCCGTGGTGCCGATGTCTATTGGGCCTGTGAAAATAGCGAAGGGAAACAAGTACTTTGCGTACTGCTGCCGATGACTACGGCGATAGAAGCGCAGCAATTTATCGAGCGCATAGAAACGATCCTCAGCGATAAACATAATTATGCCGCCGGTGAACTGGACGTGGTGGGACCCTTGCTGGTCTTTGAACAGCATCAGCAAGTCAATCTGCTGTTGGACGATTTAGGAGCCTTTGATGAAGATTTGGTTGATTCTTCAAACGATACTCTTTGAGTCCGCCAGCCTCTATCTGCTCGGTGACAGCCAGCTCGGGTGGCTGGGTTGGCTGGGCTATGCCAGCAGCCACGGTGCCGCAGCGGGTACCTTCACCCTGTTATGCTGGTTGGCACTGCCGATGCGTTATAAAAAGCCGGTGCTGGCATCCATGGCCTTTATTTTTGTTATCGCCTTTAGCATGCCCATCATCGGCATGCTAGGCCTGGCAACCGTGTTTATTCTCGCTCTGTATCTGCCCAAAGAGCAGTCTCAGTCGCTGTGGAAGCGCTCCGAAGTGCTCGAATTGCCACAGCACCCAGAGCAACTGGAGCAAGGTCAATACGGCGCCGCTGCGCTTAAAGATATTTTGCTGTTTAACCCTTCGGACGAGCGCCGCCAAATCGCCGTCAATGCCTGTCGTTTCTTACCGGAGCGAGTGGCAATTCCACTGCTTAAACTGGCCCTCACCGATAAGGCCGATGACGTACGCCTGCTGGCCTACGCCGCCATCGAAAAGATTGAGTTTGCCATCAACCAAAAAATCGATGCCTTAAAGCAACAACAATCAACACAACGGGCCTCGCAACATTTTCAAATTGCCGAGCTCTATTGGGAGCTGTGCTACCTGGGCCTCGCCGATGGCCCACTGCGCACCCATTATCTGGAGCAGGCCAAAAAATACCTGTTGCAGGCGCAGCAAATCGCGCCGGCGGCGCGCAGCGAGCTACAACTTGGCAAGGTCCTGCTAGAGCTGCAAGACTATCAGGGCGCCTATCAATACCTGGAGCAAGCCAGACGCAGTGGTCTGTTGATGAAGCAGGTGGCTCCCTATTTAGCCGAAGCCGCCTTTGCCCAAGGGGACTACCGTCATGCCGCCCTGCTGGTGAGTCACTTACCCACGGAGCGAGGCGAAGCGCTCAACGAATTAAGGGAGTATTGGCGCCGTGAAGCCTATTGATATTTGCCTGCTACTCGAAGGAACCTACCCCTATGTGCGCGGTGGCGTATCCAGTTGGGTGCATCAGCTGATCACCGGCTTGCCCCAGTATAACTTTTACCTGGTCTTTATCGGTGGCTGTAAGTCGGCCTACGGCGAGCAATATTACCAACTACCGGATAACGTGGTGGGCATGGAAAAGCATTTCCTGATGGATCATCACGGCCTCTTTACGCCGCGCCCTCGTCGCGGTAAAAAAACCGCCTTTACCATGTGGCAATCGGTGATCGAGCGCTTTAAACGCCCCGAGGAATCGCTTTCTCCCGAGCACTTGCAAGGCCTGCTCGATAACCTGGGTAAACAACAAGGGCTGAGTTTTAGCGATTTTCTCTACAGCGAGCGCTCCTGGGAAGTGATCGTCGATTTATATTATCAGCACGCTCAGCAGCAATCCTTCGTCGATTACTTCTGGACCTTCAGGCATGTTTACAGCCCGCTTTTCACCCTGGTAAAAATCGCCGAGAACCTGCCTAAGGCACGCATGTTCCATAGTATTTCTACCGGTTATGCCGGGTTTTTAGGCGCCTTGGCAAAACAACAACAGAGCGCGCCCTTTTTGCTGACCGAGCATGGTATTTATACCAAGGAACGTAAAATCGACCTCACCCAGGCGAGCTGGATTAAAGACCGCCATAGCGCGTTGGACACCAGCATCCATAAGAAGATGGAGCAAACGCGGCAAACCTGGATCGACTTCTTTGAGCAGCTTGGTCGCACCGCCTATGACCGCGCCGACGAAATCGTGGCCCTGTATGAGGGTAACCGACAGCGGCAAATTCACGATGGTGCGCCTGCCGAGAAAACCCAAATCATAGTCAACGGCATCAATATGGCCCGCTTTTCAGAGGCCTACGACGCCCGATTGGTGGCACCGCCAAAGGTCGCCGGACTAATTGGCCGCGTGGTGCCCATTAAAGACATTAAAACCTTTATCCGGGCCATTCGGGTGGCAGTTAATTCCGAGCCCGAGCTGCAAGGCTGGATAGTCGGCCCCACCGAGGAAGATCCAAGCTACTACCACGAGTGTAAATTGCTGGTTAGCAGTCTGGGGCTGGAAGACAATATCCGCTTTTTAGGCATGCAGGATGTGGCCGAGATCATGCCGCATATTGGCGTCTGCGTGCTGACCTCGATCAGCGAAGCGCAACCCTTGGTATTGCTTGAAGCCATGGCCGCCGGCGTACCCTGCGTTGCCTCCGAAGTGGGCTCCTGCCGGGAAATACTCGAAGGCATGAATGATGAAGATAAAGCCCTGGGCCGCTGCGGTTACGTTACCAATATTGCCGACCCGAACCAAACCAGTGCGGCACTGTTAAGCTTGCTCAATGATGCGCGCAACTGGCGTCGCCTCGGTGACAACGGCTATCGACGGGTGCAGAGGTTTTATCAAGAACACACCATGTATAACCATTACCAAGGTCTGTATGAGGAGCTATTAGCATGGCAGGAATAGGTTTTGAGCTGCGTCGTATTCTGCGCAAAAACACCCTGCTTTCCTATGTGGAGGCCTATGGCCTGGCCGCCGTAGTCGGATCCGGCCCCTGGGTGCTGTCGATTCTGGCGCTGATGGTCATCGGCCTGCTGAGCATAGGACGCATTTTCCCCAGCAGCCTGATCGTGCAGTTTTTGGTGCTGGTCACCTATATGATGGCGGGCTCGCTGCTCTTGAGCGGGGCATTCCAGGTGCTGCTCACCCGCTTTATTTCCGACCGCTTATTTGAGCGTAATGATCATAAGGTGACCCCGAATCTGCTCGGCTGCATGCTGGTCGTTTCCATGTTGGCCAGCGTCCTTGGCATTGCCATACTCGGTCTGACCGAGCTCGATTCGGCGGTTAAAATGAGCCTGCTCTGTGGCTTTGTGGTGCTCTGTAACCTGTGGCTGATCATCGGCTTTTTAAGCGGCATGAAACAGTATTACCGTATTGTTCTTACCCTCTGTGGCGGCTATACCCTGATGGTACTGGGCGCCTGGTTATTGCCTCCTTTCGGTGTCCTTGGGCTGCTGATTATTTTTGCCGCCTGTCAGGGTCTGATAGCCTTCGTCCTGCTGTTCTTTATTTTGCGCACCTTTAGTGCCAACAAACTGATAGCGTTCGACTTTTTAGACCCAAAACAAGCGTTTTTCTCCCTCGCCCTGGTTGGCCTGCTGTATAACCTTGGGGTCTGGGTGGATAAGTTTGTGTTTTGGTCGCACCCCGAGGTGTCCTTCGAGGTCATCGGCGGTTTTCGCGCCTCCTATATTTACGATCTGCCCATTTTTGTCGCCTACCTGGCGATTATTCCCGGCATGGCGGTGTTTATGCTGCATATGGAGACGGATTTCGCCAAGTCCAACGAGAAATTTTATAATTCCGTGCGCGACGGTGGCACCCTGGAGTCCGTGTACCTGCTTAAAGACCAAATGGTCCTGGATTGTAAAAACAGTCTCTATCAGATCTTTAAGGTGCAAGGACTCACCTTGGCACTCTTGCTACTGTGGAGTGAAGAAATTCTCACCCTGCTCAAGATCGACTTGGCCTATTTGCATCTGCTCTATGTGGATTTGGTGGGCGTGTCCTTGCAGGTAATAGTTATGGCGATTCTCAACGTCATGTTCTATCTCGACAGGCGCTATGAGGCCCTGTCTTTGGTGGCGGTCATGGCCTTGACCAACTTTGTGCTGACCGAGATTTCAATTATGCTCGGGCCGCAAATGTATGGCTACGGCTTCGCTTTATCCATGCTGCTCACCACCATGCTCGGGCTGGTCTGGCTTAACCGCCAGTTTGATCGCCTCGAATACGAAACCTTTATGCTGCAACGCTAAGCTTGTTTGCTACCCACCGCAAAGCGCCCAGGGTTGAACACCTCGGGCGCGTAAATTTCGTCTTGGCTCTTTTTAGCGTGCGCCCTATTCCGTATGATTGCGCTTTAGCCAAGCAGTGAGTGGGGTGCTATGAATATTCAGCAGGTGATTGACGAAATTAATGCCGACATACGGGCACGTTTGCCTGACATGCCCGGTCAGGTAGCCAGTTATATTCCGGCGCTGGCCCAGGTCAAGGGTGAGCAGTTTGCCATGGCGGTGCACACAGTTGATGGCCAGAGCTATTACAGCGGCGACAGCGAGCAGCGCTTTACCATACAGTCGGTCTCTAAGGTACTGACCCTCACCCTGGCGCTACAGCGCTATGGCGATACCCTGTGGCAACGCGTCGGCAAAGAGCCCTCGGGCACGGCCTTTAACTCCCTGACACAGCTCGAATTTGAGCAGGGAATACCGCGCAATCCCTTTATCAATGCCGGTGCCATCGTCACCTGCGATGCCCTGTACTCGCGCCTCAGTGCGCCAACCCACCATATGCTGGCAACGGTGCGTCAGCTTAGCGGCAACCCGCGCATCAATATCAATCAGCAGGTATCACGCTCGGAGTTTCAACACCGTCACCGCAATGCCGCCATGGCCTATTTAATGGCGTCGTTTAATAACTTTGAAAACGAGGTGGAGGAAGTGTTAAAGGTGTATTTTGGCTTTTGTGCCATAGAGATGAATTGTGCCGAATTGGCGCGCACCTTTTCCTATTTGGCGAATAAGGGCGTGGATGTGGCCTCAAAGCGACGCATTCTTGCCGCCAAGCAAAACTCCCAGCTCAATTCCCTGCTCTTTACCAGTGGCCTCTATGATGCCGCCGGAGACTTTGCCTACCGCGTCGGAATGCCGGGTAAGTCGGGCGTCGGTGGTGCGATTATCGCCGTAGTGCCGGGACAGTTTACGGTGGCGGTGTGGTCGCCCAAACTCAATGAATACGGCAACTCCAGCGCCGGTATTTATGCACTGGAGCAATTTGCCGACAGGCTGTCGTTACAGCTCTTCTAAGGCTTCCTCAGCGGTTTCCATGGCCGCTTTTTTAGCTGCCTTCGGTGCCGACTGCGGCTTATCGAAAATGCCCAGACGAATACGAATAAAGTGGAAGATCTCCCGCGCCACATCAATGGCGGTGGCCTGCTCTAGCCCCTCAAAACCCGGGCTGGAGTTGGCTTCACAAATCTTAAAGTGCTGCTCATCGAACAATAAATCGATACCGGCCACGTCGAGATCCAGAGCATTGGCGGTTTGCGTTGCCAACCATTCAATTTCCGGGGTGATGGCATAAAGCGAGCCCGTGCCACCGGCGCTGACATTGGCCTTAAAGTTATCGCCGCCGCTGTTACGCTCCATACAGGCCACGGCTCTGCCGCCTATGGTTAGTACTCGTAAGTCGCGGCCATGACTGCTTTTAACAAACTGCTGCAGGATAATATTGGCCTGAGGACTAGTCGCCTCAATAAGTTGCATCAAGTCGTCGAACTCGTTGCGGGTCTTACTCAAAAATACGCCGCTGCCTTGAGAGCCCGACAAGGTTTTTACCACCACGGGGAAGCCAATTTGCTGCTCAACCAGGGCGATGTTGACCGGGAACTTCACCAACATGGTGGTTGGCGTGGGCAGGTTTTGCTTAGCCAGGATTTGCTGCGCATAAAGCTTGTCTTTGACCGTTTCTATGGCGTGAGCCCCATTGACACAGTACACCCCAAGACGCTCTAAGTGACGGATAATGGCGAGGGCGAAATAGGTGGTACCCGCTCCCATACGCGGCATAACAAAGTCCGGCAGAGGCACCGGTTTGCCATCGATCAAGATACTTTTTTCATCTTCACGAGTGACCAGTAGATCGAATTGATCCGGGGCATAGACCTCCAGCTCGATATTCTCTTCTTTGGCAACCGCCAGCAGTCGTTCGATTTCATATCGCTCTGGTTTTAATAGATTGGCGCCATCAGTGTAGATTATCCAGCCGCGCATAGTGCCCTCTCAATAAGCAAAAGGCGGCATTATGCTTTGCCGCTTAACGCCGGTAAAACAAGATTATTTTATCGTGGCGATAAAAATTCACACTATTGAGTAGGGACACCAAGGCTGTCTGCCAAGGAGCAACGAAGGAGCCCAGTTAGTGGCTCACCTCAAGCGGGCTGGTCAAAGAGTCGGCCTGCTCCAGCAGGATCAGCGCCTGAGCCAGACTAACCGGCTCAGAGTAATAAAAACCCTGACTAAAGTGACAACCGTAATCACGCAATTGCTGATGCTGCTCTTCGCACTCGACGCCTTCGGCGATCACTTCCATATCCAGCTCGGAGGCAATTTTGATCAGGCTGGCGATCACCACCTGATGCTTATGCTCACCGAGCAGTTGCTGGGTAAAGGATTTATCAATTTTGAGGTAATCGGCGCGCAGGTCGATAAGGTGGCTGAGCGAGGAATAGCCGGTACAGAAGTCGTCCAGGGCCACCTTGACGCCCTTGTCACGGAGCTCATTAAGCTGATCCTGCACCTGCTTTTGTGCGCCAATGGCCACCGACTCGGTGACCTCTATGGTAAGCTGATGGGTGGCGATTTGATGTTCGTGCAACGCCGCCAAAATCGCCTCAACCGGCTGCAACAAATGGTTAAACTCGGATGCCGAACGATTGACCGACACGCCGATATGACGGTAGCCCCGCTTGTGCAGGGTGGCCAAGTCATTCAAGGCCCGTTTGAGCACGAATTGCCCGAGCACGGAGATCAAACCGAACTCCTCGGCAATGGCAATAAACTCATCGGGGTAGATGGTGCCCAGCTCCTCATCATGCCAACGGGCAAGCGCTTCAAACTTGGTGATTTTGCCGCTGCGCAAGCTGATAATGGGTTGATAAGCCACGCTCAATTCATTGGCCTTAAGCGCCTTGGCCAGCTTGTCGCGCAGCTGAATTTTACGTAAGTACTGGCCCTCAATCTCGTCGCTGTAGATAACAATGCTTTGAGACTGGGCCCGTTTAGCGCTGAGCATGGCATGGTTGGCGTTGCGTACGAACACGGTCGCGCTTTTGGTATTGTTATCGATATGGGCGATGCCCAGGCTACAGGTCAGCTCGATATTAAGCTCGCCAAGACGGATTGGCTGGCAGATGTGGGTTAAAATACGCTGGGCACAGGCGTAGGCCTGCTGTGGTGAGCTGTTGGCCAGCAACAAGGTAAACTCATCACCGCCATAACGGCTAAGCACGTCCGAGCTTAATACACAGTGTTGCAAGCGTAAGGCCACCGCCACCAGCACTCTGTCTCCCACTTCCGGGCCATAGAGATCGTTGATGTCTTTGAAGCGGTCGAGGTTCAAAAACAATAAAGAGCTGAGTGTGCGCTGCTCATTAAACAGGTCAATATGCTGCTCTACTCGCTCTAAAAAGCTGCGACGATTGTGCAGTCCGGTAAGCGGCTCTTGGTTGGCAAAAAAGCGCAGTTGTCGCTCGCTTTCTTTCCAATCGCTGATATCGCGAAAAAGACCGATGTAATGGGAGATTTCACCCTTATCATCGCGATTAACCGTGATCGATAATTCTTCCGGGTACACCTCGCCATTTTTGCGGCGGTTATAGACCTCACCACGCCAATGACCATGGTTGTGCAACTGCTGCCACATGTTGGCATAAAAAGGCTGGTCGTGACGGCCCGACGCCAACACCCCGGGGGAGCGCCCCAATAATTCGCTTTCACGATACCCGGTGTAAAGTTCAAATGCCGGATTCACACGCAGGATTTTGTTCTCACTGTCGGTGATCATAATGGCTTCTTTGCTTTGCTCGAACACAATATTGCGCAGCGACAGCTCCGCCAGCATGGTATTTTTTCGTTCAATATCAATATCATGGCGCGCCTGTGCGGCAACGATAAAGGCCAGGTCTTGAAACCATTGCAGGCTTTGTTCGCTAAAATCCTGTGGCTGCTCAAACATGGCCACCAAAATGCCGATGGGATTTCGGGCCACATCGCGCAGCGTCACGCCTAAATAGGCATGGATACCCAGCTCCCTCAACATGGTGTCTTGAGGAAACAAGTCCGCAACCTGCTCGTTGTAAATACAGACATCAACGCTTTGCAGAGCGTCGGCACAGGGGGTCTCTTCAAGCCCATACTCGATGTTGGCCAATACATTCCCTTGGCCATGAAAAGCCGCGGTGCGTACCCGCGCGCCATCGTCACTCAGGCGACCGACAAAACAGTATTTGGCAGCAAATACCTCATCGATCATCGATAAGGCCAGCTCATAGGCTTGCTCACTGCTGCTTGTTTGGTACAGGGCGTTGAAGGACTGGGTCATGAAGTGATGTTATTCTTTGTCTTATTTTCTTGTAGCTTAGCACAATATCGTCTGTGCACCTGAGCGTATTGTTATATATCAAGACAATATAAAACAATGACTTTAGAGTGACAGTTTTTTTACCATGGCAAAAAATCGGAGTTTTCTTTGCTACACTAGGGCAAGCAACCTAGGTGACCTAAACTATGCAAAAACGTGTTCAAAAACAAAATAATACCTTATTACGAATTTGCCTGTTTTCGTGCTTCACGCTGAGCCTGAGTTGGCTGTTTATTAGCGACCAAACCTTGTTGCTGATCATCACCCTATTGGTGATCTTGCTGTTGGTCTGGGGCTTATCGCAACGCTTACTCACTCTGCTGGAGCGACAGAAACAGCGTTAAAGCCACTGCACCTCGGTGCGATTGCGGCCATTGTGTTTCGCCTTATAAAGAGCGTTATCGGCGGCCTTAAGTGCGGCACCTATCTCGTTGCCCGGCTGCCATAAGCTTACCCCCACCGATACGGTCACCTGGGCCACGGGCGCAAACTCATGGCTGGCTATCTGCTGACGCAAGCGCTCGGCAAGTTCCTGTGCCTTTTCCACATGAAGCCCGGGTAATAGCAGCATAAACTCTTCGCCGCCGCTGCGGCACACACTGTCATATTCACGACAGCCCAGCTTTAGTAACTGCGCCAGGGTTTTGATCACTTCATCGCCAATATCATGACCAAAGTGATCATTGATTTTCTTAAAATGATCAATATCCAGAGCCAGCACAGCGAACGCCTGCCCCTGCTCTTTCATTGAGTCTAAGCAAGCTTGCATATAGCGGCGGTTACCGATGCCGGTTAATGGATCCGTATTACTCGCCAGGTTAAGTGCACTAATGCGCTGCAGCTGCTCATTGCTGTAAGTTTCAATGGCCCGCTTCAGGGTTTTGGCCTCGTTATACCAGGCGGGGATATCGCTAAAGGTTTTATCGTTGTCGCGCACTCTTCGTGCCAGTAGCTGTAATGGCGCACTGATGGTACCGGCAAGCAGCCAAATGGCTAACAGCGTAATTAGAGTGACCGGCGCCGCCTTTTTCATCAGGTTGCCTATGGTGTTACCCACACTGGTGACCACCTGCTGCTGCGCACTCACCACCAGGACAACCCAACGCATGTCCTTGACCGGCGCATAGCCAATTAGCTGAGCCTCTTCTTTTGTGCTGATCATGGCGCCACTTTCACCCGCTTGCGCTTGCATAAACGCAGGCCATAAGGGGTGCACGTCGCCTATGGTCATCCCGATATGCTGACGCTGGTTATCATAGACCACGGCGCCATTCTCGCTGAGCACCAAAATACGCGACTCTGCACCGTGAAAATGGGTCCCCAATAGACGGGATAAGATGTTGTTGCCATTTAAATAAATGGTGCCCGCGATATAACCCAGATAACGTTTGGGTTCACCCTCAGCAAAAATAGGGTGTGAAGGACTTACCACCAGGTTGCCCAAGGGCGATACAAAGGGCTGTGGCATCAAGGGCTGCTGGGCCCTTAACGACTGTTTAGCCTCACTCGATTGTAGGGTTAAACCCACGGCCCCCAGTTGCTCCGGGGCGGCGCTGATCACCTCGCCGCGATGATCGATAAGCACCACAGAATTAAAGGATTCAGTCTGTGCCAGCAAACGCTGCACCTCTTGTTTGCGATGGGCTGGGTTATCCAGATCGCGGCTCAGAGACTGGGCGCTATAGGCCAGTTGCATTTGCAAGGATTGAATAAACTGGCTGGTGATATCGGCCATTTTACCGGCGTAGGCGCGGTTTGCCTCCAGGCTTTGGGTCATGGCCTGCTGGGTGTAAACCCGGTAACTAATAACAAACTGGTTAGCCAGGGTAATAAGCACCAAGAGCAGGGTAAAGCCCAGGATCACTTGGCGTAGATCGAGTAAAAACAACCGCGTAAGACGCATTAACTACCCACCACTAATACTTAATTACCAAATCAGGGTAACACAAATTCATGCTAATAATTTGTTATTAGTCAATAAAATCGCACAAGAAAAACGCTATTTTCTCACTGCATCAAGTGCCATTATCGCACAAAGGCTGGGTTTAACCTATTGAATTTTAAAATGACTATATAAGGCTATAGCGTAATTAATAGAATAACTGTTAGACTAGGTGAAGATAACACAATGTTTACTTATGTTTCGGAAATGAGATTAGCTTTTCTACTACTTTTTACCCTAGTTCTGTTGCCAGCTAGCGAAGCCGAGGCGCGAGAATATAACCGCGCCATGTGTATTCTATTAAAACAACAAATGGCTCAATTCGACCATTCGCGCACGCATCCCACTTACCGTAGCGCGCGGCGCGACTATGACAGAAACTGTCAGCAATTTAAAAACGCCCAGGCACAGCAACAAACAAGACCTCAGGCAAGCGCTAACGAGCCAGAGCGCGCGACCCTGGTTAAGCCCGAACCTTTTACAGAGCAAGTTAAAACCGAAACCAGTGCCGCAGAAGAGCTGGCCTCCACGCAGGCGCAAAGCACCCCGAGCAACACCACCAAGCCAGAAGTAGTGGCTACCTTAGCAAGTGCGCCTCAACAAGCCTCCGCTGAGGAGCAGGCTAATACCGAAACGGCAGCAGCAGGCAGCGCCACAGAAACCCAGACTGCACAGCTAAACTCAACACAGCCTAAGGCCGAACCAAAAGCCCAAACAAAACCAACCAAGGTGGCACCTAAACCTCAGCCCATTGCACAAACTGCAACGTCAGGCCTGATGGACATGATGGTCCCTGCACTTCTCGGTTTACTCGTGCTCATAGTTGGCATTGCCGCACTGGTGGTGGTGCGTAAAAAACGCCAAGAATCAATTGCTATCGCTAAGCCGAAATTGTCGCCAGAAGGCAAACCGCAAGCCATGAGTAAGCCCTCGGAGTTTATAAAGGCTCTGAAAAAATTGATCGGCAATAAAAAAGCCACCTTAGACCCGCAGCTTTACAGCAAGTTTACCAACGTGCCCATCGCCACCGGTGAGGAAGGCAAAAGCACAAACATAGAACACCTCTTGCTGAGCCCCTTTGGTGTATTTATGGTCGCCCACATCGATGCTGTCGGTGATATTTACGGCGGCGAAAAGGCCCAGGAATGGACCACCCGACACCACGGCGAAGACGAAAAGTTTGCAAACCCTCTTACCGCCTTGCGTGAACAAGCGCAGAGTTTGGCCGAGATGCTTTCACTGCCGATGCAAGAGATCAACTGTCTTATCGTGTTTAACAACGAGGCGGTATTTAAGTCGCCCATGCCAAGTTTCGTGCTACATGAGAAAGAGTTTGTTGAGCATGTGCTCAGCATCAGCACCCATGACTACGGCGAAGAACTAAACTCGGCTCATAAAGACCAAATTAAGCAATTACTGACCTATGGGGCTCATGCAGCGCTTAGCCCAGAACTAACCAGAACACTGTTGAAAGAAAAAGCGGATGCCCTATTGGGAACCCCCTCAGCCGATGCTTCTGCCGAGCCCTCAGCCGAGCCTTCAGCCGAACCCTCAACTGAGCAAACACCGCAAGCCGATGGCAACGACGAGCCACAGCCGCAGAATGTTGCACCTTTACACCGTAAGGCCGCTGCAAGCAAAGCCGCCAGCCATAGCGAGCCCCAGCATTGCGCCGAAATCCACCCCTTTGTGCGTAAAAAAGCGCAAGCTGATACTGAGGAGCCGAGCCCGACTCCTGTAACAGAGCCTACGGCTACCCCTGAAGCCGAGACAAACGCGCAGCCGCAAGAAGAGACGCCTGCAGCAGAACCGCAACCGACCAGTAAGGATTGGTCGAGCATGTCAGATGAAGAATTTCAGGCCTATTTAAACCAGGCAAGCGGCTCGAACACCACGCAAACGACTGAGAGCACGCCTGCTGAGCAAGAGCCGCAAAGTCACCAAGGTGGCCACCAAGGTAGCCACCAAGGTGAACCGAGCAGTGACGCGTCACAACTGCCCGTTGAGGACGAGCCCAGCATGGAAAATCCAACTCATGCTGAGGAGTTCGAACAAACGCCGGAGCCACAGCAAGATAACGAAGAAGCCGTTAATGAGCAGGTTATAGAGCAGCCTATTGCGGCCCAACCGAGTGCGGCCCAACCGAATGCGGCCCAACCTGTTGAGGCCCAACCTACTGAAGCTCTGACCGAGATAGTTGAGCCTCTTGCCACGCCAACGCTTGAAGACGAGCAAGGCGAAGTGGAACAAGTCGGAACGCAACCTCTCAACACCCAGGCCATTACTGACGAGCCGAGCGAAATGGAGCCTGAGCCAGAAGTAAATCTGGAACTCAACGACGCCGAAGCGCAGTCACTGGATGATGCCCTGCTGGAATTAGAGTCGGCCCTGGCACAACAAGCGCCTGTTCAAGAGCAAGAACTGGTTCCAGAAACCGAGGTTGAAGAAGACAAAGAGCAGAACAAAAAAGCCAAGGCCAACCCCTTCGCCAACCTGTCGCTCGACCCCGACTTCACCCCGCAGGAAGAAAAGATAGACATAGGCGCCGGCCCGTTGGAAAACGAAAAATCTTAATGCGAAATGGCGCCCGATGGGCGCCATTTTATTGTGTTAGTAAGTGCAATAAAGTTGTTTAGTTACCACTCCTGCAACTGCTGCAAATCCCGTAAACGCCCGCGCTGCAATACCAAAGCGGCAAACAAATCGTCTATCGAACGATTGCCCACTCCTAAGCCCGGTAGCGCCAGATTCGCCTCGGCGAAAAAGCGCTGCGAAAGCACGCTCTCTTTTTCCGTTTCCCAGGCTTGTTGCCACCAGTGGCGTATATGTTCCCCTGCATGAAGCAAACGGGTATTGCTGGGCAATCGGTCGCGCTTTTCATTGTTCGCTTTGGGTGTACTCGGTAATAAATTCCATAAATCGTTATTTGGCCAGCGTGAAAAAGGCATGCAATGATCAACATCAAAACCTTGCTGCAGCGAACGTTGCGTCCAGACACAATGAATCGCATCACCCTCTTCGGCCATCTCGGTCAATCGCTGGCGCACTTCTGTGGTTGTGCGCTTAGGGTCAAGCCAGTTTAATGCCTGAGAAAAGATATATGGCTGCTGCTTTAAGTGAATTGCATTACCGCGATAATTAGCCATGGTTCTTGCCCATTCGCTGACTAGCACCGGCTCAATCCAACAGGCGTAGCGATTCAGTGCCGTCCAAACATGTTCGGGAAGCGAAAACTCCCCCCATTGACACAGGCTCTCAAAATCTAAAAACAGAGTGTCCTTGGCACGAACAACTTGGCTCGCAAGCTCAAATACGCACTGCTCTGTATTGGGGAAGGTAATATATTTACAGGGCATATCGCGAATATTCTGCACCGCATGGGAAAGGGTGCGGTGCAAAGCAAGCGCATCCTCACCAGCAAATAGGTTGCCAACGCGAAAGTCAGTTGAACCTAAGTGCCTTAATTTATGCCAGCCACCCTCTTTCATAAACCCCATGTTTGGGCTGGCATTCGGCGTTTGGAAAAGTTCGTAATGGTCGATTAGATCTTTATATTGATGGCACCAATAAAGAGCTACCAAACCTGCCGGCAGTATGACGCGATTCTCCTCCCTGCGTATCACGGCTCCGGGGTGGCCATCGGCGATACGCAACAGCACTCGCATCAATGCCAATTTATGAGTCGCAGATTTACCATCATTGAGGGCTACGTGACGAATTAAACTAAAGGATCCGCTACCATCATCCGGCAAGCGCAGTACGACGGTTTGCCAATGTACATCTGCACGGTTGAGTTCATCGGTTTGGAGCTCGGTGCAGAGAATACACTGCAAGCCAACTTGCGTTGCTAATTGCTTTAACGTATCCGCGCATACTTGATACATGCCCCGCTCTTTAAGCTCTAACTCTCCTTGCCCATGACGCAAGGAGATCACCAGTTGCCCGCCGGGTTTCAGTAAGTTTGCCAGCTTGCGGATCGCTCGCGAACGTTGCCCTTCGGGAATATGCATCCACACGGCACTAAGCAAAATAAGGTCAAAGCTGATTTCTTTGCTGGTAACACGCTCGAGTGCCGGCAAGGAGTCTTCCAGCCAATGCACGGCATGATCCTTTGTATGCCTGGCACCTAACTCGGCGAGCATTTTGGCTGGCTCCACCGCATAAACCTCAACATCTTGCCCATGCTGAGCCAGGTATAAGGCGTCCCGACCCGCTCCCGCACCAATGTCCAGCATGCGACATTGTGATCTATTTAGTAGTGGTTTAAGCAGATGCAACCAGGACGCATGCACCTTTTCAAAGTCGGTACCGAGGTATTGCTCCGCCAATTGCGAAGCATGCTGGTTATAAAACTGAGCGCTCAAGAAGAATCCTTTCTACTACTTATAGTTATGAAAGAAAAGTAACACACCAAATAGTAATAACAAAGGCCGCCACGCTTTTCCTGGCACAAAAAAACGCCCCTTGCGGGGCGTTCCAGTGCGTATCTTAATTAATGGCGACGGCTTAGGATTTCTACAATCTCCAGGCTGTTTTCCAGTACCCGGAAAATGTCGCCGTGCATATCGACAATCACGTGGCCGTGGCGGTCGCGGCGCAGTATTCTGCCATGGCGGTATAGGTCGTAATCAATATGGTGACCTACACGCCAGTAGCGGTCATGGCGGCGATGGCTGTAATGGTCGCAGTAGTAGTGACGATTACGTTTATGCTTTTTATGATGGCCATAGTAGTGGCGATCATGGTGACGGTCATAATGACGGTCCCTTTTATGTTTGCGATCATGCTTATGGCGCTTTCTGTCGCGCTCGTGACGGTCATACCGCTTTCTGTCGCCTTCATGGCGATATTTGTGATCACGATCGTCGTGATTCACCAGCTTTTTCTCTTGGCCTGGCGGCATAAAGTGATCGGGTTTCGCCAGGGCCGCATCCAGGGGTGCCAAACAAAATAGTGCTGCACCGATAACAAATGTAGTGAGTCGCATAAGGACCTCCTTTTTCGGTCAGTTGACCTCTTTGTAATATCTTTACTCTAGTGGCGACTCCATGAACCCCAGATAAACCAACGGATTCTTTACACTTATTTACACACGCTCAAAACTCTTAATGAAAACTGAACAAAAGTTCGCAGATAGAAATCCCTCCACTATACTTTTTTCTAACACCGAGCGCTCTGCCACCAACAACTAATACTAAAGAATCAGGCTCGATAACTCTTAGCTAAACAGTTGTAGGAACCAACTTGAGCAACAACGAAAATACCATCATCTTGCTTTTCGATTGTGGCGGTCTTTGCAATGCGGTCTTCCCACGCCATTTGCAACGTTACCTGGGCTTACACATAGATGAGTTTGCTTTTCGCACCAGCGTCGAAACCCTGGATTTCAGAGCCTTGCTTCTGGACGAACATTATTGGGTAGAAACCGAGTGCGAGAACGGCGAGTATCAGGGTGACTTACATGTGTGTTGCGGCGAGCAGGCGTATATTATGGTTTCCCTGCAAAGGCGCCTTTCCGGCTACCACCAGCTCAGTTATGCCGAGCGTTTGCAAACCATTATCAACAGTACCCGCGCCGGCACCTGGGAGTGGAACTATCAAACCGGCGAGGTGATCTTAAATGAGCGCTGGGCACAAATTATCGGTTATACCCTGGAAGAGCTCTCCCCCATCTCCATTGAAACCTGGCTTGAATTTGCCCACCCGGATGATATTAAGCGCTCAAACAGCGCCTTGGAACGCCACTTTTGTGGTGATGACGAGGATTACCTGTGCGAGGTGCGCTTAAAGCACAAGGACGGGCATTGGGTCTGGGTTCGGGATTGCGGCCGGGTAGCTACCCGCACCGTCGACAACCAGCCGGAGTGGATCACCGGCACCCATATAGATATCAGCGCCCGCATCAACACCATTAATGAGCTACAACAGGTGCGCAACGAGCTCAACTCCATTATCGATAGTCTGCCGGCGGCGGTGTTTAAGAGCCCACTCAATCGCCTGGGCCACTTTACCTATATGTCGGTCGAGGTTGAGCGCATCACCGGCTACAACGTTGCCAGCATACAAGGCAACAGTCATTGGTGGCTGGCGCAAATACACCCGGAAGACAGAGAAGCGCTGCAGGCGGAATATAATCATTGGCTTGCTCAAGGTGCCCGGGGCGTGTGTAAATGTGACTATCGCTTTCGCCATAGTCAGGGCCATTATGTGTGGCTGTGTGAGCACAGCCAGCGCCTGAAAGCGCCAAAAGGCAACAATGGCGCGGCGGATGCCCTGGTTGGTTCACTGTTCGATAAAACTGAGAATATGAGCCTGCACACCCGCATGGATGCCCTGGCACAGATCATCCCCGGTATGATCTATCAATTTGTGTTAACGGCCTCGCGCTCCTGGCATTTTCTCTATGCCAGTGAAGGGGTAAAACGTATTTTTGAGGTAACGCCGGAGCAGGCGCTGCAAAACCCGGCACGCATGTTAAGCAAGGTCGCCCACGGCGACAGAGAGAATATGCTGGAAGAAATCGTGCACTCGGCCGCCAAGCTGGAAGACTTCGAATGTGAATTTAAGGTCACCCTGAGCGTCGGTTACAAGTGGTTGTTTGCCCATGCCATACCGCAGCGACAAACCGACGGTGGCATTATGTGGACCGGCATGGTGATCGATATTACCGAGCGCAAACTGCTGGAACTGCGTTTGCGTAAAGAGTCGACCACAGATCCCCTCACCGGACTTTATAATCGCCGTTATTTCTTTGAGCAGTTGCAACTGCGCCTGGATCAGGCAGTGCGCGAAGAACAGACCCTGGCCTTGATCATTCTTGACCTCGACTTGTTTAAACAAATTAATGATAACTTCGGCCATCATGGTGGCGATCTGGTGCTGCAAACCGTGGCCCAGTTACTCAATACGGTGATCCGTAAATACGATATCGTGGCCCGCATTGGCGGAGAGGAATTTGCCATTATTTTGCCCAACACCACACAGGAACAAGGGGTGCATGTAGCCGAAAAAATTCGCGAGAAGATCGCCCACGCCAGCATCTGCATTAATCAGGAGCTGATAGAGGTCACCGCCACCTTGGGTGTCTCCAGCACCGAATACACCAAGGCTCAGGTGAACGCCCTGTTTAAGCAAGCCGACCTATGCCTGTATCGAGGCAAGCGCTTGCGGCGTAACTGTGTAATAAGCAACACACTGTAACGCCGCGTCTCAGGGTTACAGTAGGTTGCCATCCCCATCATAGGCCTGCAGGCGCAAACCGTCAGCGTCTTGCTCATCCACGCCGGGCACCCATTTGTTCATGCAACTGGGTGTTTGTGTACAGGGATCGGTGAGGGTGGCCAAAAATGCCAATAAGTCTTCGATTTGCTGTGCATCATAGCTGCTTGGCTGCAACTGTGACTTACCCTCACTTTGCAGTCTATCCAGTTGTGCCAATGCCTGCTCGGTGTTATCTCGCCAGTGGCTCATTTGTATTCCCGGCTGAGTGTCATCGGGCACATAATCATTGATGCTTTGATGAGGTTGCAGGTGATGCACCAGCATGTCGCTCAGCTCGCTAAAAGCACCACTGTGCCCCCAAGGCCCGGTTTGCGTGACATTCAGCAGGGTCGGCGTTCTAAATGCATATTTGTCATCGGCAACCTTGGTTTCACGATAACGACCAAAGTCATCGTCTCCCCAAGCACCATCACCTTTACCACGGCCTATCTGCGGCACCGCTAGCACATGGAACGACTCATCGGTGAAAAAGCCTCCCTGATGGCAACTGGCACAGGCAAAGCCGCCCTGCTCGCTGGATTTGTAAAAAAGCAGCGCCCCGCGCTTGGCTTGCTCGCTAATAGCATCCTGCTCACCTTGTAAATACGCCGCCCAGGGGTTGTCGATAAGCACCTGGGAATTTTCATAAGCGGCAATGGCTAGGGTGATGTTGTCAAAGGTCAGCAAGGCGCTTGCACTGCCATCGGCTTGCTCTAGGCCTTGGCGAAAGGCTTCCAGCCAGTTGTTAATGGCCAGCTCGTCGGTATCGCCCTGAAAACGCGCTTGTAATGCGGCACGTAAATCATGGTTATTGCCATTGGCAACAAAGTCAAAACCACGCATCTCCTCTTTTGAGGTCACCGGGAATCGCGCTTGCGCCTGAGCCAGAGAAACGCCGGCCTTGTCATCACGCTCGCCGAAGGCGGAGTCTGGAGTGCGCATGCTGCCTTGTTCATCCAGCAGTTCGATGCGCCCATCATGGAACAGGGTGCGCTGATAAAATGCCAGGTTAAAGGTGCTGGGGGAATTGCGCGGCACGGTCGGCCCGCCATCATGGTGATACCCGTTAGCATCATGAAGGCGCCCGGGTCCTAGTAAGTCCGGCTCCAGCGCTTCAACGCCCACCGGCAAGGCCAGGGCATCGCCGCCGCCTAAATTGGGGTGATGGCAGCTTGCACAGGCGGTGTCTAAATTGCCGCTGAGCGCTTTGGTAAAAAATAGCTGCTTGCCTAATTGTGCCAGCGGGCTGTCGATGGCGACGGCCTCTTGCGGTGGAACTAATGGCGTGATCTGCTCTGTGGCGATCAGGCTTTGCAGCTCAATTTCTACCGCAGAGGCCTCAACGGCGGGTGGCTCCTGGGTTTGAGTATCGTTGGAGTCACAGGCACTCAGCATAAAGCACACGGCCAGAGGCAGCGCTATTTTTGTTGTCATTGCGTTTTTCTCATTAATTGGATTTATTATTGCTTTGCTAACGCCAGGCTATGCGGCAAGCATGCAGCAGGCCAGATAGCAGACGCTCGGATGGCGGGCATGATATATCAAGCCCCTCTTCATTAACATTACTTAACATTACATAAGGCGTTTTATTGGCATTTGAAGGGCGATTTACCCCTATATCTAGTTAAAATATAAGCAGGCTATGCACTAAATACGCGGAAATAACGGAATAAATGACTAGAAACCGTCCCGAAAAAGAGAATATAATCACATTGTTATTACAAAATAATAACAATGATAAAGGAATTATCCATGAAGAAGCTCACGCTAGCCGCTCTTATCTCTGCAACATTAGTAGGTTGTGGAGGCTCAGATAATAATGACGATTCGACTCCGTCTCCGGTAACCACAAACACTCCACCAACCCTTAGCGGCACCCTCACTTACGAGGTAAAAGCAGCCGCCGAATACCAAGAGGTATTAAATCTGGCCGATGCCGATGGCGACACCGTCTCGGTTTCGGTCGCAGAGCAGCCGGACTGGTTAAGCACAGAGGTAGCAAACTCACAGCTAACCTTAACTCTCGCTCCAGGCTTTTTTGATATTGGCGAACACGCAGTTACTTTACAAGTCAGCGATGGCAAGGCCAGTGTCGATTATCAACTGACATTGACCGTCGCAGATAACCCGGATAAATGGCAAGACATTGCACTTGGTGATGGTGTGCTCGAAGGTTTATGGACTAACCCTGTTAACGGTAATTCGTTAGCATTCACCGAGAGCAACAACGGCGTTATGACCGATGACAATGGTGATATCCATCATTTTTCCTATGAAGTGAGTGACACGGGTTTTACTACGGATATCAAAAAATATGCCTGTCTATCATGCACAGAATATGACTGGCTGGAATTCGAAGTTGTTGCTCAAGAGCAGGATAAGATTCGTGTGGTGCTGAGCACGGATGAAACAGAAACCGTTATGAATTTAACTAAAACGGTCCAGCCTGAGTTACAACACAGCTATTTCTTCATCGACGAACCTTCGAGCTATTATGGGGTCGGCCATCTTGAGCCAAGCGCAGATAAAGCCAGTCTGCCTGTATTCTATGCAAGAATAAAAGGGAAAGACTTCAATAGCACGGCTATCAATACCCAGATAGAAGGTAATCAACTCGTCCTTTCGGAGCTTTCTGAGGATTTTTACAGCTCATTCCATGATATAGATTATAACTATGTAGATTTATTTTTTACCCATTATATAGACGGTATAAAAGTACTGGCGCAGACGGAGCAAGGTTTAGCCATTGAGTTACTGCACCACAATGATTTAAAGGCAGAGTCGCAAGGTATTAGCTTGCTTAATCCGAGTGAGCTCGAAGACGCACTCATGCCGCAAGCGGATGTGCTCATTTATAGTAAGGTAGATAAGATCTCTGCGCCGGCGCTGGCGACTGGTGCCAGTTACTCGGGGCGCTTTATTACTGAGGCAACCACAGTAGGTGAAGAAGAGTATTTGATTGGCGGTACGGTACTCACGCTGGAGTCGGCAACCAAGGCTACAACGCACATTTACAGTCCCAAAAACCAACAAACTGAGGAACGCACGCTCACACTGACTCAAGGAGCAGATGTTCTGGCGGTAAATGATGGAACAACGACCACGGAATACAGTTTCTTTAGTAATGGAGAGATAACCTGGGCTGCGCGATATTTTGCAGAGTCAGAAAGTTATCTTGCCTACCCCTTTATGGAGGTGGATACCAACCTGGCATCGGCTAACACGCTGAGCGATGTTATCGGCATATACCAGCATCAGGATGCATTCATCAGCTTGGATATGAAAGACACTACCAATTATATGTGGTTGCACGGCGGCGGCTTTGGCAATTATAGCGAGCTCTTTGATTATCAGCCAAGCGTGGATGATTTCTACAGTGGACGAGACCTATGGAAGCTTGATGAGCAAGGTAGAATTCAGTTTATCTCAAGCTATTATTGTCCTACTGCTACAAGCTATGATGAATGTTATACCGAGACGCTGGCGACTCCGGAAGCAATGTATTTTATGCGTTCGCTACGTCCGCTGCACAGCGAGGCTGGTCAGACCGTCTTTAGTTACAGCTTTGCAGTAAAAAGTGGTGCAAGTGACTACTCATATCAGAGCCTGAGAATACTCAATAAAGTTGAGTAAAAAGAAGATAAAAAAGCCGAGTTAAACTCGGCTTTTTCTTTCCTGGTTAAAGCGGTTCGTTAATTTTGACGACCATTTTGCCGAAGTTACGCCCGTTGAGTACGTCGTTCAATCCCGCTGGCGCATTCTCAAGGCCTTCGATCATGTGCTCTTTGTACTTGATCTTGCCCTCACTCACCCACTGTTGCATATCCTTGGCGAACTCGTCATAACGATGGCCGTAATCATCGTAAATGATAAAGCCTTTTACCGTTACGCGCGTTACCTGCAAAAATGACATCAACTGGTATGAGCGATCCGGCCCAGCCGGCAGCTCGTCGCTATTGTACTGGGAGATATTGCCGCACAAAGGAATACGGGCGCAGGGATTTAATAGCGGTAATACCGCATCGAACACCTTACCGCCGACGTTTTCAAAATAGACATCGATGCCCTTTTCACACACGGCGGCTAATTGCTCAGCAAAATCATCGGCCTTATGATCGATACAGGCATCAAAGCCAAGCTCTTCAACCACGTAACGGCATTTTTCTTCGCCACCGGCAATACCCACCACCTTGGCACCTTTAATTTTTGCAATCTGACCCACGTTCGAGCCTACCGCGCCACTGGCCGCGGCGACCACCACTGTTTCGCCTGGCTGAGGGTTACCGATATCCAGTAAGCCCATGTAGGCGGTAAAGCCGGGCATTCCCAAGACACCCAAGGCCCAGGATGGCTTGCTTGGGTTTTTACCCAGGTTAATGACCATCTCACCTGTGCTGATGGCATAGTCCTGCCAACCATTAATCGACAGCACCCAGTCACCTTCGGCATAGCCATCCAGTTTAGACTCCACTACTTGCGCGACCGTACCGCCAAACATCACCCCGCCAAGAGCAACCGGCTCGGCGTAAGACTTGGCATCGCTCATGCGCCCCCGCATATAAGGGTCAAGCGAGAGATAAACGGTGCGCAGCAGCATTTCACCCTGTTTTGGGCTTGGGATCTCCCCATGGTGCAAACGAAAATTATCGGCGGTGGGCTCCCCTACCGGGCGTGAGTTCAACAGGATTTGACGGTTCATTTTATTAACTCCTAAGCATTCTTGAATGATTACTCAAGTAAGGTTGGGGCGCTCACCTGGCTTTCAAGTCGGCATCAGGTTGCAAAATGTAACCCTAGGTAATAAAGCGTCACTCGCCTGATAAAGAAGAAACCTGGGCAAAGACGTTCATCATTCGGTAGACTCTTTACAAAAGTACGGCTGTCGAATCTTATGAGCTTTAACCCGCATTTACCCTTGGTGTATCACCCTAATTATTCATTTAGCTTTGATCCCAATCACAGATTTGTGATGAGCAAATTTGCGCGCCTTTATAAGCACGTGAAGGAGCTAGGCTTAGTGCAGCGCAACCTGCATCAGCCGGAAATAGGCTACCCGGAGGATCTCGCCCTGGTGCACTGCGACAACTATGTCGACGACCTGTGGCATAACCGCCTCGATGCCAAAGCCATGCGCCGCATCGGCTTACCCTGGTCTCCCAGCCTGATGGCCCGCACCTTTACCGCCCCCTTGGGCACGCTAAAAACCGCCCGCCTGGCACTCGAACATGGACTTGCCTGTCACTTGGCCGGTGGCACCCACCACGCGCATTACGATTTTGGCTCCGGCTATTGCATGGTGAATGACTTGGCCTTCACCGCCCAAACCCTGATCCAATCGGGCGAGGTGACCAATGTGCTTATCTTTGATTTGGATGTACATCAGGGCGATGGCACGGCGGCACTTTTGCAGCATCAGCCCTATGCCTTCACCTGCTCAATCCATTGTGAGAAGAATTTCCCGTTTAGAAAGTGCGCCAGTGACCTGGATATCGGCCTGGCCGATAATATGGGTGATGATGAATATTTGGGCGTAGTCGATGATACCCTCTCTCATCTACTGCAGAGCCTAAACCCCGATCTAGTGCTCTATGATGCCGGCGTCGATATTTGGCAAGACGATGGCCTTGGCAAGTTGGATATCAGTTGGCAGGGTATAGCACGTCGGGATCACCTGGTTCTCAAACGCTGCCTGGAGCACAATACCCCGGTAGCAACCGTAATAGGCGGTGGCTATGACAAGGATCATGCCCGCTTAGCGGCGCGTCACGGTATCGTTATTGAACAAGCGATGCGTTTTTAAGTGTGGGTACCTTGTCATCACCTCGCCCGTTCCACCCCATGCGTAAGTAATTCAGCGCGATACTGAAGGTTTGGGTGGCATTAACATAATGATTGTTCATTGACTTTATCCCATTGTATTGCCAGATTTAAGTTATTGAAGCTAAAGGCTTTGGAGCAAACAATGGCAAACTGGTTAGAGGCAAAAGTAAAACGGCTGGTATGGTGGAACGAAAAGCTATTTAGTTTGATTGTTACCGCAGACATAGACCCATTTACGGCAGGACAATACACCAAACTGGCGCTACAAATCGGCGATGAGCGCGTAGCAAGAGCTTATTCCTTTGTGAACCCACCGAGCTCGAAAAACCTCGAGTTTTATCTGATCAAGGTAGACGATGGTGCTCTTTCAGCGGCCTTGGCACGCTTACAACCGGGTGACAGCGTGCAAATTGCCGCCCAAAGCAATGGCTTTTTCACCCTGGACGAGGTACCGAGCGCCGAGCAGCTGTGGATGCTCAGTACCGGCACCGCCATCGGCCCGTTTTTATCTATGCTGCAAGAGCAGCAGGTATGGCAACAATTTCAACATATAGTGCTGGTACACTGTGTGCGACACAGCAAGGATCTCAGCTACAAGGAGATGATTCAGGAGCTGCAGGAACAACACCCACAATTACAATATGTGCCCGTAGTAACCCGCGAGGACGAGGCGACGCCACTCAAAAAGCGTATCCCAGCATTAATTAAAAGTGGCGAGCTTTTTGCACACGTTCAGCTTGAGGCCACCCCGGATGTGGCACAGTTCATGATTTGCGGTAATCCCGACATGGTCAAAGAAACCACGCAATGTTTAAGCGATTTAGGCTACAATCGCAACCGCCGCCGGACCCCGGGGCACATAACCGTAGAGCAATACTGGTAGTAACCAAAGGACTAACTATGAAAACCTATATTGTCGCTCTTCTCGCGGCCCTGCTGTGGCAACCGGCACAGGCCAGCGAAAGTGCCGCCCCCCTAAGCGCCCAAGAAAGCGAACTGGTTGAAAATCAACTTGAAAAGCGCACCGCAAAGCAATTAAGCGCGGCTCAACAGCAGGCCGTAGCCGTGGTTGACGCCTGCTTAGCGCCTACAACGACAAGGACATAGATACCTTTATTAGCTATTTTGCCGAAGATATTTCCTTTTATATGTTTCCCGACAAACTGATGTTCAGCGGCAAGGAGCAGTTAATTGCCCGCTATGGCGCCATGTTCAAGAATCTGCAATGTGTAAAAAGCACGCCTATAAAACGCATCGTGCACGGTAAATACGTGATAGATCAGGAGCTCTCAGAGTCATGCAGCCAGGACCCCGAGGTGGTGGATAAGCGCGGCGAAGTGGTCGCCAGCTATGAAATCAATAATGCCAAGGTCACCAAGGTGCTGTTTTTTAGAGGGAAGTAACTGGTGCTAAGAAAGGTTTTATTACTAGGTAAAGCTAAAACCAAACCTAGAACTTAACGAAAGTTTTACATTTGTGTATCATGTCAATTGATAATGACAAATATTGACATGGTACATATCGATGGAACGAGTTTTACTTTTCGCCTTGACGCTATTTTTAAGCGCTTGTGCAACTAAAGTGAGCCACCAGAAGATAGATTCCGATCGTCTCGAATCAGACGAGCAGGGTTATCTTCTAATAGGCGTCAACACTAACCGCAGTTTAAAATCTATCCGTATTAGCGGCCCTCAAAACATTCTTTTGACCCCTAAAGACATTCGCCAAGGCAGCAACTACATACTCGTTGCTTTGCCCTTAGGAACCTATCATATAGAGCGGGTAGACTTGAATAGATATAGCTACCTGAAGCTAGATGATGAACAAAATTGGCAAATATCCCTGCAAAAAAGCCAAATAAATTATGTTGGCCACTTAGACATAGCTACAACTGGCTTTTGGCGTACACGGTCCTATATCGAATTAATAAACAGAAGTGCTCAAGCCTTAGCTTACCTCGAAGAAAGCTTTCCTAATCTGTTGCAACAAAGACACATCGCCTATGGTGGGCCGGGTGAAGATGGATTCCTAGAGTACGTCCAACAGCACAATATTAGTCAGGAGCAAAAATGAAATACTTACTTATATTAATTTGTTCACTTTTCTGCTCCCTGGCTCAAGCACAATTCATATCCAGTGAAGAGCTATTTCGTTCTGCAAACAATTACGATGCTCAGCTCTCTCCGAACGGGCAATGGATGAGTCATATTAATTTACCGAAGCTAACTGGTGAACAGAGAATCTTATTAACTAAGCTCGACTCAATGCAACAAACGAATATTCTCGAAATATCCGCAAAATTGAGGATCAGGGAGTACCGCTGGCTTAACGATGAGCAGCTCTACCTCACTGTTGTTAATAAAAATAAACCATATCGATTTGTCCTGACTTTATCGGACCTAGATAGCGAGCCAAAAAGCAAAAAAAAGGAACTCCAGCAAGCAGGATATATCGCCAGCTTTTTACCCTCTGAGCCAAATTACGTTTTATATGCAAAATCAACAGAACATGGCTATCGACTGTTTAAAATTTCCATTGAGGATTTACTCAATAGCCAATTTGGCAAGGCTAGGCTAATAGAAAAGAACATTGACGAAAACACCCGTGTTTTTTTCGACACTAAAGTAAATAAGCTCATTTCCTTTGCCTATCAACAAGAAGAAAACCGCATTCAAATTAAGCAGCGAGCAATGGGGGAAAGAAAATGGCAAGAGGTATTATCAATTAAGAACGACGACTCCTATTTTTTGCCCATCGGGTTTTTAACCGCCAATAAGCTAGCCGTTCTAAGCAACCAGAAAAGCGACAAAATTCAGGTGCATAGTTTTGATATTAAAACAAAAACACTAGGCGAGGTACTGTATGCCCACGACCGCTATGACGTACAAGACGCCTGGGTCAGTGAGCAAGGCCCGCTTTTGCAAAGCATAGCCTACTATCAATCTGGTCGTTATAAACGAGAATATTTGGCCTCCAGCTACAGCCGTGTCAAGCAACAAATTGCCCCCTTGTTGGCCGAAACCTCCTTCTTTTTTACCGCCGTAAATTTACCCACCGAGCAATATATTATCTTTACTCATGGCTCAGATAGCCGCGGCAGCTATTACTTATTTAATGGCAAAGAGAAACATTTAGAACAACTATTTTCTGAATATGAAGGTGAACCTTTGCAATTAGCAAAAACAGAGTTTATTCAGTTTAAGGCTGGCGACGGCCACACCATTGAAGCTTTTCTCACACAGCCCCTACACTTTAGCAATGATACCTTACTCATATATCCTCACGGCGGCCCTATAGGGGTTCAAGATACACAAGAGTTCAATGCTACCGTACAGTACTTGGCTAATCGCGGGTTCAGTGTATTAAAAGTTAACTTTCGCGGTTCATCCGGTTATGGAAAATCCTTCCAAAAAATGGGCGTAGGACAATTTGGTCAGCTAATTGAAGAAGACATCATGGCGACGCTGGCCCATATCAAGGCCCAGCAAAGGTTCAAATACAAGTGCGCCATGGGCAATAGTTACGGCGGCTACTCGGCGACCTTATTAGCCATAATGCACCCGGAAGAATTTCAATGTGTCATCGCGGGGTTCGGCATTTATGATCTGCCGCTATTATTCAACATGAGTAACCTAAGGGCACAAAAAGAATTTAGAGAATTTGTAGCTCGCACTGTAGGTGAATATAACGACAACCTCACGCAACTATCCCCTTTATATCGCCACCAAGAGTTACAGGCTCCCATTCTGCTGATTGCCGGTGAGCAGGACGATACCTCAGGGTTTGAGCAAAGTTACCGATTCAATTATGTGCTTAAGCAGCAAGGTGCAGACATTGAGCACGTCTTTTTTGAGGACGTAGGTCATGGTTTCAGCCTTTGGCGACATGAACAAGCTTATGCTGCATTAGTAGCCGATTTTATCCAGCGAAAATTGTCTCTACCCAAATGGCAACAACATATCGACAGTTCCTCGGATAGGGCTGCGGTTGCCAACGATTATTGGTCGATAGCGAGGACGTTATCAGCCAATGATGTGTCAGCTTCTCGTGCTAAAGCAGCACAGGATTACTTCGTTCAAGCCGCCCAGCTAGAGCACAATGAAGCCATGTTGTATGCCGCGTATCGCAAACATCATGGCATTGATACCGAGGTGGATTTAGCAGCTGCGGCTTCAATGTACGAACAAGCGATTGAACTTGAAAATAAGTTTGCTTATCAACATCTCGCTGAGCTTTACTGGGTGGGTATCAATCATAAGCCCAATATTGACAAAGCACTGGACAATGCTGAGCAGGCATATATCCATGACGATTCACTTTATAATCTGTTTGCCGTCACAACAATGCATTGCACCGCACCTGCTCCATTTAGTGATTACCAAAAGTGTTTAACGCACCTAGAAAAAGCACAAAAACAAGGTGACGTAATAGCTAACCTATCCAAACTGGAAAAATTCATCGCCGAAATCGTAATCGAAAATCGCTTTTCACCCACACAACGACAACAGGTTGTATCTGCTATTGAAAAAATGCTCAATAACACTGATGAAGATTACAGCCTTAATCTTATAGATAGCGGTTTTTACTATGAACAACAAAGCGACAAGCACCTACGCCCCAATGAATATATACATCTAGGTGAACAGTGGCCGGACACCGAAAATAGCCATGAAGCGAGTTACTTTGGGCTACGTTATGAATTGGACCAAGATGGTATAGACTCACGCAAAAGCCGCTTTACCGTCTTCCTTAAATGGCAGCACCGGGACACAAACGGGCAACTTCTGAATACCCGTTACGAGATTCAATTGGGCTCCCCCCTTGATCAGTGGCGCAACCTTTTATACTTCAATGACAAGGACAAGGGTACTTGGAATTTAAAGGTCTATAACGCTCAGGCACAACAGTTATACGCAACCAGCTACCATATTCCTTTGCTATAAAAAACGGCGGCCACTGGCCGCCGTTTTTTATCTTAATCTATCTTGCTTAGCCGTTAACGATATCGTTGAAGCTGGCGTTATCATGCAAGCTGGCAAAGGCGCTTTCGTGCAGCAGCTCGTTACGCAGATTTGGCGAGTATTCCAACGCCATACGAATATCAGCAAGGGCATCGCTGTGCTTGTGAGTCATGGCGTAGGCGCAAGCACGTTGCCAATAGGCATAACCATAGTCAGAGTCAACCTCCAGGGCTTGGTTGCAGAGGATAATCGCCTGCTGAATATCACCGAGCTCAAGCAATGCATCGGCCTTGTAGGCGATGGCTTCAACGTCTTCGGGCTTGCGAGCGAGGATTTCATCATAGATCTCCACCTTAGTGCCAAAGTCGCTTTCAAGGTTGGCCCGCATCCACAACGAGTGGATTTCATTGGTAATGGTGATCTTTTTCTGGTTATTGAGGATTTCTTCAGAACGCTCACGGAGCTGGCTTTCTAAACCGGCCAGCCGCGATTCATACTCTTCGGTAATCGCTTTGACCCGGGTGTTGACTATGTCTTCTACCTTGTTTTTAACATCACGCAATGAATTCCAGCCCACCAGTACAAGAATAGATACGGTGGCCGTGATCAAGATAAATAGGTTATTCATTGTGTCTGTGGTGTAGCCAAGGGCGCGATCGGCCGTGTCCAGCTGAGCATGCGCTATCTTTTCCACGTATTCGGCACGCAAGGCTTGCTGATCTTTGCGCACGGCCTGTAATTCATCGAGAATGTAACGCTCTATCAGTGGGCGATACATGGGCTCGTTTAACTCAGACACCGTTTGCTGGGCCTGTGCTTGTTGCGCTTGAGAAAGTCCTTTCGCCTGCTGCTCGGGTAGCGTATCTGCTGGCTGCTCAGTTTGGGCCCAAACCGATTGCAGCGTCAAAACGCTCAACATAAAACCAAATAGTAGGTAATTTACCCATTTCAGCATGCTTAGATCCTTTTCTCTTATTTTTTGCAGCCCCTATGATGCCAGCTTGGCGACGCCCAGGCAAAAAAAAGCCAGCTACAAATATAGCTGGCTAACCTGCTTAACAACAATAAAGGTTCAAAGGAACATTAACAGGAGTGAAGGGCCATAATAGTTACCGGACAATGAACCCATACTTAATTGATTTTACATACACTTATATTTTTATTGCGGCTAGATTAACTGGTATTTTTGGGCATAATGGATAGTAACTGAATAAAATTAACGCAGCCCGAGAAACAATATAATTGAGCGGTTTATAGACAAATGCGTTACCAAGATATGTTTCAGCCAGGTGTTGCGCCGAATGTCGGCTTTGTTTGTTTCAACCGAGCTTTTCAACCGAGCTTTCAACCGAGCCGTCAAGCGAGTTTGCAACCAGGGGAATGTGGTCTTTACTTCCTTATATAACAGCCGTGTTCGGCCGCGCGCAAAGCAACACAGATAAAAATAACCTGTTTGCGCAGCAAGGAAGACAATCATGGGCGCTAACCTCATCTAGCTTATAGGGTTTTGAAATGGGTCGGGACTTGCCAGGTCATGCTAATTTAGGATTATAAATGTTTGATATAAACAAAATATACAAGGGTAAGATTTTTTTGTTTGCGGTCGTTATATCGGCGTTCTCAACCCTGGCAATGATACTGGTCTACAAGCTTTTCGCGCAAAATATGCATGACATCGCCAAGGTGCTTTTTCTCCTGTGCACCCAACTGTTGTTAACCATGAGCTTACTGCTGTTTGTGATCCGCAAAGTCAATAAGCATGCCGCCGTTATCAAGCGGCTGCTCAACTCCATCAACGATGTGGTGCTGATCAAGGACTATCACGGCAACTTCAAGTTTTGTAACGACACCATGGCCAAGCTCTACAACTGCTCCCCGGAGCAAATGGTGGGCAAAGACGACTATTACTTTACCCAAAATCAAGAGCAAGCCGACTTTTTCAAGGACAATGTCCAAGGCATTATGCGTCGCTTTGAAATAGAAGAAGTGTACGAGTCGTCCACTGACGCCAATACCGGCGAAATCCGTCATTTTCATTCCGTAAAGGTGCCTTTTCGCGATGTTCGCAACCAACTTCATATCGCCGTTATAGCCAAAGACATCACCGAAATCACCCGCCTTAAAGAAGAAGCCGACAGAAACAAAAAACGCCTCGAGCATGTGTTGGATGTGTCCGAAGAAGGGCTATGGGAATGGAATGTGCAGACCAATCAGGTGTTGCATAACCGCCAATGGGAGCTGATCACCGGCATTGAGCACAGCGACAAGTCATTCCAAGAGTTTGAAAGCTGTATTGTCCCCGAAGACCGACCCATGGTGGCCAAGGTGCTGAAAAAGCTATTGCAAGATCATCAGTCCTACAGCATTGAATTTCGTATGAAAAAGCCCAGCGGTGAGGTGATCTGGATTTGGGATCGCGGCCGTGTTGCCGAGTTTGACGACAACAATCAACCGCTGTGGTTGGTCGGCCTAGCACTGGATATCACCGAAGAGAAAAACAATCAGGATAAGATCGTAAACCTGGCCTATTTTGACCAGCTTACCGGCCTGCTGAACCGCGCTCAGTTAGAAATTGAATTAGAAAAAACCATAAAAGCAAATCAAAAAAGTAATAGTTTCAGCGCCTTATTGTTTCTCGATCTGGATCGCTTTAAGTTACTCAACGACAGCTTTGGCCACCATATCGGCGATCAGTTGCTCAAGGTGGTGGCCGAGCGTTTAAAACAGATTAATCAGGATCGGGGCATCATCTCCCGTTTTGGCGGCGACGAATTTGTTATTGTGCTGCCGCACCTCAATATGGACCAAGCCAAGGCCTTGCATAGCGCCGAGCAATTTGCCGAGCGGGTGCTGAAAGAAATTTCCAAGTCGACGTCGTTAGCCAGCGACGTGCAGGATATAGACGTCGATTACTCGATCACCGGCAGTATTGGCGGCGTGGTGTTTACCGCCGATGACCTGTGCACCATGAAGCTGTTGCAACTGGCGGATATGGCCTTGTACCGCACCAAAGCCAGCGGTGGTCAAAAGGCAATGATCTTCGATACCAATATGCAGGATGAACTGCGTCAGATCAGTGAACTGCAAAAAGCCATGCATGATTCCATCACCAATCGTGATTTTTGTATCTATCTGCAGCCCAAGTTCGATATGAACGAAACGCTGATCGGCGCCGAGGCCTTAGTGCGCTGGCAGCATCCCAGCCTGGGTATATTAAGCCCAGATGTGTTTATGCACATGGCCGAAGAAAGCAATTTGATCGTGCCCATAGGCGCCATAGTGCTAGAGCGGGCTTGCCAGCAACTCGAGCAATGGCAAAGTCAGGCCCACAGTAAGCACCTGCATATAGCGGTCAACCTCAGCGCCAAGGAGATTTGGCGCGCCCACTTTGTCGAAGACTTTATTAAGGTGGTAGAGCAATACCAGATTGACCACAGTAAGCTAATTGTTGAAGTCACCGAGTCGGTGCTTATTCGCGATATTAATGATGCCACCGAAAAGCTCAATAAACTCAGAGAGTTTGGCGTGTCCATCGCCCTGGATGATTTCGGCACCGGCTATTCTTCATTGAGTTATTTACGCTCGCTGCCCATAGATGAAATTAAAATCGACCGCACCTTTGTGCAAGACATGGTCAGCGACGAGCACGCGCACCTGGTGGTGAAATCGATTATCGATTTAGCGAATAACTTTAATTTGACCGTTGTGGCCGAAGGCGTTGAAATGAAAGAGCATTTTAATCTACTGAAATCCTATAAGGTCGACTCTTATCAGGGCTATTATTTCAGTAAGCCGGTGTCTGCAACCGAGCTTGAGCGCCTGTTTATGGCTTCGGACAGCAAGACCAAGACCGAGCAAGGCGAGTCCTTGCTGCCATCAACCTAAAAATAAACTAAGAGATGGAGTCCAGCTAATGACAGAGTCACCCGCATCGCCGCCAAGCAACACAGACGAAAAATGGTTGGAGGCCGAAGTCTGTTATTTAAACCTTGAAGGGGGCTTTTTCGGCCTAGTTACCCGCGATGGCAAGCGCCTTTTACCACTAAACCTGCCTGCAACCTTTTCACAAGCCGGCGCTCAGGTCAAACTACAAGGCTATGCCCAGCGAGATATGATGACCATACAGCAATGGGGCACCCCTTTTCATCTTACTCAAATTGAATTTATCGACCCAGTGAACAAGGCCAAGCCACACAATCCCCTGATTTAAAAACCTTTGTAAACGCTGACTTGCTCGGCTCAGGTGCGCTACAATGGAGCTGCGCCTGGCCCCAACAGCAATGACGCAAGGAACCGAGTTAAGCCACACAAATCATGGATGAGTAGATGAAATCACGTCGATTAAATAGACCCCTGGTGTTCGTTTTAGTGCCCCTATTGGCCATTGTTTTAGCTGGCCTGTTTGCCTACACCTACACCCCATACACGCTGACCTCAGAGGATGTCATTCTAGATAGTAGCAGCGGCACCCTGGTCAAATACCAAGGTAATTATGGCCCGCGTACCTTTATCTCAGATTATGTTGCCGTGCGTATTCCCAGTAATCTCGATGGGGTGAGTATCACCCATATCGCGCCGTCGGCGTTTGAGCGTATCAGGCTCTCCAAGGTCATTATTGGCGAGGCGGTCACCCACATCGGCAAGCGCGCCTTTTGGGACAGCAAACTCAGCGGCGTTCGCCTGCCTGCAGCCCTGACACACATTGGCGAAGATGCCTTTAGATTTAATGAGTTAGTAAGTGTAGATTTACCGGACACGCTGAGCAGGATTGACGCCGGGGCGTTCGAGTACAACCTGCTGACCCAAGTTAATCTGCCCGACTCGCTGAGTCATTTGGGGGCGGATGCCTTTCGGGTCAACAAGCTCACTTCGGTCGCTCTTCCCGCGGCGGTGACACGAATTGATGAAGGCACCTTTGAGCACAATACCCTCACGGCCATCACCCTGCCAAAAACACTGGAGCATATTCACTATTCCGCGTTTCGCTATAACCGCATTGAAAAGGTAAACGGCAAGATCACACATGGCTTTATTTATGGGGAAGAGTCTAACCGCACCTTGATTGCCTATGGCGGCGAACGTAAGGCCATTACCCTGGCCGATTCGGTCACCAGCATAGCCCCTCATGTCTTTGATTGCCAACACCTAACGGCCGTCACCCTGCCAGACTCGCTGATCCATATAGGCACTAGCGCCTTTGATAGTAACGAGCTCACCGAGGTGATCCTGCCCGACTCCGTTACCTCGATTGGCAGTTATGCGTTTTGGGGGAATCCAACGGCCGAGATAACTGCTCCGGCAGCGCTGAAAAGTATGGGCACCGACGCGTTAAAAACGCGCCTGCACCCAAGTTGGGACTATATGGATGAGCTCAGAAGAAGTCTATGCATAGTTGATGAGCCAGCCTAACCAATACGCCCTTTACTCATTGGCCAGGGCGTATAACTCATCGATATCACTGATGTAGATTTTTTTACGTTTAACCTCGAGTACGCCCTCTTGCTTTAAGCGGGTGAACTCGCGGCAGACCGCCTCGGAGGAAACACCCAGCAAATTAGCAATATCGGCACGACTCATGGGTAACTCAAAACACAGGGTCGGCACCCTTGAGCTGCCCAGGCGCGAGGAAAGGTTCAGCAACAAGGAAGCGACGGCCGACTTAATACTTTTTGTTGGCAATTGACGCAGATGCTGATCGGCGGAAAATTCCTGGCTGATCAGACTTAGCATGGTCAGCAATACATCGGAGTTGGCAACCGAGTCCTGTAGCAGACGCGCAAAAGGAATTTCGCACACTCGCGAGTCCTGCAACGCCGACACCGAATAAAAGTGTTGCTGCTGTGCCAAACCGCCAACGCCAATAACATCGCCGGGAAAATACAGCCCGGTGACCACTTCCTTGCCCGAGGTCGTTAGTCGATAACTTTTGAATGCACCGGATTGCACCAGGTAAAGGGCTTTAAATTCATCCTCTTGGCGGAACAAGTGCTGCTCGGCGTCAAGGGATTTGCTGCCCTTCACCAACTCGCTTAGGCGCACCTGAGGTGTCTTCTGAGCGGTCTTGGCTTGCTTGCCTAAGCCCAGCTTAGGTGCCAACAGGTTAAAAATACTTCCTTGCATAGCCAGCTCCAAATTCACACTGTTCAATGGCATGTTGTGATCAATCATGGGTGCCTCGCTACATTCAATTCGCTGTTCGTGTCTTGCATGCTGCTAATTTAGCCAATTCAATGGGGCGCTCGCTATGCGTAGATGTACCTATGGGGGATCGGAAACTACTTATATTGACGTAAAAGTGAACATGGTAGCGTGCCTTATCAGTTATTTTTCGAGGTCGAGGCCTTGCCCATGAAGTTAATACGCACCGCACTCACCCCTTTAGTTTTATCCGCTCCAGGATTTGTCACTGTGGCAGCCCACGCCGATGGCATGGAGCATATTGAGGTGCTCAGCAGCACCTCGAACTTTTATCAATCCAGTCTGAAGTTAATCGAGGTCCAGCACATCGACCTGCAGCAAGCCCAGGGCTCGCCATTGCAGTTGTCGGAATTGCTGGCGCAGGAACCGACCATTTCCCTCAACGGTCAGGGCGGCATGATGCAAATGTACAGCATGCGCGGCTTTTCCCGCTGGCGAGTGCAAACCCTGGTAGAAGGCATTCCCATTTATGGCGATCGTCGCGCCGGCAGCGCCGCCGAATTTATCGACCCGGCGTTAATTAGACAGGTGCAGGTAATTCCCGGGGCCGCTTCAACCTACTATGGATCCGGGGCCATGGGCGGCGCCGTGGATATCAAACTGAACCGCGTCGAGGGTCAACAATTGGATGCCCAATGGCAAAGCAATAACCAGGCGCAACATCTGGCCTGGCAGGGGAGCAAAGAAGGCATTTCCTGGGGAATGTCGACCCGCACTGCCGATGAAGGCGAAAGCGCCGATGGCAACAGCATCTACAACGGCTATGAAAACCACAACGTGTTTTTAAGTGCCGACCTTGAGCTTCCCTACCTCACGCGTGCCTGGGTGCTCTATAGCGAAGGCAACAATCTGGGTAAGGCCAGTGCTTCGCCACTGAGCAAGAAACGCACCCTCTACCCACGCAATGATCATCTCTTAGCCAAGGCGGAGTTTGATTTTGACCAGATTTATGCCGATGTCTATGTGCACAATGCCCATCTCGATACCTATATTGAGCGCCCCAACAAGCGCATCAATACCCTGAGTAATTCATCCTTGGATTATGGGGCGGCGCTTTACGGCTATCAGTATTTTGGCGATTGGCAGGGCAAATGGCGTTTGTCCTTCGATGCCAGAACCCAGGTGCAAGCGACAGAAAATGAGCTTGATTTAGCCTCGGGCCTAACCAGCAGCGACACCGTGCTGGACGCCAGCCAGTACCAGGGCGCCCTGGTGTACGATGCGACCCGTAGCCTGGATAACATCGACCTGTTGCTTGGTGCCCGCCTCGATTACAGTAAAACCAAGGCACAACAAGGGAGCCGCAACGACACCAATGTCAGTGGCTTTGCCGGTATTAGCTGGGCACTCACGCCCGAATTAGCGGCGAAGTTTATCACCAGTACGGCCTTTCGCCAGCCGGCGCTGACGGAAAGCTACTTTTTTGGTGAAACCCCCCGCGGCCGCGTGGAGGGCAATCTGGAGCTCGAGCCGGAGCAAAGCCTGGGCTTTGAAGCCAAGCTCTCCTACCAGAAATCGGATTTTAATTGGAGCGTCAGCGCCTTTTCCCAGCATATTGACGACTACATCGAACGCATCGATATCGATGCCGATACACGTCGCTATATCAATGTGGGCTCCGGGAAAATTAAAGGACTGGCATACAAGGCGGCATTTCAGGTAACCGACAACTTCTCCCTCGGCCTCGGTGGTCAGTGGCTTAACGGCGAGGATGAACAGGGGCGCCCCCTTGCCGACATTGGTGCCGGCGAACATAAACTCACTTCGACCTACCAGGGCGACCGTTGGCAATGGGATCTGGGTGCAACATTACGCAGTGCCAAGGACGAGGTGGGGCCCTCAGAGTTACCCCTGCCCAGCCATACCTTGCTTTCGACCAAACTGACCTATCAGCTCAATGAACGAACCAAGGTACGTCTGTGGCTCGACAATGCCGGTGATCGCCTCTATCGCGTCAGCGCCGATGACAGTGCACCCTACGCGCCGGGGCGAAACGTGGGCATTGCCATCAGCTACCAGTTTTAAGCGCTATTGAAGCAGTTGGGTGCTAGTTTTCTCCCAACTGCTGCGCCGCCAATTTATCTTTATTAAACAATGCGTTGACTTCTTTATCCGTTAAAATTAATTCCGACATAAAAAAGTCGTCGATAACGCCAGCAAAGGCATGCTTGCCTTGGGTGGCATGTTGCTTGGGGATCCCCCCTAAAAACACATCATTGACGATAGAGCTAACGCTAATGTTGGCGTCTTGGGCGGCATCAAGCTCACCGTTAATAAACAGCCGCGCTTGTTTACCATTATGCACCACAGCGACGTGCGTCCACTGGCCGTTTACCAGGCGAGTGTTACTTTTAACCACTGATTTTGGCTGGTATCCGGAGCTTGAGTAGATCAGTAACTCTACGCGTTTGTCTACCACTCTCAGCTTGTTACTTTGTACATCGCCATACCAGCCACCATACAAAGGATAAATTTGCTTGTCTTCCAGGGCCAGGGGCTTGAGCCACATGGCGATACTGATGCCACCATTTTCAAAGGTCACCTCACGCCAACGCGTAGTCGACAGCGGCTTACCAATTTTACAGCAGATATCCACACCCATATGAGCGTCCTGATGCACCGAGAAGTCTAGACCCTTGCCGGTTTTACCGGCACTGCGCGCGGCGCCGTGCAAGGTCCCTGGCCAAAAGCTGGCAAAGTCATCCAGTACTTGGTCACCCTCGCCCTCAAAGGAATAATAGCTGGAGTGACCGTGTAAATTGACCTGCAACACCTTGGATAATTCGTCTTCAACCTGTGTTTGTTCAACTCGCTGCAGCTGAGAAAACGCCAAGGCCGCTATGATGATAAAAATGGCGCACAGCAGCAGGGTCACTCGCAGCGCAAAGCTCATTTTAAACGTCATAAGCCACCTCCTCGCCAACGGCAGGTAAGGTCAAAGTAAAGTCGCATCCGCCCTGAGCATTGGCCTGATACTTCAAGGTACCATTGTGCGCCTTGGCAATCGCCAGGCTGATTGACAGCCCCACACCCATGCCTTGCTTCTTACTGGTATAAAAGGGTTCAAAAAGATGCTCGACGGCCTCGCCACTCACCCCCACGCCCTCATCGTGAATGCACAACTCCACCTCATTATTATCTCTGTTAAGGCAGGTAGAAATAACCACCTGAGCGCCCGGGTGACTGGCCTCAATGGCGTTTTTAATCAGGTTAATGCTCACCTGCTGCAACTGTACCGGATCGCCCTCGACATACAAGGGCGACGGATTGAGTTCGAGCACCAAACTCACCTGGTTACTGTTGGCCGTGGTCTCCACCATGTCGCTCACCTCGCGAAGCATGGTATTTGCATCCAGCCGCTGCATATCCATGGCCCGCAATTTCACAAAGTTGCGGATCCGTTGCAGCACCTTGCCACTGCGCAGCGCCTGCTCGGAAATTTTCTTTAGGGTCGTCGCTAACCATTGCTGCAGCTCGGCCTGCTGCTCGGGACGGGCGTTGTCGATACGGCGGGTGGCACTTTGGGCATAACTAGCAATGGCGGTTAGAGGCTGATTGATTTCATGGGTGATGGTGCTGACCATCTCGCCCATGCTGTTAAGCCTATCGAGGTGGGCGATTTGGTCGCGACTGGCCAAAAGTTTTTGCTCCGCTTCCAGGCGCTTTTTCAGCTCATCGCCAAGGCGTAATTGCATGCCATTAAGGGCTGTGACCACGGTTTGCAGCTCATCCGGAGAGCTTCGCTCCTTTTCCGTCCTGTCCAGCACCAAGGGTGGTATAGGCTTATCAAAGGTCAGGTTTTGTGCAAAGTCACTGATTTTACCGAGATGACGGGTTACCAGGTATTGAAACAGATAGAGGATAAAACCGGCCACTAAGAAGGTTTTAATGCCATTACTGATAACAATAAAATACACCCGGTCGGTGAGGCGGCTATATAACTCATCCAGACCCACCACGATTTGCAAAATCCCTAGGGGCGGCTCCTGCTCCCTGCCATGCTGATACAAGACAAAACGTTCATCGATAATTTCATTGGACATCACCTCACCGGCACGCCATTTCACCCTGTCGGTGGTAACAATACTGATACGCTCGATCCCAGGCAGCTTAACCAGTCCATCAAGTTGCAGCTGGAGCAACTGTATATTGCGGTCTTGCACATTGAGGGCAATGCTTTCAAGCTGGCTGTCTTTGATTTGATGAATCTCGGCATTGATATCGCTTACACCCTTGGTGTATTCCAAGTACAGTTGCAATGCCGACGATATTAGAGTGATCGCCGAGCTAAACAGGATGATATAGAGGATCAGCCGCCTGACCGTTCTATGCCGGGAAGAAAAGGTACGCATGGTATGGGTCCTCAACTGACTACCCCCCTTAGCCAGCGCCAAGGCGGTGTATTACTCTCTTTACCATACCTTAAATGGCGCAAACAGCCACTATAAACACAGCGACAATTAATTGTTTCCTTTATCCTTTTGGTCCTTTTTCTGCTTGCTGATGGCGTTTTCTACCGGCAGGCGGCCAATGGGCATCACCTTAACGGGCTTGGCGTTCGCGCACTCTTGCTGACGCTCCTCGGCGCTGATATCACGTAGCGATTTTGATTCGCCCTTGGCCGCATTCGTAGCTACTTTAGCCTTGGCAGGCTGTGTTTGGTTCGGCTTTTGTTGCTCCGTCATAGGCGTTTTCTGTTCATTGAGTTTGCGCTCCACGGGCAATTGATGCAAAGGGATCACCCTGGTTTCGCCCTCACACTCCGGTTTAGAAGCCGCTTGTTCAGGCTGTGCTTCCTTTTCAGGTTTGACATTGGTTGTCACCTTGGGAGGCTTGCTTTGGTTGGTGTCAACTTCGCCGTTATGGGCAAAAACGGGTGCGCTTACATTGAGGGTCATGAACGCAGTCAGGCCAATTAATAATCCGGGCTTAAAGGTTTTCATAATAACTGTCTCCTAAAGCAAATAAGGCGCCGAAACTCGGCGCCTTAGGGTTAGTTTTACGCTTTTCTGCGAACCAGAGTTAACGCCGCTAACATAAACAGTAGGTGGAACAGTGAACCACTGCTGCCCTTCTGCTTGTCGTTATCGGTTATTTTGACCGTGGTAACCACCTCGGCGTTCAATAACGTCTCATCGTCGGCACTGAGCAGGATATTAAACGACTCCATGGTTTCTACCTCGGCGTCATCCACCAGCTTAACGGTGAAGGACTTCGCCTCCCCATCTTGGTCATCCCAGTACAGCATGCCCGACGCAGGTTGATAATCCGCCAGCGCTTTAGCTGTGCCATCAAGACTTTGATAGTTCAGTGCCACGGCACCATCGCTGCCGCCGGTACGTTGTACCGTCACCACGACTTGATTGTCACCTTCATTAACTTCATAGGCGCTCACCTCGAAGCCAAACTCGCCCAACACGGGTTCGTTGACATTCAGGGTTACGGCAATTTCGTGGGCCGCATAGGCGGTATCGTCTTGCAGTAACAAGGTGGTCTGGTAGACACCCGGAGCCAAGGCGGCCGCATCGGCACCCAAGGTCAAGGCCTGTTGCTCGCCGACATTTAGCGCTCCACCATCTTCGGAGTAGGTGAACCAGCTTGCTTGCGGCTGTGCACACACCTGTTGCTGCCCCGAGGCAAGGCTAAAGGTGCGCGACATTACCAGGTCCATGGCATGCAAGGTGCCATCACAATCGAGGTCTAGACCCGCTTGCGAAAAGCTATTCATACCATCTACACGCGTTGCCCCAACCAGGCTTAGTTCGTTGTGCAAATCAACAACGTACAGATCTAAGATCTGATCGGCCTTGTCACTGCCTACCCCATTCTCGCCATTGGCGCTGACATACAGATGACCAACATTCGGGTTGTAGGCCAAACCAAAGGCAGGTAGACCAAGGTCGTATTCGGCGCTGACGCTGCCATCGAAGTTCACGCGATACAATTTCTGTGCATTGTAGCTACTGACCAGTAACTGATCGGCATGCGGATCATAGGCCAAGCCGCCAACCCCATTACCGTCCAGGTCTGGACACACGCGCTTGCCCGTCAACTGCATGGCGTTAAGGTCAAGCTCATGGATACAGTTTTCATCACTGAAAATGGCCTGCCAAGCGGTGTTGGTGCGGGTGTTGAACGCAAGATCCGCAACCAGATCATCGCCTGCCGCTAGCGGATTCAGGTCGATTACATCGCCGCTTTTCTGGCCCTGTTCGTCTAAACGATAGAGCTTGTTGTCACCGCCGAAGGCTTTGGCACTGTTAACCCAAACGCTGTTGGTCACCTTATCAACCACCATGCCATATGGGCGGGCAATGTTCAAAGCCTGTGCTTCCTGGTTATCGCCCAGGCTTGCCTCACTCGGGTTATCACCACTGGGTGGTGCGACTTCAGCAACCTTGTAGTTAAGCCCATAACTGCCTTCGTTGGCCAAGGTGATATCGCTGGCAACTTTGCGTCCGGCAACCACATCCAGTTCGAGCGCCTGAGCCGAGCTGGTTAGCAGACCGGCATTAAGGGCAACATTAAGCTCGCTGACCTGATCGTTGGCAATGCTTACGCTTTGCTCGGCCTGCGCATAGCCGCTAAGGGCGATGCTCATGCTCTGCTCACCGGCGGCATTAAACTGACGATAGAAGCCATCCTGAGCGGTTAATGTAACCTTACCCTGCTGGTTTTGTACCTGAGCTTGCGCTAACGGGGCCTGGGTGTTGGCATCGGTGATCATCCCTGCCAGCAAGCCACCCTCGGCAAAGCCACAGCCTAAACCGAACTCAACATTATCGATTTGCACATACCAGTCATAGGCATTATCAACACTCAGGGTGTAATAACGCCATCTTAGTCTGAAACTCTCAGCCCCCTCTAGGTAAGTGCCCAAGTCAACAACGACCTTGCCGATGCTGTCTGTGATCAGATTATGAATGTTCAGCCATTGACCACCGTCAACGCTGATATCAAAATCGAACACCGACTGGGCATACGCCTTAAAGGCCTGCTCATAACTCACGGTTTCAAAGCCTTGCAACGAAGCAACAGAGATAACAGGAGTGATCAACTCGGTATCGTAAAGGTTACGACCGCCGCGGTCGCTGTCCGCCGCCGCCGACATACCGCTGCCAGCGGTTAAGTTAGGACGACTCCATTGCTCACTGGTTTTCCACACCACGCCAGTACCGGCATTATCGACAACGGTCCAATCCGTAGGTGGGAAGTTCACATCTTCAAATTCGACCACAGAGGAGGTGCTGCTATCGGCCTTGTTGTAACCGGGAGCAACACACACATCCTTGTTCACCTGCAAGGCAATGTTACCTAGCTCGGTATCGCCATTGGCCTGAGTCGCCACATTTTGAGGATTATAACTGACGGACGAGGCCATCAGGTTTACCGGCCATCCGGCGTAACCATCCAGGGTAAATTCACCACTGATGGGGTCGGTGTTGATCACCGTATAAGGCACCAACTCGCCGCTTAGCTGCAAGCTCGCCGGTAATCCCCAACCGTGACCTGAACCATCAACCACCTTACCGCTAATGGTTGCCTTAGGTAGGGAAACCAAAGACGCGTCCTTAGTTAACTCACCTTCGCTGGCCACCTGCACCGAACCCAAGTCGGTCATAGGGTGACCATAAGCACGTGCCTTAAATTCATAGCTGCCCAGAGGCAAAGACAGTGTATAGACGCCTTGTGCATCGGCTATGGTGCTGTAGTCACCAAAACGTACTTCGGCGCCGGCCAGTGCTGCATTTGTCTCGCTGTCACGTATCACACCTGTAACCACGCCTTGCGGCTCGGCCTGACATTGATCGAGCTGGAATTTCGCGATGCGTGTTCCCCAAAGGGTTTCGAAATCGGTGTCAGCACCGTACTCACTGGAAAACCAGAAGGTGCAGTCATCGCTTGGGTCGATGGTCATTTGCGCACGCTCGCCCCAGCTGCCGTCGAACGAGTTCACCTGAGGTGCTAAACCTTCGGTGACGCTGCCTTCACCATAGCCAAGTTGGCCAAGAGGATCACTGGCTAAACGGCCACTGTAACGCATCGCCGGCAACATATCGGCACTGGAAACGCTATAGCCCAAAGCGATATTGCCCACCGCATCCATGGCCATACTGCCTAGCCAACGGCTGGCCGCATCGGGCGCATAGGTGCCTTGCTGATGAATAGTGGCTTCACTACCTGGGTTACGCACTTCATACCAGCGCACACCAAAATGCTTATCACCGGTTGCCACCGTGTGGTTTACCACCAGGCTGTCATGATCGCCAAAGTTGCGGTAAGCCAAACGGTACATCAGCGCTTGCTGATGAGCGTCTAGGGCGTTATAGCTGTCGCCACCCCAGGAGTCCTGAGCAACACAGGTTTTACCGCAGCTTTGATCGATGTCGAAAGGCTCGGTAGCCAAGGTCGCTAACAAGGCAAAGTTACTTTGCTCCGGGTTTTGCCAATCGGCCTCTAAGCCCCACAGCTGCAATGCGTCCGCGGCAACACCATGAACCTGATCATCGAGCATTTGCATAAAGTAGTTAGGCGAGCCTGCCTGTGGTGCGCGCATGCCATCCATATCCGCCGGTAAGGCGTTGTGCATATCGGCTTGGTCGAAATACAAGGTTTGTGCCGCTAGACCATGGAGCATTTTTTCACGCTCAAAGGCCACAACCGCCATCCCTTGCTTAGACTTGTCGACAGGAGAATATTGTGGCGCGGCCATATAATAGCCATCGCCCCAGACACCGAATTGCGCCTTGTCATACCATTTCGAGTCGGTGGCAATAAAATCGTAAAGATGCCACTCGCCGGTGGGATCGCCACTTTTCGACACCGCCACACATTGGTGCATCTTGGCGCCGTCAAACGCAGTTTGGCTTAGTAACCAGCGATCCGCTAAAACGTCATACAGGACCGCGCCATCGCGGTCTTGTTGCGCTGTCCAGCCGACAATAGCCGGTGGCTTGGCATCTGGATCGGCACACACGCCACCAAGCTCCTGCCAAAGCTGTGTAGTTGGCGTACGCCCTTGAACTAATTGGCCGTTCTTATCCCATACCGCATAGGACATGTTGACCACTTGCACTACGTGGTTGGCGCCTACATCTAAACTGGTATCCGGTACGGCGGCATCGCCCCAATCGGCGCCCTGGCCATCCAGGTTAAGACTGGGTTCTGAGATGGCTCGCTCACCCAGCGTAGTTTGTACCAGGGGATCGGTAAATCCATCTAAAGCCATTGAAACCAGGCTTTGTTGTTGTGCGTTATACAATTCGAGCTGATCCTCGAACTGGCCTGTTACTGACTTTGAAAGCGGCGCCTTACCCGCGGTGGCCAAGGTTGGGCTCACCGGTTTTAACGCCATGGCTGCATTGCTAGTACTCTGGCTTGTTAAATTCTTGACTGACTCACCAACCACTAGAGCCTGCGGCATCTCGGCAAAGGCATGATTACTGCCTATTAGCCCGAGCAAGCCAATAAGCACGCAGCTTTGCAATTTTGACTTGTTGAAGTTCATCAAAAGTCTCCTGTTATTTACTTTTATGACTCACGTATTCGCACTGCCGGTAACCAAACTCGAAATTATGCGAATTAGATACGTGTAAATAGCCGTTACATTTGTGCCTTTTGTATACTCATGCCAAAGTACGAAACTATCGTCGGGCTGTAACTGACAATTATCAGTTAACAGGATGTTATTTTTGTTTATCGGCTGTTTTTAACTTAGGAGTATGAATTTGCGGGTAAAAAAATCCGGGACAAATCAGCAATTGAAGAGCCCGGAGAACATGGAAAGAGGATGTTTAACGCTCGGCCATCAATTAACGATAGGCCTCTAAGGAAAGGGTCAAGGTGGTGTTGTCCTGAAGTTGCGCCGGCAATTGCGCCGCCAACAACAAGCCGCTGGACAAGGAAGCATGGATTTTTCGCTTTAACAGTGGCGAGGCCGACACCAGCAACTTTTCGCTGCGACGTTCAAATTCATTCAGTTGCACCGTCAGATCCTGTAACTGCTTACGTAGAGCCAGGTAACTAGCCTGTAGGGAAGTATTCCCTCCTGCGGCGGCGGTGCCGAAGTTCGCCAGCAGCGCATTATTGGCATCAGCTAATCGGGTTAGCTGTGCACTTAAGTGGTCGACAAAATAATAACTGCCTTTGTCGAAATCTAGGTCATGTTGACCGCTCGGCTCCAGCACAGGGGATGTTTGCTGTGCATCACTCACCTGCAGCGCTAATTGCTGCACCTGAGCGTTTAAATCTAAAAAGCGCGCAACCAGGCGCTCCTGCTCGCTATTAAAAGCGTGTAACTTATTGATCTTGCTTTTTTTCTCCTGCTTCATCGCTTGCCAACTTTGCGCCTCAACCGGTGCGGAAAGAGCGCCGGCAGCTAGGCAAAAAACACCGATAAGAAGTAATTTATTCATGGTTAACTCCTAAGGGAAATAAGGAGCTCTAGGAGCTCCTTAGTTACAGGGTACTACTTTATGCGTTAGTCTTTAGCGCACGACCGTGGCCGCGTCTAAACAAGGCTAACGTGGCCAGTAGCATTAGTACAAATGGGTGGCTGCTACCGCCGCTGCTCTTAGACTTGGCGTCTTCGATCTCAACCGTTGCCAATACCTGGCTTGAAAGCGTTGCGCCACCGTCAACCTGGTGCAAACGCACGGAGAAGGACTCGGGCTGTTCTTTCTCGCCGTCGTTCATCACGGCAATGGTGATTTCCTTGTCGCCGTCGTCCAGGTCTTGCCAATGTAATTGACCGCTGGCGCTTTGGTAATCGCTACCGGCAACCGCCGTAGCATCCAAAGTTTCATAGCTTACGCTTAGGGCATTATCGCTGCCGCCTTGACGAGACACGGTCAAGGTCACCGAGCCTTCGTTTTCGTTCACGCGATACTGGCTCACGGTAAAGCCCAACTCACCGGGGGTGCGCTCAAGTACGTTGAGGTTAACCAACACGTTTTGCGCTAGGTAAGGCGAATCATTGGCCATCAACAATTGTGCCTGATAGAAGCCTGGCTCCATGTCTTTGGCATCAACATCGATTTGTACTTGCTGCGTCTGTTCCAGAGCAAGTTGACCCTTGCTTGGCGTCGAGTTTAACCAGTCCACTTCTTTGAATTCGCATACCCCGGTTTCACCAGATTTAATCTGGATCATCTGCTGGCTTTCGATATCCAATACCCACAGGTTGCCGTCGCAATCCAGGCTGATACCAGAGCCACCGCCGTCGGCACGGCCAGGCACTGAATAACCACCGACCACACGGTATTCGTCGCTTACATCCAGCACATAGATATCGATATCCATAGGCGCAAAGCTGTTAGCGGCGACAAACAAGTGATTGGTTGCCGGGTTAAAGGCTAGACCGGCCACAGGCAGACCCACATCGGTCGACTCTAACAAAGTACCATCGCTGGCAAAACGGTGTACCAGACCATCAATAAACGAACCAGAGAAGAATTGGTCGCCATTGGGATCATACGCCAGGCCACGTTGCGAGCTAGGCAGATCTGGACAAATACGGTTACCGGTAGCGCTTAGGCTGTTGGTATCGAATTCATAGATACAACGGTCGCCGCCAACGATGATCTGCCAGAGCTTACCGGTACGCTTATTAAACGCCATGCCGGCATGGGCACCACGGGTGCTTAGCAAGGGGCTCACATCCATGGTTTGATCCGTTTTCGTACCGTCGGTTTTAAAGCGATAGATTTTATCGTCACCACCGAATACACCCAGGTTATTGAGCCATAGATCGCCGGTGCTTTGGTCAAAGGCAACACCATTGGTGGCAACCAGGTCGATCGGCCAGCTTTGTACCAGCTCGGCATTCATTTTCGGTGCATCAGGGAAGATAAATGGCACACGAATATCACGAGTGTTTAAGTCCCATAGATCTTTAGGGCCAAACTTACGGCCACCGATAGCAAACGCAGGACCTACCATGTCTTGGCGCGGCGCCGCATTGATTTCTTCGATATTGAAGTTCAATACGTCCGAACCCTTGTTGGCGAGATTCAACGCTGTTGACAGGCTACGGCCACTGGTCACAGACAGCTCCAGAGTTTGCGTATCCACATCCAATTTACCGGCATTAAGCGTGAAGTCCTGCTCTAGCACTTCATTAAGCGCCACGCTCAACGTCTCACTTTGTAGCGTATAACCGGCCTGTTTCACCGCTAATTCTACGTCACCCAGATCGGTGAACAGAAGATAGCTACCATCGGCTTTGGTTGATGTGCTGCGACCTTTGTCCGTACTGACGATCGCATTGGCCACCGGCTCGCCGGTATTGGCATCTAGCACGTGCCCCGATACCAGACCGCCTTCAACGCTGGCACAGCTTTGGGCTATGGTCACATCATCGACTTGGGCCCAGTTATCGAACTGTTCTCCGTCCCAGATTGTGTGATAACGCCAACGTAAACGGAAACTCTGCGCGCCTACCAGGTGTTCGGCCAGGTCATAATCGACGCGGAATTCACGCATGGTATTGCCATAGCTCAGCACCGAATTCCAGGCACCGCCGTCAAGACTGATGTCCATATCCAGCATGGAGCCACCGTAGATGCCACCAACGAAGTCCATTTTGAACTGCAAGCTGGTTACACCGTTCAGATCGCTAACCGCAATCTCAGGCGTGATCAGATCCGAGTCGTAACGACCCCAACCATAACGGTCGTTGTCGATAGCCGCGGCATGACCGCTGCCACCGGTATAGTTAGGACGTGCCCAGTCGGTGCTGGTTTTCCAGATAATTTCATCGCTGCTGGCATTATTTACCACGTTCCAACCGGCCGGCGGGAAGGCCGTGCCATCGAAATCTTCAACAATACCCAAAGACTGATAGCCCGGAGCTACACAGGCTTTGCTGTCAACCATCAGGGCAATTTCACCCAGATCATTGGTTTGCAAAGTATCGACTTTCACCTCTTGAGCAACATAGCCCTCGCCCAGTGAAGCAACCTTAATGGCATAAGGCCAGCCTTGATATACTTCAATGCTGAATTCGCCGGTACTGGAGTCGTTGCTGAAGTTCACATCTTTGGTTAGATCGCCCATCAGGGTTAAAGATGCTGGAATTGGCCAGGCATGACCTGAACCATCGACAACACGACCCACTAGTGTGGTTTTCGGTAGCTCTGACAAGGTGGCATCAACCACTTTTGCGCCATCTTTGACCACATTGATGGCGCTGAAGTCGACCTGCGCATAACCGTAAGCCACCATGGCGACATCATATTCGCCTACCGGGGCCAGAATTTCATAGTAACCAGACTCATCGGTAAAGGTAGTCATGGCACCTACGCTGATCTGCGCTTGCGCTAAAGGTTCCCCGGTACTGCCATACAAGTGACCCTTTAGGGTACCTGTTGGGCCTGCGGTACAGTTAGGGAATTTGAACGAGCCGATACGGGTACGCCAGTCAATGCCGCCCGGGTTGGTGTCGCCGTAATATTCCTGGGTATACCAGAAGGTACAGTCATCAACCGGGTCGATGTTCATAGAGCTGTAGTCACCCCAGCGGCCATTAGCACCGAGCTGAGAGCTGCCACCAGCAACTATTTCCTGCTCACCCTGGGCCATCATATTAAGAGGGTCCGAGGCCAAACGACCGGTGTAACGTACTGAAGGATAAGTATTTTCTCCGCTCACGGTATAACCTAGGGCCATATTGCCCATGGCATCCATGGCCACACTGCCCATCCAGCGCGAGTCGCCATCTGGCGCATAACTACCCTGCTGATGCAGTACGGCTTCGGTGCTCGGATTACGAATTTCATACCAGCGTGGGCTCCAACGAGCGGCACCGGTTTCCGTTGGTGTATAAACCGTGTGGTTCACCACCAAAGATTCGTGATCGCCAAAGTTACGATACGCCAGGCGGTTCATAAGACGGTAAGGGATTTTATCCAGGTAGTTTTCGGCTGATACACCCGGCTGCGGAATACAGCCGCCGCTACAGCTGCTGAAATCCATACCGGTCACCGGAACTGCGGCCACCTGCTCAAAGGTTGAGTTTTCTGGGTTTTCCCAGTCTGCTTTAAAGGCCCAGACATGCATTTCGTCGCTGTCGTAACCTTGCGACTCATCGATGGGTTGCAAGAAGTAGTTCGGCGCGCCCTCTGGCGGCGGCGTCATACCATCGAGATCGGACGGTAACATACCACCGAGTACCGGGTGCGGATCGTCGAAATAGATCATCCGCGCCGATTCGCCGCGCAACATTTTATCACGCTCAAAGGCAACGGCACCGGCGCCACCCCACTGATCTTCACGGCCATCAAGATAGAATTGGTTGACCGACATATAATAGCCATCAGGCCAAACACCGAAGTGCGGATAGTCGTTCATTTTGACTTCACTGATTTTGAAGTCATATAAGTGCCACTCGCCGGTCGGATCCGAGGTTTTGGAAATGGCGATACATTCATGATAATCGCTTGGGTTGATGGCAAACTGGCTCATCATCCAACGGTCGGCAAATTGATCGTACAACACAATGGGGTCACCATCGTTGTTCGCTGCACAGATACCGCCTAATTCATCCCACAGGGCATTGGTCGGGGTGGGCTCAATCAGCATATTGCCTAGCTTATCCCATACCGCGAAGGATACGTTCACCATTTGCACATAATGATTCGGGCCGACATCACCTACGGTGTCGGGCGGTGCCACGCGGTTCACATTGTCGACGCCATCAAAGCTCAACAAAGGAGATGGCATGGTGTCGCCGCCAAAATCGGTTTGCAAGTTTTTCGCCGCCATATACGGCTCAAGCATGGATAGATTGCTGTATGCGTCTAATGACGATGCATGTTTTTGCGATTCGCTGGTTACAAACGGCAGCTCGAAGTTTTGAATCACTTCGCTGGTTTTAGGCGACACTTCACCGCTGATGGCATCCATTTTACCGATCTGCAGACGTGCTTTAGCGTCTTTATTGACCGCTGCGGCCAACTGGATTAAAGGGCGAGTTGTGGTGTGTACCACAGCTTCATTGACGATCGGCTGTGCCGATTTTGCATAACTGACCGGGCCAGCAACCACCGTTGCTGCACCCAAGGAGATGCATAAGCTAATTTGTGACTTTTTGAAATTCATCAAAAGCCTCCTCAACATGTGTTTGTCGGTTTCCCTAAGGCGGGGGAAACGCATTTGCCCGACGCGGCAGATGCACACGCGAGCGCTTATTGAGTTTGGTTTTGTATACTTGGCCAGTTCAATTTACAGAAAACACACGAGCGCTAACTGACAAAAGTCAGTTAGCGTTATATTTATGTAAAAAAGATGTGTTATAGAAAGATAAATGGCGCCCTGACCGACCAGCGTCGGCACCTCTGGGCTGGGACCTCTGGGCTGGGATAGATGAGGCTAAGAGTCTAGCATGGTGTTCATTCGTACCAGCTCGGCCAACGAACGCACGGCCATTTTTTTAAACACCCGAGCGCGGTGAATTTCCACCGTGCGCTGGCTCACGCCCAGCTCGATGGCCATCACCTTGTTAGCCTTGCCGGCGACCACCAGATCATAAATTTCGCGCTCCCGGTTAGTTAGGGTTGCCAGCCTTTTTTTAATCTCGGCCTGTCCCGCTTGCCCCGCCCTAGCCTCCTTGTCTTTTTTCAAGGCACCATAAATGCATTCAAGCAAGTCATTGTCTCTAAATGGTTTTTCAATTAGATCAAAGGCACCCTCGCGCATCGCCCGCACCGCCAGTGAAACATCGGCATGGCCGCTGATAAAAATAATGGGAAGCTTGGCATTAATGCCACTTAAGCGCTTTTGCAACTCCATGCCGTTCATGTCGGGCATACGAATATCAAGCAGCAGGCAGCCGCTCATGTCGTCGTTGTAGGCATCGAAAAACTGCTGCGCCGAAGCATAGGTATGGGTGTTTAACTCGACGGATTGCAGCAACTCGGCAATGGCATCAAGCACCACAGGATCGTCATCAACTACATACACGCTTTGGGTTTCACTACCACTCATAAGTCTTACACCGTGAATAGTTATTTAGTTTTTGTGATTATTTTATTAGTGCATATTTTTCCGTAAATATCCACCTTGGTGCTGCTTGAGCCTGCACATGCTTTGCTCTAGACAATTGGCGAAGCAGGTAAAAAAACGATAGAGGCACTGTCGTTGGACTTTTAACCTTCATGAATTAGGCTTTCTTGTATGGTAGGTGACCTAGCAAGGTCTCGATAACAAGCGGTTTGGCTTCCTTCATGCCCAGGTACGGGAGTTTAAATATCACCTACGTTCACTCGGGAAAGCCCAAAAGGAGATTAAGATGAATCGAGCTAATACCATACAAAGCATATCGGCGGCTTTGTTGATTATCAGTATCCTGCTCTTTAATACCGCGTCGGCGCAATCAATCGATGACCCCGATCAGGTTGGTTGGTCCAGTATTCGTGGTTATTCAAGTGAAAAGTTCGGAGAATATTTTAAAAAGAAATCACGCCAAGGCTATCGCGTAGTCGATATCGAGGTCGATAAAGTGAACGGCAAACGTCTGTATTCTGCAATTTGGCAGCACAACACAGACAATCGAAAATGGCGAAGCCTCAGAGATCAAACCCATGAGCAGTTTTCTAATACCTGGAACTCCCTCAAAGATAAATATCGTTTAATTGATCAAGAGGCCTACAAAGTCGGAAATAGCATGCGCTATGCCGGTGTGTGGGTGGAAAACAAAGAAAACATAAAATGGCTGTCGTACCGCAATTTAAACGAGGCTCAGTTCAAAGAAAAGTTTAATAAGAACAAAGCCAATGGTTATCGGATGGTGGATATTGAAGCCTATAAAAATGGGGGAAAAACGGCTTATTCTGCTATCTGGGTTAAAAATACCGGCAACACTGCCTGGGCCGAGTTTAGAAATATGTCTGCATCTCAGTATGCCGAGAAGTTCAAAAGCTTTAGAGACCAAGGCTATCGGGTACTTGATCTGGAATCATATCGTCTCGGTGGCAAACATCAGTATGCCGCAATCTGGGTGAAGAACACCAATAAACGCGGTTGGAAAGCCCTCCGTGATATGTCAGCCCAAGGGTATGCTAACGCTTGGAAGACCGCTAAAGATCAAGGTTATCGGCTAGAGGATTTTGAGGCCTATAACACTAACAAGGGTACTCGATATGCGGGTGTTTGGCGGCAAAATGGCGAGCGCCTGAGCTGGGGTCCACGTAAAAGTATCGATAAGCTCGTAGAAAAATACCGTAAAGACAACAATATCCCGGGCGTCAGTGTAGCCATAGGCAAAAAAGGCAAGATAGTCTATGAACGCGGCTTTGGATTGGCCAATGTGAAGGATAAGAGCGCAGCCCATGCAGGGACGATTTACCGTCTCGCTTCGGTCAGCAAGCCGGTAACCGCTATATTGGCAATGCGTTTAATCGATCAAAATAAATTATCTGTAGATAACCCCACCCTTGATTACGTGTCCGATTTGCCCTCCGCCCACACGCATACCGTACGCCAATTACTGGAACACCGTTCGGGCATTCGACACTATAAGGGTTCCCGCAGACCTAAAGATTGTAAGAACACGGATCCCAAGTGTTGTTGGGTGCCTAAGAGCCTTGCCGGAAAAGACAAGAGTTCTAGCCAATTTTCGACGCAAAACCAGGCCATGTCCCTGTTTATCGATGACGCTCTGAGGTTTTCTCCGGGCAGCAAGCGATGTTACAGCACTCATGCCTATACCGTTGCCGGAGCGGCGCTTGAAGGGGCGGCTAAATCCAGTTTCCCAAAACTGATTGAGCAACACTTCGGACAGTCGCTTGGTTTACCCACATTGCGGGCTGAGAATATGAAAAAATCCGTGAAAGAGCGGGCAATGATCTACAAAAGTGCGACATCTGAAGCGAAGAGAGACAATATTAGCTGGAAGTATGCCGGTGGAGGCCTGGAGTCTTCGGCCACCGATATGGCACGTCTTGGACTGAAGCTATTCGCAGGTCAAGTAACCAAGGACAGTACACGAAAATCCTTCTGGAAAAATAACGTCTTTGGCCATTCTGGCGCACAAAACGGTGCCAAGACCTATTGGCGCTTAGACTTTGGCAATGAGCTGGTCGTCATCGTGCTAGCCAATAGAAATGCGGGTAACCCCACCGAGCTGGCAAAGCAAATCGCCAACTTGGCTAAATAGTGGGTTGATTCTTATGCAAACGCAGCCCCCTAATCATATCGCGATAAAAGCGTAAAAATAGCGTTAGTCCGAGCGGCCGCTAGCGCCGTTCGGCACCCTGTGCTCTACTTAACGTCTACGCCGCGCAAAGCCGTCCTAGTGGTCGGCTTTGCCATTAATTGTCAATGTGGCTTTCCTAATAAATATCTTCATTACCACCAAACATTTCACAGATTTAAATTAAACTTATATCTAACAGGACGTTATTTACTAATTTGCTCCTAACCTTGGGCGAGCTCCATGAAATTGAGATACATCCCGCTTTGGTTCGTTTTGCTAACAAGCTTAATGGCATGCACCGACAACGACTCCAATACCGCGTTCGGTATTCTTGAGCGAGACAGAATCACGCTGTTGGCCACATCCAATGAAATCATCGTGGCACAGCCGATTGCAGAAGGATCGCAGGTAAAAGCGGGCGATATTCTCGTTGAATTTAATCACACCAAGCAATTAGCGACCTTAAACAAGGCCAAGGCGGTTGAGCAGCAAGCGCAAATGCAGCTGACAAAATTACTCAATGGCGAGAGAGCGGAAGACATTCTCGCCGGCGAAGCGAACTTGGCCTCGGCAAACGCCACCGCCCATGAAGCCGAGTTGCAGCTTAGTCGCACACAAGAGTTGGTGGCCAAATCCCTGGCCTCACAAAGAGAGTTAGACAGTGCCATTGCCGCCCGGGATTTGGCCAAAGCGGCGGTCGAGGTGGCCCAGCAAAACCTCAATAAACTCCTTAACGGGGCGCGCATAGAAGACATTCAACTGGCCAGAGCGACGCTAGCGGCGGCTCAAGCGGATGTCGAATATGAACAAACCGTCTTGGCAGAGCTAACCGTAAGAGCATCCCGCGACGGTATTTTGGATTCACTCCCCTACAATGTAGGTGAGCGGGTGGATGAACACAGTGTGGTCGCCATTTTACAGGCTAACAGCACCCCCTATGCCCGAGTCTATGTTCCCGAGCCCTACAAGGCGAACATAATCGCCGGTAAAGAAGTCATGGTGCGTATCGATGGGGTGGAAAAAGAGGTCGCCGGTATCATACGTTGGGTGTCTGTGGAGCCCGCCTTTACGCCCTATCGCAGCATGAGCGAAGGCGATCGCTCGCGTCTGGTCTATTTGACCGAAATTGACCTACCTGCAAGCACCCAGGCCCTGCCTGCGGGCATTCCAGTGCAGATCAAGTTGGACTCATTATGACCGAACTGGTGATTCAAGCGCACAATCTCAGCAAACAGTTTGGCACCTTAAAAGCCGTGGACAACATTTCGCTGAAGGTGGAAAAAGGCAATATCTATGGCTTTTTAGGGCCCAATGGCTGCGGCAAGTCGACCACCATTCGGGTGCTTACCGGGTTACTTACGCCAACCACCGGCCAAGTTGAGGTATTGGGGCTGGCCATTCCTCGCCAAGCAGACGCATTAAGGCTAAGGATAGGCTACATGACCCAGAAGTTCTCCTTGTATGAAGATTTAACGGTGGAAGAAAACCTGTTTTTTATGGGGCAGATTTACGGTTTAGCCGGCACAGAGCTTAAAGCTCGCTGCCTAGAGCAAATCGACACCTACGGGCTGCATGCCTTACAAAAGCAAATGGTCGGCGGCATGAGTGGCGGAGAAAAACAACGTTTGTCTTTGGCCTGCGCCACCATCAATAAGCCCGAGCTACTGTTTCTCGATGAGCCCACCTCCGCCGTGGACCCGGAAAATCGACGGGATTTTTGGGAGAAGCTATTCGACTTATCCGAGCAAGGCACCACCATCTTGGTCACCACCCATTATATGGACGAAGCGGAACGATGCCACCGCTTGGCGATTATGGAGTCTGGGGCAATACGCGCCGATGGCTCGCCGGATGAATTAATGCAGAAGATGGGGGTGAACATTGTTGAGGTCAAAACCTCCGGTTTGCGCTCATTAAAATCTAAACTGATCGCCAATGAACAGGTGCGCTCCGCCGCACAGCTAGGAGTGCGCCTGCGCGTCCTCGTCTATGAGCAAATACCCAACCCAATCGACTGGCTTAAATCCCAGTACCCAGAGCTACACAATGCAGAGCTCACCCAGGCTCGCCCAACATTGGAAGATGTGTTTGTGAGCGTTACGGGAGATAGCAGAGAATGATTTCCTTTGCCCGCATTCGTGCGGTGATGTTCAAAGAAGTAAAGCAACTGGCACGGGATAGGCTCACCTTTGCCATGATAGTAATGATCCCCTTAATACAACTGACGCTGTTTGGTTACGCCATCAATACCGATGTGCGTCATATCCCCGTTGCGCTGGTTGATCAAAGCCATAATCAAACCGGCCGTTTACTGCTTGAAACCGTGCGGGCGACCCAAATAGTGAATTTCACCAAGACCTTTGACACCCCGAAAGCGGCAAAGGCTGCTATTGGGACGGGCGAAGTACGGGCCGTGCTCGTCATTCCCCATGATATAAACCAGCGCCTGGCGCAACAACGCGCCCTTGCCCACTGGCTGGTGGATGGCACCGACAGCGTGATTGGCGGCGCCATCTCCGGCTTGCAGAATATGCCGTTTACCCTGGACCCCAAATCTGCCAATGCCGGGCAGACATTACTCGATGCCAACAATACCTTCGAAGTGGCACTTTATTACAACCCCAGCCGCAGAACGGCGGTGAATATAGTGCCCGGATTACTTGCGGTGATCTTGAGTATGACCATGGTGCTGTTCACCAGCATTGCCATTGTCCGTGAACGCGAAAGAGGCAATCTGGAGCTTTTAATCACAACGCCGGTGCGCCCCTTGGAGCTGATGATAGCCAAGATTGTCCCCTATATTTTCGTTGGTTTAATTCAGGTGGTGATAGTCTTAGGCTTGGGCTACCTGATGTTTGATGTACCTATTCATGGCAAGCCTCATGAGATTTTGCTCGGTTCACTGTTGTTTATCTCCGCAAGCCTGGCGTTAGGACTTTTGATTTCGACCCTGGCACGCAGTCAGTTGCAGGCAATGCAGATGACCCTGTTCGTGCTGCTGCCCTCCATTTTACTGTCGGGGTTTATGTTTCCCTACGAAGGCATGCCCGTCGCCGCTCAATGGATTGCCGAAGCCCTGCCCGCCACCCATTTTATGCGTATTATCAGGGGGCTAGTGCTGCGCAGCGCTGAGCTCTCCAGTTTATGGCAAGACTCGCTGTGGCTTGGCGCCTTTACCCTTTTTGGCGTTTTCTTTGCCGCCAGGCGTTTCACTAAAACGCTGGATTGATAGCCACTTGTCCCAAATCCAGGTTTAAAAAGTGCTGTTAGTCGGCACCATGTAGACTTAGCGCCGACTCTGTAGCGCTTTGTAACAAAACCGGCGTTTTCATTTCAAAACAATTGGCATAAGGTGTGACCAACACAGAGAAAAGGATGCAGTGATGAAAGAATTACAAAAACTCGTGGGCAGCCTGAATAAATCCGGGGCGCTCAGCGGCTTTTTAGGCGGCGTGACCGGCGGCGGATTGACCAGCCTGGCCACGGGAAAAAAAGGCAAGAAAGTCGGTAAAAAGGCGCTTAAATACGGAGCCCTGGCCGCGGTCGGAGGGCTTGCCTGGAAGGCCTATCAGCAATACTCGCAAAAAAGCGATGCCAGGCAGAGCAATCAAGTACACAAAGAGTACCAAGGGCACTCAGACAATCACGGTGGCCGCATCTTTGATTACACCCCAGATCGTATGCCCGAGCAGGCGTTTGAGGACGTGATCGATGATAACAATGAGTCGGGACAATTATTGTTAATGCGAGCGATGATCGCCGCCGCCTATGCAGATGGTCATATCGACGAATTAGAACGACAAAAAATCTTCGCCAGCGTGGAAAATATGGCGCTCACGGTCGAGGAAAAAGCCATGCTCTTTGACGAATTACGCCAGCCCCTGACCTTGTCTGAGCTGGTGAGCGCGATACCGGATGCGCAAACCGGCATTGAGGTCTACGCCGCCAGCGTCGACGCCATCGATCTAACGCAGCCCGCATCAAGGCTATACCTCGATACGCTGGCAAATCAGCTGTGCATACCACAAGAATTGGTGACCAGCATTCATAACCAATTGGTACATCAACAAAACCTCTAGCACTTTTAAAAAGAACATATCGAGCCTCGCTGCTATGCGGGGCTTTTGTGTCTCTACTTTTAGGCTTACTCCTAAAGTACCAATCACACCATCGAACATTGCTAAGCCCCAGAAGACTTCTAGACTTAGGAGATTAAGCAGTTCTGTGCAGCCGTTCTTGGCAGCCAACTTTGGCAACCAAATTTGGCAAACGTGGGCACAGTAAGCGGCGTAAGGTCGGGAGGTGACCTTGCGGTAGCGCCGACAGGAAACATTTAAAAAGTTCAAAGGAGAGAGAAAGTGCAAAGTTTTAATCGTCTTTTGCTGTCGCTGCTGTTTGCTCTGGTTTATACCCATGCCCTTGCCTCACCTGGCGCCGTAGTGGTTCCGGGCAGTCATGACATCCCCGCCTACGCCCCTGACCGGTACTGGTGAAATTCAAACCAGGCACCAAGGCCAATGAGATCGGCCAGATGGCGGCCATGGCCGGTGGCTCGCAAGTAAGGGTGTTGTCGCCGCTGAATGTGCATGTAATTGAAGTGCCCGTGGGCAGCGTTGGTAAAAGTATCAAGATGTTCAGCAACAATCCCAATGTCGTTTACGCCGAGCCGGATCACTACCGGGTCTTGTTGATCCCCGATGAAGGGCAAGATCCGCCGCCCACCGGCACCGACAACCAATGGTTTAACGAGCAATGGGGCCTGAATAATACCGGGCAATTGCTGATGAACCCAGAAACAGGGCAACAAGAATTTGTCGGTCGGGTGGACGCGGATATTGATGCGCCCGAAGGCTGGGATATCAGCACCGGCTCCAATCAAGTGAAAATTGCTATTCTCGATACCGGCGTCGACTGCCGAACAGCTGCACGACCCGGCGGCAGCCTTGAATTTATTGCCCCCGGCAAATGCATTGAAGAAGTCAGTTTTGTTGCCGACTACAGCACCACCCTCGATGATGTTGCCGCCCACGGCAGCCATGTGGCTGGCATAGCCGCCGCGGCCACCAACAATGATATCGGCATTGCCGGCGTCGGTTGGAACAGCGCCGTTGGCAACCTGAAAACCTGCTTTGAATACACCATAGATCTAATGCCGCCCTTGGGCATTTATGTGATAGTCGGGGTGTGCCCGGTTTCCTCATCCGCCGCGGCGATCACCTATGCCGCCGACAACGGCTACCATGTGATCAACATGAGTTATGCCAGTGACTCGGTGGATGAAAATGGCGACCCTGCCGGTCTTGGCGGCTGGACACAGACCGAGTCCGATGCCGTCGACTATGCCTGGAGCAAAGGCACAGTGCTTATCGCTGCGGCCGGTAACGACGGCGTTAACACCCTCACCTACCCGGCGGCCTACGACCCCGTACTGGCCGTGGGCGCCACCGAACGAAATGATGACAGGGCTTCATTTTCCAATTTCGGTAATTGGATATCCATGATGGCACCGGGGGATCATATTATCTCCACCGTACCCAACGAGCTCTGTGTCTTCTATGCGGAGATTTTGGGGACTATTTTTGACCCCGACAACGATGCCTGCCTGGATTGGTATTCCGGCACCTCCATGGCCAGCCCTCATGTCGCCGGTGCGGCGGCAATGGTTTGGGCACATTTCTATAGTGACGGACTGGCGGATCCTGCCACCTGCGAAGCCGCGCCGGGCGTACCTTGTAACCAGGCCGTGCGTGAGCACTTGGAGCAAGGCGCTGACATCAGTGGTGCCGGGGGGCAAAATATGCAAGCCTGGTCGCAGCACGGTCGCCTTAATCTCGCCGGCGCCCTAAGCGCCAGCAGCAATCCGCAACCGCCCCTTACTCCCGGTAATTTTATCGTTGCTGACGGCGCTAATGGCACCGCACAACTTAGCTGGAATGATGTGAGCGGCGAGAGTGGCTACGAATTACAGCGAGAAAAGGCCCATAAAAAACTGGCGGGGGTGTGGCAGTCCAGCACATCCATTGGCCCAATTAGCGCCGATCAGACCGCCATAGTAGATGCCAGCGGCACCGGCACCTTCCGCTATCGCCTTCGGGCTTTTAATAATAGCGGCGCCTCATCCTGGTCGAGCTGGGTAAGTGTGGAGGTCACCGAAAGTGGTGGTGGTGGCAGCGGCGGTGATAAACCCTGCCGCGGTAAAAAGTGCAGCAACTAGTTGCTACGCAATAGGTGATAAGCACTAGGCGTTCAGCGCCGTTCAGAAGTGATAGACATAAAAAAAGCACGCTTTCGCGTGCTTTTTTATTCGATTGCGTTTAGAAGCTAAAGCTTACTTTCGCATAATAGGTCATACCATCAAAGCCATACGGCACTGCGCGAAGCGGGTATTTAAATGCCTGATTTGAAATAAAGTCAAGCGCTTCGTCTTGACCAAGCTCATCAGGGGTTTCATCAAACAGGTTGTCGATACCCACAGACAGCATGATCTCCTCGGAAAGCTGATAACCCACATTTACGTCCACAAGCACGGCCGATTCAACGGTGCTGGTGTCTTTAAATGACCCGGTAGGCGATAACTCATCCGGTAGGCCGATATGGTCATTACCGAAGTATTTAACGTCGGTCTCACCGAAATAGTTAAAGCGCAACATGCTGTTGTAATCGCCACGCTCATATTCGAATGTCAGGGTAGCACGCTCACCCGGCTGACCATCGGTTAAGAAGCTACGTTGTAAATCATCCAAAGCGATATTATCTGGAATGCCTTCAGGCGCGTTTACATCGTCGATTTCGGTGTCGTTCAAGTTACCCGCGAAGGTCGCTGAGAAGTCACCATCGTATAAATCGGTGCGATAAGAAGCGATGATATCCACCCCTTTCGTGGTTGAGTCAACCGAGTTTGAGAAGTAGTTCGCCTGCTCTGCACCGGTGGCATTAAGCGCGGCTACCGCTTCTGGGCTAAAGGCTACATCTTCTGCTGACATCAAGCTGCCTAGGGTGATGCGGTCTTTGATCTCTACGTGATAGAAATCAACGGTGAGTGATAGCTCGCTGCTGACATCGTAAACAAAACCAAAGCTTAAGTTTTCAGAGGTCTCTAGCTCCAGGTTATCTACACCCAGGGCAGATGGGAAATCCGAGCCGGCCGTTGCGGTAAACGACTGCAATAACACGCCACCGGCACCCAGGTTAGTGGTGTAGGCGGTGTAAGCGCTTTGTTGTAATGATGGCGCTCTAAAGCCAGATGAAATAGCACCACGAATGGCGAAATCATCGTTCACTTCATAGCGAGTCGCTAATTTACCTATGATGTCGTCACCGGCATCTGAGAAGTCTTCATAGCGCAGCGCCGCACTTACCTGCCAAGCGTCGGTGATTAATGTTTCGGCATCGGCATATAAGGCATAGCTGTGACGACTTTCGTCGTTCGATGCTTCAGGACGTAAGCCGTTGTAAGCCTGGAAACCACATTCTGCAAATTGGTCAGGATCATTTACCGAAGGGTAAGAGGTATCCATATTTGCTAGGCCACAGGCGTAAGATGCTTCTTCACCTGGGACGATTTCATAGTTTTCTTTACGGTACTCAGCACCAATTGACAGATAAACAGGGTCGGTACGACCGATATCGATAATACCCGTTACATCCGCATTCACCGTTGTTTGGTCGAAGCGGAAGCCGCCAGAATAACCGCCACGGGGGCCGGCATTGGCAATGATCTCTTCGTCCGTGGCATCTGGATTGTTGAACACATACTCAGCCGCGTAAGACGCATTGATGGTGTTTTTCGAATTAAAGTCATAGGTGTTTTCGCCATAAACCGCTGAAACATCATAGTTCCAGTCTGGGTTTATCTCACCGCGTAGACCCAAGGCAAAGGAGATATCTTCCGCCTCGTTATCGATGCGTGGCAGGAAGCCGTCGCCATATACCTGGACCACGTTCTTAGAGGCCTGGTCGAAGTTACGATAGAAGCCATTACCTAACGCAGTACGGTTTGAATAGCCACCAAAGGAGTACAGTTCATTATCGCCCATAGGCAGGGCCATATTGTAAAACAGTGAGGTAAATTCGCTGTCGGCATTACCTTGTCCCCAGCGCACTTCGTCGGACAGGGTACCCGCAGGCACATCTACCGAGCCACCAATGTCGCGCTGAGCACGGTTGGTGCCGTCGGCATCACGGTATTCAACAGAGAAGTTGATAAAACCGCCTTCATCGCCGATATCAAAACCGCGGTTTAGGCCGATAGAAATGGTGTCGCCATCCCCTTCACCCGTGCTGCCCGCTTGCACGTAACCGGTAGTAACACCCGTTGAGTTATTTAAAGAAAGGTTGATAACGCCGGCGATGGCATCGGAGCCATATTGCGCTGCGGCACCGTCACGCAAGACTTCAACGCCTTTTAACGCGGTCATGGGGATGGCGTTCATATCGGTACCCGCGGCACCGGCGCCTACCGTACCATTAAGGCCGAAGATAGACTGGTTATGACGACGTTTACCATTGATCAGCACCAGAGTTTGGTCTGGCTGTAAGCCACGCAGGGTCGCGGGGCGGAACAGGTCGGAGCCGTCCGATACCTGAGTACGAGAAAAGTTAAACGACGGCGCGGTGGCCTGTAAGCTTTGACCCAGCTCGGTATAGCCACCCTTATTCAGGTCATCTGAGTCGATCAAATCAACAGGAGAAGTAGATTCCGTGGCCGTGCGATTAGCCATGCGCGACCCCAGTACCGAAATTACCTCAATTTTTTCATCTGCTTTGACCTGTTGTGTTTCTTCGGCTTGCACTGAGACCGTGGATACGGCCAAGCCGACGGCTACTGCCAGCATATTTAAACGATGTGTTGTCATGTGTGTCCCGTTGATTATCCTGCCTACTCTTCTTTATCAATCGACACACCCAAAGGTGGAGACAAAGAAGAGTAAGTTAAAGCACGTATTATCGATTTATTAAAATCACTTTTATGAAGGCTAATTCAAGCCTGCGAATTAACCTTTAGGAAACATCCTATCAACAAAAATACGAAATGAAAGAAAAATCAACTACGACTAAAGTCTGAAAATGGAATTATCTAGTTATTTGAAATGGTTAGGATTAATTTGGTGTGGTGATACGACCAGTTTGGCGCTGTTTTTGGGGTCAGAAAGGGCCGAGCACAGCGAACCAAGAGCAATTAACTCTTATCAGGAGTTTTACATGCATTCAATATGGCGAAACTGAGAGCGACAACTTGTTGTGATAAATACCAGGCATAAAAAAGCCCCGCTAAAAAGCGGGGACTTTGAGATTAACGTTTTCGTTTGCCAGCGCCAATACGCTCTTGCTCTACTGCTCTATCTCAAAATCGTAATCCTGATGCTTCCTATGAGTCTCCGAAATCAAATTCCCTTCTGCGTTCTCGGCCTGTACTTCAAACCCATAGTAATGACCTGGCTTTAAAGTGACATCATATTTACTCAAATCAAGGAAAGTATCCTCTGTAGAGGGCCTTGCTGGCCAATCGAAAATTGACTTACTTTTCCATGTATCTGGATCTACTTTTTCAAAAATCTGGATCTTATATTTAACTGCATTTGGATATTGCTCCCACTTTAGCACCACAGAATCAGAACTTGAAAATCTCGATTTATCTAAGCGTTTGATAATAGGATCAACAAACCTAAAATTTAATCCACGCCCTTGTTCAGTTTCACTGACCCAAAATTTTGAAGTGGAGTTTCGGTCTTCAGGATGACTTATTTTCCCCGGTAATAATTCATTGACAATCGAATAATCAAATTCATAACCATCAATTTTGTACTCACCATAAGGCACCCTAACCTCGTACACTCCTTTAATATCAGTTATCGCCCATTGACTCTTTGCGCTGCCATTAAGAGCTAATCTCAGTTTCAAACCTGCTAAAGGTTTTCCGTTTACTGCAACCGTGCCATTAATAATACCTTCGCCTGCTGAAAGCTTAGAATAGCCACTTATTGGAAATTCACCTGAATAGATTGCTGACGATCCTAGGAAGTTATTTGGCTCGCGAATAGGCGGGGCTTGGTCAATCGTTTCTTCCAATGTTCTGGAGTCTAAGCTAGAAGACTGAAAAGAACCTTCGAGTATAGGCGGTATTACAAAATAGATAGCAACAACCCAGACCACAACAAAGGCAACACCAAATCCTGTGCCAAAAATTAAACCATCTATCAATCTCTTTAACATTGGACATTACTTCCTTTTAAAAGCATTGCTCTTCAGCGAATAGGCACAAATGTGGTAACCGGCTGGATATCGATGCCAAACCTCCAAATAAGTTGGCAAAATCACTTCGCCGCTTTACTGAGAAATTATCTTAACAGAACCAAACTATCAGGAGTTTTACATGCATTCAACATGGCGAGACTGAGAGCGACAACTTGTTGTGATAAATGCCAGGCATAAAAAAGCCCCGCTAAAAAGCGGGGACTTTGAGGTTAACGTTTTTCACGTATTACCAAGGAACACGGGTGTTGCAACCTAGGGATAGTCCCTAGGTGCATAAATTAGATTGATTCGAGGGCGATTTTCACCATCTCGTTAAAGGTGCTTTGACGCTCTTCGGCTGGCGTTGCTTCGCCGGTGATCACATGATCGCTCACCGTAAACAGCGCCATGGCATTGGCGCCGTATTCGGCGGCCACGCCGTAAAGACCGGCTGTTTCCATGTCCACCGCCAACACGCCCAGCTTATGCAGCTCTTCGTAGAACGAGGGGTCGGCCTGATAGAAGGTATCCGTGGTAAACACGTTACCTACCTTGGCATCAATACCCAATTCACGAGCGGCACGCACGCCATTTTCAAGCAAGCCATAGCTGGCCAGGGCGGCAAAATCGTAGCCACGTACACGGGCACGGTTGACATTGGAGTCGGTGCTCGCACCCTGGGCAAAAATCACGTCACGAATTTTGGTATCCGCGGCGATGCCGCCACAGGTACCGATACGAATAATGTTTTTCACGCCGTAGCTGACGATCAGCTCGCGGGCATAAATGGACATGGATGGAATGCCCATACCCGAGCCCATGATGCTCACCGGCTTGCCTTTATAAGTGCCGGTAAAACCGTACATATTGCGTACGCCAGTCACTTGTTTCGCATCGTCGAGAAAGTGCTCGGCAATGTATTGGGCACGCAGTGGATCGCCCGGCATTAATACCGTTTCGGCAAAATCGCCCTGGGCTGCGCTAATATGTGGCGTACTCATATCTTGTCCTCTTACTGTGCTGTGTCCGGCGTATCGAGCGACAGCGCCGCAACAAAGCCGTTACCATATTCAAGTGTTGTTAGGTCAAACCATTGCGCCAGGGTCTGGCCGATATCGGCAAAACTCTCACGCTCACCCAGAGCCACGGCTTGCATGCCCGGGCGATAGGCGATTACCGGCACATACTCGCGAGTATGATCCGAGCCTGGGGCGGTGGGGTCGCAGCCATGGTCGGCGGTGATGATCAGCAGATCATCTTCTTTTAACTGCGCCAGCACATGGGGCAAAAAGTCATCGAATACTTTCAATGCTTCGCCATAACCCACGGCATTACGACGATGACCGTATAGCTCATCGAAGTCCACCAGGTTGGTAAATACCAAGCTGTTGTCCGGCGCCTGTTTAAACACCTCGACGGTTTTCGCCAGCAGGTTTTCCAGGCCCGGCGCCTTATATTTTTGGGTGATCCCCTGATGGGCATAAATATCGGCAATTTTGCCAATACTGATCACCTCGCCACCGGCGGCCGCCAGCTTATCAAGCACTGTCGGGGCCGGCGGTAACACCGAATAATCGCGGCGATTACCGGTGCGCTTAAAATCATCCTTGTCATTGCCAACAAAGGGGCGCGCAATCACGCGGCCGATGTTGTAGTCATCAAGCAGTGAGCGTGCAACTTCACATACCTGATACAAGTTATCCAAGCCAAAGCTTTGTTCATGGGCGGCAATTTGGAACACGCTATCGGCCGAGGTGTAACAAATTGGCTTACCCGTGCGCACATGCTCCTCACCGAGCTCGGCGATAATGGTCGTGCCCGAAGCATGACAATTACCCAAGATCCCGGGAATACCGGTGCGCGCTACCAATTCCTCGATCAACTCGGCAGGAAAGCTAGGTGTGGTTAAGGGGAAATAACCCCAATCAAACAACACCGGCACACCGGCCATTTCCCAATGCCCCGACGGCGTGTCTTTGCCACTGGATAACTCCTTGGCATAACCCCACGCAGCCATTGGCTGTTGGCGATTGGCAACGTTAAGGGTTCGACCAGACGCCGCCTCACAGGCATCGATCAAACCCAGTCGCGACAAGTTTGCCAGCGCCAGGGGTTCACCCCAGTGCTGCTGGTAGGCATCTAAAATGTGGGCCAGGGTGTTGGCGCCAAGATCGCCAAAGGCCTCGGCATCCGGTGCCGCGCCTATACCCAGACTGTCGGCCATCAAGATCACTGCTCGTGCCATACTTGCCTCGCTCTATTACGCTATGTTGCTAACTTTAACCACTTGATAAATTTACCAACAGGACAAAAGTCCTACAGTAATTATAGGTTTGATCTGGGCGCTAGGGGTTCGCCACTGATGTTTTTTCAAGCGGACATAAGTCCTTATAAAAACCCGGTACAAAGGCTACATTTGTCGGAATAACGTGAGGATTTGCGTCACTTTTGGCGCGCATAAGCGCTAAAGGATGGCATCAATTGAGATTATTAGTGGCGAATTTGCTAAAGTAATCAATTGTCTAATTTCAGTCTGGATGCTTTGTTTGTGACACAAACCATTATCGCCATTGCCGGTGCGTCTGCATCGGGTAAGTCGTTGTTTAGTCAAACTATTTATAACGAACTGGTCAATGAGCTAGAGCCTGGGGCGATCGCCATTATCGAGGAAGATGCCTACTACCGGGATCAATCGCATTTACCTATGGCGCATCGCGTCAAAACCAATTATGACCACCCGGATGCCTTTGAGCACGAATTGTTGGTCGAGCACCTGCGCCAATTGCGCGAAGGGTGCGCCGTGGATGTGCCCATTTATGACTATAACGAGCACACCCGCGCAAAGGAAACACGCCGCGTTTTACCGGCAAAGATCCTCATCGTCGAGGGTATTTTGTTGTTAAGCGATCCGGCACTGAGAGAAGAATTTGATATCCAGGTGTTTATCGATACGCCTCTGGACATCTGTCTAATGCGCCGTATGCAACGCGATATTGAAGAGCGTGGCCGCACAATCCAATCGATTGTCGAACAATACAAGCGCACCGTGCGACCTATGTTTTACCAGTTTATCGAGCCGTCCAAGCATAACGCCGATTTGGTCGTTACCCGAGGTGGCAAAAACCGCGTAGCAATTGACATAATAAAAAGTAAAATCAAACACCTACTACAAGAATAACGGGAACATCGGCAATGACAACATTAATGAGCCTGATCGGTATGCTGGTGCTACTGGCGATTGCCTACGGGGCGTCAACAAACCGCAAAGCGATTAACGTGCGCACCGTGGGTGTGGCATTTTTACTGCAAGTCATCATAGGTGGCTTTGTATTATTTTTTGAATTTGGCAAAAACATACTTGAAGCCATGTCCAGAGGGGTTGCCAAAATAATCGGCTATGCCACCGATGGCATCAGCTTTTTATTCGGTCCTCTGGCCAAGGAAGACACATTAGGCTTTTTATTCGCCTTTCAGGTGTTGCCGGTTATCGTGTTTTTCTCATCCTTGGTGGCGGTCTTGTATTACCTCGGCATCATGGATTGGGTGATTAAATTCTTAGGCGGTGCGCTGCAAAAGCTATTGAAAACGTCGCGCCCCGAGTCGCTCTCGGCCACCGCCAATATTTTCGTGGGCCAAACCGAAGCGCCTTTGATAGTAAAACCTTTTATTACCACCATGACCAAGTCGGAATTATTCGCAGTCATGGTAGGTGGCTTAGCCACGGTAGCAGGCTCGGTCATGGCCGGTTATGTAAAGATAGGCGTTGAACTGCACTACCTGATTGCTGCCAGCTTTATGGCCGCACCCGGTGGTTTCCTGATGGCCAAAATGATCGTGCCGGAGACGGAAACCCCGAAGGAAACACTGGCCGAGCTCGATACCGAGCATGAGCAGCCGGTAAACGTAATCGATGCCGCGGCCGCTGGGGCCTCAAGCGGTATGCAACTGGCCCTGAACGTGGGCGCCATGTTGTTGGCTTTCGTCGCGCTAATCGCCCTATTGAACGGCGTATTAGGCTGGTTCGGCGGCTTCTTCGATAACCCGGAGCTGACGCTACAACAGATTTTAGGTTATGTCTTCGCCCCGGTCGCCTGGTTATTGGGTGTGCCTTGGGATGAAGCCATGCGAGCCGGTAGCTTTATCGGCCAGAAATTAGTCGTAAATGAGTTCGTCGCTTATTTGGACTTTGTAAATTATCGTGATGAGTTAAGTAAGCACACACAAGCAATCGTAACCTTTGCACTGTGTGGTTTCGCTAACCTGTCATCGATAGCTATCTTACTAGGCGGGATTGGCGGTATGGCGCCAAGCCGGCGAAAGGACATCGCACGTCTAGGGCTCAGAGCAGTGTTGGCAGGATCTATGGCCAACCTCATGAGCGCCGCAATTGCTGGGTTTTTCCTCTCTATTGCTTAGAAACAAAGAGAAGCCACAGTTGCAAAACAGGGTCTTAGACCTAGGTTGTTGCCTTAAGGGGTTAAGGTAACAGCTAACTTGAACGATACTTCACCAAAGGGCCGCAAGGCCCTTTTATCGTTTCTGCACCCTACTAATACCAATTCACTTAAATAGCTAATCATTCTAGCGGGCTAAATGTCATGCTCACGGCGTTGGAATTTTTCGATGTAGAGTAACTACATAAGAAAAATTCCGCCTTGTTATCACATCATTTATCCGGCGCTATATCTGCTCACATACTTAACAGAATTGGTATAAATTCATTAAAGTACCCAAATAAGGAATATTTTCTGCGTTATTAGGTGCATTCTCGATCGCATTTATCTATGCTTAGGGGAATTATTGGCTTAAGGAAAAAGCATGACCCCCTTGCTGCGAACGTCACTCCCCTTGTTATCTTTCCTATGCGCACTTCTATCCTTTAACAGTGCTGCGGATGACGCCGTGCAGGTGGTGACCGAACTGAGCCCGCCGAACCAGATTTTAATCAATGACAATATCGGCGGCAGCAGTACGGATATCGTTCGTCATGTGCTCAGCGAAGCGAATGTGGATGCCGACATCAACATCTACCCCTGGGCTCGGGCCTTTTACCTCGCCAAAAAGCAGGCCAATACGCTGATCTACAGTTTAGCGAAAACACCGGAGCGCGAGCCGCTGTTCCACTGGCTGGGCAAGGTCGCCTATTTTCGCTTGGGCTTTGTCAGCTTAGCTTCGAGCAAACACATCAACATCAAACAACTCGAGGACGCCCGTGCCTATCGCATTGCGGTGCAGCGCGATGACATCAGCGCCTTGTTTTTTGTTAAGCGCGGCTTTACCGTGCTGCAAACCACAGATATCAAACATTCCTATCGCCTGTTGCTTTCGGGTAAGGTGGATTTAATCATCGATGACCCTAACTATGTGGGTGCCATGGCGCAGCAGTTTAATCTGCCCGCCAGTCATTTGCGTTTTATCAGCGCCATCGAAGAGCTCAGCGTCTATGGCTACTTGGCGGCCAACAAAGATCTGGATGCCACTACGGTGGCCAACATTAAAGAAGCCTTCGCCGCCATCGAAGATACAAGCTGGTACCAGCAAAAGCTGCGCAACCCCTATCATGAGCTGCAAACCTTTAATGACTAAGGACGCTTAGGGTCTCATAAACGGCCATCTACATAATTTTTAACAACCTTTTAGTCGCACCTCGGTCGCAGTTATCCGCTCCCTTGCTATGATGTAACAGTCTCCCCAAAAGGATAGGATAACCATGAAAAAAATAACGACCTTGGCTTTGGCCGTGGCAACCACGCTGGCACCCTGGGTGTCGGCCTATGAAACCGAAGACACGCGCCTGTTGCGCTTCCCCGATATTCACAACGAACATGTCACCTTTATCTACGCCGGTGATGTGTATGTGGCTAACACCGCAACCGGCGCCAGCCAACGTCTGACCGATCATGTTGGCTTTGAGACCTTTCCTAAATTCTCACCGGACGGCGAACGCATCGCCTTTGCCGCCGAGTACAACGGCAGCCGCCAAATTTACGTGATCAACCGCGATGGCTCCGGGTTAAAGCAACTGACTTACTATAACGATGTTGGCCCTATGCCGCCGCGCGGTGGCTATGATTACCGGGTATTGGATTGGACCCCCGACGGCAAAAACGTGGTCTTTCGTGCCAACCGTACACCTTGGGGCAAGCGCATGGGCCGTCCCTATATGGTGCCAGCGGATGGTGGCTTAGAGCAGCCACTGGCTATCCCGGAAACCGGTGGCGGCATGCTGTCTCCCGATGGCGGTAAGTATGTGTACACCCCCATCGACCGCGAGTTTCGTACCTGGAAGCGCTCGCGAGGCGGTCGTGCCCAGGATGTGTGGGTGTATGACTTAGAAAACAACACCTCCAAGCAACTGACCAGCAGTCGCGCCACCGAGCAGCAACCGACCTGGGTGGGCGACAACATCTATTTTGTTTCCGACAGCGACTACACCCTGAATCTGTATCAATACCGCGAGGGAGCCGAGGCGAAAAAGCTCACCAATCACTCGGATTTTGACGTGCTCTGGCCCTCGGCCGGCCCTAACGCCCTGGTCTATGAAAATGGCGGCTACCTCTATCGCTTTGACCCAATTACCGAGCAAAGCACCAAACTTACCATTAATATCGCCGGCGTGCGCCAGTACGCCATGCCATACAGCAAGAATGTCAGCGAGTTTATCGACTCCATGTCATTGTCTCATGATGGCAAGCGCGCCCTGTTCACCGCCCGTGGTGAGCTCTTTAGCGTGCCGGTTAAACAAGGGCCCACACGCAACCTGTCCTACACGCCATCGGGGCGTGAAATTGATGCCAGTTGGTCGCCCAACGGCCGTTACATCGCCTACATGAGCGATGAGACCGGCGAATACGAAATTTACCTAAAAGATCGCGCCAACAACAATGCGGTGAAACAACTCACCGACAACGGCACCATTTGGCGTTTCACCCCGGTGTGGTCGCCGGATAGCTCAAAACTGCTGTTTGCCGATAAGAACCACACCCTGTGGTGGCTGGATGCAAAATCAGGGAAGCAACACAAGATAGATACCGGTCTGTATGACGAAGAAGGCATTCAGCAATACATCTGGTCGCCAAACAGCGAAGACATCGTTTTTGTGAAAAACAATGAAAACCGTTATGCCTCACTATGGCACTACAATACCGATGAGCAAACGGTGACGCGCTTAACCGATGAGATGACCAATGAGCATAGCCCCGCCTTCTCCCCGGATGGCCAATACCTGTACTTTACCTCTGAGCGCGACTTCAACCTTGCCTTTAGCAGCTATGAGTTTGACTACATGTTTAACCGCGCCACGCGCATTTATGCCGCCGCGGTCAACAATAAGATCACCCCCTTAATTGCCCTGCAAAGCGATGAAGCGGCCATCCTCAATGATGACGAAAAGAGCAATGACCAGGGCAAGAAAAACCAGCTGCAAAGCAGTGGCTTTATGCAACGGGTGACCGCTCTTAACGCCCCGGCGGGAGACTACAATACCCTGGCTGGCGTCGAAGGCGGTGTCCTGACGCTAAGTAAGGGCGACTTGCAGTTACTTGGCACCGAACACGACGCTGAATTGAAAACCGTGGCCAAGGGTGTGAATGGCTATACGCTCTCCAGCAACCGTGAGCATGTCTTGGTACGAGCGGGTAAGGACTACAGCGTAATTGCCCCGAAAGCGGATCAGGATTTGAACGCATCCAAGCTGGATTTAACCAAGATGACGTTGAAAATCGACCCGCAAGTCGAGTGGCAGCAAATGTATGTGGAAGGCTGGCGCACCTTGCGTGATTGGTTCTACGATGAAAACCATCATGGTCAGGATTGGGATGCCATCTTGGCCAAGTATCAGCCGTTGGCCAATGCCGTGGCGCACCGCGCCGATCTTGACTATGTGCTGAGCGAAATCGCCGGTGAGATCAATGCCGGTCATATTTATGTGCAATCCGGTGATATGCCAAAAGCAGAGCGCAAAAAACACGGCCTGCTGGGCGCCAAACTGGCGAGCCACAACTCGGGTTATGTACAAATCGAGCAGATTTTCCAAGGCGAAAACTGGCATGAAGACTTCCGCTCACCACTAGGCACCACGGGCGTTAAAGCCAGCGACGGAGACTTCATTATTTCCGTTAACGGCCGCCCGGTCACCCAGGTGAGTAACTTCTATGAATTGCTGGAAAACACCCAGGGTGAGCAGGTTGAACTGCTAATAAACTCCAAACCAAGCCAAAAGGGTGCCTGGAAGGTCAGCGTCAAGCCGGTGGCCAGCGAGCAAGGCCTGCGTTATCTGCAATGGGTGAATGAGCGCGCCGACTATGTGGCCAAGCTTTCCAATGGCCGGATTGGCTATGTGCACTTGCCCAACACCCATTACGAAGGCAACCGTGCCATGTTCAAAAACTTTATGCCGCAAACCACCAAGGACGCCATGATCATCGACGACCGCTACAATGGCGGTGGCTTTATTCCCGAGCACATGATCACCTGGCTGGCACGTAAGCCGCTAAACTACTGGAAGCGCCGTGGTGTTGAGCCGACGAAAACTCCGCAGTTTGCCCACGATGGTCCCAAGGCCATGCTGATCAATGGCTATTCCAGCTCCGGCGGTGATGCCCTGCCTTACTATTTCCGTCAGGCGGGTTTAGGTAAGCTGATTGGTACTCGTACCTGGGGTGGCTTAATCGGTATTTCCGGCAACCCGAACCTGGTCGATGGCGGTCAGGTGATTGCGGCGACCTTCCGCATCCTGGATAACGAGGGAAATTGGATCATCGAGAATGAAGGCGTAACGCCGGATATCGAGGTAATTGATCGTCCTGAGCTTATTTATCAGGGTAAGGATCCATCCATCGAGCGCGCCGTTGAAGAGCTACTTAAGGAGCTTGAGGCCAAGCCAAAACAACCACTGAGCGTGCCGCCGGCACCCAGTAAGTTTTAAGTAAAACCTAGGGTCTGTTTATCTTCGTTTCTTGCGCAGATAAACAGACAACCCACATTTTAAAACTCGAACTCCAGGGCCAGGCGAAAGCTATGGTCTTTACCGCCATGCCCCACTTCGCTGATAAAGCCCGCTTCCCATTTTAGCTGATGCTGACCGTCATAACGGTGCAAACCGATAAAGCCCGGGCCGACACCGACAAAGTCTTCGCCGCTGTAGAGCTCTAATGCCGGTTGAAACGCCGAGCGCAAACGGTAACGATACTGCGCCCGAAACTCCGACTCCCATTCTGAATCAATATCACTGCCCCACTCATACACCAAGAAGGCATTGACCGTGAGGCTGGTGATGCCGAACTCTTTTTCGAACAAGAGGCCGGAGGTGATCTCATAGTTATCTTCTTTGTGCTGCTTTTCTATTTCAAATAGGGCGCCAAAGTCGGCCCAATAACGCCCCTGCTCCACCATTTGCCAGCGCAACTCCGCTTCATAGGCGGCCAGACCAAAGTCGCCTTCATCGTCGCGCTCACCGACACCATAGACTTCCAGGCTCAGGGTTTCACTGATGGCACCGCCGACACCGAAGCGTTGCGCCAGCACATTGCCTTCCTCGGTTTGTCGCGATACCAGGCGCCACTCCAGCTCCCTCTCATAGGGCAGGACATAGGGATGGTAGACCTTATCGACCACCATGCCATCGGCCCAACTGCTGGCACTTAGCAGCAATAAAGCCCAGGTTAAATATCGCATTTTTGTCTACTCCGTTGCCAGTTGGCTGCTCCTAGCAGCGCCAACAGCGTCAATATATATACCCATAATGACAGCGAACTGGGGGTCGCTTCATAACCCACAACCACCTTGGCCAAACGGCCAAAAATACTATGCTCGTCCAACAGGGTGCGCAGATCCACCAAGGGGGAAGGCATGGTTAGTAAGCCTGCACCGGCGGCAATATCCAGCATGCCGACCATGGACCCGGCAATATGCATGCTAAATAGGCCGAGTACCCCCCAGGGCCCGTAATGCTCGGCCAACCAGGTAAGAAAGAAATAAAATAAAATGGCAAAACTACCGACTATGCCCACTCCAAGACATACCCCCAGGGCGCGAGCCAGCTCCATGTGCCCTTGCAGCAGCCAGGGTAAGTAGTGACTCAAATATAAACAGCTGGCACTGGCCAACAGCAACACAAAACTGGCCCACAGCCGCAGCGCCAACCCGCTGAGCGCCGCCAGCACCAATAGGGCCACCAGCAGCATTTGTGAATACTCAAAGCCCAGGTAATCGAACCACTGGCTGATTTGCTCAAGCGCGAGGATATAGCTCAATGTCGGCACCACCAGCCACAGGGCTAAAATAAGCCAGCGCTTTCGACCCAGGGGCTTAACGTGCAACACCAGGGCAAACACCAGCAACACCGCAGGCGGCAACAATTGATTGATGGTCACTAATAAGCTGTTGATCATGGCCTTTGCTCCTCAATAGGCACCGCTACCAGGGTGCCCCGTGCGGTGTCGGGTGCAAATTCGCCAAAAAAGAAGTACTCACCCGGGGCCAGAGGGCCGACATAGATAACATTAATGCGCCCGGGGAACAGCACCTTCTCGCGGTTTAAATCAAAGCTGTCGAACTCTTCCGGGTCGCCGTCGAGGTTGTGCACCAAGAGGCGAATTTTTTCACCGCTCGGCACCTCCATGCGCGCCGGATAGAAAAGGTGGTCCTTGAGCACCAGCTTAAACTCTTTGAGTTCGGCAAAAGCCGGCATACTCAACAGCAGCAATGTCCATATCAATCGCTGCATAATGTCTCTCGCTGTACCGCCATGGTAATGATCACTTCTAATCCACCCCATTCACTTTGCTTGAGTTGCACCTCACCCTGATAGAGGCCAATCACATGCTGAACTATGGCCAAACCCAAACCCGCACCAGGAATATGAGCTGGGTGCGAGTCGCCGCCAACGCGAAAGAAACGATCAAAAATGCGCTCCCGTAACTCGCTGGCAATGCCGGGGCCGGAGTCAGCCACTCGCAGCTCAATATTATCACCCCGATCGGCCAAGTGAATGGCGATACGGCCATTTGCTGGGGTATATTTCACCGCGTTGCTAATGATGTTTTTCAACATCACATTAAGGGTAAAGGGCTCACCGATAACCTCGCGACACTCGCCGCTTAAGCTAATATCCAGATTTTTCTGCGCTATTTGCGGATAGAGCTCGGCGATTAGCTGCTGGCAAATATGGGCCAGCGACTGTTTAGCCAGTTTGTCCTGCCACTGCTGGGAGGAAGTACGGCCAAGGGCCAGCATTTGCTCCACCAAATGATTTAGGCGGTCGACACTCAGGCTCAGCGCTTTGGCATCCTCATCATTATGACGCTGTAATAAGTTGTGCAGATTGATTTTCATCGCGCTCAGCGGCGTACGCAGCTCATGGGCGGCATCGCTGGCAAAGTAGCGCTCGCGCAAATAGGCCTGTTCGGTGCTCCGCAACAGGGCATTCAGAGTGTCCACCACGGGTTTGATTTCCAGCGCCTTGGCTTCGGTGCGCAACATGGAAAAATCATTGGCGGCACGTGTTTTGAGCTCGCGAGAGAGTAAGGTGAGGGGTTGTAAGGCACGCTTAACCGCCAGACTGATAAACACCGCCAATAAAACAATGCCAAGCAACATGGGCAACATCAGGGCGATGATCAATTGCTCCGACAGGGCAAAACGCTCACTGATGGGCTCGCCCAGCACCACGCAATCTTGTTGCTGGCAATAGGTGGCGATACGCAGTCGTTGCCCTTGGCTGTTGATGGTTTGCAGGCCCTGGGGCGGCACCTTGGCGAGTAAGCTTTCGCTTCCCCCCACTAAAGTATTGCCTTGCCAGCGCTGCCAAAATTCGGCCTGTTGCTTGGGCAGGGCCTCGGGAGCGACGGCAAACAGCAATTGGGTGCGGGCCTGGAGATGCTGGTCAAACAAGGCATCGGCACGGGCCAAACTGCGTTGATAGCCCTGGGCCAGGGCTAAAAACAAGATCAGCACCAACATGGCCAGCAAGAGCATCATCAGCTTGGTGCGTATGCTCAAGGTTCGCCGCCTTCATTGGTGGCTAACACATAGCCGATGCCACGCAGGGTTTTGATCATCTTGGCCGGCAACTTTTTGCGTAAATGGTGAATGTGTACTTCGATGGCGTTGGAGCCGAGCGCCTCCCCCCATTGGTACAGCTTTTGTTCCAGCTGCTCCTTGGACTGCACCCGGCTTTGGTTTTCCATTAACGCCTTTAACAGCATGTACTCCTTGCGCGGCAGATTGATCGAGGCGCCATCGACACTGACCTGATGGGCGCCGAGATCCATTTGTACCGAGCCACATTGCAATATGCTTGATGCCACACCACTGACGCGCCGGCCCAGCACCCGCAAACGTGCCAATAGCTCGTCCACGGCAAAGGGCTTGACCAGGTAGTCGTCGGCGCCCAAGTCCAGGCCCTGAATTTTGTCATCCAGGCTGTCACGGGCGGTGAGGATCAGCACCGGTAAGGGCTTGGCACGACGTTTAATATCCGCTAGCAGGCTTAAGCCATCGCCATCGGGCAAGCCGAGGTCGAGGATCACCAGATCCACATCATCGTGCGCTATCATGGGCCGCGCCTCGGCTAAACAGGTCACCGATTCCACCGCATAGCCCTCGTGAGCCAGAGTACGGCTCAAGCATTCATTGACGATGACATCGTCCTCCACCAGTAACAACCGCAATCCCTGTCTCCTTTGTTAGCGTTTTAGCTTACGCTCCACCTTAGCCAGTAACTGAGCCACCTCTTGCTGGCGATATTTATCGGCCAGCGGTCGCTCGGCGCGTGGTGCCGCTGCCTGGGCACGCAACAAATGCGCTTTCGCTTGTTTATACTTCCTTTCATCATAGAGGAACTGAGCATAAAAGTAATTAATATCAATGCCGTCAGGGTTGATAGCCAAGGACTTTTTAAACAGCTCCTGAGCCTTTTCATCATCGCCAAAGCCGATTGGCCAGCCCGGCACCTGCGCATACAAAGTGCCTAGACTGGTGTAGGCCGAACCTTGAAGCGCTTCACCATTGATGCTCATGGCCATTTCAAAGTCTTTTTTTGCTTCTTTAGCCAGGCCTAAGGCCCCCAAGCCGCCTTTTGCACCGGCGAAACTGGAATGAATAATGCCAGACCAGATATGGCCTTCGGCCTCATCCGGGTGTGCCTGGCGATAGGTTTGCGCACTCTTCGCCAGCTCGGCGAAGGCATCTTCCTGATCGTCGCCCTTGAGCTCATAATTGACATGGGCCCACTGGCGCATCAGTTGTTGCAGATTCATCTGCTCATCGACACTGGACCAGGTGCTTTGAGAAAAGGCACTTTGAGACAGGGCCGTGGCCACAAGAGCCATTGCGAAATAGGGTTTCATAGTTCACCTCATTAATTGTTTAATAGTCGCAAGTTGTTTCGCTAGGGCGTTATCCACCACCTTGGGCAGTAACGCATTGATTTTTGCAAAGAAGGACTCTTTGGCTCCGACACTGCGGCGGCGCTCGTCGGAGTCGAGTAAACGCATAAATTCTTCGGCCACATACTCCGGCGTATCCATGGCGTTACCCAATGCCTTATTGAGTGCCGTGACCTTGTCGCTGTTGATGGCCGTTTGTGTGGCACGCGGGGCAAAGTATTTAACCCGCACCTGAGTATCACTTAGCTCTCTGGCCAGCGCTTCACTAAACCCGCGCAAGGCAAACTTGGTGGCACAGTATTGGGCCTGTAACGGGTAACCTATGGCGCCAAACGAGGAGCCAATATTCACTATGGTGCCGCCACCTTGTTGCAGCAGGGGTAATAACCCTTGTGACAGCAGCATGGGCGCACGGACATTGACCGCCAGCGCCGCGTCGAGATCACACTTGCTCAGGGATCCAAAAGGCACCATGGTGTTTACCCCGGCGTTGTTGACCAACAAATCACAGCGGCCAATATCGCCAAGTAGGTCCACCACCCGGCTAATATCGGCGTCGTTGCTTAGATCCACCTGTAAGGCCAGATGATAAGACGCCTCGTCGCTTGGCAACTGTTGGCGAACCTGCTCCAATGCGGGCAAGTCGCGACCGAGTAAGATCATCCGGTAATTGCGGGCCGCCAATCGTTTGGCGATGGCACCGCCGATGCCGCCGCTGGCTCCGGTCAAAACCGCAATCGGCGCGCTCATAACGCCTCCACCTCTTCGCTCAGGGGCGCCAGGCCATGGTTAGTATCCAGGGTGCGGAACATGTCGCCGTAGAGACGATAAAAACGCTTCGCCGCATTCACTATCACCTGCTGTTCCTGCTCGTCGGTAATACGGTCCATCAGCCCCTGGAAGAACTTCACATGCTCTATATCCAAGGCACCATGGGAGGTGAGATAGCTAAAGGCTTTTTTTGGCAGCCCCAGCTTAGTGCGTATGGTGTCGGCGGCATTGTCGGCCAGCGCAATGGACGTGCCTTCAAGCACATGGACCATGCCGAAGAAACTGAGCGGCGAAATACGCGCTATGCTGTCGTAGGCATAGCTGACCATCATCTCGGTGGCAAAATTGGGCTCGCTGTAACGGGCCTGCTCTTTATCAAAACCACAGGCCTTGATGTCATTGAGCACCCATTCCTGGTGTCCCAGCTCTTCTTCTATGTATTCGGCGATGGCGTCGCGTAACCATTCCTGCTCGCTGCTAATGCGGGCGCCACAGGCCATCAAGAGTGGGATGGTGTGTTTAACGTGATGAAAGGCTTGTTGTAAAAAGGCCACATAAAGGTCCACGCTGACCTGGCCGGCCAACGCCTTTTGGATCACCTCGGCAGACAACAGGTATTGACGCTCTTGTTCGGTTTGTTCGACCAGTTTTTGGAAAAATAACATAGCGGACTACTCCTGATATAACTGAGAAATTTGTTGTGAAAAATGCGCATTGATAGCCGGGCGCTTGGGCCTTTGATTGGCACTGAGCAAGCCCTCGGCAGCACTGAGCGGCGCACTTAAGCGCAGGGTATTAACAATTTGCGCATACTCGGGCAGTTGCGCATTAGTGGCGTCGATAAGCGCCTCTAGCTGGGCGTCATCGACGGCCTCATGACAATAAATAAGGGCGCTCAAAAAAGCCTGACCTTCACCTACCACCACTGCTTGCAATATGGGCCCATGGCTAAGCAAGAGCGACTCGGGCCACTCCGGGGAAATATTGCGCCCGGTGCTCAGAATAAGCTGGTTCTTTTTACGACCAAGAATATGCAACTCGCCATTGTCCATGCGCACCAGGTCGCCGGTGGCGAAGCCTTGTGGCTGGGTGTTTGGCTCGCCAAGGTAACCAAGGAAGTTCGGTGCCTTGATGATCATTTCATCATCGCGGATTTCATAACGAACATGCGCCAATGGCTCGCCCACACCGGCGCCGTCAGCCGTAGCTAAACTCACCACCGAGCCGGCCTCAGACAAGCCATAGCCCTGATACACGGGCAGACCCAGATCATGGGCGCGTGCAATTAACTGAGGCGCAACCTTGGCACCACCGACGGCTATAAAGGTTAAGGAACTGGGTGCCTGCCAACCCGAAGCGCAGGCTTGCACCAGGGCCTTTAATAATTCCGGCACCAAAATCAGGGTATTGGGCTCTACCTCGCTAATGGTGGCCAAGAGCTTTTGTGGGGTAGTTAACCGGGCGCCGTCGAAGCCTAAGCTTGTCAGCGAAGGCACATAAATATCGCCACCGGCCAACATGGGCGCATAAACCCCGGCTACGTTTTCAAGCAACACGGGCAAGGGCAACAGACATAAATGCTTGGGCGCATCCACCGCGGTGCGACTGACCAAGGACGCGGCGACCTCAAACATATGCGCCGTGGACAGGCACACTCCCTTGGGTTGTCCGGTAGACCCTGAGGTAAAGGTAATTTTTTGCGTGCCTTGGGGCACTGCTTGCTCGGGAGCCGCCAGATTACTCGGTTGCAGGGCAATGCTTTCACTGCCAATAGTCCAGCTCTGTGCGGCGTTTTTTGTCTGGTCGGCGGCGCCGATAATAAGTTCGGGACGCGCCTTATCCAGGGCAAACTGGCGTTGCTCGGGCGAAAAGAAGGCTGGCAAAGGCAAGGACACTATGCCTGCCTGCATCAGGGCAAAATCAACCACCAGCCAGGGCAGACCATTATCCAGCTCCACCGCCACACAGCTTAACTGCATGTCCTTTAGGTGCGTAGCCAGGCGCTCGACTTGCTGCCAAAACTGCGCTGCATCCATGTGCTGTTGCTCACCGACCACCTGGCCGTGCCAAAGACGGGTTAATTCGGCCATCATAAATGCGTCACCTCAACGGCCAGATTAGCGATATCATTCTGATAGGACTTGGCAAAATAGGACAGGGTGTCGGTGCTATCCACATGCTTACAAACCTGCGCCACATCCACCACACAGACCTGAGGTGTATTGGTGTAATAACTGCCCCAACTCAGTCCGCAATCTGCCAGGCGCTCCGGCTTGGCATCGCCAAGTACCTCGAAGGGCGCACCAATGCGAGTAAGCAGGTTACGAATATGAGCGGTGGCACAAAATACCAGCTTGCGCTTATCGGCTCGTTGCAGCGCTTTTGCCAAAACGACAAAGTGTGCCAGCGTTGCCTGACTGTGGGTGGACACCAAATTACCCAGCTCGATACAGTCAGACGGCAGGCATTGCCATTGCTGCAGGTGCTCGGCCAGTGGCTGATCCAAATATTGGTTAATAAACAAAGGCTGGCTGGCACTGCGCAAACCAAAACAGCAATAGCGCTGCTCGGAGTAACCAAGACAGGCCAACAGCGGCATAAACTCCTGCACATCGGCGCCATAATGCTTGGCAAACCCCGCTTGAATACGGGTCGCCAAACTACGATGGATGGGCTGCTCTGAATTGGCAACAAAATAACCCTGAGCGATAGATGCGGGCTCGGGTAACAGATATTGCGACTGCATTGTGCCGTAGCTGAGCGATAAAGATTCCATAGCAAACCCTACTGAAGATGAGGCGATGGAATCAATTTAGAAAGCGAAACTTAAGAAAGTCTTAAGAAACTTAAAAAAGAGAAAATAATTAATTTGCTGCGCCTGCACGCGCTTACCGTGCACAGCCATTGACGAGCGCTGACACCCTTTTATTCCGGTATTCACAAAATTTTAGTTTACATCTTGGTAACAAACTCGTTGCTTTAGATTCAGCGGTTTGCTATTTTCATGCGGCTAATTATTAAGCAAATTGAAGGGCCTATGATGTTTACAATGAAAACAATAACAATAACAGTTGCACTTTCCTGCTCTCTTTTACTTCAAGGCTGTGCGCCCAGCTCATACAAGCTGAGTAAGCCACAACCTTCGCCAAATGCCTATGAGGCGACGGCTCAGACCAACCAGCAAAAAATACAGGTGGTCGACCAGCGCAGCGATAAAAGCGCGCCCTTCACCTCGGGTATTTTGCCCAGCGCCTTGATGTATGAAGGCAAGGTACTCAAGCAAGTGGAGTTCCTCGAGGCACATTTAGCCGAAGAATTTGCCGCCCGTGATTTGCCCATCACCTTAGGTGAGGGCGACAACAAGTTAGAGATCTTGCGTTTTAATATGCGCAATCATAGAACCAATGGCTTTACTCCTTTTATTACCTTCACCATGCTCAAAGGCAAACTGGAGACGACAAAAGGCAGTTACCCGGTGGCCGTGTATGTAAAGCGTGGCAAGGTACCGGTGTGGAGCTTTGACGAAATTATTGAGCCAACGCTCAATGAACCCATGAGCTTAGTGGTTAAAGAATTAAGCGCAAAAATCAATCAGCAGCTTATGGGCGGTAAGTTGTCCGATGAAAAAACCCAGACCCTGATCGACAGCATTAAGGGTGCCGGCGTTAAAGCCAACTACCTGGATGTGTATGAGCTTGGCTTCAGTAATAACCCAATTGCCCTGCCTTATTTGCGCGAACTGGTTAAATCTGAGGATGAATATGTTCGTCTCGCCGCCATCTCGTCTTTGGGCAATATGAAGGACAATGACAGTGTCCAGTTGTTAATAGATTTGTATGAAGGCACCGGCTCCTGGTCGGATCGCGCCATGGCCCTAAAGGCCTTGGGCGATATCGGCAACACGGTGACCTATAGCTATTTGCAAAAGCAAAACGAAGTGCTGCAAAGCGATGGTTCTAAAGAAGGCTTGTGGAATCGCGAAATCATCCAGCTTTACCTCTAATTGCACTTGATCCGCTGCGAACAGGACTCAGCAAGCATCAAAAAGGCCGCATTTAATGCGGCCTTCTCCTTTAGTTCTTTCGCAACACCCGAATCGCTGCGAGCAAGATCAGCGTAAGCCAACCAACAGAACCTCCCCCACCACCAGAACTCGGCTCTGGCGCCGGTGGTGGAGCAACCACATTGTTAACCGTCACCACCACACTTTGCTCGGCACTTAACGCGCCGTCATTGACGCTCAGGGTAAAATGCAACTGCTGCTGACTACTCACTTGTGGCGCGGTAAAGCTCATAGTAGCCGTTTGCGCGCCACTGAGGGTCACACTGGGCCCTTGTGTTTGCCGCCACTGATAACTAAGGGTATCGCCGTCGACATCCTCGGCCTGAGCGGTTAAGGTCACCTCCTCGCCCTCATCCACGGTTTGTGCCGTCAACTCCGCTAAGGTGGGAGCGCGGTTGTCACAGCGGCCCTCATCCGGGGCGCTTAATTGATAAAAGGCGCCGCTGGCCATACCTTCAATGCTAAGGTTGTCTATCCACCAGCCAATATCCTTGACGTTAACATCGGTGCTGAGACGAAAACGAAATTGCACCTGTCTACCGGCTAACAAGCTACCAAAGCTTACCTCCTCTTTATTACCTAAAACGCCGGCGCTGCTATTGCGGCCCGTGTAGGCGTTGCGCAACTGCAAAGATTGCGTTGGGCTTTCATTGAGCTTAGCATCGTAGCCGACGCTAAATTGACCGCCGACCTCAGTCACGTCTTGCCAGTCACCATCATCTACCCTAATTTCAAGCACGGCACCATCCCACAACTCCTCCAAAACATAGTAATGCCAAAAGGACACCCTGAGTTCGGATTGCGTTGCCGCCATAAAGGGCCTTGTGGTAAGCGCCACATCGGACTCATAGCCATTGTTATTGAGGAACAACGCCTGCTCTCCCAGCTCAAAACCACTTTGCTCAAAGAGCGCGATTTGTTCCGAGTTATCAAAACGCAAGGTGTTTTCTGCGCGGGGGTCTGACTTAAGCAAGTGCAAAGGCAAATTGGCCCGACTGAGCACCGCCTTTTCCATATCATCGCCTTGGCTGGCGTTAACAAGCGGCGCGTCAGTAAAGCTAAAGTTGACCGTAAATTTAGCCGTTATTGACTGCGGCTCGACGATATCGTCGCCGATACTTTGCTCGGGAAAACTCACCTCAATCTCAAGCTCGCTGGCCACATCGGCATTGAGCAAATAGATACTGATGGGCTCACTCCGGGCCGATGCGAAGGGTGCTATTTCAGCCACCGTGCTGTTGCCGCCATTGCCAAGGTTGACGCCTTGGGCAGATAACACAGTAAATTGCACCGGCACATTGGTCAGGGTTTCACTACCGGTATTGAAGATCTGTACGCTGATACTACCGCGCTCTCCTACGTCTAAAAAGCCATCCTGGCTACAATACAGATCGCTGTCGGCATCGAGTTTCACCTCCTCAACGGCAAAGGCCGCCAATTCCGTTTCGTATGACTCCACCACACCAGTTAGATTAGTGCTGTAACGCTCGGGCGACTGTGCTCCTAAGCCCAGACCGCGCTTAGCAAAGGCGGCCAATACCAAGCGGTAGTCGGTCATATCTTCGGCGGCTATGGTAGCGAGCAGCGCATCCCGTGCCTCGGTGTACAACGGAGCAACCGGGGTCATCTTGTAACCGCCCACCAGGTAACGGGCCATCCGCTGTTGCGCCTGGGCAAAACCATGATGGTTAATGAGTGCTACATAAGAATCCCATAACACCGATACCCAAAGCTCACCAGGGCCATGGGGCGAGGCCACTGAGGTTGGCGGCAGACCGACATCGCCACCGGCACCTTCGCTAATATGTCTAAAATTAAGGGGGTTGATAGTCTGATTCGGAGTGAAGGGTACTCGGCGGATCCCAAAGTAAAAATCTTCCACATAGGTGCCGGTCGCATAGGGCTTGGTAAAATCGCTATTACCCGCAATGGCCGCATCTTCTTCCTTGGCGATAAACAACAGCGAATGAAAGTCGCTCCAGCCCTCTCCCAAAGCCCGCCCCTGAAAGTTCACCAAACCGCTGCCATTCCCCACCAGACGGTTGCTCATATAGTGCCCCCATTCGTGCGCAATAATGCCGTTATCAAAGGTGCCGTCCTTAAGCGGGTTGGTATTAAACAGGCGCACATTTACCGCGCCGCCATCCAAGGCATTGTAGAGCATCTGCCCATCAGCGAAATTGAGCCCCATGTTGCCTATGCTGATGCTGCCATCGACACCGCCCATGGGCGCCGCAGTCCCATCATCAACATTATTCGTGATCAGTGCCGCCAGCGCGCCGGCATCCTGGGCGTTTTTCACCTTGGTCACAAAGGTGCACGTGCCGCGTTCGATAATGGCCACCTTGCCCACCAGTAGGCTGGGGTCGAGAGGCACTTCACAGCCGTCATAGACGCTAGCGGAGTCCATATCGTTGCCATCGTTATAGCGCACCAGCTCACCGCTGATATCAAAGACATCCGGGCCAAATTGCGAACGCTGTGTCGAGGTTAAAAGGCCATTGGGGCCTATCACCCCATAGTCTTCACCCACCCTGGCATCTTTGGAGTCAAACACAAACATTTGCATGCGCGGACTGGCTCCATCCGCCGGAGTTGCCATGTTGGCATTGTTCATCCCGCTGTAGTCCTGGGCTTCGGCGTTAATCGGGTCGCCCTCCACACCACCGCGACCATAGTTGCTCAGCTGCGCCACTCCGGCACTTTCATCAAAGCCTAGGTCGTAGAAGAAGTCGTGCAAGAAGTTATTCATATAGAAGAGGTTCACCACCGCGGCCTTGACATTGACCTCAGCGCTGGAAGATAAATCCGGGTCCAGCACATAATCAAAGGTAAAAGCCGAGGTAGTCTCGGCATTCAGATCTCCAGCGCTAAACCCCTGGGGCGCGTTAATATCTGCATAGGCATAGACATTATTGCCCTGAGTGCGGGTGGCCGTGTCACTTAACCAAGGATCGGCCGTGGAAAGCCCCGGGTAGTAACTCAGGCTTACCAAATTCGCGTTAAGAATTACGGTTTCATCTTCCTGCCCCAGCCCCATGGCAGGGATCACATCTCCATGGGGACCTTCCATCGGGTAACCGTTTTGCCCATCGGCGTAGACACGATAGTTATAGGCTGTGGCATGGTTTTGTAAGTTCTTTTTGAACAGCACCTTGTTCGAGCCGCTGTCAATCACGTAGGCAAAATAATCGCTCACCAAGGTATGGCGGTTTTGCCGTTCAACCTCCACATAGTGCGCCGCCAGCAGCTCACCGTCGAGGGGATAAAATACCGCCTTGGTGCGCACTCCGGCAAAGAACTCATCGGAATTTTGGCTTTGTACTCTAAACCAGTTATAACCCTGTTGCGTGCCTGTTGATTCAAGCTGCAACGACGCCCCACTTAGCTGACGCAAGGCATGGTACACCGCGGTGGAGGTATCGCTAAAAGCACTCAGGGCACTGAAATTTTGCGCTTCGCTGGGCACCTCGGCAAAATAACCCGAACTGGCCACTAACTCGCCGCGGCGATCCAGCATCACGTTATAGTGGCGATTGAACACTTCAATACCTTGCACATACTGACGATAGCGTCCGATCACCGCACCCCGCCCCAGATCATGCCAGTGACTGAGCTGAGCTTGATGCTGAGCTTGATGCCCAGCTTGATGCTGAGCCGACTTACTGTTGGCAATACCGCTTAAACGCTGCATATGCGCCTGGGCCGTTTGCTGCAATGAACCCTGAGCAGTGAAGTTAAGTACCGATGTAGCCGGTGCCCAGACGAAGGTGGCTCGGTTAAGCAAGGGATCAAAGTGCGAGGACATACCAAGTTTGGTCTGTTGCTGTGCTAATCGCTGTTGTTCTTTGGCCAACAACTTGGGTGGCTGCGACTGAGCCACATAGTAATCACTCGGTTGAGACGATGCATACGCCGTGGACAGGCTCCACAGCGGGGAAAAGTTTAACGTCGTTATGAAAAGAGCAGAGAAAACTGCCGGGCATGACTCTCGCACTGGTGTAAAAGATCGTTGTATAGCCATAGTGCACCTTGCCTATTTTAGACCGATGCAACTACCTTAACAGTAACGCCACACCGGAAAGAACGGATACAGTGCTAATGCGAACCCTGTTAAAGCTAGTAATGATTGTGACATTAGCCGCATGTCATGGCGACCAACCCGGTAAGTCAGAATCCCAGTCGAACACGTCTACACAGACTTATTTCACCTTAGACAACAATGGCGAAAAGATCCGCTGGAAAGGGCAAAAATTACTACCGGGAACCCGCATCGACAACCTCAGTAATGGTGAACCCGGATTGGTGGGCAGAGACTTTGTCGTCTCCAGCACCGCTCTCCCCATTCAGGAGTTAACCGCCAACTACCGTATTACCCATATCGCCGGCGATAATTATCGTCTAAGTGCTAAGGCAACACAGGATATGGCAACCGAGATGGCTCGTTTGAAAACCATACCCGAGCTCACCTTAGTCGAGCTGCAAATCGATTACAGTCCTCTGACCGAACTCCCCCAATATTAGGCCGCTTTCACCCTCTTTTACCAGGTTAGTAACGCATTGAATGTAAAAATAATTTGCTATACTAACGGTTTGATTTGCGAGCAGACAGATACTATGGAAGGCACCTGGCCTCAACGCATCACTTTTTGGTTTTTACTACTTCTAGGCGGAGCGTCCCAGAGCTGGGCGCAACAAGTACCCAACTCAAGCCCGGCTCAAATTGAACAAAAGCCACGACGCTTTTTACCGGTACCCACCATTATTACCGAGCCAGCGGTTGGCGCTGGACTGGGCTTGGCCGGGCTGTTTTTCCACGACAGCAAAAGCAATCAGGACAAGGCCACCACAGATACGCCTATTATGCCCAGCGGCATCAGCGTGATTGGCGGCGCCTATACCAGCAATCACTCCCACCTTGTCGCCCTGGGTCACCTTGCATTTTGGCGCAATGACACCCTACGTTATCGCGGCGCTGTGGGTTATGGTGATATCAACCTCGATTTTTACAGCCTTGGGAAACTGCAATTAAGCGAGCCGTTGAAGCTCAACTTACGCGGACCGGCGCTAATACAAACCTTGAGCGCCCGCTGGCGCGATTCAAATTGGTTTTTTGGCGCCAAACAACTTTATCGCCATGTCGATATCAGCCTGGCCGAGTCGCCTTTGCATGCCTTTGAGGGCCGCTGGGTCGAAGAGGTAAATCATGCTTTTGAGCAAATAGAGCTTGAGAATAACACCTCTGGCTTGGGCCTGGTTGCCGAATACGATTCCACGGATAGCCCCTTTAACCCCGAACTCGGCTATAACTACAACCTAGAATATATGATTTTTGATAGTGCGCTTGGCAGCGACAGCGACTACCACAGTTATATTTTTAGCGCCCTAAATTACTGGCATTTGACCAATAAGGCACGCGTTGCCTTACGCCTGGACTATGAGGGGGTAAGCAATCGGGGCTCGGGAAATTTACCCGTTTATGTGCTGCCCTATATCGATTTACGCGGCATAGCCAAGTCCCGTTATCAGGGTGAAGATATCGTCGTTGCCGAAATGGAGCTCGGTTATCACCTCACGGATCGTTGGAAGCTGATTGCCTTTAGTGGCCTAGGCCGCGCCGCCAATGGTTGGGATAAAATGTCTGCGGCAAGCAGCAAAACCACGCTGGGGACAGGGTTTCGCTACCTGGTCTCGCCACGTTATGGCTTTCGCATGGGCATAGATGTCGCCCATGGCCCAGAAGAAAATGCGATATATATTCAAGCTGGCAGCAGTTGGTAGGCTGCAGCAAAAACAATTTAAGTGCCCTATTTGCAGTAAGGGATTTTGCTAATAAGGATAGAAAAATGAAATACGCTTTGTTGACCCTGTGCACACTCCCCCTGTGCAATGGTGTTTTAGCCAAAGAGCAAGACGTTGCCGATATGTCAGACCCGCTGGCAATTTACACCCAGGTTGGTGGCGGCGCCACCGACAAGGGACTGAACTTTAAACTGGGTAAAGCCTACGACACGGGGGATGATGCCACTGCCGCCCAGTTTGTAGTGGAGGCCAAGGGCCTGCTCGGCGATACTCTGGGCTGGCGCTCAGAGCGTCACACCACCCAGTCACTCGACTCACTGCGCTTTCGTAACTTTGCCGTGACGCTAAAGAGCCTGCGCGCCACCCAACTCGATGTGAACTATAACTTTCGTCCTAATCTGGTCGCCGATGAAAGCGCCGACATTTCCTATTCCCTTATTCAAGCCTTGCCGCCGACGGGAGCGTTCAACTTTTATCCCCTCGCCGGCGTAGGCGCCTCAATCGGTAAGGATGAACGCCAAAGTGATGGCAGCCTAGACGATGGCTATTCGTTAATGGGCAGCTACGGCTTGGTAGGCATGTATGCCAAAGTAAATATTACCGAGCAAATCTGGCTTAACTACAACCCTTTTTGGCTCACGACTATTACGGGTTCAAGCGTTTATAAAGATAATTATTACGGCCTGGATGAGAGCAATATTTTGACCCATGAGTTTGCCGCCAGCTATCAGATCACCCCGCGCATGAATGTGCGTTACTTTGCCAACTGGAACGAAAACGTCGATATTTTCGATGGCGATCACCGCATCGAGTTTAATTACCAGCTTTAGGCCCTGTTGACCCCTGATCACGTTGCGCTGACGCGCTCGGCAGGATAAGTTATTGAATACAGGCTGATATATAGCCTTAGACTGGCCGAAAGGCGTCAACTATACATTTTCAGGGTTAGGGAAAATTATCGTCATGTATTTGGGTTTATCAAGGAACATAGCACTCGTTTTCACGTCATTTCTCTTGCTCGGCAGTGCTTATGCCGAGCCCCTGCAGTGCCAAAGCTGCCATCAGGAACAGGTTGCCGACTGGCAAGCCTCCCATCATTACCGGGCCATGAATCCCGCCAGCGCCGAGTTTGTCCTCGGTGCTTTTGATGGGCAGCGCATTACCTTCGAGCAGCAGACGCTTACCCTTAGCAAGGAAGGGGATGATTTTGTTCTGCACCGAGAATATCCAAACGGCAACACAGAGAGTGAAAAGATTCACTACACCTTCGGTTATCAGCCATTGCAACAATACCTGGTCGCTGATGAGCGTGGCGGCTATCAGTTTATTCCTCTGGCCTGGGACTCGCGCCCAACAGCGGAGGGCGGCCAACGCTGGTTTATTTTGCACCCGCAGCAGCGCAGCACGGATGAATTTCATCACACCCAAATGGGACAAAACTGGAATCATATGTGCGCCGACTGCCACAGTACCGACTTTAAAAAGCAATTTTCCTCCCAATCGAATCACTTCGCATCCAGCTATACAGCCATCAATGTCGGTTGTGCCGCCTGCCATGGCGATAGTGAGCAGCACCTGCAATGGGCCAATGGCGACAAAAACATCGCGAGTAAAGGCTTTAGTAAAGACATTGGCACTCAGGTCGCCCTCTTTAGCCGCGATGCCGATAGCTCCCTAATACCTCAAGGGGAAGTCAAACAGACCGAGCAGATCGCTCAGTGTGCCACCTGCCATGCCAGGCGCTCGCAGCTCGCGGACCGTGAGCCTCACGCCGAGCTGTTAGATACCTTTAAGCCCGCCCTTATTACATCGCAGCTTTATCATGTGGATGGGCAAATCCTTGACGAGGATTATGTCTGGGGCTCCTTTTTACAAAGCAAAATGTACGCCGCCGGCGTTACCTGCAGTAACTGCCATAACCCCCACTCGGGCAAACTAAAGCTGGGCGGCAACCAAACCTGCACCCAGTGCCATGACAGCAACCAGTACCAAAGCACAGAGCACCATGGCCATACCCTTGGCAGCACCGGCAGCCAGTGCGTCGACTGCCATATGCCCAGCACCACCTATATGCAGGTTGATCCCCGCCGCGATCACAGTCTGCGCGTACCACGCCCGGATCTCAGCATACAGACACAGGCACCGAATGCCTGTAACGGCTGCCATCAGGATAAAACCCCACAATGGGCCGTTAACGCCATTAAGACCTGGCATCCAGACTCTAACTACTTGGGAAAAAGCCATTTTTCTCAGGCCTTTTATGCCGCCGACCAAGGCCTACCAACGGCGTCTCAATTGCTGACCCGTATCGCGCAAAGCAGCGAGTATACGGATATTATCCGTGCCTCGGCGCTGGCACGTATGGCCCGTTACCCGGATAAAAATACCCTGGTCGCAATCAGCCGAGCCGTTAGAGATGAAGAGCCGTTAAAGCGTTTGGGGGCCATCGAGGCCGCAAAGGGATTTCCATTGTCACAACGCTATACCCTGCTACACCCCTTGCTAACCGATCCGCGCCTGGCAATTCGCACCGGTGCAGCCCGCGCCCTGGCAGCCATGTTGGTCGCGCCTTTTCCAAACAACCTGAAAGATGATCCTCGCGACGAGTTGGAACAGGCACTGGAGGAGTACCGGCAAACGGAGCGCTACAATAACGAGCGCGCCAGCAGCCATACCAATTTGGGTAACCTGGCGCTTGAACTGGAACAGCTGAACAAGGCCCGGGAGCACTATCTTAAGGCCATTACTGTCGAGCCCATTTATATCCCCGCCTATGTGAACTTGGCGGATCTGCAGCGACGTTTAGGCAATGAGAAACAGGCTCAAGCCGTGTTAGCTCAGGCCTTGCTACAGGACGACAAAAACGCCGATGTGCACTACGCCCTGGCCATGAGTTGGGTGAGAGGGAAAAGCAGAACTAAGGCCAAAGAGCATCTCGCGCTTGCCGCCCAGTATGGCGGCGTGAATCATATCTATACTTACGGCTGCTCCTCAATGAGATGGGTGAGACCCAAAACGCTTTAACACAGTTAGAAAGAGCCTTCGCCCTCGACAGCAATAACGCAGATCTGTGTTACACCCTGGTGCAAATCCACATAAATGAGCAAAACTACCGCCAGGCCCTGCGCTTTGCGACCCGGCTACAAGAGTTGGTGCCACGAGATCCACAAATAGCGGCCTTGGTTGAAAAGCTCACCTTGATGCAATCGGTCTCGCCCTAGGCCGCCGATTCTAAGGAGTCTGCTTTGGCACTAAAAATCCCTCCCCTGGCTCTGCTTGTTATCGCCGCCCTGCTGATGTGGCTGCTGACCACATTGACCCCGAGCCTGACGTTTCACATATGGGGGCGCTTTGGTTTTGCCTTGGCCTTGATGCTTATCGGCGCTGTCGTTGCCGCTCTAGGCGTGCTGCAGTTTCGCCTGGCCCAAACCACTGTCGATCCACGCTACCCACAGCAGTCGACGCGCCTGGTCAGCGGCGGTATTTATAGAATCAGTCGCAACCCCATGTACCTGGGATTCTTGCTTATGTTGAGTGGGTGGGCGCTCTGGCTTGCCAACCTAGCGGCAATCCCCGTATTGCCCTTGTTTGTTATCTACCTCAACCGTTTTCAAATACGGCCGGAAGAGCATTTTTTACGGCAAAAGTTTGAGGATGAATATAGCCAGTATTGCCGCCGAGTGCGGCGCTGGCTTTAATTAGCAGATAGCCTCACTCAGCAATCTTGCCGAGTGAGGCAAATAGACTAGCGATTAGTCGATGCCGATTTAGCCTTACTGATGGCCTCGTTAATATTAAGCGAGGCCGCCTCTTGGCGTGGCGGGAATTTTTCAAAGGTTTTGATATGTTCCGTCAACAAGGCAATGGCTGGCTGGAATACCCAGCTTTTTTTCATGATCTGATGAAAGCCGGTCACCCCGTCATAATGCTCCATGGGATCCTTACGCAGGTTAAATAACTTGGGCATGGTGTGCGTTACTAGGTCTTCGTAATAACGACCGCCCGGCTTAGAGGCAAAGTGCATTTTCCACGGGCCAACTCGCACCGCGGTTAACTGTGACTCGTAATAGTAGAAGAAGTGGTTACGCGCCGACTTTTCTACCTTACCACGCCAGTATGCAAGGTTATTTTCACCATCGATATAGACATTAAATTCCTTTTCCATGGCTTTGCGCAGGTTTTTCTCACCCACCGCCGCGGCTATAGTAGGAAACACATCTTCATGAGAAGAAATACCGTTGAGCTTTAAACCCGCCGGGATCGACTTGGGCCAGCGCACCATAAAGGGCACGCGCACACCGCCTTCCCAGGTGGTCATTTTCTCACCGCGGAACTTAGTAGTACCGGCATCGGGCCAGGAGCTTTGCTCGGGGCCATTATCCGTGGTGTAAATCACTATGGTGTTGTCGGCAATCTTAAGCTCATCGAGCTTATCCAAGAGCTGACCCACATGACCATCATGCTCGATTAAACCACTGCCGAACACATCTTCTTCCGAGCTGATATGCGTGGCCAGATGGCGGCTTTCTGGTTTAAGGTGAGTATACACATGCATGCGACTGGGCGCATGCCAGATAAAGAAGGGTTTATCCGCTTTGACCGCCCGCTCCATAAAATCGAGACTGCGCTCCAACACCTCTTCATCGAACGTTTCCATGCGTTTGCGCGTTAGTGGGCCGGTATCTTTAATGCGGCCATCGGCATAGGCCTCGATTACTCCTCGTGGGCCAAACTTTTTCTTAAACTCTTCGCCCTTTGGGTAGTCTTCCTGCTCTGGCTCTTCGGAAACATTGAGATGATAAAGGTTACCGAAAAACTCATCAAAGCCATGACGGGTGGGTAAATGCTCATCCAGATCGCCTAAATGGTTTTTACCAAACTGCGCCGTCATATAGCCGCGCTCTTTTAAGAACTCGGCCATGGTCGGATCCGCTTCTTTAATGCCCAGCGGGTTACCCGGCTGCCCGACCGTAGTCAAGCCGGTGCGCACCGGCAGCTGACCCATTAAAAACGCCGCACGTCCGGCGGTACAACTGGGCTGGGCATAGTGATCGGTGAACAGCGCTCCTTCGTTGGCGATGCGGTCGATATTGGGGGTGTTGTAGGTCATGCCGTGTGAGTATGCGCTGAGCGACACCTGGGCAACATCGTCGACCATAATGGCGAGTACATTAGGATCATCTTTCGCATTTACCGCAAGCGATAACAATCCTGCCATCACACCTATCAATGGCAATTTCATAACTTCTCCTTGATTATTAGCAAGATAAAAATAAGTTTAAAAAGTGATTGCGTAATTAATTATTAAACCCTAGTAACTATAGACGATGGTTGAAAAATAACGGTGATTTCTCAAAAGAGGAACGCTTTTTATGATTAAAATCAATCAAGAAGGTAAGGCGTTCATAAATTAACCCTTTTTCTTGTTGTAGTAGTAGGAACTGCTATAAATAATGTGGACTCATATAATTTCAAGGAGAGAGCTATGTTACGTTTCGCAGTATTTATATCCTGCCTGTTAACCTGTATTCCCAGTTTTGCCGCCGACAAGCCCAATATTTTGGTTATTTGGGGCGACGATGTGGGTATGTGGAATATCAGCGCCTACCACCGCGGTATGATGGGCGGAACCACTCCCAATATCGACCGCATCGCCAATGAAGGCATGATGTTTATGGATCATTACGCCCAAGCTTCTTGTACGGCAGGTCGTGCTGCGTTCATTCTCGGCCAATACCCTATTCGTACAGGTTTGAGTACTGTGGGCCTACCCGGCGCTAAAGAAGGTATTCAAACTTCCGATCCAAGCTTAGCGACTATGCTTAAAGCACAAGGCTACACTACGGGTCAGTTCGGCAAGAACCACTTGGGTGACCGTGACGAGCACTTACCAACCAACCACGGCTTTGATGAGTTTTACGGCATTCTTTATCACCTTAATGCCGGTGAATATGCTGAGCAATATGACTATCCTAAAGACAAAGCAACGCAAGAGAGAGTGGGTTTGCCTCCTTTGCGTGGCATCGTCCATTCAAAAGCACTGGGTAATGGCAAACAAGAAATTAAAGACCTGGGCCCATTTGGACAAGAAGTACAACGCAATATCGATGAAGACGTACTCATAGAGTCAAAGCGCTTCATTCGCGATGCGGTTAAGTCCGACACGCCATTTTTTGTTTGGCACAACACCACCCGCATGCACTATCGCACCAACCTCAACGAATATTATAAAGGCCGCAGTGGCTACGGTATTTATGCGGACGGCATGATGGAGTTAGATGATGATGTAGGTGAGTTACTCAACCTGCTTGACGAACTAAAAGTGGCTGATAACACCATCGTCATGTTCTCAACAGACAATGGTGCAGCATCAAACTCTTGGCCTGATGGCGGTAACCAACCATTCCATGGTGAAAAAGGTGTGGGTGGCTGGGAAGGCGGATTCCGCGTACCTATGCTGGTTAAATGGCCTGGTCACATTCCGGCTGATGTTAGCACTGGCGAATTCATGACGATGGAAGACTGGATGCCAACTATCATGTCATGGGTCGGTGAGAAAAATCTTAAAGAAGAACTACTTAAAGGTAAAAAAATCAACGGCCGTAAGTACAAAGTACACCTGGATGGGTACGACCAAAGTGAGCTATTGCTAAATAATGGTAAAACGAAACGCAAAGACTTCTACTACTTTACCGAAGCAACCTTCCACGGTTTACGCTATGGCGACTGGAAACTGCTGTTCACTGAGCAAAATCATTGGTTCCGCGCAACACAAGAGGCGCTCACATCGCCTTACTTAATAAACCTTAAGCTTGACCCGTTCGAGCGCTTCACCGAAGCACGTGGTTATGATGAGTGGGCGGAAAACCGTACTTGGATTATGGGCCCTGCAGGACTGCAAATTGGCAAGTTCGTAGAGACATTTAAAGAATTTCCACCAACTCAGAAGAGCATGAGCTTGCAAGTAGATGACGTCAGCAAGTTTATTAATAACCAGGCTATCAGCCGCTAGTCATGAATCGCAGGCAGGGTTAATCCCCTGCCTGATTTAGAGCGAAAAAGCACACTGGGTTGCGACAGCAAAATAAAGTACTTGCTTTATCTATTTTACATGGGTATATTACCGGATTGCCCACTCATCCTCAGTTAGTGAGCAATGCACATCTTAAAATGTGCGCGTGTGATGCCTTTCCTTGATCCAGTCAGTTCCATCCCGAAATTTATAACGCCTTAAAAGTCTGACAAAGATTAACCGGGTACTGCCTTTTTGTAACGGCAGTAAACCCCAATGCCGCGTAATTGACGCCGCTTTCCAGACGATAATAAGGCAATTTTAATGCGCCCTATGGCGCCAAGAAATGAGTTTTATTATGTCCTATTTATATAACAATCAACGTATTGATATTACCCTGCCGATAGCGGGTATTTCTATTAACAAACGCCGTATGGCCATTAGTCACCATCAAGGTAAAAGCTTTATCGAGTTTGCAAATAACGCCGATATGCAAGGCTTTATGCAATGGCTAAAGGGCCAGGCCTAAACCCAAAAAAGGGAGCGCTTAGCTCCCTTTTTTATGCCTTAAAACCCCGGGGCAAACCTAAATTGCGGTTAACTGTCACCGCGCATATTCAAAAATGGTAAAACTTCCCTGCACGCCGCCCCTTATCTGAGCGGCTTAAACGCGTTACACTCATACTCGTGTTTATAGCAAGGCGATCAGTAGCCATGAATTACCTCGCCCATCTGTATTTAGCTCAGCCCAATGCCGACTCCCATTTTGGCAACCTGCTCGGCGACTTCCGCCGCGGTCTGGTGCATCAACAATGGCCCAAGGCGGTACAATTAGGTTTAGAGAATCATTTATTGGTGGACAGATTCACCGATCAGCATAGCAGTGTGCGCTGTGCCGCTTCCTTGTTTTCGCCACAACGGCGGCGCTTTGCGCCGGTAGCATTGGATGTACTGTTTGATCATCTGCTGATCCGTCACTGGCAAGACTTTACCAGCAACGAATTTAACGATTTTTGCCAGCAAAGTTACCAGCTTCTCAACACCCGCACCGAGTTGATGCCCAAGCGTATGCAACATGTGGTAGGGAAAATGTCCGAACAAGACTGGTTTGCTACCTATGCGGAGCTCGATGGCGTTGCCCTTGCGTTGGATAGGATCGCTACCCGGATCCGCTTTCGCAATGACTTTGCCGGCGCAATCGAAGATATTGAGCGCCATTTCGATGCCTTTGAAGCACATTTTTTAACTTTCTTCCCCGAGCTCATCGCTCATGTGCAAACCCATAATATTGAGCTTGCTAGCATGGATACAAACGCCTCGCCCACGGAGCCAAATACTCAGGGCTGCAAGGCTTAGTGTAAACAGGAAAAAAACGATAGAGATGAAGAGGGCAAAGGGCGTAAGTCGAGTTACTAACGGCTTTATTGCTTTCTTATAGCAATTACAATTTTTATGCTCAAAGCAAATTAGGGGGTGAAGCTTTAGAAAAGCTTTAATAAAAAACGAGAGGTAAAAATAGTGGTAAAGAGGAAAGGTAAACGGGTGGAGCGAGGGCGCCCCACCTGAATATGCCAGCTAATTAGATAGCTGTAACGTCAGAAGCTTGAGGGCCTTTAGCACCTTCTTCAACGTTAAATTCAACTTGCTGACCTTCTTGAAGGGTACGGAAACCGCCTTCAGCAACGATAGCACGGAAGTGTACAAACACGTCTTTGCCGCCATCAGTTGGAGTAATAAAACCAAAGCCTTTTGCTTCGTCGAACCATTTAACTGTACCAGTTGTTTTAGACATAGTGTCTCCAAAATATTTAAATTAAATAATGTGTTGCGTTGCAACATCAGAATTGCCGAACTAAGTACTAGCTAACACGAGTGGCTTACGCTGCATAAATTCGGGTGGAACACTAACTGGGTAGAACACACGAAGAACTGAAGTACAAAAGCAAAATCGAATCTGGGTAGAACTCATCAGACGCGAGCATCCTAACACAAGGGGGCGAGATCACCTAAACTTTACGCCACTTTTTTGTATGTTTTTTATTCGTCGAGATGAAAAACCGTCTTGCCCCCTACAAACCGCACCTCAGAACCGCATTTATTATTAATCTAGGATCAATGTGTTACATTAGGGTTTGGTTGTATATTAACTTCGTTTTAACAGCACAAAGTTAAGCATTCCCCAACCTTAGGTATAACAAAAGCAAAGGACTTATAAGGACTTATTATGCGACATCAATTTGCGGCATTGGCACTAGGCCTATCGGCGGCTTTGTTAAGCGCTACGGTGAGCGCCGCACCTGAACCATTCGAGTATAAGAAACAAGGACGCGGCTCGGCGTCGGAATCCAAGATGCGCGGCGTCTATGATCTGATCCCCAACCCCAGCGGCGATGCAGCCAAGGCCCGTTTGGCCATTCTTCAAGGCATGCAAAAAACCAAAGGTGTTGCCTGGTTACTGGAACAGGAAGGCGACGGCTATGTACTGGCGCGTTGGGATTACAAGGGCCACACCATTTTTCATCGTATTGAATACAACAGTGAAGCAGTTCAAATCAAATATGCCGGTGGCCTAAACGAATACCAGTGTGAAAAGCAGGTCGGCGATTATTGCTACAAAACCCATAGAAACTATTACAAGTACAACCGCTCGTTGGTCAAGCAGTTGAAAATTGCCTTGCAGGGGCTATAAAACATGAAAAATATAAAGAGTACCTTATCGTCGTTATTGCTCGCTGCCACCCTGGGTTGCACCTTAGTTAGCCAAGTTCACGCCGAAACAAGCCAATCATTTACCTTGTATGACGATCCATTATTGTTGCGACCCTATGTCACCGAACCTGCCAAGGTGATCAAGCTAGGCATGAACCAGTATCAATGGCGAAGTGTTAACCAAACACCGGGCAAAATTGAAGCGGAACTGGACTACAAGGGCTACGTGCTGCGCGTCGATATTCATTACAACAGCGAAAAGATTTGGTTTAAGGCCATCTCGAGTGTTAACAATGGCTGTAAAAAGCCACCTTGCGAGGTTGAACAGCGCCATATTGACCGCTGGCGCACCGGCCTTCGCCGAGGCATTGCCAAGGCAATCACCGACTTAGCGGTTAAAGATGCCTATCAGCAAGTGTATCTGGATAAACCAGAGCCCTGAGCAATCTCGACCCCAAGGTGGCCTATAGGCCGCCTTGATTTACCTTCCTCACTTACCCGAATACATTTCAATAAATTAAAACATAGAGTTAAAAATTAAACTTTGGATGTCAGGATGACTAAATTTAGTGCCATTCTATTGCTGCTTATCTCCCTTAGCCTCAATGCCAAAGTCACTTATGTGGCCTTGGGTGACTATCGGGTCGAATACGAATTGCGAGGCGACTCTAAAGTCACCTTGCTACTCGAGGCCGGTGGCTCGGCCGGCCTAGAAGACTGGAACCCCATCTATGACCGGCTTAGCAGCGAGTATCGTACCCTGCGCTATTCACGTATTGGTAACGGCGGTTCAACCCCGGTGCGCAAAAATTACAGCTCAGAAGAATACGCCGACGAAGCGCTGGCACTGCTTGATGCCCTGAACATTGATGGTCCGGTTATTTATATCGCCCACTCGTATGGAGCCTATATTGCCCGTACCTTCGCCGCTCGATATCCAGAAAAAGTAGCGGCGCTAATGCTTATCGAGCCGGCGTCCGAGCATGATGTTGATATTATGCGCCAGATCGATTTAGCCAAGGCGGAGCAGGAAATAGCCGAGGTAAAGCGTGATGACATGAAAAACGGTATGTCGAATCAGTACCTCGACTTTTGGGCCAAACGTCCCTTGCCCGATCACCCGGAGATAGCCGATATTCCGGTGACCGTGATTGCCTCGATTAAGCGCTATGAAAATCCGCCGCTGTTATTTTTTACCGATAAGGCCAGAAAAATGTGGGGCGAACTGCACAGAGATTGGGCTTTGGCCTTCCCGCAAGGAAAAATCGTCCTCACGGATAAAAGCTACCATTTTCCGCAAAGGGATGAGCCCGAGATGGTGCTAGAGGAAATTAAGGCGCTGGTTCAGCGCACCACAAAATCAAAATAGGTGTTGGGATAGGGCTGGGGTTTCAATGAAAAGTGCCACCATTCCAAGGGGTAAGGAGCGAACCCCTGGGCCACCATTAAATCTCGTAACAGGTAACGGTTTTTCCGCTGAACCTCACTGATTCGGGGATCCTCCGTATTCGACAGGGTATCGAACATATCAAAGGGCGAGCCCATATCCAGTTCTTTGCCACTGCTGCTGTCCACCAGGGTGAGATCGACCGTGGCACCACGACTGTGGCCGGACTGAGCGGCAATATAGCCTCCCAATAACTTATCTTTGCCTAAGTTGGGATAATACTCGGCCTTGGTTTTGGTATCGGTATCATCCTTAACCCAATGCACAAAGTGATTCACCGCACGCTGCGGCCGATAACAATCAAACACCTTAAGCGTAAGACCTCGTTCACGTGCCGCCTGTTGCACACGCACCAAGGCGTCGGCCGCACCAAGCTGTAAAATACACTTGGGCGCCTCATAACCCGTTACTTTAGTGCCGACAAAATTATTGCTGCCAAAGTAACGAATATCTTTTTCGATGCTGGGGTCCAAATCACCGATGGCAATAAAATCCTCGGGCATGGCAGCGTAGGCGCTTGCGCAAGCAGCAACCAAGAAAGTGGCTAGGGTAAATGAAGTCAGCTTTTTCATAAGGTTAAGGCCTGAACGCATCTGGGTTGTTAAAAACAACATACCCTATTTCAAAAACCGGATAAAGGCCGCCGACTACCCGCTTTATACCAAATTCTGTTAACTATGTGAGCAGGTATAGCGCTGGATAAATGATGTGATAACAAGGCGGAATTTTTCTTATGTAGTTACTCTACATAGGCGAGCAAGACCGAAGCAATGCTTCGCAGCTTAGCGAGGTGAGCGCATGGATGCGCGATGTAACCAAGCTTCATGGATGAATTTAACCGCATAAATCAATGAGTATATTCATCAGAATGCGTTTAGATTGAACATAAAGTAAACCGCAAAGATAAACAGATCCTAGCTATTTAAGTGAATTGGTATTACCACAGGCATAAAAAATGCCGCTTACTGTAAGAGTAAGCGGCATTAAGCTGTTAACTAGATTGGGTTAGTTAAGCTTTTTTACGGCGTAACCAAGCTAGCGGGCTAAGCAGTAATAACCAGGCTAGTGAACCTGAGCTAGATTTCTTAGCTTCTGGCTCTGGCACTACTACTACCGGCTCTTGACCGTCAGAAATAACCGTTAGGTTAAAGGTGCTAGATACGGCATCCGCAGGATTCTCAATATCTTGAACCGTTACCGTCACCATGATATCACCGTGGAAGTCTTGCTTCGGTGTGATAGTCACGGTATCGCCATCCACTTCGGCAGTCATGTTATCACCGGTTACGACGATTTCATTGGCCGAGTTGGTTTCGTCAACATAGGTCACATCGAATGAGATAGCAGTATTCTCATCGGTTTCCATGTCTTCCAGGTCAACCATAACGATGTTGCTTGGTACCGAAAGAGTGTGTGACTTAACCATGGTTTCCATGCCATCCACTTCGATTGTTGCAGTGAACTCCATATCACGACCTGCAGACGCAGTGGTGATATCGGCCCAGGCCGTTACTTCGAACTGTGATGACTCAGGACCAACATAGTCCATACAGATAACCATGTCGTCTTTAACCACTTCATCAACTTCGTTGAAGTTAACTTGCTTACCAAGGTACGCTTCAAGAGGACCACGCGAGTATGATTGACCCTTGTATCCTTGAATACCGATACTACCGCGGGTATCCGTTGAACCGAAATCAATGTTGTCATAGGCCAAATAGATTTCGTGTTGGTTATCACCGAAGCGAGTAAATGGTGTGAAAATCACTTCGAAATCGAATGAGTTATCACGTTTTGTCCACTCATAAGTACGCGTTGTACGGTCATAGACTGGGTTACCGTAGTCGGCGGCGTTATCCCACTCGATGATTGCCCATGTACCTGTAGTCGCCAGAGTAATACCCTCTTGAGAACTCAAGCCAACACTCATAATGTCATTCGGGAAACCTGGGAACCAGCCACGCCATAGCGCACCAATACTCTCATACGGGAATGATTGGTATGGGAACGGCATACCAAATGGAGTGAAGTGACGTGTTGGGCCAAATGACACTTTACCGTTACCATGTATGGACATAGTGCCATAGCTTATGTTCGCTGCTTCTGCATTGTTGTAAAGGTGTACATCTTCGATACCGTTAAACAAAGCGTTCACTGGTAGCGTATAACCACGGTCATAGGTGATCGCGTTGTTTTCATCAAAACCAGACAGAAGTGGCGTTAAACCAAATCTTGAAAGGTCAACGTACCCGCCCGGATTTGAACCGCCGAAGTTTGGTGTACGACAGAACTCGTCAGTCACATTGTTCGTCACAATGTAATCAGGCGTTACATCACGGGTATCTTCTTGCGTACCAGAGATGATCAGTTTGCCATCGGCTACTTCAATATTAACGTCACCGCGTGAGCTCAATACGCTGTGCTCACTGATATTCAAGCCTTCAGGGATATCAGCTGTGAAGGTGAACTCACGATCCATACCCGTATTGTTTGGTAATACCTCGAAGGTGAACGGTACTTTATCACCAATTTTCGCTTTTTGTTGCGGCACATCCAGGTGCACTCGGTCTACGCCACGCTCTAGTTTGAACGGGATAGAGCCCAGGTTACCGTGGTTCACTTCAGACGTACCTACATCGATGGTGCTGTAGAATACATCATCTTGCTCCATGTCCATGTTCCAGGCGATGTTCATATCAACCTTGTTGATACCATCACTGGCAGGCAATGAAGCGGTGATTGAAGAATCAACCTGGTCGCTAACAACAGCCACGGCATATTCAAAGGTCTCTTCAGTGCCTTCATAGCCATTGTCACGGTGGTTATACAGCATGTACCAGTATTCGCCCGCTTCCGGGTTATTGATGTTACAGAAGTTATCGTAAATTACGTGGTTAGATACACACAGAATTTCATCCTGCGGCTGAATAATACCATCGCCATTGTAGTCTTTACCCACGTAAATACCCGGGTTACCTATGGCCAAGGTACCTTCAAACTCTGAGTCAACCACATCCAGCACTTCAACAATTAAGCGCTTCGAATTTGGAGCAACGGTCACAAAACCTGTGTGCACTGCTTCATCAATGATGTCTTCCTCTGCAGGCACCGATGTACGGTTCATGGCCCAAGGGAATGTCCAATCATCATCTTTAGCAATAGTGGCAGTTTGAACTTCGGCTTTAACAGGCTTGTATGCACGTGCTACAGGGCTGTCTACCAAAGGAACAGTAATACCTTTAGCCACATAGGTGTCGTTGTTCGCATGCGCAACGGCATTTAGACGTGCAGGCAAGTCACCACGGTCATATTTGAATGCCATTGGCCAATGCGCGTCTGGAATACCTTCTTCCTGTGCCTGGAAGATAAGGTTAGTGTGCAGCTCAACTTCTGAGTTAGAGAACCAATCCTGGGTATCCATGACCGACGCTTTAACCACGATAGTTTGTGTTTCGCCGGCTTTCAGTGAGAAGGTCTCTGGGATGATTTCAATGTCCACACCATTTTGCGCTGCTTGCTGACGCATATCAAACGCCCAGTTCACCACGTCTTCGTGGCTTACCGTCCAGGTACCGTCTTTGGTTGCTTTAACCGTACGTACCCACTGACACTCAGGAGCACACGAGAAGTTAACCAGGTTAGGCATGTTCAACTGGTGCGGCGTACCGCCATTGTATGGGTCGGCTGCAAGGAAGTTCTCAGCAGACTCATCCATGATAAGGCCTGATTTAACCGCGTTGGCAACGTTAATACGACCAGTACCGGCACGGTAGATCTGTGCTTTGTCAGACTGGCTACCTTCTTGGTTTAGACGCCAGTATTGTACTTCATTGTCAGATGTCATCATCAGCGCCGATTGTACCTCGGCCGCCGTCCACTCTGGGTTTGCTTGGCGGATCAAGGCCATGGCACCGGCTACATGAGGAGAAGCCATCGACGTACCACTCATCAAGGCATAGTCTTGACCGAAAGGTGTTGATACAAATGGATGCTCATCCGAAGCTGCGGCATAGATATCTACGCCCGGAGCAGCAAGAGTAGGCGCCAGGATTTCAACGTTCGAGTATGAAGGACCACGAGACGAGAATTTTGCCAACCAGTCGGCATCTTCTTCGTTTATGCGACGCTCGATAACCGTTGGTTTAATGGTGATCATATGACCCATTTCACTGAAGCTATCTACCCAGTCTTCCAGGCCATCGTCTGGATACACACCATTCCACTGGTCATAGGTGAAGTGCACACCAGGCAGTGAGTAGCTTTGCGGCACTGTGCCTTGGTTACGGTCGCGGTTGTACATGATAAATGCGTCAGCACCACCGGCTTGAACGTTTTCTACTTTGGCAGTACGCGCATTGGCGTTTGGATCTTGTGGATGGTGACGCTGACAGATTACGATAACGTTTGTAGAACCGTCTGCTGCACCAGGAATAGCCGTACCGTCTTTAAAGAAGTCAAAGGTGCCAGCCGGGTATTCCGATTCACAATAACCATTAAAGTCTTTTTCACCATTGATATCGGCATAGTCTTTCGCCCAAACTACCACACCGGTTACTTCTTCTTGGTTGATTGAACCACCAACAAGGCCCATATCTGCCCAGCTTGGTACTTCCGAGCCCAGTGCTGGGTCGATAAAGCCAGCGTATTCAACGGCGGTATCGATAGCCACGGTACGACCGTGTGTCGTTGCCGCTACCTGAGCCAACCAAGGCGACGAGTTATCAAGGTAACCCAGACACTCAGAGCCACCACAGACGCCTGTGCCCGAGTTACCCGCTGCAGCGGCAACGTTGATACCCGCTTCACGCGCTGATAGGAAGGCTAGTTGAACTGGGTCGGCCCATACGTTTGAGTCGGCACCACCGATTGAGAAGTTGATAACATCAACGCCGTCGGAGATAGCATCTTCGATACCAGCAACAAGTGCTTCGCCAGGACAACCGCGGTAACCACTTTCGTTTGATGAGTGACAGACTTGATAAGAAATAATGTTTGCGTGTGGAGCCACACCCGAAATTTCAGGGAATAACGCCTCAGCAAGTACAACACCATCTTGGTTCTCACCTGTACCAGCTAGCATATAAGGCACGTCTTTTACTACGTTACCCGCAGCCGTTGAAGCTACGTGTGAACCGTGACCCTGATAATCTTCACCAATAGCTGGCCAACCTGGGATCATTGCTGCGTAGGTATCGGTGATCACGTCGTATGAACGTACGCCGATCAGCTTGTCGTTACACTGGATATGCTCTGCATCTTCAACACAGTCACCCACGTATTGACCCGCGCCCCACGGGTTGGTGTGGTCATAACCGTCACCGCCAACATCGGCGAATGATGGGTGGTCTGAGTTAATACCGGTATCGATAATACCGATAATTTGACCTTCCCCCTTGTGCTTTACTCCCGTAGGAGAAGCCATGCCAGACCAAACCTGATCCGCAGCAATTTGCTTAGGGCCTTGATCTGAAAGTAAATCGTAATGTTTAGAACGCATAACCGAGGCAACGCTGCCCAAGTTAGCAATGCGCGCCGCTTCCTGTTCGGTCATTTTCACCGAGAAGCCGTTGATAGCTTTGGTGAATTGACGACGCATTTCGGTGCGGCCGGTTACCGCCGTCACTTCCTGCATCACGCTTTGTTGCTTAGAACGCAATTGACGCTCATAAGTGATTACCGCTTTAGAAGTCGGTTGACCACGCTCGAATAGCTTACCCGTGTTGTCACCGATTGAACGTGTTAGCGCTGAATTGGGATCTTTTGCTGCAACGGCTACAGAAGCATCGCGCAGGCGCACGATGTAGATATGTTCACCTTCGATGTTTTCCTTAACAAACTTACTCCCATGCGCGTTTAGTTGTACGTTTACGCCTTGTACATCGGCACCATTCAAGCTTTGAGTATTTAGTTCTTGTTGTAGTGCTTGAACGCCTTCAAGGGTAAGGCTAGGTGCTTTTAGTTTATTTTCTGCGCTGACCGAATGGTCATTGGCATTAACGGCGGCATACAGAGATGTAGCACTAAAGAGTGCAACACCAACCGCTGTTGCGATGGTTGATTTCTTCATAATGGACCCTAACTTAGTAAGTAATTAAGTTACAATTTCGAGCTAGCCGAAATTTTTTAACAGCCCGATTCAATCACATTAACAACACCCACCACTAACAACTCTGTGTACACTTTTGTACAACAGCAAAACAAAACAGACACACTAAATTAACACAAGAAACAGCGAGTAACCTGGGCTGGGATTAATGTAGCAATTTGTACATCAAATTTTGTTAACAATATAAAAACTTCATATAAATCATTGAAATACAATCTCTATGAAATATTTGTAAGGGATTACTGCTTTGCTAAAACCGCCTCACTAGGCTAACGTGGCTTGCGTAATATCGACAAATAATTAAGATTCAGTTAACGCATAGAAGGAATACAACTGAAACATGAATAAACATATCGCCCTTGCGTGTACATTATTTTCCGCCTCGGTACTGAGCCAGGATGCGCCCAGCGAGTCGGCACAATATATTGAGGTAGGTACATTAGAGGCGTCAGTCACCCTAGGATACGGTGGCATCGAAAACCCAATTCGAGGAGCGGAGCACGTCACTTCTGTTCTTCTTCCGCACCTGGCTTATTATGGTGAGAAGTGGTACTTCGACGATTTTGCTCTGGGCTACAGTTTGCACCAAGATGAATCTTGGTACGTGGATATTGTCGGTACGTTCAACGAAGACGGTTTTTTCTTCGAGCTTGACGGCATAGATAAGCTTTTTGCCACCTCGGCGGTGCGCAACTCGCCGCGCCCGGGAAGACCCAACGCCACACCCATCGAACTCACCCCCATAGAGCGTAGCCTGGCCTACGAAGGCGGTCTGGCGCTCGGTTACAGTGCAAAAAATTGGGGCCTTGAACTTAGTACCCTGCATGATATCAGCGGCGTACATAATGGCTTGGAAAACAAATTTATCGCCTATTACAGTCAAAATTTGCTTGGCGGTCAGTTTGTTATGGAGGCCGGAGTGACCCATAAAAGCACCGAACTCATCGAGTATTACTATCGCATCCATCCGGGCGAGGCCTTGTCGCGCATCCCCAGATATGATTTAAATAGTGCGCTAAATTATCACCTTAAATTTGAGTACAAATACCGCCTTAGCGAGCAATTAAGTGCTATGCTAAATATCTCAAATACGTGGATTGACAACGATTTAAGTGATACACCTATGTTTGATCGAGACCAGTATATGACTGGCTTTACCGGGATTACTTTTGAGTTTTAGCAGTACTAACATCGCATGCTAGTTAATTACTTTGTTGCCTTATCAATGCTGCCGGCATCCATGCAATCTGCTGTGGAGGGTACCCTTAGGGTGTCGCCACACACCTGCATTGGTGAGCTGCAAGCCGCCACTTGCACCATGGACATCCATGTCAATGCGAGATCGGCAGCAGCAGAGCAACTCTGTATCAGTATTGCTCTGCCAAAGCGGCAATATGAGTGTTTTAACGGCAACCGGGTGTCGGTGACCTATCAGGTGACACTTGAATCCACCACCACCATCACTCTCACCGATCAATCTGGAGTGGTACTGGCAGAACAAAAATTAGAGGTGGGGAAACTTGCCTCAAAAAACTATCGCGTAAGAAGACGTTTTGGTTGGGGTATTTAACATTGACGCACCAGGTTCTACTGATAGAAGACGACAAGGAGTTAGCCAGTCTAATTAGTCGTTACTTAAGCAAAAATGGACTTGATGTGAACATAGTAAACAGTATCGCCGCCTTTAAAGCCTGCTTTGAACAACAACAGCCCGATATCATTCTCTGTGACGTCATGCTCCCAGATGGCAATGGTTTTGAACTCTTTCCCCAGTTAAAAAAGCACTTTAGTTGCCCGGTTTTATTTTTAACGGCCCTCGATTCGGATCGCTCGCAAATAAAAGGGCTTAACCTGGGCGCCAATGACTATTTAATCAAACCCATTCGCCCCGAACTACTGCTGGCGCGCATTAACAATAGCCTGCGCTTAAGCGGCAAGGGTGAGGCGACCAAGGCCATCGGCCCATTAAAGTTAGACACCACCCACCGCCAATTGCAATTTCAGCAGCACCAGCTCAACCTCAATGACGATGAAGTGCGGCTGTTTGCCCTGTTTATCCAAAGTTATCCGACGCCCCTATCGCGGGAAACCCTATTTAAGGAAATCATTGGCCGTGAGTACGATGGCCTGGATCGCGCTGCGGACCTCAAGATAAGTCGTTTGCGCCGTAAAATTCGCGATCATGGCATTGAAGAGCTGGATATAATCTCTATTCGTGGTGAAGGCTATCTGCTGCAGGTCCCTACTGAGCCCCATGCGTAAGCAGTTTTTTCGTCTCTACCTGTTTATTATTTTCAGTGTGATTGCAGCACTGATCGCCTTCGGGCAAATCTATCAAAACTATGTATTTGAACAGTCCCCCACTATTGCCCTGCCGGTGAGCCAATGGCCAGCGCTCATTGAAAATAAGGGCGATAGTCTGGTCAGTTTAGCGCGCCAGGATCTGGCCTTACCGCCAGCCCTGGCGCAGCAACTTAACGAACAAAAATTGTTGACCGTGATACAAACCGAGGGCAACTTCGTTTATGTTCTTGGCAACGGCGACAAGGCCGACACTGTGTATCGCATCGGGCCTATTACCGTAGCCCCGCCGCCGGATGAACATAGCATCTATTTCTTGTTGGTCTATAGTGCCATTGCGCTTCTCTTAATGTCGTTTATCTGGCCTATTTTCAAAGATCTGGCTGAGTTAAAACGCGCCTCTCGTCGCTTTGCAAGAGAGAAAAAAGCCTTTAGCGCCAAGGTCAAACCCAGCTCAACCGTATACCCCTTGGCGCAAACCCTGAGCGATATGGCCGAGCGCATCAGTAAGTTTATTCAACTGCACGAAGATTTATCGCGGATCATCTCTCATGAAATTAGGACGCCGCTGTCGCGTATGCGCTTTGTCCTTTCCTTGCATAGCGATCTCGATGAAGAAATTCAGCACACCATGCAACGCAATATCGATGAAATAGAAAATCGCCTTTGTCAGTATTTGGATTTCGCCCGGGTCGAATATCTAACCCAGCCTCTGCAGTTGCAAGAACTTGACGCTAAAGAATTTATCAATCAAGAAGCGAAGAAAAACCAGCTCTTTACCGATGTTAAAATCGAGACCCAGGTGCATTTGGACAAGCTCTATTGCGAGCCAAACAGCTTTGCTATCCTAGTGCAAAACCTGCTTTTTAACGGTGTTAAATACGCGCAAAAACAGGTGGTACTGCGACTTCATCAGCAAGAGCAAATGCAGGTGCTAGAGGTTTACGACGACGGCCCAGGACTGCCCAACGACGCCGATTTGCTCTTAGCCCCCTTCTCGTCTTCCAAGGACAGTGCGGTGGCCAGCGGTTACGGGCTCGGCCTTTATATAGTCGAGCGTATCTGCCTGTGGCATGGCGGCAAGTTATCCTTGGGTAACCATCCGCAGACCGGTGGAGCCCATATTCGCATCTGCTGGCCGCAACAAATCGAAATTTAGCAACCCTTACCTATCGTTCCGTCTAATCAGGGTGGTACTGATGCTAAATCCCGCATATTTGTCCATCACCAGGCGGCCCCTTTATGGGAATTTATAGCCTATTTTTAACCAGTAAATTCAGAGTACTTAGCCAGTTAACGCTCAATTTCAAGTAGTCACACGCCATTGCAAGAAGCGAAAGAGCGCCGCTCTTCAGAGATAATCCGGCTTTAAAGCGGCAAAATGTTAATACTTTTTACTTATTTTTAACCCTTTTGTACGAAAAAAACTAGTGAACTGCCAATTTGCGTCATACACTTTTTTTCATACTAAAAATTAATACTTTAGGCTTGCTATGCGCTATAAATACAATGTCTTACTCTTGTCATTATTAATGAGTTGCGGGGCGCTAAATGCGGCGCCAAGTGCTCAACAACAAGAACTAATTACGACTTTTGGGGATTACACCACTTTTAAGAATACTAGCCCGGATAGCGGTAGAAAATGCCGCCCCCGTAAGCTCTGTGAAGAGCCCGTCGATCCGGATCCTCAACCGGAACCAGAGCCCGATCCAGATCCCGAACCGCAGCCACCGAGTGAAGGCTTTCTAAGTGCCGGTGCCAGTTATCAAATGCAACTTCAGGGGCCACTCAATACCGAGTATGCCGTCGATGCCTATGTCTTTGATCTGTTTGATGTCAGCGCACAGACCATTGCTGATATTAAGAGCACGGGTGCCAAAACGATTTGTTACTTCTCCGCCGGTACGCATGAAGATTGGCGCCCGGATGCCGATGATTTCGCTGCCGAAGCCATAGGCGACCCACTTGGTAATTGGCCCGGAGAGCACTGGCTGGACACTACCCATGAGTCGGTGAAAGCGGTTATGGCGGCACGTATCGCCTTAGCCAAAAGCAAGGGCTGTGACGCCGTCGACCCCGACAATGTCGATGTGCACACGCAAAAAAGTGGCTTTAGTATCAGTTATGAGCAGCAACTCAGCTATAACCGTTTTCTGGCAACATCAGCCCATGAGCAGCAGCTCGCCGTGGGCTTAAAGAACAACTTAGGTCAATTGGCGGACTTGCACAGCTATTATGACTTCGCTATCAACGAGTCATGCATTCGCTGGAACGAATGCGACATGCTACGTCCCTTTGTCGATGCGAACAAACCCGTGTTTCACGTTGAATACTTGGGGGTCAGTGGGGTTGGTAGTCCCGAGTTTGATGAGATGTGTGCCACCACAGACGCCCTGGGCATCTACTCTGTGGTTCTGCCCCTTGAACTTGATGACGCCTATCGCTTTAGTTGTAAATAACAAGACGGCGACGGCGTAATTCGCTGTAATATTATTTTGTCCCCTCCCGAGGTAAATTAATGCCCACCGGAGGGGATGAAATGAACAAAAGAACCTATACACCCGAGCATCACAAAGCCTTAAAGAGACACGGCGAAAACACAGCGCCGAGCTGGCTTTATGCGTGGGTACACGCGACCCTAACTCGTACCCTGCATTTGTACTATGCCATCAGCAGTGAGCGTTGCACCCAGTTACACCGCCTCGCACTCGCTGTAACCCTGGTCTATGTGGCCTTTCCATACGATCTATTACCCGACTCCAGCTCTGTACTAGGCTTACTTGATGACACCCTACTACTGACATCAGCCGCCATTTCCCTGCTCGGCTACATAGATGCCAGGGTTAAAGTGATTGCCGGGCTCCAAGCCCACCAACTGCTTCTTAAAGTCCGCTCCGTGCCGAAATGCTAACGAGTTAGCGCAGCCGCTCGCTCATCCAGCAAATCTAACAGCGAAGAAAAACTGACCCCGGTGTGCCGTGTTAGACCCACCTCACAGGTGCGGCTGTTCGAATAGCCCACCGAGCAGCCCTGGGGTTTGCATTCATTCACACAACGTAAGGCATGGTCGTTTAGTTGAGGATGAGTAAAGCCCTTATCGCCAGCAAAGCCGCAACAACTCACCTCGGTGGTGCTCACCTTGGAGCTCAGCGCCCTGGCCACACTCAGCATGGCGGTGCCGCCATCTAAATGTTGCGAGCTGCAGGTAATATGCAGCCATAGCGGCTCCTGAGTGGTTTCAATCGCCAGGCGAGGAAGCAGGTATTCGCTGGCAAAGCGCATGCTATCGAGCACCCGAATCACGCTCTGCTCTTGGGGTTGGCTTTGCAAAGCACAGGGGCTGGCGTCCATCACCACGGGCCAGCGCCCCTGCTCACTCAACTGGGCGATGACTCGTTGCAACTGCAGCTGTTTTTGCGTGGCCACATCACTGAATCCATGACTTTGCCAAGGCATGCCACAGCATAACTCGGCGACCGCCTCGGGGACCACCAGAGTCAACCCCGCCTTATCGCACAGGCTTTGCAGCCGCTGCTGCACACTTGGCTCGGTGGCGTTGGCAAAAATACGATTGCCGCAACTGGGCACATACACCACCTTCTCTTTGCCATCGCTAACCTTGCCGCCAAGTGGCAGGTCATGTTGTGCCCGAGGCCAGCCGCTAAAGTAAAGCGGTGTGCCGAAACGCCGTTGCAATTGGGCGCTAAAGCGCTCCAGCCGCGGCGTCCCCACCAGTTTGGCGCTAAGATGGGCACCGCGTACACCCACTCGAGCCAGGACACTGCTCATGGCAAAGTGGTTGGCGCTCCAGGCAGCAATTTTACTGATCACCGGTTTGTGTTGCATCTGCTCGGCGCGCAATGATTTGATATAGGCTCCGGTATCGATGCCCACCGGGCATCGGGTGGCACACAGACCTGTGGCGGCGCAGCTGTCGATGGCTAGGTGTTGATAGCTTTGCCTTACACTGGCAAGGCGTCTAATAAGATTGGGGTCTGAGGCTTGCTGCGGAGCTTTCTGCGGAGCTTGTTGCAGAGCTAGCTGCTGCTCATGGCGTTTCAAACTGATACGCTGGCGCGGCGTTAAGGTGTATTCCTTGGATGGGCACACCGGCTCACAAAAGCCACACTCGATACATTTATCGATTTGCGCATCACTGGTGGGCATGGTTTTAACATGCTGCACATGGGCACGGGGGTCGTGATTGATGATCACCCCAGGGTTTAAAATCCCTTGGCTATCAAACAGTAGTTTAATTTGCCCCATGACCGCGTAGCCGTCATCGCCCCATTCGAGCGCGACAAAGGGTGCCATATTGCGCCCTGTGCCATGCTCCGCCTTTAAAGAGCCTTGTAATTCCACCGCCACCAGCTGTGCCACATCGGCCATAAATGCCTCATAACGCTGGATCTGCTCTGGGCTGTCAAAGGCCTGGGTAAAGACAAAATGCAGATTCCCGGCCAGGGCATGACCAAAAATAATAGCCTCTGCATAGCCATGTTTATCGAACAAGTAATGCAGCGCCTTGATGCCCCGACTTAAATCCGCCAGGGCAAAGGCCACATCCTCAATGATCACCGTGGTGCCGGTTTCACGCACCGCACCGACCGCCGGGAAGGTGCCCTTACGCACATTCCATAGAGCCTGCGCCAACTCGGCGTCATCGCTTAGGGGATACTGATGCACGAGCTGCGCTTGATATTGCGCCAAGATGGCATCGACCGAGCTCATAAGCTCATTAAGGGCCTGCTGGTTTTCATCGCTGATTTCTATTAGCAAGGCCGTGGCCTCAGGAGGGAAGTCGGCGATATCTTGCGGCATGACCGCATGATCCTGTACCGAGAGCAGCGCCCGTTTATCGAGCATTTCCACAGCGGCAATGGGCAAGGAGCTGAGCTGCTCAATTAAGACGCAGGCGCTCTGCACATCGGCAAAAGTAAAAAGGCCCGTGCGTTTAAATCGAGGCTCGATAACCGTGTTATAAGTAATATTGGCTATAAAGCCCAAAGTTCCCTCCGAGCCTATCATCAGGTGTTTAATGATCTCTATGCCGTCCTGATGGTCCACCAAGGCATTGAGACCATAACCCGTGGTATTTTTTAAGCGATATTTGTGGGCAATGCGGGCGCTTAAAGCCTGATTGTTGCGCACCCGCTGCGCCAACTGCTCAAGGGAGGCCAACAGCTCCCCATGGCTTTGCCGAAATGCTGCCCTGGAGTGCGCGTCGGCGGTGTCCAGATAAGTGCCATCGGCAAGGATAATCGCCATGTCTTTGAGAGTATGGTAACTATTGTGTTTGACCCCACAGCACATACCGGAGGCATTATTGGCGGCGATACCACCGATTTTGCAGCTATTAATAGAGGCTGGATCCGGGCCAATTTTGCGCCCATAAGGAGCCAAAATGCGATTCACCCGAGCCCCAATTAAAGACGGCGACAGGCTTATCCAACTGCCATCCTCGGCCACCCTATAGTCTTGCCAATCATCACTTAGCAACACCAGCACACTGTCACTAATGGCCTGCCCGGAAAGGCTGGTGCCGGCGGCCCTAAAGGTGACGGGTAGGCGATATTCGCCAGCGCTTAATATCACCTTTTGAACCTGCTCGGCGCTTTTTACCAGGATCACACATTGAGGCGTTAAGCGATAAAAGCTGGCATCCGTACCCAAGGCATAGCGCAGGGCATAATCGGTGATCACTTGCTCGGGACCAAGGGCCGCGATCATGGTATCAATGAAGGCTTCCATAGCCTTGGGGGACTCTGACATAATGAGGCAATTGCTGATACGGGGTTGCCCTAGCATAACTTGGAATAAAATATTATTAAACTCGTATTCATCTATTAGCACTTATTCACAAAGAATAAATGGTGTTAGCTGTGACTTTGTGAAGCCTAAAGCGCTTGTGCTTGCGCCATTAATCACTATAGAATCATGAATACTTTATTCCAAGGGAGCTCGCCATGATTTTCCGCCGCTTAACGAGTGCGTTGGCGCTTCGCCTGCAACCAAACAGACTAACCAAATTCGCCATTTTAGGATGTGTATTTATGAGTGCATCTAGCCTAGCCGCCCCAGCGCTGACGCTAAAACAGCAAATCGGCCAAAAACTCATGCTGGATTTTCGCTATTACTGTGAGGATAAGGATATTAACAGCGCCCGCTGTCGCACCCCCATGACCTCCTTGCCCCAGCCTTTGGCCAAGCTCATTACAGAGCAGCAAATAGGCGGCGTGATCCTGTTCGCAGAAAACCTTGAAAGCAGCGAGCAAATGGTTAAGTTAACGCAACAGTTGCAACAGGCGGCGCAACAAAGCGAGCTCGGTGCTCCGCTGTTTATCAGCATAGATCAGGAAGGTGGTCGAGTGGCCCGGATCCCTCGGGATTTAGGCACAGCCATGACCGGTAATATGTCCATTGGCGCCACCTATGCGCGCCATGGCACCGACTTTGCCCGCCGCAGTGCCGAAATCATCGCCAGTGAACTGCGTGCCGTGGGCATTAACCTAAACTATGCCCCCACGGTCGATGTGAATATGAACCCGGATAACCCGGTGATCAATGTCCGTTCCTTCGGTGAAGACCCGCAACTTGTGGCCGAACTCGGCGGTGCTCAGGTCGACGCCTACCAGGAACAACAGGTAATAGCCGCATTAAAGCATTTTCCCGGCCATGGCGACACCAATGTCGACAGCCACACAGGCTTGCCACGGGTTGCCCATGACAAGGCGCAGGTCATGAGTCAGGATCTTGCCCCCTTTAAACGCATTATCGATGCCGGTCATGCGCCGGGGATGATCATGACCGCGCATATTCAATATCCGGCGCTGGACAACTCCACCTTTGTCAGCAAGGATGGCGATACCATGATCAAACCGGCCACCATGTCCCGAGCCATTATGACCGACTTGCTACGCACTGAACTAGGTTATAACGGTGTAACCATCACGGACGCCCTGGATATGGCCGGGATCAGTCACTTTTTTAGCGCCGAAGACGCCGTTATCAACACCTTTAAGGCCGGTGTGGATATTGCCCTGATGCCCATTGCCGTGCGTAACCAGGGAGATATCGCCAAACTTTCGGCGCTGATCGATGCCGTTGCCAAGGCGGTGCAAACGGGCGATCTGGATGCAGGTGAATTTAGCCAATCGGCAGCCCGGGTGATGGCGCTCAAGGCCAGCTATCAATTGCTGCCAGAACACCACAGGGATCTGGGCAAACAGCAGGCCCAGGCCAAACAAGTGCTTGGCAACGCCAAACACCGCGCCACTGAGGCGGAGCTTGCCAGCGCGGCAATAACAGATATCAAAAATGGCAAGCACACCGCTTCTCTGCTCAAGGGTGCCAAAAGCGTGGCCATTATTATGCCCGACACCCGCAAGTGCATGGCCCTGGAACAAGCGCTGAAGGGACAGCTCACCGACATCCAATTTCACTGCCTGAGCCTGCAAGGTCATGATCCTGCTAAGGCACAGGCGCTAATTAAAGAGGTTGATCTGGTTATTGCCGGTAATGCCAGCCCGGCACAAAGCGCGGTGGAAATTGGCGGTATGGATGACGGCGACGCCATTGCCCAGTTTGCCCTGAACCAGGCGCAGCAGCCCGAAGCCTTAGAGCGCTTATTAAAGCAGGCGAAACAAACGCACAAGCCTACGGTGTTTGTCAGTTTGCGCGCCCCCTACGACATCGCCCGTTTTGGCCACTATGCCGATGCTATACTGGCTACCTACGCCTATAACATAGACGTGGATGAGGGCGAGAAGGTACAAGGCCCGGCCTTTAGTGCCCTGGCCAAGGTGCTGCTCGGAGAGCAAACCCCACGCGGGCAATTACCTGTTACTATTAAGCAATAACTTAAGCGCTTGGGCTTTTCCGAGTGCACGAACCGATAAGGCGTATGAAAATGGATGCCAATGCCTCGCTACACACCCCCGCGGATATCCGCAAGTTGATCCGCGCCGGTGATTACACCGGCCATACCTCGGGCTTTGCACCGGGATTTGTACAAGCAAACCTGGTAATTTTGCCGCAAAAATACGCCTATGACTTTTTGCGCTTTTGTCAGGCCAACCCCAAATCCTGTCCCTTGCTCGGACAAACCGAGGCGGGTGCGGTAGGCCTCAAGGCGCTGGCTGAGGATCTGGATATACGCACCGACTTGCCAAAATACCGGGTGTTCGAGCAAGGACAGTTGGTCAGCGAGCCGACCCAGGTTAATGATATATGGCGCGATGATCTGGTGAGCTTTTTAATCGGCTGCTCCTTTTCCTTCGAGGAAGCGCTGTTGGCCGATGGCATAGAGATCCGCAACCTCAGCGAACATAAAAATGTGCCCATGTATATCACCAACCACGCCTGCACCAGTGCCGGGCCCTTTGTCGGCAACCAGGTGGTGAGCATGCGCCCGATGACTCCCAAAGACGCCATTCGTGCCATCCAGATATGTAGTCGCTATCCCAGCGTACACGGCGCGCCGGTGCATTTTGGCGAGCCCGCTGCGATTGGCATTAAGGATATCAATCGCCCCGACTTCGGCGAGGCGGTGACCATCAAAGACGGCGAGGTGCCGGTATTTTGGGCCTGTGGCGTCACTCCTCAGGTGGCCATCAGCAATGCCCGCCCGGACTTTTGCATTACCCATAGCCCAGGGCATATGCTGATACTCGACATCAAAAATACCTCATTGGCAACCTTGTAGGAGGCACCATGTTACTGAACTGTGATTTAGGCGAGAGTTTTGGCAGTTGGACCATGGGCGAAGATGAATTGGCCATGGCCCATATCGACTTGGCCAATATTGCCTGTGGCTTTCATGGCGGCGATCCCCTGGTGATGCAACGCACCCTGGCGCTGGCCAAGCAACACGGGGTACATATTGGTGCTCACCCTAGCTACCCGGACCGGCAAGGCTTTGGCCGTCGTTCCATGGTGCTGAGCCCCACCGAGCTTATTGCCGATCTACACTATCAAATCGCCGCCCTGGCGGGCATGGCCAAGGTGCAAGGGCTGCAGCTGGAATATGTCAAACCCCATGGCGCCCTGTATAACGATATGATGGCCAAGGAGCAGGTTTTTGTTTGTGTGCTACAAGCCGTGGCTCAATATGACCCAAGCCTCAAATTGATGATTTTAGCGGGTAATAATAGCGAAACTTATCGCCAATTGGCCGAAAAACAAGGCGTGAGCCTATTGTTTGAAGCCTTTGCCGATCGTCGTTACACCGATGCCGGCACCCTGATGCCGCGCAACCAGGCCGGTAGCGTGTTAACCAAAACCGAGATGTTAGAGCAGGTGCAGCAACTGGTCAGTGACGGAACGGTGCAAACCGATGGCGGCAACACCTTGGCATTAAAAGCCGACACTCTGTGTGTCCATGGTGACAACCTGGAAGCGGTGGACGCTATTATCGAGATCCGCGCCTTATGTGTCCGCTAAACCCCGAGTTGCAGCTCAGTCGCCGCATCGAAGATCTCCTGGTAGCCAGAAATCTGCGCGGCATGGCGCAGATACAACCGGCTTTGCAGCCAGGTTATGTGTATCGCAGCGCCCAGGCGCTGTATCAGGCCGAAGGAAAAATTCTGATCGGCACCGGCTTTTGGGTTGCCGGCACCTTTGAAACCGATGGCCCGGTTGGCGCCATTGCCCTGTATTTAGCACTGCAAAAGCTAGGTAAAGATCCGCTGCTAGTCTGTGGCAACCCCCTTTACAGCAAGCTGGCGGAAGATTTTAATTGTTTTGAGTTGCCCATCCACAATCTGACGCAGGCACAGTCTCTGGCCCAGCAGTATTTCGCCACCGAGCAGGTAGGCTGTGTGCTGTCCATAGAACGCCCGGGGCTCAATCAAGGCGGCGGCTATTGCAATATGCGCGGCGAGGATATTAGCCAAGGCTGTGCCAGTTTCGATCCCTTTGTCGAAACCGCACCGTGCCCCAGCATTGCTATCGGCGATGGCGGTAATGAAATCGGCATGGGTAAAGTGGCGTCGGCACTAAGCCAGTTGGCCATTACCCCCAGCGTGACCAGCTGCGATGAGTTGATTATTGCCGATGTCTCTAACTGGGGCGCCTATGGCTTAATCGCCTTTTTTGCGCTGTGGCAACGAGAAGACATGCTCGCAGCCATTGACCCGCAGCATTGGTTGGCGTATTTAAGCAAGCATGGCAGCGTCGATGGCGTCACCAAACGCAACGAGGCCACCGAAGACAGCCTGGATGCCACTCACGGGCAAGCTGTGATCACAGAATTACGACGGTTAACGGGCTTTTTGCCCACTGAATGAGGAAACACAATGAGCCAAGTGTATTTAAATGGCGACTATATGGCCCCCGAGGAGGCGAAGATCTCGCCCATGGATCGCGGCTTTCTCTTTGGCGATGGCATCTATGAGGTGATCCCCGCCTATCATGGCAAAATGCTTGGTTTTAATGCTCATATCGAGCGCATGCAACAGGGCCTGGCCGCCATCGAAATCGCCCTTGATTACAGCCCCGCGCAATGGCGAGAGATCTGCGAGACGCTGTTAAGCACAAATCCGGGGCCTAACCAGGGCATCTATCTGCACGTGAGCCGAGGCACCGACAGCAAGCGTAATCACGCCTACCCCAGCAACGTCGCGCCCACGGTATTTGCGTTTTGCTTTACCCTGCCCGGCGAGCCCAGCAAGGATGCCGATACGGCAACCAGCTACGAGGTCTCCCTGGAACAAGACCGACGTTGGCAGCGCTGTAATATCAAGTCCACCGCCCTGCTCGGTAATGTGATGCACTATCAAAGCGGCGCCAGGGTCGGTAACAAGGAAACCATTTTATATAACGCCCTGGGTGAGATCACCGAGGCCAGCTCCAGTAATGTCTTTATCGTTAAGGATGGGGTGATTGCCACGCCGCCACTGGACACGCAGATTCTCCCGGGGATCACCCGCTGGTTAATATTACAGATAGTACACAGTCACAGCGAACTGCGTATTGAAGAACGAGTAATAAGCAAGGACGAGCTGCTGAGCGCCGATGAGGTATGGATCACCTCGGCCACCAAAGAAGTGGGGCCGGTGCTTAAAGTCGACGGTAAACAAATAGGCCAGGGCCGACCCGGGCCCATGTGGCAACGAGTGCAAGGCCTCTTTAGCCAGCACAAATTCGATTATTAGAATTTAGTGACCAAGATAAACCGCCACTTCAACCCGGCGGTTTTTTTATGCTCCTTGGCCCTCCCAATAAGATGGCAACATGGCAGACACAAATAGCCATAAAAGCGCTCAGTCCCAAAGCGCCCCCATAACCATTTAGCTTAGGCACCAGGTATTGAAATAAAGGCGCAAAAATAATGGCCGAGCTGGTCAGGGTATAAAAACCGAAACGATGCGGCGCACTCATCCCGATAAAGGTGCCACCGAAAAATACCAGCGCATAGAGGTCGGGATTATCGCTAAACAGCCATAACAAGCCATAGGCAAAAATAGCCGACAAGGCCGACGCACGTATGGCATCAAAACGCCGACGTTGCGCCAACATATAAGTGCTTAGGGCGCCAAGCAGCGCCAGCAGAACAAACGCTAGGGTTACCATAGGCCCCCCCGGGTTAGCATAAACAGCGCCACGCTGACAAAGGCCACCCCACCGAGTTTACCGCCAAAGCCGGTAAACATATTTATGGTCAGTGCATATAAAGAGGTGCCGATCAAAGCCAGTAACGCTATATGCCAGTAACTACCGATCAACTCCGCCGAACACATGCCGGCAAAGCTACCGGCATAAACTGCCCCCCGAGGATGTGGACCAAAGGCCTGAGAAAGGGGTATAAAGCTGCCCAACAAGCCGGTGACACTGGCCGCCAACACCACGGGCACGGCAAATTGCGCATGCAATACAAAGCACAGCGTACAACCAACTAAAAAGGCCAGGTATTTAACAAAGAAGAATTTAACCATAGGCCTGATATGGTAAATAACTTTAGGCTTCGATGGTATCTATTTTCCCATTCGTATTCTCACCGATGCGTGTGTCAGGCAACACATTGGCGTCCTTCCAGTGACGCGCTGAGAAGGGGTTTAGAAAGAACATAAATTAAAACGCAAAGATAATCAGACCCAAGATACGGCAAAAACTGGCATCGCCACCAGTGCTAGCGTTACAATCTTGGTCGTTAACGCACATCAACATCAAGGAACAACATTGAAAATCTCTATTTTGGCCTCAGCCCTGGCGTTACTAAGCACATCGGCGCTAGCGGCCACGGTTGCCAGCGACAAAGATGCCGTGGCGCAGTACGCCCTTTCTCAATACCAAGAAGCACAAATTCATACCCTGGAAAACCTGGTGTCTTTCCCTACGGTCAATGCCGGCGACATCAAAGCGCCAAACAACCCGGCTTTTATCGGTTTTAAATCCTATCTAAAGTTGAAGGCTGAACAATTTGGTTTCGACTATCAGGACTTCGGCTACACGGTTCTGATCGGCATGGGCGAGCAGCGCGAAAAGGTGACCATAGTGACCCATGGCGACGTGCAGCCGGCCGATGCCAGCAAATGGGCAAAGAGCCCGTTTGAGCTCGATAGAACCACAGAGCCAGGCAAGCTGATTGCCCGCGGCAGTGAAGACGACAAGGGTGCCATTGCCACCGCCTTGTACGCCATGAAAGCAATAAAAGATAAGGGCATAGAGCTTGATAACCGTATCGAGCTGATGGTTTATCTGGCTGAGGAGTCGGATTGGGGTCCTATTAAAGAGTTTATGAAAACCTATGAGCAGCCCAAGTATGCGGTCACCATAGACGCCAGCTACCCCGTAGTGGTGGCGGAAAAAGGCTGGAGCCTGATTGCCCCCACCTTTAGCGGCGCAAATCCAGACCAAGGCCTGTATGTCTCTGCTCTTCAAGGCGGTGCCTTTGTCAGCCAAATTCCCGAAGACGCCAGTGTTATCGTGCATAACGCCGACGACCAGACTAAAACCCGACTACAGCGCAATATCAGCGCCCTACAAGGCGTTAAGGTGTCCATGGTCGAACAAGACGACGGCCTGCATATTCGCGTAAAAGGCACCTCGGCACACTCATCGGAGCCGGAAGCGGGCGTGAACGCCATTGCTCACCTGGCGGCCATCTTTGACGATGTCGCCCTCGCAACTAACAGCGATGGCCAGGCCTTGATGTTTATTAACGAATTGATTGGCCTGGGCTTATACGGTAAGCAGTTTGGTGATATCGCCTATGAGCACGACTTTATGGGTCCGATGACGGTGGCACCGACGCTGCTTAGTCGCAATGAGCAAAATAACGACATCACCTTATCGGTGAATCTGCGCCGCCCTATGGGCAAAGACGAAGCCCTTCTCGCCGAGCAAATCGATGCAGCCCTAAAGGCGTGGCAGCAACAGCACCAGGTGACCTTGAGCAATGTGGAAGTGGAAATTGGCACCCCCATGCTGCTTGATAATGCCCCCCATGCTCAGGCGCTGTTGGATATTTTCAAACACTACACAGGCGATCAGGATGCCTCCTTTGTCTCCATCGGCGGCGGCACCAATGCCAAGCTGTTCGACAATGCCGTCTCCTTCGGCCCGTCAATGCCGGGCAAGCCTTACACCGGCCACTCGGAGCATGAATTTATTACCGAGGAGCAACTGGCACTCAACCTGAAAATGTACACTGCCATGATGCTCACCCTAGGCAAGATGTAACCACAAAAAAGCCCACGAAAGTGGGCTTTTTATATAAATTGTTGCCAATAACTGACTATTAGGCTGGGCCGATTGGTCCCTTATTAATCAGGGTGAGCGCTTGGTTAACATCAAATAGTTTGCCACGCACCTCACTAATACCCATCGCCTGCAAACGCGCACTGTGCATGTTTAGATAATTCCTGGCACTGGTTTCATCTGTAAACAGATAGATGCCGCCGCCTAACTGCTCAAGCTCACTTTCGGTCCAAATTTTCCAGATCATGCCCGGCTCATTATTAATCGAGTTCGCCAGCTCAAGTAGCTGATCCGCCATCTGCTGTCCATACGGGCCATTATATTGAAAGTCGACTTGCAGCAATTTTGCCATTCCAATGTCTCCATAACTGAATGCTTTATTAACTAATGGCGCATTTTCACCTATAAGAAATAGAAACAAAAGCCCAGGCCACTGCGCTTGCTCAGCGGCTGTAAGCTTTGTTGGACAATACCCTGTACATGAAGGATATAAGGTTGTTTTATAACCAAATTAGATTAACAATGGCGTTATGATGTTATGCTCAAAGAGTAAGCAAGGAAAGCCATGAAAAAAACGATTTTGACCTTGGGAGCGCTGGCTCTGGTAGCGCTGCTGGGCTATTTTTTTCTGCCATCGGCGGATAAGCAACAAACAATGCTAATAACAGAGGTTTCCGAAGAGGAGCATACGCAACAACAAAGTGCTGCCCAAGGACACAAGAAGCCCGCAAAGAATTATGTTCCAGAGCCCTTTCCCGAGCAAACCCTGGATAGCGAGCTCTGTGAGAACTTAAAAGATCTCTTTAATCAGCATCATTTTCAAAACCGCCAACAACTGGAACTCTTGGCCGCCCGCGCCTTAAAACAGGGCCATAGCCTGGACGATATTAGCCTGGCACTATGGGCCGCTGGCATGGATGCAAGAGCGCTCATCTATTGGCACAATGGTACCGCAGCCTTGCAGGCGAGCCTCAAGCAGCGCACGGCCATTAAACGTTATATTCAAAAAAATATCCCTGCCAACCCTCAAACGGAAGTTGAAATGGCTAAGGCCAGGGCCATGGCGTCTTTTATAGAGCGGCTTGACGAACTGCCGATGCAAATGCAGCAAGATAAACGCTTGCCTTCAAGCTTTCCCATGGACTATCTGTACAGAAACACCCTAGCCCAACAAGGCCTGGAGGAGCTGATAATCGGTAATGTGCCGGCCTATGAGCTGGCGCAAAAAGTCAAAGACCTTATTTATGAGGTGGACACCACCTTGGTGAACGACCCACAACTCACCCCGCTTAAGCTTTCTTTTACCGCCTTACTGATGCTGGGAAAAACCGAAGCGGCGGCCATACTCAGCGAGCAATACCCTCTGGCTTTTCGCAATGATTTTATGTTTATCAGTGACATGCAGCAGGTGGTACTAGAACATATAGAAGCCTTTGGCAGCACATTGACCGACGCAGACGCCCTATCGCGACTGATTCAAGGCACACAGCTGGGGAGCAAACGCTACTATTATCACCGCCAGGGGCAACTGGCCATAGAGCGCGCTCCCAGCACATTAAGCCAATTGGGTATTCATATTGATATCCACCCTTTAACCGAGTTGCCAAGGGATAATGCCAGCACGGCATTAACGTTTGCGACCCCCGCTGCCTTGGATGCGCAGCAACAGGCGCAATTAGAGGCCTGCTCGGCGCGAAACACATGGTTTGAAGAACGAGAAAAGCCCATAGAGCAATGGCAAGAGTTCGCCGACTCAGCGTTTGTGGCAAGGGTGATCGAGTCGCCCGAATTTGACTATTGCCAAAGCCATAATGACAAAGAGATGGAGCTGTTTATCAATGACTCGGCGGCACGGCTTATGAGTCTGGCGCAACACAAACCCTTGCCAGAGCTGATGCGCCTGGAGCTGGATGACCTCAATTTACCGCCCCTGTCCGAGCAGCAAAAAACGGCCATGGGCTTGTTCATATCATCGATGGCGGTACTTGATAACAAGCTTACCGAGCAGGAAATCGTGAATAAACTCAGTAACGCCGGGCTGGCTCCAAGCATTGAGGCCGATCAGGTGCTGGCACAGTTTGCCGGAAGTAACGAGCTCACCCTGTGGCTAAAAAGCTTTTCCCATATCCCGGAGCAAGCGGCCTTTGAGCTCGCCAATGCAGTCGCCGCCAAGGGACACATAGCGCAATATAAACTACTTGAGCCTTACCTGGGAGGTGCCCATGGTGAGCGCTTAGACCCGCTGTATTTTGTACTTAAAAACTATAGCTTAGAGCGCTATCTGCCGCCCGAGTCAAAGACCGAGAGGCCGGTCAGTTACCGCCGTTTTTTAGAGTACCTGAGGGATAACGGCGCCGAAATACAGCCCCACCACCTGCGTCTGATGATGAAAAACAGGTTTGAGCAGCCCGAAATATACCAGCATTTAATCACCCTACTGCCCGAGCTGGCGGTGAATAACAGTGACGGCTATTCGCCGTCAGCTGCCAATAGTAAAACGAGTTAATAATAGCGAGGCTGATTCAATCAGTCCCGCTAAAGCTCGGTGACTTTAATGCGAATTTGGCCGTTGTTGCCCGCCGGGATCACCTCGTTTTCCACCACCTTGCGGCGGCGATTAATGCTGTTTTCATGACCCACGAGCACGTACTTTTTCTCTACCACGGGCGTGTCGACCATCAAGGGTAAGTCAATGGTGTCGGGCAACTGTTCGGAGTCGAGCAAATAGGTGGCTTTGCCGATAATATCCACGTCTTCGTCATCGCCAAGGACGTCAATGACGGATTTGCCCACGGTATTGGTGATCTTACCCACATAGGCGCTGCCAAAACCGCCGGTAAAAATGCCCAGGGTCGAGCCGAGGATGCTGTTTAACAGCTTTTTAAATGACGCCTGAGCCTGGGAGTCCTTATCGACGCTGCAGGCCTCGATAGAAAGCTGGGCCTTGCCCCGCAGTGGCGTTTTAAACAAAATCGCCTTATCGAAGTCGCTGTCCCAGTCGGTCGGCAGGTCGTCGGTCGACAGCAGGGTTTTCACCGATTCGATGGCCGAAATTCCTTCCGCCGGATAGCTCAGCACAAAGCGAAACAAGTTAATGTCTTCGGCACCGTCCATGGGGCCACGTTTGTGTAGCATGAGTTCGGCAATAGACAGCTGTATAACCTTCTTTTCCATAATTTCCCTGCGTAAATAAGCTAATGAATAACCGCTAAAAGCCTATATGAGCGCCGGGCAATATGCCAGCCAATTAAGAAATTAAACAGAAAAAGCAATTAGTTAGGCTAATATCCAAACCGTTTAACGCCTAGTTTTATAAGGTAGAGGTCGGCATTTAACAGGCATTGCATGGCAGCAAGGGCCATTTCGCCGTCGGCTGTGAATCGTCGAATTTATTTTTATGGATATCGCGTGTTAGTAAGCGGGTGGAATTACTCTTCTGACGCCGTATTCTCTTGTTGCTCTAACTTTTCGCGCTCGGCTTTTGAGATGTAGGCAGGTTTATTGCTTTTGTGCAATTTGGCATTCGCGCGTTTGTCTTTGGCTTTAAGCTTGGTGAAAATTTTCTTTTTACGGTTCATATTTTAGATACTTGGTTTCGATGCGTGGATTCGATATGTGATTAATGACGTCGCCTTGCATTATACCCTGCAATTGGCGTTTACACCGACATGTTTTCAGTCACAAACTCATGCGCTTGCATAGCCAGCAAAAAAGCGAACCTCAGTGGTTCGCTTTTTAGTTTTTAATTCAATGCCTTATTCTTGGGCGTTAAACTAATTCAGACTAGCCTTTGTTAAACAACTCACCACGGGCTTTGTGTAGCTTTTTATAGCTGTCGATCAAACGCAGGTGCTTGTCCAAGCCCTCTAGCTTCATATTGGTTGGGGTTAGGCCATAGAAACGCACCTCACCGGTGACCAAGCCCACGGCGTTTTCCATGGTTTCTTTGCCAAACATACGTGAGAAGTTATGGATAAAGTCGGCCAACTCCATCTCTTCATCCAGGGTTACTTCAAGCACCGCGTTCACGGCTTGATAGAACAAGCCACGCTCAACCGTGTTGTCGTTGTATTGTAAGAAGTCACCCACCAGCTCGATGGCCTCTTCCAATTCACCCAGTGCCAGGTAAATCAGAATCTTAAGTTCAAGAATGGTCAACTGGCCCCACACGGTGTTTTCATCAAACTCAACACCGATGAGGGTGATGATGTCGATGTAGTTATCCAGCTGACTTTCTTCCAAACGCTCTACCAAGGCGGCCAGTGCATCGTCCGATAGCGAGTGCAGATTCAAGATATCTTCACGGTATTGCAGTGCCTTGTTGGTGTTATCCCAAATCAGGTCTTCCACCGGGTACACTTCTGAAAAGTCCGGCACAAGAATACGACATGCGCTGCCGATTTCTGTAAATTCAGCAATATATGCCTCTTTACCCAGCGCCTTTAAAATGCCAAACAAGGCGTCGCTTTCTTCTTCGTTAGTGCCCGAGAAATCCCATTCGACAAAATCGTAATCCGCTTTCGCGCTGAAGAAACGCCATGAGATCACCCCGGTTGAGTCAATAAAGTGCTCAACGAAGTTTTCCGGTTCAGACACCGCCATGGAGTTAAAGGTGGGTTTAGGCACATCGTTGAGGCCTTCGAAGCTGCGCCCTTGCAGCAACTCGGTAAGGCTGCGCTCTAACGCGACTTCCAGGCTTGGGTGCGCACCGAATGAGGCGAATACGCCACCGGTCCGCGGGTTCATCAGGGTCACACACATAACAGGGAATTGACCACCCAGTGAGGCGTCCTTAATAACAATCGGGAAGCCCTGCTCTTCGAGCTTTTCGATGCCCTCAACAATATCCGGGTACTTGGCCAGCACCTCTTGCGGTACGTCCGGCAGGACAATTTCCTGCTCAATGATCTGGCGTTTAATGGCGCGCTCGAAGATTTCAGACAAACACTGAACCTTGGCCTCGTTGAGGTTATTCCCCGCACTCATACCATTACTTAGGAACAGGTTCTCAATCAGGTTTTGCGGGAAGTAAACCGTTTCGCCGTCCGAGTGGCGGGTATACGGAATAGAGCACACACCGCGGTCAGCACGGCCCGAGTTGGTGTCGATTAAATGCGACGCTTGCAGTTCACCGTCCGGGTTGTAAATCTCTAAACAGTAGTCGTCTAAGATCCCCTCTGGCAGGGCATCGTCTGCACCCGCTTGGAACCACTTTTCATTGGGGTAATGGACAAAGTCGCTGTGCGCGATTTCTTCACCCAGGTACTGATCGTTGTAGAAGAAGTTGCAGCTTAGGCGCTCGATAAATTCACCCAGTGCTGAGCACAGCGCACTTTCTTTGGTTGCGCCTTTACCGTTAGTGAAACACGCAGGTGACGCCGCATCACGGATATGCAAAGACCACACATGCGGAACGATATTGCGCCACGACGCCACTTCAATTTTCATTCCCAAATCGGCCAGCATGCCGGTCATATTCTGGATGGTTTGCTCAAGCGGTAAGTCTTTACCCAAAATGTAGGTGCTGTGATCAAGGTCGGCCTCCACCATCAACATGGCCTGGGCATCTTCATCGATATTCTCTACCGGATCGATTTGGAACTCGGGTCCGGTTTGCACTACGCGCTTAACCGTACAACGCTCGATTGAGCGCAAAATACCTTGGCGGTCTTTGTCAGAAATACTCTCTGGTAACTCAACCTGAATTTTGAAGATCTGATTGTAGCGATCTTCCGGATCTATGATGTTGTTTTGCGAAATGCGAATACCATCGGTTGGAATTTCTCGACTGTTGCAATACACCTTCACAAAGTAAGCTGCGCACAAAGCCGATGATGCCAGAAAGTAATCAAACGGGCTGGGTGCAGAGCCATCGCCTTTATAACGTATCGGCTGATCGGCAATCACGGTGAAGTCATCAAACTTGGCTTCAAGTCTGAGGTTATCGAGAAAATTAACTTTAATTTCCATGTGTTATCGGTACTCTAAAAATCGCAATGACCGAGCTTGCCAGCGCTGCTAAGCAGACTGGGTGGCAATATCGGTCAATCTAATGAATTTAATGTTCCAATTATCGTCTTTTTGCGTGCAATCGTCTTGGTTTATTTTGGAATTATATAAATCAAAACCACAAAGAGACCTTGGATTCGGTGCTAGCGAGCAGTCACTAACAATAAAAGGCAGCCCTGTGCTGCCTGCTTGATACCACAAATCAGTGGAATTTATTTTTCTACCGGCTCAAAGCGTAACGACATTAAGCCTAAATCGCGCACCAGCACGTCACCGTCTTCAATCAGCCAGGTTTGTTCTTCATTGCCCGATTTAAACACCAGGTAGTCACCCGACTTAAGCTCACGCACAAAGATTTCGTCAAACTCGGTGCGCTGACCATCCGCTTCGATGAAGTTCTCGCCGATGTAGATTTTTTTCGCGCCAGCCAGTTCCGACAAGGCATTAAATACCTTGTTATCCGAGGTGCTGACATAGTGCCCTTCATACCCATGGCCACCACAGCCAAACATAAATAATGAGGTTAAAACGATGAGGGTATATTTGAAGTACTGCATATCTGTCGCTCGATTTTGTAAAACATAGTCCCCGCTAAAGGGGCGGTTAATTTTACATCATCTCGGATGCGATACCAATACGTAAAAAAAGGGCCGCTTTTGCGGCCATAGGGTCTGTTTAGTTTAGATCGAAACGATCTGCTGTCATCACCTTGGTCCATGCCGCAACAAAGTCATCTACGAACTTTTGTTCAGCATCATCGGATGCATACACCTCGGCAATCGCACGCAACTCCGAGTTGGAACCGAAGATCAGGTCGACCGAGGTCGCGGTCCACTTTTTCTTACCGCTTTGACGATCGAAGCCTTCATACACACCCTCTTCCTTGCTTGATTTGCTCCATTTCGTGGACATATCAAGCAGGTTAACAAAGAAGTCATTGCTTAAGGTTCCCGGATTTTTGGTTAATACCCCGTGATCCATGCCCTTGTAGTTGGCATCCAGCGTACGCATACCGCCTAGCAGCGCCGTCATTTCCGGCACGCTTAAGCCAAGCAGGTTGGCACGCTCAACCAGCATACCCGTGGGCGACTTCCAGGCACTGCTGTAATAGTTACGGAACGCATCGGCGGTCGGTTCAAGCACCGCAAAGGATTCCACGTCTGTGTACTCTAACGAGGCATCCATACGACCCGGCTTAAACGGCACGCGAATGCTAAAGCCCGCATCCTTGGCGCCCTTTTCAATCGCCGCGGCACCGCCCAGGACAATCAAATCGGCAAGCGATACCTGAGTGTCACCGCCTTTTTTATTGAAGTCCTTTTGAATTTTCTTCAATACCTTAAGCACCTTGGCCACCTCTTTGGGGTTGTTTACCGGCCAATCTTTTTGCGGCGCTATGGCCAGACGGGCACCGTTGGCACCGCCGCGCATATCGCTGGCACGGAAGCTCGACGCCGAAGCCCAGGCAACACGCACAAGCTCAGACACGGTCAACTTAGAATCGAGGATTTTCGCTTTTAAGTCGGCAATTTGCTTATCATTTACCAGGGTGTGGTTCACTTCGGGAATGTAGTCTTGCCAAATTAATACTTCGCTCGGTACTTCATCACCCAGGTAACGAGCACGAGGGCCCAGGTCACGGTGATTTAGCTTAAACCAGGCCTTGGCAAAGGCGAGCTCGAACTTGTCGGGATCGGCACGGAAAGACTCGGCAATCTTGCGAAATTCAGGGTCTTTTTTCAGCGCAATATCCGTAGTGAACATAATGGGTGCATGGCGCTTGCCCTTAACATGGGCATCGGGAACCAGATTCTTCGCCGACTCATCGGTGGGGATCCACTGAATAGCACCGGCCGGACTGGTGGTTTGCTGCCAGGTAAAGTTAAATAGGTTGTCTAAATAGTTAGTGGTCCACTGCGTTGGCGTGACCGTCCAGGCGCCTTCAAAGCCACTGGTCATGGAGTCTTCCGCGTTCCCCTTGCCGCACTTGTTTTTCCAACCAAAGCCTTGGTCTTCGATGGCAGCGGCCGCAGGCTCTTTGCCGACACAATCGCCTTTTTTGGCACCGTGAGCCTTACCAAAGGTGTGACCACCGGCAATAAGGGCCACGATTTCTTCATCATTCATGGCCATACGTCCGAAAGACATACGGATGTCGGTGGCCGCTAGTAGAGGATCGGGTTTACCGTGTGGGCCTTGCGGGTTAACATAAATTAAGCCCATTTCCACCGCCGCCAAAGGCCCTTTTAGCTTGCCTTTTTTATCACGGCGCTCGTCGGTGAGCATTTTACCTTCCGGGCCCCAGTAAACAAGATCCGGCTCCCAGTCGTCTTCACGACCACCGGCATAGCCGAAGGTTTTAAAGCCCATGTCTTCTAAGGCCACGTTACCGGTTAACGCCATTAAATCGGCCCAGGAAATATTGCGGCCATATTTTTGTTTGACCGGCCACAGTAAGCGGCGCGCTTTGTCCAGGTTGGCATTGTCGGGCCAGCTGTTGAGCGGGTCAAAACGCTGTTGCCCACCGCCTGCACCGCCGCGACCGTCAAATACCCGGTAGGTACCGGCGGCATGCCAGGCCATGCGAATAAAGAAGGGGCCATAATGACCATAGTCCGCCGGCCACCAGTCCTGAGACTCGGTCAAAACGGCGCGAATATCTTCTTTAACGGCTTTAAGATCCAGACTTTCAAAGCCCTTGGCATAATCAAAGTTGTCACCATAAGGGTGTGATTCCACCCCGTGTGCGCGCAGCGGACTGAGGTCAAGCTGCTCCGGCCACCAGAACTGATTTGATTTCGGCTCAACGGATGCGGCCTGAGCGCCCAGCGTGAGCACCGAGGTTACAGCCAGAGCGGCAGCGCTGATGAAAGGACGTGTTTTTTTACCCATGAAACTCTCTCCCCGTTTTGGAGTTAAGTGATTAACGAGATTGAATATAGTTCATGGTTTTAATCTGTTGCAGCGATAAAAACAGATTGGGTTAATCGATTATTTTGATAGCTTATTCATTTAATGAGGCTTGGCTACCACAACAATGAGTGCCAAGCCCGAAGGCCTTTATTCGGCGGTGGTGGGATCAATAATGGTTTTAACTTCATGAATGGCACTGATTGGAAACTCACCCATACTGGCGTGCTGCTTGATCAGAGCTTCATCCGGGGCAATATACACACAAAAAATCTTATTACCGGTCACATAGCTCTCCACCCACTGAATCTGCGGGCCGAGTTGCTCGAGTACATCACAGGAGCGCTGTGAAATCCCTTGCAGTTCATCTGCGGACAGCCCGCCCGCACCTTCTATTTCTCTTTCAATCACGTACTTTGGCATTGCTGACCTCCATTGAGAGTAAGAGCAATAAGTATAGTCAAGGAGCGCTGGAGTGAAGAGGCCTAGGTGGAAATGGCAGGATTAGGGCTGTGGCTTGTATGAGCCCCGACCGGCGAAGGCGCCAGCCGGGAACCTTAGGGTATTAAATTCCCTGACTTTTTAGGTACTCTTCATATGAGCCCTGGAAGTGCACTATGCCCTCGGGGCGAATATCAATAATCTGCGTCGCTAGGGATGACACAAACTCACGGTCGTGGCTGACAAAGAACAAGGTGCCTTCGTAGTTTTCCAAGGCCAGGTTCAGAGCCTCGATAGACTCCATATCCAGGTGGTTGGTCGGCTCGTCCAGTACCAGCACGTTAGGATTAATAAGGCTCATTTTACCAAACAGCATGCGACCCTTTTCACCACCGGAAAGCACCTTAACGCGTTTCTTCACATCATCATTGGAAAACAACATGCGCCCAAGAGCACCGCGCACCACCTGGTCGTCGCCCGTGGTCCACTGTTTCATCCAGTCGAACAGGTTAGCGTCTTCAACAAAGTCGGCGGCGTGATCCTGAGCGATATAACCAATTTTCGCTTGCTCGGCCCATTTTACCGAACCCTGATCGGCCTCGACCTCACCCAGTAAACAACGCAGTAAGGTGGTTTTACCGGCGCCGTTTTGGCCGATAATGGCAACACGCTGACCGGCTTCAACCTGTAAGTCAAAGTTGCTGAACAAGGGCGTTTCAAACGCTTTTGACAAGCCTTCGATGGTAATAGCCTGACGGTGCAGTTTCTTCTCTTGTTCAAAGCGAATATAGGGGCTGACGCGGCTTGATGGCTTCACTTCTTCAAGCTGAATTTTATCGATTTGCTTGGCACGAGAGGTGGCCTGCTTAGCCTTAGAAGCGTTAGCAGAGAAGCGGCTAACAAAGCTTTGCAGCTCGGCAATTTGCGCCTTCTTCTTAGCATTTTCGTTAAGCATTTTCTCACGGGCCTGGGTGGCCGCGGTCATGTACTCGTCGTAGTTACCCGGGAATAGGCGCACCTCACCATAGTCCAAATCGGCCATATGGGTACACACGGTATTTAAGAAGTGACGGTCGTGCGAGATGATCACCATGGTCGACTTACGCTCAACCAGTACCTGCTCTAACCAGCGAATGGTGTTGATATCCAGGTTGTTGGTCGGTTCGTCGAGTAGCAGTACATCCGGATCGGAGAACAAGGCTTGCGCCAACAATACACGCAGCTTCCAGCCCGGAGCCACTTCGCTCATGGGACCAAAGTGTTGTTCAATAGGAATTTCCAAGCCAAGCAAAAGCTCGCCGGCGCGGCTTTCCGCGGTGTAACCGTCCATCTCCGCAAAGCGTACTTCCAGGTCGGCTACTTCCATGCCTTCTTCTTCGCTCATCTCGGCCTGACTGTAAATGAAATCGCGTCGCTCTTTCACCGCCCACAGCTCGGTATTGCCCATTAATACCGTGTCCATCACCGAATATTCTTCGAAGGCAAATTGATCCTGACGCAACTTACCCAGACGCACGCCTTCGCCGAGCATCACGTTCCCCGCCGAGGGCTCAAGATCGCCACCCAGAATTTTCATAAAGGTCGATTTACCGCAGCCGTTGGCGCCGATCAGGCCATAACGGTTGCCATTGTTGAACTTAACGGAAACGTTTTCAAAAAGAGGCTTAGCGCCAAACTGCATGGCGATATTTGCTGTTGCGATCAAGGGAAATGATATCCATGGTTGGTCAAAAAAAGGACGCGCAGTGTAACGGAATATGCCGCTTTAAGAAACCTACAGACGTACTTTTAGCCGATAAAAATAGGCGCTGAAGTCAAACTCGTTAAGATATGCTGTGTGATGGGAGTCATTCCTTGCCCAAGGCTTAAGAAATTGGGAGCAAAACAGCTCATTGCGGCTGCGTCGCTCCCCAATAGAAAAAGTCCCTACCAATGCCAAAATATCGTAGGCAGTAGCCCCCACACTCCGAGCACAACACAAAGTTGCAAGGCCATAAGTATGAAGACCGCATCCCGTATCAGGCTCTTGGTTTTATCTCGGCTTTTAAAGCAGAGCCTTAGAGATAACAACAGGGTGATGGGCAAAAGAGCGGTCACTAAAGTTAGTGAAAGGCTCGCTCTAGTCGGGTCGCCAAACTCTAAAAAGGACTGATGAGCATAAAAGTAAGCCGGAATGCCGACGGCTACTAAGTTTAAACATGGCCATATGAGTCGCTTAAGACCGCTGAAATTTCTGGCTCCGAGTCGGTATAGGGCTAAAAGCAGGATATAAACGATGCCAATGAGTCCAAGTGCGATACTCAACCAATAAAATACAAGATCCGTTAAACTTCCCTTTTTATAAGTTTTAAGGCCGTCGCTAAGCAGTAACTCACCTTCTTTATTGGTATAAAAAACATGTGATGGCTGAGTTCGCTCGGTATCGCGAAACAGTTTGTCACTGACTTGAACCAGCCGCTTGTCCTCACTTTGCAACGACTTCATCACTAGGTGATCATTCGCTGGCCTCAACCAGATAAAACCAAAGAGTCTATCAATGAGTTCAAACTCGGCCATGCTGTTCGGTGACAAGAGGTAAATACCCTCAAAAGCTGTGGTATCAAAAGTCTTTTCAGCTGCTCCGACTATAGGTGCACTGGGAAGGGCTAAGCCATGAATAAACAGGGCCGTCAGTTTTTCATAATCGGCGAGTTCACTGTCTGTATTGCTGGCATAAAAGAAGCCCTTGCCTTCCCCGGGGAACAAACACATAAAGGAGTGAAAACCAAATGTTTCTCCGGGGTGGCAATGGCCGACGACACCATGGCGGTCTCGGGTAGCAAACGCAAGGCCATGCCCTATATTTAGGCCAGCAGCATGAGCATCTGTGCCTTGTGGATGAGCAAGCATGGTCATTAATGGCGAGCTAATAAATGTTTCCCCATTGAGTTGGCCATCACCCAAAGCAAAGGTCATAAACTTCGTCATATCTGGCGCCGTAGTGGTGAATTGACCGGCGGGGCGCAAATACGTTGGCACAGCGGCCTGAGGGACATTATGTTCATGATAACCCATGGCTAAAAGCGGATCTGCTTGTTGGCTAATAAACGCAAAGCTGCTATCGCGCATCCCCAGAGGGGCTAACAAGTTATTATCCAGATATGCTTCGTAATCTTGCTGGGTTACCGCTTCAATCACCATTCCCAACAACGCATAGCCCATGTTGCTGTACGCATATTGAGTGCCGGGTTCAGTTCTCACTTTAAGTAAGGTCGAAAAGTTAGAAGCGAAAGCATTTTCGAGTGGGGTATGAGGTGTAGGCTGAGTACTGAGAAACTGCCACATTCTCACGTTCTCTAACCCTGCGGTATGCTCGAGAAGACTCCTTACAGTGATCGGTGAGCGGCCCCCCCAAGGGTTCTTAAAATTCAGCTGTGGTAACAGAGTTTCCACATTGGTGTCGAGAGACAGTCGGCCCTCGGATATCAACCTTAGTACGCCCAAGGCCAGCACCGATTTGCTGACCGAGCCCACGTGCATCTTTTGTCCCGGTTTCATCAATTCCGATTTAGCCAGGTTCGCATACCCGGCGCTGCCGCTGATGCTACCTTCATCAGTAACGGTGGACCAGGAGAGGCCGACGAGCCCTTCATTGGTTATGATCTTTGTCACTTGCTGAGTGTAATCAGCACTGCTTTCATCGCTGACAACCTGTAACGAAACTAAGGTTAAAAACAATAATAAGATTTTTTTGAACATCAATGTCTCTATTTATGATTCTCGCCTCGACAAGGCGTTAAATTTAGGTGGGTTAATACTCGGTGGATCCTGCATCACGCATAGGCTGAGCTTTCAAGGGCATTCGTGTCTTATCTTTTGAGTAATCGACTTTATTCTTTGCCATTGTAGCGTTTCACCTGATCTGGTCGGTAGCCTGTGTTTTTGCTATGCAATGAGGCCAAAGCGCATGGCTTATCCCCTCAAACGCACGCGGAGTGTCTGATAACATCCTGATTTTTATATGTTATAGACTTACCAACCCTGTGTCATCCGTATGTCCCCCTCCCTGACTTTTGAACGCGCGATACTAGCACTACCTTTATGTACGCTGACTGAGCAAGGCGAAATTATTCATTATCATGGGCTAATTTTTCAGCCACGGGCTTAATTTTGTACTTGGTAAAGTTGTGGGAAGTGCGTCTAGGCGCCAATGAATTACGTAGATAACAAGAGATGAAATTTCTGGCTTGGTGAGCCACTTCCTTGCCCAATGGCTTTACTCACCAGCAAAAAATAATCCAGGTGTCCCGCGCTTAATAAAACGAGTGTGGCTGGGCTTCTATACCCGCTCTTGGTTGTAGCTTAAATCCAGCTCCAGTTGCTCTAGGGACTTGCCCTTGGTTTCCGGTAAATACCGCCAGACCAACAATAACGACAGCAGCGCAAAAACGCCGTAGAGGGCAAAGGTCACCGCGGCGCCGTACTTCGCCAGCTCCCAGGGAAAAACCAGTTGCACTAAAAAGCTCACGCCATTATTGATCACGGTTACCACGGAAATCGCCACCGCCCGCACCGCATTAGGGAAAATCTCCGAAAACATCACCCACATGACCGGGCCCAATGAAACGGCAAAGGCGGCCACGAATAGGGTGATCCCTACTAGCACCAGGGTCGCATTCATGGTGATCGCCTCGGCCATAATTTTACCCTGATGGCTTTGCAGCTGTTGCTCACCGAGACGCTGTGCCAGAGCTTCCTTAAACACCACATCATTTGCGTAAGTAGCGCCGGCCATGGTCTCCAGGCTTTGCACCAGCTCGGCGGGCACCTGAGTGTTTAGCTGAGTCAGCGCTTTTTGATCGAGCCGGTAGGTGGCCTGATTAAAGCCCCAGCTACACAGGGCCATGCTTATGGCAATACCACTAAGACCGAAAAGTAACAAAGGCTTACGTCCATAACGGTCAATACTCAACATGGCAACCAGGGTAAAGAGCACATTCACAACGCCTATCCACACCGCTTGTGCGAATGCGGTGTTGGTTCCGACCCCGCTTTGTTCAAAGATGGTTGGCGCATAAAAAAAGATAACATTAATGCCGGTGATCTGCTGCGCTACCGCCACCAAGAGGCCTATCATTAGCGCAAACCGCAACTTAGCACCGAACACAGTTTTAATACGCTCAGATAAAGGCGGCACCTGCTGTTGCAGTGATGCCCGCATGCTGCCCAGCTGCTTATCGATCTGCTGGGCAGAAAATAACTTTATCGCCACGGATTCGGCTTCTTCTTCCATGCGCTGCATCAGTAACCAGCGCGGGCTGCGCGGGATCACAAACAGCAGCACCAGCCAGCACAGTGCGGGTATCAGCTCCAAGCCTAACATCCAACGCCACAAATGCTCATCGAGCGCCAACGTATTTACCCAGGCTGCGTCGCTTTGTGCCCACTGCAGTAGGCAGTAATTACTGAAATAGGAAACAGAAAAACCCAAGACAATATTGAGTTGATTGATGGACACCAATTTACCGCGATGCTCAGGCAGGCTGATTTCCGCGATATACATGGGCGCCACCATCAAGGAGCAAAAGGCCATGCCGCCGATAAAGCGGGCGATGACCAGCATCCAATACCCCTGCGCCAACGCCGAGGCCGCGGCAGAGATAACAAATAACACGGCTATGACTATCAAGGTCTTGCGGCGGCCGATGGCGTCACTAACCACGCCCGCGAACAAGGTGGCGAATAACCCGCCTAGGGTGGGTGAACTGACCACAAAACCTTGCTGCCAGCTTGTAAGTTGGTACTGTTCGGAGATAAAGCCAATGGCACCGGAGATCACCGACGCATCAAAACCAAATATAAATCCCCCCAGCGAAACCACTAGAGTGTAAAACAAAGCTGGAGGGATGATTTTGTTCATTCAGGGGCTACCAGGGAGTCACGCACAATTAATTTGGGGGCGAACAAGTTTGTGTGATGTCGTGATTTTTTATCCTTGTATACGTGCTCAAGTACCCACAGAGCCGCGCCGTTACCCATTTTCTGAATCGGGTTATCTATGGTTGTTAGTTTGGGGTATAAATAGCGGGCAAAAAGCACATCATCGAAGCCTACCACCGACAACTGCTCGGGAATACGCACGCCGCGCTCGCGAGCCGCGGTCATCGCCCCTGAGGCCATTTCATCGTTGGCACAAATCAAGGCCGTAAAGGGTTTGTTTACCGCAGTTAACTGCAAATAACCTTGTGCCCCTTCTTCTTCATGGAAGCCGCCCTCAACCATAAGTTCAGGGTCAAAGGTGATGTTTGCCTCGCGCAAGGCACGCTTGTGACCTTCTAAGCGCTCTTTCGCATCTTGCTTAAACAAGGGACCACTGATGTAGGCAATATCCCTGTGCCCCTTATCTATGGCAGCCTTGGTGGCCAGATAACCGCCGAGCTCGTTGTCGGTATAGAAGCAACGCTCGGCCATTTGCTCGATACGGCGGTTAATCAACACCACTTCAACATCGCACTGACTGAGCTCTAACAGGTACTCATCACTGACCGCCTCGGCATGAAGGATCAAGGCATCACAGCGTCGGTCGAGTAAAAATTCGATGGCATTTTTCTCTTGTTGCTCATCACTATGGCCCGCGGTGATCACGACGTGTTTACCGGCCTTTCGCAATACGTCCTCAACGGTACTCATCATGTTGCCAAAGAAAGAGCCGTGCAATGCCGACACTAATAAGCCCACGCTGTTACTGCGATTGGAGGCCAAAGACTGGGCAATGGAGTTAGGTTTATAGCCTAACTCTGCCATTGCCTTGAGTACTTTTTGGCGCGTACGGTCGCTGACCTTCACATTACCGTTCATCACCCGGGACACGGTCGCCAATGATACGCCGGCGGCTTTTGATACTTCGTAGATGGTTACCATGGTTGTTTTTATAAATTTCCTAATGGAGCAACGCTAATACAATACGCCGCTAGAGTCTATTGCTAAGCAATGCTTTGTACGCCAGAGCGCTGTGTTTTAACGTCCGTTGTTGCGTTGCATAATCCACATAAACCAGGCCAAAACGTTTGCTATACCCGAGCGACCATTCGAAGTTATCCATTAGGCTCCAGGCAAAATAACCGCGAATGTCCACGCCTTGTCGGATGGCATTATCCACCGCGCGCAGGTGGCTGTTAAAATAATCAATCCTTGGCTGATCCACCACCTCACCGGCTACAAGCTGATCATCAAAGGCCGCGCCATTTTCGGTTATGTACAAGGGCGGAAGCTGGTAGCGCTGGTCGAGTTCCACTAAAAGCTTGGTGAACGCATCGGGCACTATCTCCCAGCCCATGGCCGTCAGCGCATGGCCCTGAGGCACCACCTGCTCAAGCCAGCCATGACCATCGTCTTTATAAACGGCTCGGGTGTAATAGTTAACGCCGATAAAGTCGTTGTTCTGGGCGATAATTGCCATGTCACCCTCTTCGACCTGCGGACGCGATTGCGCATCCAGGTCGTTGAGAATATCCGGGTAACGACCTTCCAATAAGGGCTGAATGTACCAATGGTTGTGGTATTCATCCCCTTTGCGCGCCGCCTGCACATCGGCCTCGCGGGTACTGGCGCTATACGCGGTAGAGAAATTAAGTACGATACCGCACAGGCTATCGGGTACACAGCGCCTAAGCACCTTCATGGCCAAGCCATGCGCTAATAATAAATGATGCGCTGCCTGACGCCCGTTTGCCTGCCCTACTTTACCCGGCGCATGAATGCCTTCCTCATACCCCAAGTAAGCCGAACAAAAAGGCTCGTTGAGCGTCGCGTATGAGTAAACCCGGTCGCCTAAGGCCTTGGCCACCACCTCAGTGTAAAGGGCAAAGGCATAGGCGGTATCGCGATTCAGCCACCCCCCTTGCTCCTCAAGGTGTTGCGGCAAATCCCAGTGATACAAGGTGACAAACACCTTGATACCCTTGGCCACCAGGGCCTCAACCAAATTCCGGTAGAATCCAAGCCCCTGAGCGTTGATGGAGCCATCCACATTCATAACCCGGCCCCAGGCGATAGAAAGGCGATAAGCGTCTACGCCTAAATCTGCAATCATAGCCACATCTTGTTGCCAATACTTCACATGCTCACAGGCGATAGCGCCATTGCTGTGGTCGGCAATGGCATTGGGTTGCTCACAAAAAGTGTCCCAAATGCAAGGGGTTCGAGCGTCTTTTGCTCCTTCAATCTGAAACGAAGAAGTGGCCACACCATAAATAAACTCTCGGCGCAGCATGGGGGATTCGTCTGGCAAGCTGATTGTAGATATCAAGGTAACAGATCCATTTTATATCCCTACACCGGGATTTTTTTATTTGAATTCATCGGCACTTTCTGCAATTATCAAATGCAAATGAAAGCGCTTTCATTTGTAAATGTAAGCGCTTTCGGATAAAAGATCAACAGGAGAACGACGTGGCTTTATCAATGCAGCAGTCAGCGCAGGAACACTCGCCCAGCGCAAATCAACCCTATCGGTTTGCGCTTGTGGCTCTGACCTCGCTTTTTTTCATGTGGGGATTTATTACCTGCCTTAACGATATACTTATTCCCTATTTAAAAGGGGCTTTTGAGCTTAACTACACACAAGCCATGTTGGTACAGTTCTGCTTCTTCATTGCTTACTTCCTGGTCTCTTTGCCTGCAGGTAAGCTCGTTGGACAGCTAGGCTATCAGCGCGGCATTGTGGTCGGGCTTGTCGTTGCCTGTGTGGGCTGTTTGCTGTTTTACCCCGCGGCCAGTGCCGGCATCTACGCCCTATTCCTGATCGCACTTTTTGTATTGGCATCGGGCATTACCATCTTACAGGTGGCTGCGAACCCCTATGTAAGTGCATTAGGTCCGGCGGAAACCGCCCCTTCACGTTTAACCATGACCCAAGCGTTTAACTCTTTTGGTACAACGGTCGCGCCGTTTTTCGGCTCAATTCTGATTTTCACCGAAGGAGCTGAGGTGATCAAAGGGGATGCATCCGCAACACAAGGGCCCTACCTGATGCTCGCCGGGGCCTTGTTATTACTGGCGGGCATTTTTGCAAAACTAACCTTACCTAAAATCACCAGCCAAACAGGTAGCAATACCAGCACCAAAGGTTCTGCTTGGCAATACAGTCACTTAACTCTTGGAGCACTGGGTATCTTTATGTATGTCGGTGCCGAGGTTGCTATCGGCAGCACTATCGTCAACTTCTTCACCCTGGATAGCATTGCCTCAATGCATGAAGGGGAAGCGGCTAAATACCTTACCTATTACTGGGGCGGCGCTATGGTCGGTCGCTTTATCGGCGCCGCGGTTATGCAGAAAATTTCCGGTCGTACCGTACTCGCCTTCAATGCCATGAGCGCATTTGCATTAGTGCTTATTGCCGTATTTTTTGACGGCATGCTCGCCATGTGGGCCATTTTGTTAGTGGGTTTATGTAACTCTGTGATGTTCCCGACCATCTTCAGCTTGGCGCTCAACGGCCTAGGTAAACACACGGCGCAAGGCTCGGGCATACTTTGCCTGGCCATTGTCGGCGGTGCCATAGTACCCCTTTTCCAAGGCATGCTCGCCGATAGCATCGGTCTACAGTGGTCATTCCTTCTCCCTGCCCTGTGTTATGTTTACATCGCTTTTTATGGCATCAAGGGTGCTATTCCACACGCTATTGAATCAGGAAAATAACAATGAAATCTACTTTAAGCTCAATTGCAGTGAGTCTTGCAGTGATAGTGAGCGCGGGCTGCTCTAAGGAGCAAAAGTCTGGCGATCAACAAGTGCAAGCAACGCCAAAGCAGGCACCTCAGCAGCTGTGGCCAAAGATTGATAACCAAGTGGCAAAGCTGAACGATGTGGAAAGTCGCATCACCGAGATCATGACGACCATGACCCTTGAGCAAAAAATCGCGCAAATGATCCAACCCGAAATTCGCGATATTTCCGTGGAAGACATGCGTAAATACGGTTTTGGTTCCTACCTCAATGGTGGCGGTGCGTTTCCTGACAATAACAAGCAGGCCAAGGTAGAGGATTGGGTCGCCCTTGCAGAAAAAATGTATCAAGCCTCCATCGATGACTCGCTCGATGGCAGCAGCATCCCAACCATGTGGGGTACCGATGCGGTACATGGCCATAACAATGTAATCGGTGCCACACTGTTTCCGCACAACATAGGTTTAGGTGCGGCAAATAATCCCGAGTTGATCGAAAAAATTGCCGAAGTAACCGCGACCGAAGTACTCGCTACGGGCATTGATTGGATTTTTGCGCCCACGGTTGCTGCGGTGCGCGACGACCGCTGGGGCCGCACCTACGAGGGTTACTCGGAAGACCCTGACATCATCAAGGCCTATTCACATGCGATTGTAACTGGTCTTCAAGGCAAGCCCGGTGAGGGTTTCCTTGGCCAAGACAAGGTGATCAGCACGGTCAAGCATTTCGTCGGCGATGGCGGTACCCTAGGCGGTGACGACCAGGGTGACAACATCAGTTCTGAAGAAGAGCTCTATAAGATCCATGCCCAGGGTTATGTGGGAGGCCTCAATGCCGGTGCACAATCGGTGATGGCCTCATTCAACAGCTGGCATGGCGAGAAAATTCACGGCAATAAATACCTGCTTAACGATGTCCTGAAAGAGCGCATGGGTTTTGATGGTTTTGTGGTCGGTGACTGGAACGGTCATGGCCAGGTAGCCGATTGTAGCAATGCCAGTTGCCCACAATCCATTAATGCCGGCTTAGACATCTTTATGGTCCCTGGGGATTGGAAAGCCCTTTACGACAACACCTTGGCTCAAGTGCAAAGCGGCGATATTTCGCAAAGCCGTATCGATGACGCCGTGCGCCGAATCTTGCGTGTCAAGGTACGTGCTGGCTTGTTCGAAAAACCCAGCCCGGCACAGCGCATCTATGCCGGAAAAAGCGAGCTTATAGGCAGCGAAGCGCACCGTGAAGTGGCTCGCCAAGCGGTGCGCGAGTCTTTGGTTCTACTTAAAAACAATGAACAGCTCCTGCCACTGAAACCCAACACCAAGGTGTTGGTTGCTGGGGATGCGGCTGACAACATTGGCAAGCAATCGGGTGGCTGGACCATCACCTGGCAAGGCACCAACAATGAAAATAGCGACTTCCCCGGCGGTACCTCAATTTGGGATGGTATTTCAGCGCAGGTTGAGGCCGCTGGCGGCAGCGCGCAATTGAGTGAAGATGGCAGCTTTGAGGAAAAACCAGATGTTGCCATAGTCATATTCGGAGAAGAGCCTTATGCGGAAGGGCATGGTGATCGCGCCAACCTTGAATACCAAGCCGGCGATAAACGAGATCTAGCGCTGCTCAAACGCCTTAAACAACACGGTATTCCTATTGTTGCGGTATTCATCAGCGGCCGACCCATGTGGGTCAACCCGGAACTGAACGCCTCTGACGCCTTTGTGGCCGCCTGGCTGCCAGGCTCCGAAGGTTTGGCGGTAGCGGATGTTCTCTTCACTGACGCCCAAGGCCAGGTACAACATGACTTTACCGGACGCCTTAGCTACTCCTGGCCAAAAACCCCGACTCAGCTAGTAAACCGGGGAGATACAAACTACGCACCATTATTGCCTTATGGCTTTGGCTTAAGCTACGGCGATAAAAATGTATTAAGTGACGAACTGGATGAGCAAGTAGCAAGCGCACACCAACAACAAGCAAGCGTGCCGCTTTTTACCGGCACGGTACAAAAGCCCTGGCAACTCTGGCTCTATTCCGGCGATGAAAGTATCAGGGTCAGTGCCAACACCCACGAAGTAGGCGGGTTATTTTATCGCACCATAGACAAAGAGGTGCAGGAAGATGCGCGTAAGCTGCGCTTTAACGGCAATGCAAACGCCGGTATTCGCCTGGCCAGCAAAAGCTTCTTTAGAGAGGATTTACGCGCCAAGCTAGGTAGCGATGTCGTGGTTACATTTCACCTCAATGTTGAGCAAGCGCCCAGTGACGCCGTATACCTGAGGATGAACTGTGAAAGCGAGGGCGATGCCCCAGGTTCCTGTGGCGCACAGGTCGATATCAGCGAGCAACTAAAGGCCGTGCCATTGAATACCTGGCAGCCGCTGACGGTGGATTTAGCTTGCTTCACCACCCAAGGCTTTAAACTGCAAAATACCGTGGTGCCGTTTGAGCTGAGCACCCCAGGCACGTTGACCGTGAGCCTTGCTGACATCAGCTTAGAAAAGAAGTCTGATCAATTGGGGCAGTTACGCTGCAACTAGTTGACTTTCTAGTAACCTCCCAAAGCGGCCTCCGGCCGCTTTTTTAGCATCTAAATCTTGCAAGCCCCTATTGCGCTTTATTCCATTTAAGTTCGCACAATGTCGGATAAGTGCCTATAAATGTATTACTTTAGGAACGAAAACATGCAATTGGCGATTTTTCGGTGTAAGGTGGAAAAGTCCTTATTCTGAATAAAAACAAACAGAGGTCATTATGAACGGAAAAATTATCGGCATTATTCTTATTGTGATCGGCGTGGCGCTGGTTGCCTGGGGCTATAACGTGTATGACGCGGTAGAAGCGCAGCTAACCCGCTCTCTTAACGGCGAAACACCCATTGAAGCCTGGCTGGGCATGGTCGGCGGTGCCATCTGTGTCGCCGTGGGTGTGTTTAAGTTAAAGTAAACACAAAGCGAGTCATTGGTTCGCCAGTGGCTCGCCAGCGGATCGCGATTTAAACACATAAAAATAAAATAGTTATCCCCTGCAGAGAGAGCAAAACCTATCTCCCTTATTCTGCATCGTGTCCCGCCGCTTAAACAATTCATTAAATAGCCAGCAATGCCCTTTTGAACTAGACTTCAGCCTTACTACACGCGGTTATTGCTACCCGGGCTACGCTCGCAGACCGCCACTTGGGAGCTCACCCATGTTAAGACGGCAATTCTTATCCTCACTTTCCAGCCTGTTAACCATTAGCCTGTTGGCACCAAAAACGGCATTTGCCGAGCAACCGACAACAAATGCCTCGGCTCCCATCGCGCCCGGCGACTGGGTGGCCCTGCGCAAGCTGTTCCCGCTCACCCATGACTATATTCAGCTTGCCACCTTTTTACTGGCCTCGCACCCCAAACCGGTCAGCGATGCCATCGCCCACCATAGGCAGCGTTTTGATGAAAACCCCGCCGACTACTGGCACGCCCATTTTATGACCATAGACAAGGAAATTGCCGAGGCCGCAGCTGCCTACATGGGCGGCCAAGCCGCCAATATCGCCCTGACCGACAGCACTACCATGGGGCTGGGCATGGTCTACAACGGCTTAAAGCTGGCCGCCGGCGATGAAATAGTACAAACCACTCATGATCACTACTCCACCGATTTGTCCTTAGCCCATAAGGCGCAGCGCTGCGGCGCCGTGGTGAAACGAGTCAGCCTGTATGACAACCCCGCCAATGCCCATATCGATGAGATAGTTGCCCGAATCAGCCAGGCGCTGAGCAAAAAAACCAAGGTCGTGGCGGTGACCTGGGTGCACTCCTCTACCGGGGTAAAACTGCCGATTAAAGCCATGGCGGCAACGATTCGTAAGGTCAATCCGGAGATATTGTTTTGTGTCGATGGCGTGCATGGGTTTGGCATTGAAGATCAGGATGTGAGCCAACTTGGCTGCGACTTTTTTATTGCCGGCACCCATAAGTGGATCTTCGGCCCGCGCGGCACCGGCGTGGTTTGGGGCACGGAGAGAGCTTGGCAACAGGTAGCCCCAGTGATCCCCAGTTTCAGCGCCTCCTACGAGGTGTGGTTAGGGAATATGACCCAAGATCAGGTGCCCCTTGGTGAGCATATGACCCCGGGCGGGTTCCATTCATTTGAGCATCGTTGGGCGCTGCCCGAAGCCTTTAAGCTGCATTTGCAGCTCGGCAAGGCTCGGGTTCAAAGTCGTATCCATCAGCTCAATCGCCAGACCAAGGAAGGGCTGGCGGCGATGAGGCATGTCACTCTCCACACCCCGGTGAACTCAGAACTTTCCTCCGGCCTGGTATGCTTTGATGTGGCGGGAATGGCACCGGAAAAGGTGGTCGAGACCCTGCATCAGCGCGGCATTATTATGAGCAATACCCCATATCGGCAGAGCCATGCCCGCTTTGCCCCCTCACTGCTGAACAATGAGCAGGAGATAGAGCGGGCGTTGGCGGAGATCCGGGCACTGGCCTAAAATTGAGGGCCTATTTAACAAAGAGTTTGTAAAACAGTCGGTGAATGCTGCGGCCATAAGGCGGGTAAAGCAGCTTACCGCCATTGAGCTTACCCAGGGTGTGTACCGCCTTGGCCTTGGAAAAGGTCTGAAAGCCCTCAAAACCATGATAGTGCCCCATGCCCGACTCGCCGATGCCGCCAAAGGGCAAATCCACCTGAGCCAAATGGGTCATGGTGTTGTTGATACAGACTCCGCCGGAGTGGGTGTCCTGAATAACCCGCGCGTGTTCATTCTTATCCAAGCTGAATAAATACAGTGCCAAGGGTCGCGGACGCGCGTTGATATAGTCCACGGCCTGTTGCAAGGACTCATAGCTCACAATGGGCAGCAAGGGACCAAAAATCTCTTCGGTCATCACCCGGGTATCTTGCCCGGCGTTGTCAATCAGCACCGGCGGCATTTTCCTGCTGCCGCTAAAGTCCTCCTTGGCTGGGTTAATAGTGGTGCAGCTCGCCCCCGCGGCTTTGGCCTCTTCCAGCAGTGCCTGCAATCTTTGGTATTGGCCGTCATTGATAATGGCGGTGTAATCCGGATTGTCTTTAATGCTGGGGTACATGCGAGCAAAGGCGTTTTGATAAGCGGCGATAAAAGCCTGCTTTTTATGCTCGGGGCAAAGAATATAATCCGGTGCCACGCAGGTCTGGCCGGCATTCAGGGATTTACCAAAACAAATGCGCTCGGCGGCCATATCCAGGTCGATAGTATCGCCGATAATCACCGGGGATTTACCGCCCAGCTCCAGCGTCACCGGGGTGAGGTTGGCCGCCGCGGCGCGCATCACCAACCTGCCCACGGCGGTTGAGCCGGTAAAAAACAAATGATTAAAGGGCAATTGCGAGAACGCCGTAGACACATCGGCAACGCCGGTAGTCACCGCCACCTGCTCCTCGCTAAATACCTCTCCCAACAATGCCGCTAAGCATTGGTTAAAGTAAGGGGTATGCTCGGACAGCTTAAGCATCACGCGATTTCCGGCGGCGATGGCGGTAATTAACGGGCTTAAACTTAAATATAGAGGGTAATTCCACGGCACCATAATGCCCACCACCCCAAGGGGTTGATACACCACCTTATTGCTTGCCGGCTGGAAAATCAGCGCGGTTGAACGAGCCGAGGGCTTGCACCAGCGAGCAAGGTGTTTAATGGTGGAGTCGATAGCCTCCACCAGGGTCAGCACCTCGCACAGGCGGGTTTCATCTTCACTGCGATGACCGAAGTCTTTGCTAATGGCCGCAACCAGCTCATCCTGCTTGGCCAGCATCACTTTTTTGAGCGCCTGTAACTGGGCTTTTCGCTCGTCGACGGCCGGGTATTTATTGTTGTTAAAGGCCCTCAACTGCGCTTCAAACAGGGGTTGCAACTGAGCAACCTGAGTGTGCTGGTGAAGAAGATTGTTTTCAATATTCATAAAGACTCGCGCATTGATTGACCAGTCGCTTGTTTTACCTAACTTTTAAGGTAAAGGCCGTGACCGGTCTTTGGGTGTCGTACCCCTTGTTATACATCAAGTGATTGAAAATAACGATCAGGCCTGTGTTTTTAGCAGTTAATTTTACTTCGGCATGGCAAACCTCTGCGCCAGAAACATTATTTGTGCTACATTTGCCGCGTTTTTCACCCTATTGAGGCGGCTATCGCCATGCTTGCGATTATTCTTGTATTTTTAAGCGCATTTTTACTTTTCCAAGTCCAGCCGATCATGGCCAAGATGCTGTTGCCCAGCTTTGGCGGCGGCACTCAGGTTTGGACGGCGTGCTTGTTGTTTTTCCAAACATTTCTGCTCGCAAGCTATGGTTATGCGCACCTTATCTCAAGCCGCTTGGCGTTGAAAAAGCAGTTTTTCGTCCATGGTGGCGTTTTACTAGCCGGAGCCATTGCCCTGCCCATAGGCACGCAGGCGCTCGGCGCCCCGAGCGACGCCCCCGCCTTGGGCGTGTTAGCCCAGTTGGCGATGGCCGTGGGTTTGCCTTATTTTGCCCTGGCTGCCACGGCGCCCTTGATGCAAAGCTGGCAGGCCAAGGTGGATTATGAGCATGCCTACAAGCTCTATAGTTATTCCAATATTGGCTCCTTTTTGGCCCTGCTCTCGTATCCATTCGCGGTGGAGCCCTGGCTCGGGTTAGGGGATCAGTCCTGGCTGTGGAGCGGTTTATTTGTGGCCTTTGCCGCCACCTTCTATGCCTATATGGCACGCTTTTATAATCAGGCCAAGCGCCTTGGCAGCACAGAACAGAGCGCCTTTCGCGGCGGTATTCACGGTAAATGGCTGTTGTGGTTGCTGCTTAGCGGCTGCGGCGTGATGGTGCTCACAGCTAGCACCAATGCCATGACCCAAAACGTGGCGCCTGTGCCCTTCTTATGGTTGTTACCGCTGGCACTGTATCTGCTGACCTTTGTGCTGTGCTTCCACTCGCCCAAAGCCTATCATCGTATTTTCTGGCTGGCGGCGCTGGCGGTCTGTGCCTTTATCTCCTGCTTCTTATTCTTTATCGGCAGCCAGTTCGATATCGTCAGCCAGGTGATTCTCTACTCCTTGGTGCTGTTTGCCGCCTGTATGATCTGTCATGGCGAGCTGGTGCATGCCAAACCCAGCACCGAATACCTGACCCAGTTTTATCTGGTGATGGCCCTAGGTGGCGCGCTGGGCACGGCGCTTATCACTTTTGTCGCACCGCAGGTATTTACCCTGTATTACGAATACCCCTTGGCCATAGGCGCCGCCTTGGTATTGTTTGCCTGGGGAGTTGTCAGTGATAAAGGCATCCACAGAGCCCCCTTGCTAGGTGGCAGCGCACTGGGCACAGTGGCTCTGGCTGGACTCTTGTTCTTTTGGCTCGATGGCCAGTTTAAAAGTAACGACATTGAGCGACTGCGTAACTTCTATGGCCTACTAACCGTTACCGAAGTAAACATTGAAGGGCGCACCGAGCGCCGCCTGATCGACGGCACCACCACCCATGGCGTGGAGGTACTCAAAGGTGAAGGCCAAGGCGAGCCACAAAGCTATTACCGCTACCAAACCCTGGTAGGGCAGTTACTGCAAGACCTACCGAATGGCTCCCATGTAGGCTTTATTGGCCTGGGTGCCGGCACCTTGGCGGCCTACGGTAAAAGCAAAGATACCTATACCTTCTATGAGCTTAACCCCAATGTGCTGGCCACGGCCCAGGCGCAATTTAGCTACCTTGATAACTCCCAGGCCAAGTTGGATTATGTGCTAGGAGATGGCCGCATCACGTTAAGCGCACAACAAGCGCAGGGGCAGGAACAGGTGTTTGATGCCCTGGTGCTCGATGCCTTTAGCGGCGACGCCATCCCTATGCATTTGCTGACTCAAGAAGCCATGGCCTTATACTTAACCCAGCTTAAAGAAGACGGCATTCTGGCGGTGCATATCTCCAATACCCATTTGGATCTCACCCCCCTGATGCGAGGCTTGGCGCAACAATTCGATTTAACCATCCTCTATGGCGAGGCCAAGGCCGAACAAAGCCATGGTCATGATGTACGCTGGGTGCTACTAAGCCGAGATAAGGGCCAACTCGAGCCCTACCGTGCCAGCGAGTCCCCCTGGCCCAGCAGTACAGCACCCTTTGTATGGCGCGACGACTACAGCAACCTGCTGCAGGCCATGAAGTTTATGGGTGAGTAGGCTTGTTTGATGTTTAATGGCGCAGGGCTAACAAAGACTGCGTCATTGTTTTATTTATCGCTTTTACTTTATTTTCAGAAAAAAGATGTCAAGGAAATGAGTGGCGATTCAGTTTTCTAAATATAGCCAGCCTTTAAATAGATGCACAATGCAAGACCTGACCCCTTTTTCCACATTAACTTTTAAAAATTAAGATTTTATTATTTACCATTTTCTTGTTTATCATTTCGTTCCCTTTCTGAGCCAAACAACCTCCCCGTAGGTATCAGCACAAAAACAACAAGGCAAACACCTAAAAGTACAAATGAAATTTTTCCAAAAAAATCACATTGACTCGGGAAGTAATCACAAGAAACAACCTCCATATACTTGAATGTCTTTATAAAAAAATATGCCAAAGCCATGAGCATAAAATAAATCAATAATTTCTTAATCCACTTCGCACTTACAACGACCAGACTCTTCATTATATTTCTCCAATCCCCATCTCGTAAAATCAGACACTAAGCCCCAACTAAACCCACAAAGCCTGACTTAATAAAATTATTGAGCCCATTTCCTACTATACTACGTTGATTCAAAGTCTACATATGGAGCTGTAATTCCTCCTGTTAAACCTCCTGCGGTGCTAGACAAAAAGTCATCTTGCGCACCAGCTAGGGCGCCTGCGCCAAAGCCTACAACTGCAGCACATCAATTCGGTTTTGACTTTTCCGCTCCAGCTGCTATCGCACCGATAGATACGTAGGCCATAGTCGGGCCTGTATGATACCCAATCACTCCATTCACCCCAGCAAAGGCAAGAGCCACTCGCCAGTCTCTCGTTTCTATAATAGAAGCTGTAAATGCTCCAGCAGCACCTGAAATACCATCAATCATATTAGCTGAAAAAAAATTAGACCCAACGAATCAAAATAACTAATCGGATTCTGATACGCATACCCATAGGTAATCATCCCCCCACCCAAACTGAAACAACCTGGACACCCATCTAAACATATTCTTGTGGTGCGAGACTGCAGCAAGTAGCTACAAGCAATAAAGTTTATGAGCGGTGGTTAGATTGGAAGAATTAAGCAAATGTATATTCAAGGCCAGCATAAGCACTGGCCTTGGCAGGTTATAACATCTTATTGCTGTAAGTCGATGCGATAGAGGGCAAAGCCGTTTTCATCGAGTTTAAGCGGTGAGGTCGGTGTGACGGCCGGCAAAGTTTCGGCGATGGCGGCCACATCATCCAAAGGTGAGGTTCTAAACACCACATTCAGTGGCGTGTCTGTGCTGACCTTGGCAAAGCGCCAGTTGTTGTCCGCGGAAGGATCTAACCCCGTCTCTGGCGATTTAGCCGCTTCGCTGATGATATAGCTGCGCAGCACACCGCGGTTTTCATCCGGGCCTTCAAAGGTTTCACGGCTGCTGCCATCTATGGCCGGGAAGTTGCCGCCACCACTGGCGCGATAGTTATTGGTCACAACCAAAAAATCCGCCTCAGGATCGATAGCCTGGCCTTGATACTGCAGGTTAACGATGCGCGAGCTCTCTGGGTTAATAAGCACGCCTTCGTTGTCATAACGCTTAGGCTGGGTTACGTCAATTTCAAAGGTGACGCCGTCGATGATATCGAAGTTAAAGGTAGGGTAGCTGGTATCGAGCAGGTTTTGCTCGGCACTGGTGCTCATGTCGATTTGGTTAAACTGACCGGCGGAGCGCTCTAGCCATTCCTTTACGTCACCGCCTGATACCTTCACCATGCGAATGGTGTTGGGGAAGACGTACAGGCTGACGGTATCGAGCATTGCAATGTCGCCCGCCTTCACATGGGTGTAATCCTCCACGCCATTGCGCCCGGCACGAAACGGCGCTGCCGCCGAAAGTACCGGCAAACCATCTAATTCGGTGCCCTGAATAAAGGCGCTACCCCAGGCGATTTGCGCATCGGCAACGATTTGAATGGACGGGTCGTCCTGTACCAGGGCGAAGAAACTAAAGATGGGTGCAGAGATCTTCGCAAACGGCTCACTCACCCAGTCGATGGTGGCCTTATGTTCAAGCTCGATGGCCGCGGCAATTTCCCCATCGGCCTCGGCCAGGTCGACAAAGTTGCCTTCTGCATCCTTGGTGCTGATGGCGCGGTTGCTCACCGCCGAACTTGCAACCTGCCAGCCACCGTTTTCTGTGGGCTCCAGCTCCAGGTCGATAATACCCAGATGATTACCGAAAAAGCCCGGCATCACCGCGGGCACGCCATTGAGAGTGCCATTGACATTATCTATGCCCGCTTCTTCAAAGCCATCATTAGGCGGCATCGCCGGGGAAAACGCGGTGGTTATGACCAAATAAGATGGCGTCTATTCCCTCTACCTGAGAAAGGTAGAGGGCGGTGTTTTCGGCCATGCTTTCATAGGCGCTGGCGGTTAACCCTGAGTGAGGAATGGCAATAACAATATCGGCCCCCTCTTCTTTCATTTGCGGCACAAACTTCTCGGCGGTGGCGACGATATCCTTGGCGATCACCTTATCCTGCAAATGGGCGTTGTCCCACTGCATAATTTGCGGCGGTGTCAGCCCCAGGTAGCCGATTTTAACGGTTTGCTCGTTGCCATCGCTGTCGAAGACGATTTTGTCTTGAATATAATAAGGCGTGTAGCGGTTTTGATCGTTACTCTCATCATTATCACCATCATCCACGTACACGTTAGCATTCACATAAGGGAAGTCGGCTCCCGCCAAGGTGGCATCTAAAAACTCCAGGCCGAAGTTAAATTCGTGATTGCCCAGGTTAGCCACGTCATAGTCCAATAGATTCATCGCCTTATAGGCCACGTGAGTCGCGCCATTGAGAATATCGTCCTTGCGCACCAGGGCTTCATAGTCGCCCAACGGGCTGTTTTGAATTAGGTCGCCGTTATCCACCAAGACACTGTTAGGCACCTCGGCACGGGCTTCTTTGATCAAGGTGGCGGTATTAACCAGCCCCAGGGTTTCCGATGGCGCCTGAGCAAAATAATCATAGTTCGACAAATACATGTGAATGTCTGTGGTTTCCATGACCCGCAAACTCACCGTGGCTGAAGGGCTCACGCCAATGTCTTGGTCATCGTCATTGTCGTTACTTGAGCTGCAACCGCTGAGGCTTAGAGCAACGGCTAATGCCAGGGTGGATTTTAATAAGTGCTTGTTATTGATGGGCGTTTTCATACTTGTTCCATAGTTTTTTGAAAATGAAGATTGCCCCATCACCCTAAAAAGGCTTTATGAATTTATGATGAAAAAGTAGTATCAAAATGTTATCGAGACGCCGCTCCACACCTTTTTAAATACGCGCTTCAACAAAAGCACTAGACGACTGGTCTAATCGAGTTTATGATGCACGCCATGAACGCAAAAACCAATGACACACGCCAGCATATTTTAAAGGTCGGCTACGAGCTTATCGTCAGCAAGGGCTTTACGTCCGTTGGCCTTTCAGAGCTGTTAAAAACCGCCAATGTGCCCAAGGGCTCTTTCTATCACTACTTTAAGTCGAAGGAGCATTTTGGCGAGGCGCTGATCCAGGATTATTTTAGCCAATACCTCGAAGCCATCACCGCGCTGCTTGGCAACCCGGCGCTCAGCGGCTATCAGGCACTGATCCAGTATTTTGAGCTGTGGCTGGCTCAGGATAAGGGCAGCTGCAATGCCAATAAATGCCTGATCGTTAAACTAGGTGCGGAGGTATCGGATCTGTCCGAACCCATGCGTGTAGCCTTGAAAAACGGTGCCGATAGAATCGTTGATACCATAGCCCAATGCATTGAACGCGGCGTGGCCGATGGCTCAATTAAGGCCACCAATGCCAAGCAAAGTGCACAGCAAATCTATTTTCTATGGATTGGTGCCAGCTTGTTGAACAAGCTATATCAGGACCAAGCCGGGCTAAAACAGTGCCTGGAAAACACCAAACAGCTATTGCAGGGTAACTAGCCCGGCAATGAAATTACACCGCCATGTGTTTGGCGGTTTTTTTGCAACGAAAACTAGACGACCGGTCTAATCAATATTTAAATTTAGGAGAACACCTATGTCAGCTTCAACCCAAAACCGCCGCATCGTATTGGCATCACGTCCCCATGGCGCCCCGACGGCGGCTAACTTTCGCTTAGAAACCAGTGCTAAACCCGAGCCGCAAGCAGGCGAAATTCTGCTACGCAGCGTGTATTTATCACTCGACCCTTATATGCGTGGGCGCATGAGCGACGCCGAATCTTACGCCGAGCCGGTGGCCGTCAATGACGTGATGGTCGGCGGTACCGTCTGCCAGGTTGAGCAATCACACAACAGCGACTTTGAACCGGGTGAATGGGTGCTGGCCTACACCGGCTGGCAGGACTATGGCATCTCCGATGGCAAGGATCTGATCAAGCTGGGTAAAAACCCCGCTCACCCTTCTTACGCCTTAGGCGTTATGGGCATGCCCGGCTTTACCGCTTATATGGGGCTGTTGGACATAGGTCAACCTAAAGCCGGTGACACCCTGGTGGTGGCCGCAGCAACCGGCCCGGTGGGCGCCACCGTAGGGCAAATCGGTAAGCTTAAGGGTTGTCGCGTTATCGGCGTTGCCGGCGGTGCGGAAAAATGCCGTTATGCCGAAGAGGTATTGGGTTTTGATAAATGTCTCGATCACTATGCCGACGATTTTGCCGAGCAACTGGCAGCAACCTGCGACCAGGGCATCGACATCTACTTCGAAAACGTTGGCGGCAAGGTATTCGATGCGGTAATGCCGCTGCTGAACACCGGCGCCCGAGTGCCACTGTGCGGTTTGGTCTCTCAATACAATGCCACCGAGCTGCCACAAGGCCAGGATCGCCTGTCATTATTGATGGGGCAACTGCTGATCAAACGCATCAAGATGCAGGGCTTTATTATCTTTGATGACTACGGCCATCGCTACGATGAATTTGCGAATGATATGAGCCAATGGCTGGCGCAAGGCCACATCCAGTATAAGGAGCAGATCGTGACCGGGCTGGACAATGCACCCGAGGCTTTTATGGGCTTACTTGAAGGGAAAAACTTCGGCAAGCTGGTCATTAAAGTTAACGATCCTCTTTAATATTGCGCAATAAGGAAGAAAATATGATTAAACTACATCACCTTAACCAGTCTCGCTCTAAACGCATTATCTGGTTGCTCGAAGAGCTGGGGTTGGCGTATGAGGTTGTGCCCTATCAGCGCGATAGCGTGACATTTTTGGCCCCACCAGAGCTAAAAAGCATCCATCCGCTGGGCAAATCGCCGGTGATTGAAGATGAGGGGCAGGTGATCACCGAGTCCGGTGCCATTACCGACTACCTGATTGACAAATATGGCGCCCAAAAGCTGGCACCAGCGCGTGGCTCTCAGGCTTATACACAATACCAGCAGTGGCTGCATTTTGCCGAAAGCTCAGCGATTTTACCCCTGTTGCTTAAGATGTTTGTCAATAAAGACGGTGCCAAGATGAATTTTCTCGACGGCTATGCGGATATCGAAACCCATAAGGTGATGAGTTACTTTGACGCCAGCCTGGCAGGCAAAACCTACCTGGTGGAAGAGCGCTTGACCGGCGCCGATATCATGATGTCTTTTATCGTTGAGATGCTGCAAAAGTTTGGCTTAATTGAGCAATACGCCAACCTTCAACGCTATAGCGAGCAACTGGCCACACACCCCGCCTTTCATAAGGCCGATGCGGTTGAGGCCGAGCTGGATACCTCGGTAAGTTAGCGCAGATTAGTACAACGACACCCAAGGGGTAATTGGCAACAATTACCCTTTTTTATCGCCAATACGGTCCCTTCCAAAGACATCTATTGATGACTTTATGTAAAATACCCTTGACATAAAAACAATCCAAGCCTAACTTAAATGTAAAGCAAACATGACTTTTAGACAAAGGAGTTAGACTTATGACCTGTGAGCAACTTGATTCTAGACCAGCGGTGATCAACACCACCAAGAAACTGGCAATATGGACGGGAGCCTGGGTTGGCTCGGCGGCACTGGCGACCCTGGGTCACCAATTGTTATGGACAGATAACATCACCCTGTCGCTGATTGCCATAGTGATCAACCTGCTCCTTGGGGTGCAGATGATCCGCGCCTACATCAAACACCTGAAGGCCCTCGACGAGCTGCAGCAGAAGGTACAAATTGAAGCAGCGGCGATCACCGCAGGCACCGGCATAGTCGCGGGCAGCAGTTACAGTTACTTATCGAGTTTTGGGGTGATCCAGCAGGAGGCGGATATTAGCGTGTTAATCGTTATTATGGCCCTGGCCTACATAGCCGCCATTATTATCGGCATGTGGAGATACAGATGAAAAATCGCTTAAAGGTACTGCGTGCCGAGCGCAATTGGACTCAGGCCGACCTAGCGAATGCCCTGGGTGTCTCCCGGCAAACCGTAAACGCCATAGAAAAAGGCAAGTTTGATCCAAGCCTACCCCTGGCCTTTAAATGCGCGCGGCTGTTTGAGCTGCAAATTGAAGAGATTTTTGAGGATGAATCCGTGTGAATTGCGCCAGCCAAAAAAGCCGCTCAATTGAGCGGCTTTGGTTCTCTCATCGTTGGGCAGTATAGCGCTTAGAAGCTATAACGCGCACCAATGCTGTAACGTGGGCCATACTGACGAGCAAATAAGAACTGCTCTTCATAACGACCATAGCCTCGCTCTGTTTCGTTATTGAGGTTAATGCCTTCGAAGAACACGGTGACTTGCTCGTTGATGTCATAATTCACGCTCAAGTCCCACTGGCCGTAGGTATCACCAAACTGAGGAGGTGCATCCGCTGAGCCTTGTGACTGACCCACACCAATCAAGTACGAGTCACGCCATGCGTATGTCACTTTGACCGACAAGCCATTCTTATCATAAAAAGCCTGCAGGTTAGCAGAGTCACTTAAACCATAAAGCGGCGCTTGTTGCGTCAGGCTGTCAACATCAAACTCAACGTCACCATCAACAAAGGTTGCGTTCACACCCAGGCCGAACCCCGTCTCACCAAACACATGCTGTAGGGCAAGCTCAAAACCATCAACTGACTTGCTGTCGCTATTCTGTGGTTGGGTGATATTCCACACCATTAAGGGATCCGAGCTGTTGGGCTCAATGGCACCATCTGCATTACCGTAACCAAGCGCCAGTAATTCATTGAAAATAGCATCGCTCGTTGCTTGCTCACCGCGCGCTTCCAGGGCTGTAACAGCCTCTTGATAGCGCGGGCCATTGAGGATGTCATACAGACCATCAATGGTGGTTTCGGTGATCTGTCTTTGAATAAAGTTATCCACGTCTTTTTTGAAGTAACCAACAGAGGCGTAACTACCTTCGCCGTAGTAATACTCAAGCGACAAATCGAGGTTTGTTGACTCAAATGGCAAGAGGTTGGTGTTACCTTGAGCGCCAGTACGTGAACCTGGTTTTGGACTGCCCGTCAGGCTGCGTCCACCCGCCAAGTCACCCAAGGGCGCACGGGCCATGGTTTTGCCCCAAGACGCACGGGCAACCACCTCATCTGTTAGCTCAACTTTGACATCAATATTGGGCAACCAGATGTCATAATTACCCTCTTCGGTGTAGAAGTTGTCGCTGCCACCGGCTTCGTATTGCATGATCCACTCAGACGCACTGACCCAGTTAACCTGCTGTTCAACGCGCTGACGAACGGTGCTGGTGACGTCTGTTTCCTCATAGCGTAAGCCCGCGTTGATTTGCACAAAGTAATCGGCAACATCAAATTCCCACAGGGTATTGACGTAAAAACTTTGCGTTTTCTCTTCCACTTCACTCTCACTGTCGATGCCATCGAAGAAGGGGTCAATGGAGTAGTAGTTATCACCTAGAAGGTCTTCGGTTAAAAACGCCAGCTGGCGCGCCAAGGCTTCTTCAAAGCTGAAGGTGTAGTAATAGTTTGGCTGCAAGGCACTGCCGCCACCCGCGAATTCATCCAGCAGATCACCGGTTTCGTTTAGGTGAACATGCCGTCCGGGAAGATTTCGGTGAAGGACGGGTTAAAGCCAGGGCCGCCACGCAGACCACTCCAGGCGGTGAAACCACCCATGGTTTGTTTGGTATGAGCGGCACCAAACTTCACTTTCACCAACGGAATTTCAAAGCTGTCGTTTAACCAATCGGCGTGCAGTTGAGCTTGCTCAACCTTGGACTCACCTGGTGAATAGATAAACTGACTGAAGTTTGAGTCTATCTCGCTGGGGTTAAGCACGGTCGTGCCATTGTTCCAATTAACGTAAGCATGCGGAATTTCACCGCTGCGGTAGTCGTACACTTTACTGCGTAGTTGATCAGAGCCCAGAATGATCTGGCCATCAGCTCCTAAACCATCGTCGGCACCATTGTCGGTTTCATTTTTTGAGTCGTGGTAGTCAAATTCAACCTGCCACTGGTCGTTAACTTGCCACTCAAGGTTGAGACCAATTGAGCGCGCTTCCACTTCTGTGGTGTTACGGCTGGCGGTGAATGAACCGTCGTTACCGCTGATATCGGCATACAAGGCGGTACCGTTTTCATCCAGTTCATAGCTGTTGATATTGCCACCGAACTCGTTCCAAATACCCCAACCAACCGTGTTAGTTCCGGTGATTGCTCTGCTTGCCGTGTAATCGAGAGTCGCAACCAAGCTATCAACCGGTGAGTATTGCAGTGTGACCTGGCCGTTAGTTCGTTCACGTTCAACATTGGCAATGCTGTAGTTCATGTCTTTTGGGAAGAAGTGGTTCCCGATGCGGTTGCCTTCGCCGTCTACCGCGCGTGGATCGATGAACTCACCTTCTGCGAGTGTTGGTAAATCAACATTCGCTTGCCAGCCTTGAATATTGGCTGCCTGCTGTTGAAAATCACGCTCCTGGTGTGAAAACGACACGGCAAAACCCAGCGAATTATCCGCATAGGTGTTGCTGTACATCGCCGAGAATTCAGGGGTTACATCGTCGCCCTCTTCGTTGGAAGTATCGTGATTGGCCTTAAGGGACGAGCTGAACTGCTCGCCTGGGCGCTGCAATGGACGCGTTGTTATGATATTAACCGTTGCTCCCAAACCACCACTTGGCACATCGGCCTGCCCAGATTTGGCCACCTCAAGGGCACTAATACCGTCCGCTGCGATGTTTTCCAATGCAAATGAACGGGTATAACCCGTTCCCGGCATTTGACGGCCGTTGAGGGTGATCAGGTTAAACTCGGGACCAAAACCACGAACGGTGATTTCACTGCCTTCACCATTTGAGCGACTTACCGATACCCCGGTGATACGCTGCAAAGACTCGGCTAGGTTGGTGTCCGGGAACTTACCCATTTCTTCCGCAGAGATGGCATCCACCACGCCGGTTGCCTGACGCTTCATATCCATTGCACGGATCATACTGCCAAGAATACCTTTGACTTCGATGACTTCGATTTTATCTTCGGTACTTTGCTGTTCTTCAAACGCCTGTGCATTTGAGATGCTGCCCATTCCCGCAGTCAGGATCATCGCTACCGACGCTGCAAGCGGTGTTTTTATAAATTGTGTGCTTCTCATGATTACCTGCTTTTGCAATTTAATGTCATGTAATGAGGGTGCCGCTCATCGGCACCCATGGCCTGTTGTCACCCTTGCTTAAGGGTTCGCAATCACTGTGTTATCGATGCGGTACACCGCACCTTCACCCATGCCCCATGAAGGGAACACCATGACAACGTCGATTGCACTGATATCAAGACCTGCGCTCAGTAAATCCGCGAGCGTAAAGGTATAGGTTTGCCACTCACCCGCTACCGGCTCGACACCTTCTTGGCTTGCGCTCAATGGTAGCTCTACCGCTTGACCGGCATCGTTGGATTCAATTTTGAACAACCACTGCGCATCTGGGTTACTTGCGTTTGATACGATCTTCATTTCAAAACGTATCACACCAGCGGACAACAAGTGTGATGAATCAAAAGACACACCATCGGCAGCGAGGAAACCCATGACAGTTGGCGTCGCACCAATTTGGAACTCGGCGACAGCACCATGTGCCTCGTCGTCCGTCTCCACGGTTGGCGTACTGCCGGCACAACAGTCCCAAATACTCCATTGCTCGGCCACATTATCGGCAAATAAGGTCAGGTCAGTTTGCGGCTCTGGCGCAAAGATACGGGCGTTATCCACACGGTAAATGGCTCCCTCACCTTGACCCCAGGCTGGGAAGATCATCACCACATCAATGGCGCTTACATCTAAGCCGGCTTGCAGCAAGGTATTAATCGGGAAGGTGTAGGTTTGCCATTCACCCGCAACTGGGTCTGCACCTTCAACACTGGTATTAAGGTTCATTTCAACCGCTGTTTCACCGTTATTTGATTCCAGTTTAAGCAACCAGGGTGCATCAGGCGTCGTTGACAGCGATGTGACTTTCATTTCGAACTGCAACATGCCGTCGTCCACAAGCGGTGTTGCATCGAATTGTGTTCCGCTGCCGCCAAATTCGGTGCGGTTGATAAAGCCCATAACAGTAGGACTGGCGCCAATAGAGAACTCGGCCGTGACCCCATGAGCCTCATCATCGACCACTTCAACCGGCGTTGAACCACCACAGCAGTCCCACAACGGCCAATCGGTGTTGGTTTCATCCGTGAATAAGGTGAGTGAAGGAAGAGTACCTCCGCCATTGGTGATCTCGACATTATCAACACGATAAACCGCACCTTCACCTTGACCCCAGGCTGGGAAGATCATTACCACATCGATAAGCGATACATTCAAACCTGCATCCGATAGCGCTTGCAGTGGGAAGGTGTAGATTTGCCACTCACCGGCGACTGGATCAAGGCCTTCGGTGCTGGTGTTTAGATTCACTTCAACTGCGGTTGCGCCACCATCGCTTTCAATTTTGAACAGCCAAGGCGCATCTGGCGTGCTTGGCAACGAAGTGACTTGCATGTCAAAACGCACATAACCGTCTTCTAGCATGCCACTGGCATCAAATGGCGCCGCTTCACCGTTTTCATCTGTGATAAAGGCATCGCGGCTGATAAAACCATTCACCGTCGGGCTTGCACCCACATTAAACTCAACAACGTCACCCCGGTTGGCATCTGCAACAAGACCCGGCGTTGAACCACCGCAGCAATCCCATGCCGGCCAATCTGGGTTGAAGCTACCATCGAAGATAGTTAAGGGTGTTACTGTGCCATCACTTGGCGGGGTTGGTGCAGGTGCTTTACCTTCAACCAGTGCGTCGTTCAAGTCATCGTAACCTGGACGAACCGTTTCGCAGCCTTTGCCTGTATCCGGGTCTTGCGCACATTCATAGACGCGAACATAGTCGACTTCGAATGTTTGACCATTTTCGAACGCAGTCGCGTCGATACCCGTTTGGTTTACATTCTCCGGCCAATCGCCCCCCACGGCGAAGTTCAAGATCATATAGAAGGTTTGATCGTAAGGACTCGAATCCCAGTGGGTTTGCAACTCACCGGTTGTCTGATCGTAATACTCTGAATACCAACCCCGGTGTTTAAGCGCCAGCGCTTCGCCTTTTGAGTTGTATAGTAATTCAGACTGGCGCTGCGTCGCGTAGAGGTAGTTATCTACATACCAGCGGATTTCACCCTCTTGCCATTCAATTGCATAGGTGTGGAAACCATCCGCTGGATTAGAATCTTGAGGGAAGGTATAGGCCTTACCGCTTTGATCATTGTTTGGCCATTCGCGACCATAATGCAATGTGCCGTAGATATTGGATTCTACACCATCATCGGTAGGTACTTTGAGGTTAACCGACTCGACTACGTCGATTTCGCCTGAACGTGGCCAGCCGCCATATACTTCATCGGTTGGCAGCATCCAAAATGCTGGCCATGAGCCCTGACCGCTTGGCAGTTTCGCGCGCATTTCAAAACGGCCATATTTGAAATCTGCTTTATAGCGCGTGTTAAGACGTGCCGAGGTATAGGGTTTTGCGGCACCTTCATCTGCGGGCAACGCAACGATATTCAGAATGCCATCGGCAACGAAAGCATTTTCGGCACTGTCGGTGTAACACTGTTTCTCGTTGTTACCGCCGCCAGCACAGTCTACTTCGAAGTTCCATTTACCCTCGTCGATCGTATCGCCGTTGAAATCATCTTCCCATACCATGACCCAATCTGAAACGGGTTCACTTGGGTCAATGGTATCAATCTTGGTATCTGTGGCTGAGCCACCGCACCCTGCCAATGCGACTACCGAGAGTGCCATGGCTAGTTGCGTTATGTGTGTTTTTACTTTGTTCATTGCGTTGAACCCTAACATCATGTGTTTGTTAGTATCTAGCTGATATATATTAGTTTTTATTGAAACCAGCTAATTTGTAAGCGCTTACAAAATCAAGCAAATAAAAAGCACTGAGAATGTAAGCGCTTTCATAGAGTATTGTAAGGTTGTTAAAACGTCAACAAAGTAAATGTTTTTTTAACATAGAAAATATCTAAAAGTGATTATAAATAGACCGGAAAGCTAGCTGAACTGCAGTGTGAGTTATGGAACAAATGGCCAATTAATCAAGTGGTTGTTTTTAATTGGCCATTATTGGCAGGGAAATATGTAAGCGCGTGTGAGCGATGCTCCCCTGGCTTTGGGATTGTTCAGTTACCCTGAGCTATCAGCTCGTAGGAGCGCAAACGGGCGTGTTGATCATGAAGAATGGCGTTAATCATGATTTCATCGGCGCCGGTACGTGCCTGTAAGCCACGTAGCCCGGCGTGTACCTTGTCCTGATGGCCAACGATGGACTCGCGCAACATATGGGTTACCTGCTGGCGCTCCGCCGCGGTCCAAATCATATCCATATTCTCGGTTGGTGGCGGAATTAGCCCCTCTTGCCCTCGCAGCATGCTGACAAACTTTTGTTGCCCAGTGGTAGCCAGAAACTCGGCTTCCTCATTGCTATCGGCGGCTATCACGTTCACCGCCACCATGACATAAGGCTCGGCCAGTTGTTGGCTCGGTTGAAACTGCTGGCGATACAATTCAATGGCACGCATCATAAAATCAGGGGCAAAATGCGAGGCAAATGCAAAGGGCAGCCCCTTTTTCGCTGCCAACAGGGCACTGTAGGTGCTCGAGCCCAACAACCATAAGGGCACCTGGGTACCGACTCCGGGATAGGCGCGTACCCTTTGCCCGGGCTTGGCATCCCCAAGGAAATACGCCAATTCATCGACTTGCGGCTCTAAATCTTCCGCCGCGCTCGGATCGCGACGCAGCGCATGGGTAGTGGCGCCATCGCTACCCGGAGCGCGACCTATACCAAGGTCGACGCGATCCGGAAATAAGGTCGCCAGCGTACCAAACTGCTCCGCCACCACCATGGGCGCATGATTGGGCAGCATCACGCCGCCGGATCCTATGCGTATCTTGTCGGTATGAGCACCAATATAGGCCAACAAGGTTGAGGTGGCGGCGCTGGCGATATCGGGCATATTATGATGCTCTGCCATCCAAAAACGCTGATAGCCCAGGCGTTCAACATGTTGCGCCAGCTCTTTTGCGCGCATGAACGCATCGCGGGTCGAGCTCCCCTGAACCACGGGAGCCAGGTCAAGCACGCTTAAAGGGGGTAATTTTGCCATCATGTATTCACTGCCGTTGAAAGTTGTCAGAAGGGTAGAGTAACAGCTTTGTTCGCTCACATTTAGACAGCTACAAACACATCTTTGTGGCTAAATCGGCATCAATCTTCAACATGAATGCCACAACGCTCTCCCTAGGCTTAGGCTAAGATAGAAGTGTCATAAAATTAACAAGGTCAGGGGCTATGATCGGGACTATTTACGATGGGAACAAGCTCATGCGCGTCGCATTCATCACTACACTTTTCGCCTTGTTGGCTTTGGCGTACGTTCTCCCAAGCGCTAACGCCTCATCAGCAGTTATCGCAGCAGATACTCACATTCAGCTCGGCCCCCGCCCCTATGCGCTCGTCGATGCCATGGCGCCCAGTGCGCTCAAAGACAAACTGCTCGCCTGTGGCGACAAAGAATTCAAGGCCCATGCGTTTTCCATCGGTCATCGTGGAGCGCCGCTGCAATTTCCCGAACATACCCGCGAAAGCTACCTGGCTGCGGCACGCATGGGTGCCGGTACACTCGAATGCGATGTCACCTTTACCGCCGACAAGGAGCTGGTCTGTCGCCACTCTCAATGCGACCTGCATACCACCACCAATATTTTGCAAACCGAGTTGGCGGCCAAATGCTCTGAGCCTTTTACACCGGCTTCCACGCTCAAACCGGCCAGCGCCAAATGCTGTACCAGCGATATCACCCTGGCGGAGTTTAAAACCTTAAAGGGGAAAATGGATGGCGCCAACGAGCACGCCACGAACGTCGAAGACTATCTGCGCGGCACCGCCGACTGGCGCACCGACCTCTATGCCATCCAGGGCACACTGATGACCCATAGAGAGAGCATTGCCTTGTTTAAAGAGCTGGGCGTGCAAATGACGCCTGAGCTTAAAGCACCCAAGGTCAAGATGCCGTTTAAAGGCATGTCGCAAGGGGATTACGCCGCCAAAATGATCGAGGAATATCGCCAGGCTCAGGTACCTCCTAGCCTGGTGTGGCCGCAGTCTTTTAACCGCGATGATGTGATTTATTGGCTCAACCACCACCCGGATTTTGCAAGTCAGGCGGTATACCTGGATGGCCGTGAAAATGGCGTACATTTCGATCATCGCAAGCCGCACAGCTGGTCGCCCAACATGAAAGAGCTGGCTAACCAGGGTATAGAAATGATCGCGCCGCCAATCTGGATGTTGCTTGATTTAGACACAGACAACAACATAGTGCCCTCGGCCTATGCCAAGGCCGCTAAGAATGCGGGATTAAAGATCATTGCCTGGTCGCTGGAGCGCTCAGGTCCATTAGAAGGTGGCGGCGGATGGTACTATCAGTCAATCACCGAGGCGGTAAACAATGACGGTGTGCTAATGCAGGTACTGGATGTGCTGGCGCAAGAAGTGGGCGTGAGCGCCGTCTTTAGCGACTGGCCGGCCACCACCACCTATTACGCCAATTGTCTGCTTGCAGCGGATGAAAATTAAAGAAGATTAAAAGTAAGTACACACCAATATAAATATCTCAGTAGGCCGTTTAATGCCATTTTAACTGATGACGCAAAACCGACTTAAGCCTCTAATTATTAGGGTAAAGTTTATATTTTTATGGCGCTATTAGGGACACAATGGTAGGCTTGAAGCGGCGCTTTATTAATCAACAACTAGCTAGCGCCCTAATTTCGGTCTTTTCTAAGGAGAGTAATATGGACCCCGTTTCGCAGATCCTCAACATGCTATTCACCGTTGAGGCATTTCTACTGATCTTCGTGATTGTGCTACTTAAAAGCAGCGTGAAGTTCGTTCCACAAAACCGCGCCTGGCTTATTGAGCGCTTTGGTAAGTATCAGTCCACCAAAGAAGCCGGTCTTAACTTTATCGTTCCTTTTATCGACCGCATCGCCGCCGATCGCAGCCTAAAAGAGCAAGCACAAGACGTTCCGTCGCAGTCTGCAATCACCAAAGACAATATCTCGCTTATCGTAGACGGCGTGTTGTACTTCCGAGTACTTGATCCGTACAAAGCAACCTATGGGGTTGATGACTATGTATTCGCCGTGACCCAATTGGCGCAAACCACCATGCGTTCCGAGCTGGGTAAAATGGAGCTAGATAAAACCTTTGAAGAACGTGACTTGCTCAATACCAATATCGTCGCGGCAATCAACCAGGCCTCAGAGCCCTGGGGTATTCAGGTGCTGCGTTATGAAATTAAAGACATAGTGCCGCCAAATTCTGTGATGGAAGCGATGGAAGCACAGATGAAGGCCGAGCGTGTAAAACGTGCGCAAATCCTTGAATCCGAAGGTGATCGTCAAGCCGCTATCAATGTGGCCGAAGGTAAAAAACAATCACAGGTACTGGCCGCTGAAGCGGAAAAGGCCGAGCAAATTCTTAGAGCCGAGGGTGAAGCCCAGGCCATTATCGCCGTGGCCGAAGCCCAAGCCGACGCCCTGCTTAAGGTCGGTGCTGCCGCCGATACCGAACAGGGTCAAAAAGCCATCCAGCTTGACCTGGCTACCAAGGCCATCGCCGCCAAAGAAGCCATCGCCCGCGAATCGTCAGTGGTGTTACTCCCTGAAAGCGGCACCGATGCGAGCTCTTTGGTAGCCCAAGGGATGTCCATCATTAACTCCCTTAATAACAAACAAAAAGTTAGTTAACGTATAGGAGAGTATTATGGAGTTCATCACCAACAACCTTGCCGAAGCCTTAATGATTTTGGGCGTACTTGCCCTTATCGTGGAGGTCGCGGTGCTGGGTATGTCGACCATTATTTTGCTGTTATTGGGTCTGTCGCTGTTGGCCACCGGGCTCATGATGAACTTTTCATTACTGGATAGCTCGTTAACCACGGCACTGTGGAGTAACACCCTGGTCACTGCAGCCTTAGCCCTCTTGCTCTGGAAACCACTTCAGCGCATGCAGGAGCAACGCGACAGCACCGAAGTGCACTCTGACTTTGCCGAGTTAACCTTTACGCTAACAGAAGATGTAGACGATGAGGGCTTAGCCCATTACGTCTACTCTGGTATCACCTGGAAACTTAAAAGTAGGCAGCCTCTTAGTGCTGGCACCTTGGTCAAGGTGGTGAAAAAAGAAGTGGGTGTGATGTGGGTGGAAGCGTCTGAATAACTCCCCCGCTGCACACCTGACCTGCGCGAAGAAGCGCACGCAATAAAGATAAGTACGAACACATCGCGGTGAGTTCGTACTTTTTTTATGGCGATGCTAACTAATACCACACTCTAGCAAGGCTGAGGTGGACGCTGAAATACTGGTTTGTTCAACGCACACTTGTGTTTCACACAAGATGTTTAACTCGTCGCTAATATGCGATACATAAACCAGTGATACCCCACCCTGTTGCAACCTGCGTAAATAATCCAATATCTTTTTCTTCAAACGCATGTCGATACCCGTCAGCGGCTCATCAAACAATAAAAAATCGGGCTCACTATAGATAGCCCGCGCGATGGCAACACGCCGTTGTTCACCGCCAGAAAGAAGGTGCGGCTTGCGTGTTAATAAATTTTCCAACTCCAACACCGATATTAGCTCTGACAACAAAGCCGGGTTTGCCTGCTTATTGCCAAAAGATATGTTCTTCAGCACATTAAGATGAGGGAATAAACAGGAATCCTGACAGACCACCCCAGCCCGGCGGTTCTCAGGCGACACAAAGACACCCTGTTGTGAGTCCTGTAAACACCGTCCTGCCACTTCCACACGTCCAACCGCGCGGGGCTCAAAACCCGCCAGGATTCGTATCAATGACGTTTTTCCGCAACCTGACGCGCCGGTGATCCCCACACTGTGCACCTTCCCCGTATTGATCTCATAGCGTTGGCGTTGCTCCCCCCGAGCGAGCATACAGTTAATGACCAGCATGTTTTTGCCCGCCTCCTTTTAAGATATTAATAAAGGTTAGGGTAATAATGGCAAATACAAAGAGACCCAATGACATACGGTGAGCCGCGTCATAATCCATGGCTTCTACAGCATCAAAAATCGCGATTGAGAGCACTTGCGTTTCCCCTGGGATGTTACCACCTATCATCAAAATCACACCGAATTCACCCACGGTGTGAGCAAAGCACAATAGCGTCGCGCTCATAATGCCGTGTTTACATACGGGTAAGGTGACCCTGATAAAGGTTTGCAAGCGACCATAACCCAGGGAGCGGCCCATTTCGCTTAAGCGATGATCAAACTGGGCAAATGCACTTTGCAGTGGACCGATAACAAAAGGCAGCGAATACAACAACGAGCCCAATAAGATCCCAGTAAAAGAAAAGGCTAAAGGTCGCGACGTAAGTGCACTAAATTGTGAGCCGATAAAGGAGTCAGGAGAAAAGGCCACCAACAGATAAAAGCCCAACACGGTGGGAGGTAAAATAAGAGGAAGAGTGATCACAGACTCGACAACCCTGGCCATTATGCTGCGACTGGCATTGAGCCACCAAGCAAGAGGCAAGCCGACTAACATTAGAATCAAGGTCGTCAAAGTCGCCAACTTTACGGTCACCCAGAGCGCGTCATAGACGAGGTTACTGAGCATAATCATCCACCTGTTCATAACCCGTTTGGCGCAGAATCTGCTTGGCAATGGGGGTCGTTAAGAACTCGATAAACTGCTCTGCGGCTGGATTCGGCTGCTCTCCCAATAACGCTAGAGACTGCACCAGGGCTTGCTGACGAGGCAGCAATTGATACGCTGTTTTTGGTATTTTCTGGGCAAGCACCAAACTGTAAGCAACCAAGCCTACATCGGTGTTTTTCAAAGCGGTAAACTGAAAAGCCTGGCTGACATTAGCGGCTATAATGGCCTTACACGCTTGGAGACGCGGCATGTCAGCGAGTATGTTCTGCGCGGCGATGCCATAGGGCGCAAATTTTGGGTTCGCATAAGCCAGACGACAGTCACCAGGTAAGACATTCAGCACCTCTGCAATAGGCCTTTGTGCACTATAAAGTGCCAATTGCCCCTGAGCATAGTGGCGGGTATCACGCGCATACCCCTGTTGCAATAATAGCGCAGGTCGCTGAGTGTCCGCAGCGAAGAAGATATCGAAAGGGGCGCCGCGTCTTATTTGCTGGTACAGAACCCCCGTTGACGCGCTCGAAATACTAAACCTGACCGCCATGCTCAGCTTGGTATGCGGCAACAAGTTGCTGTAGCGGTAACTTAAAGTTACTGGCTACGGCCAAACGTACGGGGTCCGCTTCAGCCTTTACCATCAGCGGCATCATGACTAACAGAGACAATGCCCAGAGTCTCATTCGGACTCACCCCAACGCGCTAATGCCAAAGTATCTTTGTCATTTTGCGCCAACCAAAGCTCTCCCTCTTGGCGCTGCTCCTTTTTCCAAAAAGGCGCTTCACTTTTCAAATGATCCATCACATATTCACACGCCAAAAAAGCTTTTTCCCGGTGTCTTGCAGCAACACCAACAAAAACAATTTGTTCATTGAGAGCTAAACTCCCCACTCGATGCACAACATCAATGTGCGGCACTTCAAAGCGCGCTTTAGCACGAGTGCAAATCGCTTCAAGGCTTTTTTGCGTCATTCCCGGATAGTGCTCCAAGGTGAGGCCGCTAACGGCCTCACCCTGATTGATATCACGCACTAATCCGACAAAACTGACGACGGCACCACAACTGCTGTCA
>NZ_PQCD01000033.1:0-119746 GCF_002964705.1 Pseudoalteromonas sp. T1lg75 | reverse complement strand
CGGCTTTGCAACTCCGTTATCAATGCCCCAACGTCAAAGTCCTCTTGGCAAACTCGGATCATTTTATCCCCCGGTCACCGGTGGGAAAAAAGCAACTTCATCACCATCGTTTACTGGCGTGTATTCATCGGCCATGCTTTGGTTTACTGCACCTAAGGTCTGTTTACTTTGTAAAAACTCCTCCCAGCTTTGCTCTCGCTGTACCAGCGCAGCGCGAACATCGGCTAAACAGGTTAAATCCCGATGGTGCAATTCAAGGCGTTCACATTTTAAAAGGTCACGTAAACGACCAAAAAACAAAACACTAATCATAGCTTCTCCTCAACATGATAATGACCAGACTTACCACCGCTTTTTTCCAAAACGTAAAGATCACCAATACGCATGGCAGGATCAACGGCCTTACACATATCAAAAATAGTCAGCGCAGCAACACTTGCCCCGGTCAAGGCCTCCATTTCCACCCCGGTCTGACCACAGAGTTTCGCTGAAGCTATGATGCGAATGCTGGCGTGCTCGGGTTCAAATTCAAAGTCTAAAGTCACTTGCGTAAGAGCCAGTGGGTGACACAAAGGGATCAAATCGGCACATTTTTTTGTTGCTTGTATACCGGCAATGCGGGCGACCTGAATAACATCGCCCTTTTTATGGCCGTGACTGCAAACAAGATCAAAGGCTTCTCGACTCATACTGATCCGCGCCTGCGCAAAAGCTTGGCGAATGGTGGCTTGCTTAGCACTGACATCGACCATTTGCGCCTTACCCTTGTCATCTAAATGAGTAAGCATTACCTACCCCCGACTTACGCATTGCAACACAGCACTCTTTTTCAAGTGAGGCACAAAATTACAGGGGCCATGACGAGCATCCAATTGTTCTTTAATCACTTCATACCAGGCTGTTTTACATGCATTGGTGGAGCCTGGCATGGCAAACATAACAACGCCATTGGCCATGCCTGCCACAGCACGAGATTGAATCGTTGAGGTACCAATATGCTTTTCAGAAATACTGCGAAAGACCTCACCAAAGCCTGGCACTTGTTTATCAAATAGCGGCGTTAAAGCCTCAGGGGTATTATCACGAGCAGTAAATCCGGTACCGCCAGTCACCAAAATAGCCTGTACATCATCGCTGGCAATCCACTGAGAAACACAGGCTCGGATCTGATAGATGTCATCCTTCACAATGGCCTTATCGGCAAGGTGGTGGCCACTTTCCAGCAAACCATCAACTAATGCCTGCCCAGAGGTGTCTGTTGCCTCATCACGTGTATCTGAAACGGTGAGCACGGCAATATTTAGAGCTTGAAATACTTTTTCAGCCAAATGCGACATAACTTACTTCCTTCTCGCTGAGCCGCGCCCATTGCTGCGGCGTGTTGGTATTGATTAAAAATTCTTTGTTTCGCAGCGGCAGACGCGCCGCCTGTAAATAATTAAGCAGGGCTTTGATGGAACAGTTTTGGCCGGTCATCAATTGCTTATTGAGGTAATCTCGGGTGTCTTGAGTTAACGGGATAACACAAGGTAAATTGCATTGTTCATAACACACAGCTCGGTCATGTTCTTCACTGTAAGCCTGTAATTTACTGATAAGTCGATCGTTGAGTAACGGCATATCGACGGGAATAATTGTCAGCCAAGCATTGCCCTGTATTTCGCGACTCACGGCATGGATACCGCCTAAAGGGCCTCGTTTGGGATAGACATCCACAATACCCTTGCCCTTATTACGACTCACCCACAACTCTTGCGCACGACTGAGAGCGAGAGTTTTTAGACTGTGGTTTAATAAGCTGCCGCCGCGCCACGTCAATTCTGCTTTATCACGGCCCATCCGCGACGATTGTCCCCCCGCCAGTACCATACCAATGTGTTTCATCTGGCTAGCCTCCGATCATGGCAAGGTGTTTGGTCGCCCCCGAATTGCCCCCATGCAGATGATGCGCATCGGGCTTATGGGTGAGCAGTGCAGCGACCTGTTGATCAAGTAACGCTTGCTTGTCGGCATGCAAATAAGGCCTTAGGTCATAACCCGCATCGCCAAATAAGCACAGGTGTAGTTTAGCTTGTGATGAAATGCGCAAACGATTGCAGCTTTTGCAAAAGTCTTTGCTATAAGGGGCAATAAACCCAACCTTTCCGACTTTATTAGGGTGGCTAAATTCGCGCGCGGGGCCCGCGCTTCGTTCGCGCAGGGTTTCCACCCAGCCTTTGCTGTGAAGGTGATGAGCAACATGCTCGGCACTGACATGGTTGGCACGAAAGTAATCACCATTATCAGCCGTTTGCATCAACTCAATAAAACGTAACGTTAACGGCTTCTCTGCGGCCCAGGCAACAAGTTCATCAAGTTGCGCATAGTTATACTGGCGCAACAACACGGTGTTTACTTTAACGCTGGCGATCCCCGACTCTATTGCCTGGTCGATACCACTAAGCAGGTCATCCAGAGCATCGCGGCCGATGATGGCTTTAAGCATACGTGGATCAAGGCTGTCGCAGCTAATGTTAATGGCATCCAATCCTGCTTGCTGCCAGGCAGAGAGATGACGACTGAGCTGATAGCCATTGGTTGTTAACGCTACTTTTTCGATTCCCGGGGTTTGCTTAAGAACAGCAATAATGTCACTTAAATCTCTTCGTAAAGCGGGTTCTCCACCGGTCAGGCGGATTTTTCGAATACCGTTACGAGCAAAGGATTCGGCTAAGATCGCAATATTATCAAGGGATAAACTATGCGCTTTACCCTCGCATTCAAAGCCATCGGGCAAACAGTAATTACAACGGTAATTACAAAGGTCAGTGATCGATAGGCGCAAGTAACTAAACGTGCGCCCTTGTGGGTCTTGTAGCATGTGCAACACCTTTCCAAATACGGGAGGCTTAAAAATTTCTTTTTAAACCCGGTGCGCGAATATCAACTTCGCGTCACGGCCAAAAAACCATACCTAAAGGCTAAGGCTTTTAAGGCTTCGGAGTTGTTCTAATTTATGTTCTCATGGTATTGCAGAGCGTGGACATAAACCATACAACTGGATGAGTAGGGATATACGCCCGTCCTACTCCCTTAGGGGTAGGACGGGCGGTCTGGGGATTAAAATTGAGCGTGAATCATCAACCACACTTTGGTGCGATCGCTCTGGTATCCATCTTCATCATAGGTGGCCAATTTACCTATCACTTTAAAGGTCTTATCGAGCGCTTTAACCGCCGTCACATTCAATTCACTGCCATAGCTTTGGCTTGTTTCGCTGGCGCTATAATCATGATAACTGGCACTAAGCTTGATGTTCGCGACTTTACCGGCAAGGGTCACATAGAGATCTTCCAAACCATCGGCGGGCGTCGTTAAAAACACATCGGCAAAACCATTAAATTTATGCAGGGTTGCCAGAGGCGTTTGGAAAGCGAGCCCATTGTCACTGCTTAAACGCTCCCCACCGACAGTGAACTTAATGTTATCCAGCTGATAACTTGCATCAGCGGCAATATAGTCATTACTGAAGTCATCAAGGTTGTCACTGCCATCACTTTGATAAGCATACGCAAGGTGAAGTGCGAATTGCTCGAATTGGCCGCTATAGTCAATGCCTAGGGTACGGCTGGCCATCTGTGACTTATCAAAGCCTAAGTCATAGTAAAAGCCCTGAACACTGTGCTGTTTATTGATCGCATAGTTAACATCTAAAAGGTGTAAATCGCCACCGAGGTCGGCCTTAGCGCCATCGGGACCAAAAATACGATTAACATTGTATATATAGGCATAACTGGTAGTCAGGTTATCGCTGGCTTGATAGCTCATACTCAAGGCGTCATAGGTCTGTTCATTTTGACGCCAGCCAACATTGCCAATGAATCGGCTGTTGCCACGGATAATACGTTGACGACCTAATGTGCTCTTAAAGCCTCCGTGAGCAAAAGCAAGTTGTGCACGGTTGATTTCCGTTCCTTGAGGATCAGCGACAACAGGGTATTGCGACTTCTGATTAAACGTACTGTTGTAATTATCATTTCCTAAGGCGGTCACATCATCCACTTCGAGCAGCAATTGAAACCCTTGCCAAACGCCAGATTGATAACCCAACCGTGTTCTGAGTGTCGAGGCATTGGCCTGTTTATCTTTGCCGTCTTGATCAACGAACTCATAACGGTAACGCAAATCCAGGCTGCCCTGCCCTTCTTTGAGCGCTTGCACCATACCGCCGGCCTCATCTGCCATCGCCATCGGTGTTGTCAGTAACCCAAGTATACCTAAAGTCGTCCAGTAGCTTGCTTTCATCATTAGTTCCCCTGTTTTGGTTCTGACAGAACCTTACGCTCATACAACGAAGCTAACTTGATCAATATCAATATTTTCAGGCACATACCGACTCTGCTTTACGGCTACTCACTGCGAGGTATTGCCCCGCTACCTCGTACATAATATAAAGAAGCGAATGTTAAGAGGTACCGGGTTAACCAAGATGCAAGAACTCAACGATGCACAGGCATTACGTTACTGTCGCCATATTTTGTTGCCGCAGGTCGACTATGAGGGACAAGAAAAACTGCTCGCCAGTAAGGTGTTAGTCATTGGTTTAGGAGGGCTTGGCAGCGCCTGTGTTCCCTATCTTGCGAGCGCCGGTATTGGCACTCTGACGTTAGTCGATTTCGATACCATCGAAGTCACCAATCTGCAGCGACAAGTGATTTACGCCGAAAATGAAGTAGGTCAGAGCAAGGCGCACTGTGCGGCCCGCTTTGTCGCCCAGCAAAACAGTGCCTGTCACGTCGATGTAATAGCAGAGAAGTTAACCGAAGAACAACTTACACACTGTATTGCCGAACATGATTTGGTACTAGATTGCACCGATAACCTAGCCACTCGCCAAGCCATTAATCACGCATGCTATAAAAGCAGAACCCCCCTTGTATCGGGCGCGGCTATCCGCTTCGAAGGTCAAGTGACGAGCTTTACCTATACCCCCGGCACCCCTTGCTATCAATGTTTTAGCGACAGGTTCAGCGAACAAAACCTGAGCTGTGTTGAATCGGGTGTGATCGCCCCCCTAGTAGGGATTATCGGCTCCTACCAGGCACTCGAAGCAATCAAAATTCTCATCGGCATAGGTCGACCTTACGTCGGTCGCTTATTGATGTTTGATGGTCTAAGCGGCGACTGTCGTGAGTTTTCATACCCAGCTCAACAACAATGCCCAGTGTGCAACGGATAACCCCTTACTAACAAGGGGTTATCAAATGCCGGCTACCTTAAAAAGTTGTCCTGTACGGCTTGCTTATAGGCTTGCGCCTTGAGCTCTCCCGCTTGCGCTAAATACATGGCGACCATGCAAGCCGCGAGCACGCCGTAGAGCAACATAAAGCTGGCACTGTAGATTCCAACCAGATCTTCGACAATGCCGAATAGGATGAGTAAGCTTGACCCCCCCAAGGCACCAATAGCAGCAACGAAACCACTGGCACTGGGAAGCTGACGGGGATAATGCTGGCGAATATCTTTAAAGATGGCGGTGCGGCCAAAACCTTGCGCTATACCCATGATAAATACCAAGGCAATAAAGAAGATAAATGGCAGCTCGATATGAAAACTCACTTCTTTATCGATACCATGAATAGTCATTGAAGTTGGTGGGTAGCTAAGGAAGAAAAGACAAACTAAGCATACCCAAAACACGCCCCAATTGACCGCCTTGGCTCCGTACAAGTCGGCAAACCAGCCGCCCAATGCTCGCATCATTGAAGAGCTCAAAATAAACAAGGCGGTGATCAACATCGCCGTATTGTCGCTGTGCCCGTAGGCATTCATCAAATACTGAGGCAGCCAGTTTATCAGCGCCAGATAACTGCCAAACACAAAGTAGTAATACAGGCCGTGCAGCCAAAGACGTCGCTCCCGCCAAGGTTTTAATGGTGCCATAGCGGGCAGCTTCATTGCCTCTGGCAACTTAGGTGCTGCAAATTTAAAGAGCACCATAACAACCAATATGATAATCAACATCAGCCAACCTAGATACTGGCCATGACTCCAATCATAAAGCCAGGGAAAAAGTAACAAGGGAACGGCCGCCCCCGCGTTGCCAGCACCAAACACGCCCATCGCGGTACCTTGTTTTGCACTGTCATACCACGGAGACACATAACTGAGGCCGATGGTAAAGGAGCAACCTGCGAGGCCAAGCCATAAACCCACGGCGAGATAGCCGCCATAACTGCTCACCATATCGAGTGCAATAAGCGCCGGTAGCAGTAGCGCCATTTGCACTAACCACAGGCGCCGGGCACTGAACCGTTCAAGCAAGTAACCTACGGGCCAACGCAATACGGAGCCACTTATCAATGGCGCCGCCAGTAACAGACCAAACTCGGTTGCACTCAACCCTAACGCTTGACGCAGTTCGTTTCCCAATGCAGCAAACACCACCCACACGGCAAAGTTACAAGCAAAGACCAATGTCGCTATGCTCAGAGCACGATTCGCTTGATACAAGCTCATAGTTTCTCCTGGTTAGTGTTTGCAGCTGATATTGCCTATTTGAGCAAGGCAGCTCGGTTTTGTCTTTACCCCCAAATAGCTGCCGCGGCAAACAAAACACCGTGAAATAAAAATAACCTTATTTTTCATAACACTAAACAAAAACGAACTACCTAATTGTAGGTATCTATATGTTTTATAAGAAGTTTATAAACTCTCCATCTTGACCTACATCAAATAACTAAAGCCCGTAACGGTCACACTTGATGTCAGTTAAATAACGTTTAGAGGTAAATTATGAGTACCGGAATAAACTTACTTAATTTTAGCGACCCTAAAATAAAAACATTACATATAACTTGGTTTGCATTCTTTTTGACCTTTGCGCTGTGGTTTTCCCATGCCCCGCTGCTGGTTTCTATTAAAGAAGCATTGGACTTAAGTTCGGCGCAAATTAAAGCCTTATTAATTCTCAATGTGGCCCTGACCATTCCCGCACGGATTGTCATCGGGATATTAGTCGATAAGTATGGACCACGAAAAACCTTCTCTAGTTTATTGCTCATTTCCTCGTTCATTAGCTTTGGCTTTGCCTTTGCGGATAACTTCGAACAACTGGCTCTGTTTCGCTTCCTGCTAGGCTTTGTTGGCGCAGGCTTTGTTATTGGCATTCGTATGGTCGGTGAATGGTTCCCAGCAAAGCAAGTGGGTGTCGCCGAAGGCATCTACGGCGGCTGGGGTAACTTTGGCTCCGCCGCTGCCGCAATGACGCTGCCCACACTCGCACTGCTTTACGGTGGTGATAACGGCTGGCGTTATGCATTAGCAAGCATAGGCACTATTGCGGGTCTGTATGGGGTGTTTTATTTCTTTGTTGCTCAGAACACTCCTAAAGGCTCCACTTATTTTAAACCAAAAAAAGCGGGCGGCTTAGAAGTCACAAGCTGGAAAGATTTCTACTTTTATATTTTGATGAACGTGCCCATGTACATTGCGCTTGCCGTACTAAGCTGGAAACTCTCACCTGCGGGTGTGAAGTTGTTATCAAGCGAAACAATGTACATGTTGTGGGCTGTGTTAGCCGTGCTATTTTTCATTCAATTTAGAGCGATTTGGCAGGTCAACAAGGAACACCTCCAAGCCGGCGTACCAGAACTAGAAAAGTACAGCTTCAAGCAGGTCGCTATATTAGATGTCTCTTACTTTATTACCTTTGGTTCAGAGTTGGCAGTAGTATCAATGTTACCGCTATTCTTTATCGAGACCTTCGAGGGCCTTGATCCGGTGAAAGCGGGCCTGCTTGCCTCTGGTTTTGCATTTATGAACTTAGTATCACGCCCGACCGGAGGTTGGTTCTCAGACAAGCTAGGTCGCCGTAAGAGCTTAATGTTCCTGATCGCAGGGTTAGCGCTGGGTTACTACATTCTCAGTACCGTTGATAGTTCTTGGGCCATTCCACTAGCGGTGCTCGCAACCATGGCCTGTTCGTTCTTCGTTCAAGCCGGTGAGGGTGCGGTATTTGCTATTGTGCCCTTGATTAAACGCCGGATGACCGGACAAATTGCTGGAATGGCAGGGGCTTATGGTAATGTTGGTGGGGTCACCTACCTGACCATTTTGTCTTTTGTTGACTACAGCACCTTCTTCTTGGTCATTGCGGCATCGGCAGTGTTTGGCTTCTTTATCGCGATGATGTTAGATGAACCTAAGGGACAAATGGCAGAAACCATGCCTGATGGAACTGTTCACCTGATCAATGTTGAATAGGCTCCTATAAAGTCGACAATTTAACACAATGAAGGCATGAGAAAGGCACAATGTCACTAACACAACTACAGGTCACCATAAGCCAACATACTGAGCAAGGCGTTAAGGCTCTTAACGAAGATGCCATTGCTGCCTATGTTCCAGATGGCCATACCCTGACTCACAAGGGCGTCATTGCCTGTGTAGCTGACGGCGTCAGTAGTGCCGAGGCCGGCAAGGAAGCCAGCCATTATGCTTGTAAGCACTTTATTGAAGAATATTCCCAAACCCCCGAGACCTGGTCAGTGGCACACAGTGTGCAAAAAGTACTGACCACGATTAACCTTCAGCTTTTTAAAAAAAGCCACGCGTACCACACCGAGCTGAAAGGCTTCTTGACGACCTTCAGTGGTATCGTCATTAAGTCGCACACGCTGCACCTCTTTCATGTTGGAGACTCGCGTGTTTATCTTCTGCGCGATAAACACTTGCAGCAACTGAGCCGCGATCACATCGCCCAAACGGGCGATAAAGCAACCTTAGCACGTGCCGTGGGTATGGATAACAACCTGCATATCGACTTTACGACACACACACTGAAGCAAGGCGACATCTTGTTGTTAACCTCGGATGGGGTCCATGATTTTGTGCCAGAACCCATGCTGATACACGAACTCAGCAAAGTAACCTTTGATGACGCTGCGCAACGCCTGGTTACCTTAGCCAAAGAACATAACAGTGATGATAACCTCAGTGCGGTTGCGGTCCGTATCGATTTACTGCCGGATAAAAGCCTCAATGATTACAATCAAGAGCTCACGCAACTGCCCTTCCCACCTGAGCTAGAAGTGGGCATGAAGCTGGATGGCTATCGCATCGATAAAGAATTGTTCGCGTCAAGTCGCAGCCAGATATATTTGGTCAGTGACGAGCAAAGCCAGCGCCGCTATGTAATGAAAACCCCCTCGGTAAATTACTGTGACGACAGCAACTATATAGAGCGTTTTATTCAAGAAGAGTGGATTGGCAAGCGCATTGATAGTCCACACGTGGTTAAAGTGATCTGCCAGCCACGCCCTCGCACCTGCTTGTATTATCTCATGGAATACATCGATGGCTGCTCACTTGACCAATGGCTGGCGCAAACCAAGCCCACCCCAAAGCAAATTATGGCGGTGATCAGCCAAATCGCCGAAGGACTCAAGGCGTTTCATGGTAAAGAAACCATTCACCAGGACTTAAAACCCGGGAATATCATGGTTAGCCATGACGGCAGCGCCAAGATCGTTGATTTTGGCTCTGTTTTCATCGCCGGTATTGCTGAAATAGCCACCCCCCTGCAACATCATGGGGTACTGGGCACAGCCAGTTACTCGGATCCGCAGTATCTTTTTGGTAAAAATTCAACCATCCAGGGAGATATCTATGCGCTAGCTACCATAGTCTATGAAGCCTTCACCGGTAAACTCCCCTATGGCAGCCGCATAGAACAATGTAACTCGCGCTTTGAGTTTGATCGCCTCCATTATATTCCCGCCAACCGCTATAATCCCGTGATTCCATTTTGGTTCGACAAGGCGCTAGAGAAAGGCGTAAAAATCAACCTTGAAGAGCGCTATCAACGTCTTGATGATTTAATGGCGGATTTGCTTGAGCCTAACCCAGCCTTTTTTGACGAGCATCCGAAAATAAATGAAAGCCAAAGCAAACTGCGTTTTTGGCAGCTTGTCTCTGGCTTTTGGTTACTGGTAAGCCTTATTTTGGTCGCCCTGTTTAGCCTAGCTTGATATATCCATACCGGCGATTTTAAACCAATAGCCATTGCATTCTTTGTCGGTATTAAGCGCCATCGGATAAGTACCATCCTCATTAGTTCGGAACCTATCTAGCATCACCAAAGTCTGCTCGGACTCGGGGCTTAAGCGCACAATATCAACCAGCCCCCCCATAGTTACCTGCTCGTTTATCAGGTTATATTTAAGTCCGGACTGAGTCTGTAAGCCGTTAAGAACAAAGATTTCTTTATTATCCTGAGTATTAACCACCCGGCCGTTAGGGTATTCAATACAACACAGATTACATTGATCCTTATGGCGATTCTCAGAACGCGCGGTAAAACAACGTGAGCTGTAAGCCAACGGCAAGTGGCCATAGGCGAAAACCTCCACCTCCAGTTGCCCATTGATATCACTTAACAGGGGTGAGGTGCGTATTTCTTTCAACCATGTACGTGACATTTCCACGGGCATCACCCAACGCCGCATGCCTTTTTTAAATAACAGTCTGACGGTCTCAGCGTTATAGCAGTTGATTGCCGGACCAATCACAAAGGGAACCCGGTTTTGCTCCAGTTGATTGACCGCTGCGAGATCATTGGCCTCAACCGTAAAGCCTGATTCATCGCAGTACCGCCTTAACATAAAGAGATCTGACGGTGTCTCCAGCAAAGCCAGTGACGACAAACAGACTTCTTTTCCCGCAGCCTTGAGGTTATTGGCAATGCGTAACCAATCCCGGAGTTTCATTTCACGGCGTTTTGAACACACGGTTTCACCAAGGTAAATGATGTCAGCGCTGCTTTCAGCTGCTTGCTCGTAGAAAGCTTCTACTTTTTCCTTAGGCCAGTAGTAAAGGAGAGGACCAAGTGCATATTTCATCTGTGTGGCTCCTATTTCCATTTTTTATGATATGCACCCAAGGTTGTTTGGCTGCCTTCAGAGTATTTTTGCAAACACCGTTGTGCTTGCTCGCTGGGTGAAAAATGTTTTGCATCGCTACGGCAAGCATCAATAGCTTGACGCCAGGTTCTGGTTACATCTGCGACATAGGTTGGACTGCGTTGACGACCCTCTATTTTGATGGCACTAATCCCTAACGCCATAAGCTCGGGCAGCAATTCCATACTGTTCAAACTCGTGGGTTCTTCGAGCACATGATATTGATTACCAGCAACAGCAAAGCGACCTTTACAAAGGGTTGGATACCCCGCCTTCTCCTGTGGCGAAAAACGGTCAATAACAATGTCGTTCAAGCGGGTTTCCAGAACGGATTCACTGTCCCTGTATTCAACGAAGCGTGCCGGAGAACAGGCACCCGCGGTATTAGGGGACTCGCCGGTCAGGTAGGATGATAGATAGCAGCGCCCTTCGGCCATAATACAGAGGCTGCCGTAGGCAAAAACTTCCAGCTCGACGGGACAGTGCCGCGATAGCTGTCTAATTTGGTGAATGGACAACACCCGGGGCAACACCACTCGCGACACATTAAAACTATCTTTAAGTAATGCTATCGCCCCCAGGTTGGTCGCCGAAACCTGCACAGAGGCATGCAGTTCCACTTCAGGGTAACGAGTGGAGCAGTATTCCAACATGGCCAAGTCGGCCACGATGAGCACATCGGCACCGAGCTCTACGGCGCGATCAATCGCGGCTTGCCATAACCGTGTTTTATCAGGATGAGCGAACGTATTAATCGCAATGTGTAATCGTCGTTGATGACGACGAATATATTCAACCCCCATCTCTAATTGCTTGGGCGAAAAATTAAGGCCCGCAAAATGGCGTGCGTTGGTTTGATCTTTGAAACCAATATAAACCGCATCGGCGCCATTATCGACCGCCGCTTGCAATGATTTATAGCTGCCGGCAGGACACAATAATTCCATGTCTTAACTCCGTGCTTATCAACATAAAGTAACGCCCAGAATAAAGGCCTGACCCTGTCAAAGCTTGATCTAGATTAAGCTTGCGCGGTCTCTACCTATTCATCGCCAATGCCCATGTTTAGCTTACCCATTGTGTATTAGCTATAGGCGCACTCCCTTATCATGCAGCACACCTAGATGGTCCTGCATCCCCTTTAATGCCACTTTTTACGCCCCGGATCCCAACCCATAACGGCAAACCTAATTATCAACCAAGAAACTGCCCTTATGTTGATTTGGATTAACACCTTTTAGAATAAAAAAAATAAAATAAGACATTGATTTATAAGAGGTTAACCAATGAAAAACCACCTAGAAAGCAGTATTAAAAATGGCTTAGCTATACTACCTATTATGGGCAGTAAACTACTGGCAGCCATGCCAAATGTGGTGCAAAAAGCCCCTTTACAACAAGTGCTTAACTATGTTTTCCGAGAGGAGTTGGGCACCGGCGAGCTTGAGTTTCTTGCCGGGCGCATTTTGAGGTTAGAAGTCACGGATTTACACCATTGTTGGTACATAGGCTTGATTCAAGGGTCGTTAAAAATCATTGAAGGGCCACACTTCGACGTTGAATTTAAAGGCCAACTTAATGACTTTATCCGATTAAGTGCAGGCAGAGCCGACCCGGACCAATTGTTCTTTAATCGTCGTTTGGCTATCGCCGGTGATACCGAGCTTGGCTTAGAAATTAAGTCCTGCCTGGAAAACCTAGACCCGCAAAACTTACCTAAACCGCTGCATTGGCTGAGCCAGAGCCATTGCAATCTATTAGAAAAATATGGATTTGACCTATGACACAGTTAATTAGCTTTTATTTCGAAGCAGATCACAAACGTCTTGATGCGCTGTACAACCAGTTTATAGCTCAACAGGGCACAAGGCAGGCTAGCGCATATTTTCATGCCTTTAGACAAGGCTTAGAGCAGCATATTCGCTGGGAAGAAAGCGTGTTATTTCCATTTTTTGAACAAAAAACAGGGATGAATCAAGGACCAACAAGGGTAATGACCATAGAGCATCAAGAAATCGTTGCGCTTAATAGCCAGATAAGTGAGCAACTGGAGCATCAGCAACCCATAGCGCCACTGTTGCACCGCCTCGAGTCGTTATTAAGTGAACATAACGACAAAGAAGAACAGGTACTGTATCCAATGCTGGACCAACGCAGTAGTGAGGAAGAAAAAGCCGCTTTGTTTCTACAGATCACCCAGCTATGAACAGGGGCTAGGCCCCTGTTACGAATGAGGAGCTAGCCAAGATGATAATGACGGCGGCTGTGCTCTTCACGCCTTCCTTTAGAAAAGGCTGAAACACGCTTTAAATAACCGATAACCCGAGTGCCATGATCAATGTCCTGACTGCCGCATTGTTTACAGCTATAACGCGTGTCTTTATCTATATATTCGCAGCTGTTGCAAATAGTGCATTTCACATTCACACAGAAGTAGTTACAGCCTGTGCGTGCAGAGATATCGAGCAGCTTGGCGTACTGCTCAATACTCAGACGCTCCGCTAGATTTAGGTGCAATGCCGAACCACCGTCAAGATATTGCACCATTTCTTGGCCATGCAAAATAAACTTATCCAAATGATTAAGCTCATCATCTTCGACCACATAGAAATACGAGTTATAGCAATCACGGGGAACGCTATAACCATCGTTACGGTCCCATTTTGCATTTTTCACTCCCAAGTTTTCTGCTGGCACAAACTCGGTATTGAATAAATAACCATACTCTTTACTGGCCGCGCGATTAGCCTCGTAAATCACCTGCAATTGCTGGCGAACAAAGGACTTATATTGCTCATTGTTACCCACTTGCAAGCCCTGGGCTTCTGCCGCTTCAACCATGCCATTTATCCCTATGGTCAAATATTGCTTATCCATACTAATGAAACCAGCGTCATAGACACTTAGCATATGGCTCTCAAGGTAGTCTTGCATCACGCTACGATAAGCCACCTGATACTTATGAATTTTTTCTACCTCAACGGACAATTCTCGCCCATCTTGTATCAGTCGGTTCATATTAAGGGTAATAACATTGATAGAGCCCGTAGAAATACCACCGGCGCCTAAGGTGTAGGAAAACGTATTGTCGTTGATTTCATTGCGTAAACGACAACATGAAGCAAGAGAATCTGGGTTATCGGATTGATAAATAAAGAAGCCATTACCAGCCGCCAGCTGCTCGGCACAAAATGCTTTAAACGCTTGATCTCTGACTTGCCCTTCGTGCGTTAGCATCGCCGCGGTGATCACCGGAAAGGTCAAAATGGCTTTCTCACGCTCCTGATTGAACCAACTCATGAAATAACGCTGTAACTTTTCAACTGACTGCCAAACAGGGGCGCTGCCATCAGGAAAAACAAAATGGGCAAACAGGGCATTAAAATAACCCTCATCATATAAGGAGATATTCCAAAATACACTTTGATAGCCCCGTGCCGCAGCTGGCTGGTTTAGTGCATAAACGACATGCTGTAAATGGTTGGCTATCTCCTTGGTGTGGGTTTGTAGATATTCATCGCCCAGATCCTTACGGGCGAAATAGTCGAAATAAGTTAAAAACTCGACCGTCGCAATGGCACCAGCAAACTGAGCGCTGACCGCAAATACCAGGTTTATAAAGGAACCACAAAAAGAAGCGAGATGTTTAGGTGCCCGAGACTCACCACCGAGCTTGGTTAAACCATCGAGCAGAAACGGGTATAAGGTAATGGATGCACAGTAGGGTTTAAGACTGGTTTCGTCATGGACATAAATTTCATGCTCTTCTATCTGCCTGACATATTCCTTAGCCAATTGTGCATCAAACAAGTTCGCGATTTTGTGTGTGATAGCGGCTCGATTTATCTGAATAACGTAATCTTTGCAGGTTTCCGCCTCTAAGGTAGCAATATTTTTACTGGTCACATTGGCATTACTATCGAGGGCCGAACCATCGGCGGCGTTGGCTGCGCTGCAATAACGCGCGATAAAGGCCAGTTTTTCGTCAATTAACTCTGCGGGTAACTTTTTCATTATCAGGTCCTTATAAATCTATAGTTGAGAGATTGATGTGAACGCAAATCAATAAAGCGTTGGTTGGTTGTTGGGCTATCTAGTCCCCCTAGCGCCGCTTTCCAGGGACCCGTTTTAAGGTAAGTAAGTACCGACTTAAGCTGCTCACCAATATTATCAGCCCCGGTATAGAGACAGGTTTTAAGGCCCTGAGCACGCGCAATTTTTAACATGCGAAAGAGTGTTTGCGGATGCCATTCGCCACCAAAAAACAGTACGCAGGTAATCAGCCCCTGATACTTTAATAGCAGTTCGTTAAAGCGATCTTCACTCAGTGGCGTGCCATCGTCTGCATTCCACGTCGCTTTACTGTGACAACCCTTGCACCCTATTGGGCATCCACTAACGGTGAAGGCCAAAGACACTTCATCTGGCACCTCTTGAAAGACCACCTGGGGATAAAATACGTTAAACATACTATATATTGTGTTTTTTTATTTTATTTAACACAATATATAGTCTCGCGCGGCGATTGAACAATACTCAATAGGGGGTAGGCTGGTGCTGAAATTATGAGAAGTGAAGAACTAAACGAACGAGGTTCCACTGTAGTTAGGAACAAAACATACTAAAAAGGGGGAAGCCTCACTTCCCCCTTTTTATTCCTGTGGTTAATGAACGACCCCATCTATTGGAGTCGAGCCTCTGTCGCTTAGGGCACTGCAGCGACTATATCCGCCTTAGTGGTGCCAATGATCGCCAACAGTTCATTTCCCTCTGCCTCAGGCACCTTATGTTTGGCAAGAATCTCCTTAAAAACCTCAACCATGCGTGCCCATTCCTTGTCGGTAATATTCAAATGGGCATGGGCTGTTTTCATACTACGCCCCTGGTATTTGCAAGGCCCACCGGTAACCTCGCATACCATGGCGGTGACGTGATACTTAAGATAAGGCGCCGGCACGCGATTTCTCGCTTCATCTATGGCCGGGTTGGCATTAAGCACCTGATCAGGCATTAAGGCATCGATAAAATCACTGACTACCACAGAAATAGGCGCCAGTCCCCCAAGGCGTTGGTAAAGTGTCGCCGCTTGCTCTTCATTTGCGGCCTTGGCCGCGGTACTTGTCAGGCTGAGTGTAATGATAAACACTCCCCAGACGGCTAAGGTATGAATGATCTTGTTCATTTTGTATCTCTCTTTGAAATTTTCTGCCCATTAAAAAGCCTAGCGCAAGCAAGCATTTTGTCAGTGTTCAATTTAGATACAACTTAGGTTCACACTTCAATTTTATGTTCTTGATAGAATTGGGCTTTTAGGACGACGATGAACCCACCCTATGAAGAAATCCTACGCCGGGCAGACCGGGTACAAACATCACCGGATGGGTGTAATCCCAGCAATTGCATTAAGGCTGCCGGCAAGCTAAAGGCTGTAAGAGCGCACTATTCCTTCTGTCATTAGCGGCTTAAAAAAGCGGCAAGCGTCCTCTGAACTATGAGAAGGCTTTATACTTGGACAGCGTCTTACAGAGAAAACGCTGATATCGCTGAAAGACGCGAGCTCAGAGGGATGCAAAAAAGCGCTTTACTGAAGACACACCGCCAGTAAATAAAAAGCCAGCAAGAGCTGGCTTAACGGTGAGCAAAACCAGCATCACACGGTTTTGCTACTAGGGACTTAGGAGAGATGATTTACGGGCTAGTTAGCATGCATTTCGATCGGATTTTGCTGGCGATCAAAAATCACATAATTAGCAATATTTTGTCCACTGACCAGATCATTGGTCATTTTATTTAAATAAGGCTCGGCATCTTCACTGCTCGGGGCTTTTCCTAATACGCCGCTGAGGCTGGCGATGAGCATAAAGTCCCACTGCGCAGAAATACCATCAGCCTCTTGGCATAATGACGAAAAATCCTCGATTTCACTCGGCAGTTTATCGACACACATGGTTGGCGTGAGGGTTCCTCGGGCATTTTTTTTGCTTTTGTTACTTTGCTCCGCTTTGGCAAATAAGAATAACAGCCGCTGCGGATCGGGCTGTTCCTTGGCATAGCTAAGTAGATCACTAAACTGACTAATCATGTTGGTTCTCGAATGATTTTATTTAAGCCAGTGTAACCGCTGACTCGCTCTAAGCTATTCCTCTTAGTGGGTAGAAACGAAGATGGAAAGTGGGTAGTAACTACATACAACCACCACAGCTGCCGCAACGCCAATCCTCGGCGTCGACGGCTTGGTAGAACCAACGCATATGCTGCTCATCGATGGGGATATGATGGGTAATAAAGAGCTCACTGAGCCAGTCTATATTGGCCAAAATCCAGTCATCTTCCTGTAAACCCTCGCTAAACTCGGGATCATCGTCAAAAATGGGATCATAGACTCCCCATGTGCCCATATCCCGTTCCCCTTGTATGTCGGCGAGTGTTAATGGCAAACCTTGATAGCTGATTTGCCAATGCCCTAGACACAAAGTATGCCCTTGCGCAGTCCATCGTGCCGAAAATGGGTTAGTCATTGGCTTCTAAAGAACAGCAAAGGGATGGACGAATATCCGGTCGCTGCCCTCGCTCTGTGGGCTGCAAGTTATACAATTCTGACAGCGTAGTGGCATTGGCAATGGTCACATTTAAGTCCTTGAGCAAGCCATCACAAATACTATAGATGGCGCCGTGTATACTCACTTTTTGACCACGCTGCCAAGCATGAAGTATGGATTTGCTTTTTGCTAGGTTGACCACTTGGGCCATAACATTGAGTTCGCACAACCGGTTAAGCCTCTGATCACGAAAGCGCAGCGCCTGTAATTCTTGATAATGCGTATAGTAGATATCCTTGATTGATCTTAACCAGCTGTCGACCAAACCATGCTCTTTGGTGTCCATCGCCGCTTGCACTCCACCACAACCATAATGGCCCGTAACAATAATGTGCTCAACTTTCAGCACCTCTACGGCATATTGCACCACCGACATACAGTTATAGTCCATGGGATGCACCAGATTAGCGATGTTGCGATGCACAAAGAGTTCACCCGGAGCTAAGCCGACAATTTCATTGGCTGGCACCCGTGAATCAGCACAACCTATCCACAGGTATTTAGGAGTTTGTTGCGCCGCTAAGCGTTCGAAAAACAGGGGGTCCTGAGCCTTTTTATCAGCAGCCCAAAGACGATTGTTATCATATAAGTCAGCCAAATGACACATACCCCCTCCCCTGTTACTGCATCAACGGACTGTCGTTGGCGACAAAGTTAAACCCTTTGATTTGAGCTTCATCGGCCAGGTGCTGAATGTATTGAGCAATGGCTTTGTGCTGCACCTTTTCATCCAGGTAAGCCGCAATTTCATCTTTGACCATGCTATAGGGCAATGCCTTGCCTTCCACTTTACGGGCGACAAACACCACGTGATGACCATAGCGCGACTCCACCGGGTAATGGATCAAACCTTCGCTGGCTTTAAACAAGGCCTTTTCAAACTCAGGGACCGTTTGCCCCGAACTCACCTGGCCTAAGTTACCGCCTTGCTCTTTGGATGGGCAATCTGAGTGCTGCCGTGCCAGATCTGCAAATCCGTTGTCACTTTCTGCTAATTGCGCAATAAGAGTCTGCGCCAGCTCTTTAGACTGCTCCCGTTGCTGTAAGTCTTCTGGATCTGAACTAATGAGAATGTGCTTCACTTCCACAAGAGGCGAAGTGCAAAACTTGTCGCGGTTGACCTCAAAGTAGCGTTCACACTCTTGTTCTCCGGCCTTTGGAGTCACGACTTCGATATCAATCAACTGCTCTATGACGGCATCGGGACAAACTTTTTGCTCTTTATCGATCAGCTCTAAGGTCATTGCGCGCTGGCGCAACAGTTCGCTGATCACTAATGCTTCGGTCGCCTTAATCATCGCATCTCGACGTGAAGCTGCGGGGTGGTACTGCACCTCACCGTCAATGTCACTGGCGGGAATTTTAATATCGTTGACGTAGACGTCAGGGGTGTTGGTAAGACTCATCTCTACTTCCTCCGGGTGTGGAACCGGGGTAACCCCGGTTCAATGCTGTTAACCTTTTTGTCTTACAACTTGGTAGTTTCGACGCAAATAACGCCCAGGAAGACTCCAAATATGCACCAAACGACTGAATGGGAATAACACCAGTAAGGTTAAACCAAAGAAGATGTGTGCCTTATAGATAAAGCCAACACTGGCAATGGCTGCACTGGCTGCGGTCAGGTCAAAGGTCACTATATTTTGCGCCCAGGCCATCATTTTCAGCATCTCCGAGCCATCGAGGTGGGCAAAAGAAAACAAGATGCTCACCAAACCCAGGATCAACTGGATATATAAGGAGACTAAAATCAAAATATCCATATTTGAGCTGGTTGCACGAATCCGTGGATTAGTTAAACGACGCTTAAGTAGAATGGTCAACCCATAAAAACAAATAATGCCGAATACTCCCCCTAGGGTCATGGCTACTTTTTGCTTAAATGCGGCGGTCACGCCCAGAAAATCCCACACCTGATGCGGTGTTAATAAGCCCACAAAGTGACCCAGCAAGATCATAATGACGCCAATGTGGAACGCTTTAGAGCCTTTTTTCAGCTGCTTGCTTTCCAATAATTGACTCGAGCTCGTTTTCCACGTGTATTGCTCACGGTCATAGCGAACTAAACACCCGAGCAAGAAAATGGCTAAGGCAAGATAAGGATAAATACCAAAGAGTAAAGTGTTTAAGTAACTCATAATGGACTCCCAACCGACTTGGACTGCGCACCAGACGCCGCCGCATCGACAAAGTTAATAGGTAATTCACTGCTGCGGTCTTGCAGCGAAGATGGTTTGTGCTGATTGGTAGGACACCCCCCATTGACGGCATCGCCCCCAAAGCTAACAGCCTCTTCTTCCCATACTTTGTCGATGGCTTCGCGGCTGTCATCACGCTTTTCGTTATCAATTTGAGCTAATACATCATCGATAGACACATCGGCCTGGGCTAACTTCAACAAGGCTAAAAAAACAAGGTGATAATCGTTATCACGTTTTTTCAAGCGGGCTGCCAGAAGCGCCAGAATATGAGCCACGTCGGCCAACCAATGGGCCTGTTCCTGAACCGGCTGAGTCGCGACAAACTCCAAATACAAGGGAATATAATCGGGCAGCTCTCTTACAGAAATATTCAAGCCAGCGGCTTTATATTGCTCCATAAGTTCAACCATGGCTTGACCTCGGTCACGGGACTCACCATGAACATGCTCGAACAACAACAGTGACAAAGAGCGGCCACGTTCGAATAAACCATCATACTCGGCCTGCCAATCAAGCAGGTCCATGGTTAGACGCCGTTCGATAAAGGCACTCAAGGCGGTTTTGAATTCATTATCAAAGCCCTCTTGCGCTGCAACCTCAGCTAACAGCTCCTCTTGGTGCGCGTTGAGCGCACCATTTGGGTAATCGATTAATCGAGAAAGAATTTTTAATATCATGATGTTAATCCTGTACTTCGATTGGGATGATTTGGCGCTCACCCTGCTTTTGGCCACCAAATAGGTTCACACCTGAACTACCGCCACTACAGCCGTTACCAAAACTAAAACCACAACTGCTCTTCATATCATAAGCATCTTCGGCATAAGCCTTATGACTGGTGGGGATCACAAAGCGATCCTCATAGTTTGCAAGCGCCATAATGTGGTACATGTCTTCTACCTGAGCCTGGGACAAGCCAACTTGTTTGAGCACCTCGAGATCAAGTTCTCCATCCACCTGCTCCGAACGCTTGTAAGCGCGCATTGCAAGCATGCGTTCAAGCGCATGTATCACCGGCTGTTCGTCACCTGCCGTTAATAGGTTAGCCAGGTATTTAACCGGTATACGCAGCGACTTGAGGTCGGGAATCACCCCGTTCATGCCCACACTGCCCTGTTGTGCAGCACTTTGAATTGGGCTCAATGGCGGGATATACCAAACCATAGGCAAGGTACGGTATTCTGGGTGCAGTGGCAGTGCCACTTTCCAATCCATTGCCATTTTATAAACCGGTGAGTCGATAGCCGCATCCAACCAGGCCTGGGGAATGCCTTCCTTACGGGCCGCTTCCTGAACCTCAGGGTCGTTCGGATCAAGGAAGATATCGCACTGAGCCTGATACAAGTCTTGCTCATTCTCGACACTGGCCGCCTCTTCAATGCGCTCAGCATCGTAAAGCATCACACCGAGGTAACGGATACGACCAACACAGGTCTCTGCACATACGGTGGGTTGGCCGCTCTCAATACGTGGGTAACAGAAGATACACTTTTCCGATTTGCCGGTTTTCCAGTTGTAGTAGATCTTCTTGTACGGACAGCCACTGACGCACATACGCCAACCGCGACACTTATCCTGGTCGATTAGCACAATGCCATCTTCTTCACGCTTATAGATAGCGCCGCTTGGACACGAGGCCACACAAGCTGGATTTAAGCAGTGCTCACACAGGCGCGGCAGATACATCATGAAGGTCTTTTCGAACTGGCCATAAATGTCCGCCTGAATTGATCGAAGTTTTTATCTTTACGACGATTCTTAAACTCGGTACCCAGGATTTCTTCCCAGTTTGGACCCCAGTTGATCTTCTCCATGCGTTGGCCCGAGATCAGGCTGCGTGGGCGGGCAACCGGTTGATGCTTGCTTTCTCCTGCCTTATGAAGGTGTTGATAGTCGAAGTCGAACGGCTCGTAGTAGTCGTCTATTTCCGGCAAGTCCGGGTTGGCGAAAATGTTCGCCAGCACCCGGTGTTTTGACCCTTGTTTGGGCGTGATTTTGCCATTTTTATGACGCTGCCAACCGCCATTCCACTTTTCTTGGTTCTCCCATTCTTTGGGGTAACCAACGCCTGGTTTACTTTCAACATTGTTAAACCATGCGTATTCCACCCCTTCACGTGAGGTCCATACGTTTTTACAAGTGATTGAGCAGGTGTGACAACCGATACATTTGTCGAGGTTTAACACCATGCCTATTTGTGCTCTTACTTTCATCTCTACGCCCCTTATTCGGTGTCTAGCCAATCGACTTTGTTCATTTTTCTTACCACGACAAATTCATCACGGTTGCAACCGACTGTGCCGTAGTAGTTAAAGCCGTAAGATTGTTGCGCGTAGCCACCGATCATATGGGTTGGCTTCATCACCGCTCTGGTCACCGAGTTATGGATACCGCCACGGGTGTGCGTGGTTTCCGCTCCCGGCACGTTAACAATGCGCTCTTGGGCGTGATACATCATGCTCATGCCCTCTGGGACACGTTGCGATACCACCGCGCGAGCAGCTATTGCGCCATTGACGTTGAACACCTCGATCCAGTCATTATCGACGATGCCCGCCTTCTCGGCGTCTATCTCAGACATCCACACAATTGGACCGCCTCGCGACAAGGTCAGCATTAACAAGTTATCCGAATAGGTGCTGTGGATACCCCACTTCTGGTGCGGCGTGATCCAGTTCAGGGCGATTTCCTTATTACCGTTCGGCTTCTTATTCATGATCGGCTTAACGGTTTTCAGGTTAATGGGCGGCTTATACACGCACATGGTTTCACCGAAATCGCGCATCCACTCGTGATCCTGGTAGAACTGCTGACGACCGGTCACGGTGCGCCATGGGATCAGCTCGTGCACATTGGTGTAACCGGCGTTGTAAGATACGTGCTCATCTTCAAGACCCGACCAGGTTGGAGAGGAGATGATCTTACGAGGCTGGGCCTGAATGTCTCGGAAGCGGATTTTCTCTTCTTCCTTCGGCTTGGCCAGATGGGTATGGTCGATACCGGTAAACTCACCGAGCGCCTCCCAAGCCTTGACTGCAACCTGACCATTGGTTTCCGGCGCCAGTGACAGGATCACCTCGGCGGCATCGATAGCGGATTCAATCCGCGGACGACCGCTGGCATCACCGGTCGAGCGCGATAAGCGGTTCAACTGGCCGAGGAATTTCACCTCATCCTTGGTATCCCAGCTAATGCCTTTACCGCCGTTGCCTTGCTCTTCGAGCAATGGACCTAGGCTGGTAAAGCGATCATATAAATTAGGGTAATCACGTATGACAGTGACCATATTCGGCGCCGTTTTGCCTGGTATTAGGTCACACTCGCCCTTCCACCATTGTTTAACTCCAAACGGCTGGGCAATTTCAGCCGGTGTATCGTGCAGAATTGGCACAGTAACCAGATCTTCTTCTTTGCCCAGGTGACCTACCGCTAATTTAGATACATTCTTGGCGATCCCTTTGAAGATATCCCAGTCTGAACGCGCTTCCCACACCGGGTCGATGGCTTTCGACAAGGGGTGGATAAAGGGGTGCATGTCTGAGGTGTTCATATCGTCTTTTTCATACCAGGTTGCGGTCGGTAACACGATGTCCGAATACAAACAGGTGGTAGACATACGGAAATCTAAGGTCACAAGTAAGTCTAGCTTGCCTTCGGCCGCCTCATCATTCCACACCACGTCTTCAGGTTTCACTTCACCGCTTTCGCCTAAGTCTTTGCTCATCAGGCCATGCTTGGTGCCCAGTAGGTGACGCAACATGTATTCGTGGCCCTTACCGGATGAACCCAGCAGGTTAGAGCGCCAGATAAACATATTACGTGGGAAGTTTTGCGGGTTATCCGGATCTTCACAGGCAAATTTCAGCTCACCCGATTTAAGCCCCTCAATCGCGTAGTCCTTAGCGCTGACCCCCTTTTCTTTGGCGGCTTTACACAGCTCAAGCGGGTTCATGCTCAGTTGTGGAGCCGAGGGCAGCCAACCCATCTTTTCGGCACGGACGTTGTAATCGATGATCGAACCCTGCCATTTTTCCTTGTTGGCGACCGGCGAAATCACTTCGTCCATGCGCAGTTTTTCGTAGCGCCATTGGTTCGAGTGGTTATAGAAGAAGGAGGTCCCGTTCATATGGCGTGGTGGCTTTTGCCAATCCAGGCCAAACGCCAGCGGCTGCCAACCAGTTTGCGGACGGAGCTTTTCCTGACCGACATAGTGGGCCCAGCCACCACCTGATTGACCGACACAACCGCATAGCATCAGCATGTTGATCAGGCCACGGTAGTTCATATCCATGTGATACCAGTGGTTCAACGCCGCCCCCACGATGATCATCGAACGACCTCGGGTCTTGTCAGCATTTTGCGCAAACTCGCGAGCGATCTGAATCACATCGGCGCGCGGTACCCCGGTAATTTGCTCCTGCCAGGCCGGCGTGTAAGGGATATCATCGTCGTAACTATGCGCCACGTTGGCATCATCATAGCCGTTATCAACACCGTAGTTAGCCACGGTTAAATCGAATACCGTGGTCACCAATACCGTGCTGCCGTCTTTGAGTTGAATACGTTTAGCCGGCACCTTACGGGCGATAATGTCGTCATGGTCGGTGTGTTGGAAGTAACCGAACTCATGTTCACCGCCACCGAAGTAAGGGAAATTCACCGCAACAACTTCATCGTGACCATGCTTAAGGCTGGTTTGCAGTTTCACTTCTTCACCCGTGGCACCATCAAGCTGCTTAATGTTCCACTTGCCCTTTTCGCCCCAGCGATATCCCACGGAGCCGGTTGGTGAAACCAGTTCGCCGCTGTTTTGATTCACGGCAATGGTTTTCCATTCCGGGTTATTGTCCTGACCCAAGTCATCGGCCAGATCCGAGGCTCGCAGGAAGCGGCCCTGGTTATAAAGCGTTGCGCCTTGCTGCTCGCCCCTTCCCTGGGACTCACCCGCTTCGCGGGCCGCTTTCGCTTCGCTGTCGCGTCCAAAATCGTTCCCGTCGGTTTTGTCAAGCAGGACCAGCATGGGGAAATCGGTATAGCGACGCACATAGTCGTCAAAGTAGTCGCTGTGACCATCGACATGAAACTCTTTCAAAATGACATGGGCGAAGGCCATGGCTAGTGCCGAGTCAGTGCCTTGTTTTGGTGCTAGCCAGTGATCGGTTAACTTTGACAGCTCCGAGTAATCGGAGGTGATAGATACCACCTTGGTACCCTTATAACGCACTTCGGTGAGGAAGTGGGCATCGGGAGTACGGGTTTGCGGCACGTTCGAGCCCCAGGCCAGAATATAGTTTGAGTTATACCAGTCAGCAGATTCAGGAACGTCGGTCTGCTCCCCCCAAATTTGCGGTGAAGCCGGCGGTAAATCGCAGTACCAATCATAGAAGCTGAGACAGTGACCACCAAGCAGAGATAAGTAACGCGCACCCGCAGCATAAGACACCATAGACATGGCCGGAATGGGCGAGAAACCAACCACACGGTCGGGACCGTATTTCTTTGTGGTATAGATATTGGCCGCAGCAATAATATCATTTACTTCTTGCCAGTCGGCACGGATAAAGCCACCGAGCCCGCGTTGTTGTTTGTATTCTTTCGCTTTTACTGGGTCTTCGACGATAGAGGCCCAGGCATCAACCGGATCTTGGTGTTGCAGTCTTGCTGCACGCCATAACTTTATCAGACGCTTACGTACTTTCGGGTGTTTAAGACGGTTAGCACTGTAGATATACCAAGAATAACTGGCACCACGCGGGCAGCCGCGCGGTTCATGATTTGGCAAATCAGGACGAGTACGGGGATAGTCTGTTTGTTGTGTCTCCCAGGTAACCAAACCATCTTTGACATAGATTTTCCAGCTACAACTTCCGGTACAGTTTACCCCATGTGTCGAGCGCACAATTTTATCGTGCTGCCAGCGACGGCGGTATCCATCTTCCCACTCTCGGTCTTCATTGGTGGTAACACCATGTTGACCGGCAAAGGCAGTTTTTTGCGTTTTAAAAAACTGCAACTTATCTAAAAAGTGACTCATTTTTCACTCCTACATTATGGTGCGCTTATATTTTGGAAGCAGTGACTAGGCCCCAAAACGGCATTTGTTATGGCGAATATTAAGCACTGTAAGGGAAGTGAATTTGATATGGATCAATTTCATTTAGGCGCCAGAGAAGCGGGGCAAAGGGCGCTACCTACAAGGTGGTATGTCACTTTTTACCCACCCCCCTATACTGGGCGCCTGCAATGAGGTCCGCGTAAAATATGTCGAAAAATACGCGTTTTTGGATATTATGGGGTAGTTACATATTTTGAGTAAGTTTATGTTTAAAAAAGCCAGCCGCTCGGTCGTTTTTAGAATCACATCCATGATGGTGAGCGTCATCTTAATGGCCTTTGTGAGTATTTTTTCCTCCATGTATACCTCAGAACTCAGTGAGTTTGACGGCAAGGCCATTAACCTGTCTGGTTCTTTGCGAATGATGAGTTATCGCATCACCACACAGGTGGCGACTGCGCAACAAACCGGAGATGCTCAAAGCCGTGAAAAAGTGGCTGTGCTTATAGAGAACTTCGAACAGCTATTGAATGACCCGGTATTAAAGAAAGATTTTGCGCGCTTTGAACAGGAGCAGCTTGAACAAGACTATTTGGCCATTAGTAGCCAGTGGCAACAGGAAATTAAACCCAGGCTATTGAATGCCGGGGATAACTTTACTCTCGCACCATTTTTACCAAAATTAGAACATTTCGTAGAAGCCATAGACACCTTAGTGAATGGCTACCAAAGTGTGTTAGAGCAGCGCCTCTCTTTACTGCGAGTCATTCAAACCATCACCCTATTCGCCACCTTGGCGCTAATTTGCCTTTCTCTGTACTCTATTCACCAACATATTGCGCAACCACTTAAAGAACTGACACTGGTGGCTCGTAGCTCATCCCGTGGCGACCTAACCCAACGCTCCAAGGTCGAGCGTGAGGATGAACTCGGTCTGTTATCGCAAACACTCAATGCGGCAAATGATCGCGTGGCCGCAATGTACCGCGATTTGGAAAAGCGTATTGAATCAAAAACACTGCAGCTCAAGCGTAACAACAATATCTTGGCGCTCCTGTATGATGTGGCACAACAAATTAACGAGTCCCATAGTGGCGAGCTCAACTATGCCGAAGTCACTAAGCAGCTCAGCACCGTGAGTGAATTAAAAAATATCGATTTATGTTTAGCGACAGCCGACGGCAATACCCCTTTTCAACACATAATTACCCAACCCAGCAGGACAACTCCGAGTTCCTGTGAAGTAAAAAAATGTAACGATTGTTTCAAAGGCGGTATTCACTATGACGATAATATTGAAGCCGTGCAGCATCGTTACCCAATAGAGCGTAATGACATTAACTTCGGTGTATTAGTGGTCAGTTTGCCCAAAAACGATAGCATTGCCGATTGGCAACGCGATCTGCTGCAAACGTTTGCCGATCAATTGGCATTGGCATTAAGCATCAGCACCCAAGCAGACCAGCAAAGACGGATAGCGTTACTGAATGAGCGCTCTATCATTGCCCGAGAACTGCACGACTCGTTAGCCCAATCACTGTCCTACTTGAAAATCCAGGTTACGCGCTTGGAGAAAGGCCTTGCACAAGTGCCAACAGACAAAAAAGTGGAAGCGCCAATAGCAGAGCTAAAAGAGGGCCTGAGCTCGGCCTATCGGCAACTGCGTGAGCTTCTCACCACGTTCAGACTACAAATTGACAACGGCGGACTGCGTTCAGCACTCGTCAGCACCATAGAGAAGCTCTCAGAGCGCAGTGAGATGACTATTCGACTACATTATGACTGCGTCAATGTGCCCTTCAGTGCCAATGAGGAAATACACATACTGCAGATCGCCAAAGAGGCACTGCAAAATGCCCTCAATCACTCCAAAGGCACCGACGTCGAATTGCAACTTGTGGAAGGTGACGACAAACAGGTGTCACTGACCATCACCGACAATGGGGTCGGCTTGGGCAATGCGCAAAGTCAGCTTAACCATTATGGTACAGCGATAATGATGGAGCGAAGCCACTCGCTGCATGGTGAGCTCACCATCAGTAATGGCATCGCTGGCGGGGTACTGGTTAAATTTGTATTCACCCCAGAGTATCTGCGTAAATCACAGCAGCCTCAACAATGGTCGAAAGACTCCACTTCTAGCTAGCTCACCACTGCCCATAAAAAAGAGTCCAAGTGCTGTTAGGCTACTTGGACTCTTGATGACGGTGGCCTGCTGTTGCCACCTTGCGGATGAAACTGTCTAAGGGTTATAAAACTCACCGTTTTTGCGCAGATAGAACCACCAGTTAATCAACAGGCAAACCGCGTAGAATACGGCAAATCCAATCAGCGCAACCTCAGGGGTCGTTGCTTTAATTTGCTCCCCCAACACTTTAGGAATATAGAAAGCGCCATAAGCTGCCACAGCGGAAGTCCAGCCCAGTACAGGACCTGCCTGCTCTTTCGGGAAAACCATCGCAATGGTGCGGAAGGTAGAACCATTACCAATACCCGTTGCAGCAAATAAGATAAGAAACAGGACAAAGAAAGGCACAAAGAACTCTTCAGGCGCTCCAGATTGGTAAGCTTGCTTCATGTAATAAGCAACACCTAACGCACTTGCCACCATGACAGCTGAACACACTTGAGTCACCAAAGCGCCGCCAAACTTATCCGAGATCCAGCCACCAACAGGACGTATAAGCGCGCCAATAAAAGGTCCCATCCACGCATACATCAACGCACTCGGTCCATTAGGGTTCACCGTATCATGCGTCATTACGCCATCAACCATGACGTGTTGATAACCAAAAATCACTTTAATGGCCAACGGGAAAGAAGCCGCAAAACCGATAAATGAACCAAAGGTCATGGTGTAAATAACGCTCATCACCCAGGTGTGTTTGTTATTAAAAATTTTGTATTGGCGATCCAGAGATTGCCTAATTTGACCCGGCAGCGCCTTGAGTAAAAATACCGTTGAAGCCACAACCAGCACCAAGACAATTTCTTTCGGAACATCAAACCCAGATCCATTTGCCGCTTCAGGCAAGAGTAACCATAAACCAAATATTGCAGTTGCAAAGCCGATTAACAGCATCACCGTCATCAGGCCAAAACTAGTCAAAGGACCATCAATGTTGGGAGACACTTCTTCGGTGGTTATGTTATTCATACCCAGCCAGCCGAGGAAGAACAGCGGTACTAAAAATAGCAGCCACACATAACCCGCATTATGAATATAGGTATCACTGCCAGCAGGTATTTTACCGATGAGCGTGCCCGAGGTATTAACCAGCGTCATTGGGTCGCCACCAAAGAAACTGTAAGTCATAAATAAGGGCACCAGGATTTGCATGGTCGTCACGCCAAAGTTACCCAACCCGGCATTAAGTCCCAACGCTAAGCCCTGCTTCTTCTTCGGGAAAAAGAAACTGATATTAGACATACTGGAAGCAAAGTTTCCGCCACCAAGACCCGATAGCAAGGCTAGCACCTGAAACACCCACAGAGGCGTATCTTTATCTTGCAGCGCAAAGCCTGTGCCTATCGCCGGGATCATTAACAAGGCGGTGGTAAAAAAGATGGTGTAACGCCCACCACATAAGCGAATAAAGAAACTACTTGGAATACGCAATGTGGCACCGGTTAACCCGGCAATCGCCATCAAGCTAAATAAGTCCGACTTCGCAAATGGAAAGCCCAAATTGAGCATTTGTACGGTAATGATGCCCCAATATAACCAAACAGCGAAGCCACATAATAGACTCGGAATAGAAATCCATAGGTTTCTACTCGCGACTTTTTTACCTTCGGACTCCCAAAAACGTTCGTTTTCCGGGTCCCACGTTTTCAGATCACTCATAATCAGATCTCTTGGTTTTTGAACAGTGTGCTCACTATCCGTTGCCAAGAGGAGGCAGACAATAAATATCAAGCGGTAGGTATTACTACCCACAATGACTGATAGGACCAGACTTATCTTCAGGTCAAAACATGCCGCCCGCACGACCCTAGCGTATTTACTGGGCTCACCTCCAGTCGACCATGATACCCAACTACCTCTTTGTGGGTAGTTCAATAAATAACATCCAAAGGAGTGAAAATTTAAAGTAGAGTAACCATGATTTAAATCAAATTTTTAGTGAAGGCTTTTCGCCATCATGACTCAAGAACAACAGAAGCAGGAGCAGCAAGTGAGCAATACCCCAGCAACCATAATGCTTGTGGACGACCACCCATTATTTCGCAAAGGGCTTCAACAGCTGATCGAAATGGAAGATGATTTAGCGGTAATAAGCCAATACAGCAACGGCACAGACGCTATCTCTGGCGCATTAGAAGATGATCCTGACTTGATTATCCTCGACCTCAATATGCAGGGGATCGATGGCTTAGAAACGGTGAAACAAATGCGTCTGCAAGGGGTCACTGCCCGCATTATCATGTTGACTGTCTCTGATAATGATGAAGATGTCATTGCTGCCATTACCAATGGCGCCGACGGTTACCTGCTCAAAGACATGGAACCGGAAGATATTGTGGTTAATATCAAGCAAGCCGTTACCGGGCGCATGGCCATATCTGAACGCCTCACAGAAACACTTGCAACAGCACTGCGTCGTCCGAATAAGAAATCGGAAAACCCGCTCGATGGCCTCACCAGCCGCGAGCTGGAAATACTTAAGCTGATCGCTAAGGGCATGAGTAATAAGCTGATCGCCCGGGAGTTAGATATCTCGGACGGCACCGTCAAAGTGCACGTAAAACATGTGCTGAAAAAACTGAGTTTTCGCTCACGCGTTGAAGCCGCCGTCTGGATGGTCGACCAAAATAGTTAGAGGTAGTTATGCATTGTGATTGTGATTCGCTCCCTGCGAAACTAAAGCCTTTCGAGCAAGCGCTTGCTGAGCTGCTGGCGAGCGCCCAGCCCATACAAAAAACGGAACATGTGCCACTGAAAGACTTGCCAGGCAAGGTGTTGGCCGAGTCCATCTATTCCAGTCATGATATTCCCCCTTATGATAATTCAGCCATGGATGGATACGCTGTCTGCCTTGATGAGCAGCAGCCAGGCACAAACTATGAGGTTGTGGGAACCTCACTGGCAGGCCATCCGGCAAAGGTTTCCTTACTGCCGGGGCAAGCAGTCCGCATCATGACCGGGGCACAAATCCCAGCCGGAACCTCTGCCGTTATCATGCAGGAAAAAGTAGAGCGTATCGGCGACCATATTCAATGCTGTACGCCACCGCCGATAGACGCCAATATTCGAAAACAAGGCGAAGACATTAGCAGTGGTCAGCAATTATTACCCGCAGGACATCTTGTAAGTACGCGTGATATAGCGCTTTTAAGTGCGGTAGGCATAGGTACGGCCCTAGTCTTTCAAACTCTTACCGTGGCACTTATATCCACGGGAGACGAGTTGGTTGAGCCTGGCGCTAGCTTAGGGCAAGGACAGATTTACGACTCAAACCGCCATCTGTTGCATGCCATGCTCGTAAATTTAGGCGTGCACGTTATTGATATGGGAATTATCGCGGACGACCCGCAAACCATTAGGGAGTGCTTCCTGTGCGCCAGCGAATCGGCCGACGTTATTATCACATCAGGAGGCGTTTCCGTTGGCGATGCAGATTATGTCAAACAAATCCTCAGCGAGCTTGGCAGCATTGATTTTTGGAAAATAGCCATAAAACCAGGAAAACCGTTTGCCTTTGGCAAACTCGGCGATGCCGCCTTTATCGGTCTACCAGGCAACCCGGTGTCTGCGGCGGTTACGTTTGACCAACTGGCGATTCCTTTTCTCAAAGCCATGGCTCATCAACCACCGGGCGTTAATACAAAATTGTCGGCGGTCGCTCGAGTCGATTTTGGTAAAAAACCTGGGCGCACAGAGTTTCAGCGCGGCTTTGCCACGCAAGATGCGCAGGGACAATGGTATGTTGAGTCTGCAGGAAAGCAGGGCTCAGGGATATTGTCGGCCTTGAGCCGCGCTAATTGCCATGTACTGCTCACAGAACAAAGCTCGGGTGTGAAGGCGGGCGAACAGGTTGAGATTATTCCTTATCAATACCTATAAGCCCAAGGGGCTTTGAGCCCCTCTGCCTCCAACAAACGTATAGTTTTGCACCTGCGCCATTAAGACAGTAACATTGGTAAAAAAATTTTTCTGTCTTAACATGCGCTTAGTCACAGTCACCACCATCATTTTCGCCAGCCAGCTTGCTTTTAAGGCCGAGGCAACAACTCAACACAATACACTGCAGGATGTTGAGCGTATCACAACCACGGCCTCGCGCTTTGCCTTTGATGATGATATTAATGCCCTGTCCATCAGTACGGTCAATAATGCCCTGTTATCGCAGCTAGGCGCTACGCATATAGAAAAAGCACTGCAAACCATCGCAGGGGCCAATATCCAACATGGCAATGGTCAGGAGTATTTACCGGCGCTACGTTCACCCGTCTATACCGGCGCCGGCGCCTGTGCCGCCATTTTAACCCTGGAGGACGGCATAGCGCTGCGCGCGCCGGGCTTTTGTAACGTCAACGAACTGTTCGAGGCCCATAGTGAAATGGCCCAGCGCATTGAGGTACTCAAGGGGCCGGGCTCGGTGCTGTATGGCAGCAACGCCGTACATGGGGTGATTAATGTGATCACTCAGGACCCAACCCTGGGTGGCGGTTACGGCGCCTTTGACTTGGGTTCCTACGGCTATAAGCGGGCAAAACTGCGTGCCGGCCAGGATTATGGCGCCCAAGGGCTCGGCTTTAACGCCAGCGTCACCCGCGATTCCGGCTATCGCGATGACGAGAGCGTGGATCAGGAAAAGTTTAACCTAAGACACCGTTATGACGGCGATAGTCTGACGCTGCAAAACGGCTTTAGCTACACTAACCTAAGACAAGAAACCGCGGGGTATATAGAGGGTTTTGAAAGTTATAAAGACGAGGAGTTGGCACAGCAAAACCTCAACCCCGAGGCCTTTCGCGATAATCGCGCCATGCGTTTATGGTCAAAGCTGCGGTGGCAATACAGTGAGCAAACACAGATAGCAATCACTCCCTACGCTCGCGATCAACGCATGACCTTTCGCAAGCATTTCTTGCCCGGCAAGCCCCTTGAGCACAATGCCCAGCATGGTGTCGGCGTGCAGACCCTGCTACAACACCGGTTGAACGAACGCTGGCGACTACAGGCTGGACTCGATGCCGAATACACCCAGGGCAGCATGTGGCAGTTTCAGGAAAGTCCAACCTCGGGCTCGGCATTTTTACAGGCCACCATACCCCAAGGTAAACACTACGATTACGACGTCTATGCCACCGGCTATGCCCCCTTTATGGCCTTACAATATCGCCACAATAGCTGGCAGGCCAACCTGGGAGCCCGTTACGAATGGCAGCGCTACGACTACCGTAACCGCATGCTAGATGGGCGCACCAAGGACGACGGCACGCCCTGCGCCATGGGCGGGTGCCGATATTCTCGTCCCGGCAGTGACATCAGCTATTTTGATGATCTGTCACCCAAGCTGGCACTGGGCTATCGCTTTAACACCGAGCTACTCACCTATGTCAACCTGGCCAAGGGCTATCGCGCGCCCCATACCGCCGAGTTGTATCAGTTGCAACGTCAGCAAAGCCTTGCAGAACTTGACAGCGAAACCTTGGATAGCCTGGAGCTGGGTGTAAAGGGGGATTACAAGCACTGGCAATTTACCCTGTCCGGTTATCTGATGTACAAGGATAATGTGATTTATCGCAACAGTGATTTCTTTAACGTGAGTCAGGGTAAAACCAAGCATCGGGGCATTGAGCTTGAGCTCGATTACCGCTTTAACAATGCCTGGAGCCTGCAATTGGCCGTAGCCAATGCCCTGCACACATATCGCCATAATCAACCGCTGGGCGAGGTAGATATTCGCGGTAATATTATTGATACGGCGCCACGCCTTATCGCCGACAGTCGCCTCAATTGGCGGCCAAGCGATGACCTGTTAGTGTCGCTGCAGTGGCACCATCTTAGCGACTACTTTACCGATACCGAAAATCAACACATCTATGACGGCCATGATCTGCTTAGCCTGCGGGCCAGCTGGCAGCTTGCTAAAGGCTGGCAAGCCATAGCCCGCATAGAGAACTTGACCGATGTTGCCTATGCGGAGCGCGCCGACTACACCACTTTCAGTGGCGACCGATATTTTCCGGGCAGACCCAGAACCGGCGCTGTTCACCCTGAGCTATCAGTGGTGATTATCAAGGTCTCTAACTAGGGAGCGCCTCATGGGTTATCCCTAGGTTCCACCTAAGGGCTTCCAACGGGCCTGATTCTTATTGACCCCGCTCTTAGTTTAAGGTCTCAGCTGCTGTCTAACCGCGTCGCTATGGCGGTTAACGTTTGCATCCAAATGGCTGCCCAGGCGAGTCCTTTTAAACTAAAGCCTATAAAGTTCAACGTATTAAGTTGCAAATCCACCTGTGTCGCTCTACAAGTAATAGACTAGTCTTTCATTAAGGTTCGATTATGAAGCTCACCCATCTGGCCTATGCTCTTGGCCTGACCCTGGCTCCGAGCGCGTTTGCCAATGACGCGCACACCCTAAAACTTGAGGACGTATTTAACCTCGAATACGCCAATCAAATAGACATCAGCGATGACGGCGAGACGGTCTACTTTGTGCGTAACCGCATGGATATAAAAACCGACCGCAAGTTCAGCAATATTTGGCAGGTTGATAGCGGCTCTAAGCAGCTTCAGCCCGTGACCAGCGGCGTGCATCAGGACTTTGCTCCGGTGCTTTCACCGAGCGGGGATCGCCTGGCCTTTATCTCGACCCGCGACGGCAGCCCGCAGCTCTATGTGAAATGGTTAAGCACGGGTGCGCTCAGCAAAATCAGTAATCTCACCCAAAGTCCATCGCAACCGACCTGGACGCCGGATGGTAAATCCCTGGTGTTCAGCATGTTCGTGCCCGCCAAAGCCAAAAATCCGGTCAACTTGCCGGGTAAACCCGAGGGCGCCCAATGGGCAGATCCGGCCGTGTTTATCGATGATGTGTACTACCGCGCCGACGGCGCCGGTTACAGCAAGGCGGGCTACAGCCACCTGTTCAGCATTCCCGCCGACGGCGGCAACGCCACCCAGTTAAGCTCGGGGGATTTTGACCACGGGGGTGCCCTCAGCTTTAGCGAGGATGGCAACACCTTGTATTTTGCCGCCAACCGCCACCGCGAGCACGACCTTAAACCCATTAACACGGAAATCTACAGCCTTGATTTAAAGAGCAAGGAAATCAACGCAATAACCGACCGTAATGGCCCGGATAGAAGCCCAAGTGTGTCTCCTAATGGCCGCTACCTTGCCTACGTGGGTTACGACGATAAGGGCACCAACTATGAAAACGCCCAGCTGTATATTCGCGATTTAAGCAACGCCGACACCCAAAGCCTCACCGCCGATCTGGACCGCTCGGTAGAGCAGATCCAATGGGCGGACAATGGCCGCGGCCTGTACTTTAGCTATGACGATCAGGGCCAAACCACCCTGGCTTATCAGCCGCTGCGCGGTAAGCGTAAGGTGCTCACCGAGCAAATCGGCAGCGTCTCTTTTGGCCGCCCCTACTCCGGCGGCGACTTTGACGTAAGCGCTAACGGTGATGTGGCCTTTACCCTGGCCGACACCCAGCGCCCTGCGGATGTGGCCGTTAATAAGCGCGGCAGTACCCGGCGCCTAACACAATTAAACGAGGATGCGTTGGGCGATAAAACCCTGGGTAAGGTAGAAGAGCTGTGGGTAAAGTCCAAGCACGATGGTCTGGGCATTCAGGGCTGGGTGGTCTACCCGCCGGAATTTGATGCCGACAAGCAGTATCCGCTGATTTTAGAGATCCACGGCGGCCCGGTGGCCAACTATGGTCCGCATTTTAGCGCCGAAGCCCAGCTCTTTGCCGCTAAGGGCAATGTGGTGCTGTATATGAACCCGCGCGGCAGCGACTCCTACGGGAAGCAATTTGCGCAAACCATACACCACAACTACCCCAGCAATGATTTCGACGACCTGATGACCGGAGTGGATGCCCTTATCGACAAGGGCTTTATCGACACAGATAAACTCTTCGTCACCGGCGGCTCCGGCGGTGGGGTGTTAACGGCCTGGACCGTCGGCCATACCGATCGCTTCGCCGCGGCCGTGGTTGCCAAGCCGGTGATCAACTGGTTTAGCTTTGTACTCACTGCTGACTTCTATCCCTTCTTTACCGATTATTGGTTCCCGGGAAAACCTTGGGATCATATGCAGCATTATATGGAGCGTTCACCCATTAGCTATGTGGGTAACGTAAAAACACCGACCATGCTGCTTACCGGCGAAGCCGACTACCGCACGCCGATTTCGGAAACCGAGCAGTTTTATCAGGCCCTTAAGCTGCAAGGGGTGGACACCGCCATGGTACGTATTCCCGATGCCTCCCACGGCATCACCGCGCGCCCGTCTAACCTGATGGCCAAGGTTGCGTATATTCTTTGGTGGTTCGAAAAGCATGGCGAGAAAGACGCCGAATAACCTGACATCGGCATAAAAAAAAGCGTGGCTCACCAAAGTGACCACGCTTTTTTTAACATTATCGGCTGTATGGAGTTAGTAAAAATATGATCTGAAATACCCTCCGACAAACACGTCAATCAATTAAGTCATTACCTGCCTGCAGGGCGTCTATTTCGAGACTGATTACTTCTTCTGCCTTGACCTTCACCCTGGCCTTGACCCTGACCTTGTCCCTTCCCTTGGCCTTGCCCCTTCCCTGCGCCACTTTGCTTACGTTGGTTGTTTGAGTTCGCAGGACGACGACGCGCTTTGTTAGCGTGGTGGGAGTGACCTCGTCTATCGGTTTGTTCTTTGCTTTTAGCCGGCGCATTTTGTGCGTTACTTTCTGAAGCCTGAGATTGGCCGTCAACACTCACTTTAGGTTTTTTCGGCTTCTTCGGTTTCTTTGGCTTAAGCGGTTTGAGGGTACTTTCAGGCAACTCATTCGTTGGCTCAAATCCGGCAATTACTTTTCTTGGTAACAATTGCTGGATTAGGTTTTCGATGTCATTTAGATCTTTGGCATCATCGGCAATCACAAAAGAAATAGCCAAACCAGAAGCCCCAGCTCGGCCTGTTCGACCAATACGGTGCACATAGTCTTCTGCAATGTTGGGAAGATCGTAGTTAATCACACAGGGCAATTGATCTATATCTATGCCTCGCGCGGCTATATCCGTGGCAACGAGCGCCTGTATGCTGCCGTCTTTAAACCCGGCCAAGGCCTTGGTTCGGGTGCCCTGGCTCTTATTGCCGTGAATTGCCGTCGACGGGATGCCACGATTTTCTAGATTACGGGCAATACGGTTGGCACCGTGCTTGGTGCGGCTAAATATCAGTACCTGCTGCCAATCATTTTCTTTTATCAGATGGCTCAACAAGGCCGTTTTACGGGATTTATCGACCGGATACACCCACTGCTCAACGGTTTTCGCCGTTGTATTGGGCGGTACGACTGAAATCTCGAGCGGATCAGTCACTATGGTCTTGGCTAAATCGCGAATTTCATCGGAAAAGGTCGCCGAGTAAAGTAAGTTCTGACGCTTTGCCGGTAGCAATTTAATTATCTTGCGAATATCGTGAATAAAGCCCATGTCCAGCATGCGATCGGCTTCATCCAGCACCAGCATTTCGAGCTGATTAAACTTGATGGCGTTCTGCTGATACAAATCGAGTAGTCGTCCTGGGGTGGCAACCAAGATATCTGCGCCGCGGCGCAACTGCATCATCTGTGGGTTAATCTTCACCCCACCGAATACCACGGAGTAACTCAGTGCTAACTGCTTACCATAGGTTGCAACGCTCTCGCCGACCTGCGCCGCGAGCTCTCTCGTGGGTGTCAGCACCAGGGCGCGAACATTATTATTTTGCGCACGCTGGCCTTTACTGAGTATTTCCAGCATGGGTAAGGTGAATCCAGCCGTTTTACCCGTGCCGGTTTGCGCTGCCGCCATCACATCTTTACCGGATAATACCGCGGGTATGCCTTTGGCCTGAATAGGCGATGGGTGCTTATAGCCCTGCTGCTCCACCGCTTGCAGTAGTTGTGGCTGCAGGCCTAGGTCGCTAAATTGAATATTATCGTCGGATTGAATAGAAGTGGTCACTGGCGCTGATTGTTTGTTGGTCATATAAACTCGGTATGGGTGGCAAAATACGGCTGACGGTTATTTCACCAGAAAAGGTTTCGGATGCGAAGATTAAAGGACTCTGGCCACAATTACAAAGATAACCCACACTTTTTCACTTATTTCTCACCCAATGGGCACTATTGATGCCAAATTCAATGCACATGCCCTTCCAAGCTGATGACCAAAATTAGCCTTTTTTATGCAGTAAATGAGCGCGAACGGCCTCGCGTATCTGAGTATGTAACTCCATGACCCGGTTAATATCGACTAGATTGAGGGAGATGTTTTCCAGCATCACAAGATTCAGGTTAAATTCCGGATAGTGAAGCGACATGGACATATACCCGGGTAAATATCCGGTGTGGCTGTATTCTGTAAGGTCGTCGTCACTGTTGAGCCTTAGGCCATAGCCATAGCTCATGTTCGGCCAGAAAAACTCCATCTTGGTATGCGCGCGCGTCATCAGTTCATAGCTCTTGGGGCTGAGCAATTCGCCGGAATGCAATTGATGCGCAAACGAGGCAAAAGTCGGTGCCGAGGCTATCAAGCCTCCACCAGGCAGTAAGGATCCGTCGATATCTATGTTCGCAGGAATTAGCGTCTCGGCTTCATCGAAGCCAACGGCGAGTGTCGGCAGGTTGCGACGAATATGCTCAATACTCCCTGTTTTGGCGTACAGCGCATTAAGCTGATTGTCCTTGGCGAATTGCGCCACCTGCTCAGCGAATGCTTGCTTGTTTACCTTTTCAAGTAGTTGACCTAAAAGGGCATAACCCTGGTTGGAATATTGAAACTGGCTCCCGGGCGCAAAGCGATTGGCTTTACCCAAAGCATCAACGCCTGATGTGTGGCTGAGCAGATGATGCAGGGTAATTCGCTCGTCGTATCTGTCGGCATTTTGATTAGCGCCGCCGCTGGTTTCATCCGCAAAAAGATAACTATTGAGTGAGCGCGTTAAATCCAGCTTACCGGCATCAAACGCCCGCAATACCAAGGTGGCGGTGATTTGTTTAGAAAGGGACGCCACGACAAAACTGGAATTTTGATCAATCCCCTCGCCTTTTTGCAGTGTTAATTGCACCTTGCCATCTTCAAGCAAAATCACGCTGCCGCTAAATGGCTGTGATGCATCATCAATCAGCGCTTTGATGGTGGCGCTTAGGGCACTTAGAACTTGTGACTTCATTTGAGATTTCACACTCGCCTGGGCGGGCTGTAAAGGGGCTTTACTGTGTGTTGTGTCGGCCAGGCTATAGCCGCTAGGGCTAAGCAAAAACAAAGTGCTGCTCAGAAGTGTGGTGGTGATAGGAAGACCCATGCGTTGTCCTTAACCCAATTAGCGATAATGATGTAACCTCGTCAGGCTGATATCTTGTTTCAACCTTATGTTCATACCATGCATCCTGAATCTAGCCAGTTGAATTGTAAAGGCATTTTTAATCGAAAGTAACTGTGCGCAAACGTAAAGAGCTCACCGGGCGTGCAAATAGGAAGCTGTGTTGCGATAAAAATCGAAGCTGGCAAAAGTGCGTATGCTTTGTTATCAATACAGGTAATAAAAGAGTGAAGATGCCCCAAGATAAGAGCAGGTCACTTCAATATGTGATTCACAGCAACGGCAAAGAGCGAACGCGAGCCCAGTCGCTCACAGACCCTAAATAAAAGGAAGAATCTATGAAGAACATAACGACAAAAGCTTTTGCTTTGTCGCTGCTTATGGCATCGACTTATGGGCAAACCGAGGACGCCGATAAGACCCTAAGGCTGGATAATACGCCGTTTAAAAACAGCGAAATCTATTGCGAGAACGATAAAGAATTGCACCCGTTTCAAAACGAGTTTGAACTCCTGGATTATTACTCAATGAGCTCAGACGAGGGCGAGCGCCAGGTTATCGTTACCGTAGAAAACAGCTCAAGCGGCGGCCGCTCTCTTAATCACACACATTTTGTGGCCATTCTCGGCAACTGCGAGCATATCAACCCGATGAAGTTCGAACGCAAGTTTAACGGCAAAGAAATCGTCACACTGACGCTTAACTTCGGCTTTAGTAAGTTCCCGATTTTAAAGGTGATTAATCAGCCTTAGGTTTTCCCAAGACGGCGGCAAGTATTGCATTTGCTAAGGTGGCTAACTTCAAAATCGCAGTTAATTTGCGGCTGAATATAAATCCATTCCCCACCACCTGAAACCGCCAGAATCAATTTTTGCACTCGGACTGGTATTCATAAAGCTAGTCACACCATTGCCTCAATTGCTCGGCACGGATTTGTTCTTCCGGGTTAGCGTAATGACTTGCTAACACCCTGCTAAGCTGGCAGGAGGCATCTGTATAGCCCAATTGAATAGCCCTGTCATACCAGTCGATAGCAAGCCGAATATTTTGCTCCTGACCGAAGCCTTCATAGAGCATATTGGCAAAAGAGAACGCAGACTCACCGCTGTCTAGATATTCTGCTGCTTTGCGCGTGTACTCAAAAGCTTTGGTTGCATCAGCCGTAACCCCTTTGCCATGACGATAAAGTTTTCCTAATTCCAATGCTGCCACACTCAAGCCCTGGTTAGCGGCTAGTTCGAAAAAATATTTAGCCTGCATAACATCTTTCTCAACACCATCACCGACTAAATACATGAGCCCCAACTTGTAGCGGGCAATCTCATCGCCGCTGTGTTCATGTGCCTGCAGGAAATAGCTAGCAGCCTGCTCTTTATCTATATCGACAGTTTCCCCATAGAAGTACAACTCACCAATAAGCGAATTTGCATCCCATTTCTGATGGGCTGCCCATTCTCGCGCGACATCGAGTTGGTCCAAATAAGGCATATCAGGATATTGTCTCTCTTTTACACAGGGCATAACGTCAAGGTAAGCATCTTCCTGGTGACGTTTAAAGGCCACTAAAAACCACTTACAGGCCTCAACTTGGTTACTTTTTGCTTGGTAATGTGCAGCAAGGTCGTAAGCTATTTGTCCTGAAATTTGAGACATAACCAACCATTCGCGCTCTTCTTCAGCAAATTGTTCCGTCAATACTTCCAGTGCGTTGGGAACTTGTTTATCAACAGCCTGGTAAAAATACATCAAGGCAGTCGCTTTATCATACAAGGGAAGTGACTTATCTAAATAAAGCAGCCCTGTGTCCAAGAGGGCTTGTGGGTACCCTAGTTCCACAGATTTCATAAGGTGTTTTTCCGCTAAATAGGCATCTGGCGTAACGCCTTTTCCTAAGCGGTACATAATACCTAGGTTGCGATGGGCATAAGCATTCCCCATATTTGCTGATTGGGTATATAAAGAAAACGCTTTTTCAAAATCGATGACCTTGCCAATACCATCTCTATAAAACGTAGCTAAATTGTTTAAACCCCACTGTGATCCGATCGCAACCGCTTTTTCATAATAGTATTTAGCCATTACCGCATCGGGGTTGCCGAACTTGCCCGATTCATACATAAAACCAAGGTTTGCATAGGCTGATTCATGCGATAATTGAGCGGCTTTTAGGTAGTAAGATTTGGCTTTTTCTGCATCAGGTGAGACACCCTTTTCACCAAAATCATATATCAATGCCAATACAAATGTTGAGTGAGTCAACCCCTTGGATGCCCCTAACTCGGTCCAAAACAAAAGGGATTTCGCATCTTGGTGTTGCTCAAAATCGTCATACAGAAGCCCAACAAGGGCGCTGAGGCATTGCGTATTGCCTTCACGAGCTAAGGGCTCAAGTAAGCGTCTGGTTTTTTCTGAGTTCGAGGCATTAACGTCGAGCAGAACCTCAGCATATTGACAAATGCTTTTATCAAACCCTTGTTCATAGGAAAGCATGTAGTAATCAAGTGCCTTCATTGTGTCCTGATTCCGTCCATTGCCATTTAAGAATGCATTGCCCATATTAAAAGAAGAGTACATATTGCCTTGGGCAGAGGCTTGTTCCCATAACTGTAAAGCACGAGGGCGTTCGACGGACACACCCAACCCCCAATTGTACAACGCCCCAAGATTATGAATGGCCATTACAGAACCAGCTTCGATAGCTTCTTCATAATACTGACGAGCTAACATGTAGTCCTGTTCGACACCATCAGCTTTCTCATAACGTAAACCCAAAGCAAGCAATCGTTCCGCATTTGCGCTTTTTTCTATGCTACTGTCAGAAGCAAACGCAGATTGAGATAGCATTAGTTTTAACGGGAGGAATAGTAAAAATACGGTTATCAGGCGAGTTGATTTCACTTTCAAACATCCTTATTCAAGTCACACTTTTAAACAAGTTAACACTGTTAGAATCGATACAGAATAAACAATTGCTATAGCATTAAGTTCTTACACAGGGTATTAACGATGAAAGAACTCCCTCTTACCAGTTAAGTCGACTTCATTTATCAGCTAGTACAGCCTTAAATATAACCCATTTACCCTATTTAACGAGTATTGCAGTTAAGATGCTAAAAATTCCTTTTTAAGATAATTTGTACTCAACAATAAGTATCTAGTAATCGATGAAAAAGTAACTTTGCATCATAATTTTAGTAGAGGCTACAAAGGCTTCATTAATCACCCACACACAAGTGGGGATCAGCCGAGACCTGTTCAAACCAGCTGCGCAGACTGTCGATGGCGGCGCGGGTTTTGGCCGCCACCGCATCGCGGTGAGGGGTGACCGCGTACACGCTGTAATGGGGTAAATGCCACTGCGGGCAGAGACGTTTTAGCCTGCCGGCGGCAAGCAAATGACGCACCTCTGGCTCCGGCAGCATGCCATAGCCTATGCCGTCCAAGGTCAACTGAATGACCGCCTGCATATTGTTAACCAGCAAACGCGGCTCATCCAGTGCGTAGGCGGCAGCGTTTTGCTCATGCGTTAAGGTATGGGCAAAACGTTTGCTATTGATATGGCCAATGTGAGTGTGTCCGGTTAAGGCATCGGGCTGTGTTGGCGCCACTTCTGCGAGCGGGTGGGCACTGCTTACACAGGGGATCAATTGCCAGTCGGCCAGGTGTCGGGCAATTAATGTTGAGTCGTGTAAAGGGCCTATACAGATAGCAAGATCAACCCCTGCAGCGATAATGTCGAAGGGTTCATCGGTCAGAGTTAATTGCAGCTCAACTTTTGGAAAACGCTCGGTGAGCTGCTTAATGGGCTGGCTTAACAGGCCGCCGCCAAAGCCAATGGGCGCAACAATTTTCAGCCGCCCCGAAGGCGTGTGCTGTAACTGCTCCAACTGCTGTTGTGCCAATTCGGCGGTGGCCAGTAATTGCACCGCCGAGGCGTAATAGATTTCCCCCGCCTCGGTCAGCGTCAGTTTACGGGTGTTGCGGTTAAACAGCCCCAGTGCGATATCCTGCTCTAATTTGGTGATCTGCTGACTCACCGCCGAGGCGGTCATATTCAACTGCTCCGCCGCACGGCTCATATTGCCCGCCTCCACCGTTTTTACAAACACTTGCAAGGCGCGAGTTATTTTAGAATTCATAGATTAAGCATTTCTTATATCAGCTTTAAGCAAAAGCCAATTGCTCCAAAGATGGTGCCAGCATACCATTAAATGATAATGAATATCATTTCTTTTAATTCGATACCTTATACCAATTCTGTTAAGTATGTGATCAGATATAGCGCTGGTTAAATGATGTGCTAACAAGGCGGGATTTTTCTTATGTAGTTATTCTACATAGATAAATTCCAACGCCGTGAGCATGATATTTAGCCCGCTAGAATGATTAGCTATTTAAGTGAATTGGTATTATTACATCGTCTAGTTGGAGTTTGTAAGTGGCTAAGCGCAGTAAGCTTTGGGATCTCAAAGCCTGGCATTGGATAAGCTCGGCGGTATGCCTATTCGGCATGTTGTTGTTCGCCATCACCGGTATCACCCTCAATCACGCCGGCAGCATTGAAAGCCAGGCACAAGTAACGCAACTCGAAGCCCAGCTTCCCGGTGCAATTTTAACCCAGCTCGCCGCTGCCAATCAGCATGAGCAACTGCCACAAAGTTTTGCCACCTGGTATACAGGGCAAACCAAGCAAACGCTAGCCGCCAATGCGCAAATACAGTGGAGCGACTTTGAGCTCTACGTCGCCATGCCTAAGGCGGGCAGTGATTCCTGGTTTACCGTGGCCCTGGACACGGGCGAGTTTTACCAGGAAGCGACTCATCGCGGCCTGGTCGCCTATTTTAACGACCTGCATAAGGGCCGCAACACAGGCATCTGGTGGAGCCTGTTTCTCGATCTCTTCTCCATTGCCTGTATCGTCTTTTCGCTGACCGGCCTCTTGCTGCTTAAACGCTATGCCAAGGGCCGCAAGTCAACCTGGCCCCTGGTGTTGGCGGGGCTTGGTATTCCCGCTTTGGTACTGGCCATACCCGCGCACGCGGCACAAAGAAGTCAGCTAGAGGTGGAGATCCCCAGACTGACTGTGGCCGAGTATCACCCGCCCTATGTCGCCATCTGGCTGGCCGACGAGCAAGGTAAGGCGGTAATGAACCTGGCGCTCTGGTACGACACCAAAATGGCCGAACGCGAAGGCGAAAAATGGCTTAAAGACTTACGCCTATGGTGGCGTCGCAGCGGCCGCAGCCTAAACCTACCGGTAGATGGTGTAACCGGCGCCACTCGCCGCCCGGGTCAGGTCACGCTCGATTTAAGCCCATTTAAGGCGGATATAGCGGCACTGCCTGCGGGCAGTTACAGCCTGAATATCGAAGCTGCCCGCGAGTTGGGTGGGCGTGAGCTGCTGCGTATGCCAATCACCTTGCCCATCGGCGAATCGATCACTCTCACCGAGCAAGGAAAGCACGAGCTCGGCACTATCACCCTAACCATGGAGCCCAACCAGTGAAGCTAGCTAAATTACTCCCCGCCCTTGTTTGCGCCAGCCTAAGCGCCGGCGTCTTATTCGGCCACAACGCCCACGCCCACCGGGTGTGGTTAAAACCGAACACCACTGTGGTGTCCGGAGATGAGGCCTGGATCACCTTCGATGCGGCCATAGCCAATAGCATTTTCAACCCGGATCATCATGCCTATCCACTGCAACGCCTCTTGGCCGTGGGACCCGATGGCAAGGCGGTGGCCATGCAAAACAGCGCCGAACTGCGTTATCGCAGCGTGTTCGACCTGCACCTCACAGAGCCCGGTACCTATCGGGTATTCAACGCCAGCCGCTCTATCGTGGCGCGTTGGGTAGACGAGCACGGAAAACGCCAAAGCTGGCCTGGAAGAGGAAAAACAGGCACGGCGGAGCAATTCGCCCGGCAGGTGCCGAAAAACGCCAAGGATTTGCAAGTCAGTGAAGTCGCTCGTCGACTGGAAACCTTCGTCACCTTAGGTGCACCCAATGCCAACGCCATTGCACCCAGCGGGCAAGGCCTGGAATTGAATGCCCTCACCCACCCCAATGATTTATACGTGGGAGAAGCGGCCGCCATGCAATTTCTTATTGATGGCGAAGCCGCATCGGGCACAAGCGTCACCCTGGTACGCCAGGACGAGCGCTATCGCGACCAGCAGGTGGCCACCGAGCTCAGCGCCGACAAAAACGGTAAAGTCACCCTGGAATTCTCCGAGCCGGGCATGTACTGGCTTGAAGCCGAATATCAAGACCACCAAGGCAAGGCTCCGGCGACCATTCGCCAGGGCAGTTATGTAGCCGTATTCGAGGTGCTTCCCCTTTAAGCAGCAATAACTGGCTATGTAAACGGGCTTTACAGCGTTTCTGTGAGCCCTTTTTTTATTTCCCTATCAACACGCTAGCCTTAGCACATAGATTTAAGCAGCAAACAACATTTACTTAGCTTGCTAACTAAATTAAAATACTTAGCATGCTAACTAAGTTGAGGTTATTGATCATGTCCGATACCCCTTTTCATGAAACCCTGGATTTAAGCCTGTGTGGGCAACTGGGTCGCGTTCACCGTATCTGCCGGCAGGCGATCACGGTGGCGGTGGAGCCCTTGGGTTTTACCCAGCCAAGGTGGACGGCCATGATGTATATGCAGCACCTTGGTGAGGGCTGCACCCAGCACGAACTAGCAACCAGCTTGGCTATCGAAATGCCAAGCCTGACGCGCACCTTAAAGCAGTTGGAGCAAAGCGAGATTATCGAACGCCGAGTCGATAGCCAGGATAAACGTTGTCGGCGCCTGTATTTTACCGAGCAAGGACACCAGCAAATGGCGCTCCTGCGCGCCCGTATAGCCGAGATCAAAACTCACCTCTACCGGGATCTCAGCGACGAGCAACTCAACGGCCTCGCCCTTGGATTGCTCCAACTTGAAGAAAATGCACTAAACCTGATGCAGGAGGAACGAGAGTGAGCCAGCCACGCACCCCTGACCAACAATTTGCCCGTTACGTAAAGGTGGCCATTGCCTTCTTTATTGTGTGCTTTGGCTATTTTATCGTCGCTGACCTTTATATGCCGATGACCCCACAGGCCCGGGTGTACCATCAGGTAACCCAGATCACACCCCAGGTAAACGGCGATATCGTCATGGTGGAAGTAAGTAATAACGAGCAGGTAAAAGCCGGCCAGTTGTTGATGCGCATCAATCCCCGACCTTACGAGTTAGCGGTACAGCAGGCCGAGTTAGCCTTGGCACAGGTACAATTGCAAAACCAGCAGCTCGATGCCGACATCAGCGCCCTAAACGCAGATTTAAGCGCCGCTGAGGCCAGGCACAATGAACAGCAACGCTTACACAAGCGCAGCGCCGCCCTGCTCGCAAGCAAGGCGATTTCCGAGCAGCAAAGCGATGAAATCACCGCCAGCCTGGCCACCGCCAAGTCGCAGGTCAGCGCCATCAAAGCGAAAATCCAGGCTGCCAAGATTAAGCGCGGCGAGCACGGCGACAATAATGTTGCCTTGCAACAGGCTAAAAACGCTCTGGCCCAGGCCCAATTGAACCTAAGCTATACCCAGGTACTGGCGCCCCATGATGGCGTCATCAGCAACCTGCAGGTGACCACAGGTACCTATGCCAAGGCCGGCATGGCCATGACAGGCCTGGTTGCCAACAGCCTGGATCTGGCCGCCGATTTTCGCGAAAAGTCGCTCTACCATGTGAGTATCGGTAAGGCCGCCCTGGTGAGCTTTGATGCCCTGCCGGGCCAGGTTTTTAGCGCCCATGTCAGCGAATTTGCCGCCGGCTCCAGCGATGGTCAGCTTAATGCCAACGGCGCCCTGGCTCAGGTAGAAACGTCAAATCGCTGGGTACGCGACGCACAGCGCCAGCGCATCCATTTGCAACTTGAGCCGCAATCGAACGCTAAATTAACCTACTTACCAAGCGGCTCCCGCGCTACGGTGCAGATTATTCCCGACGGCGGTATTCGTGCCGCCCTCGCCAAGGTGCAAATTAAATTCGTTAGCCTGATGCACTACATCTATTGATGGGCGAGGTGGAATTATGATGCTGACTGCCAACGATGTTCGACAAATGCTGCGTATCGCCAGCGGTGCGACCCTGGGTTTTACCCTAAGTAAGCTGTTCAACTGGCCCATGGGCATCTTTTTTACCGTTTACCCCATGCTGCTGCTGGGAATGGTACCTGTGATCAATGCCCATATTGCCCGCCAGTTTGTCGCCAGCGCGCTCTTTTGTGCCTTTGCGGTTCTGATAGTGCAAGGTCTGCTGGGGTTTCACCCTGTGCTTATGGCGTTGGCGGCATTTTTGGTCTTTGCCTTTTTGTTTTACCAGATGAGTCGTGGCGTGAATTTCTTATTCGGTGCGCTCAGCGTGGTGGGATTGTCGATTCAGTGGCATTTCGCCAGTTATAGCCCCGCGGGCATGGATCTGTATGAGCTTATTTTTAGCAATGTCCTGGCCGTAAGTGTCAGTTTGGGCAGCGCCTATTTGATGCACTGGCTGTTCCCGGACGTGACACCACGCACCCTGCCTCAGCGTCCAGCGAAAGACAATGCCAGCGTGCGTCATGAAGTGCTTCTGTGTGCCAGCGTCACCACAATATCTTTTATAACGTTTCAGGTTTTGGACTTACAAGACTCGGTATCGGCTCAGGCCGCCTCTATCCTGATCCTCCTGCCGCTGTGTTGGAAGGCGGCGGGCATGGCGGGCTGGCTGCGTATCATTGGCACCTTGATAGGCTGTAACCTGGCATTGGGGGCGCAAATTCTGTTGTTTAACTACAGCCAGATTCTATTATTTCCGATCTTGGTGCTGTGGATCTTGACCTTTGTGTTCAGTCGCTACCATGTGCTTGGCGGTGGGCTGCCGGGAATTGGCTTTGGCGTGATCACCACCTTTGGTATTTTGTTCGGACAGTCACTGGCACCGGATCAGGATTTAATCTACAGCGCCCTGTATCGCTTTAGCTCGGTCTGCGTGGCCATCGCCGTGAGCCTATGCCTGGTTTATTTAATACATCACTTGCTCAACCGCTTTAGTGCGACGCGCCATCACACCTATTTTTAGGTCCTTAGATCTTAGGCAGTTTCCTTAATTCCTTGGTACGCCCACGCTGCACTTTTTGGTCGACCCGCTTGCGCTGAGAGCTGCGAGTGGGCTTGGTGGCACGACGCGCTTTCTCGACCTTGGTCGCGGCTAAGATAAGCTCTTTAAGCCTTGCCAGCGCTTCTTCACGGTTTTGCTCCTGGGTGCGGTGACTTTGCGCCTTAATCACGATAACGCCGTCCTTGGTGATACGGCTGTCGCGATAGGCCAATAACCGCTCTTTGTAGAAGTCGGGTAATTTTGAGCGCTTGATATCGAAACGCAAATGGATGGCGGTGGCCACCTTATTGACGTTTTGTCCGCCGGCTCCTTGCGAGCGGATCGCACTGAGCTCGACTTCCCAATAATCTATGGTTACGGTATTGGATATCTGTAGCATCACATATTCATCTTAGCTTAAAGGACTTAGCCTATTATCGACACCTTTAGAGTCTAACATTAGGCTCTGGCGTCACCCAAATTTGCTTTTGCTTAGATGGTGACGAGGACGGCGCAAATCAAGATTTATGAAATGGAGAAAACAATGAAAAAAATGCTATTCGCATTCACCCTGGCTGCCTCCGCGGCATTTAGCTCGGCACAAGCATGGGCGCTGGAGCTTAGCGCAACAGACGTCGAGAAGTTTATTAAAGCAGCCCCTGCGGTTACCAATTGGGCGGATAGCCAGGCGGATATTGATGCAAGTACCCTGCTTGGCGCTCAGCAGGAGCAACAAGGAGACAATACCACGGCCGATAATGCCATGATCGACAGCGCCATTGGCATGCTTAAAGACAACGCCATGTATCAGGAATTTGCGACTCTACTAAGCGCCTACGGCTTTACTCCTGAGCAACTGGTCAGCGTTGGCAGCGAGATCAGCAGCGCCTACCTTGCGAATATAAAAGGCAACCTCTCCGCTGAAAACCAGCAAACGGTCGACCAGGTAATGGGGGGTTTACAAAGCCTTTCCGGCAGCAAAAACAGCGACAGCAATTCACTGTTCGGAAGCTTGGCTAAAGCCAACGAGACCAGCGAAGAAGAGATAAGCGATAATAACCTGTCGGTTGTCAGTGAATACATGCCGCAACTTCAGCAACTATTTAGCGCCTTTGTGCAATAAAAGTCGCTCTTTATCGGCGCAGGACATTCTTTCCTGCGCTTCATTTTCGCTTATTCTTTATAAACACCACCGAGCTCTTCGCAGCCTCGCCCTAACGCGTCATAATAGCGCCATGACAATGGCAATAATAACAACTCCCTATGACTTACCTTCTTGCTACCACCTTGCTATGGGCATTTTCGTTTAGCCTGATCGGCGTGTATCTCGCCGGCCAGGTCGATCCCTGGTTTTCGGTGCTTACCCGTATTGCTTTAGCTACCTTGGTATTTTTGCCCTTTTTACGGATTTCACAATTAAATCCCCATATAGCGCTTAAGCTGATGGCCATTGGCGCGGTTCAGTTAGGCCTGATGTACGCATTTTACTATCACTCGTTTTTATATTTAAGTGTGCCGGAAGTGCTGTTATTTACCGTGATGACACCCTTGTATGTCACCTTGCTTAACGATGCGCTCGAAGGGCGCTTTAACCGGGGCTTTTTTATGGCGGCACTGCTGGCCATTATTGGCGCCGTTGCTATTCGCTACGATGGCATCAATCAGGGCTTTATTGTCGGCTTTGCCATAGTACAGGCGGCAAACCTGTGCTTTGCCAGTGGTCAGGTACTGTATAAGCGCCTGATGGCAAAGCATGACCATCTTACCCAGCACCAGGTGTTTGGCTGCTTCTTTATCGGCGCACTTATCGTTGCGCTTATTTGCTACGGCGTCTTTAGCGACTACAGCCAGCTACCCACAACGCCGACGCAATGGGGGGTGTTGATTTATCTAGGTCTGATTGCCTCGGGTCTGGGCTATTTCGCCTGGAATAAGGGTGCAACCCAGGTCAACGTGGGCACCCTGGCGGTGATGAATAACCTGCTTATTCCTGCGGGCATACTCGTCAATGTGCTGATTTGGAATCGCGATGCCGATATTCTGCGCTTAACCTTAGGCGGCGGCATCATTATGGCGGCGTTGGTGATTAACGAAAAATACATCAACAAGCACCAGTAAAGCTAATTTTGGCAAGGGGGTTTACACCCCCTTTTTTCACTTGGTGGAGGACTAGAGCATACTCTTTAGCACGCCGTCCTTACGAATAAAGTGATGCTGCAACGCCGCCAGTACATGCACCAGGATAAGCACCGCCAAGGTGTAGCCGATAAAGCCATGGAGCTGACGATATAGGGCATACAATTCAATATCAGGGTACAGCGCACTGGGCAAAGTAAACCAGCTAAACACTGCAATTGGCCGTGCGCCATAATATTGCATAAGAAACCCGGTCAAGGGCATCAAGATCATCAAACAGTACAGGGCATAATGAGAGCCAAGAGCCATCGTTTTTTGCCACCGGGGGAGGCTGTCTGGGAGCGCAGGCACGGTCGCGCACCAGCGATTGACTAACCGAACAACCACTAACACGGCAACCAATAGGCCGGTGGCCTTGTGCAGTGTTAGTAGCTCTAGCTGCCAGACCTCTAAGCTTTTAACCATGGTCATACCGGCACTGAGAAGGGAAATGATCAATGCCGCCATTGCCCAATGGAGTATGCGCATAGAAGCGCTAAAACGGGTTATTTTTTTATTCATCTCGCCCCTCCTCCACGTCACCCGCAAGCACCTCAACGGCACGACGGCGATATGACTCGGCGTAGGCGGCTGAGCGCGCCCTTAATATTGGATCTTTCGTCGCTTCAATGCCCTGAGGCAGCACCAAGGGATCGTAATTAATCCCATCGCAACGTCCACCTTGCTGGGCTTGCCACTGTGTGATCTTTATCTGCCCGGCAATCATTTGCTCACGTGTCTGAGGCCAACGTTTTGCAGGGTTATGCTCATCATCTTGCTCGGTGGCCAAGGTGAAAACCCAATCAAACATAACCGGGCCATCAGATAACTGCTGTTTAAACTCGTTAAATAATGCATTGTCCCCGGTAAAACTTGTTTTTAAGCTCGATGTACTGGCATGCGGCTTAACCTCCCAGCGTACGGCCTGACGTTGGTTCTGTTCATCAACTAAATAAAACGCATTGATACTATGATAGGTTTCCAAAGCAAAGCTGCTGCTGGGTTGATAGTTTGCTTTCCACTGCAGAAAGTCAGCACTCTCAGGATGCGCTTCAAAAAATGCCCCAATCGCCTCGGGCCCTTTTTTTATCGCGACAATTTGTTGGTAGAAATCATGTGGATTGGCGACGGCCACCACAGGGGGCGTATTCATGGCAACGCGCCACTGCTTAGTTTGGCTGGTCGCAAAACTCAGCGCCAGGCTGCGCACCGGGGCTTTTAAGTCAGGAGCATACGGGTTGTTGCCAGCAATAGACAAGCGCCCTATAAACGGCGTTTTGGACGACTTAAATACACTTGCTGTGCTGTAACGGGATAAATTGCCGTTAGAGACGAATTCACCGCTAATGCACATTCCTTTTGCGTGTGCTCGGCGATACCCCGGGTAGGTGCTCTCCCCTTGTTGTAAATCGACAAACTGCTGTGCACTGACCCTGGGCACATCGGCAAAAGCAGGAAGAGTAATTAGTGAAAATAACAGAATAAGATACTGTTTCATGATGATTTATCCATAACTGTAAGCGCTCCACATCATGCTTAAGGAAGGTAATAAAAGACTTCTTAGGTGACCCGAGAGAACAAGGTTTTATTTCATCGAATACAATTATTTATGCGATTAGGGCATGAGTAGGCTCGCCACACGGGCCTGTAAATTTGGAATAACTTCATGCTCAAACCAGGGGTTACGCTTTAACCAGATATTATTGCGCGGGCTTGGGTGGGGCAGCGCGACCGTTTCTGGCCATTGGCTACGCCAGTCTAATACCGCTTCGGTCACGGTTTTATAGCGCTTTTGCAGATGATAGGTCATGGCATACTGGCCAAGCACCAGGGTCAATTGTCGCTGTGGCAAGGCCGCTAGTATCTGCGCTCGCCAGGTGGCGGCGCACTCTGGACGTGGCGGCAAATCACCTTGTTTACCGCTGCCGGGATAGCAAAAGCCCATGGGTACAATGGCAAAAAGACGCGGATTGTAAAAGTCTTGCTCCGTCACCCCCAGCCATTGCCTTAGACGCACACCACTGGCATCGTCGAAAGGTCTCCCTGCGTTATGTGCATGGATCCCCGGCGCCTGCCCGGCTATGAGTATTTTCGCATCACCATGCAATTGTAATACGGGTTTGGGCGGCAAGGGCAGATACTCTTGGCACAAGGTGCAGGCGCGGATTTTTTCGAGTAATTCCATGGTGTTTGATACTAGTAGGCTTTATGAAAGACTAGATGATGAGGTGGTGGGCCGGCAACCAAAATATCCCTCACCGGCACTTAGAGATCAGATTTTTACTAACTTACAGCCGGTCTACCTCTTACCTTAGCATTAGTTGGTAAGATAGTGATCTAAACGGGATCAGGATTTTACCAACTAACACCGTCAACGCCTGGATGGCCTCGGGGGTTGGGAAGCTACGCTAGGCTACTTACATACTGAGACGCTCTTTAGGGATGCCAGAAACAAAGGGGCCGTTAATTGCCCCTCTAAAAATCCGCCATGCAATAAAACTAATTTTTACCAACTTTTTTATCAAATGAGTTTTACCCCCAGAGCCAGATCATCATTTTACTAACTCCACCTCTCTCACTTGGTAAAATAATGATCTGTAAACCCCCTTTACAACTTTATGATGACTCCTTTCACCTTCCGTGCCGTTAGTTAATGAGTCACCATGATGAGTTTATCCACGGCGAAACCTCGCGCTGCCAGTTCTCTTTTAAAGTCTTCGACACGCGCCGGGTCAACTTGCGGTGTTCTGGCCAGTAACCAAGCGTAATCCGTGTTAAAGCCGCTGATGTAGGCATACTGATATGCTTCCTGGTCCAGCTTAAACACCACGTATGAAGAGTAGAAAGGGCCAAAAAACGACACTTTTAAATGCCCTACATCGCTCCCGTCCACAAATTTAGCCTTGCCTTCGGCACTGCTCCATTGCCCTGCCTCGGCATTAAAACCCTTGTTGAGAACCTTCACCGAGCCGTCTTCGTTGATGCTGTAAGTGGCTGTCACCTTGGACAGGCCTTCTTCGAAGGAGTGTGGCATGCGGGCAATTTCATACCAGGTACCGGTATAACGGGAAAGCTCAAACGGGCTGACCGGCGTTACCTGCTCGGGCATAGAGGTACAGGCGCTGAGCAACAGAGTTAGTAAAATTATGATCTTGTTGAATATGGCCATTGTTATGATATTCCTTATGTTTATTAATCTAATCAATGTAGCTGTATACGTAGTAATAAGTATAATTGGATCGATATTTTACTAAGGGAAAAGCGAAAATTATGTCGCAGGCTATAGGATTTGGTGCCGCCGATGCTGCCATCCGCGTTTATGTGAAAAATCGCCCTCCCCTTGTCGAGTTTCAACAACTCGACACCCTATTGGCGTTGGATAAAGAAGCCATAGAAAAAATTAACGCCGAAGCCGGCAATGGCTGGCGCAAGGTGTTTAATGTCTACGCAAAATGGTTGTTTGCGCTGCACGGCGCACAAGGCATGGTGGGAGAGTTAGAAAGTTGGCAACAATTACGGGATCAGCTGCTGCTGCGCCAGCACAGCAATACGGCCTTACTGTTTAGCACACCTGAGTTCGACAACCAGGCCTTACATGTATTGCCGGTCGCACCTATGCGCAGGAGCTGGCCGCACAGCTGGCACTTGGTATAAATCTGATCTGGTTGGATAAGGAATTTGCCGTGGAGCAGAAAAATGGAGTGATAGTTTGCCCTTATTTTGATTATCGCCAGCTAAGCAATATAAAAATCGCTAAGCTGTGTCAGCTGATAAACGAGCTACTGCCGGGTGTCACCAAAGGTTACACCACAGGTCACACCGAAGATACCAGCGTTGGCTTTGCCAAGGACTAGGTGTATACCTAGTCCTTATTATCCTATCTATTGGCAACGCACTGCATAACCGCTGAAGCTGAGAGCCTTAAAATAACACTGAGCGGTGCCAAAGCCGGTCTGATTTAACAGCTCCGCTAGGCGCATACGATCAAGCGGATAAAACTCGTGCTCAAAGCTATGCCGAGTACGCTCTACGCCGATATCGGTCAGGCCTAGCTGTTGGCAAACGATAAACTGCGCATCGCGCTCAAAAGGCGTCTGCGGCTTCATCAGATCCGCCAACCACATCCAGGCCCCGGGTTTTAAGCGCTGGCGCATGGCACTTAATAAGTCGGCCTTATCGCCATTATCGGCAACAAAATGCAATACCAGTAAACACAGCGCCGCGTCGAAGCTGCCTTCAAGCTCATCCACGCTGCCACAATGACATTGCACCCTATCGCTTACTCCCGCATCCTCGAAGCCCAGCCTGGCAATCTTCAACATGTCGGCGGAAATATCCTGGGCCACAAAGCGCAGCTTGGCATTGGCTTTGGCCAAGGCGATGATCTCGGTGCCGGTTCCGGCGCCGACCACAAGCACCCGGGCATCCTCGTTAAGGGCTGCCTGACACTGGGCCTGGGTTAACTGCTGCAATAGGTCGTAACCCGGCACCAGACGACGAATACGTTGGTCATAATTACTGGCTTCTTCACCTAAAAAACTGGGCATAATGGTTCCTTAATTTGACTATTTTTAGCTTATAGCTCATTCACAGCGTATCTGCGAATATCCGCCAGGGCGTTTTACCACCTTGATTTGCGTGGCCACCCGCTCCGTGAGCTCGGCAACGTGGGAGATCACCCCTACCTTGCGCCCCTGCGCCTGCAGGTTATCGAGCGCATCCATGGCAACACTCAATGTCTGAGCATCCAATGTGCCAAAGCCCTCGTCGATAAACAAGGACTCAATCTTCACCTTGTTGGAAGACAGAGATGCGAGCCCCAATGCCAGCGCCAGAGACACTAAGAAGGATTCACCACCGGAGAGCGTATTGACGCTGCGCTGCTCGTCGGCCATGTCCTGATCGATAATGGCGATATCCAAGGTGCCGGGGATACGGGTGAGACGATAACGTTTTGACAAGGTTTGCAAATGTTGGTTTGCATAGGCGAGCAAAATGGCCAGAGTCTGGCTTTGAACCAGGTTACGTAAGCGCTTACCCTGAGCATCACCCAAGGCGCTGTTGAGGGTGGCCCAGGTACTGAGCTCGGCTTGGAGCTGCTGCAATTGTTCAGCCTGATCGGCCAACTTAGCGACGTTCTGACGATGATTCTCAAGCTTGGCGGCAATAAGCGTTAATGCTTGCTGTGTTTGCTCATATTCATTGTCTAGGGCCGCTTTGTGTGCCTCTATGTCGCCTTGCGCCAGCTGCGGGCGCTGTTGCTGATGGGCATTCTGGCGTTGCTGCGTTTGCGCCAACTGCGCCTCCAGGCGCACCTGTTGTTGCTGCAATGTCCGTTGCTGAGCCAGCAGGGCATCAACCTCGGCGCCATCTCGACTTAGTAAAACTCGGATCTGCTCCCGGTCAATTTTGTTCTCGGGCGTGAAGTGTTCACTGCACCAGCGAGTAAAGGTGGCTTCCAGGTCGTTTAAATCCAGCTGTAACTGAGAGCAATTTTTTACCAAGTGCTCGTATTCATTAAGCTCGCGCTCGAGTCGGCTGTGCTCCTGCTGTAGCCTGTGCTGCGCCCCTTGCAAGGCGCTGGCGCGGTGCTCCAGCGCTTGCTCCAACTCGTGCAGCAATTGCTGCGGCTGCTGATCTTGCGCGATTAGAGCATGGCGTTGAGTTAGTAAATTAGTGATCTCTGTCTCTGCGTTTTGTTGCTGCTGAGTCAAAGTCTGCTGCTGGGCGTGGCAGGAGGACAACTTGGTAAAAATCTGATCCAGCGCTGGTTTATTGTCACTAAGCTGCTGTTGTAGCTCGGATATTTTTACCTGCGCCCGATCAAACTCTTGTTGTCGCTGCTGCAACTGAGGCCAGTATGAGGCCAGATATGCGGGATCCTCTTGCCACCAGGGCGCGTCGGCAAAGACTTCGCGCAGCTGTGCGATACTTAGCTGGCAGCGCCGCTGCTCGGCACTGAGCTCATCATCAAGACGCTGATACTGTAACTGCTGTTGCTGACTCTGCTGTTCAAACTGGCGCTGTTGCTGCTGTTGCTGTTGCGCCTGCTCTCTTCCCTGCTGTAACGCGGATCGTATTTTTACTAACTCCTGCTCCAGGGCAATGGCGGTTTGATACTGCTGTTCCAGAGCCTGCAACTGCTCATTGAAATACGGCTCGCTCAATTGCTCCGTGGCCAGCTCAGGGCACAGAGACGACAGCTGCGCGCTTATCTGTTCCTGTTGCTGCTGCGCCTCTGTAAGGCTCGTAGCCAGGGTACCAAGTTGTTGCTCGGCCAACCGGGCTGCAGTTTGCAACTCGTGGCTGTGGGTTAAATACTGATCCAAGGCCTCTTTAGCCTGCTGACGCTGGCTGGCAAAATCAGCCAAAAGGGCCTCAAAAGCGCTGTTTTGGCCTGCCTCAACGGCGAATGGATGCTCGCAGGAGCCACACACCATACAAGGCTCGCCTTGATTTAACTGAGTACGTAAAGCGCTGATCCTTTCACTGGCGCGCAATTGCACCTGGTGATAGGCCTGCTCGGCGTTTTTGACCTCTTGCTGCAATAATTCCGTTTGCCTTTCGCGCGGCTCAAGTTGTGCTTCGTACTGCGCGAGTTGTTGCTTATATTGCGTTTGCTGTTCGCGCCAATGAGCTATTTTAAGGCCCAGAGATTGCCACTGCCGATAGTGTGCTAATCCCTGTTGCCAGTCATTGAGACTGTGTTGCAGCGCTGCCGGTGACCGATGCTGCAATTGTTGCTCAAGTTGCGCTATGCGCTGTTCCTGTTCAGCGTTCGCGCCATGAGTCAAAGCTAATTGCTCGGCGAGTCTTTTAAGGCCACTATCGAGTTTTAGGAGCTCGCTTTTATGTTCCTGTAACTGCTTATTTTTTTGCTCTCGTGACTGATAATAAAGGGTGATCGGCTGCCATAGATGCTGATAGTGAGACCAATTTTTTACTAACTCTACAAGCCAGGGCTGAGTGCTCAGTTGCTCCTGGCTTTGCTGTAACTGTGCTTGCCACTGCTCGGCACGCCGTTGCAACTGCTCAGCTTGCCCTTGCAACTGGTGTTGCTCGCGGTTTTGCATCATCAGCTGTTGCTCACGATCGGCCTGTCCCTGGCGAAGTTGCTGCACTTTAATATCCAAGGTAATGGCCTGCTGCAAAGCTGGCTTTTGCTCATTGAGGCGACTCTGCAGTTGACGGTGTTCCAATTCGGCCTGTTTTAACTGTTGCTGTGCCAGCTCGGTTTGCGCTTGTGCATCGGAGCGCTTTAATGTCTCTAAGCGCTGTTCATCTTGCTGCAAACGCTGCGTCAATCGTGCGGTATTGCTTATATTGTCGCTAATTTGTCGACACCGGGCACTCAGCTCGACTTGTTTAAACTCGCCCTGACGAAGCTTTAATTGCTCGCCCACCTCGCTTAGCTGCCCTTGCAGGGTATGCAGCTCGCTCTGCATGCTTTGCTCGTTGGTAAACCATTGCAACTGCTGCTGATACACATCGCTTTGTTGTTTGCGTTGCTGTTGCTCCTGGGTTTGCTGCTGTTGCTGTTGCTGCAAACTGGCGAGCTCGTCGTCGCTCAGCAGATGCACTGCATTCATATTGGCTTGGAACAGGGTCACCTCATTGAGTTTACCCTTATAGCCCTCAAAAACCCGCTGACCGACGAGAGAGTATTTTTGTGTTCCGCTTAAACGCTCCAACAATGCCGCACGTTCGTCTCCCTGCGCCCGCAAAAAGGCCGCAAACTCGTTTTGTGCCAACATCACGGCTCGGGAGAACTGATCAAAGTTAAGACCAACCAAACGCTCAATGTATTTTTTAGTTTCCGACTTGGAATCGCAAACCAGCTGCTCACTGGGCAGTTGATAAAGCGCATGGGTGGGGGCTTGCAGTCGCCCCTGGGCTTTTTTACGTGCCCTTGTCACCTGCCATAAGGCTCGATACTGCTGTCCGTCTATGGCATTAAAGTCCACCTTCACCCAGCCTAGGCCGGTGCCGCGACGAAGCAGATGACGAGGGTCATTAAGGCGCACGTTATCACCATTAAAATCGACCTTCTGAGTATTTTCATTGCTCAGACGTGCGGTCTTGTCATAGAGCGCAAGACACAGGGCATCAAGCAGGGTGCTTTTGCCGGCACCGGTATCGCCGGTGATGGCAAACAAACCGGTATCGCTCAGCGGCGCCTTGGTGAAGTCGATGTCCGCATCCACCAAAGAAGCCAGGTTATGAATTTGCAGGCGATTAATCTTCATGACTTAACTCCTGCTCAACATCGGCAACTAACTGGGAAAACAGAGTTTTAATTTCATCATTGAGATCCTCCTCGCTTAGCTCAGCGTGTTCCTCAAGGGCCACGGACAACAGGTGCTCGGCATTAAGTCGCTCAAGTTGAGTAAGGTCCTGGAGTTCTATCTCTTCCTGCCTTGATTGCTGTTGCGTCCTTACTCGCTCTATACCGCAAAACAGCATATTCTTCCCCGTTAATGCGCTGTCTATTTGCTCACGAAAGTCCGGGCTCAGCTCTTTACTCGACAAGCGAACACGAATATAGCCAGGTTGCACATTATCGTCGGGCAGGGCGCTCAGCTGCTCACACAGCTCCTTAAGTGGCACCACGTCACCTTCCGGAAGCAGGTGCAGCTTTCTAAAAGCGGGAATGTAAAGGGGGTTGACACTTTGCAGCGCACCATTGGCTACCTCAACCAACAAACATTGATGGCGATAGTTACGCTCACTAAAAGACATGGCGAAGGGCGTACCACTATAGCGGATATGATCTTGTCCATTGACAGACTGCGCCTTGTGCAGATGACCAAGGGCAACATAGTTGGCCTCCTTGGGGAAAACATCGGCACCTATTGCATCTTCACCACCGATCACCAAAGCGCGCTCTGAGTCTTCGCTAACCGCCGCGCCGCGAGCATGTAAGTGCCCCATGGCAATAATATTGGTATTGGCATCGAATTCGCTGTTCGCCAACATATCGCTATAGGCTTGTTGCACCGAGACACTGTAGCTTTGGCTGGTGCCGGCGATATCACAGGCACGCAAATAGGGAAGTGCCAATATTAGGCAATGTTGGCCATTCTTGGTGATGTTCACGGCACTCAGCTCGGGCGCTTGCTGCTGAAAGTGACCGATGACCTGGGTATCGAACTGGGCCAGCAGGGGCTGTGCCGTGGTGATACGCTTAGCGGAGTCGTGATTGCCGGCGATCACCACTATCTCGAGCTCGGGGCAGGCCGATTTAGCTGCTTCTATAAACTGATAAAACTGCTTTTCGGCCTGACTAGGGGGCGTCGCGGTATGGTAAATATCACCGCTGATCAGCAGGATATCAACGTCCTGTTCGCGCAGTTGCGTGAGTAGCCAGGATAAGAACGCCTGATGTTCATCAATGCGTTCATGTTCGTAAAAAAGCTGCCCAAGGTGCCAATCTGAGGTGTGAAGTAAGCGCATGAAATAAAGTGATTAGACTTATAATGTCCTCACTATATCACGGAAAACTTGTTACCGCGGCCATTCCTTTAGTGGGTAAATTGCCACCAGGTGATCACCAAAACGGGGATGGCAATGGCTACTATAAGCAAGGGTAAACGCATGCTGCGTTGATATTTGCTCTGCAAATGGCGAATAGCGGTGTGCTCGTCACAGGCCGCAACCTTATCTATATAGAAATAGCCATTATCCAGATACTGTTTACAATGCTGCTCGTCGGCAGGAATGGCAATTAACTCGTTTTTCTTTTTAAGGACATAAAAATCCATAGCACCACCACATACACTTTGCTATGTGCGAATCAAGTGAACATCCCTTCGCTTACTTTATATATCGACTTACCCTGATTATTCAGACCGCCGATGTCCCTTTTTTATTGTTCACGAATTAAAAAAGTGGGGGATTCTAAAATTAAATAAATACCAATTGCAACCCCCGCCACCGATATTTTACTCATTCCCTGTAAACCCCCTTTACAGCAGGTTCAATTAAACTCGGCCTGTACTCGTAATAAAAACCACAACTAACTGTTATTTATGGAGTTAATTTCAAATGTCACAACGACAGACGGGATTTGGGAGCAGGGGATAATTTCGGGGTCGCCTTCCACAGTCTTTGCTGCTACATTGCCCATATAAGCGAAACGAGGAGTAGGGCATGGGCAGGCATCACAATGAACCATTACATGGTGTTATTTTTGATATGGATGGCACCTTATTTAGTTCCCAGTTAGATTTTGCCCTTATTCGCGAGCAAATAAACTGTGCTCATGGCGACGATATACTGGAATTTATCACTCGTCTGGACAGCGATGGTCAACGCCATGCCGAACAGGTGATCCTCGACCATGAGCTGGCCGACGCCGAGCAAGCCGTGCTCTTGCCACAGGTGGCTCAATCACTCGCCAGTTTGCACAAGGCACAGATACCCATGGCCATAGTGACACGTAACTCCGAGCAGGCCACGGGCATTAAAATGAGCCGAAATCCCATTCCCATAGATCTGGTGCTTACCCGAGACCATGCACCCGCCAAACCCGATCCCAGCGCCTTATTACATATTGCCGAGCGCTGGCAGATGCAGGTAAAACATCTACTGTATGTAGGCGACTATAGATACGATATCGAAGCCGCGCACAATGCCAATATGCGTGCATGCCTGTATGCACCGCACACCATTCCCGACTATGCCAGCCAGGCCGATTATGTGATCCGCTGCTTTAGTGAATTACCCGCCCTGGTTGAGTTATGTTAAATAGCGACATTTTTTACATTTTACTCTGTGACCCTGGCTTTAATAAAAACATGGTACTAGCCCAATGTGCTGCGAGTTGTTAAAATCGAGCAAAGCATTAAATTCAAACTTGAGAGATTGAAAATGGGCAGAGCGTTTGAAGTTCGTAAAAACGCCATGGCGAAAACCGCTGCGGCAAAAACAAAAGTAAACTCAAAATACGGTAAAGAAATCTACGTCGTGGCAAAAAACGGCGGTGCTGACCCAGAGACCAACCTTTCTCTTCGTCGCTTGATCGATAAAGCGAAAAAAGATCAGGTACCGGCACACGTAATCGATAAAGCCATTGAAAAAGCCGCCGGCGGCGCTGGCGAAGATTATTCAGCGGCGCGTTACGAAGGCTATGGCCCGGGTAACTGCATGGTTATCGTTGACTGTTTAACAGACAACCCAAACCGTACCATTAAGGATGTACGTCTACCTTTCACCAAAACCGACTCAAAGATTGGCAGCCCGGGCTGTGTTGCGCACATGTTCGATCACCTGGCCATCCTAGGTTTTGAAGGTGATGACGATGAAGCCGTGCTAGAAGCACTGATGATGGCCGACGTGGACGTGACCGATGTAGAAGTAGAAGACGGCAAGGTTTCTGTATTTGCACCGCACACCGAGTACTTCAAAGCCAAGACTGCGCTTAGTGAAGCATTCGATGGCATCAACTTTGAAATCGACGAGATCACCTTTGTGCCACAAACGCACATTGAGATCACCGACGAAGACGATATCGCCAACTTCGAGAAGTTTATGAACATGCTTGAAGACTGCGACGATGTGCAGAACGTGTATCACAATGCCATTGTGAACAAGTAAGCGCAGCAACTAAGCCAAAAAAGAAAAGCCGGATTAATATCCGGCTTTTTTGTGTAAAGGGGCTTTACACTTCTTACGACTCTTCCTTAAACAGGCGACGATAGAGGTGCAACAGTGGCTCGGTATAGCCACTGGGCTGCTCGCAGCCTTTAAATACCAGCTCCAGCGCCGCCTGGAACGCAAGACTTGCATCAAGGGATTGTTCATCCCCAGCCATGGCGAGATAGTTGGGATCACCGGCATTTTGCTCATCCACCACCTTGGCCATGCGCGCCATGGTATTACGCACTTGCTCTTCGCTGCAGACGCCATGATGTAGCCAGTTGGCAATATGTTGGCTGGAGATCCGCAACGTTGCCCTGTCTTCCATCAAGCCCACATTGTTAATGTCCGGTACCTTAGAGCAACCTATGCCTTGCTCGACCCAACGCACCACATAGCCGAGAATTCCCTGGGCATTGTTATCGAGCTCCAGTTGAATATCTTCCGGACTCAGTTGCTGGGTATTATCTATGGGCGGCGTCAACAAGGCCGCTAAAGATTCGGCACCAAGTGTTGGCAAGGATTTTTGCACCGCAAACACATCGACCGCATGATAGTGCAGGGCATGCAAGGTTGCCGCGGTAGGGGAGGGTACCCAGGCGGTATTGGCCCCGGATTGCACATGACCCACTTTCTGTTCCATCATCAAGGCCAGCTTATCGGGAATAGGCCACATGCCCTTACCGATTTGCGCCTTGCCGCTAAGACCGCATTCCAAGCCTATGCTCACATTACGCTTTTCATAGGCATCAATCCAAGGTTGCTCTTTGATCTTGGCCTTAGGTAAGACGATACCGCCTTCCATTGCCGTGTGAATTTCATCGCCGGTTCTATCCAAAAAGCCGGTATTAATAAACACCACCCTGTGTTTGGCGTTGGCAATACAAGCTTTTAAATTAACCGAGGTACGGCGCTCCTCATCCATAATGCCCATTTTAATGGTGTATGGCTCAAGCCCAAGTAAACGCTCCACCTCGGTGAACAGTTGCTCAGTAAAGGCCACTTCTTCGGGGCCGTGCATCTTGGGCTTAACAATATAAATGCTCTTGGTTCGGGAGTTCGCTAATTGACCGCGGCCATGATATTCGGGTAGCGCACACAAAGTTGTGAAGATGGCGTCCATGATACCTTCAAACACCTCGTTGCCGTCGCTATCGAGGATCGCCGGGTTGGTCATCAGGTGGCCGACATTACGAACAAACATCAGGCTGCGCCCGTGCAGGGTTAATTGCGAGCCATCCAGCTTGGTAAAGTGCTGATCCGGGCTCAATGTACGCTCAAGCTGCTCGCCGCCTTTGTTAAAGCTGCAGCTCAGCTGTCCCATCATGAGGCCAAACCAATTGCGATACACATTGGTTTTATCTTCACCGTCGACCGCCGCGACCGAATCCTCACAGTCCATAATAGTGGTGAGCGCCGCTTCCATAATGATGTCTTTAATACCGGCCTTATCATCACGACCAATGCGATGATGCGGGTCGATGGCAATAATAAAATGCAAACCATGATGGCAGAAAAGCAAGGCCGAAGGGCGTTGGGGCTGACCCTGAAAACCAAGCAACTGGGCCGGGTTTTGCAAGCTCACCTGCTGAGAATCCCCCAGGGTCACAACCAGCTCACCATTGTTAATGGCGTACTCGGTACTTTCGATATGCGAGCCGCTGCTTAGCGGCAGGGCCTGATCGAGAAACTGACGAGCATAAGCCATCACCTTAAAGCCGCGCACCGGGTTATAACCACCGCCTTGCTCGGCGCCTTCCTGCTCGGCAATCACATCGCTGCCGTAGAGGGCATCGTAAAGAGAGCCCCAGCGGGCATTGGCGGCATTCAGGGCAAAACGGGCGTTGCTCACCGGCACCACCAGTTGCGGGCCGGCCATGGTAGCAATTTCGGCGTCCACATTGGTGGTTTCTATGCTCACGGACTCGGGGGGATCAACTAAATAACCTATCTCGCGCAAAAACGCCGTGTATTCATCAAGATTATGCTCGGTATTGCCCTGATAGTAGGAATCTATCTGCTGCTGCAGCGTCTCACGCTTGGCCAGTAAGGCTCTGTTGATGGGAGTAAGTCGCTTGATAATATCGGCAACACCGGAGAACAAGGTATCGCCGTCTATATCGGTCTGGGGCAGTACCTCTTGAGTAATAAACTCATAGAGCGTGGCGTCAATAGACAGGCCGCTGTGCGAGATGCGCTGAGTCATGAGCAATTCCTTTAAACGAACAAGTGTTATTTCACTGTAAACGAAAATATGTGAATGTGAACACCAAACCTATTCACTCAGAATATAGCGGTAATAATAACTATAAATTTAATAAATCCTCAAAAAACGGCCTAGGGTAAAAATACAACGCGGCAACCTCTCACATGTTGTCGTTAAACATAACCACCTACTCGTTCAAAGGATACCGACAATGAAACAGTACAACGCACAGATCGACAGTTTAGCGACGCTATGCCAACACAATGGTCAACGCTGGAGCAGCATCAGCCCTGTGTATGCGGCGCGTATGCAACTGCAAAACCGTTTTAAAACCGGTTTGGATATTGCCAAATACACCGCCAAAATCATGCGTGAAGACATGGCCGCTTATGATGCGGATTCGAGCCAATACACTCAGTCTCTGGGTTGCTGGCATGGTTTCACGGCGCAGCAAATGATGATGGCCATTAAGCGTCATCAAAAGACCACCAAACGCAGTTATGTGTATCTGAGCGGCTGGATGGTTGCGGCGCTGCGCTCCGAGTTCGGTCCACTTCCCGATCAAAGTATGCACGAGAAAACCTCGGTTCCGGCACTGATTGAAGAGATCTACACCTTCTTAAAACAGGCCGATGCCCGTGAGCTGGACCACCTTTATAAAGCCCTGGACGCGGCGCAGCAAAGCGGCGCAGACACCTCGGCTATCGAAGCTCAAATCGATAACTTTGAAACCCATGTGGTGCCTATTATCGCCGATATTGATGCCGGTTTTGGTAACGAAGAAGCCACCTATTTGCTGGCCAAGAAGATGATTGAAGCGGGCGCCTGTGCCATTCAAATCGAAAACCAGGTATCCGATGCCAAACAATGTGGTCACCAGGCGGGTAAGGTGACCGTACCGCACGAAGACTTCCTGGCGAAAATCAACGCCGTACGTTATGCCTTCCTAGAACTGGGTGTGGAAGACGGCATTATCGTCGCCCGTACCGATTCATTGGGTGCCAGCTTGACGCAAAAAATCCCGGTCAGTAAAGAGCCGGGCGATCTCGCCAGCCAGTACATCGACTTCCTAGACGCTCAGCCTATTAGCGGCGCCGATGACCTGGAAGACAACGAAATGGCGATTAAGCTTAACGGCCAGCTGTGCAAGCCGGTACGTTTAGACAACGGCCTCTACCAGTTCCGTGCTGGAACCGAGAAAGACCGCGTGGTACTGGACTGTGTCACCAGCTTGCAGCATGGCGCCGACCTGCTGTGGATTGAAACCGAAAAACCGAATGTGCAGCAAATTGCCGAACTGGTAAACCGAGTGCGCGAGCAAGTACCAAACGCCAAGCTGGTGTATAACAACTCTCCGTCATTCAATTGGACATTGAAGTTCCGTGAGCAGGTTTTCGCACAATGGCAGGCTGAAGGCCGCGATCTAAGCGCCTACCCAGATCCAACAGCGGATGCCAAGGTATTAATGGATGCGAGCCTGGATAGCTCGGAGCTGGCGGTTGCTGCCGATGAGCTTGTACGTAACTTCCAGCGTGACGGTGCCCGTGAAGCAGGTATCTTCCACCACCTGATCACCTTGCCAACTTACCATACGGCGGCGCTAAGCACGGATATTCTCGCCGAAGGCTACTTCGGAGAGCTGGGTATGCTGGCCTATGTACGCGACGTTCAACGTCAGGAGATCCGCCGCGAGCAGGCCTCGGTTAAACACCAGGATCTGGCCGGTTCGAACATAGGTGATACCCATAAAGAGTACTTCTCCGGTGAAAATGCGCTTAAGGCAGGCGGTGAAGCCAATACCATGAATCAGTTCTAACCACTGTGTGTTGCAAGCAAAAGGGCCGAATGGCCCTTTTTTATTGGGATCAGCTTTTAACCAGGTCAAGCTATGCCCGAAGCAAAGGGGCACAAAAAGGGCTAAATAGCCCCTCAAATGAGGCCTAAAGCAAAATTTTACCAAGTGTCTTGATATAATTTTTAGGAACAAACCAAGATTTTACTAACTGCTCAGGGGATCCCGGAACATTTTTTTACTAACCCAAACGCCGGGCATTAAAAAAGGCCGTACGAATGACGACCTTTTGGTTCAGTGCAAGTGGTAACTTAGGCTTGATGGCGACGCAGGGGCACCACTGAGTTATCGTCGGAGTCCTCAGACTTTGGGCTATCGTCGCCCTGAGCAAGCGCATTAAGGCGCTCACGTACGCTCTGAGCTTCTTGCGCCGCGGTTTTTTGTGCCGCTTGGTTTAAACGAGCGCGTACGGAATCAAGCTGTTGTTGCTGTGGATCCTGCGGGGCGATATGGTCTACCGACACACCTTCCTGAGCCATCATATCGGCCAGAGAGTCTGAGGGCAGGTTGAGCGCCATCACAGCAATATCCAAGGTTTCTTTACAGCTAATTTTCTCGGCCAGGCTCAACTGCTCAAGCGCCTGCTTAAGCTTAGAGTAATCAAGAAATAGCTGACTTAAATGATTTTGCAGAATCGACTGTGAAGTAAGGTGATCCGGCTTCGACAGTGGCGCAGAGAGTGCGCCCAGCAAGCCTTCTTCACGCATTTTTTCAATCAGTGCGGCGGAGGGCATGTTGAGGTCGGTAAAAACCTGATCCACATTACGCTTGACGCGAATAGCTTCCAGCATGCTTAAGCGCGCAAAGGCACGACTAAGATTATGATGATCCGTTAGTATTGCAAACATAAGCCCTCCTGTTTTGAGTCGCCAGTCTAGCAGACGACTGTTAAACTTTTATTACAAAACCCACACTTCTACACGGCGGTTGCGTTCACGACCTTGTACAGAACTGTTATTGGCAACTGGCAAGGCTTCACCAAAGCCCTGGGTATCGAATACCTGAATACCACGCGCATTCAGTTCGGTGGCTACCGAGCGAGCACGTTGGGTAGATAAGGTTTTGTTTTTCGCGTCGTCGCCGGAATTATCCGAGAAGCCCATTAGTACTACGCGCTTTTGCGGATGCTCTTCCAGGAAGCCCAACAGACGCTGTAAGTCGCGCTTACCCTTGTTATCAAGCTGGCCGCTGCCGAACTCGAAACGGAACGTCAGAGACAGACGCTGGCCTTGGCTGGCATATTGCTTGTACAGCGCAGGAGCCGTTAGTGGTGCCTGTACCTGCTCAACATGGATATTCTGTGAAATGAGACCCGTGTCGGCAACGATTTCCTGACCAGGGTAAGAAATAGCGTAATGAGCAAAGTTCTTAACGAACATATTGGCCGTGGTCGGTGTATACAGATACAAACGACGTGATAACGCATAGTCCTCGGTACCTATGGTAAAGCGGGTAGGGTAGATAGGCGCAGTTTGCTCACCCTCAGAGATAGCCACCGCTTTATTGTGCACTATGTAGTTAAGGCCGATAAAACCGATACTGTGCTCGTCTTGCGACACCAATTGCGATAGTTCAGAGCTTGATTCAAAGCGCTGGGCATTATTGCTTAATTTAGCGCTGTGCTTTTTCAATACCAGGTTTTTAAAGGTATCCCAGGTGCCAGATTTAGCATCACGTGCATACAGGTTAATCGCCGCAGATGCACCGCCTAGCTCACGCCAGTTGCTGATTTTGCCGGAAAAAATATCCGCTAACTGCTGCGTGGTTAAATGGCTGATGGGGTTGTTTTGGTTCACGATCACCGCCAGACCATCCAGGCCGATAATGTGCTCATTACCCACCTGACTGAAGTCACCATATTGTTCTTTTAGGCTGGCCACTTCTTTGTCTTTTACCTTACGCGAAGCCATGGCTACATCGGCCTCGGCCGCCTTCACATCGGCAAAGCCGGTGCTTGAGCCGTGCGCATGCAATTCGATATAGTAAGGTTTATCGGCCAAACGGTAGTGAAGCTCGCGCTCTACCGCCACATCGCCTTGCTGCCACTCAAAGTCGCTCGCACCTTGCTCTGTTAGATAACCTTCGATTAGCGCCGGAGCCAGCTTTTCGCCTATGGTGTTAGAACCATGAATACGAAATGCCAGTTGCGCCTGCACCTCAGCCGGCATTTGGGCAGCAGGGGCTGCGCTTACCGTCGTGGTGTTTTGTGTTTGTACCGGTGCTTGCTCGGTGCTTTGCACCGGCGCCTGTGTCACCACCACCTCGGGCTTGCCCGCAAACATGGTGTAACTGGCCACGCCAAGCGCTATGGCCGCTGTGATTGAAGTAAAGATGAGAGCCAGTGGCTTCTTACCGTCCGTCTTTGGCTCGGCCTGGGTGGCTGCAGCGGCGGGTTGTTTAAGTGCGCTAATAACGGCATTAAGTTCGCTGTCGCCAAGCAAACCCAGTTCGTTAAGTACGAGATCACGGTAATTATCATCATTGATAAATTTTTCCGTAGCGATATCAATGCCAAATTTACTTTGCGCCAAATTTTGCAACTGCTTTAGCTGTGCAATGAAGTTCTGTTGATGTGCTGATGTCATGTGTTAAGCCCATGTTCAATTTTGGGCTAAGAATAAAACAGAAAAATGACAGTTTTATGAAACGTAAAGGGGGTTTACGTTTCTCTCTTTTTATTGATAATCAGACATTTACCCAATAAAAGTACATTTTCAAGGAAAGAGGATGGTGTAAATCTCTGGATGCTTATTTATTGGCAGCGCCCTGGCGTTTGCCACCACCGGCTATCTCGGCGACGTAGGGTTTTTGTATATTGTCTCCGGAGCCTTCCTGCTCCTTGGCATCATGCAGTTACGCCGCCCCAACCAAAACGGCTAGGACGGATAAAAACTAGTCGCAGTGTTTTAGCTCGAGCTCGGCTTTATCCCGCAAGGACTCGGGTAGCTCCTTTTGCACCGCCACACCCAGCTCTTTAAACTCATTGGCTTGTTTAATTAAATTGCCCTTACCGCTGTAGAGCTGTGAAAACGCCTTATCATACGTTTCCCGCGCTTTATCAAGCTGCTTGCCGACCCCTTCCATGGACACCAAAAAGGCGTTGAGCTTGTTGTAGAAACGCTCCGCTCGTTTAGCCAACTCCTGTGTGTGTTTGGATTGATCTTCAAAGCGCCATAACTGCTTCACTATATTCAAACTGGTCAGCAAGGTGGTGGGCGTGGCCACCAGAATATTCTTTTCAATGGCGCGCTGATACAGATCGGGCTGAAACTTAAGGGCTTCGACAAACGCGCTTTCGATGGGCATAAACATGATCACCACCTCGGGCGAATTCAATTGCTCAAGGCGGTGATAGTCCTTGCCAGCCAACTCATTGATACGATCGTTCACCGCCTGCACATGCTCACCCAGAGCCTGTTGGGCTTCGAGTTCGGTTTGCGCGTTAACATAACGGGTGTAGGCATTGAGCGAGGTTTTCGCATCTATAACAATATGACGCTGTTGCGGCAGGTACACCACCACATCGGGGCGCAAACGGCCAACCGGAGAGTCAAAGCTGACCTCACGGCGATAGTCCTGATTAAGGCGCAGTCCCGCACTGTCGAGCACGTTCTCCAACATTAGTTCGCCCCAGTTACCCTGAGTCTTCTTTTGCCCTTGTAGTGCCGTAGAGAGCTGCTGTGCCTGTTCGGTGATCGATTGATTCAGTTTTTGCAGATGTTGCAACTCGGTTTTCAGCGCGGCGCGTTGCTGCAATTCCTGGGCATGAATGTGCTCCATCTTATCGCGAAAGCCTTTGAGTTCCCCTTGCACCGGCTTCAGCAGCTGCTCCATATTTTCCTGGTTAAGGTGTTTAAACTGTTGCGACTTATCTTCAAAAACCTGATTGGCGAGCAGGGCAAATTCCTTTTTCAGGCTTTCCTTGGAGTCCTGCAACAGCGAGAGCTGCTGCTGAAAATGCGTTTCCTTTTGTTCCAGGGTCGCCTTAAGGGATTCGTAGCGGCCATGCAATAAGGTCACTTTTTGCTGCAATTGATCGACCTTTTCGCGCTCGTTTACCACCTGCAGCGCCAGCTCAGTGCTGCGCACCTCGGCACTTTGCACCTTCTGCTGCAGCTCATTATTATTTGCTTGGGCAGCGCGTACACGGCCTTGACTGCGTAACAACAGGATGACGAGGGTAAGCGTAGATAAGGCAAGCACCGCAAGTGCACTTAACAGCGCCGGCGGGCTTTGAGAAAACAAGGCGAACATACTGATCTCGCAATAGTTATTGTTATGAATAAATGATAATACCAATTGTATCAGGAAAGTAATCAATTATAGTGGCGCGGATGTTCGACCTGATGCTCCTGCATTGTCTACTGCCGCCATCCCTGGCGGCTTTTCGACAAGGTGCTCCTGCATTGTCTACTACCGCCGTCCCTGGCGGCAAATTTCAGGCAAAAAAAAGCCAGCGAATCAAGCTGGCCTTAGAATCATAATAATCAGGGAAATCAACATAGGGTGCTTGCATCACAAGCATAATAGTAGAGTCCCGGCTGCCGAGAAAGTTCAGGAAAATTTAAACTTTTTCTTCTTTTTCTAGATTCAACATTTCAAGCAACTGATTATCATCTATTTTTTTATCCGATAATAAACTGCCATTGAGGAACTCATCCACCAGGTGACGCTTCTTCTCCGCCAAGGCCTGTACCTGCTGTTCAACGGAGTCGGCAACGATCAGCTTATAGACAAACACCGAACGATCTTGCCCCATACGATAGGCGCGGTCGGTGGCCTGATGCTCCACCGCCGGATTCCACCAGGGATCGAAATGGATAACCGTATCCGCCTGAGTCAGGTTTAAGCCGCTGCCACCGGCCTTAAGGCTGATCAAAAATACCTGCTTACGCCCTTGCTGGAAGTCATCAACCTGGCGCTGACGATCTCGAGTTTGGCCGGTCAGCAGCGCATAGTCTATGCCCATACGCTGAAGCTGCTCCCCTATCAGGCTGAGCATGGAGGTAAACTGACTGAAGATAATCACATGGTGCTGCTGAGCCAACATCACGGGTAAATGGGTTTGCAGCCAGAGCAACTTAGCGCTGTCGCCCTCATAAGCTGGGTCAACGAGGCGAGGGTGGCAGCAAATTTGCCTTAGCTTTAACAGGGCATCCAAAAACTGCAGCTTGCTTTTGCCAATCCCCTGGGTCGAGACCAGGTGACTGAGTTTTTGATGCAAAGCACTGTGATAGCCCTGGTACACATGAGCTTGATCCTCAAGCATCTCAAGCTGTTTAACTAACTCGGTTTTGCTCGGCAGCTCACTGAGTACATCGGCCTTGGCACGGCGCAGCAAATAGGGACGCACCGCTTCTTTAAGGGCACTTTTTCCGACTTGCTCTAGCTCTAAAAAGTTGGCCTTAAACTGGCTATCGGAACCAAGCAGACCTGGCATGGCAAAATCGAACACCGACTTAAGTTCGAGCAGATTGTTTTCAAAGGGAGTGCCGCTTAGCGCCAGACGGAATTGCCCCCTTAGTTGCTTCACCTTTTGGCTAAGCTGTGACTGCGCGTTCTTAATGGCCTGAGCCTCGTCCAATACCAGGGTGTGATACTCAACCCCATGATAAAAGGCAAAGTCCCTTTTAAACAGGGTGTAGGTGGTGATGATCACCTCATAGCTGGCCAACTGCTGCAACATGGCGGTGCGGTTATTACCAGCGACGACCTGCACCGACAATTGTGGACAAAAGCGCTGTATCTCATTACACCAGTTGCCTATCAAACTGGTGGGGCAAATGATCAGATGAGGATGGCCGGCTCGTGGCTTTAGGGTGCTGAGATAAGCAATCACCTGCAGGGTTTTGCCCAACCCCATATCGTCCGCGAGTACGCCACCCAGACCCTGCAAAGACAGTAATTGCAGCCAGTTTACGCCGGCCTGCTGATACTCTCGCAACTGTACATCGGGTGCGAGTTTCGCCGGTTGCAAAGAGCTCAGGGTCGGCTTTTGCAATAGCAGTTCCAGGGATTTGGCAACCCGCAGTTGCCAATAGGGCAGGCCGGTTAGCTGGGCATATAAGCTGCGAGGGATGGAGCACGTATTCCTGTCTTTACCACTGGCAAAACGCTGCAGATATCGATGCATTTCGTTGGCGACGCTGGCATCTATCACACACAGCTGACCGTCGCATTCTAGATAGCAATAATGGGCACTGTAGTTGGCGTTATTCGCCAGTTGCTCGGCGCTTAAAATAGACACCTTGTTGCCATGGTGCAACTCGAAGCGCACCAAGAAACGGTGCCCCTGTAACTTGTCGATAACCAAGTTTGGGGTGAGCGTATGAGTGCATTTTAGGCGCGCCGTTGGCAACCCTATCACCTCGCCCCCCAAATGCTGTACCTGCTGCTCAAGTTCAAACAACCATTGCTGCTCGCGCAGGGGATCGGGAATGACCACTTGATATTGTTGCTGTAAAGGTCCTTTACAGGGTTCTAGACCTAAATTGGCCAGGCTGGCGCTGGTCGGAGCTTGGCCGTCAACGGCGATTAAATAGGGTGGAGTGGTGCGTATAAAGCGCAGCGAAAAGCCTAGCTTAGGCTTTTTTTTTTCGCCTTCGCTTAAAGACAGGGCGAGCTCACTATCAAGACGCTGAGACAAGGCGGCGATGTCCTGCTCGTTCACTTGTGGGAAGCGGGCTAATTGTTTGATCTGTGTACCAGACAAATGGGTATGCAGGGCGACCAGCTGATTGTTGGCACTATCAAGGTAGTAGGGCGGGGCGGTATTAAACACCCGGTCGGCATTAAAGTCAGGGATATTGGCGACCAGTCGCGCTTTGCCCTCATGACTTTGCCAACGGTATTGCAACGGCTGGGGTTTGCCCAGAGTCAATGGCTGGCGCTGTTTCTCAAAGAATAGACGAGCGCGGCCTAGCAACTGCACTAAGGCACGGGCGCCCCAATGGCCATAAAGCTGGGCCTGTCCAGGAAGATTTTGCGACCGTATCCAGCTGAACAAACGGAAGTCGTCTTCATCGAGTCCTTTGGGGGTAACCTGAGTATGGCTTTGCTGTTCACTTAAGGCTCGGCCCTGGGATTGCAGCCCCGCCTCGGTGTTGGGGGCCATTTTGGCATGCAGTTGCAACTCCCCCTGATACGGATGCAGTTCGAACAACAACACCTGTTGCTGACTTTGCGTAGGCTCGCTATCGTGCTGAGCCAATACGGAAAACCAGTCATCAATTTGATACTGATGGGCAAACTCCCCCTGGCTTTGGAGTTTAAGTTGCAGCAGGGCACAGGCCACATGCTTACAGCGCACCTTGGCCTGGCAACTACAATGAGCTTCTACCTCGGTCTGGGTACCGAAATGAAGCTGGATATGCTGATCATAGGTGGTGCCGTCGTCGTCGAGCACCTGCGCCTCAATACGGCTGTAGTCCTCGTTGCTTTTCACCCATAGCACTTGTTCATCGCGCAGCATTTGTTGGGCACGGCTATACACCCCTTTGCTAAACAGCTGCTTGAGAGCCTGCTCAGACAATGGCAATGGCGCCTGCTCTGCCTCAATCTCGGCAAAGACGGCAAGCAAATCCTCTTTAGTAAACGATGCGGCCATGGTCCAACCCAACTACTGAAATAGGCCAGTATATCGTTTTTGCGCAAAGCGAAAAAGCCCCGCAGCCCGGGTTCTGGCGACATAAAAAAGCCCGGGTCATAACCCGGGCTTAAAAACGACAAGGCAAAACAGCTTAATTGAAACTTTCCAGCACCTTGGCCAGTTGCATAAAGCGCTTCTCGGTCATTACCTTATTATCAATTTTGATCGTTAAGTCGCCACTTTTACTGTGCTTTTGCACCCGCACAAAGTCATTGGCGAGTTTTATATCCTCATTGCGTTTAGCCCCTTGCGGTGCCTCACACAAAAATTTCGTCACCGCTAAGGCAGCCTTATCGTCGCTATCAAAACTGGTTTGCGCAAATTGGGCGCCACAATCGGCAACACGCTCGTTAAATGCAGCAACGTCTTTATCTTGCGCCTGAATCAGCTTCTTAGCCACTTCACGGCCAACATGGTTGGCGGTAGGGTAGAGCGCTAATACGTCCTTAGGAAGGCACTCAAAGGCCTTAATGGCATCGGCAATGGCGGTGTGCGAGACCCCTTCTAACTGAGCGATTTCACGGTACGAACCCTTTTTGCCCTGTTGCTGTAACTCTTCACGCGTCGACGCATAGGCCTGACCCAGCTCCCATAAACTCGGAGCAATATACTGATCCGACGACACCGCAAGGATCTTCGCGTCTTCATCGTTAAAATCACTGGAGCTTAAAACCAAATAATCCGCCGGGGCCAAAATACAGGCCTTACGACGACGGGAGCCGGCTAATACTAAGAGCTCGCCATTGTGCTCCCAGGCCAGTGCCGGGTGTTGGTTACGGCCATCATCACGAATAGCAGGAAGAATGTCGGCCACCGACTTTTCCGTCAACAACGCCTGCACACGACGGTTTTTACCGTAAACCTTGGTGCGTTGCTCGATATCCTGATGCGCAATCACCTGACAGGTGAGGCGTATGGTGCGATTAGGATCGCTAGGAGCTGGCATGCTGATCACATCGCCGGCCTGAGCTTGTGCTAACAACTGATCTAGGCTGCTACTTTCTACCGCGGTTGCAAAAGGGTCAATACGGGTATCGTTCTTACGTTTCTTTGCCATGATAATGCCTTATTGTGCTGCCTTTAGTTGTGATTGTGTCGATGCCCAGTTGGAGCGAATAAGCATTTCTAATTCATCAACCACATCTTTAATGTTTTCCTGGGCCTTAACCAAGGATTCGCGGCTAGCCAAACTGTCTGATGTTTTTTGATCAAAAATGGTGTTAAAGGATGACGAGCTAGCAGTGATCGCACTGCTATGGTTAATGGGATAGCTCATCACCTGACGACCAAACGCCGAGCGTACGTCCTTCACTATGTCACGCTGAGAATGGTTACCCTTAACATAGTTAGTCACCAGGAATTGCATAAAGTCCCAGCCATCGTGGCCAAGAGCGGCAACTGTGTGATAAATCTCACCAAGACGCTTCAGGTATTTATTGTTTGCATCAAAGTCCACGGCTTCTGGATGCACCGGAATAAGCATAGCGGTTGAAGCCATTAATGCGTTATAAAACATAAAGTTAAGAGAAGGTGCTGTGTCGATAAGAATAACATCAAACTGGTCTTGAACCGGTTCAATTACCTTTTCCAACAACTTATGGTAATGACGGGTTTGGTCATAGTCTCCGCTTTCACGCAGTGCGGTGGCCGTTTCATGCTCGAAGTAAAAGTCGTCCATGCCCGATGGCAAAATACGGATATTAGGGATATGGGTTTTTAAAAATGCATCGCTAACAATTCCTTCCCAGGTTTCACCTTCGTCGAGTTCGATACAGTCACGCATCAAGTCGCCAACGGTAATGGGATCGGGCTCACTGGGTGGGAAAAAGCTGGATGATGATCCTTGGGGATCTAAATCAATAATACCAATGCGATAACGTTTGATATTAGTGGTTGCAAGTGCAGCGGCGATGTTAACCATACTGGTGGTTTTACCACAGCCCCCCTTGAGGGAGTTGATAACAATAACCTGTAGCTTATCATCGGCTAAACGATGATCGGGATTGATACCCATGACGTCAGCCATGCTGTAGATGTTCGCCAAGGTATAGGCGTAATGGCCATTGGCACCACGACGAATCTCTATATGATCGAAATCACCCTGGTCATGACGTCGTTTTAGGGTACGGTTGTTACATCCTAGTAGATCGGCGGCTGCCTTTTGGGTATAGGTTCTTAACTCTTTTTCTTCAGATTTAAGGTGAGCTCGATAATGCTGGATACGTCCTTCGAGTGACTTTTCAGCGACATCGGCCGTAGCCTTGAGTAACTGGTAGGTTTTTAGCGCACTTTGTTTTATTGTCATACTTGCATCCCTAAGTTTAAGCCATGAGTATAATGTCCACGACTTTAGCTGTAAACATATATTTTAGGCGACATTGCATGAAAAACAAGAAAGACAATTTGATTGCAAACTTACTATAAGGTAATAACTAGATTAGATTCGTTTAAATATATAGGTATATAAAGGTTAGAACGGAAGAAAGTTAACTTAACTTACTGTTTTATATAAAGATATGAAATATTTTTAGATCAGCATTCTACTTGGTATAGATCTGATTCCTACCAAGTCACGGATCAGTATTTTAAGAAGTAAAAATCTCACTTTCAAGTTATGCACAGCTTGCCCAAGGAGTTATCCACAAAAGTAGCCTTGAAGATCATCTTTTTACTAACTATTTGGGCCTAGTTATGCACATAAAGGGATAACTAAGGTACTGATATGTAGTTAAAGATCTGATCTTTACCTGCTATAGATCAGATCTCTACCAAGCACTGAGCCGGTTATACACAGTGTTGCGGCCTAAGAGCAATATAATGCTCAAAAAATAGGCTGGTTTCGGATGTTAAGAGTCAAAATGGTCGGTCAACGGCATTAAACTTGGTAAAAATCTGATCTGGAAATGATGAGTTAATAAAAATCGGATCCAAAAACCGGCTAGGTTGTGCGTTAAATAGCCTGAGGTTAGTAAAAATGTGATCCCAAACATGAAACTCGAACTCGGATCAGTTTTTTACTAACATAGATGATTAACTTTTTTCGTATTATGTGTTGATATTACCTTTGGCATCGATAGCAATGGAAAATAACAATGAACCGCAAGGTTAATATCTCGGTAGAAAACTTACCGGACTCTTTGCGAGGCCAGATCAATGGCGTTGAAAGTGCAACGGATAATGAAAATCTGGCGTTGTTCACCGACAATAAAGATGTGCGCATTTCGATCGAAAGTTCTGTGCATGGATTAAGAGCCTACTCTAATACCTTCAATCATTATGATCTTTGGGGGCGTTTTGTTCGTTCCGGACATAAAAAGCTGCCTTTGGAAGATGCCCCAAAGAAAACCATTATTACCCGACGCATTTCGGAAAAAGTGGATGGCATACTCTATGATGGTGAAATTAAAATCACCCCAGCGGTAGTTAGTACCCGTCAAGATGGTGAAGAAGTTGAATGTTTAGTATGGCCGTCGGATAGGGAAGAAAAAGTTGAGCGCGCCTTAATTCGGTTGGCGTCAAAAGGCAAAATTGTCAAAATCAACTTTAAATCGGGTATTCAGTACGCGGTTATTTTTTCGATGAATGAATTAGCCCAGGAGCTTAAGGCTGTGGGTCAGTCGATGCCGTATCCACAAATTAAAGAATCCTTGGAAGCTTTGCAAGGGTCCAAGTTGTCATTTAAATATACGGCCACCGATACTAAGAACTCCAATATCGACGATTCATTTTATGAGTCGAATATGAACTTCTTATCGTCACTGCACTTCAGTGGTAAGAAAGGGCAGGGCGGTAATGTTAAATGTGTAGCCTGTCTTAATGCCTTCGTTCATAACATGATCGATAACCTTGAATATAAAGGTTACTACTTTAACCGGGCGCAAGAACTCAAACGAGGTCTATCACGCTGGATGATGTTACGTTTGTATCATTTATGGCGCTACGCGGCACCGGGCAAGACGTATCATTTCCGCTTGCTGTCTATCATGGAAAAGTACGGCAGCATTTATGCCGATGACAAAATAACCGACAACAAGTTAAAAGCTTTGCGCCGTGATATGACCACCACTATGAAAGACCTGATCGATAAGGGGGCCATCTCCGATTACAGCATTTCCAATGTAAAGGATGAGGCAAGCGGGAAAATCATTGATTATGTTTACGAAATGCATCCTTCGGATGAGTTTTGCGAAGAAATTCTTACCTTGAATAAGCAAAACAAGCGTATCGAAATCCAAGGTGGCAAACGTATCGTTGAGAATGCTGAGATCATCGATGAAGAAAGGCTCGAAGAAATAGTCGAAAAGTAATAGCCGACCTTAGTGCCACCTCTTTTATAACAAAGCCCACAGATGTGGGCTTTTTAACATAACCAATTAGCGTGATTGATGTAAGTACTTACTCACCTCTCGCTAGATACAAGCGCTCGACCAGGTATTCGTACTCACGCTTACGAGGATCTTCTTTGGGTTCATAATTTTTAAGTTCGCCAAGTTTTATGTCCGGATTGTCATCAAATACAATAAAAGGCATGGCGCCACTTACATGGTAACGGCGATTATCGGCAAATCGCACATTCACTTCAGGCGTGACTCTTATCGGCCGGCGAATACGTAGTTTTTCATTTTCGCCTAAACTCGAAACCTTGCGTTTTTCCTGCTCAACCAGTTGTTGCCATTGCTGCTGATCAATCATACGTGGATTGGAATACGCACTGCTACGCTCTAACATAGTGAGTGCTAACTTACGAGTTAATGACTTGGTTGAATGTTTTTGCATCCAAGTAAAGCGCACCGAGTAGGGGGCCTGGGATTCAAAGTGGATATGTCGGTAAAATGCCAGGGTCATTAGTCCGGGCACCGCACTATGAACAGCGTCGAAACGGGCGTCATTATTATCTAACGTCAGCACCTTTTGTTTAAACTCCGTTTTTAATTCATTGATTTTTGAAAGATAGGGTTCAAGGTCAGTGAAAGACGCACGGGGCAATAAGATAATTCCCGGATGACGTTTAGCTAATTTACCGCTGAGTTCTCCGTCTTTGTGAAAATCTAAAAAGCTATTTTTTATGTGGCCTAGTGCCGCATCGCCTTGATAGCTCTGCACTTGGATTGCCGCCAGAGGGTTTCGTTCTTGCTCAGGTGTGGGCAAAGGCAATTGAAAATAACTCGCTTGGCGATACTCGGTTTGTGACAATAACTGAACAAAGTCCTGCAGATATTCCTGGGTTAGATCGAAAACACTGCGAAGCTGTAGTTTTATGTTGCTCATAACAATAAAGAACACATCATACAATAATTCACTAGTTTAGCTCGTTACTCCTTTGCCTATCAATAAAATAACGTAATTTCTCAAAAGCTAAGACTAACTAAATTAACAAATAAAGTATGATGTGTTCATTATCGGGCTTTACTCTTTATAAGAGAGCGCTAAAGTTAATTAGACGCATAAATTCAGGATCTCCCAGCGATGAAAATCATGTTCGTCTGCTTAGGCAATATTTGCCGCTCACCAACAGCTCATGCGATTGCTCAAAAGCGTGCAATAGAGCAGGGCTTAACCTACATCACCTTTAGCAGCTCTGGTACCTCTGGGTATCATGTTGGCGAGCACCCGGATGAGAGGGCCATCACTCATGGCGCGCAACACGGTTACGACTTGTCTCGGTTAACGGCGCAAAGACTAACGCAGGACGATTTCTACGAGCAAGACCTGTTACTGACCATGGACGAGCAAAACTACCAGGATGTATTAGCCATGCAACCAAGCGATGCAACCGCATCGATTAAGCGTCTCCTTGATTATCATCCAGACCCCAAGTTTGCCCAGGTGCCCGATCCATATTACGGCGGACAAGCGGGTTTTGATGCTGTCATCGCCATGTGCGAAACGGCCATCGATGCCTTGTTTAGCGAATTAGGTAAAAAGTAGAGATTATGCTGAGGTTGGCTTATTCTCCTCAACAGTATGATGTGTTCATTAATATGCATCCTCGCTCTGCGACAAAAGTAGGGTACTTTATTTTCCCATCTTGCCCTTTTACCCTTGCGCTAGACCCCGCCATTCGGTACTTTCGTGAGTGAGGTACAATTAGGAATGAGGAAAATTGTAAAGTGAAACCTTGGAGTCCAAATAGCTGGAGGGATTTCCCCATAGTCCAGCAACCCACATACCCAGATCAAGGTGTGCTGGCAAACGTTGAAAGCGAGCTAAACAGTGCACCGCCACTAGTGTTTGCCGAAGAAACCCGCAGCCTGTTCAAACAACTGGAAGACGTGTGTGAAGGCCGCGCATTTTTATTACAAGGCGGCGACTGCGCTGAGTCCTTTGCTGACTTTAGCGCCGCCAATATTCGCGATACCTTTAAAACGCTGCTGCAGATGGCGGTGGTATTAACCTATGGTGGCAAATGCCCCGTGGTTAAAATCGCGCGTATGGCCGGCCAGTTTGCCAAGCCGCGTTCGAGCGACGTTGAAACCATTGACGGCGTCAGCCTGCCTTCATATCGCGGCGACATTATTAACAGTTACGAATTCACCGAGCAGGCCCGAGTTCCCGATCCGCAGCGCTTGATGAAGGCTTATCATCACAGTGCATCTACGCTTAACTTGTTGCGTGCGTTTGCTCAAGGTGGTCTCGCGGATTTACACCAGGTAAACCGTTGGAATATGAGTTTCGTTGCCGCCAACCCACTGAAGGATAAATATCAAGAGGTTGCCGATCGCATCCAGGACGCCCTCGAGTTTATGGAAGTCTGTGGCATTAATTCCACCAATGCACCGTCTTTAACCGAAACGTCTTTATATACCTCTCACGAGGCTTTATTACTGGGTTATGAGCAGGCGCTCACACGCCGTGACCACCTATCAGGTGACTGGTACGATTGCTCTGCACACTTTGTGTGGATTGGCGAGCGTACACGCCAGCTTGATCATGCGCATATCGAATTCTTCCGTGGCATTAAAAACCCCATCGGCGTCAAGGTTGGCCCGGGGATGACCCCGGACGAGCTCATTGAGTTAATCGATGCGGTTAACCCAGACAATATTCCTGGGCGTTTGACGCTGATCACCCGCATGGGTGCCGATGTACTGCCGGAGAAACTGCCGGCGCTGGTACGTCGCGTGCAGCAAGAAGGACGCAAGGTGATCTGGAGTTCTGACCCCATGCACGGCAATACCGAAAAGGCCAGCTCTGGGTATAAAACCCGTAGCTTCGACAATATCCTGCGCGAGATCAGCCAGTTCTTCGCCGTCCATAAGGCCGAGGGTTCTCATGCCGGCGGTGTGCATTTAGAAATGACCGGCCAGCACGTGACCGAATGCACCGGCGGTGCCTATGGCCTGTCGGATGACGATTTGGCCCAGCGTTACCGCACTCAATGCGACCCGCGCCTCAATGCCGATCAGGTATTGGAGCTCGGCTTCTTGGTTGCGGACCTGCTAAAAGACGCCCGCAAGTAAGGGTTTAACGAAAGAAAAAGCGCCCAAGGGCGCTTTTTTTATGTCTGTATTAATACTTACGTCGCTGTAACCCCGACTCAGCCATGATCTTGGCGGAGATTTCTTCCACCGAGTGATGGGTTGAATTGAAGTGCGGGATTCGAAAACGCTTATACAGCATTTCCACTTCCCGGGTTTCGATGCGACATTGACGCATGGAGGCATAGCGGGAATTGGCCATGCGCTCATTTCGAATAGCCGCTAAGCGCTCCGGCTCTATGGTTAAGCCAAAGAGTTTATTTTTATAGGGTTGCAGGCATTTTGGCAAAGTGCCGGATTCGAGATCGTCCGGCGTAAAGGGGTAATTTGCCGCTTTAATGCCGTATTGCAGCGCCAGATATAAACTGGTCGGCGTTTTCCCACTGCGACTCACCCCAACCAAAATTACATCAGCCTGCTGATAATCCTTGATATTGGCGCCGTCATCGTTGGCCAACGCATAGTTTACCGCGGCGATACGGAAATCGTAACTTTGCTCATGGATACTGTGGGTGCGATGCACCTTAGGTACCGGCTCTACACCTAACTCAAGCTGCAGTTGATTGCTGAAGGTGCTGATAAAATCGTAGCACACGGCGTTGCTTGCAAGGATGATTTCACTGAGCTCAGGGTTCACAAAGGTAAAGAAAACAATGGGCTTTTCTTTGCTTGTGGCCGCCGCCTGCTCAATTTGAGCCTTTACTTCTAAGGCTTTTTCTTTGGTTTCTACAAAGGGAATAGTCGTGTGTTCAAATTCCATGGGAAAAAGCGACAAAGTCGCATTACCAAAGACCTCGGCGGTAATTGCGGTACCGTCAGAAATATAAAATGCGTTGCGCATAATCATCCTTTTTTTTCGTAATAACCTGATAAACCGTAAGGCTACGGTTTACGCATCAGTGCTTGCCAGTGTAGAATGTTAGCGCCTCATTTAAAAGGTCATTATTTTAATGACCAAACTTACAATTTGTTTTTTGGAGAAAGTTCCGTGCAAGAATACGTTCTCTGGTATCAAGAGCTTGGTATGCAAGATGTGCCGAGAGTTGGAGGCAAAAACGCCTCTCTCGGTGAAATGATCTCAAACCTAGCCAACGCCGGTGTACAAGTACCGGGTGGTTTTGCGACGACATCATACGCATTTAACGAGTTTCTTGAGCAATCTGGATTGAATGCTCGCATCTACGACGTGTTAGATAAACTAGACGTTGAAGATGTCAATGAATTGGCCAAAGTTGGTGCCGAAATCCGTCAGTGGATTATCGACACGCCATTCCAGGATTCATTGGACCAGGCTATCCGCGAGGCCTATGGCCAACTACACGCTGACCCAGCACACGACGTATCCTTTGCAGTACGTTCCTCTGCCACCGCCGAAGACATGCCAGACGCATCATTCGCCGGACAACAAGAAACCTTCTTAAACGTGCGCGGCATCGATGCCGTAATGGTTGCTATCAAACACGTTTTTGCTTCTCTATTTAATGATCGCGCCATCTCTTACCGCGTACACCAGGGTTACGACCATAAAGGTGTAGCACTTTCAGCCGGTATCCAGCGCATGGTTCGTTCTGACATGGCCTCTTCAGGCGTAATGTTCAGCATCGACACCGAGTCAGGTTTTGAAGACGTTGTATTCGTAACATCAAGCTTCGGTCTTGGTGAAATGGTTGTACAAGGCGCGGTTAACCCGGATGAATTCTACGTTCACAAAGGTACTCTAGCCAAAGGTAAACCAGCCGTTGTTCGCCGTAACATTGGTTCTAAAGCCATTCAAATGGTTTATTCACAAGATCAGGAACACGGCAAGCAAGTTGAAATTGTTGACGTAGCCCCAGAGCAAGCCAATACCTTCTCTATTACAGACGAAGAAGTAATGGACCTTGCTAAGCAAGCGGTTATCATCGAAAAACACTACGGTCGTCCAATGGACATCGAGTGGGCAAAAGACGGTAACGACGGCAAGCTTTACATTGTACAGGCTCGTCCAGAAACCGTACGTTCAAACGAAGATGCAAACGTGATGGAGCGCTTCCAGCTTAAGCAAACATCTAGCGTTGTTGCCGAAGGTCGTGCCATCGGTCACAAAATCGGTGCCGGCGTGGTACGCGTACTTAACTCTATCGACGAGATGGACAAGGTACAACATGGCGATATCCTGGTAACCGACATGACCGACCCAGATTGGGAACCGATCATGAAGCGTGCCGCTGCCATCGTTACCAACCGTGGCGGTCGTACTTGTCACGCGGCCATCATTGCCCGTGAACTAGGTATTCCTGCTGTAGTAGGTTGTGGTAACGCCACCGACCTAATCAAAGCGGACCAGGAAGTGACTGTTTCTTGTGCCGAAGGTGACACAGGTTACATCTACCAAGGTCAACTTGAGTATGAAGTACTGACTTCACGCGTAGATGAAATGCCTGACCTGCCAATGAAGATCATGATGAACGTGGGTAACCCGGATCGTGCATTCGATTTCGCTCGTCTACCTCACGCCGGTGTGGGCCTGGCTCGCCTTGAGTTCATCATCAACCGTATGATCGGTGTTCACCCTAAAGCGTTGCTTAACTTCGATGCTCAATCTCCTGAACTTCAGGCAGAAATCAAAGACATCATCGCAGGTTATGAGTCGCCGCGTGAATTCTACATCGCCAAACTGGTTGAAGGTATCGCCACGCTTGGTTGTGCCTTTGCACCTGAGCGCGTAATCGTCCGTATGTCTGACTTCAAATCAAACGAATATGCCAACCTGGTTGGCGGTCAGCAATACGAGCCGGAAGAAGAAAACCCAATGATCGGTTTCCGTGGTGCTTCACGTTATATCAGTGAAGACTTCCGCGAGTGTTTCGCCCTTGAGTGTGAAGCCATCAAGCGTGTTCGTGACGACATGGACTTGAACAACGTTGAGATCATGATCCCGTTCGTACGTACCCTTGCAGAAGGTAAAAAGGTTATCGAGCTACTTGAAGAGCACGGCCTTAAGCGTGGCGAAAACGGTTTGAAAGTGATCATGATGTGTGAGCTGCCTTCAAACGCGCTACTTGCCGAAGAATTCCTTGAGTACTTCGACGGTTTCTCAATCGGTTCAAACGATTTAACTCAGCTTACTCTAGGTCTTGACCGTGACTCGGGTCTGATCGCTCACCTGTTCGACGAGCGTAACCCAGCGATTAAGAAGCTATTGTCTATGGCCATTAAAACAGCCAAGGCAAAAGGTAAGTACGTAGGTATTTGTGGTCAAGGTCCTTCGGATCACGAAGACTTCGCCGCATGGCTGGTACAAGAAGGTATCGATTCTGTGTCATTGAACCCAGATACGGTATTGGAAACCTGGCTATACCTGGCTGAAAAGCTTAAATCGAACTAAGTTCGATTACCGAGTAAGACAAAGAAAAAGGGCGAAATCTTCGCCCTTTTATTTTTTCGCCAATTTGCTATCGAGCAACCGGCACCCCCGCGTAAGGGTAATCTGGCACACCCGTACATATTTACGGGCAAGAGGGTAGTGTACGGCCAGTAGGGTCAATCCGATTAAAAAGAAGATCACCGAAGGCCCAGGCACCACGGCGAATATCAATCCGAGTATAAAACAAAGCGCCGCAGCGGTATTCATCAACCACTTCTTCATACATCACCTACGTAATTGCTTATTAACTGACCATAGCGCATTCACAGCTACAAAGTGATTTCAATTTGTAACAATCTGTATATTCTTCAATTTCTAAGCCCGCTCAGCATGCTATAATGGCGCTGTCCGTTCCTGAGGTTTAAGGCCATGATAGCAAAGTTAAGTGTCGAGCAAGTCAGTTCTGAACTGGTATTACATTACCTAAAAACAATCAAAGCTGAAGGGTTCAGCGGCGATGTCGATGCCAGCTATGGCACCCGACTATTAGCGGCCACCGACAACAGTGTTTATCAAACCATTCCTCAGGGTGTGGTGTTCCCAAAAACCAATAAAGACGTGCAACTGGCATTGAACATTGCCTCGCGCGATCCGTTTTTGTCGCTAACCTTTGGCCCACGCGGTGGCGGTACCGGCACCAATGGCCAGTCGTTGACACCGGGTATTGTTATCGATCTTTCCCGCTATATGCGCGAAATTCTGGAAATTAACGAGCAAGAAGGTTGGGTGAGGGTTCAAGCCGGGGTGATCAAAGACCAGCTAAACGACTTTTTGCGCCCCTATGGATACTTCTTTGCACCGGACCTATCCACCAGTAACCGCGCTACCGTGGGCGGGATGATCAATACCGATGCCTCAGGTCAGGGCAGTCTGGTTTATGGTAAAACCTCGGACCACACCCTGGCACTCAAGGCGTTTCTGGCCGATGGCAGCGAGCTCAATACTCAGGGGGTGAGTGTCGAAAAAGCCAAATTGATTGCCGAACAAGACACAGCAGTCGGTAAGGTTTACAAAACGGTATTGGATGTCGCCAGCAGTAAGCGCGATTTAATTTTAGAAAGATTCCCACGACTGAATCGCTTTTTAACCGGTTACGATTTAGAGCATGTGTTTGATGAACACCTTTGCGAGTTTGATATTGGCCGTGTCCTGACAGGCTCCGAAGGCTCCTTGGCCATAGTCACCGAGGCCAAGCTTAACATTACGCCCATCGCAAAATTTAAAACCCTGATCAATATTAAATATGACAGTTTCGACTCAGCGCTTCGTAATTCGCCATTTTTAGTGGCGGCCGAGGCGACCTCGGTAGAAACCGTTGATAGTAAGGTGTTAAACCTGGCCCGCGAAGACATTGTCTGGCATTCAGTATCGGACTTAATTACCGATGTACCCGGGCAAGAAATGCAAGGCTTAAACATGGTTGAGTTTAATGCCGAGCAAGAAGGGGACATGAAGGACAAGATTGACGCCCTGTGTGCCAAGCTTGACGCCCTTATCGAGAATAAAGAAGCCGGGGTAATTGGTTATCAGCTCACCAATAATGTGGCCGATATACAAAAAATCTATGCCATGCGCAAAAAGTCCGTTGGCCTGCTCGGTAATACCAAGGGCGCGAAAAAGCCTATTGCCTTTGCCGAAGACACCGCGGTTCCGCCGGAAAACCTGGCCGACTTTATTGCCGAGTTCCGTGAATTACTCGACGGTCACCAACTTGATTATGGTATGTTCGGCCATGTCGATGCCGGCGTTTTACATGTGCGTCCGGCGCTGGATATGTGCGATCCGGAGCAGGAAAAAACCCTGCGCCAGATTTCCGATCAGGTTGTTGCACTCACCGCCAAGTACGGTGGCCTGATGTGGGGCGAACACGGTAAAGGGTATCGCAGTGAATACGGCCCGGAGTTTTTTGGCGACGAGCTATTCCAGGAGCTGCGCCGTATTAAATCGGCCTTCGATCCGCACAACAAGCTTAACCCGGGCAAAATCTGCACCCCCCTTGAAAGTAACGACCGCTTGGTGAGCGTTGATGATAAGAAGCGTGGCTGGTTCGACCGTCAAATTGATATTCAGGTACGAGATAGTTTTGCCAACAGCATGAACTGTAACGGAAACGGCTTGTGTTTTAACTATGTGTCAGCTCACCCATGTGTCCTTCATACAAGGCCACTGGCGATCGCCGTTACTCACCAAAAGGCCGCGCCGGATTAATGCGCGAGTGGCTTCGACTACAGGCGGAGCAGGGCGTTGACCTGCTCGAAGAAGAAAAAGTTATCAGCAAAAAAGATGGCCCCACCTGGTGGGAGCGTTTCCTTAATACCCAGAATAAACGCAAGGGTCAGTACGACTTTTCACACGAAGTGAAAGAGTCCATGGACGAGTGCTTAGCCTGTAAAGCCTGTACCACTGCGTGCCCGATTAAGGTCGATGTGCCGACATTCCGTGCTCGCTTTTTGAACTTTTACTACAGCCAATACAACCGCCCATTAAAAGATTATCTGGTTGCCGGCATAGAAAACACGGCACCACTGTTGGCTAAGTTTTCGGCCATTACCAACCCCGTGATCAAATCGTCACCGGTACAATGGGCGATTAAAAAGACCCTGGGTTATGTGGATACACCGACGCCGAGTCATCCAAACCTGGCCCAGCGCACCGCCACTTTAGAAAAATTCGACCTGAATAAACTGGAGCAATTAAGCGAAGATCAGCGCCGCGACTATGTGCTTATCGTGCAAGACCCGTTCACCAGTTTTTATGAGGCCGAGCTGGTTGAAAGCTTTGCCAAGGTTGTGCAGGCGCTTGGCAAAAAACCGATTATCCTGCCATTTAAACCCAATGGTAAGCCGCAACATGTGAAAGGCTTTTTGGATAAATTTGCCCGCACCGCCAAAAACAGTGCGGCATTTTTACAACAGGTTAGTGAATTGGACATCCCCATGGTTGGGCTCGATGCCTCATTAGTTTTGTGTTATCGCGATGAATACAACACGGTATTAGGCGAGCAAAGAGGGGACTTCAATGTCTTGTTGGCCCATGAATGGCTGGGCGAGCAAACTTTTAAACAACAGGTATTTGAACCACAACAAAGCTATGTATTGCTGAGTCACTGCAGCGAAACCACTGCCTTACCGCACAGCGCCAAGGTGTGGCAAACTATTTTCTCGGCCTTGGGATTACAACTGGATCCACAAGCAACCGGCTGTTGTGGTATGGCCGGTACCTATGGCCACGAACTGCAAAACCAGGAAAACAGCAGTGCCTTATATAATCTCAGCTGGAAAGCCAAGGTTGATAACACCGAGCCAGCCCAGCTGTTGGCCACGGGTTTTTCATGTCGCAGCCAGGTAAAACGTTTTGCCCAATATAAACCGCAGCACCCCATCGAGGTGCTGGCCAAGGTGTTGCACTAGTCTCGTTTGGCCAAGCCCTTTTTGCTGAAAGAGTTAGCGATGGGGCGAGTGGTAATACCGTGAATAAAGACGCTCGTCAATATGGTCAGCGTCGCCAACTCATTAAGCAAACCGTCGGCGGAGTCTAACACCATTAAGGTAAAAACGATGGAAGCCAAGCCCCGCGGACCAAACCAGGCCAGGGTAAATTTCTCTTTAAAATTTAACCCGTTAAATACAATTAAACTAAATAGAACGGGGATAACCCGCACCAGGGTTGCGGCGATCAGCGCAAAGGCCAGCTTGCCCCAACTTAGTTCCATGCTCTGTAACTGCCAATAACTGTAAGCCCCGAACAAACACCAAATTAAGTACGAAAAGAACTCGGCAATGTGCTCGCTTTCCTCGATCAGTCTCATATCCTTACTCGGCCGATACAAATAATCAAACAGCAAACCGGCAACAAAGGCGGCCACAAATCCGCTGCCGCCCAATGCTTCAGCCACACTGTAATTGACAATCGCCAATGACAAAATTAAAAATGGGCTGGAGGCCTTTTCAAAAAAATGACGTCGGGCGCTGTATTGTATTAAGTAAGTTGCTGACCAGGTAATAAGCGTTGCAACGACAAGCGCTATCCCAACTTCACGAAACATAAACTCCAGCATCTTCATTGTCGGTTGCCAACTGCCCAGTTGCCAGGACAAAAACAAAAATAGAAAAATCGGCACACACAGGCCATCGTTCAATCCACTTTCAACATTAATGGCTTCACGAAGTTTTAACGGCACCGCTTTGGCTTCTAAGATCCCTTTACTCAAGGCGGCATCGGTTGGCGTTAAAATAATTGCCAATAACGCCAAGGCCAATAAACTCATTTCTGGAAAAAGCAGGTATCCGGCTAGCACGGTCGCGCAGAAGGTAAGTGGCAGGGCAACAAATAAAAGCAACACGGGATATTTGTAGGCGCGTTTTAAAATGGCCAATCGGGTTTTCGCCGCGTCGGAAAATAATACCACCGCCAAGGTTAGTTCGACTAAAGGCAGCAATTTTTCCAAGGGTTGGCCGATTTTAAATTCCGCTAAGAACATAGCCGCAACGACCACGCCGGTCAGCACAAAGTACATGGGACCGGTGAGTTCGGCCCGGGCCAACTGGCGAAATGATATGGAGTAGATAAAAAATGCCAACGCCAACAAGATTGCGATGTAATATTCCATGGCTTATCCTCACGGCCTGCCTAAAGCATGCTTAAAGCTTACGTTTAACGCCTGACTTAGCTCGTTCTTTTATATTAGTCTGAATATAAATTTGATCTGTGGTTGCCAACTTAGCATGACCCAAGTCTTCAGATAAATGTTTTAATGGTCGGGTTTGCGCATCGTGGGTCGCCCCGGTATGGCGCAGCCAGTGTGCGGTTGCCGCCGTAAGTTTTTCTGCCTCTTCGGTAAAACCATCGTGATGAAGTGCTGCGGTGGCCAAATCAAAACTTTGTTGTACCAAACGACGAATTTGTCTGACCGTCATACCACCTTTGCCGCGCAATTTATGAATGAGCGGGTAGGGCTCATCGACCCGAGGCAAGGCACTGAGACCGCGAAATAAACGGTAGCGTTTTAAGTAGGCTGTAAAACTGTCACTTAGCGTCACATCTCGTAACTTATTGCCTTTGCCCATGACTCGCAAAAACCAAAAGCCATCGGCGTCTTGCCAAAAATGCGACATAACCGGTGACCAGTTGGGGCGCTCCGACAATTCGGAAATACGTAAATATAAACCCTTTAAACAGGCCAGAGTAAAGAGGTTACGCTCGAGTTGCGGATCGTCTTCGCAACGCTCTTCGGTCACCCGCAGTACATATTCCCATTGCAGATCGCTTAGTGTATCTGGTTGATTTATTTGAGATTGCACTACCAGATACGGGCAGTTCTTTTTAACCACGGGAACAAAGTTGGTGAAGGAACGCTCTTCTAAAATGGCGAATTTATAAAAAACATTAAGCGCAGTAAAGGTAGAGTTTAGGCTTTGCTGACTGGGCTTGGTTTCCTTGGCCATAAAGGGGCGCCACTTCGGATTGGCCATGCGCTGACCAAGATGCTGTTTAAATCGCCACTGCACCGAGTCCGAACACCAGTCGCTGCTGGGCTCAACCACAAAATCGATATAGTGTTCAATATCTTCGCGCTTTAATGCCAGCACCGAGGCGCCTTTGAGCAGCCAAGACCAAAGGGCAAAACGCTCAATTTCATTGCGAAAACGGGTGAAAGTGGCGTCGGATTTGCGGCCATGAACATACAAATATTGGTAAATAAATGATAAATCTTTCGAAATTTCAGCAAGGTTTAAGCTTTGTTGGTCTATAAATAAAGCTAGTTCGGGATATTCGCTGTTTAAGGTGCCATCTTCAAGATGGGCTATTTGATAGCGTAATTGCTTAAACGTATCAACTAAAGGGGTAAGCATAAGATAAATAACCAAAATATTTATAGTCTTAGCTTATCATAAAGTCCGATACTGTCTAGTATTGGACATTAAAGAAGGAGTACTCCATGAAAATTAGAGCGTCATTTGTTCACATCATGCTACTAGCGGTTGCCGTGCTTGCCTTAAATGGTTGCGCCACCTCCAGCAATGCCAGTCCGCAAGCAAAAAGAGAGATGGTACAAAGCATGCGCAGCGAAACATTGCAAACCTTGTATGTGCGCAAACCCGATGTGCAAAACCAAATTGCTACCAGCGCCGGTTATGCGGTATTCGATAATGCCAACGTCAATGTTCTGTTTGCCAGTTTCGGCGGCGGCTACGGTGTGGTAAAAAATAACCGCACCGGTAAATGGACCTATATGAACATGGGCGAGGCGGGTTTAGGCCTGGGCCTGGGTGTTAAAGATTTTAATGTGGTGATGGTGTTTCATACCGAAGCGGCATTAAACCGATTTATTGATCATGGTTGGGCGTTTGGCGGCAATGCCGATGCCGCAGCGAAGCATAAAGACAATGGCGGCGCGGTTACCGCCGAAGCCATTGTTGACGATGTGACCGTTTATTCGCTCACCGAAACAGGATTAGCCTTGCAAGCAGTGTTAAAAGGGACTAAATTCTGGGTAGATAATGAGCTAAACTAACATTTCTAAAGTCTTATGGTTGGAAAGTGGTCTATTTTTGATTAAATAGGCCGCTTTTTTTTGTTTTATCCTTTTTCATTCAGCGCCTTAGCGCTTCCCGTTCAGATACTTTACCCGCATTCTATAGAATTGCGCATCGTTTAACATAATATAAATTATAGGTTATTTGGTTTGAAAGGTACTAGTTTGGCTATTCTTGAATTTGATCACGGTCACTCAGGTTGAGATTTATGGGTTCAATGAGATTCTCCCTTTTAGAATTAGCCCTACCTCCATCTAAATGAAAATGAAGGGAAATTTATCCCTATCTATAATTTCTTTCTTCCAATAGCATCTTAGCATCGGAAAAATATTTTCACTCAAAGCAAGCTCCCGATTCTCGACACACAAACTCGCTATCGAATCGATTTTCCCCCCAACACATTACGAATTGGCAAACATCTAATTCTAAGATATCGCTAGTTACCTGTTTTATATGAAAATTAATAGAACTATTTGATAGAAAACAGCTCTAAAAATTGCAATTAATAAATGGACGTCAAAAGTTAAGCTGATGCTCATTCTTTGCGATGTTAGCCACATTTAGTCCACCCATTATGCGGGTAATGGCTTTAAACGGATGTCACTAATTATGGTGCCACCATCATTTAAAAGAAGGGAAACTCAAATGAAAGCAACTTTTCTAACTTTACTTTTAATCTGCGCTTGTTTTAATACTTATGCGAGCGAAGCACACGAAGGAATTATAAAATACAGCGAAAAAGACATTAAGGAATTAAAAATAAACTCAGTAAAATCATTAATATCAAATCACTTTGACACTAAAAATATTGATATAAAAAGCATTGAAAAGGTTATATTTTTAGCAAATGGTTTTGAAAAAGAAATGTCAGAAAAAGAGAAAGACGCCAGCGTTATTTCTGCTGAAGTTGTTGAAGTTCTAGTTAAAGGTAATGTCTTATTAATTAATTGTACTAGTTCAGACCTGATCTGACACTTCGATTTGAAAAGAAGAGAGTTTCCCGTTTTGATGTTGGTGTCGAATCAAAATCAAACACAAAGGAAACTCTCTATGCTTGAGTCTAACAATCCCATCATAAAACACAAAGCCGGTTTGCTGAATCTAGCAGAAGAACTGGGCAATGTTTCAAAGGCCTGCAAGGTTATGGGCGTATCCAGAGATACGTTCTATCGTTACCAGCAATCAGTCGAAGAAGGTGGCATTGATGCCTTAATCAACCAGAATCGAAAAGTCCCCAACCGCAAGAACCGTGTTGATCCTGACATTGAGGAAGCCGTTAAAACGTATGCTGTCGAACAGCCTGCGCATGGCCAGGTTCGTGTGAGTAATGAGCTTAGGAAACGTGGTGTCTTCGTCTCGGCCAGCGGTGTTCGCTCTGTGTGGTTAAGACACGACCTGGAGAACTTTAAGAAGCGCCTGAAAGCTCTGGAAGCGAAAGTGGCTGAGGAAGGAATCATCTTAACGGACGACCAGGTTGCCGCATTAGAACGGAAGAAACTGGACGATGAGGTTAGCGGCGAAATAGAAACGCATCACCCAGGTTACCTGGGTTCGCAAGACACCTTCTACGTTGGCAACCTGAAAGGCGTTGGACGCATCTATCAGCAAACCTTCGTTGATACTTACAGCAAGGTCGCCTTTGCGAAGCTCTACACGACTAAAACGCCGATTACAGCGGCCGATGCACTGAACGATAAAGTACTGCCGTTCCTCGCCTCTCAGGAGCTGCCTATGCTGAGAATTTTAACGGACAGAGGCACTGAATACTGCGGCAAACCCGAGCAGCATGACTACCAGCTCTACTTAGCGATCAATAATATCGATCACACGAAAACCAAAGTGAAATCACCGCAAACCAATGGTATCTGCGAACGCTTCCATAAAACGATTTTACAGGAGTTTTATCAGATCACCTTCCGGAAGAAATTGTATGCGTCGATCGACGCCTTACAAAAAGATCTGGACGAGTGGATGGAATACTACAACAATGAACGAACTCATCAGGGAAAAATCTGTTGCGGTAGAACGCCGTTGGAAACATTACTTGATGGAAAACGAATCTGGGCTGAAAAGAAATTAACCCAGATTTAATCTGACAGACACCAGTTTAAAACGGGCGACTGTCAGATCGAGTCTGAACTACTACAAATTAATACTATTGCACACAAAGCTGCTAACAAGTAACTCAACTGAAACTGCTAATCGTTGGCTCATTTTAGTCAACAATTAGCAGCGCCTTAGTTAAGCAATATAATTATTCCAGTCTCCCCTTACGCTTTTAGTTCCCTATTTGTCATGCTTCTTATTGTGACAGTTGATAAGACCAGGATAAACAGATAAAAACCTCCTATAGATCCGCCACTATTGCTAGAAGATTGAGGAGGACCTACAACCTCGCTTCCTACATGTAGTTTAACCTCAACCCTTCTCGATTCCTGACCATAATCATCAACTATGTAATACCAGAAGGCATCTTCCCCCTCAAAGTTCAAATCAGGTCGATACTCTAAAACATCATCAACGTAATAAAGGCCGCCATTTTTAGGCAGAATGTAAATTACAGCTTTAAAATTATCGCCATCGGGATCAGAGTCATTTGCAAGAATATCTAATTCTATGTTCGTATTTTTATTTAAATAATACTTATCTGGTTCTGACCAAGGTAGTGAATTCAGGTTGCGGTTGGAAAAATCAATATTCACTTCTACAACTTCAGATGCATCGCCTTCGTCGTCAACCAACCTGTATTTAAAAGAGTCCGGTCCAATGTAGCCTTGATCACGCTGGAGCACCCAAAAGCTGTTCAAAGAAAAATTTGAATGTTTTGGCTCTTCTACTATTTCAATATGACGCGCGGCTAAATTGGAATCATCATCATCATTTAATAAAGGGTTGAAGCGGTCGTACATGGAAACGGTCTTGAGGGTATCAGCGTTGGCTGTGGGGCGCTTGTTTACATAAATATTCAATCTACCGATATTTGATTCACCTAACTCATTAAGAAAGCTAAACTTAATAATTTCAGGCCCAAATGAACCAGCATTGGGTATGTAGCTAAACCCCTCCGGTTCAACAGCAATATTTCCCAATTTCGACTCAGTTAATATTTTAAATTTACTATGAACATTGTTAAGACTAACAGGGAATTTAAAGTGATTTTTTAAATCGTGCCGAATAACGTAACTTCTTTCGGCTGCATGCTTATTTTCATTAGTTAGCTTCCATAACTCATTCCCATAACCACCATGATCAGCTTTGAAATATACATTACCAAATTCATCGTTAATAATTTCGTCAAAACTAATTTCTTGTTTCCGAAACTTTGTAGTTAGAAGTTCTTTTTCACCAGAAATCAGGCTCACTCTTTTCAATGAATCTTCTGAAAACATTGAATAATAGTATATATAGTCTTTGTAAAACCGAATATCATGCCAACCAACTCTACCAAGTACAGCAAAAAGCTTATCCACACCTTCATTAAAATCATGACGATAGATATTTCCTGTTTCATACTCGATCTGATAGAGAGCATTATTATGATAAAAAAGCTTAGTGTTTAATAATGGTGTAAATTCAGAAACACTATCTTTCTCAGTGTTGTAGATGAACTTTTTTGAATTTATTTCGATTAATTTATTCTTACCCGAATACATTAAAAATCGTATAAAGTCATTCTCATTCAATAAACTTTTAAGTTGCGTATCTAAAAAACCTTCACCCTTGAATAATCGCCCCTTCATTGAAAGCCATTCGCCTTGACCAACATAGGAATAAAAACGCCTTGATTCATTTTCGTTTGTCTCATAAACTTCGTAGCTAAAATCTTCATTCAGCACTACAAAGTCTTTTTTTCTTCTTATATATGCTTTTTCACCATAAACCTCAATATCGTAAATTTCATTTAGTTCATCATATAAAATAGATTTCCTTTTAAAACCCAACGCAGGCCCTTTAAAATAATCAAGACTATAATCACTCCCTATTAAATAGCCATCGGAAAAATTTGATACTTTACCAATATGGCCACAACCTGTCTCCCGGCGTTTACCGGTATCAATATCATAGATCATCAGTGAGATTTCCCAACATCTATCAAAGGGAGGCCTGCTGTAATAGATTTTATTTAGTATTTGAGGTTGAACGAAGGTAGTGTCTGTATCGATTATATCTTCAACCATCGTGGATACATTACTAGAAGGATCATAGGACCATAACTGGCGTCCATTGATAGTCTTAGCGTTAATGTAAAGGCGATTTTCGATCACCTGAATTCTGTAGATGTCCGAACTGGCAGTTTCTATTGTCTTGTCTATGTCCTCAATGAGTGACTCGCTTTTATTCTCTAAATCGAGCACGTGAGGTTCCATACCGAGATCCCAGGTTTTTTGGGCGTAAACTAGCTTCTTATTTGCTGCAGCACCATAGCTGAGCCCCGTATATCCAATCTCGGCTTTCGGGTCAAAAACATGTAGAATTTCACCCTTAACTGAGCCAAACTCTACATACAATAGTTCAGCTCTATTTTTGAAAGGTGAGGTCCTTAAAAAACAAGCTCCTTGTAGGCAGCCGGTAGCTCTAGATCGAGGTCTTATACTTGAACCACCACTTTGAGGAAATTCTATTAACTGTCCCTCTATGTAGATCTCACTAGAGTGTTGAAATATAACTCGCCCATCAATGATAGTACTGGTTACAGTTGGGTCGTACGGGGTGCTGTATTTGATTCCCTCGGGGTCGTATCGTATAGCCCTTAAGTCACCGCTTTGTTGTTCAGTTACAAAATAGATTGACGAATCATTTTGGAAGAGCATCTGTATTCTATCGCCTTCTAATTCAACTTCGTCTCTTATGTTCTTAACGCCTGACGACTCTATGTCACAAAAGTACAAGTTCAGGTCATTCGGTGCATGAAAATATATTCGTCCATGCGTCGTCCGGAGCTTCGCTACACCAGACTCCCAAAAACAAGATGAGTGCTTATTATTTTCTTCATCGAAGAAATAAAAATAATTATCTTGATAAGATGCAATAATGGAGTCATCATTTTCAATTATACCCACCCTTTTCCAATAATCACTTCCTTCATTTTTAATTCGTTCAATTAGAATTGTGTTTTCGCTTGTGCCATCGCTTTTATAGAGAAGTATATCGCCATTTTCACCAATACTGAAAATGACATTATTTTGAAATTGTTTTGAGACGAAACTATATGATTCAGAATACTTATTTCCTAACTCGCTGATAACATGCGTGCCTGTCACTGTACCATCGGATACCCACAATTTTATTGGATGTGAATCTTCTACAAAGAGAACTCCGTTGTTAGTCACATTAGACCTGCCAAGATCAAATGAAGTATTAATATCTGCTAATTTCTCATTTTTTCCCGATACAGTGTCATATGAATACAAACTATTCACATACTGTTCACTCCTGGCAAAAAATAATACCTTTCCCTTATAGATCTTGAACCCATTCGGATTAGAGTTACTATTTACCAGCTCTTTATTATAATCTTCAACCAAAGATAATGGCAATTCAGCTTTAACTGAATTAATTGTAGACAGCAAAATTATAAAAGCCACAATCCTAACCATATAAAAACCTCCTATTCTTAATTTAAAACCTATAATTTAATTTTTCTTTTTAATTGATACCAAAATAAATAAAAATGAAAACCTTTCAATCACTCAGTACTTTTCATATCAATAGAAAAATCAAAAAAGATCTTTGTATATAAAATACATCAAGCAATCAACGCTTTATCTCAAAGAAAAATTTAATTTTAAAAGCATGAATGAAAGAGTCTATACAAAATAAAAACCTACCACCCTTTAAGACTGCGATATTATTATGGTGGTTAGGCTTTATTGATTTCCCTAAGACCCGCTAGCAATAGCATAAGTACCCAACAAGGTAAGGAGCCAAAAAACCGTGCCAATAGTTAGCCAAATATAATTAAGGAAAGTTAATTTATCATTAGTACTACCGCTCACATCATCACTTGCATAGTTTGCGAGTGACTGAGCTTTACATAGACACCAACAGGTAACCGGTAATAACAAGAAGCTCATATATAGAGATAAAGGAAGTAGGTAGCCATTTTCTACGAATTGACCGCTTATATTGCTCGTTATTGTCGCGATGATAAATATTGTTGCTAGGTAGCCTATACTTTTTGGTGCGTTACCTTTTTTCATTTCATACTTCATTTCAAAGAGGGAAAATAAAGAATGGGCAAAAAAAACACAAAAAATTGCTCTCATAATGGGCCACATGTCTTCATTGGTACTTCGTTTATAATTATTCCAGTGTTTGAAGAACCAATAAACAGCATACAATCCAAACGTGCCTATGTATAAAAAGAGGAACTTTTTTGGTGACACGGTATAAAATTCCATTTCAGTTGCTTGAACTTTTTCTACTTGATGCAGCTCAATGCGTTGTTCCATTTTAAGTCCTTTTTAGAGCAAATTGTAAACGACCTAATATCGAGCGATTACGTCGCTTTTATCTTTTACCTATTATTAACAATTTTTTTATCACTTACTAGAACTAAACCAGGTTAGTTTTCTCCGTTTTGTGCTAATAAGCGAATCTGAAACAGCACATTGTGTGCCCAGGTTGATTATCCAGACTACCTCTACAGACTTCCTCTGATGGTCTATTCTTTTACTCGTACACGCGCAGTACGTACAGATACTTCCCTCATCTTAAGGATCAAATCAATGAAGATAGTCACTTACACCATGGTATCAGCAGTACTTTTAGCGTCGTCGTTTGCTGTCGCGGCAGAGGCAAAAAATCCACAGCAGGCGTGCTGGGGCCAGGCAACCAAGGTCTTTGCACAAACCGGTGTTATGGGTGAGCACAGCAGTGAGCAACCTACACCGAGAATGGGTTTACGCAATTTAGCGCGCTTATTATATGAAGCCGGAATTATCGATGATGACACTATGGAAGCCTTGGGCCAATTTGTCGCCGATGAACTTGGTCTTTCCATAGACGCTTGTATGTACTAGCTAGGTTGCATTGGTCCGCTGCTCATGCAGTAGATTAAGCCATTTAACTGCTCACATACGACCGAATCATAAATAAATAGCCACCAGCGTTACTAGGTCCTGGTGGCTAAATTGCAAAACAGCCCTTCTCTACTCCAGCCCCTTGCCCTACACAGCTAACAGCAATAAACGCACACACTGATTGAGTTAATTGTAGAAACATAGATAATATAACAAAAACAATAACAACAACTTAACAATGAGTTCTTTCCAAGAAACATATGACCAGGATATTAAAAACCTGGAACAGCAATGGCTGAGTGAGCGACGTACGGCCTGCGGCCTAAATAGCGATAACAATAAAGACGCCAAAGCGCTGGCTTTTTCCGGTGGCGGTATCCGCTCGGCAACCTTTAACCTCGGTGTACTACAGGCATTGGCGAAAAATGACCAACTGAAACAGTTCGATTATCTGTCTTCGGTGTCCGGCGGCAGTTACATCGCCACTTCCTTTACCTGGTTTAAATCTCGCTTCCCCAGTCGGTTCCCCTTTAGTACCAATTGCCATGATCGGCGCTCAAGCGATATTCTCGGTTGGTTAAGGGCACACAGTAGTTTTCTAACCCCAGGATTTGGCGTCAATAAAAGCTCGCTGTTAACGGCTATCTTAACCGGGACCCTGATCAATCTGTTGATCATGGTGCCCGTACTGCTGCTGCTACTCTTTTTGTTAAGTTATGAATTTTCTACAAACCTCTCTGCACTGGCCATACATCCTCCCTTTAACGGTTTTTCGTTATTACGTGCCGCTGGCCTTATAACCTTGATAGCCAGTTTTGGGGTGATGTTAATAACCGCCATCAGCACGGGCTTTGAGTCTACGCGGGCGAACCACCGCACCGAGACGCTCAGATATTATTTGAGTAACCTCTTCCCCTTTGCCCTAGCGCTGCTAGCTTTTGGCTATATCCCTATATTTCATAAGTTTTTTGAGCGATTTGCGGAATGGCTGGTGCATACCAGCTTTAGTATTTCTTTGCTTGGCATCCTCATTACCCGCTATGCGGCACACAGAAACGGCCGTGCCGATATTAAATATTCGCTGACCAGCGTACTAATAGATTTAGGCCTGCTGCTGACCTGTTTTGGTTTTGTGATGATCAGTTATCACTTCGCCGTGCAATGGGAATTGTTACCCACCATTTTTTATCCCTTACTGTTTTTGTCGCTGTTCTTGGTATTGGGCTGTAATATCAATGCCGTATCTATGCACGGCTATTACCGAGACAGGTTAAGAGATGCCTTTATGCCCTGTCATTTGAGCAAGCAAGATGTGAACGAAGAGATATGCCAGCAAACTTCCAGTTATGATCAGCAACTTCTCTTGGGCCAGCTCAAAGCCACGGACGCGCCGTTTCCCATTATTAATTGCAACATTGAATTGCTGGGCTCCACCAATGCGAAATATAAGAACCGCGGCGGCGACTGCTTCACTCTGACCCCTTTATATTCTGGCTCTGACAGCACTGGGTATAGGGCGACTCAGGATTACATGGGAGGTAAGTTGGACCTGGCCAGCGCCTGCGCCATTTCGGGCGCAGCCATCGCCACCAATACGCCGATGACCCGCTCTAAACAGCTGAACTTTATCATGTCACTGCTGAATCTGCGTTTGGGCTGCTGGTTGAAAAACCCAAATAAACCCACCAAGCCGGCAAACTTCTTCAATAAGCCCTGGTGGTATCTATACATGTTCAAAGATATGTTCGGCCAGGGCTTGAACGAACAACAGTCCTATATTCACCTCTCCGATGGCGGCCACTTTGAAAACCTAGCCTGCTACGAGTTGATACGCCGTAAATGCAAACTCATCGTTTGTTGTGACGCCGGTGCCGATCCCAACTACCAGTATCAGGACCTGGCCAGGCTCATTAAGCTGGCTCGGGTCGATTTTGGCGCCAAACTTGCCATTGATGTCAGCGCCATTAATCAAACAGAGGCTACATCCAATATTGCCTGGTCGGAAGGTAAAATTTCCTATGACGATGGCAGCTACGGACGCTTTATCTATGTGAAGGCCAGCATGATCCAGCAGGTAAATGAAGAGCTGAAGAGTTATAAACGAATAAACCCGGATTTCCCACACCAGAGCACCAACAATCAATTTTTTGATGAAATGCAGTTTGAAGCCTACCGGGAGCTGGGCTTCCAACTTGCTCATCAAATGCTTAAGTCGGTCGACTTAACGACCACAACCACCAGCGGAGAGCTATAATGTCCAGTTTTTTATGTTCTAACTTTGAAATAGTCTGTGATCAACTGGGCTACCCGGAAGGTCCCGTCTATATGCAAGACGGTAGCGTGTTGCTGGTTGAAATTAAAAATCAGCAATTAACCCGGGTTTCCCCCAAGGGTGATAAATCGGTCGTTGCCAAAATAGCCGGTGGCCCCAACGGCGCAGCCATAGGGCCTGATGGTCAGGTCTATATCTGTAACAGTGGTGGCTTTGAGTGGCTACCGGTGCCCCTGCCAAAACAAACCTTGTTTATCGGCACCGGGAAGTCGGCAGACTATAAAGGTGGCAGCATAGATAAGGTCAATTTAGCGACGTCCAAGGTAGAGACCTTATATACGAGTTGCCATACCGGCCGGCGCTTAGATATGACCAAGATGCAGTGGCAGGACCAGCCCCTTACCCCCGAGTTTAAGCTGCGCGGGCCAGACGATTTGGTTTTTGATACCCAAGGTGGTATGTGGTTTACCGACTGGGGCAAGGACGATGGCCGAGCCCGAGATATCACGGGTATTTATTATGCCGCTCCGGACGGCAGCGCTATCAAACAAATGGTCTTCCCGTTAAATGCACCAAACGGCATCGCCCTGTCTCCCGATGGCAAGCGTCTGTACACGGTGGAAACCTATACACGACGACTGCTGTACTGGGAGCTGTCGGCCCCCGGTGAAATTGCCCCAAACCCCAACTCGCTCGATGGCACTTACCTGCTGACAGGCTTTGAAGGCCAGGCTATTTATGACTCCATGGCGGTCGATGAGCTGGGTAACCTGTATCTGGCCACCATGCTACCGCAAGGCAATAACCCCTTTAGCAATGGCGGTATTACGGTGGTGTCTCCCGAGGGAGAGGTACTGGAATATATCGAGATCAATCTGGGTGAAGGTCTGTTTGCGCCGCTGCCCTCGAATATCTGCTTTGGTGGCGAAGACAATAAAACCGCTTATGTCACCTTGGGTGCCAGCGGCATGTTGGTAAAAGCACAAATGAAAAATTCCGGCTTAACATTGGCGTTTAACGGCTAGTTCGGGAATAACTCGGTGGAGGGGCTCTCCCCTCTTCCTTCTAACCTTGGTTAATACAATGACATTCATAAAAATAACAAAACGTATCCTGCTCTATGTGACGGGTGTAATCGTACTGGCTGGCCTTAGCCTATTTGCCTTGGTGCATTATCCCGCCTCGCAAATCCCGGACTATGTGCCGACAGAAGAAACCCGCTATCTGGATCAGGGCTGGGGGCTCGAGGCACATTCACCCGAACGTCAAACCTACTATTACACACCACAGGGCACCAGCTTAAAGGGCATAGAATATGACTGGCTGGCGCACCTGGAAATGCCCTGGGGCGAGACGCGATTTGCTGACCCAGGACATTTAAAGGCCTATGGCTTTATCGTAGATGACACCCCAAGTCCTGAAAACCCCTATCAATACCCCTTGGGCTTTACCAAACACTTCGACCAGGCATCGGGCAGCGAACTGCTGGATTTAAGCTGCGCTGCCTGTCATAACGGTCAGCTCAACTACCGAAAAGACGGCAAACATTATGCACTGCGCATCGATGGCGGCCAGGCCATGCATGCCTTTACCACCATGAAACTGGGTCACTTTGTGCCAACCCTGGTGGCGTCGATGACCAGTACCTATCTCAACCCGCTTAAATTTGATCGCTTTGCTACCCAGGTACTGGGCGAGCAATATAACGACCACAACAAGGCCGTCCTCAGGAAAAAATTCGGCAAAGTCTTAATGCGCTTTTTAACCCAGGGCTTTAACGATACCAGTAAAGGCTTGTATCCGGTGACCGAGGGCTTTGGCCGCACCGATGCCCTGGCGCGCATCGGCAATACCGTTTTTGGCGATAATCTGTCGGCAGAAAATTATCATAAGGCCACCGGCCCGGTTAACTACCCGCCGCTTTGGAATATCTGGAAATTTAACTGGGTGCAATATGGCGCATCGGTAAAGCAGCCCATGGCGCGTAACATGGGTGAAGCACTTGGGGTCGGCGCGCACATTGCACTGACCGACAGCTATGGCAATCCATTACCTCCTGAGCAGCGTTTTGATTCCTCCGTGTTGCCCGAGCAAATCTTTACCATAGAAACTACCTTGCAAAAGCTCACGCCACCGCAGTGGCCGGAAGATATTTTTGGCTCGGTAGATAAAATCAAAGCGGCCGAGGGACAACAGCTGTTTCAGCGCCATTGCGCCGGTTGTCATGGTCCACACCCGGCCAGTGACCTGGTTAAACAAATCGAAACGCCATTAAAAGGCAAAGACCAACCGCTGTGGATAATGAGCGAGCTCGCCGTTAATGAAGTCGGCACAGACCCCAATGCCGCCTATAACTTTCTAAACTACCGCTTCGACCTCAGTAAAACGGGCTTAAGTAACAGCGAAATTGCGCAGAAAGTCCGGGCAATGAATATCAGGCAGTTACAACGACTGGCCAAGGTGCTTCTTAACTCGCCGCGCCTTGAGCAGTTTTTGCAACAACCTCAGCCACAAGCCGAGGCGTTAACCTTAACGACCAACTGGATAAGCGACCATCCGCAGCAATACCAGGATATAGAGCAACGCTTTAACAACTGGCAAAACAAGTACGCCAAATTAGCGGATCTGGATAAGCTCATTGCTGAGCAAGGCGATAATGATGTTCAGCAAGACATCAAAACCGCCCTTATCCAGCAACAGCTGCGCTCCTTGGACGATGCGTTAGCCAAGCTCAGTGTGGACACGCTCAGTCTGGGTGAAGCACTCAACATTACCGGCATCTATTTAAGAGAGAAGTACTATCAAGACAAAAACTTCTCGCCGCAAAAGCAAGCCTGTATGGACGGCTTTGGCGCCTTGGATTTGCCGCAACAAAAAATGATCTACAAGGCCAGACCCTTAGAAGGCATTTGGGCCACACCGCCGTTTTTACATAATGGTTCGGTACCCAATATCTACCAACTGCTCTCGCCTGTGTCAGAGCGCGATAGCCAATTTTGGGTTGGGCAAAGGGAGTACGATCCCGTGCATCTAGGTTATGTGACCGAAAAAGAAGCGGGCCATGCCTTCTTGTTTGATACCCAAAAAGACGGCAATAAAAATATCGGACATGAATTCAGGGATGGCTATATTCCCTACCAGCCGGGTAATCCGCCCCAATATGGTGTCATCGGCCCGGCCTTAACGCCGGCACAGCGCCTGGCCATTATCGAGTATTTAAAAATACATAAAGACTCCCCTGATGCCGAGCACCCAAGCACGTCAGCAGCAAACCCATCAACTCAGTGCGAAGGCCTGTAGAGGAACAAGATGAAAAAACTGATAGTCTTTTGCCTAACCGGCGTCATTGCGCTGATCGCGGTGTTATTTGTCATTAACCAGGACAAAAAGCAAAGCAGCCTGGGGATTGTTATTCCAGCCGATGAGCAAACCCATATCGCCGATATTATTTCATCGGCGGTACAAATGGTGGATCGCAGCCAGGCGGCCACGGCGCCTGCCCCATACCACAGAGATGTCCATGCGAAAGCCCACGGATGTGTGAAAGCAACCTTCAGCGTTGCCGAACTCACGGATGCGCGCTTAAGGCATGGGGTATTTGCCGAGCCGGGTCAATATCAGGCCTGGGTTCGTTTTTCCAGCGGCGATACCCGACCCCAAGCGGATGGCGTCAAAGATGCCAGGGGCATGGCCATTAAAGTCATGGGCGTTGACGGTAAAAAGCTGCTGCCGCTGGAGCAGGATGCACAAACCCAGGACTTTGTTATGATCAACAGCGATGTGTTTTTTATTAAGGACGTCGCCGAATATGCCAAGTTTATGCAATACCAGGCACAAGGCAGCAAGTTTGGTTACTTTTTCAATGACTTTAACTGGAACATTTTTAAGTGGCACCTGAGGTCGCTCTACCTCGGCGCTAAAACCCTCAAGACGGCGCCGGACAGCCTGCTAACCGAGCAATATCATAGTCTCTCGGCCTATCGTCTGGGCCAAGAGCAGTTTATGAAATACAGCGCCAAGGCCTGTACGAGCAACACTGCCATCGCCGTAAACCGAGATAAGCCCAACTTTTTACGCCAGGAACTGAGCAAAAACCTTGGTCAAACCGGCGCCTGTTTCGACTTTATGGTGCAACTGCAAAATACGGATAAGTACATGCCGGTGGAAGACACCACGGTAAAGTGGCAGAGCGAGGACTCACCCTTTATTAAGGTCGCACGGGTTGAGATACCCGAGCAGCACTTTGATACCCAGGAGCAAAATAAGTTTTGTGAAAACCTGTCTTTTACCCCTTGGCATGCCGTAAAGGCGCTGGAGCCTGTCGGCGGGATCAACCGCTTACGCAAAGCGGTGTACAACGGCGTCTCCCGTTATCGCCATGATAAGAACGGCCAGGAGATGTTCGAGCCAAAGGGCTGGTGCCTCAAGCTCGACGGCAGTGAGTGCGAAGCCGAGTAATGCTAGCTAAACGCTAGAGCGGCTTCTTTGTCCTGGCCATGGTTTATGACCTTATTGCGTCCTGTTTCTTTGGCGCGATACAAGGCGTTATCGGCACAGGTAAGCAAGCCCATCAGACAAGGGGTGTCGGGTGTTTTTTCCGCGGCGCCGATACTCACGGTAAAGGTCAGCGGCGCCTCGTCGGGAAGCTCGATTTGAATCGCGCTAATGGCGTGGCGCAGGTTTTCAGCCACTGCCAGGGCACTGCTAATATCGGTTTCCGGCAGCACCATCACAAACTCTTCGCCACCATAGCGCGCCAGTGAATCACTGGCTCTCAGGTTCGCTTTTAGCGTTGCGGCCACTTGCTTTAACGCTTCGTCGCCGACCAGGTGACCATACACATCATTAATCTTTTTAAAGTAATCAATATCCAGCAGCAGCAACGACAAAGGGTGCTCATAGCGCTTGGCGTTTTCGAATAGCTCTTCGCCAATCATCATGAACATGCGACGGTTGTTGATCCCCGTTAGCGCATCGGTTGCGGCGATGGCCTTTAACTCTTTTTGGTAAAGATCTATGTTGTGGCTGAGTAAGGCCATGATGAAATAGGTTTCAATCATGGTTACGTAGATCACCGAATAAAATAACAGGCGTTCGGATTGGCCATCGAGCGAAATAACGGGCGCCGTGTCCCCCGCCTCGGAGCATAAATAAAAGAGAATGCCGCCAGCTAAACTAAAGATAAATTTTTCCACTCGATCGTTTTCGTTAAAGAGCAGAAAAACCCCCGGGGTGATAATGAGATAATAAAAATGAAAACCAGCGCCAACGCCAAAGGTATACACACTAAAGAGGTAAACATGCGCCATCAGTACGGTAAAAAACCACACCTTGGCCCCTCGGTAGTAGCGTTTATGGGAGAACAACAACCCCAAGCCGTAACAGGCAACAAACACCAAGTTAATAGCGGCTACTGAGGTCTGGTTTAAAGAAAGAAGAAAGTACAGAGCGTACAACAGGGCAACCACACAGGTCACCACGGTAACCAGGTTGGTGGTTTGCACCTTAGTTGCTTCAACGTGTTCAAGGCGGTCCGTGCCTATGTTTATAAAACCCAGGTGAACAAGTTTTTTTATCATAGGGAGTTATTTTTACCGGCGGCGCTGTGGCCACACTTTATTGTTGTTTGCTTATTCTGCCATAGCCTTTGATGATTTGTTACTGAATATAGCAAAAAGTTTAACGCCTTTTTTACCTGGCTTGGTGGCCTGTTTCCCTTCCAAAGGGGTAATTCGTCGCTACTTGCACAGCGCCGATTAATACACCCAGGGGAGCAGGCGATATTTAACCCGCCGCGCATACTCACTGTACCCCAATAACTCCTTGTGCAAAGTTGTATCTTCTAATTGGGTTCTTATTAGGGTAATAACCGTGGCAAACGCCGTTGGCAACAAGGTCCAAAGCGAATCAAGCGCCAGCACTATGCCAAATAGCGCTAATACACTGCCGGCATAACCGGGATGGCGAATAAAGCGATAGGGGCCGGTATCACACACCACATGGCCTCGCTCAGTTTGAATGCGCACTACGCTGATAAAGAAGCGGTTCTCTACCAAGGCCCAGGTAGCGATGCCGTAGCCAAGGGCAACCAAAATAAAGCCCGACCAATTAAGCCACAGGGGAAACGCAGCGGACCACTGAAACCTGTGGTCCAGAGCGGCCACTATGATCATCGGGAAACCTATGCTTATGGCCATTAAAGGGGCGAGTACCTTGTCCCAGGGTTTGGCTTTTTTAATGCTCGCGAGGCTTTTTCTTTGTGCCACTAATCCGGGGTTCCTTTTCTCCGCCAGCATATGGCCGCCAACGCCAAAAGCAAACACCAGCGCCGAATAGACCCAGGCCTGCCACCAACCAAGGTCAAAACTGCACACAAATAGAATCAGAGGGAAGGAAAGATACAGCAAGATCAAATCGAGCCATTGACGCAGGGACATGCTTTTAAGCGCAACATTATTGGATGAATTGGCTGACATATGCGCCCCAAAATGAGTGTTGAAAGCGAGACTAACCGAGCGAGTTAAGTAATACGCTTACCCTGCTAATCCGTGCACATGGCGTATTCGGCGACCCCATCTCGAATGCGTTGATAACAGCCGCAGGGGTCGTTATCCACACTGCATTGGCCAACCACGACGCTGCCTTCGGCCACAAAGTCACCCACAACTAGGCAATGGCCCTGACAATCCGTGCCCGTGGTACACTGCTTGCCCGCATCCGGGTAAGTGTAAATGCAGGCGGGGATGGCATTCATGCACACGGTTTTTATCACCCCGCCCTTTTCAAGGCAGGCGAGGACATCAATGCGTGACAGGGCATCGGCGCGCATTTGCTCCAAGGTACCGTCCGGGCTCTCATTCGCGGCAAACAAGCCTGACGAAAATAATAAGGCAATAGTGAGTATCCAGTATTTCATAATTCCAACGTCTAATTATCACTGCGGCGTCGGGCTCTGTGTGTAAGCGTTGAACCCGGACGCAATTATTCGGCGAACCTTTGCTAATTATAGATTCAAATACTAATTGTCACTCGAATTACAGGTGCTAAGTCGTTACTATTTAGCAAACACATTATTCGAGAAAAAACCTTAGATGATCGAACAAGAAATAGCCCAGGTAGAGCGCTACTACCAGATGGCGATAGATTTCCTTGTGGCCTACAGCGCCCAACTGGTATTGGCCTTGATATTACTGGTGTTTGGCCTGTGGTTGGCGCAACGGGTGAGCCGCTGGATATTTACCCTGATGCAGGGCCACAAAATTGACATCACCCTGTCCACCTTTACCAGCAACATGGTTCGGGTCCTACTCATTGTGACCTTTGTGGTCATCGCCCTAGGTAAGGTAGGAATAAGCGTCACGCCTTTCGTCGCCGCCATAGGTGCCGCCTCTTTGGGCGCCGGCCTCGCCCTGCAAGGCATGCTGTCAAACTATGGTGCGGGTCTGGCCATCATTGCCACCCGTCCTTTTGTGGTGGGTGACACCATTACGGTTAAGGGAGTCACCGGTCAGGTGAGCGCGATCGAGCTCGGCATGACCCATTTACGCGATGAAGATGAAGTGGAGATCACCATTCCCAACAAGCATATTGTTGGCGAAATCATTCATAACTCCTTCGATTATTCGCTCGAAGAAGGCACCATTGGCATTGCCTATGATGCCGACTATGAACAAGCAGAAGCGCTGATCCTAGAGGTGCTTGCCTCGCAGGGCGAAGTTGCACAGACCCCCAAACCTCAGGTAGGTATCAACGAATTTGCCGACAGCAGTGTGGTGCTTTTATATCGCTATTGGGCGCCGACCAAGGCCAAGGTAGCCACCCGACTGGAAATCAACAAGGCGGTCTTTAAGGCCTTACAGCAGGCCCATATTGACATCCCCTTCCCCCAGCGTGTGGTTACCCTCAAGCACGAAGCCCAATCTTAAGTTTTTTAATCACGGGCACGCCTAGTCGTGCCCGCACTCTTAGACACTGCCACCCTAGCCCGCACCAATAGGCTATACTCATAGCAAATAAAAAGTGTTTAAAAACAGGGCGTAAATATGTTCTTCGGTTTAATGTCGGCAAATATCCACAATAAAGTTCCTCTCGCCGTGGCCATGCTGCTGCTTATTGCTATTGCACTGATGGTGATAATGCTTGCAGACAAGCCCGCGGATGTTGGCCCTGTAGCCAGCGCCGAGGTTAACCCCCCGCTCACGCCCTCGCAGGCGCGCTTAAAAGAGACCCCGGATCTGCTTAGCCCCGACTTTATCGCGACCAAGGGCAGTCATTGTGAAAAGTATTATCTCATTTATAAGCAGGAGCCGACCCAGCACAACGAAGTGCTGGCCAGGCAGGTTTGCCGTAATTTTAATTGAAGCCGGGTACACAGACACAAGGGTACTTTTGGCCCCGGCCCCAGGCTAAAACATCAATATACAACTCAATACAAACTCATGTATGATTATGAAGTTATGAATTAAATGTTACTGTCGAGCCAAAATGATGAACGGGAAAGATAATAACTGGATCCTTGTAGTAGATGACGACACCGAGTTGGCGCAACTGGTGGCGGGTTTTCTTGAAACCAACGGCTATAAAACCAAAATTGAGCACAACGGCCTCAAAGCGGTGCAAACCATTATCACCGAGCAGCCGGCCCTGGTGGTGCTCGACGTTATGCTGCCAGATATGGACGGCCTGTCAGTTTGTCGCCAGGCACGCTATGGTTACCCTGGTTTAGAGGGCACCTACGACGGCCCTATCCTCATGCTGACCGCGCTCGACAACGACATCGATGAAGTAGCGGGCCTTGAAACTGGTGCCGACGATTATCTGGCCAAACCGGTACGCTCACGTGTCTTGCTTGCCCGGGTGCGTGCCCTGCTGCGCCGTAACCCCCATGAGGCGCCTGCGCCAATGCCAAGCAGCGAGCCTCAGCCCGAAGAAAAGGCAGAAGACGAAGCCTTGATCAAATTTGACGACCTGGTGATAGATAAAAAATATCAAAGCGCCGAAAAAGATGGCAAGGTGGTGGATTTGACCACCGCGGAGTTTGAATTGCTAGCCTTATTAGCCAGCAACCCCGGAGTGATCTGCGACCGGGAGTTTATTTCCGAGCATTTTGCCAAGCTAGGTTATGAAAGCTCCAACAGAACCATAGACTTGCGCGTGTCACGGATCCGCAAAAAGCTTGGCGACGACAACAATCCTTCGACTAGAATTAGAACTATCCACGGTAAGGGTTATCTCTTCGTAGGAGATAGATAATACGATGCGCTTTAAACTGTTATTACTACTCTGTTTGCTTCTAGGTACCGGGCTTTGGCTTAGTACCTCGGTGCAGGGTAGTGATAACGAAGAACAAAGCAGCGTTGCCCAACTCGAAGCGCAACTGCCTCAGGCCAAGGGCAGAGAAAAAGGCGAGATTTTAACCGAGCTGGTGGAAGCCTACCGGGATAACAATCCTCCGCTTAGCTTGGAATATGCACAGCAGGCCTTGTCGAGTTTTGCCAAGTACCCGGATGAAAAGCGCCATATAACGGTCCTCAATAATATGGCCTGGGCTCATATTACCCTGGGGCAGTACGAACAGGCACAGGCTCGCACCAATCAAAGCCAGGCCCTATCAAAAGAAGTCGATTATAAACGCGGTCTTTATGTGTCTGTTACCATGCAGGGGATCATCTATTGGCGCACCGCCGATTACCAATCGGCATTGAAAAACTTTGAACAAGCCCTCGAAATAGCCAAGGAACAACAAGATACCCGGGGTATCGCCAATACCACTAATTATATCGCCATCATTCACCAAACCCTGGGCGAGCCAAAAAAAGCACTCGAGTATTTTCAAAGTGCCTTTGAGATGCAGCAACAAATAGGCGAAGAGAAAAGCATCGCCGTGTCTCTCAATAACCTCGCCAATATTCACGGTACCAGTGGTAACTATAGTTTAGCCCTTGATTACCAATTAAAATCACTGACCATTCGCGAGCGTATTAACGATGTTCCCGGTCTCGCTCAAGTGCTCGGCAACATTGGCCTCACCTACTTCTATCTCGAAGACTATGATATGGCGCTGTCTTACCTACAGCGGGCACTGGGTTATTACGAAACCTTGCAGGACAAGCTTGGCATTGCCGAAATGCTCACTAACTTGGGGGCCGTGCACCAACGTAAACATCAATTCGATGCCGCACTGCATCAATATCAATCCGCCCTGGCACTTGCCCAGGAATTGGATGATGTCGCCATGATGTCACGGATCAAAATTGATATCGCCAGCGCCTATATAGAGTTAGGCGATGCGGATTTGGCTCAGGAGTACGCCGAGCCGGCACTGCAAAAAATTATCAATCTAAAAATTATCCCCCTGCAGGCGAATGCGTTATTGGTCAGTGCGAAAATAGCCAAGCTTAAAGGTGAGACCACCCAAGCGATCCATTTAACCAATCGCTCTATAGAGGTGGCTACGGATGTTGAAGATAAGCGCATGGTGCGCGATGCCTATCAGTATCTTTATCAAATTTATAAGGACAGGGGCGATCTGGCTCAAGCCCTTTATTACCTGGAATTGTTTAAACAGGTCAATGATGAGATGTTTAACTCCGAGAGCGATCAACGGGTCGCCTTCTTGTTAAGCCATTTCGAAGCGGAAAAAAGAGAACAGCAAATCAAACTCTTACAAGCGGATCAAAGTTTAAAGCGCAAAGAGATTGAGCAGCAAAGGTACACCCGCAATGTCTGGATTGCCTCCTTGTGTGCCAGCTTCGCCTTTATTCTATTGTTCGTTAACCGCATGCATCAAAATAAGATAAACCGCTCGTTAAATGAAAACATCAAATCCCAGCGCGAGTTGATCCAAGCGGTTGCCCATGAATTTCGAGCGCCTTTGGCGCGAGTGCAATTGGCCTTCGATATGTTGGAAGACTCTCTGGTTGCCGACAACACCAAGTTATTGAGCACCAAGATTAATGATGGCCTGACCGAGCTGGAAAAACTGATCAAAGAAGCGCTGGACTTTATCCAGCTTGAAAACAAGTCGCGGGCACTGCACACCAGCGAGCTAAAACTTGGCAACATGCTCTCGCGCTTGCTTGAGTCTCATGTCGACCTCTATCCGGACATACATTTCGAATTGACCGAAAAAGGCGCACAGCCTTGTCTCGTGCATGCCGACAGCCATCAGCTTAACCGAGCCGTTTCCAATATTGTTCGCAACGCCGCCCGCTTTGCTGAAACCCAAGTGCATGTCACCTTGAATAATCAATCTCAACATTATGAGATCTGTATTGAAGATGATGGCCCGGGTATCCCGGTTGCCGAGCGACAGCGTGTTATCGAACCCTTTGTGCGCCTCGACCTCAGTCGTTGTCGTGATTCCGGCGGTGTCGGCCTGGGCCTGGCACTAGCGAAAAAAATAAGTGAAGCTCATGGTGGTAAACTGATCGTTGGCTCATCCACGCTAGGTGGCGCCAAACTTACGATTCGTTGTCCGAAAAAGCCGCCACCGAGTAATAATGCCTGAGCACCTGAGTTTGGGCGACGCTTAGCTCTTTAAAACAATGCTCTCCTGCTACTTGCAGCATAAACAGTGCACCGTCTAGGTGCTGTCAAGGTGCCAATCTCCTCGCACTCACAGTCCCCTTTTTAGCTAACAACCGCTTTGATATACAAGTTTGCTGTTTTTTAATGTTAATTTTATCGCTGCGTCTGATCGAACAATTTCCATTATTTTCCGTTACTTATCATCCAAAAGCAGGATTTTTTAGACAGTTTTTTGTCATTACTGTGTATAAAAAGTTAAATTTATTTGATCTTTAGTGTCTATATGTATATAAATGTATATGTTGAGTCATTGAAATGATTCCTCATTCCTCTTCGAGGGAAGGGATCACGTTATATTTTTTAGCAAGTTCAAATATTTATGCCTGAGCACCAGAAGCCGCAAAGATAAATAGCATTGAACACCAACTTGTAGGTCATACGCGTTTTCGCGGTGTACGGACAACACCAAGGTAACGCCACCCCCTACACACATTGGAGCAAAGTTATGAAAGTAACAAAAATAGCGAGCGCCTTAGCGGCATTAACACTTAGCGCAGCAGCAAGCGCACAAGCAGACGATTCTCGTTTCGTAATCCAGGTTGATAACAACAGTAAAGGCGTTATCAAAGCATTAGCCGTTCAGTCTGGCGCAGAAATTAAAGTAGACGGCGAAGGTTTCTTTGCTGCTAACTTCCCAGGCATGGACCTTTCTCAGGTTAAGGGTGTTCTTAATAACCCACATGTAAAACTTATCGAAAAAGACCAAATCCGTAAGCCATTTGCGTTATACAACGACGATGCTGGTAACCCTATGACCAGCCAGCTTACACCTTACGCTGTATACCAGTCACAAGCTAACCAGGTACCTTTTATTGCCGGCGCCGGCATGAAAGTATGTGTTATCGACTCAGGTCTTGATAAGTCAAACCCTGACTTTAACTGGGCCGGTATCACGGGTGATTATGACCCAGGCACAGGCGATTGGAATGTAAACGGTGGCCCACACGGCACCCACGTAGCCGGTACCATTGGTGCCAGCGATAACGAATTCGGCGTTGTGGGTATGGCCCCAGGCGTTGAAATGCACATTATCAAGGTATTCACCGAGCGCGGTTGGGCTTACTCATCAGATCTTGCCCATGCTACTAACCTATGTAGCCAAGCCGGTGCCAATATCATCAACATGAGCCTAGGTGGCGGCGGTAGCAACAACGTCGAAGCCAACGCCTTTGCCGAGTTCAGTGCCAATGGTGGTCTTATCGTCGCTGCAGCGGGTAACGATGGTAACTCAGCTGCGTCTTATCCTGCAGCCTACCCTGCGGTAATGATGGTTGGCGCCAACGACGCCGATAACAACATTGCACCGTTTTCTCAGTTTCCAAGCTGTACAACCGGTCGCGGTAAGCGCGCTACCTTCGATGAAACCATCTGTGTTGAAGCAACGGCCGGCGGTGTTCAAACGCTTTCTACCTACCCAGCGGGCATGGCGGATATTGCGTCGCTAAGCGCTGACGGTACTTTCTATGCTTCTGCAGGCATGGAAAACGATGGTGAAGCGACGGCTGCAGGCTATTTCATGGGCACGGCAGAGTCAGTAGACGCCGGTGCACAGGGCCATATCTGTGTTATCGACCGCGGTAACATCAGCTTCCACGATAAAGTAGCAAACTGTGAAGCCTCTGGCGGTGTTGGCGCGGTTATCGTTAACAACGTTGACGGTGTACTGTATGGCACCCTGGGTGATATGAACAGCACATCTATCCCTGCAATTGGTGCAGACCTTGCTGACCGTGATGCATTTTTGAATGCCGCTTCAATCTCAGTAAGTGTTACTCCTTCTGCTTACGGTTACATGAGCGGTACGTCTATGGCTTCACCAGCGGTAGCCGGTGTTGCGGCGCTAGTTTGGTCAAACCACACCGAGTGTAGTGGTGAGCAAATCCGTGACGCATTGAAGATGACCGCCGAAGACCAAGGCGCAGCCGGTCACGACGTATACTTCGGTTACGGTATCGTTAAAGCCAAGGCCGCGCACGATTACCTAACGCAAAACGGCTGTGGCAACACCCCAACTCCGGGTGAGCTATCACTTAGCGCCACACATACCTTTGCCAAAGGTAAAAACCAGGTAGAGCTTGTTGCCCTGGGTGCGTCTTCGGGTAGTGCTGATATCTACCGTGATGGTGCCAAGATTGCCACTGTTGCTAATGGCGCGCAGTACAACGATACCTTCTCACGTAAGGTAAGCGGCACATTCACTTACAAAGCCTGTGACCAAAACACCACAGACTGTACTGCTGAGCAAGTAATCTCTTTCTAAGCAGAAACCCTTTTCTAGTTGGACCTTAACCAAAGCAGTGTGCTCATCCCCATTGAGCCGCTGCTTTTTTCTTTTTAGCCCCCACTATTTTCCCATTTAACGCCCCCATACATACAAGGCCCGCCCATGCCAAGGGCCACACAAGTTCAGTGCGATACTCCAGGCGCGGCAATAAAGTACAAGCCAGCGCGGGCATACTACGACTCATGTCTATAATGTCATACCGCCCTTAATTACAGCCCCATCAGCTGCCACAGTGAGCGACTGGGCTTTGAGCACACCGCTCCCCTGTCTCATTGTCCCTAAGGCAAGACAGAGCGCCTGTCGCCCAGACTCAGTTTTTTGTATACAGCGTATACATCTTCTTTGGTTGGCTCTAAGTGCATTAGGCTGAAATACAAGTTTATATACAATTGAGCAATTTCCAGGCGCCTCTCAGACCTGGCAAAGCTCTCTGCCACCCGTGCATAAATAACGCGCAACACTGCATAAATACTGGTTTTATAGGACATTTGTCCTGCTAACAATTCTATTGCAATTTGCACATCAATAGACAAAAACACGAAATTCTTCCGATGAATAAAAAATAATTTGTCATTTTCCTGTAATAAAAACCTCTTTTAAATCATACCGCTGCATACTTCCTATACATTTTTTATAAATAAATGTGAATTTTTTACGTCATTTTTATTGATCATATACAAACGAAGGTATATAACTATATACATTCGCATACAAGAAGTGCGAGCGTGCGACTTACAGGGAGAATGAAGTGGGTACGTACAAATGAACCAACCATAAGTTAAATTTACAAACAACAGGAGATCAGATGATGAAAACGCCCAAGAAGTCATCTTCCAAACTAATCAAAACACTAGTAGGTACTACACTACTAGCTGGTATCAGTCCTGTTGCTTTAGCAGTAGCGCAAGCGCCACACAAAGCAGCACCAGAATACGATCAACAAACTGTTATCGTTAAGTTCAAAGAAAGAGTAGCTAAGAAAGAGCGTAAAGAGCTTTCTCGTAACCTTGGCGTATCTTTCAAAGATAAAAACAACGACGGTGTTGATGACCGCCTACGCAACATTGCTAACGGTCGTCTTGCGGTACTAGATCTTGGTAAGGGCCGTTCAGTAGATGCTGTATTGGCTAGCCTTAAAAACCACCCACTTGTAGAGTACGCTGAGCCTAACTTCATCGTTAAGCACCAAGCTGTTCCAAACGACCCTAGCTATGCAAACCTTTACGGCATGCAAAAAATCTCTGCCGAAGCGGCATGGGATTACACCATCGGTGATGCATCAGTAATCGTGGGTGTTATCGACACAGGTTTCGATTTCCAACACCCTGATCTTGTAAATAACATCTGGCGCAACCCTAACGAGATCCCTGGAAACGGTATCGATGACGACGGTAACGGTTATATCGATGACATCCACGGTATCTCAGCCATCCTAGACAATGGTAACCCTCAAGACACAGGCCTTCACGGTACTCACGTAGCCGGTACTATTGGTGCTCAAGGTGACAACAACCTAGGTGTTGTTGGTGTGAACTGGCGTACCAGCATGGTAGGTTGTAGCTTCCTGGGTTCAGGTGGTGGTACCCTTGCCGACGGTGTTCAGTGTATCGACTATATGATCGGTCTTAAAAATGCCGGTAACAACGTTCGCGTTCTTAACAACAGCTGGGGTGGCGGTGGTTTCACGCAAACGCTTAAAGATGCAATCACGGCAGCCAACAACGCCGATATGCTATTCGTAGCGGCAGCAGGTAACGATTCATCTGATATCGATCCAGGCGGTTTCTACCCTGCAGGTTATGACGTACCAAACGTAATGGCCGTTGCTTCTACCGACAGCCAAGACAACCTATCTGGTTTCTCAAACTTTGGTGACGAGCTAGTACACATTGCCGCTCCTGGTCACTTCATTGTTTCAACCGTTCCTGGTGGTGCATATGACACACTAAGCGGTACTTCAATGGCCACGCCTCACGTAGCCGGTGCAGCAGCGCTTCTATTATCTGGTAACCCAGACCTAACTACTGCGCAGCTTAAACAGGTTCTAATGAGCACGGGTGATGACGTAGCCGCATTACAAGGCAAAACCATCAACGGCAAGCGCATGAACGTGTTTAATGCCTTGGCTGATTCAGGCGGTACAGGTCCTTCATTCTTTATGAATGCAACGCCTTCGTCTGCAACGGTTAACCAAAGCGAAAGCCAAGACTTCGTTATCGACCTGACCGCTGCCGGTGGTTTCTCAGGCGATGCGACTCTAAGCCTGTCTACTGTTCCAGCTTTAGATGCACAAGTGCTATTTAGTCAAAACCCTGTTGCTGCTGACACAGCCACAACTATGACTATCAACACTACAACTGCAACTGCTCCTGGTACGTACCAAATGACGGTGACTGCGGTAGACGGTGATATCACTAAAACATTACCTCTAACGCTACGTGTATGGCCTGAAGGCAGCACGTCTACGAGCTTCAGCAACAACGAAGCGGTATTGATTGCCGACGATGCACCAGAAGCACCAGCTGAGAGCGTAATCAATGTACCTCATGAAATGATTATCACTGAGGTTGCAGGTCACGTTGACATCACTCACGACAACATCGCTGACCTAGTGATCAAGCTAGTAGCACCTAACGGTAAAGAGTCTGTACTTCGCAGCTTCGAAGGCCAAGCGGGTAACCGTCTTGAGATGGACTTTGTAAACTACGACCACGAGCTTGATAACGCCCTAGGTAACTGGACGCTACAAGTAGAAGACCACAACAACAACAACGCCGGTATTCTAAACAACTGGACGTTGAAGCTAAGCGGCGCGCCTTTAGGTGCTACTGACTTCGCTCCTAACGTGTCTATCGCAACTCCTGAAAACAACAGCGCCTTCCTTGTTGGCGAAACTGTAAGTTTCTCTGCAAATGCAAGCGACACTGAAGATGGCGACCTAACTTCAACTGTTGTATGGACGTCAAGCGTGGATGGTGTTATCGGCAACGGTGCAAGCTTCACTAAGTCTGACCTATCTGCTGGCGACCACGTAGTAACGGCTTCTGTTACCGACTCAGCGGGTCAAACGACTAACCAGAGCATCGAGTTCTCTGTAGCAGCTGCCAACACTACGGTAAGCGGTTCTAACAACACAGCCATTGCACTTCCTGAGTGGGGCGGCCGTGTATTCACTGAAATCGACCTACCTACCGGTGTTGCTATCGATGCGCTAGAAGTGTCTGTAAACATCTCTTACGATTCAGTTCAATACTTGAACGTTTGGTTACAGTCTCCTGCTGGTACTCTAGTGAAGCTAGTAACTTGGCGTGATTTCTGGAATAAAGACCTTATCCATACCTTTACTCCAGTAGAATTCGCAGGTGAGTCAAGCAAGGGTAAATGGCGTCTATACGCAGAAGATACGTCAAGCTACACCATGAACGGCGTACTTAACAGCTGGAGCATCTCAGCATCTAACGGTGACGCGATACTTCCACCACCGGCTGAAAACCAAGCGCCTGAAATGACTATCAATGCACCTATGGGTGGCACTAGCTTCAACCTAGGCGACAGCATCACCTTCGACGGTACTGCAATTGACGCAGAAGATGGCGACCTAAGCGCAGGTATCAAGTGGTACGATAACTTCAACGGCCTAATCGGTACTGGTGCACTATTCAGCATCGACACGCTTGGCGCTGGTGACCACATCGTGACTGCAGTGGCTACTGACTCGCAAGACGCGTTCGACCAGGCACAAGTAAGCTTCACTGTGGTAGACGCTCCGGCTAACGTAGCACCTGTAGCTGACTTCAGCTTCGCCGCTACTGACCTGGACGTACAGTTCACTGACCTATCTGGTGACACTGACGGTGCGGTAACAACTTGGTCTTGGGACTTCGGTGACGGCGCTAGCTCAACTCTAGCTAACCCTTCACACAGCTACACAGCTGCGGGTACTTACACCGTAACCCTAACTGTAAGCGATGATGACGGTGCCGAGCACTCAATCACTAAAGACGTAACTGTGACTGAGCCTGTACCAGAGCCAACAATCTTTGTACAAGGTGACGCTGAAACTTCTGGTGACCGTGTAGTAGCAAGCCTATCTTGGACTGCACAAACTGCAACTGAGTTTGATGTATACCGTGACGGTGCACTAATTGACTCAGGTGTAAGAAAGACAAGCTACACAGATCGCTTTAACTCTACTGCGACTAGCTTCACTTACCAAGTATGTGAAACTGGCGCTACTACCAACTGTTCTTTAGAAGAAACCATCGTGGCTTCTCCTAAGTCAAAAGGTAACGGTAAACGTAAGTAAGCTGTAAACCCTGGGAAGGCTCTCTAGAGCCTTCCTTTTTCTTCTTAATTTACGTTTAACATAAGAGCGTAAATCAACAAGAGAAAATAGGGATGGTTATTAATATTCGAAAACCTGGGAGCTTTATTGTGGCTAATCTTTCAACCCTGATCCGCTATCCACTGATAGCAACCGCAACCCTAGCCTGTTTGCTGGCAAGCGACGCTGACGTTAATGCAGCACACAATATGGATATGAATGACAGCTATGCGCTGCACACCACAGGCTCGTCAATCGGCTCTCAATGGCAACTTAGCAACCCTCTTTTTCCAAACAACCCGCTGCGTTTCGCATCGCGCACCCAACTGCCTTATGCAGCCAAAAGCATAGATACCTTGGTTGGCGAGAGCATTTCAGGTGGTACACCGACAGCAGCCAACAAAGAACCTAAATTAGACCCACAATTCAATTTGCATTGCGCCAGCTCGGTACTCACCATCAACGCCGGCGAGACCGCCACATTCAACTGTAACAGCCGTATCGTCGATGGTTTTAGCGGCACATTGCGACTCTCACTCGCTTCTTCGTTACCCGGGGCAAAACTGTCGCACCGCGAAATCAACGCGGGCATCCCTTTTACCCTGGAAGTGCCAACCAAAAACAAAACTCAGTGGGGTGATTATGTCTTTACCCTCACCGCCCACAAGGATAGCCAGCTAAAACAACAGGCCGTAACCTTAAAGATTCTGCCCCCGGGCGTACAAACCTACAGCTTTAACAATGCTAGCGAGATGACCATAGTCGATAATGGCGCCACAGCTCAAGAGAGCGAGATTTTTGTGCCGCATCATCTAAGCACCTTCTCTTTAGAAGTGGAGCTGACCGTTCGCCATAGCTGGCGC